>CAWGFS010000018.1:0-72102 GCA_963821915.1 uncultured Verrucomicrobiae bacterium
GCGTTGGCAGTAAGCAATCAGGCCCTGCCGTGGGTGCAGGAGCATTTCGGGGCGGTGAGCGCTTTCAACGCCCACGACTGGCTGGCACGGCGTTTTCCGGCGCTCGCGCATTACGTTCCAGAACAGGATCAGATCGTCGACAGCGCTGCTCAGTTGGCCAAAGCAAGCGGCACATATCTCGTTGGGGGCGCGACCCAGCTGACCGCGAGCACCGCCACTTTTCTGCTCAACCTCTTCGTCATGCTCTACGCCATGTTCTATTTCCTCCGCGACGGCGGCGTCATTCTGGAGAAAATCTTATACTACACACCGCTCAGCCACGGAGATGAGGTGCGAGTCCTGGAAAGGCTGCGTTCCGTCACACGCGCGACGATCAAAGGCACGGTGGTCATCGGGATCATCCAGGGGACGCTGGCGGGGATTGGCCTTTGGTTTGCCGGACTCCCTAGTGCGGCCTTTTGGGGAACGATCATGGCCGTGCTCTCAATCGTGCCGGGAATCGGCGCGGCTCTCGTCTGGCTGCCAGCCGTGATTTACCTTTTCGTCATCGGCGAGAAGCTCACCGCCACTCTGCTCCTGATTTGGTGCTCAGCCGTCGTCGGGACGATCGACAACATGTTGCGCCCAAAGCTCGTCGGGAAAGATGCAAAAATGCCCGACCTTCTCATCCTTATCGGCACGCTCGGCGGGCTCTTTCTCTTTGGCCCGGTCGGTTTCATCATCGGACCGCTCGTCTGCGGATTGTTCCTGACCGTCTGGGAAATCTACGGCGCGACGTTCAAAGATGTGCTGCCCCCGGTGGGCGACCTCGTTACCGGTGAGATCAAAAAGACCGACGCAAAACTGCCTGCCAGTAAAGAAAGCGAAGCAAAACGTCTTCGACCGATGGATTAGTTCCGACGCGTATGCTTTCCGAAAACCGTGCTCATGATGCCTGATATGTCCAAGATCGATTTTATCGGGATCGGCGCGCCGAAATGCGGGACGACATGGCTTTCCGCCCAGCTGGAGGCGCATCCGCAAATAGGCTTCGCCCCGGACAAGGAGGTCTATTATTTCGCCGATACCATCATGCGAAGGCTCGCGGGCAAGGAGCTGCGTTGCTTTGGGCGTGGGGAGTCCTGGTATCACGAAGAATTTCCAGCACTCCACCGGGACGATTTCCAGCCGTGGAGAATTTTGTCCCTCTTATCTTTACACGGCAGAAGCCGCCGATCGAATCGCCGCTTACCGAGCCGACACCAAGCTGCTCCTTTGCCTCCGGATGCCGGTGGAGATGATTTACTCCTGGTATTGGTATAACCGGAACGCCGTCATTGCTTCCTTACCCGATACCTTCGAGGACATGATGGAAAATCCATTTCTGCGCGATCTCGGGTGTTTGGCCGCCATCTCAAGCCGTATATCGAGCGCTTTCCGGCCGAGAATTTTCTCGTGATTCAATTCGATGCGATCCGGGCGCGCGCCTGACGAAGTTCGTCAAGGCGTCTATGAATTTTTGGGCGTTGCGTCCGACTTCAAGCCATCGCTCGACACCGGAAAGAACGCCGCCCGGGCTCCGCGCTTTCCGCTGCTGCAATCCAGCGCCCAACGAGTCTATGAAGGCGTCTCCGCGCTTCCCGGGGTAAGGCAAAGTTTTGAAATCGCCCGTCGTCGCGAAAACGCTGCAAAGCGCCTACCACCGGCTCAACAGCAAGGCGCAAAAATATGAGCAACTTGCACCGGAGGAACGCCGCAAATGGGAGGAGTATTACGCGGCTGATCAGGAAGAGCTCTCGAAATTGCTCGTTAACCTGAAAGTTATCGAGTGATCTCCGGGCCTTTCACCTAATCGTTAGGCCACAATCCCGCACGGATGAACAACCAGAGACAAGGCGAAGACTCCTTCTATGGCGTCTACGGAGCGTCGACTGAAGGCGTGCTCATGAAGATCCGGCGTGAGACTTACGGCGAGGATCTGGGGCAGTTTAGCTGGATCACGGCGAACGAGTTGCGAAAATTTTTTCGCAAGCTGGCAATCCCTGGACGCCGAATCGCGGCTGCTCGATATCGCCTGTGGGTTCGGTGGACCCGCGCTTTTCACCGCGCAGACGCTTGGGTGTCAGGTCACCGGCCTCGACATCGACGAAAACGGGATCCTCGCGGCGAGGGAAATGGCGCAAGCTTGCTGCCTGCAAAGCCGGGCGAATTTCGCGCCCGCCGATGCGAGTCAGCCGCTGTCATTCCCGGATGCTTCGTTCGACGCCGTCATCAGCATCGATGCGATGAACCACCTCTCGCGCCGCGCCGAGGTTTTCGCGGAATGGCTTCGCGTCCTGCGGCCCGGCGGACGTTTTCTTTTCACCGACGCGCTCATTGTTACCGGAATGCTCTCACGAGATGAGATCCTTGCCCGCAGCCGTTCGATGGGTCACTTCCTCTTTACCCCCACCGGTTTGCACGAACGCCTGATCGAAGCGGCCGGATTCGTCGAGCTACAGGTCGAAGATGTGACCGACACAATCGCAACGGTCAGCAAGCGGTGGCACGACGCGCGCGAGAAACATCGGAGCGAGCTGTTGAAAATTGAAACGCAGGCCGACTTCGAGAGCCTGCAAAGCATGCTCGCTGCCGCCCATGCTCTGGCCAGCGAGCGCCGCCTTTCGCGGTTCGCTTATTCCGCGACAAAGGCAGGCGCGACGCGTGTTGGTCCTGCGTCGCTGGCTTAAAGCTCGTCAACTTCCACCGGCACCCGGAACCTGGAGGACGAGTGAAAGCTTGCCGGTGGCAAAGGCTCAGGTTCGTTATGGTTTGTTTGTTCGTTAGTCTGATAGCCGGGCCAGAGGGATGTCGAGACAATTCGTCTTTGCCTGGAGGGCAGCACCGTTGCCCTTCTGAAGGCTAAAACGCCAGGCTCTCCTGCTTCGCGGTAGAAGCTGCCGTCACCGTGACCCCACTGAATTTCTTCACCAGCTCGTCCAGCTTCGCGACGTAGTAATCGACGTTCTCGTCCCGGGCTTGCGGATCGAAATCGGTCACGAGTTTGGCCGCTTCATAGGCTGCGACCTTTTTCGGGGTCGCCTTCACGTAGTAGCTGATCTGGTCGCCCGGTTTGTAAGTGCGACCACTCGTTAGGGCAAGTTCGTAGACGGCCGCGCGATTGCGTCCTACCGCCGGCGATTTTCTGGCGATACTTCTCGAGCGAGTCCTGGAGCGTGTCGGTCTTCATCAGCATCTCGATCGGCCATTCGCGGTCGCGGATCTTTTGCGCGAACTCGATCGCGCAAGACTGGCGATCGCCTCGGGTTTTCCTTTCATGAGGAGCTTGATCATTTCCTCGAGGAAAACGCGCTGGAATTTCTCCAGCCCGCGCGACTTGAGCGCACCGCCCTTGATCACGACGTCTCCTTCGTGCGTGAGCAGAGCGTAGTTCTTCGCCTTGTAGCTGAACATGGCCTCGAATTGCTCGTCGAACTCGACTTCGATGCCCGGTGGCAGTTCTTTCGCTAAACCGGCGCGCAGATTTTCAATTGTCACTGCGGACCCATCGATTGTAGGGCGGGCATTTTGCCCGCCGGGCGTTGTGGAGGTGCTTCCGATGCGGGGAAGGCGGCCTGGAAGGCCGCCCTACAATGGAATCGCGGGCGGTGTCGGGCGGGACGAAATAGATTCCGTCGGTATCGACTTCGATGACTTGTGCGCCCTGCGCTTTCAGCCATTCGATCATTTTCTTGAGCAGATCGCGTCCGATCTGCGTGACGCGCGCGGCGGCTTCGAAATCGGCGAAGTTCCCCTGCGCAAAACCGAGGTAGCCGTAGAAGCTGTTGATCAGAATCTTGAAGGTGTTTTGCAGGGCATGGAAGTAGCGCCGCTGCGGCGCGTCCCTGGCGTCACGCATGTCGCTCTTCGCCTGGAGGCGAAAGGTACGCAGATCGGTGAGCGAGATGGCGAAAGATCTGGAGCTGATCGTTCACCGGAAAGCAATCGAACTGGAGCATGATCGACGGATAGAGCGAGGCGACGTCGCAATGCCAGACGTTGCGCGCCACGCCGGTGAAAAAGATGTCGGTGTAACCGCCTTCAAACCCGCGCACCATCGGCATCTCGGGAATGCCGTGGCGCTGCCGGAAATATTCGCGCAGGAAGAGGGCGTTGATCCGGGTGGCGTTGCCGCGCACGATCACGTCCTGATAGTTGTAGGGAAAAATCTGGGCCTGGATGAAGTAGCTGGGACTCAGGAGATCGGCGACGGCGCGCGTCTCGCGCACCGCGCAGAGGGCGCGTTCGCGATAACGTTTCGGGTCTTCCTGCCAGGCGCGCTGCAGTTCCTTGCCGGAAAGCTGCGAAACGTCGAGCGCGTTCGTTAGGCCAAAGTGCTGCGCGACATCGCTTCGCTCGAAGCCGGAAAGCGAACGCATCCCCACGTCGTAAAATTGCGCGAGCAGAAAGGTGTCGACAAAATGCCGGCCCTCGATCGTGAACTTCGGGTAGTCGATCGTCTTCTCCGCGATCTGGAGCCGCGACGGGCGCGAACGGAGGAAACCGCCGCTTCGTCCCCAATCGAGCTTCGTCTTCGCCTTGCGCGCCCGGGCGACGAGAAACGGCAGGTCGAACTTGAAGAGGTTATGGCCCTCGATCACGTCGGGATCGCGTTCCTTGATCAGACTCGTCAGGCGTTTGATCGCGGCATGCTCCGATTCCTCGATCGCCCGCGGATCGACTTCGATCAGTTCCTCCCAGCCGGTGTTGTCGGAAACAGCGATGCTCGTGATGTGATCGTCGGCTGCCGCCTCGAGATCGCCGCCGGCAAACGACAGGACTTCGATCTGCATCCGTTTCAGTTCTTCAAACGGCAGTTGTTTGAAGAGCGTCCGGCCGGTGTGAGTGAGGTAATGCTGGACCGGATCGCTCAGCGCGAAAAAATTGCGCCCCGCATTCTTCAGTCCGTTGCGAAGTGCGATCAGCTCCTTCCAACTGTCGGTCGTGACCAGCCAATTGTATTTCGCATCGCCAGCCAGTTTTTCCGCGTTCGTTAGGCCGAGATCGGCGACATCGCCATCCGCCCAGACGAAGGGATGAAATTCCTCGATCTCGCAGGCGGTTGATCCATCCTTCTCCCGCCGGTAAACCTTCACCGTCCCAGTCTCGCCCAACTCGATCGCAACGATTCGTGGCGTCGGATCGGAACCGAAGAGCAGTTGATTATCTTCAAACGCCATGGCCGGAACGATGGCACAGCTTCGCTGTCATTCCGAGCCGCGGTAGACGGCGAGGAACCTCACGAATTCAGGGCACGTGTAACCAACTGAGAGCGTCCGTCGCCGCTCTCGGCGGATCTGGATGCCAACTCGCTGGGATGCCGCTCGCAACTACTGGAACGAGAGTCGGCGTTCCTCTGCGTAGGGCGGGATCTCCGGCAGTTCTCCGGCGCGAAGCTCCTTCTGCACGTCACGCCAGAATTCCTTGGCTGAAACAAATCGCCGTGCCGCTCAAAGAGCGCTTCTCTTGCCGGCCCCGGAAAATAAAGAAAGCGGGGAAACTCCTCCGGAAAAATATCGTTAGGCCTGACCGAGAACCACGGCTCCGCCGACATTTCTTCGTCGTAGCTTTTCGCCTGCGGCATGTCGCGGAAGTTACAATCGGTTAGCCAACAAAGCTCGTCGTAGTCGTAAAAGACAACGCGCCCGCGTCGAGTCACTCCGAAATTCTTCGTCAAGAGATCGCCCGCAAAGATATTCGACTTTGCCAGATCCTTGATCGATTGGCCCCAGTCGCAGGCCGCGGTAATGGCTGCCTCCTCATTCGCTTCGGCAAAGAAAAGATTCAGCGGTCGGACGCGTCGCTCGACGTAAGCGTGTGCGATCACGACATCGCGGCCATCGATTCGCACCGTGCCACCGGCCTTTTGGGTGAGGTCCTCGAGGAGCGAGGATTCGAAGCGATCACGCGCGATGCGCAGATGCTCAAACTCGTGCGCCTCGACCAACCTGCCCGGCGCGATCGTGCTCGAAAACCATCCGGTAACGCCGCATCACATCGCCACGGTCGTTCTCTTTCGGCGCATCGAACCGGTCGCGGATCAGCTTGAAGACGACGTCGTAGCTCGGCAGCGTGAAGACGAGCATCACCATCCCGCGCGCACCTTCGGCGGCGACGAAACAGTCGTCGGACTGCTGAAGATGGCGGACGAAATCGCGGTAGAATTCCGTCTTCGCGTGCCGGTTGTAACCGATCGCGTTGTATAGATCGGCCACCCGCTTACGCGGCATCAATGCGCGCAGCCATTGCACCAATTCGTAAGGCGACGGCGCCGCGACCCGGAAGTAGGCACGTGTATAGGAAAACAGAATCGCAAGATCGCTTTCACCGATCAAGACCGCGTCGAGCGTGAGCCCGCCTTCGTCCGATGGCGCAGACAAAGCGCGAGCGGAATCGCCGACCCGCCACTGATCATACGACCAACCAGGTATGCGCCTCGGCCGCGATAAAAAGCACTACGGAAAATCTCCAGCGTGACGGGTGCGAGCGGCGCAGTTGCCACGGAAATGCGCTCGGCCGCGGTGGCCACCGCGCGGTCAGATTGCACCAGTTACTCCTGTGCAAAAGCCGCTCCATCGGCATTGGTCAACGCGTTCGCAAGCAGATCCGGCAACGGTGCTCCGGAATAGCGCCGACACAGTTCCGCTTCATGCTCGCTCGGCGGAACGTCGAAATCGGTGTCGACAAACTCGATCGCCTGATCGACACCTTCGGTCGCGAAAACGCGACGGGTAAGCGAATTAAAAAAACTCTCCGCGATTTCACAGCGAATCGATTGCGCAATGAGCGAGGAATAGACCGCCTTGGTCGCCTGCCAGACGGAACGCTCACGCAGACGCGCGCCCATCAGGCTCTTTGACTCGACTCGTTAGGTCAGCGAGCACTTGCGAGTAAAGGTGGAGACGCTCGACTGCGTCGTCTGGCTGCCGCGCCAGTCGCGCGCCAGAAAGCGTTCGCGCGCACGCCGGGTGATCTCGTCGAAGCGCGCCTCGTAGTCGCGGAACGCGTTCCGCGCTTCGTCCGCGCAAAGTGCTGCCAGCCGGCTGTCGGTCAGCGCCGCGGACGCCGGGGGCGAGGGCGTCACCTTCAATGAAACTGTTCTTCTTCGGTCGAGCCGTCGCAGAGCCGCGGTCGAACTTTCCCCGCCCGCGATGACACGTGCGACATCGTCGAAGTATCCGGTGCCGACTTCGCGCTGGTGTTTGGTCGCCGATGTAGCCGTCGGCTTCGGCCGCAAACTCCGCTTCCTGTAATTCGGAATAGGCAGCCATCCCGCGGTCGCGATAGCCGTGCGCGAGTTTGAACATGCTGTAGTTGAGGGCGTGAAACCCGGCCAGCGTGACGAACTGGAATTTGTAAGCCCATCGCGCCGAGTTCGCGCTGGAATTTCGCGATCGTCGCGCCGATCGAGCTTCGCTTTCCAGTTGAATGAGGGCGAGCAGTTGTAAGCCAGCAGCTTGCCGGGAAAATCGGCATGCATGCGCTCGGCGAACTTCTTCGCTTCGCCGAGGTCGGGCGTGGACGTTTCGAACCAGAGCATGTCGACATATGGGTGCGTAGCTCAGCCCACGCGCGATCGCCTGATCGATGCCCGGCCGCACACGAAAGAATCCTTCCGCCGTCCGCTCGCCGGTGAGGAACTGCGTGGTCGCGCTCGTCTACGTCGCTCGTGAGGAGCGCGGCGGCGTTGGCGTCGGTGCGCGCGATAATGACCGTCGGCACGCCAGAGACGTCAGCGGCGAGCCGGCCCGCGGTGAGGTGGGCGATCGCAGTCCGCGTCGGGACGAGGACTTTGCCGCCCATATGGCCGCACTTTTTCTCGCTCGCAAGCTGATCCTCGAGGTGCACTCCTGCGGCGCCGGCTTCGATCATTGCCTTGATGAGTTCGAAGACGTTAAGCGGACCGCCGAAGCCGGCTTCCGCATCAGCGACGATGGGCAGGAACCAATCGATGCTGGCCTCGCCCTCGGAGTGGGAGATTTGATCCGCGCGCTGCAACGCCTGGTTGATCCGTTTTACCACCGCAGGCACGCTGTTCGCCGGGTAAAGGCTCTGGTCCGGATACATCTGCCCGGCGAGATTCGCGTCCGCTGCGACCTGCCATCCGCTCAGGTAAATTGCTTTCAATCCGGCCCGTGCCTGCTGCACTGCCTGGTTGCCGGTCAGCGCACCGAGCGTAGGAACGAAAGGTTCGGTTTGCAGCAAGTCCCAGAGTTTCTCCGCACCTCGGCGGGCGAGAGTGTGCTCGGGGACGACGCTGCCTTGCAAGCGCTGGACGTCGCCTAACGAGTAGGTGCGCTCGATTCCGCGCCAGCGGGGGTTGCTGCGCCAGTCAGATTTCGTTTTGTTCACTTACAGCTCCTTTTCGAGAAGGCCCGGCTAGCGCAGGCTGTCTCGCGTGCTCTACTCAAAAATTCAATCGAGCTTTTCATACCCGGGCAGGGTCAGAAACTCGACGAATTCGTCGTCGGTGGTAATCTGGTCGAAAAGTTCGCGCGCGACATCGAAGCGATCGCTGGCAAAGCGCCGCACCTTTGCGAGTTCCTCATCGAGCACGCGGCGGAAAAGTTCTTTCGTGACTTTACGGCCGTCGTCGAGCAGGCCGCGCGGATGCCGAATCCATTGCCAGACCTGTGCACGCGAGATTTCCGCGGTCGCCGCGTCTTCCATCAAATTGAACAACGGCACGGCGCCATGTCCGCGCAGCCACGCCTCCAGGTATTGCACGCCGACACTGATGTTCTGACGCAAACCTGCCTCCGTAATCGGTTCGCTCGGAGCGAAATCCAAAAGATCCTTCGCGGTCACATTGCCGTCGTTAGGCGGACGATCGATCTGATTCGGCTCCGGCATGACGGCGTTAAAAGCGTCGAGCGCGAGCTGCACCATGCCGGGATGCGCGACCCACGTGCCGTCGTGTCCGTCGCGCGCTTCGCGTTCTTTATCGGCACGCACTTTCGCGAACGCCTCCTCGTTGGCCGCCGGATCGTTCTTCACCGGAATCTGGGCCGCCATTCCGCCCATCGCGAAGGTGTTTCGCCGATGACATGTCTGGATGCAGAGGAGCGAATACGAGCGCATGAAATGCGTCGTCATCGTAATGAGCGCGCGATCGGCGAGCAGGAAGTCGGGTTTGTTCCGGAAGCGTTTGATGCAGGAAAAAATGTAATCCCAGCGGCCGCAGTTTAGCCCGGCGGAATGATCGCGCAGCTCGTAGAGAATTTCGTCCATCTCGAAGGCGGCCGGGATCGTTTCGATCAATACCGTGGCGCGGATCGTCCCTTGGGGAATGCCCAGCTCCTTCTGCGCAAGATTGAAGACATCGTTCCAGATGCGCGCCTCGAGATGGCTCTCCATTTTCGGGAGGTAAAAGTACGGACCGCTGCCGCGCGCGATCAGTTCCTTCGCGTTGTGGAAGAAGTAGAGGCCGAAATCGAACAGCCCACCTGCCACCGGTTGGCCGTCCACGAGCAGGTGTTTTTCAACCAGGTGCCAGCCGCGCGGCCTGACGAGGAGGACCGCGGTCTTTTCGTTTAGGCGATATTCCTTTCCATCCGGATTCGTGAAAGTGATCGTACGCCGGATCGCGTCGCGCAGATTGATCTGGCCCTCGACCATGTTGGCCCAGGTTGGCGAGTTCGCGTCCTCGAAGTCCGCCATGAACATTTTCGCACCGGAGTTCAACGCGTTGATCACCATCTTGCGATCGGTTGGCCCCGTGATCTCGACCCGGCGATCGCGGAGATCGGCTGGAATCGGCGCGCAAGTCCAATCGCTTTCGCGGATGTGTTTCGTGTCCGGTAAGAAATCGAGTGGCTCACCGCGATCGAGTGCCGCCTGGCGTGCTTGACGACGGGCCAGGCTTTCCAGGCGACCGTGCGTCGAATGCACGCTGCAGCTTTGCCACGAAAGCGAGCGCGTCGGGAGTCAGGATTTCGGCAAACGCGGGTGTGACTTCGCCTCGCACCTCGACATCGCCGGAAGTCGAGATGGAATTACGGTTCGTCATAGGCAGTCAAACTGAACGAACCTCACTGGAACACGCTTCGGCGTTGATGGCGAACAGCTGCTCGAATTGCGCGGGGTCAACTGCAGCAGTGGTGGTGATTCCGGTCGGGAAACGAATTTGTAAGGTTCGTTGCTTTCTGCGTGAGCAAATCGGAAAGCGCGCCGCCGCCGATCAGATGGCAGATTTGCTGGTCGCTCCTTCTTGGTGCGTTGTCGTGCACGGAAAGGATGGAGAGAAGATCGCGGACTGGTGTTGAGGCTTCGCGTTGCCGCTCGCGAGTTTCTCTCTAGGCTGCGTGATGAAATTTCTGCCGACTATCACGCTCTTCGTTTCGCTCGCGGCTAGCCCCTTCGTCCGCGCGGCAGATCAGACGCCGGCGCAAATTGCTGACCAGGAGCTGCCGTCCTTGCTCACGATTTACAAAGACGTGCATAGCCATCCCGAGTTGTCGACCCAGGAAAAACGCACGTCCGAGATGGTCGCGAAGGAACTCAAAGCCGCCGGCTGCGAGGTCACCGATCACATCGGCAAATATGACCGGCCGGGGCTGACCGGTTACGGCATCGTCGGCGTGATGAAAAATGGCGACGGCCCGGTCGTGCTCGTGCGCACCGACATGGATGCATTGCCGGTCGAGGAGGAAACCGGCCTGCCCTATGCAAGCAAGGTGATGGCGAAAAACAACGCTGGTGAGGAAGTGCACGTCATGCACGCCTGCGGCCACGACGTGCACATCGCGACCTTCATCGGCGTGGCGCGCGCAATGGCGAAGCTGAAGGACCACTGGCACGGCACGATCCTGTTCGTCGCCCAACCGGCCGAGGAAGCGTTTGGCGGCGCGCGCGCGATGTTGAAGGACGGCCTCTACACGCGCTGGCCGAAGCCGAACTTCGCGCTCGGCTTTCACGACAAAGCGGACCTCGAGAGCAACCACATCGGCGTCACCCCCGGCTACACCTATGCGAATTGCGATTCGGTCAACGTCACCGTGCTCGGTGTGGGCGGTCACGGTGCCTACCCGCACAAGACGAAGGACCCAATCATGCTCTCGGCCGAGATGATCAATATGTGGCAAACGATCGCGAGCCGCGAAATCAATCCGATCGATTCCGTGGTCGTGACAGTCGGCTCGATCCACGGCGGGACGAAGAACAACATCATCCCGAACGAAGTGAAGATGCAGCTCGCCGTCCGCACCTACAAAAGCGAGGTGCGCGAGCAGGTTCTGGCCGCGGTCGAGCGGATCGCTAAAGGTTGCGCGGTCGCGGGCGGCTGGCCGGAAGACAAGATGCCGAAGGTCGAGGTGTTGAAGAAAGAGTTCGTGCCCTCGACCTACAACAATCCCGAGCTGACGAAACGGCTGGTCGATGTCTGGAAACAGTCGTTAGGCGTGAACAACGTCGAGATCGTCGACCCGACGATGGGAGGCGAAGATTTTGCGGAGTACAGCCTGCCGGATCATTCGATTCCCGCAGTCGATTTTCACGTCGGCGCGGTCGCTCCGGAGAAAATTGCGGCCTCGAAAAAGCCGGGCGCGCCGCCATTGCCTAGTTTGCATTCGAGTAAGTTCGCGCCCGTGCCGGACCCGACGATCCGCACCGGAGTGATTGCAATGACGAGCGCGGTGCTCGATTTGATGAAGAAATAGCGATTGGCAGCCATTTACTTGGCCGAACCGTAAAATTGCTTGGATGGGGTTCACACTCACCACTCTTCAAATCCTTTCCGCAACATCCAAGCGAGCGACGGAAGATTCGAGCCAACCCGATAACGATCCAGTTCATTAAATAAGGCGAACAGGGAGCTTCACCGCAGGGCCCGTTCTTGTGTCGATAGCAAGCACAGACCTCGTCTCGAACCCTCTCGGCGTGCTTGCCTGATCGACGCGACGTGCCGCGGGATCGCCGGGTGGCTCGTGATCCCATAATCGGCGAATCAAGATTCGAGATTCGTGAATCGGAGGGCGTCTTCTCGATGCCACGATCCACGATTTATCCATTCGTGGTGTAACGGTTCACAGATTACCCCCAGTCGGACCGAGGATGTCAGTTTTTGTCCGTTCTTCGTCATTTCTGTCGGGATGATGTCATTCGAACTTCGCGCTCTTGAGTTATCAACGAAACAATCAAAGAAAAAGGAAATCAGTATCATGAGAGCAAGACACGTATTTGTTTACATTATCGCGGCCTTGGTTGCCTTACCGCTTGTCGGAACCGCTACCTCGGCCGCAACGATTGAAGTGGTTGAGACGTTCGATTTTCCCGGCGTGGGAAGGTTGACGGAGCCACAGAAGATTAATGACCAGGGCGACATCGTCGGCTCGGTGGTTGACACGGCGAGCGGCGCGATTCGGGGCTTCTTTCGCGGGCGCGGCGGCAATTTGAGCGGCGGGTTCGTTGAGCCTAACGACA
The DNA here is from genome assembly GCA_963821915.1 of uncultured Verrucomicrobiae bacterium. GTDB lineage: Bacteria > Verrucomicrobiota > Verrucomicrobiia > Chthoniobacterales > UBA10450 > Palsa-1392. The sequence continues at coordinate 12,439 of CAWGFS010000018.1, forward strand.
CCGGTAATCTGACCCAGGGTCGGGGGGTCAATAACGCCCGCGAGATTTGTGGCACCTACACGAACGGAAGTGATGGCACTTCCCATGGCTACTTCCTGGCGCATCGCGTCTTTACTGAATTCGATCTCCCCAACGTTTCGGGCACCGTCCCATTGGGAATAAACAATGCCGGCGATTTTGCTGGCACTTTTATTGAAAGTGATGGCATTACACAGGAAGCCTTCCTTAGCCTGAGTGGAACGATCACGACCTTTGCCGTCCCCGACGCTAGTGCGACGCTGGCCTATCAAGTAAATGCTTCAAATCAGAGCACCGGTTACTACGTAGATGCCGATGGGGTCACCCCACATGGGTATCTCCGCGACAGCGATGGCACGCTGACTTTCCCAATCGATCCTGACGGGTCGGTAGGAACAGTTCTGTTTGGAAACAACGATTCCAACTGGATTGTGGGACGGTATGCTGACGCCGCGGGAATAACTCATGGTCTCTTCTTTATGACGCCTGGTGAGTTTGTTACTTTCGATTTTCCCGGATCGGCTTTTACCTCTCTCAATGGGATCAATGCACACGGATTTATCTGTGGTCGCTACGTCGATGCCTCGGGGGACGAACACGGCTTCATCGCGAAGGTCAACCCCAAGGGCACAAATGAACCTAACAAAACCAACGCTTTGCCAGTGACGCCGATCAAACCTGTCCAGCCGTCTCCTGAAAGATCGGGAATCGGAGCGCCTGCTTCGTAAGTCTAGTTTGCTAATTCGGGATAACGCCGGGCGCCAAATGGCGCCCGGTGAGATCCACCAAGGCCATCGAGGTCCTTCGCCGCTGGTCTCATCGCCGCCGGCAGCATGCTCATGGCCGACCCAGTGAGTTTAAGATTAGGGGTCGAGCTTAACTAGCGTGTCATGCACTTAGGTAAATGGTCGGATGTTAGGTCTGCGACCACGGCGCAGAGGCGCGATATGTCTGTAGAAAACCGTTTAGACAAACCGAACAAGCTTCGGGAGGAGGGGTATGTCCTTCCCACGCTTCGATGGCTCGCTGCTCACGAAGCTGGTTTGTCGTCGAAGCCAAAATTTCGCCGATACCTTCCGGGCGTGATGCGAAAGCGGTGGCGAAAGGCGCGGCGAAAGGCATCGGCGCTTTGGAAACCGACGGAGGCGGCGATGGCATCGATCGAGAGGTTCTCGGCCGACAAACGCCGTCGCGCTTCATCCAGCCGGCGGTCCTGCACGAAGGCGCCGGGCGATTGACCGAAGGCGGCCTTGAAACGCCTGACGAAATGACGCTGGGAAAGACAGGCGCGATTGGCCAGGATCGGGATCGAGAGATCGCACTGCGGGTTAGTTGCGATCCAGCTAGCCAGCTCCGCCAACCGATCGGTCGCCATCGTTTGAAAGCGCAATGGTTCCGAGTATTGGTCCTGGCCGCCCGGCCGTTTCAGATAGACGACCAGATCGCGCGCCACCCGCAGGGCGGCTTTGCGTCCAAGGTCCTCCTCGATCAGAGCAAGCGTGAGATCGATTCCCGCTGTCACTCCCGCCGAGGTGTAGAAATTGCCGTCACGAATGAAGAGTGCGTTCGGCTCTACGCGCAGGTTTGGAAATCGCCGTGTGACATCGGCCGCGAACCGCCAATGGGTCGTCACCCGCCGGCCATCGAGCAGGCCGCTCGCCGCCAATGCGTAGATGCCAGTGCAGATTGAGACGACGCGGCGTGTCTTTCCCGCTCGATCTTCGATCCAGCGCGCGACCGCGCGATTGGTGTCGGCGCGCCGCAGGCCGGCGCCCCCCGGGATGATGATCGTGTCGAGCCTGGGCGCAGCGCGCAGAGTCGTCCGCGGCTGAAAAACAATTCCCGACTCGGCGACGAAATGTGAGTTCGTTAGGCCTAGGATCACGACTTCGTAGGCGCTCCCCTGGTTGCCGCTCGCGTCATGGGCCAGGGCACTGGCGAATGCTTCCGCCGGCCCAACCAGGTCGAGGGCGTCCACCTGATCGAACCCAACAATGCCGATTCGCAGTGGTTTCACCTTTTCAGAATAAGGGTCTATTTCGAACCGCCTCAATGACGAATTTCAGACAATTAATGCCATCGAGAGAAAATGACTGAAGTCGTTTGGCTGCGCGGTTGCCGGCGGCCGCCTCGATTCTCCCGCTTCGTCCCGCGAAAGTAGGCCTCTCGCTTTTTTGAATCCAAACCGGCGCTCAGCTGCATCCATTAATTAGACACCATGGAATCGACCTATCCGCCACCGCTTCCCACCGCTCCCGCTCTCACCAACGTGCGCACTTGGACCGCGCTCTGCCATGCCAGCGCTTTACTCGGCGTCTTCCTGCATTTCCCCGGCCACCTCCTCGGGCCGCTCATCGTCTGGCTGGTCAAGCGCGGCGACTCGCCCGAAATCGACGCCCACGGCAAGGAAGCGCTCAATTTCCAAATCTCGATGCTCATCTATAACCTCGTCGCCGCCGTCTTCTGCCTCATCCTGGTCGGCTTCGTCTTCCTCGCGATCCTCTGGGTCCTGAACGCTCTCTTTGTCATCATAGCCGCCATCCAGGCGAGCGACGGAAAATTCTACCGCTACCCGATGACGATCCGGTTTCTTCAGTAAGGCACGCGCGGTCGCCAGAAGGTGGGTCCCGGAAGACTGCCCGAGGGGACTCATTCCGCGAACTGCAGCGGATCCGGACTCCAAGGCGTTGAGCCTACTTCACCCCGTTTGCCGGGTTCCAGGATCCCTGCAACTTGCGCACATAGAGGATCTGCCCCGTGTGATACGCGTTATGCGTGCTGATGTGAGCGATGGTAGACGCTACCTCGGCCAGCTTCTCCTCTGGCATCTTCTCGACCTCAGCTTCCAGGCTCTTCATCACGCGATCGAGTCGTTGGACGATGTCGTCCCAATGTGCCGCGTCGAAGTCATTAAAGGTCTCGTTGTTGTTATTGGGACCGGCGGGCTTTTCCCCGTGTAAACGCGCCAGCGCATTCTCGTTCCAGAAGACGAGATGATAAGCCAGCATGCCCACCGAGTGGTTGGCATTCGGGTCGCGCTTTCCCTGCGCGTTTTGCGGCACCCACTTCGCCTGCTCTGCAGTCAGGCCCGCGACCGCGGTATTCATCGGGGTGAACCACTCCGCTTTGTCATGCGTGCTAAGGAGCTGTGACAACAACACCGAGCGCAGTGTCGCCGGGGGCGGCGACGGCTTGGTTGGCGTTTCCGCGCGGAGGCTGGTGATGCTCGCCGCGACGAACAAAAGGATGCTTAGAATAATGGATCGACCCATGTGGCGGATCTTAGCCATCAAAGGGCTCGGCCGACACGCAAAATGTGTGGCTGTCGGGGGTCGATCTTTGAATCGCGACAGGCTCTTTGAGCGATTGGCAGTGGTTTTCGCTCAAACCGAGCGGATGAGATTCACCGGTTGATCCAGGTTGGCTCGCCCTCCTCCGACGACACTGTTTGCTGTAGAGTCACCCGGCCATGGACGCGACGGAGCGATTTTCCAATCGAGTGCAGGATTATGCACGCTATCGCCCGCACTATCCTGCCGCCGTGATCGGTTCCCTGCAGACGAACTGTCAGTTGCTCGAGACTTCGGTCATCGCCGATGTTGGGTCAGGGACCGGTATTCTGACAGAATTGTTTCTCCGCCACGGAAACCCGGTGTTGGCGGTGGAACCGAATCGGCAGATGCGGGAAGCTGGCGAGCGGCTGCTGGAGGGCTACCCGCATTTTCAGAGCATTGCCGGCCGAGCTGAAGCTACAACGTTGCCGGAACAGAGCGTTGACTTCGTGACCGCCGGACAGGCGTTTCATTGGTTTGATCGGAAAAAGGCGAAAGCAGAATTTTCTCGCATCCTGAAGGCGCGTGGCTGGGTGGTTTTGGCCTGGAATGAGCGTCGCGTCGACTCGTCTCCGTTCGCCGAGGCCTATGAGAATCTCCTGCGCGAATACGCGACGGATTACGAGAAGATCGACCACCGGCAAATCACCGAGGAAATCATCGGCGAGTTCTATGGCGTTCGGTTTGGGCTGGCTTGCTTCGAGCATAGTCAGCGCTTTGACTTTGACGGTCTGAAGGGTCGACTGCTCTCTTCCTCTTACGCGCCGGACGCCACTCACCCACGGCACATCGCCATGCTCGCCGAACTCCGAAGAATCTTCGAGACTCACCAGTCAAACGGCGAAGTCGTATTTGATTACGAGACGAAGGTCTACTACGGCCGATTGAGCTGAAGGTCGGAATCGGGAAAGAGTCTGTCTGGCGCTTTCGACTTCATTCACCCTGCGGCAACAGCATCACTTTCGTTGTGGTGTGGGATTCTTCGCTGTGGCCCAGGCCGCTCCCTGAATTGTCGCGTTGCGAACGAGTGACGACCAGCCGCCCGCCGGCGATCTGGAATTCTCGCACTTCCTCATCGTGCACCCGATAGCTGAGGAAATACTTGCTGAAGCGCAGACGCAGGTCGCGGTCCATACCTATCGGCTGGCCGATGCTGTCGAGCCAGAGTTTCAGAATCGCGTCTGACTCCTTCAAGGCTTTTCTCCCTTCTTCTTCCAGCCGCAGGTCGAGCCGGATTACGAGGAGCCGGGCCGGGTTCCCTTTGTAGGTGTCCGGTTTGTTCTCGAGCAAGGCTGCGCCTTCGAGTGTTCGCCGCAGCGGCTCGGCGGCATCGAGCAAATCGAGCGCGGCGTCGGCCTCGAGCACAGTCAGCGTCGCGACATCCGATCTCGGGGCGTCGGGGTGCGCACGTTTTTCCGCGGCGGCCTGACGTGACTGCTGGATTTGTTCAGCCGACCAACTCATCCGCAATCCATGGCCGCCGCTCTCGACGATCAGGGAACTGTCGCCGGTCGACTGCTTCGGGTTGCCGCTTTCCCCACTGGAACGCCGCGTCTTGATCTCCACCCTTGCGCGCAGGGTCTGATCGCTCTGCAAGCCTTGCAAGGTCGCACGCAGATCACCAAGGACATCACCTCTCGCCAGCACGGGAACTGCAAGGACGAGGAGGGCGGTCAGCTTTACGAACGACATGAGTCATCTCTCCATGACACCCCGACGCGCGCAGAGCAAGAAACCGCGGGAACGAGGCAAGGGCTCTGACCCCGGATCTTTCCCCCGTAAGTGCCTTTGCCCGCGTTCCCAGGCTCGAGCAGCTTGTCTCCGTCTTTGGGGCCTGCGAGGAATGACCAGGGGGAGAAGGGGGAATTACAGTCACGCGATGCGGCCTCGCCGCGCGATGCCGAACCACCCTCTAAGACCAGCGATAGTTTCATCGTAGCTAGGGGCGCGGAGCGTGCCGTGACAAATCACCGAGTCAGCACGTCGAAGGTGAAACTAGCAGCCAGCGGTCTGCGCTCCCGAAATTCGCAACCTGCCGCTGGGGTTTCGCGGCCCGTTACACTCTTCGCCGGCTCTACTTTACCCGCACGTTCTTGCGCAGGTAGGTCGGGATGTCGAGGTCCTGGCCTTCCACGATCGTCGGCTCGCTCTTTTCAAAGCGTCCCCGCGTGACCGGTTCGAATTGCATCACTTCCTGGCGCGCCTGGACGAATTTATCCTTCTTCGCGGGCGATGGTTTCGCCGGGGCGGATTCGGGTGCGCGCTCCGGATTTTTCGCCGGCGCCGCTTTTCTCTCTTTCCGCACCAGCGGCGGAGCGATCTCGGTTATTGGCTCTTCCTTTTCTGCTTCTGGTTGGTTTATTCTCGCCTCTGCTTCTTGTTCCGGGAAGGAAACCTCGACACCTTCCGGGATCACCGGGGTCGCATACTCCGTCGCAGGCGGAGGCGACACGGGCTCAACCGCCGTCTGTGCTTCGACTCTCTTCTCTCGCGCAGGAATTTTGGCGGTTCGGATCGGCGCGGGCTGCGCCGGCCCCTCCGTGGAGAGCGAGCTGATCAGCGTCACACTCAGACGATTTCCCATTTTTCCGTCGACTGATGTCCCAAAAAGAATCTGAGTGTGATCTTCGACGTGCCGGTTGAGTTCTTGCATCACGATCTCGACTTCGGTCAGCGTCATGCCCGGGCCGCCTGAGATTTGGACGAGCACACAGCGGGCATCGGTTAGCGTCTTACCGCGGTTCATGAGCGGATTCTTTAGCGCGAGAGCGAGCGCCTCATGGGCCCGGTTGTCGCTGTCGGATTCACCGAAGCCAAACAGGCAGCGGCTGTTCTGGCCGCGCAAGGCGGAGAGCAGTTCGTCAAAGCCGATCTGGATCAAGCCCGGGCGCCTAACGACGTTGATGATCGCGCGCACGCTCTGGCTGATCGTCGTGTCGGCGACGGCGAACGCCTGATGAATTCCAGCCCTCGGCAGAACGATGTCGCCCATCCGGTCGTTCTCAAAACAAACCACCGCATCGGAAACGCGCTGCAATTCCTGGAGCGCTTCCGTCGCCTGCGCAGTTCGGCGCTTGCCTTCGAAGGCGAAGGGCAAAGTGGCAAAAGCGACAACCAGCGCCCCGGTCTCGTGAGCCATCTGCACCACGCATGGAGCCGCGCCCGAACCCGTACCACCACCGAGTCCCGCACAGACAAAAACCATTCGCGCGCCTTGCATCGCTTCGCGCAGTTCGTCGGCGGATTCCTGCGCCGCGTTATAGCCCAACTCCGGGTCGCCGCCGGCGCCCAACCCCCGGGTAATTTCACGACCGAGCTGGACCTTGCGTGTTGCGACCGAGCTGGCGAGCGATTGTACGTCGGTGTTGACCGCAATCATTTCGGCATGCTCCATCCCGTCAAGCACGATGCGGTCGAGCGCGTTCGCGCCGGCGCCTCCCACCCCGATGATTTTGATCGCGAAATCGTCTTCCTTTTTTTCCGGCAGGCTGTAGTTGCGGCTGAGTTGGATCATGGTTTTGAGCTTTCGTTAGGCGGACCCGATTGTCTTGACAGGATAGGAGCCGGCGGCGGGTTCATCGCATTCCCTGAAAAAATCTCCCGAAGAGTCGACCGAAGCGACTCCGCGGCTGCCGATCGCCTTGCACCGCCTGCGCGTACTTGATCAAGCCAATCGCGGCCGAGAATTGGGGATTTTCAAACGCGCTCGTTAGGCCGGACATCGTCCGGGCATGGGCGGCGCGAGCCGGGATGCCGAAAACGTCTTCGGCCAGGTTGTCGATCCCGTTGAGTTGACTGCAGCCGCCGGTGATGAAGATACCCTCGCCGAGATAATCGAGGAAGGGTTCGTCCTCGAGGCGGCGCTTGAGCAGCTCGAACGTCTCGCGCAGCCGCATATGAATAATCGTGTTTAATGTTTCGCGCTCGACTTCTTTCCCGGCGAAACCGGAGTCGTCCTTCAACAAGACCGTTTCGCCCGGAAGGCAATTGCCGAGCACCGTGCTGCCCTCTTCGATCTTGAGTTTTTCCGCCCGCGTCATCGGGATGCGCAAGCCCATGGAGATGTCGTTCGTGATGTGATCGCCGCCGACCGCGAGGACACCGCTTTGTTTCACCGCGCCGTCGATGTAGAGCACGTAGTCAGTCGTCCCGCCGCCGATGTCGATGACGAGGGCGCCGAGATTTTTTTGATGCTGGGTCAGGACAACCTGCGCGGAGGCGAAAGGAGTGAAGACGACGTCCTCGACGTCGAGCGGTAATTCTTTGACGCAACGGATTGTGTTTTGGATCCGCGTGCGCACCCCGTGAATGATGTGGAAATCGGCCTCCAGTTTCTGTCCCAGCATTCCGATCGGATTGAGCACTCCGTCCTGCCCATCGACGTGATAATGCTGGATGATCGAGTGCAGAAACGCATTCTGCGCCGGGATGCTCACTTCGCGCGCGTTGATTTTTACATCCTCGATATCCTGTTCGTCGATCTCCTCGTGGTCTTCGGCCACACTGACACAGCCGCGATTGTTGAAGCTCTGAATGTGCGCGCCGGTGATGCCGACGTAGACGCTGCGAATCATGATGTCGCTTTTCTCTTCAGCGTCGACAACGGCTTCGTGGACGCACTTCATCGCCGTCTCGAAATCGACAATCTCGCCTTTGCGCACCCCGCGCGACGGGGCCTGACCGACCCCGAGGATCTTGATCGTGCCGTCCGGTTTGCCTTCGCCGACCACGACGCAAATTTTCGAGGTTCCAATTTCGAGACCGACCATCAAGTTACTGCTAGCCATTACCGTTGCCTTCCTGGTTAAAACGCTGAAGGGGGACCGCCCGCCGCACCGGCAGGGGCGGAGGACTGGAGTGGAATTTTTTCACGCCCGGACTGTAGGGAAGCGCTTTCTTGATCGTGGGGTGAACGGCCTTTGCTTTGCGAATCTCGGGTTCTGATGTCGCCGGCTTTGTTTCCTTCGACGCCACTTTCGTTTCTGGCGCCTCAGTTGTTTCAGGCTCTGTTTCCAGTTCGGAGATGATCTCCGATGCGGGTTGCGCGAATGTCACCGGGATATTGCGCGCGACGAGCAGGTTGACCGTCTCGATCTGGCGCTGCGAATCGTCGCTGTAAACGAGAAACTGTTCGAGGCGCTGCATCTGGACGTCGAGATGATCGAACCCGAACATCGCCCGGGTGTGATTCTTGTCCGTCACGAGCAGGCAATAGCCTTTCGAGACGTCTACTTCCCGAATCTGGAAGCGCGTTTGCATAAAGCTCGTCGTCGTTAGGCGAAGGAGTTCGAGAGCCGCCTTCGCTTCCAAGGAGTCGACCGTCTTGCCCGGCACCAGTGCCTCGCTCGAGCAGCCGGTGATCAGGGGCAGGGCCAGGTATTCCGGAAGCAATTTCTTTTCCTTCATCAGAACCCCGCGGGCATCCACGAGGAAAGCGGCGTCGGAGGCAAAGGGATCGGTTACTGTCTTCTCACTCGTGATCCAGGCGATCGGTTTGCGCTCCGTGATGGTGATGTCGATTTCGTTAGGCATCTTCCGTTCCACCTGCACCTCGTCGACTTGGGAAAGCTGCTGCAAGCGGTCGTGGATCTGAGCGAGATTGACGGAAAAGATGTTCAATCCCTCCTGGAGCCCGCCCGCTTTCAAGATCTGGTCGCGTTGCAGCGTGCCGTCGGTGCGGATTGCGATCGTGCTCAGCCGGTAGTCAGGGTTGTCGAAGAAGAAGCGGCTCAAGCCCGTCCGGACACCGTAGTAAAGGCCCGCGCAAACCGCGATCACGAGCACGATCTTGGAAACGACGAGAAGAAAACGGCGGTTGCGATGATGGGAAACGCGGCGCGCCCGCACCTTGACGTCGAGAAGGTGCTGCTGCCGACGCTGGCGCGAGGTGGAAACCCGGCGATTGCCCGTGCGCGGCTGGTTTTTGTTCGGCTTCGCTCTCATTTTTTCTGGGGCCTGGCTGCGAGTGAGAGTTCAATGACGCGCCGGCAGAGCTCCGGATAGGAAATCCCGGCCACGGCCGCGGCCTCCGGAAGCAGGCTGGCCTCGGTCATGCCTGGGATGGTGTTGATTTCAAGAACGAATGGCTCGGACCGCTCCGAAAGCATGACGTCCACGCGGGAATAAACCTTTAAGCCTAATGAAACACAGGCGAGCAAGGCGAGATCCTGGATCTTGCTCGCCAGGTCGCCCGGTATTTCAGCCGGACATATGTGCTCTGCGCCACCTCCGCCCTGCGGATTGAGGAACGGATACTTGTCGTTGAAGTCGTAGAATCCGCTCTTGGGAATGATCTCGAGAATCGGCAGAGCGAGGTCGCCGAGCACCCCGATGGTCAGCTCGCGACCGGGGATGAATTCCTCGACTAAGAATTCGTTGTCGTATTTTGCGGCCTCCCTCAGCGCGGTGGCGATCTGCGATGCTTCCTTCACGATGTAGACGCCGACGGTCGACCCCTGGCGGGGCGCTTTGATCACGTAGGGCAGCGGCAATGAAGGCTGCTGGCCAAGATGGATGATTTCCCAGGAAGGCGTCGCCACAGCCGTGGGTGGTGAATTTCTCTTTCGAGGGAATTTTGTCGAAAGCGAGGCGGCTCTCGGCGACGCCTTCCCCGGTGTAGGGGACGCCTCGATCTTCGAGAATCTGCTGCACCTGACCGTCTTCGCCGAAGGTGCCGTGCAAGGCGATGAATGCCAGCTCAATGTCGTTAGGCAAGGCGAAGTCGGAATTCTCGACGTCGACTTCGGTCACGACTGCGCCTAGCGAGCGCAATGCTTTGCCTACGCCGGTGCCGGTCGCGAGCGAGACAACCCGCTCGGAGCCGGGGCCGCCTTTGAGAACGGCAATTTTTTTGTTTGTGAGTTCGATCATTGTCCGATCTCCGAAAGGAAAAGCATTGTCATCCTGAGCCGCGCGGATGGCGAAGGATCTCGCAGTTGCAATCCATGTGTTGTCGTTGCGCGAAGGCCTCGATTGCAACTGCGAGGTCCCTCTCCGCGCTTCGCCGGGTCGGGATGACAAAATGGGAAGCACGTCCTCATGCTTCCTCGCCCACAATTTGCACTTCGGTTTCCAATTCGATCCCGCGCTCTCTCCGCGCCGTCGCCTGAATTTGCCCAATCAATTCCAGGACTTCGTTGGCTGTGGCCGCGCCTTCATTCACGATAAAATTTCCGTGCACCTCCGAGACTCGCGCGTCGCCCACCTGCCAACCTTTCAAGCCAAGCTCGTCAACCAGCTTCCCCGCCGGGCATCCATTTGGGTTCTTGAAAATGCAGCCGGCGCTTTTCGCGGCCGGCTGGGTCGTGCGCCGTTTTTCCTGCGATTCATCCAAGCGCCTAACGATTTCTTGAGTCGACGACTTTTTCCCGCGAAAGACGGCCGAGACGGCGAAGTTTTCCTCGAGCGACGGGACGTGGCGGTAGTGCACTTCCAATTCCGCGGGCGTCCTTTCGTGCGCCACGCCTTCGCGATCGAGATAACGCACCCGCACCACCTGATCGAAAGTCTGCACGCCCATGGCGCCAGCGTTCATCCGCAATCCGCCGCCGACCGAGCCTGGAATTCCTTCCATCCATTCAAACCCCCCGATGCCCGCGGTTTTTCCCGCGTAGGCGATCTGCTTTAGCTTCGCCCCGACGCCCGCGGTGACTTCGAGACCGGAAGCGTCGACTTTATCGAAATGGCCACCGCTCGGGTGCACGACGACGCCCCGAATGCCGCCGTCGCGGACAAGCAAATTCGAGCCGCGACCGATGACAAAAAGGGGCAGATTCTCGCGCCGGCAGAATCGGATCAGTTTCGCAAGAGCTTCCTCGGTTCTCGGTTCGACCCAAAACTGCGCCGGTCCGCCAACCCGCAGGGTGGTGTGTTTTGCGAGCGGTTCCGACAATCTGACCTCACCTTCGGCCCCGACGATTTCTTTCAACTTTTCCGCGATGACCAACTCGGCCGCGAGCCTGGCCAATTGTTCGTGCACATTGCCGGCGCCGAGACTGAGCACCAGATCGCCATCAAGAATCATCTGGCCCACGTCGCCGTGCAGCCGATCAAGCCGCGGTTGGTACGAAACCGCGCGATGTCCGTGCTGCGAGATCGCGTCGGCAATCGTCTGGCCGGTTATTCCTGGCAAGGCCGGCTCACTCGCCGGGTAAACGTCGGTGATGACGACATGATCGGCGTCGTCGAATGCTCCGCCAAATTCGAAGCGCAACGCCTTGGTCCGGGAATAACGATGGGGTTGAAACATCGTCAGCACGCGTTTGCGACCGGCGGATTTGGCGGTCGCGAGCGTGGCACGGATCTCGGTGGGATGATGGGCGTAATCATCGACGAGCAGAAAACGCTCGCTCTGATATTTGATCTCAAAGCGGCGGCGCGCGTGACGAAAAGTGCCTAACGATTTCGCGATCTTCTCGAAGGGAATCCCGAGTTCGGTGGCGAGCGCGATCACGCCGAGCGCGTTGCTTACGTTATGCTTGCCGGGCACGCTCAGGGTAGCGTCCCCGAGTTTCTCGCCGCCCCGTTGCACGCAGAAGGTAGCGGCAAAATCATGTAGTTCGAGATCGGTCGCGCGATATTGCGCTGACTCGGCGAATCCATAGGAAATCGCCTGCTGATGTGGTTCGCAAATTCTCGTGGCGTGCGGATCGTCGGCGCAAAAGAAAACCGTGCCTTTGGTGCGGGCGAGCAACTTGCGAAAGACCGCCTCGATTGCCGCGAGGTCCCTGTAGAAATCGAGATGTTCCTCTTCGACGTTAAGTACGAGCGCGTGCTCAGGCTGGAATAATTGCAGCGTGCCATCGCTCTCGTCGCCCTCCGCGACAAAAAATCCGCCGCGCGCATCCCAGTGCGCGTTGCTGCCCAGGATTGGAATTTCCGCGCCGACATAATGGGACGGGTGCAAGCCGCCGCCCCGCAAGACGTGCGCCGCCATCGCCGCTGTCGTCGTTTTTCCATGCATGCCCGCGATGATGATTCCGCGTTTGCCAAGCATGATCGCGGCGAGGGCCTCAGCGCGGCGAATTGCAGGAATCTTGCGGACACGGGCGTCTGCCAGGATCGCGTTATCCTCCTTGATGGCGGAGGAAAAAATGATCAGGTCGACATTGTCGGCGTCCTCTGCCCGATGCGGAGAGAAGAAGCGCAGGCCAAGCTGCGCGAGCCGCTCCGTCTCGAGGGTGCGCGCCTTGTCGGATCCCCGCACATCATGCCCGAGCTCGAGGAGGAGAGCGGCGATTCCGCTCATCCCGCTGCCGGCGACGCCGATTAAATGGATCGCGTGCCGTTCCTCGGTGAGGAATTTCTGAAGATTGATCTCAGGCGGCGACGGCGTCATTTGGCTGACTGTATCTTTCCATCGTTTCGACGACCAATCTGGCCGCGTTTCTTCGGGCGAGCGCCTCGGTCTGTTTCGACATCGTGCGCAGGACGGAGGGATCGCTCAGCAAATCGCGAATTTTGTTGGCAAGCAATTCGCCCGAGAGCTCGGATTCCGGCAAAAGGAAAGCGGCGTTTGCCCTAACGAATATCTCGGCGTTGCGCGTCTGATGATCGTCCGTCGCGTATGGGTAGGGGATGAGCATCGCGGGCAGGGCAAAAGCGGCTAACTCTGCCAGGCTTGCGGCGCCCGCTCGCGCGATAACGAAATCGGCCGCGCTGTAAACTTCTTCCATCCGATGATGGAAGGCCGCGACGTGCGCAGGGATGTTTTCGCGCCGGTAATTATCCTCGAGTAAACGTTCGTCGCGACTGCCGGAAAGGTGAATCACCTGGAGTGGGATATTCTGCAGCGAGGGCATCGCCTTGATCAACGCCTGATTGATCCCGCTCGCGCCCTGGCTGCCGCCCATCACGAGCAAGGTCGGAATTCCGGGATACAGTCCAAGTTTCTCGAGCGCTTCCTTGCGATCGATCCGCCGCAGGGTGGAGCGAATCGGCGTCCCGGTGAATTCTGTCCGCGCCTTTGGGAAATAGGCAGCGCATTCCATGAACCCGAGGAGTACGGCGCGGACGAAGCGTGCGGTGTGACGGTTCGCTTTGCCGGGGAAGGCATTTGACTCGTGAATGAAGGTCGGAATGCCGCGCATCCGGCCGGCGATGACCGGTGCGGTCGAAGTGAAACCGCCCATTCCGAGGACGACGTGCGGATTAAACCTGCGAAAAATCCCACGGCAGAGCGACAGGCTTTCGTTGAAGCGCCTGACAAAGGCGAGAATCGCTGGCGAGTAAGGCGACGGCAGCGCGACAGTCGGGAGTTTCTCGAAACGAAACTCCATCCGCCCCTCGACCGCGAGCGTATCGATTTCCTTCTCGGAGATGAAGAGAAGCGCCTCGTGCCCGCGTTCGCGCAACACTTCAGCCACGGCGAGACCAGGGAAGAGATGCCCGCCCGTTCCTCCACATGCGATTACGGCGTTCATAAAGACGTTGAGAGTTGAGAACTGAGAATTGCGAGACGCATCAGATTCTCGGAGTGATTCGCACCCGCATCGCCATTTCCTTCCGCGGCCCAGGCTCGAGCACGCCCTGTCGGTAAATATTCAAGAGAAGCCCAACCGCAAAAAGGGCCATCACAAGATTCGAGCCGCCGTAGCTCACGAAGGGCAGCGGCAGGCCCTTGTTAGGCAAAAGCGAGGTCACGACCCCAATGTTGATCGCGGCCTGGAAAGCGATCAGCGACACGATCCCGCTGGCGAGGAGCAATCCGAAGCGGTCCCGCGCGTGGAGCGCGATCGTCATCCCGCAAATGATGATGAGAACGAAAAGAAAAACAACTATCAGACTGAAGCGCAGACCCAACTCCTCGCCCACGATCGGGAAGATGAAGTCAGTATGAGCGTAGGGCAGGTAGGACATTTTTTGCCGGCCGTTGCCGAGACCAAGGCCATCGATTCCGCCGCTCCCCCAGGCGATCAACGCCTGCATTTGCTGCAAGCCGGCCGTCAGCTTGTATTGCTCCGGGTGGAGGAAGGCCATGAGACGGCCATTGCGTTCCGCAATGTGGGCCGCGAGGTAGAGAATCGAGCCGATTCCGCCTAATGAAAGGGTGCCGAGGAGTGCCAGATTCGTCCCGGCGATGAACATAACAACGAAAGTTGTCGCGCCAATCAGGATCGTCGTGCCGAGGTCGACTTCCGTAATGATCAACGTGATAAGCAGACTAACGATCGCCATGGGAAGAACAAATCCGCGCCAGAGTCGGTTGCTTTCGGTTTCGTAGCGCGAGAACCAGAAGGCGAGAAAGAAGACTGCCGCCATCTTGGCAAACTCCGAGGGCTGACAGGTGAAACCCTGGAATTCCAGCCAGCGCCAGGACCCATTGATCTTGTGCCGAAAGGGCGGAAGAAAGCAGAGCGTCAGCCCGCCGAGCGAGAGGGCAAACCAAATCCACCAGGTGCGCTGCCAGAAATGGTAATCGACCAACGCCGCGACGGCGCAGGCGACCAGACCCAAACCGAGCCAGAGAGCGTGCCGGCGGAGGAAATAATAAACATCGTTATGACTGTCTTTCGCAAAGGCGCCGGTGCTAAAAAGAATCACGATGCCGATAGCGAGGAGGCCAAGGACAGCGAGAAACAAAATGTAAGCGCTCTTCCGGTGCATTAGTTAGTTATTATCGCCAGGCGTGGCGCGCGAGTTTCACGTCCCTACAGGGACATTTGCAGCGCGTCCTCATTACTCCGACTTGCCTTTCGTGGTCGCAACGCGCGCCGGAATGTGCAGCTTCGTGCCAATCTGCAACTTGCGCGGGTCACTGATCTGGTTCAGCTCGAGCAAATCCGCTTCCGAGACTTTTAGGTGACGCGCGATAGTGACCGGGTTGTCTCCTTTCACCACCGTGTAGATCTTGCCTGAATCGGGTACGGCAGGCGTTTTGATCGCCGGCTTGCTCCGCTCGATCGTTTTTTCCGGCCCTTTACTTTCGGGCGCATCAGTGACTTTTGTCACTTCGTTAGGCTCGGCGGCCGCGAGTTCCTTGCTGGCGATCGGTGCCGCCGCCGGCCGTATCGCCTCTTCCGCCTCCGGTGCGTTTGAGGTCATACTCTCGCGCGTCTTGATTGTGTTGAAGGCGATAATGCCGGCGACGGCCACCACGTGGAGCACGAGCACGATAAGGAGGGCGCGCGACAATTTCATGTTCGGCTCCGACATCTGCTCGTAGTCCATGCCGTCGGGCAGGCCGAGCGTGCGCCCGCGGCGGGCGGTCGAGGCCTGGAGTTTCTTTCGTTTCATGATGGATGGCATTTTCATAGTGTTGGGTCGGGTAGGCCGCGCACGAGGGCGCGGAATTGGTCGCCGCGATCGGCGTAGCTCTTGAACATGTCGAAGGAGGAGGTGCCGGGAGAAAAGAGAACGGTTTCGCCTTCGCGGGCCGCGACCTGGGCGCGCTCGACGGCCTCGCCTAACGATGAGGCCAGCTCGCATTCCGTGGCCTCGCGCCAGTCTTCCGCCACGCGTGGCGCGATCTCACCAATCAAGACCGCGTGGCGCACTTTGCGGGCGATGAGCGGCGCGATCGAATCGAAAGCGAAGCCCTTATCCTTGCCGCCGGCGATCAGCACGACCGGTTTGGTCGCGCTGAGGAGCGCTTTTTCGAGCGCGTCGAGATTGGTCGCCTTCGAGTCGTTGATGTAATCGACGCCGCCGATCGCGCGGATGAACTCCAGACGGTGCAGCTGCGCGCGATAGGCGCAAAGCGGCGGCACCATCTCCTCGAAGGAAAGTCCGCGCGCCCGGCCCACGGCGAGCGCGGCCATCATGTTTTCGGCGTTGTGCGGGCCGCGCACATGCGCGTCGGAGAGCTGCAAGACAGGTTGCTGCCGGTAAACGATACAGCCGTCGCCTAACGAAAAATCACCGTCGTTCGTCCAGGCACTGAAAGTAATGACGCGCGGTGGCAACGCCTTCAGGTTTTCCGAGACGTTGATTACCGCGGTGTCGTCCGCGGTTTGGTTTTCGAAAATGCGCAGCTTGGCTTCCCGGTATTCGCGGATCGAGCGATAGCGATCAAGATGGTCGGGCGCGAAGTTGAGCCAGACGCTGATTTCGGGATGGAAATCGCGGATCGTTTCGAGTTGAAACGAACTGACCTCCACCGTCAGCACGGCAAAGTCTTCGTTCTCGCACGCCGCTTCGACGAGCGGTTTGCCGATGTTCCCGCAGGCGACGGTGCGCTGGCCGCAGGCATTCAACATTTGCGAGATCAATTCCGTTGTCGTCGTCTTGCCGTTTGTCCCGGTGATGCCGATGACCGGGACGCGACAAAATTGCCAGCCAAGCTCCAGCTCGCCGATGGAGGGAATGTTCTTGCGCGAAAAGTTTCGGCCTAGCGGCAACTCCGGATCGATCCCGGGGCTGAACACGCCGAGATCGTAAAGGGCCGGATCTTCCTCCGCTGCGGGACCGCAAAGCAGGTAAACGCCTTTGGCCCGCAACGGCTCGAGGCCGGCCAGCTTTTCTTCCGGTGCGCTGTCGAGCATCGTCACCTTAGCGCCTTCCTCCGCGAGGAGGAGCGCGGCAGCTTTTCCGCTCCGGCCCGCGCCGAGCACCGCGACATTCTTGTTCGTGTAGTCGGGTTTCATCGCAACTTTAGAGTGGCCAGGCCGAGGAGCGCGAAGATGATCGAGAGAATCCAAAACCTAACGATCACGGTATTTTCCTTCCAGCCGCTCAGCTCGAAGTGATGATGAATCGGTGACATGGCAAAAAGCCGTTTGCCGGTCAGTTTGAAACTCAAAACCTGCAGAATGACTGAGACGGCTTCGATCACGAAGACACCGCCCACGACCGCGAGGAGCAGCTCCTGTTTGCAGCAAATCGCGACCACGCCAATCATTCCGCCAATCGCGAGGGACCCAGTGTCACCCATGAAAACTTTGGCCGGGTGGCAATTGAACCAGAGAAAGCCGAGGCCGGCGCCGACGAGCGCGGCACAGACGACCGCAAGCTCGCCGGAGAAAGGATAAAACGGAACCTGTAAATATTGCGCGATGCGAAAATTCCCGCTGGCGTAAGCGAGCAACGCGTAGGCGAAAGCAACCGTGATCGTGCAACCGATCGCGAGACCGTCGAGCCCGTCCGTGAGATTGACGGCATTCGACGCGCCGACGATGACGAGGGCGAAAAAGAAAAAGGTAAAGATGCCCATGTTGACGATCACAGGCGCCTTGAAAAAGGGAAGGTAAAGCGAGCGCGCCTGGACCTCGATCAAAGGATTGAAAAGGAAAAATCCGGTCACGATTCCGGCGAGTGCGAGTTGGAAGACGAGCTTCAACCGTCCGCTGATTCCATCGGATTTTTTCTTCGTGACCTTCAGGTAGTCATCTACGAAACCAAGCGTGCCGAGGTAGACCATGCAGAAGAGGACAAGCCAGACGAATGGGTTATTCGGCCGCGCCCAGGCAACCGACGCGATCACAACCGAGCCGATGACGAGCACGCCGCCCATCGTGGGCGTGCCTTGCTTGCCGCCGTGCAATTCGGCCAGGTGCCGCACTTCGGACGCGGTGCGAATCGGTTGCCCGATCTTGAGCGAGATGAGTTTCCGGATGATGAAGTTGCCGAAAAGGAGCGAAATCGCGAAGGCGGTGATTGCTGCAAGAACCGCGCGAAAGGTGACGTAGTAGAAGACATTAAAGCCTTTGAATTGCTCCGTCAGGCGATGCAGGAAAAACATCATGACGCGCAGTGAATCTCCAGCTGGCGTTTGGCGAATTCCTCCAGAACGCGTTCGGTCCGCGCGGAACGGCTGCCTTTGACGAGGACGAGATCGCCAGGATGCGTTAGGTTGCAGAGTAGCTCGGCCACTTCTTCGGCTGAAGCGACCATCGCGCTGTTCGTTAGGCCGGCCGCGCGCGCCGCCGCGGCAATTTCCGCCGAGCCCGGGCCGAGCGTAAACAAGCGATCGACGCCTAACGCCGCTGCGACTTGGCCGACTTCCCGATGGCCCTTAACGGATTCCGCACCGAGCTCGGCCATTTGTCCGAGCACAGCGATGCGTTGTCCGTCTGTTTCGAGTTCGACGAGCGTATGCAGGGCGGCTTTGGTCGAATCCGGATTGGCGTTGTAGCTGTCGTCGATGAACTGGACGCCGCCGATGTTCTTGATTTGCAAACGCGCCTTGGTGAGCGGCGCCGCGGCGAGACCGGCGGCACACTCCTCGAGAGAAAGTCCAAAAACACGACCGGTCGCGACAGCGAGAAGCGCATTTTGCACCATGTGCATCCCGGGCACCGGGAGCACGGCATGGCAACGATGCGCGCCTTCCAGAACGGTGAATTCCGCGCCCTCCGCGGTCTGGACGATTTCGCGCGCCTGCAATTCACCGCGATCGACGCCGGCCAAAATGACTCGTGCGGCCGTCCGCTGCGCGATGGCATCAGCAAATTCATCGCCGCCGTTCAGGATGACGGTCCCGCCGGCCGGAACCGCTGCGGCGAGGTCGCCTTTTTCGTGCGCAATCGCTTCACGGGTGCCCATGAATTCGAGATGGGCGATGCCGATGTTGGTGATGATAGCGACATCCGGTTGCGCCAGGCGCGCGAGCGGCGCGATCTCGCCGGGATGGTTCATGCCGATCTCCCAGACGCCGATCTGGTCGCGTGCCGTCGCCTCGAGTATCGTCTGCGGCAGTCCGACGTGATTGTTGAGATTGCCCTCCGTTTTTGCGACGTGAAAGCGGTGTGCCAGAACCGACGCGGTGAAATCCTTCGTGCTTGTCTTGCCGTTGCTGCCGGTGATGGCGACAACTTTGATGCCTAACGAACGTCGGTAGTGCGCCGCGATTTGCTGGTAGGCAGCGAGCGTATCCGTGACCCGAAGGAGGGCGAAATCCGGGCGTGCTTTGCCGCTCCATTTTCGCTCCACGATCGCGCCGACGGCACCGCGCAGGAAGGCATCATTAACGAATTTGTGGCCGTCGAAATTTTCGCCGCGGAGCGCAACGAAAAGGTCGCCCGGCTGCACGGTCCTGGAGTCGGTACTCAGGTGGGTGACGATGCGTTCGGCAGGGATGTCTTGCCTGACGGCACCGGCGAAATGCGTGATTTGTTCAATCGAGAGCGGGTCCATGGTCAGTGCGTTCTACGGGCTCTTCTACCGCTCGCATGATGAATCGTGGGCATTTTCAAAACTCCAGCGGACGGTTTTCGATCGCCCGCCGCGCCATCTGGCGGTCATCGAACGGTATCGTGTGATCGGCAAATTCCTGGTAGGTCTCGTGGCCCTTCCCGGCGATGAGAATGATGTCGTGCGGCTGGGCAAGGGCGATTGCGCGGGCGATCGCTTCTGCGCGGTCGGGGACGGTTTCGAAATTTTTGGTGCGAAATCCTTCTCTTACATCCGCGATAATGGCGAGGGGATCTTCCTTCCGCGGATTATCGGAGGTGATGATGCTGTAGTCGGCGTTTTGATCGGCGACGCGTCCCATCAACGGCCGTTTCTCTTTGTCGCGATCGCCGCCCGCGCCGAAGACGAGAATGAGGCGGCGCGGTCCGAGTTCGCGCAGCGTCTTGAGGACGTTGAGAAGGGCGTCGTCGGTGTGCGCGTAATCGACGAAGATCTGGAACTGGCGTTTCGCCGGGACGGCCTCGAGCCTCCCGGGAACCTGCGGAGATTTCGCCAGGCTGAGCACCGCGTCTCGGAGACTGACGCCTAACGAAGTGGCGGCGGCCAGCGCGGCCATCGCGTTCGAGACATTGAAGCGGCCGATGAGCGGGAGGCGGACGAGGTAGATTTTCCCGCGGGCATCGAGCTGAAAGGAGGTGCCGCTAAACTCGACGCGATAGTTCGAGGCGCGAAAATCAGCCCGCGCGCTCATTCCGTAGGTAACGACCGGAACAGCGTGGTCGAGGCGGCTGACGATTCTCTCGCCATAGGGATCGTCGAGGTTGATCACGGCGGTTGCCTGCTTCTTGTTAGGCTGGTCCCTCAGTCCAGTGAAGAGACGCGCTTTCGACTCGAAGTAGTTCGCCATCGTCTGATGAAAATCGAGATGGTCCTGGGTCAAATTGGTGAAAACCGCGACGTCCCATTCGAGACCGCGGGTGCGTTCCTGCGCGAGGGCGTGCGAGGAGACTTCCATCACCGCCGCTTTGCAGCCGACGCTGGCCATCTGGGCGAGCAATTCCTGAAGGTCGAGCGACTCGGGCGTCGTGCGCGCGGCCGGCAGAACGCGCTCGCCGATTTCGTAGCGGACGGTGCCGATCAACCCACTGCGCAGCCCGGCAGCTTCGCAAATGTGTTTGATGAGGAAGGTAGTCGTTGTCTTGCCGTTCGTCCCGGTGACGCCGGCCATCTTCAAGCGCAGGGCCGGTTTTTTGAAAAAGGTAAACGCCAGATCGGCCAGCGCGATGCGGCTGTCCGCGACCACGAGCGAGGTGGCACGGGAATGGGACACCGGGCGTTCCACCACGATCGCCGACGCGCCTCTCTCGATCGCCTGTTCGGTGAATTTGTGGCCATCAAAATGCGCGCCGCGTACCGCGACGTAGAGTCCGTTCTTCTGCACCCGGCGCGAATCGTAGAAGATGCCGTCGACTTCGCGGTCGAGTGGTCCGAGGACCTCCCGCACCGGAATGGAGTCTGCGAGAATTTTGAGCTGCATGAGGCGTGGACACGCGAGACGCGGGAACTTAACGATGGGCATTAGTCAAGGCGACTCGTCCGGCCGTGGCTGGCGTTCCAATTTCCTCATGCGGCTCAAGATCGAGATACCGCGCCGCCTGTTCCGCGACGCGGGAAAAAATGGGTCCGGCGACGGTGCCGCCGTAGTTTGAGTGTCGGATCCTTGGTATGGGCATCGTCAAGCACGACAAGACCGACAAAGGCCGGATTTTCGGAGGGAAGAAAGCCGCTAAAGGAGACGACGTATTTGTTTTTTTCGTAGCCGCCGCCGGGAGCAGCTTTTTGGGCGGTGCCGGTTTTGCCGGACATGGTGAAACCCGGCACCGCCGCCTCGGCCGCCGTGCCGCGCTTGCTCACGACCCCGCGCAAAGCGAGGGCGATCTGCGAAGCGGTCTGCGGTGAAATCACTTGCCTAACGACAGTCGGTTTCAGGACGCCGAGCGCCTTGCCCTTGTCGTCGATGACTGTCTTGACAATGCGGGGCTGAATCAGTTTGCCGCCGTTGGCCACCGTCGCCATCGCCAGCACCATCTGGAGAGGGGTGACACCGACTTCCTGGCCCATCGGGATGCGGGTGATGGAAATCTTGCTCCAGCTTCTCGGTGCGTGAACCATTCCGCGAATTTCGCCCGGCAGTTCGATGCCGGTGCGGTCGCCAAAACCAAAACGGCGGATGTATTCGTAAAACTTTTGTTCGCCCAGCATGACCGCCATCTTGGCCGCGCCGATGTTGCTCGAATGGACGAGGATGTCCTGCACGCTCAAATCCCCATAGCCTTTATGGCCGTGATCGTGTAAGGGCCGGCCGCCGACATTCCAGACGCCGTTTTCGCAGAAGATCATCGTGTCGAGCGTGACCTTGTGCTCGTTCAGCGCGGCGGCTGCCGTCACGATTTTGAAGGTCGAGCCGGGCTCCATCATGTCGATGATGGCGCGGTTTTTCATCTCCTCCGGTTTCGCTTCGGACTCGGAGGTTGAGATCGAAGTTAGGCCGATTGGCCATCGCCAGGATCTCGCCGGTCTGCGGTCGCATCAGGATGATCGTCGCCTTGACCGGGGTGTAATCGCGCATCGCGGCGTCGAGCTCATTTTCGACTATCGTTTGCAGGCCCATGTCGATCGTCAGGTAGACCTGGCACCCGTTGCGCGGCGCACGTTCCAGTCCGCGGTAGAGGACGATTTCGCGACCCTGCGCGTCGCGCTCGATGTAGCGATAACCGTCCTCCCCCCGCAAATATTGATCCATCGACGCTTCCACACCCTGGATCCCACGCTGCTGAAAATCCGCGAAGCCGATGACGTGGCAGAGCATCGGCCCGTTGGGATAAACCCGAACGGTGCCGCGTTCGCACCGAATGCCTCGCAGGTTCTTGTCCTGCAGGGTTTTCTCGAGAGCCCGGGCGTCCGCGTCCGGGAATTCGCGCTTCAGGACGATGTAGGGCCGGCGGCTGGCGATTTTTTCCGCAATCTCGTTAGGCGGAACGTGCAGGCTGGTGGCGAGAAGCGGGATGAGGGCGGCGTTGTTGTTGATCAGTGTCCCGTCGGCCACGACCGTCGCGACCGGGACGTTTTGCGCGAGAACCTCGTGGCGGGCGTCGTAAATCGCGCCCCGCTCCGCTGGAATGACGTTGCGTCCGATATTTTTCTCCGCGGCCAGCTGGCTGTAGTAGTTGTGCATCACCATCTGGAGATGGATCAGCCGATAGGAGAAGACGCTGAAGAGAAGCGCGAAGAAGACACAAACAAGGGCGCAGCGGGTTCGGCCATTCCACTTCATTGTCTGCCTTGCTGGTTGGCTACTGGCTGGAGATCATCCTCGCCCGCGGGGCGGGCCGAAGAATTCAACCTAACGATGTTCTGCTCCGTGATCGGAATCATCTTGAGGTAGCCTTCCTTCAGGCGCCGCTGGAGTGCGGTGCGGGAAGTGAGCGCCGCGAACTGCACTTTGGCGTCTTCGTTTTGCATCCGGGTGGCGATCAGTTCCTGCTCGAGCAAGCGGCGCTGTACTCCCTGGTGATGAAGCTGGACGCTGAGGTAGACGTAGCTGAGGCCAGTCGTGGCCAGGAAAGCGATGATGACGATCCAGCGCGCGAGCGAAGGCGCATCGATCGGATTGAAATTCTTACGCCGGTGCCGGTTCATCCGATCCTTTCTGCCACCCGCAGCTTGGCGCTGCGGGAGCGCGGGTTGGCCCGCTGCTCGACCGCGTCTGGCTCGACCGGCTTCGGCGTGATGAGGCGCAATGAAAAATCGGGATTGGGCCGCGGCTCGGGCCATTCGGGCCGGTCGAGCCACTCGCGGCTGCGGTCGCGGAAGAAGTTTTTCACGATCCGATCCTCGAGGGAATGAAAGGTAATGACCGCGATCCGGCTGTTGGATTCGAGACGATTCGTCAGGGCCAGCAATCCCTCTTCGAGCGCGCGCAATTCGTCGTTCACCTCCATCCGCAAGGCCTGGAAGACCTGGGTGGCCGGGTGGCGGCGACCGTGCCGGCCGACGATTTTTTCGATCGCCTTGGCCAGGCTCAGCGTTTCGCGAAAGGGCGTTTCTTTGCGCAGCTTGACGATCTGGCTGGCAATGCGGCGCGCGGCCGGCTCTTCGCCGAACTCGCGAAAAATGTTCGTCAGCTCTTCTTCAGCATAGCTGTTGACAACTTCGGCGGCCGTGAGTTCCCGGCGTGGGTCCATCCGCATGTCGAGCGGCCCGTTGCGCACGAGGCTGAAACCGCGGTCGGCGTTTTCCAACTGCCGCGAGGAGACGCCGAGATCGAGCAACGCGCCGCCGATTTGCGCGATCCCAAGCTCGTCGAGGACGCGACCGGCCTCGCGAAAGTTGGCCCGCCGCAAGGTAACGCGGTCGCCAAAGTTCGTCAGGCGAGCGGCCACGAACGCGAGCGCGTCCGGGTCTTGGTCGAGCGCGAGGACATCGGCCCCGGTCAGCAGAATCGCTTCGGTATGGCCGCCACCGCCGCAGGTACCATCGAGAATGAGCGAACCCGGGCGCGGCGCGAGCAGTTCGATCGTTTCTGTCGCGAGCACCGGGCGGTGATAGGTGAAGTCTTCCATATCCTGCGCCTCCTCATTGATGAGCAACGGACCTGTCGCGAAGCGGATGGGCCGTTCGAATAACAATGCGTTCATTGACCGTTTCTGCTCTTAGAGTCCGACCATGTTGGCTACATGTTGGTAAGTGGGATGTTCCTCGGCGTGCGCCAGTTTGCGCCGCTGCAGGTTCCAGATTTCAAAGCGGCCGCGGCCGCCGACCAGTGCCACCTCGCCCTTTAGATCCAGTTGCTTACAAAGATCGTCCGGCAGGAGAAGGCGGCCTTGCTTGTCGGACGCGCCGTGTTGCGCCCGCGAATGTAGCTGCCGCAAATAAATGCGGAGGTCGCGCGGTGAAACGCCCGGAGCAGTTTCGGCGGCCGCGCTGATGCGCTCGAACTCGTTAGGCGACATGACAAGCAAAAATTGGGCGTTCGGCTCGGGAACCATGATGAACTCCTCGCTCGTGCCGTTGCGCCGCCAGCGCGAGGGGATCGTAACGCGATGTTTGTCATCGAGTTGATGGCGAAATTCTCCCGCGTAAAAAACTGAGTTTGAAGAGGTCGAATCCATGCGCAGGGGAATTAATCCAAATTAATCCACTTCCACCCACTTTAAACCACTATGAATTTCACGGGTCAATAAAATAAATGCCGGTTTGCGGGCTTTTCTTTGGCCTCGTAAATTCCCGTCCCCGCGCTCGTTTTGAGAGTTCTTCGCTTTTTGGCGCTGTGCTGACTTTCTGGACGGGCGCTGGCCGTTGTTCAGTCGGGCGATGGCACCGCCGGCGTGACCGAGACGATGAAATCCCGGCCAGTGGAAAAATTTATTGGCCCGCCAGGGCAAACCCATCCGTCTTGGCGGGCCAGACTAGAGTGTGGCGTCCCGGTGCCATTTGTTATCCCGATCCCGCGTTGTGCGGTGCAGGACGGTGCGGGTATCAATTGTCGCGTACGCAGAAGGAAAATGTGGGATTGGCAGGGGCGAGTCCTTCATCGTCTTCCGCGCCCAGGGATAAGAGCAGCGGCGCCTCTCACTTACCCGCGCGCGTTTGTTCACTCGTTAGGCCGGCTGCTTTCCCTACTTGCCAGCCGGGCCAAAGAGAGTTATCAGGTCTCCGCATGATCGATTACATCCAGAAGGGTGGTCTGCTCATGTGGCCCATCCTGGTCTGCAGCATCATCGCGATCGCCGTTTTCGCGGAACGGCTTTTTTACTTTCATCGCGCCACGATTCATGTGGGCGAGTTTCTGCAGGGACTTTCCAACTTGCTCCAGCGGCGCAATTTTGCCGAAGCGCTGCATGAGTGCGCCGGCACGCCTGGCCCGGTGGCGCGGGTGATCCACGCTGCAATCATCCGACATGAGGCCCCGCGCGCGGAACTGCGCGAGATCGTGCAGGAAGCCGGTCAACTGGAAGTGCCGAAGCTGGAACGTTTTCTCGGCGTGCTCGCGACCCTGGCTTATCTTACGCCGCTCATTGGTTTGTTAGGCACGGTCGCGGGGATGATCGAGGCGTTCGGGATTGTCTCGTCCAATGGGGGATACGCGACGGTGACGGAACTCTCGACGGGAATTTACAAGAGCCTTCTCACGACCGCGGCGGGTCTGGTGGTCGCGACCCCGACCTTTGTTGGCTACAGCTATCTCTCCTCACGAATTAACACCCTGCTGCACGACATGGAACGCGCTGGAATCGAAGTTGTGCATATGTTAACCGATCACGCGCCCTCCGCCGCGATCATCAGCTTTCAACAGGCGCAGGAAAAGAACGCGGAGCGGCGCGTCGAGCGTTAGGGGCAGTGTATCATTGGGACTATTACGGCCGAGCAGTCCCTCCGAAGGGCCGCGCTTCTGCGCGTCCAGTCTCTTGCGGACATCGGTCTCGGTTTTGCCGATTCGGAGCACCAGGGAATGTGCCTGCTGCTCGGGCCTAACGAGAAATGAAGCTATCGCGAACCAGCACTATCAGCTTCGGCTGGCTTTACGTCTTTCCGTTGCTCGATGTTGTATTTCTCCTCATTTTTTTCTTCGTCCTGAGCTCAAGTTTCGTCCTGCAGCCGGGCATCGCGGTCACAGTTCCATTCTCACGCTTTACCCTCGGCCCGCAGCCGAACCAGCAAATCATCAGCATCACTGGAGGTCCGAATCCGGCGATTTATTTGCGCGATCAAAAAGTCACACTCGCGCAGCTCGGGCCGGCGCTCGACGTGACGAAACGCGAAGGCCGCTCGATCGTGATCAAGGCTGACCGCCTCGTTTCCTATGATCTCGTGATGGCGGTCACGAATGCGGCCCTTGAGCGCGGGATTTCCTCGGTTGCGCTGGCCACTACTCCACAACATTGAACGCGGAGAGTTACCTGCCAGCGCCCGGCGGATTGCTCTTTCGCTGGGAACGTCCGCGCCAGCGGAAAGTTGCGATCGCCGGTTTTCTGCTCGCCTCGGTCGCGCTGCATGCCCTCTGTTTTTATCTCTTCCAGGTGGTTTATCCGCCGGCTATTTCGCTTCTGCCACCACCCGCGCAGGTGAGCCTGATTGCGCCGACCTCCGACGACGCGCGGGCCTTTTTAAATTGGCTCGATGCCGAAGATCCCGCGCTCGCCACGCGAACGGAGCGGCCCGCGGATGCACGCGCCTTTCAATTACCGAAACTTGCTCACGTTCCGTCGTATCTTGCCGCTCCAGCCGAAGCTCAAAGAATTGCCGGCCCGGGGGATTTCGCACGCCGCACCTTCCGCCATGCCGCCGGCGCCGGTCTCGGTCGCGCCCGCGGCGAATTCCGCTCCACCGGTACTGGCATCGACTGTGCTGATTTTTTCGGACGAGCTAGGCGAACTACCCGTCACCCGTCCGGAGTCGATATTCCAAGCCTCCTTGCGGCGCGACGCCCCGGAAAGCGCGCGCTTTCGCGTCGCCGTCGATTCGCTAGGCATCGTGCGCTACAGCTTTTTAGAGCAATCCTCCGGCGACGCCGCGTTGGACGAGCAGGCTCGCCATTACCTTGTCCTCTGCCGCTTCGCAAGGGGGGAGCATCCTCATTCGGGAGACGCGCTAACCTGGGCGACAGCCACGTTCGAATTTGGAACGGATCTCAAGATGCCGCCGAACGCGGCGGAGCGCGTGCCGTGATTCGCGTCAGCCTGGCGGCGCTGGTCACGATTTATCTGCTGCTTTTTCTTGCGGCGGTTTTTCTCCTCTGGATATTTGGCGAGTGGAATCGTCGACGCCGTGAGCAGCGGGCGCTGCGCCACCGGCTGCGGTGTGTGATTTGCGCTTTCGAGTTCGAAGATCGAACGCCGACGCTTCTGCCGCGTTGTCCGCGCTGCGGCAGCCTGAACGAACGTTTTAAACTGGATCGAATTTAATCATGGGAATGTGGATTGGCCGGAATCGCAAAGCACGCGTGACCTATGGTTTCGACGAGATCGCTCTCGTTCCGGGTCGCATCACGATTAACCCCAACGAAGTGGACATCACCTGGCGCCTGGCGCGCCGGGATGCCGCGCCGCTCGAATTCAAAATCCCGATCCTGGCCAGCGCGATGGATGGCGTGGTCGATGTGCGATTTGCGATCGCGATGGGAAAGCTCGGCGGGCTTGCCGTGCTCAATCTCGAAGGCGTTCAAACCCGCTACAAGAACCCGCGGGAAGTTCTGCAAAAAATCGTCGAGGCCGACAAGTCGGATGTGACCGCACTTCTGCAAAAGATTTATCAGGAACCGGTCCAGGAAGACCTGATCGCGGCGCGGATTCGCGAGATCAAAGATGCAGGCGTGCCGGCGGCGGTTAGCTCGATTCCGCAACGCGCAGAGAGTTTCGGCCGCATCGCACAGGAAGCGGGTGCGGACATTTTTGTCGTGCAGAGCACCGTCTCGACGGTCCGGCACATCTCTTCGGAGTACAAGTCGCTCGAGCTTGCGAAATTTTGTCGCGACATGCGCATCCCGGTCATCGTCGGGAACACCGTCGGTTACGACGCCACCCTCGAGATCATGGAATGCGGACCGGCCGCGGTCCTGATCGGCGTCGGACCGGGTGCTGCCTGCACCTCGCGCGGCGTCCTTGGGCTCGGCGTCCCGCAGGTCACGGCGACGGTCGATTGCGCCGCGGCGCGCGACGCTTATTTCAAGAAAACTGCGCGCTACGTTTCCATCATCACCGACGGCGGAATGAGCAAGGGCGGCGACGTCTGCAAAGCGCTCGCCTGCGGCGCGGACGCCGTCATGGTCGGCAGCGCGTTCGCCAAGGCGCACGAGGCGCCGGGCAGCGGCTATCATTGGGGCATGGCCACGCCGCACGCCAATCTGCCGCGCGGCACGCGGATCAAAGTCGGCGCGACCGGTTCACTCAAGCAGATCCTATTCGGACCGGCGGAAGTGGATGACGGCAGCCAGAATCTGGTCGGCGCCATCACCACTTGCATGGGCAACGTCGGCGCCAGCTCTCTCCCGGAGTTTCAGCAAACCGAAATCATCATCGCGCCGTCGATCAAGACCGAAGGCAAGCTGTTCCAGACCGTCCAAAGCGTCGGGATGGGGACGCGATGATGGGGAAGTGACAAGTGACGAGTGATGAGTGACTGGTAGTCGCCGGTATCATGTCACTCGTCACCCGTCGCCCATCACTTTCTAAATGAACCGCAGAGTCGTTATCACCGGAATGGGTGTCGTTACGCCATTAGGCAACGACCTCGAGGTTTTTTGGAAGAACCTGCTGGAAGGCCGTAGCGGCATCGTCGAAATCTCGCGCTTCGATACTACCGGCTACGATTGCCGGATCGCCGGAGAGGTGCGCGACTTCGATCCGAAAACGGCCTTCAACAATCCCAAGGAACACAAGCGGACCGATCGTTTCTCGCACCTTGCGATGGGCGCGACGAAAAGCGCAATGCGCGATTCCGGTATCGACCTCGACAAAGTGAATCGCGACCGCTTCGGCGTGCTCGTGAGCAGCGGCATCGGCGGATTGAAAACGCTCGAAGACCAGCACAGCGCGCTGGTCGACAAAGGCCCGGGCCGCGTCTCCGCCTTTACTATTCCGATGCTCATCAGCAACATGGCGAGCGGTCTGATCTCGATGGAATTTGGATTGCGCGGGCCAAACATGTGCATCGTCACCGCCTGCGCCACGTCCAACAACGCGATCGGCGAAGCGTGGCGTATCATTAAGTTTGGCGACGCCGACATTTTCCTCGCCGGCGGCGCGGAAGCCTCCGTCATTCCGATCGGCCTCGCCGGGTTTTCCGCGATGAAAGCGCTGAGCACGCGCAATGACGACCCGCAGCGCGCTTCGCGGCCCTTCGATCGTGACCGCGACGGATTCGTCATGGGTGAAGGCGCCGGCGTGATGGTGGTCGAGGAACTCGAGCACGCCAAAGCACGCGGCGCGAAAATCTGGTGCGAACTTTCCGGCTACGGACTTTCCGGCGACGCCTATCACATGACCGCGCCGCCGCCCGACGGCGAAGGCGCGGCGCGAGCGATGAAAATGGCGCTCGACCACGCCGGACTTGCACCGAGCGATGTTGACTACGTCAACGCGCACGCCACTTCCACCGGCCTGGGCGACATCTGCGAAACGCGCGCGATCAAAACCGTCTTCGGCGAACATGCGAAAAACGGTCTCGCGATCAGCTCAACCAAATCGATGACCGGCCATTTGTTAGGCGGGGCGGGCGCGGTCGAGATGGCGGTCTGCGCCATGGCGATTCGCGACGGCAAGATCCCGCCCACGATCAACCTCGAGAATCCCGATCCGGAGTGCGATCTCGATTACACGCCGAACGTCGCCCGCGAAAAGAAGGTGCGCGTTGCGGTCAACAATTCCTTCGGTTTCGGCGGCCACAACGCGACGCTCGTCGTGACAGAATTTAAGGATTGATCAGCCGTCTTTCGCGCGCCACAAGGTAGGCGGGGCAAACTCGACGACATTCCCCGCCGGATCGCGGAAGTAGAGTGAGCGTCCGCCGCTCGGCCAGGCAACTTCGGCCTCAATCGCAATGCCGAAGTCTGTTAGCCGTTCGCGCCAAAGATTCAGCTCTGATTCCTCGACCACGAATGCGATGTGCCCTTCTCCGCTCGCGCCATGCGTCGGCACCCCGGCATCCGGCAGGCGCGTCCGCTCCGGATCAAAAATGAGCAGAACTGTCTGGCCACAGCGAAAGGAAATTCCGCGACTCTCCATCCGGGAGATGATCTCGAGACCGAGCACATCGTGATAAAACCGTTTCGCCCCGTCGAGATCACTTGTGTAGAGCGCAGCCTCGCTGAGTTGACCAAGCCTCATCGCACGAGAATGGGTGCGACTGCCGTTGCGAGCAAGGTTCGGTTGCCGCTGACTTCTTCGGACACGATGTTAGCTGGCGACATGCAAGAAATCGGGAAATTGCTGGCAATCTTTGGCGGCCTGATTTTGCTCCTCGGACTCGCGCTTTGGAGCGGGTTCGGCGCGGGCTCGCTCGGCCGGTTGCCGGGCGATATTCGGATCGAGCGCGAACATTCCGCGTTCTATTTTCCGATTGTCACCTGCATTATCATTAGCATCGTGGTGAGCCTGATTCTGTCGCTTTTCCGTCGTTAGGCGAGATGGCCGTCAGGACGGAAAAACAAGCGCGGCTCGAGCGGCATGTCGCGCGACTGCGCAACTGCCGGCGTTGTCCGCTGATGCATCCACCGCCCGTTTCCGGGGGCGCGGTGCTGAGCCGCGTGCTGCTGGTCGGCCAGGCGCCCGGAGTGAGGGAGCCGGTCGCCGGCAAACCTTTTGCCTGGACTGCGGGCAAAACGCTCTTCCGCTGGTTTGAGGAAGCCGCCGGTCTAACGGAAGAAGCGGTGCGTAAGAAAATCTATTTCGCGGCGGTCTGTCGTTGTTTCCCGGGCAAGGCGCCGGGCGGGAGCGACCGGGTTCCCAATCCGCAGGAGATAGAGAACTGCTCGTCGTGGTTGAATCGCGAACTCGAAATCCTGCAACCGCGGCTCGTCGTTCCGGTCGGGAAACTGGCGATCGCGCAATTCATCCCGGTCGGAAAACTTGATCAGATTATTGGTCGCCATTTTCGCGTCGAGCGGGCTGGAGAAGAGTTCGATCTCATTCCGCTGCCACATCCATCGGGTGCATCGCCCTGGCATCGGATTCCACCGGGGCGCGATCTCCTCAGTAAAGCGCTGAACTGATTGTCAGACATGCGGCCTTCCAAAGCATCAGGAAAAATTTGGAAGCCAGGAAACCAGAAAACAAAAACGGCCGGACTTGAATTTTTTTCTGGCTTTCTGGTTTTCAAATTCATCTTTCTTCATGTCCGATCAGATCCGCGTCACCGTCTGGAACGAGAATTTGCATGAGTGCAAGAACGCGATCGTGGCGAAAATTTATCCCGACGGCATGCACAACTGCATCGCCGATGGCTTGCGCGAAGACGCGGCGATTTTGGTTCGCACCGCCACGCTGCAGGAAGCGGAGCACGGCCTGACGAAAAGAGTGCTCGCCGAGACCGACGTCCTCCTTTGGTGGGGGCACGCGGCGCACGGTGAGGTCGAGGACGCCATCGTGGAACGCGTGCTCAGCCGTATCTGGGAAGGGATGGGATTTATCGCGCTGCACTCAGCGCATTACTCGAAAATCTTCAAGCGACTGATGGGCACGAGCTGTTCGCTCACCTGGCGCGAGGCGGGAGAGCGGGAACGGCTCTGGGTTTGCAACCCCGGACATCCGATCGCGCAGGGAATCGATCGCTGCTTCGAGATTGAAAACAGCGAAATGTACGGCGAGCCGTTTGCGGTCCCGACGCCGGAGGAAATCGTTTTCCTCTCCTGGTTTGAAGGCGGTGAAGTGTTCCGAAGCGGCTCTACCTGGAAACGCGGCAACGGCAAGATCTTCTACTTCCGTCCTGGCCACGAGATGTATCCGATCTACTTTCACCCGGTCGTTAGGCAGGTCCTGCGCAACGCCGTTCATTGGGCCGCACCGGAGGGCCAGCCCTGGATAGACAGTTGTCCCAACATTCCGATCGACCAGGCACGCGAAAAATTGACCGCGAAAGGTCCCAGGCTGCACAAGGAAGGCGAAGCAGGTTTTCGTTAGGCGCGATCGGCGCGGGATATCGTGGAGTTCAACCCGCGCCAAGACGTGGGCCACCTGACCGAAAACCTGGCCGTCAAGTTGGCCAAGGAAATCGCGGCCAAGATGCTCGTTAGGGCGAATTTCTCCCCGGCTCACGGCCGCGCAAGCTCGTCGCGGTAAACCGTCCCGCCCTTCATCACGAAACCGACCCGTCCGAGCAGGGCAATGTCCTGCAAAGGATCGCCCGGGACCGCGATGAGATCGGCGAATTTTCCCGCCTCGACAGTGCCCACGCGATCCTGCCAGCCGATGATCTCGGCATTCAGGCTGGTCGCCGCGACAATTGCGGCCGCGTTTGATTCGCCCAGACCGTGACGCACTGCGAATTCCTTCCAATTTTCTCCGTGTTCGATCACGCCGGCGTCCGTTCCGAATCCGGCCGGAAGTTTCGCCGCAAGCGCGCGCTTGAACCCGGCATACATGATGCCGCGCATCTTGCGACTCCGCTCGCGCTCCGCTTCCGGGATGTTGTTCTTCACCCCGTTTTGCTCGATCGCATCGCCCACCCCAAGCGTCGGCACGTAATACGTTTTGCGATTTGACGCTTTGATCAGCGCGATCGCTTCCTCATCGAGATCCGACCCGTGATCGACGGTGCGCACCCCGGCGCGAATCGCGGCCTTGATCCCGGCCGCGCCGTGCGCATGGGCCGCGACTTGTCCGCCCCAGCGGGTCGCTTCCTCCACTGCGGCCTTGATCTCGGCGTCGGAATATTGCTGCCGCCCGGGCTCGATGCCTTTCGAGAGAACCGCGCCGGTCGCCATGATCTTGATGAAGTCGGCGCCGTTTTTGAAATTTGTCCGAACCGCTTTCGTGATCTCGTCCGGCCCGTCCGCGAGGTTTCTGACCAACGGTGCGTCGAGATAGATGGAAAATTGTTTGGCATCGCCCGCGCCGCCGGTGGAGGAAACGTAATTCCCGGAGACGAGAAGACGAGGCCCCGGCACGGCGCCTTCATTGATGGCATTGCGCAGATCGACATCGACGTAAGGCCAGGTTGGCCCCATCTCGCGACAGGTAGTGAACCCGGCACGCAAAGTCACGAGCGCATTGCGCGCGCCCCAAAGTGCATCGTGACCGGGCGTCGTTTTGGCCAGTGCATCCTCCCAGTGCACGCCCATCCTGATGGTCAGATGCGTGTGCAGATCGATCAAGCCGGGCAGCAAGGTCGCGTCCCCCAAATCGAGCACGGTCGCGCCCGGCGGCACGCTGAGACTCGCGCCAACCTCAGCAATCTTTTCGCCTTCCACCCGCACCATCGCCGGAACGAGCGGCGCGCGACCACGTCCATCAATCAGGCGACCCGCCTTGATAATTGTGATGGGCGCAGGAGTGGGTTGCGTTTCCGCAACCGCCGGCCGCCACGTCGTCCCGCCGAGCGCGACGAGAAAACATCCAAGTTTCAGAAGTCGAATTTTCATGAACGGCAAATTAACTTTCGCCACGCCCGTTCACCAAGCAGCAACTTTCACAGACCGAGAGAGTGGTGGCGGCATCGGGATGACAGAATGGCTATCTGCTGCGAGAAAAGCAGGATGGACGAAACGAAGACTCCGACTCGCGACGAGATTCCCGAGACCGACAAGTGGGACTTGTCGCATCTCTTCAGCAGCGCCGATAAATGGAGCGAGGACTTCGCCTGGATTCAGTCGACTTATCCTCGCCTAACGAACTGGAAAGGGCGGGTCGGCGAATCGGCCCGAACGCTCGCCGAGTTGCTCGAGTTCGACAAGGCGCTCGATCTGAAAATTGAGCGCGTTTCTCACTACGCCTCGCTCCAGTTGGCCGAGGACAGCGCGAATCCCGATTATCTCGCGCGGATGGGGCAGTTGCAGAATTTGCTCACGAAAATCGGCGAGACCGCGTCCTTCATCGTGCCGGAAATCCAGGCGATCGATGACGAATCGTTCGCGCATTTTCTCGACGATCCGGCGTTGAAGGAATGGCGGACGCGCCTGCAAAAGATCCGCCGGCTGAAGCCGCACGTGCTCTCGGAAAAGGAAGAGCGCCTGCTCGCGCTCGGGAGCTCGGCGCTCGACGGCTACGACGACACGTTTTCGCAACTGACGGACGTCGATATGAAGTTTGGCGTCCTGCTCGACGAGAAGGGCGAAGAGCGACCGCTCACCCAGAGCTCCTACGGCTCCTTCCTGGTAAAGCGCGATCACGGATTGCGGAAATCGCGCTTTTCACCAGTTTTACGACGAGTTTCAGGATCACCAGTTCACGCTCGCTGCCACCCTTTCCTATTCGGTGAAGGCGGATGTCTTCCGCGCGCGGGCGCGCAATTATCCTTCCGCGCTGGAGGCCTCGCTCTTCAAGGACGACATCCCGGTCGCGGTTTACGACGGTCTGATCGCGGCGGTCCGGGCCAATCTCGCGCCGCTCCTTCGTTACTACGATCTGCGCCGGCGCGTGCTCGGGCTCGAGGAACTGCACGCCTACGACACCTATGTGCCGCTCGTGGCCGAGATCGAGACGGACGTGTCCTTTGACGAAGCGATCGAGAAAGTGTTGGCGTCGCTCGCGCCGTTAGGCAGCGAATATGTCGATTCGTTAGGCGAAGGGTTGCGCGGACGCTGGTGCGATCGTTACGAATCGAAGGGAAAACGGAGCGGCGCCTTCTCGAGCGGCAGCTACGGCGCGCCGCCTTACATCCTGATGAATTACAAGCGCGATGTCTTCTCGGATGTCTACACTCTGGCGCATGAGGCCGGTCATTCGATGCACACCTGGTTCGCGCAGCGCACCCAGCTCTATCAGGACGCGGATTACCCGATCTTCCTCGCGGAAGTGGCGTCGACTTTTAACGAAGAGCTGCTGACGCATTATCTGCTCGAGCAGACGGACGATCCGAAGATGCGCGCCTACATCATCAATCGTCAGATCGACGACATTCGCGGCACGCTCTTCCGGCAAACGATGTTTGCGGAGTTTGAGAAAGTCATTCATGCGCTCGAGGAAAGCGGCGCCGCGCTGACGCTCGATGTTTTCAAGAGCGAGTATCGCAAGTTGCTCGAGGCCTACTTTGGGCCCGGCGTCGTGCTCGATCCCGAGCTCGATCTCGAATGCCTGCGCATCCCGCATTTCTACAATGCGTTTTACGTTTACAAATATGCGACCGGTGTTTCGGCGGCGATCGCGCTGGCGGAACGAGTGCTGTCAGGCGTGCCGGGGGCGGTCGAAGCGTATCTCGGCTTTCTGAAATCGGGCGGCTCGAAGTTTCCGCTCGAGACGCTGCAGGCGGCGGGTGTCGATATGCGAACGCCGGCGCCGGTGGAAAGCACGCTCCGGCTGTTCGATCGCCGGTTGAACGAGCTGGAAGACGCTGCTCGTACGACGCGCAACCGCTCAGTGGCGTACGCAGCGCGGGCGCGGCAATTGCTTTTCAAGAGCCAATGAGGCTCGAATGGCAATTGCGCAGCGCCTGCGGCTACGCCGAACTCGGGATGGATCGCGAATCCATGGCCGAACTCAATTCCATCCCCAAAACCCTGCAGAACAGACCCGAAGTGCTGCAACTGCGGCTCCATCACTTGATGCTGCGCAAGTCGTGGCAGCGCGCTCTCACCCTGAGCCGAAAATTGTGCCGCATCGCACCCGATTGCGGAGCCGGTTTTCTGCACGCCGGATATTGTTTGAACCAGCTCGGCCGCACGCAGGAAGCGCGCCGCGTCCTCTTGAAAGGTCCGCCAGCCCTGCGTCGGGAGCCGATCTTTTATTACAATCTCGGTTGTTACGAGGCGCTCCTCGGCCGCCCGCGTGACGCACAGCGGCACCTCAAAACCAGCTTTCAGATGGATGCCAACTTTCGCGAGATCGCGAAGAAAGATCCTGATCTGAAAACAGTCCAGACGCTCTTATAGAATCCTCGAACGGATTTGCACAGATTCAGGAAGCGCCTGCGAGACCTTGCTCCAAGAAATCTGTGAAAATGACTTCCGCTAATCTGTGGAAGAAACGGCTCCGTCTGCGAACCTTGGTCGCATGTCCCACGACCTGGAGCTGGTCATCGATGACATCGCCTTTGGCGGCAAAGGCGTTGGACGCGCCGAGGGCAAAGCAGTCTTCGTCCCGTTCACCATCGAGGGTGAGCGGGTCACGGCGCGCGTCGTTAGGGAGAAAAAATCCTTTGCCGAGGCTGAGCTCGTTAGGGTGACAGAAGCGTCGGCCCAACGGGTCAGCCCGCAATGCCCCTATTTCGGGAGGTGCGGCGGCTGTAGTTACCAGCACATGAGTTACGAGCATCAGCTCCACTGGAAATCACGCCAGGTCCGGCAGGCCCTGCAGCGCATCGGTAAATTCCGTGAACCGCCGCTGCGCCCGATCGTTCCTTCGCCGCAGGATTACGAATATCGCAACCGCATCACGGTCCATGTCGAAAACGGAATCGTCGGATTCTTTCGCCACGATGCCCATCGATTGATCGACATCGAGCGTTGCCCGATCTCCCTGCCGGAAGTGAACGACGAGCTGACTGCGTTGCGCGCCCGGCACCCGCGCGATGGTCATTACACCTTGCGCGCCCGAGAGTGGCCCGCGTGTCTTTTCCCAGACGAACGACGCCGTCGCGACTCACCTGGCCGACACGATGGCCGCGCTCATTTCGCCTAACGAATCCCTTCTGATCGACGCCTATTGCGGTGCGGGCTTTTTCGCCAAACGTCTGCTCGCAAAATTTCCCCGGGTTGTCGGCCTTGATTGGGACATCCACGCCATCGCCGCCGCCGAGGCGAATGCGACCGAGGCGGAAGCTTACATCGCAGGCGATCTTGCACTTCACCTGGGAGAACACCTCCGGCAGGCCGATCCAAAGACCACCACGGTGGTCGTCGATCCGCCCGCGACCGGCCTGGCGGGAGATGTGCGTGAAGTCCTCCGGCGCAATCCACCCAGGACGCTGCTTTACGTCTCTTGCAATCCACCGACTCTGGCCCGCGACCTGGCCGATCTTGGCCCGACCTTCACGCTCGAGAGCGTGACGCCGTTCGACATGTTTCCGCAGACGGCCGAGATCGAAGTCCTGGCTCATCTGACCGCCGCGTGATCCAGCCTGTTCCCAGCTCTCTCTGGTACTAAACTTCCACGCGCGCGCCCAGTTCGACGACGCCATTCGGTGGCAGACAAAAATAGGAAGTGACGTCTCCGGCGTTGCGAGTCATCCAGGCGAAAAGAGAGCCGCGCCAAGGGGAGAGACCGAGCTTGCGCGTCGCCAGGATCGTCTCGCGGCCGATGAAGTAGGTTGTCCGCATGGCATCAAGCCGAAGTCCCGCTTGCTTCACCCTCTTCAAGCGCCGCCGGCACATCGGGCTTCTCCATAAAACCGAAATGGATTTGCGCGCGCCAGAATCCTTCCTCCAACTTCTCGAGCGCAACCCGATCCTTGACGTTGGCAAGATACGGAACCTCTTCCGTGCAGCACGGTGAGCAACACGCACTTGCTCGTGCACCACTTTGTTGTGCTTAAGATTGTGGAGCAAAGCGAGCGGTGTTCCGGACCGATTACCCGACATATAGATGGCTGTCCCCGGCACGCGGCGGATGCGTTGATTCTTGAGGTCGGGGAGCAGGGCGTCGAGCGGCAGGCAGATGTCGCTCAGATGACCGCGAAGAACACGGCGTCCCTTTCTCCAGGTCAGCATGAGAAACAGAATGCAGGCTGAGACGAGCAGCGGGAACCAACCGCCATGCGCGACCTTGAGCATATTCGCGCCGAAAAACGCGAGGTCGATCGTGATGAAAAACGCGGCTACTGGAAGAGCCGCCAGCGTTGACCAGTGCCACCGGCGGCGAGCCACGACATAGAATAGAATTGTCGTGATCAACATCGTCGTAGTGATCGCTACGCCGTAGGCGGCCGCGAGGTGGCTCGAGGTCCGAAAGCCGAGGACGAGCCCGATGCAGGAAAGCATCAAAACCCAATTCACCACTGGCACGTAGATCTGACCGATGATGCGCGCTGAGGTATAATTCACTTTCAAGCGCGGACTGTAGCCAAGCTGGATCGCTTGCATGGTCAGCGAAAAAGCGCCGCTGATGATGGCCTGTGAGGCAATGATTGCTGCCGCGGTGGCCAGAACCACCATCGGATAGAGCGCCCAGGAAGGCGCCATCCGGAAAAATGGATTCACCGCCGACTCTGGTTGCATCAGCAGAAGCGCCCCCTGGCCGAAGTAGTTCAGGACCAGCGCCGGCAGGACGATCGCGAACCAGGTAAGACGAATCGGCGCGGTGCCAAAATGGCCAATATCCGCATAAAGAGCTTCGCCCCCGGTGACGACGAGAAAGACTGCCCCGAGCACCACGAACCCTCGACCGCCGTTGTTCAAGAAGAAATCGACACCATGCCAGGGATTGATCGCGGCGAGCACGCCAGGCGCACGAAGAATCTGGTGAATCCCGAGAGCGCTGATCGCGAGAAACCACAATATTGTGACGGGGCCAAATACCTTTCCCACTCCTGTCGTGCCACGTGATTGAAAGAGGAACAATCCGATCAGAATCGCGACAGCGATCGGGACGACATAGGGATCGAACAGGGGTGTGGCGACATGCAATCCCTCAACCGCACTCAGGACCGAGATCGCCGGGGTGATCATCCCGTCTGCGTAAAGCAAAGCCGCGCCGAACAAGCCGAGCAGGAAAAGGAATTTTCCCCGCCGGACGACTTCACCAACCAATGTCGCCAGGGCAAGGATGCCGCCCTCGCCCCGATTATCCGCCCGCAGAATAAGGATGAGATATTTGACCGAAATAATCAGGACGAGAGACCAAAGGATGAGGGAGAGGACCCCGAGCACATTGGCTTGATTGGGTGGCACCGCATGCTCTCCGTAAAAGCACTCGCGCAGGGCATAGAGCGGACTGGTGCCGATGTCGCCGTAAACAATCCCCAGGCTGGCCAGACACAAGATGGCGAACCGGCGCTTGTGCACCGGCGATTCACCGGGAGAAGGCGTGTGCGAGGCGGCGTCAGAAATTGCGGGAACCAAGGTCGCAGGCATGGAGAATACCGTTCCGGAGAAACTTAATCTAGGCGTCATCCCGGAATAATTAAAACGGTACTAAAATTCGGGAGGACGGATTTCCCTGGAAGGGGGATGCGCTAGACTAGCCACTGTGCTGGAATCGCCCAGTTTGCGTGGTATCGGACAGCTTTCGGCTGAAGCTCCGGACGCAGGGGCTCCTCCAGGTCGTCTCCCGTCCTCGTCGCCTGCCTTCGCTTCTCTGAGGGAATACGCTATTGCTGTCCTCGGTGTGGCTGCGCTGACCATCGCGTGCTGGCTGCTCACGCCGCTGATCGGCTACGGGGCGATTTCGTTCATCTTTCTTCTCGGAGTGCTGCTTGCTGGAATGGTCCTCAATCGCGGACCAGTTTTGCTGGTCGGGGCACTGAGCGCTCTTTCCTGGAATTTCTTATTTATCCCGCCGCTCTTTACTCTGCACATCGCGAAGTTCGAAGATGCTCTGACCTTCGCCACCTACTTCATCATTGCGATCACGGTCGGCGGCTTGACCGCGCAGCTCAAGGCCCGGGAACACCTCGCCGCGCAGGTCCAGCTCGGCCACGAGTCCGAGCGGCTCCGCAAGACGCTGCTCGATTGCGTTTCCCACGAATTAAAGACGCCGCTCGCCGCGATCGGGGCCGCCAGCCAGGAACTGGTCCGCGCGGCGCCAAATGCTCATGACGCGCAAGTACTTAAGCAGCTCGCCAGCGAAATTCACGACGGCTCGCGGCGACTGAATCGGGTCGTGAACAACCTTCTCGACATGAATCGCCTCGAAAGCGGAGTGATCCGGCCGAAACAGGAATGGTGCGACGTGCGCGAGCTCCTGCGAGTCGGCGGTGGAGATTGAGCGCGAATCGCTCATCGGTCGCGATGTCAGTTTCGACGTGCCGGAGAACATTCCTCTGGCGTTGATGGATCACACCTTGATCGAACAGGCGGTTGCCAAGCTCGTCGCGAACGCCGCGAGTTACGCGCCCTCCAGGTTGCCGATCGAAATCGATGCAGACTACAAGGTCGACCGCCTCATTATCTGCGTCAGTGATCGCGGACCGGGGCTTCCGCCGGAATCGGTGAACCAAATCTTCGAGAAATTCTACCGCGGCGACGGCCGCAAGACCGGCGGGCTCGGACTCGGGTTATCGATTGCCCGAGGATTCGTGGAAGCGCACGGCGGCAAACTGACCGCGGAGAATCGGGATGGCGGCGGAGCTCGCTTCACCATCAGCCTGCCGGTCCGCGCAACGGACGCGAACGCTTTGGATTCCGACTCATGAAATCGAATCGCGTCGCCCTCATCATCGATGACGAAAAGCAAATCCGCCGGCTTCTTCGGCTCGCCTTGGAAGGAGCGGATCATCAGGTCTACGAAGCGGAGACGGGAAAGGCAGGGCTCGCGGAAATCGTCTACCGTCGGCCCGATATTGTGCTGCTCGATCTCGGGCTGCCGGATATGGAGGGCGTCAAAGTGCTCCGCAATCTACGGGAGTGGTCGGATGTGCCAGTCCTGATTCTTTCCGTCCGTGACGACGCCGAGGAAAAGGTCGCGGCGCTCGATGCCGGCGCCGACGACTATGTGACAAAGCCATTCGATACCGCGGAACTACTGGCTCGCGTTCGCGCGGCCCAGCGGCGCTCGCTCACGGAAACGGGAGAGCCAACCTTCAAGTCAGGTTCGCTCTGTGTCGATTTCTCGGCGCGCCAGGTGAAGCTCGACGGCAAGGAAATCAAACTGACGCCGACCGAATATTCATTGCTGAGGGTGCTCGTGCAGAACGCCGGAAAAGTCGTTACCCATCGGCAATTACTCCGAACGGTTTGGGGCGAAAAGGCCGAAAGCCAGGCGCAATATCTTCGGGTCTACGTCACGCATCTGCGGAAAAAGCTCGAAGCCGACGCAAACGCGCCGAGTCTCATCAAGACTGAAGTCGGCATCGGCTATCGATTGTCGGGCGAGAGTCTTTAGTCGGCGTGAATGCGTCGGCCGGCGTTAACGATCTTTTAGCACTTCGCACGCACATTTTAATTAGCGCCTCCACAGGTCTGGGACCACGCTTTGGTATGCAAACAATCGTGGTTCTTGTCGCTGAAACCCGCGAGACGGATTCAGCGAAGACGCGCCCAAGTGAGAAGCGCGATCACGAATCCTGGCCCCAGCTCGAAATCAAGCCGAGGGAATCCGAAGAACCAACTCCGCCATTTTGGACATGGTTCATCGAGAACCCGCGGCCGCGCTACGCACTAAGGCGCAGCTGAATGCTTTTCAGGCCCGGGTGAATTCACGCGCCTTGCCGACGGCGCGCCAGACTTCAGTGGACATCTAATGCTTAATCCGACCCAACGACGGTGCCGTATCGCAGGCATGATGGTCGTAAGCGTGCTGATCGCGATCCGCCGGCTGCTACCACGGACCCGAGTCCGTCCTCCAGCGCATGTCCGAAGCGCAGAGACTTGCGAGAGACGTGTACTTTCATTTCACTCAAGGCGCTGACGCGACTAATCTCGCCGTGATGGCGGATACCGACGCGGCGTCGGCGGCATTCGCACGCGATGCGAGCCAGAAAATGGACATGGTTCAGAATGACACCAAAGCGCTGCGGCCTATCCTGGCCGACCTGATGTTTTCCAACGAACTCCATCTCCTTGATCAGTTCGACAAGCATTTTGCCAACTATCGCGCTCTTGATCGCACAATCCTCGACCTCTCAGTCGAGAACACGAATCTCAAAGCGCAACGGTTATCAATTGGCCCAGCGCAGGAGTTAGTCGAACGTTTCCGCGGCGCGTTAGAACAGGTCGCATCCGGGGCGCCAGCAAACGACTCTTGGCACATCCGGGCTCTGGCGGCGACCGCACTCGCTGCAGTGCGCGAGATCGAGGTCCTGGAGGCCTCACACATCGTCGAAGCGGACGATGGCGCAATGACGCGCCTCGAGAAGAGAATGTCGAGCGCAGAGGATACAGCCAGAAACGCACTTACAGCATTGGCCACGCTGGTGCCACCCGCCGCCAGTCCACAAGTCTTGGCTGCCGAATCGGCCTTGAACAAGTTTCTCGAACTTCATATCCAGATCATTGCTCTGTCACGCCGTAATTCTGATGTCCGTTCCCTCGCCTTATCACTCGGTGAGCTGCGAATCCTTCATGCGCAGTGCGAGAACGACCTTCGCGCCCTCGCGGAAGCGGTTGACAAACGGGGGTTCAAAGCAACCCGCTGATAGAGAAATAAGGTACGTTGCTTTAATCTTCTTTTTACCAAAGCGCGCGCGGCTTAACAAATTCTGAAATGTCCGACTTCGAAAGCTTGAGAACGAAATAAGAAATCATGGGAGGCGCCCCGATTTTAATCAAGCAGCCGCAACAATTTGCCTCACAGTCGGGACTTATTAACCACCGCCATCTGCAACGAATAACACAGAGAAGCCGGAGCCAAAGAGTCCACTTATGAGCGATGCGATTTTCACCGGAGTAGTGATTCTCTTCTTCCTCGCGAGCGCACTTTACGTGCTTTTCTGCGATCGCCTCTAAACAACGTCATATGGAAACAATTATCGTCAGCATCGTCGCGCTCCTCCTTTTCATCTATCTCCTCGTGGCCATGATCCGGCCCGAGAAATTCTAACGAATGAACCCGCAACTTTCAGGTTGGATTCAGTTTGCTCTCTTCCTCGTGGCGCTTGTCCTGATCACGAAGCCCATGGGGCTTTATCTTCTGCGGGTGCTCGATGCGGAGGGACGGACGTGGCTCGATCCGATCTTGCGCCCTCTTGAAAGGGTGACTTACGCCTTGATGGGGGTTGATCCGAAGCGGGAGCAGAATTGGAAGCAATACACCTTTGCCATGCTGGCCTTCAGCCTGATTGGGTGTTTGCTTACGTACGCCATTCTGCGGCTGCAGAACTTCCTGCCGCTTAACCCGCAAGGACTCGGGCCGGTCAGTCCGCATCTCGCCTTCAACACCGCAGTCAGTTTCACCAGCAATACGAATTGGCAGAGCTACGGCGGAGAAGGGACGATGTCCTACTTCTCCCAGATGGTGGCTCTGGCGTTTCACAATTTTGTTTCGGCGGCAACGGGGATTGCAATCGCGGCCGCGCTGGTGCGCGGCATCGCGCGCCAAACCGCCAGGACGCTGGGCAATTTCTGGGTCGATCTCGTGCGGGTGACTTACTACCTGCTTATCCCGATCTGTGTGGTTTTCGCCGTCTTTCTCGTTTCGCAGGGGATGATTCAGAACTTCAAGCCCTTCACCAAAGCGACCTTGATCGAGCCGGCAAAGATCCCAGTCGAGAAAGATGATCACGGGCGAGACGATTAAGGACGGCACAGACGGAAACCCGGTGACAGAAGAGCAAACCGTCACCGAACAAAACATCGTGCAAGGCCCGATGGCGTCGCAGATCGCGATCAAGATGCTGGGCACGAATGGTGGCGGTTACACCAACGCGAATGCCGCACAGCCATTCGAGAATCCCACGCCGCTCTCGAATTTCTTCCAGATGCTGTCGATCTTCTCGATCGGCGCCGGACTGACTTACTACCTTGGCCGCATGGTGAAAAACCAGAGGCACGGCTGGACGGTCTGGGCGGTGATGACAACGCTCTTTGTCGCCGGCGTGCTTCTCGCCTGGTGGGCGGAATCAGGCGGCAATCCGATTCATCAGCACCTCGGGGTCGCCAGCAGTGGATGGCAACATGGAGGGCAAGGAGGTGCGCTTCGGGATCTTTAACTCCGCGCTCTTCGCCACGATCACCACCGACGCCTCCTGTGGCGCGGTTAATTCGATGCATGACTCCTTCACGCCGCTGGGTGGTTTCGTTCCGCTCTTCAACATCCAACTCGGGCGAAATCATCTTCGGCGGCGTCGGCGCGGGTCTCTACGGCATGCTGGTCTTTGTCGTGCTCGCGGTCTTCATCGCCGGCCTCATGGTGGGCCGCACGCCGGAATATCTCGGCAAAAAAGATCGAGGCCTACGACGTGAAGATGGCCATGCTTTCGTTGCTCATTTTGTGCTGCTCGATTCTTGGCTTCGCCGCCTGGGCCACGGTGAGCAAGTGGGGGCTCGGCCGGCTTGAATAATCAGGGTCCGCATGGCCTCAGCGAAATTCTCTACGCCTACAGCTCTGCGCACGGGCAACAACGGCAGCGCCTTCGCGGGGTTGAGCGCCAATACGCCCTGGTATAACACCACTCTCGGCCTCGCCATGTTGTTTGGCCGCTTTCATCATGATCGTGCCGATCATGGGTCTGGCCGGCTCGCTCGTGCAAAAGAAGATCTCGCCTCCGAGCGCGGGAACGTTCCCGGTTTACGGCGGCACGTTCTTTATCCTGCTGATCGGCACGGTCTTGCTCGTCGGCGCGCTCAACTTCCTCCCCGCCCTCAGCCTGCGGCCGGTGGTTGAGCATTTTCTCAACTTGCAAGGCAAACTCTTTTAATCGTCCGGCATATGAAATCCACATCCCGATCACTCTTCGACTGGCAGATCGTCGCCTCCGCGATCGGGGACTCGTTCCGGAAGCTGAATCCCCGATTAATGGTGAAGAATCCGGTCATGTTCGTGACCATGGTGGGCGCTGCCCTAACGACGATAGGTAGTGTTCACCGCCGGACCGGTCTTGCGCGGCTTCGTTGCCCAGCTTGCGATCTGGCTCTGGTTCACGGTCCTCTTTGCCAACTTCGCCGAAGCCATGGCGGAAGGTCGGGGCAAGGCTCAGGCCGCGGCGCTCCGTCGCATGCGCACGACAA
This sequence comes from uncultured Verrucomicrobiae bacterium, assembly GCA_963821915.1. Classification (GTDB taxonomy): domain Bacteria; phylum Verrucomicrobiota; class Verrucomicrobiia; order Chthoniobacterales; family UBA10450; genus Palsa-1392. The sequence goes on from CAWGFS010000018.1 coordinate 57,325, forward strand.
CAATGGCGCGCCGTCTGCACAACGGCCGCGAAGACCAAGATCCCGGCGACCGATCTCGAGAAAGGCGACACCGTCGTCTGCGAGGCCGGCGACACCATTCCAGCCGACGGCGACGTCATCGAAGGCATCGCGAGCGTGGATGAAGCCGCGATCACCGGCGAATCGGCCCCCGTCATTCGGGAGAGCGGTGGCGATCGCAGCGCGGTCACCGGTGGCACTCGGGTGCTCAGCGACCGGATTGTCATTCGGGTGACCATGGACAAGGGCCACGGCTTTCTCGATCGCATGATTGCGCTCGTGGAAGGCGCGCAGCGCCAGAAGACGCCTAACGAAATTGCGCTCACGATTCTTCTCGCCGCTCTCACATTCATCTTTCTCCTCGTCGTCGTAACGCTGAAACCCTTCGGTATTTACTCGGCAACAGTCTTCTCGATTCCGGTTCTGGTCGCGCTCCTCGTCTGTCTGATTCCCACGACGATCGGCGGCTTGCTCAGCGCGATCGGGATTGCTGGAATGGATCGAGTGCTGCAGCGAAACGTTCTCGCTGTGAGTGGACGTGCGGTCGAGGCCGCGGGCGACGTTGATGTGTTGCTGCTCGACAAGACAGGCACGATCACGCTTGGCAACCGCATGGCTGTGGCATTTCATCCCGCGGTCGGGGTCGTGGAAAAAGACCTCGCCGCCTCCGCACAGCTTAGTTCGTTAGCCGATGAAACACCCGAGGGCCGAAGTATTGTCGTGTTGGCAAAGGAAAGGTTCGGATTGCGCGCCAGAGAGATGCACGAGTTGGAGGCAACCTTTGTGCCCTTCACTGCCCAGACGCGAATGAGCGGGATCGACCTGCACACGAACAGCCACGAGCCTATCAATCGCATTCGCAAAGGCGCGGCCGAAGCAGTGCGCGGCTTCGTCGAATCGACCGGCGGGGAATTCCCGCAGGGCGTTCAAGGAACAGTCGAGGAAATCTTCCCGCCGCGGCGCGACGCCGCTTGTCGTCGCTTCTGACATGGTGACCCTCGGCGTGATTGAGCTGAAGGACGTGGTCAAGGGCGGAATCAAGGAACGGTTCGCGCACCTCCGCGGGATGGGGATCCGCACGGTCATGATTACAGGCGAAATCCGCTCACGGCCGGCGCGATCGCGGCTGAGTCCGGTGTGGACGACTTCATGGCCCAGGCTACGCCGGAAGATAAACTCCGTCGCATTCGCAAGGAACAGGCTGAAGGTCGTCTCGTCGCGATGACTGGGGACGGGACCAACGACGCACCCGCACTCGCGCAAGCCGACGTCGGTGTTGCAATGAACACCGGCACCCAGGCAGCGCGTGAAGCGGGTAACATGGTCGACCTGGATAGCAATCCGACCAAGTTGATCGATATCGTGGAGATCGGGAAACAGATGTTGATGACCCGCGGTAGCCTAACGACTTTTAGCATTGCCAACGATGTCGCGAAATATTTTGCCATCCTTCCCGCCATGCTAATGGCGACTTTCCCCGCGATCGCGCCGCTCAATATCATGCATCTCCACAGCCCAACCAGCGCCATCCTGAGCGCGGTCATTTTCAACGCCCTCATTATCATCGCTCTCATCCCGCTTGCGCTCCGGGGCGTCGCCTACAAAGCGATCGGAGCGCTCGCCATCCTGCAGCGCAACCTCGTCATCTACGGCCTGGGCGGTATCATCGTGCCGTTCGTCGGCATCAAGATCATCGACCTGATCATCACCAACCTCGGACTTGCCTAACCATGAAAGAATTCTTTTCTGAAATTCGCGGCGCCATTGTCAGCACGCTGATTCTGGCGGTGGTTTGCTGCGGCTTCTATCCGTTCATCGTTTACGGTCTCAGTCAGGCGCTCTTTCACGAGAAAGCCAACGGCAGCCTGATCGTCGGAAGCGACGGCACTGTCCGCGGCTCCAAGCTGATTGGCCAGGGTTTTGCGGATCCGAAATACTTTCACCCCCGTCCTTCCGCCGCGGGCAATGGTTACGATGCGGCCGCCTCGAGCGGCAGCAATCTTGGTCCAACTTCTCAGAAACTCGCCGACGCGGTGAAGGATCGAGTCGCCGCCTACCTGGCACGGAAAATGGCTTGGGACCTGACGACTCCGTTCCAGCCGACGCCGTGACTGCTTCCGGCAGTGGCCTGGACCCACACATCAGCCCACGCAACGCCGAGCTGCAGATCCCGCGCATCGCGCAGACGCGGGGGATCGCCCCTGACAAAGTGCACGAGCTCGTCAGGCAATATATTGATGAACCTGATTTGGGTATCCTTGGCGACGCGGGGGTCAACGTTGTCCGCTTGAACCTCGCGCTCGATGCGCTTGCAGCCCGGCGATGAAACCTTCTACGACTAATGCAACCAGCATCGACTTATCCTTTCGGCTTCGCGCCGTTCCACGTGGAAGAGGAGGGGACTTCACCTATGGCCCTCGTTTCCAAAACAAAGCTTTGTCGAAAGACTATGCGACAGTCTTAGACTAACGACATGGCGGAAGCGCCGACACCGAGCCCGGACGAAATCCTGTCGCGAATCAAACGCGGGACGAGGAAAGATCGGCGCGCGGCAAGCTGAGGATTTTTTTCGGGATGTGCCCGGGCGTCGGCAAGACTTTCGCCATGCTGCAGGCGGCGCGGCAGGCGCAGAAGGAGGGCCGCGAGGTGGTGATCGGTATTGTCGAAACGCACGGCCGGGCGGAGACGGAAGCGTTGCTCGAAGGCCTGCCGATTGTGCCGCGCGCCCAGCTCGAATATCGCGGCACGATCCGGCGGAGATGGACCTCGACGCCATTCTTGCTCTGGCATCCGCAGATCGCGATCGTCGACGAGCTGGCGCACACCAACGCGCCCGGCTCGCGTCATCCGAAGCGCTACCAGGACGTGCTCGAGTTGCTCGACGCCGGGATCGACGTTTTCACGACGGTCAACGTCCAGCACATCGAGAGCCGGCGCGATACGGTCCAGCAAATCACCGGCGTTCTCGTTCGGGAAACGGTTCCCGATTCCGTGCTCGATCCGGCGGACGAGATCGTCCTGATCGATCTGACGCCCGGAGCAACTGCGGGCGCCGCTTGGCGGAAGGCAAAGTCTATCTCGGCGACCGCGCCGCGACCGCGGCGGAGAATTTTTTCCGCGAGAGCAACCTGACCGCGCTGCGAGAAATGGCGTTGCGGATCGTGGCGGAGCATGTCGATCGCGACCTGCGCGATCATCATGCAGGAGGAACGAATCGCCGGTCCGTGGAAGAGCGGCGATCGTCTGCTCGTCGCGGTGCGCGGCGGAGCCACCTCCGAAAAACTGATTCGTTACACCCGGCGCCTCGCGGCCTCGATGGAGGCTTCGTGGATCGTGGCGAACGTCGATACCGGGCGAACGCTCAGCGAGAAACAGCAGGCACAGCTCAACCGCGATCTCGCGCTCGCGCGGAAGCTCGGCGCGGAAGTCATTACCACGCCCGGCACACACGTTGGCGAAGCGCTCCTCCGCATCGCGCAACAGCACAACGTGACCCAGTTCATCCTCGGCAAACCGATCAAGCACCCGCTGGCCCTTGCGCCGCACTTCGCCGGTCGATTGGCTCGTCAGGCACAGCGGCGAGATCGACATCCACATGATTCGCTCGGACGAAAAACCGATTCCGCTCGGAACGCGTCGATTCGCCGATTTCGGGTGGCGCGAATATGGCCTCGTCGATCGCGATCGCTGCCGTCGTGACCGCGGTCTCCCTCGCCGTTTTTCATCTGACCGGCTACTGGGCGGTCGCGCTGCTTTACCTGCTTGCGGTCACGGTCGCGGGTTTGCGTCTCCATCGCGGGCCGACACTGCTCCTCGCCGCCCTGAGCGCGCTGCTCTGGAATTTTCTCTTCATTCCGCCGCGCTTCACCTTTTACATCAGCCAACTGCCGGATTTCATGATGTTCGGCATCTACTTCGTCGTCGCGCTCGTCATCGGTCATCTCGCGGCGCAGCTGCGCGAGCGGGAAGAGGTGGAACGCCGTCGCGAAGCGCGCGCCACCACGCTTTATCGACTGACGCGCGCTCTCGCCGCCAGCAGCGATCTGGCGGAGGGCTTGGGCGCGATCGGTTCGTCTGATCGAGGAAAATTTCCGTGCCGAGTGCGCGATCTATCTGCGATCTGAAAGTGGCCTCGCGCCGCATCCCGCCAGCTCGTTCGCGGCCACGGAGAAGGATGAAAGCGTGGCGGCCTGGGCATTTCAGAAAAAACAGGCGGCCGGCATGTCGACCGATACGCTCCCGGAATCCGCCGCGCTTCATCTGCCGCTGCTCGCCGGCGATCGCGCGGAAGGTGTGCTGGCGGTGCGCCTCCCTGCGCCCCCTTCGCATGAGCAACGTGAATTGCTCGACGCCTTCGCCGCGCAGCTCGCCCTCTATTTGCACAAGGAGCGCGCGCTCCAGGAAAGCCGCGAGGCGCAGGTCGCGACGCAATCGCAAAAGTTGCAGAAGACGCTCTTCGACCTTGTCTCGCATGAATTGAAGACGCCGCTCGCCGCCATGTCGGCGACGTTGCAACAGGCGCAACCGGATTGCAGCGAATTGCAGGAAGCTGCCCGTCGTCTCACGAGAACGGTCGATGCCTTGCTCGACGCGACTCGCCTCGAGTCCGGCCTGCTTCAGCCGGTGCGGGAATGGTGCGAGCCGGGCGAGTTGTTGCGCGAAGCCGTGCGCCAAGCGGCTTTGGAGAAATCGACCCGTGCACATCGCGTGGGCGAGATCTGCCCCACATCTCGGTCGATTCCCGCTTGATCGAGCAAGCGCTCGCTGGCTCTTCTTTCCAATGCGGCGAATTACAGCCCGCCGAGCGAGGCAATCGACGCGAGCGTCCGGCGCGATGATGGAACCCTTCTCTTTGTCGTGACAGACCGCGGTCCCGGTCTCGCCCCCGGCGAGGAAACAAAAGTCTTCGATAGATTTTATCGCGGCGCGGGTAAACCGGCCGGTGGCCTGGGACTCGGCCTTTCCATCGCCCGGCAACTGGTCGAAGCCCACGGCGGCACGATCACCGCGCAGAATCGCCTTTCCGGCGGGGCGCGTTTCTCGATCCGTCTTGCCGCTCGGCGAGCCGATGCAGTTGCCGCCGGAAGCGGCTGCTTGAAGGATCCGCCAACATCCACCGCCCCTTCGCTCGATCAGCTGCCGCTTTTTTTTGCTACGCAGTCAGCGCACCCGGCATCGCGAACCAGCGTGGATGAGACGTCGAGTCTCGATGATGTTTTCTATCTGTTTGGCGATCGATGGTGCCAGCGCCGGCGGGGTTATGCCTAACCATCCCACGATCGCCACCACAGCAGGCCAAGGCAGATTTCGCAAATCACATTGCGGCGGAGTCGAGGAAACAGATCCGAGCGGACTCGCCTCGGCCGCCGGCGTGGTCTTGATCATAAGTCGGTTCCGAGCGCCGAAAACGAGGAGGAGGGCGAAGAGGGTCAGCTTGAAAAAGAAGAAGGCCGTAGCGAGTCGTGAAAATCGCGACGTAAGGCGTCGTGAAAACGCCCGATAGAACCGACCAGCAGCCAGCTATTGGAAAGGCCGCTGAGCACGAGGACGCTGACACAGCCCAAGGCTGAGCGCGGAAAAGCGACGCAACACATCTGGCGCTTGCTTGGCCTAACGAGACTGAGGTTCGGCGCGCGCGAGGAAAATCGCGAGGGGAAGCAAACCGCCCATCCATCCGCCCGCGGCGCAGAGATGAAGCGCATCACCGAGGAGACCGAGGGGTTGCCGGCTGGCGGCCGCCGCATGACTGATCCAGGCGAGCGAGACGAGAAGGACGAGGGCGAGTGAGCCAGAGGCGAGCTTCACAGTGTGCGCCAGTCTTCTTTTGCGCCAGCCCGAAGGCAACCAGGCGAAATGCGGCCACGATCAGTCCCAGGCGCAGTTGCCAGACGCGACCAAAGTGAGTTTGGAACAGAACCGTCCGCCACCTCCGCCCGAGAAAGCGTGCGCCAAGGGCAACCCGCTCATGCTCGCGACTTCGAGCCAAAACCAGAGGAAGGCGGAGAGGAGCGCCGCGACCAGAGCGCAGAGGGCGAGGCGGAGCAATCGCCGATCGAGCTTCGTGACCGGTCGTTGCTCCGCGGGCGGGCCAGTCGGGCCGAGCGCGACCACTTCGAAGGTAAAGATTCCCGCGAACAGAAGCGACGCCGCGATCTGCACGCTGCGCGCGACGATGAGGAGAGCGGCAAGCATCAACTCTTCCGGCGCATTTTTCGCCTAACGAACATGAAAGCTGAAGTTTCCCTCGGTGACGTGCGTATCGATCGAAACCACACGCCAGACCACCTTGTAGGTTCCCGTTCCGAGTTTCGGCAGCGAAACGATCAGGAGTGCGGGATCGGAGCGATCCAGATGCACATCACGTTTGTCGACTTCTTTCCCGGACGCAGCAAAGACCTGGATCTTGCTGAAGGCCGGCTCGATCCTTTCCGTAAACCGAATCTTAACTTCGTTAGGCGAAGCCTGCACTGTGCTGCCCACTCCCGGCTCCGCCTGCTGGAGAAAGGCATGCGCTTCGAGCCGGGCCACTCCGGCCAGCATGATGAAGAAGAGGAAAGCGCTGGTCTGTTTCACTGGCTTTCCTCCGAATAATGGGCGGCCCAGGCTGTGCGGGAAGAGATCGTCGAGATAAAAATGCAGTTGGGCAATCACGCCGACGTTATTTCCAGTGCGTTCGTTGATCGGAATAATCGCCTCCACTCCAAACTGAAAGTGTTGACCCGCCCAGAGTACCCCGGGATTGATCGTCCCGGTCGTTTGTCCACCTGCGCCACGGTTCAACGGAGTTTCGAGAGCGAACTCGACCAGTGGAATCAGGCGATCGAATGGGCGCGTGCCAGTGCATGTCCTGCACCTGCGATTGGAGGTATGGGATGCTGTATTCCAGCGCAAAACCCCATTCCAGGACGTCCGGATGTCGCTCGAGCTCGACTTCCCGTGCACCGGTCACCTCGTCGATCGTCACGCTGCGCGTGCTGGCGCTCGTCGGAATCGCGATACCAGCCGTCCCGGTGAGGGCGAACGGCTTCAAGAATCGCAATCCCTCGGGCAGATCGCCGAAGCCTTTGCCGAATAGAATCCCCGGCGCCCAGGTGCTGAATGAATCGGCGTCGACCGAGCTCGAGCCAGTGCCGCCGACTTCCGCCTCGAGTCCGAGCGAGACAATCGCCTCGTGCGGGTCACTCTTCAGGATCTGATACTTCGCGCCCAGTTCCAGATTACCAAAGCCATTAACCGTCTCTCCTTCGTGCGGATTCAGAGTCGGTGAAGGCCTCGCCGATTTCGAGTCCGAAGTTTGGCGTGATGCTCTTGGCGATGTCCGCCGAAAACTCGGTCTCGCGCGTTCCGCCGTCTTCGGGCGTCCTGATCGTGCTGATCGTCGGCAATGAAAGTTCGTCGGCGATAAACGGATCTTCGGTCGTAAGGGTCGCGGGAAAAAAGCGCGCCCCGGCAAAGCCATGGCCGTCAGCCCGGCTGGGAGCGCCGAGCTGGATTGCGGCACAGGCCAGCGAAAAAAGTAGTAACAAGTGTTTCATGAGTATTCCTCCAAGTAATGGGATAGGGTCCGCGCTACGGCGCGACGGTTCCCGGGTTGCGCAAGGGAAGGCTGCGGCCCGTGCACACGCACGGCGCAGCGGGACCTAACGAGCGTCAGTTATCCCAGGAGTGCGCGCGGAGGAGGTACTGGCGGCGATTGAAACCGCTCCGAAATCGCGAAGTTGATCCGCGGATATTCATAGGAAGCCCACGGCGGCAGCCAGGTCAGCGTCCGCAGCGTGCAAATGAGATCCAGTTTCACGATCGTCGGCAACACCTCGGATTTCTTCTCCGATTTCTTTCCGGCCGCCACGGCCTGACAAAGGTCGCAGGGATGCGCGCCATCGAACGTTTTCGCCACCGCCTCACTGAGCGGCGCGTGCCGGGCATTTGCCAGCAGCATCCCCGTCCAGGCCACCGATTGGAGGGCGAGCCAGTGGAAGCCTAGCGACAGGCAGAGCGCAAAAATCGTCACCCCACGGCCAATGGAAGAGATCACCGGCAAGGCTATCGTGTGCCCAAAGTGCGGTCAATCCTGGTCGGGCCGCCGACCGGGTTGCGCATCTGGGAGAAATCACTTGCTCGGCGCGCCGATGCGTCGGTTACTCACACCCGCACAATTCATGGCTGAATCTCTTATCGAAACGCCGGGTGTGCATCGGCCGCGCAACGTTGACTGGAAGCGGGCCGCCGCCCTTCTCTACGGCGACTGGGGCACGAGCAAGGCCTACGTCATCGGTCTCGCCTTCGTCGCCGCCGGGTTCGCGTCGTTCCCGCTCATCCTCGCGGTCTGCGCCCTGACCGCGGTTGTTGGCTTCAACTACATCATCATTTGCGCGCATTTCCCCGATGGCGGCGGCGTCTATTCCGCGGCGCGGCAACAAAGCCGTTTCCTCGCCTCGGCCGGCGCGCTTGCTCCTGGTGGCGAATTTCCTGGTCACGGCGGCGCTGAGCGGCTGGGCGGCGGTGAGTTACTTCGGTGTCCCGCCAGCAATACGCGCGGGTCGCGACCATGGGCCTCGTGCATCGTGGTCGGCGTGATTAATTTCTTCGGCCCGAAACACAGCGGAAGCGTCTCGCTTTATCTCGCGATCCCGGCGGTGCTGACGGTGATCACGATCATCGGCCTGAGCAGCGGTCATCTGAACACCGCGCATCTCGAGCCCGCGCACGAAAATCTCAGGGTCGCCTGGACGCAGTTCGTCGGCGTGATCCTGGCGCTCAGCGGCGTGGAAGCAGTCGCGAACATCACCGGCGTGATGAAGCTCGATCCGGGTTCGACCCCCGAACACCCGAAAGTCACGCGGACCGCGGCCAAGGCGATCATCCCGGTGGCCATCGAAGTGGTGGTCGGCACCGCTCTGCTCGGCTGGGCGATGCTTTCCCTTCCGAAAGCTTCGCGCCGCAGTTGACCAGCCACTCGGAAGACATGCTTCGCTTCCTTGGCGAGCACTACGGGAGCGTCGTCGTGGCGCCCTGGTTCGGGGACGCGTTCGGGCTGGTCGTCGGCGTGGTTTTCGGTCTGCTTCTTTTCAGCGCGGTCAACACGGCAGTCGTCGCCCTCATCGGCGTGATTTACATGATGGCGCAGGACGGCGAAATGCCGAGACAACTGGCGCGCCTCAATCGCCACGGCGTGCCGCGCATTCCGCTTTTCGTGGCGGTCGCCATTCCGATTCTCGTGCTCGCGGTCACGCCGAAATTTGAAGGCACTCGCCGGCCTCTACGCCATCGGCGTGGTCGGTGCGATCGCGGTCAATCTCGGTTCCTGCACTTTCAACAAGCGGCTCGATCTCACCTGGTACCAACGCCTGCTCATGGGCGTGACCTTTCTCATCCTCGCGGCCGTCGAGTTGACCATCGCCAAGACGAAACCGGACGCGCTCTTCTTCGCCATCTGCGTCCTCGGCATCGGTCTCGCGCTTCGCGCCTACTCCCACAAGCTCTCCGGATTAAAGACCGTCATCATGACGAGGGAAGTCGCCGAAATGGTCGCGCCCAATCTCCCCGCGACGATGCAGCCGCAGCTCGAAGAAGGGCAGAAAATCATGGTCGCGGCGCGCGGGATCAATCCGGTGCTGAATTTTGCGCTCGAGGAAGCGCAGCTGCGCAAAGCGGTGCTCTGCGTGGTTTACGTCAAGGAGATCGCGGTCTATTTCGCCGGCGCGCCGAGGACTGCTCGGGAGCGCGAAATGGAAGGACGACCCGCAGGCGCAGGCCATCATGTCGCTCATGATCAAGGAAGGCGAAGCGCGCGACGTTTGTGTGCAGCCGGTCTACGCGGTGAGCGAGGACGCCTCCGCTACCATTCTCGATCTCGCGGCGACGATGGGAGTCGATTACATCATCCTCGGCGCTTCGCAGCGCCGCACTCTGGCGGATTTGCTCCGCGGGCAGCGTCGCGACGCAGATCGCGCAGAATCTTCCCGAGTCGATTCGTCTGGTGATCTTCGGCTAGATCGGACCGATAGGTCGTATCGAAAGTGAGCGCGCCCAAAGTCTTAATCGCTGATTCCATTTCCCAGCGCGGCATCGACGAGCTCGCGGCCGGCGCCGCGCTGGATGTCACCGTTCGCACCGGCTTGAGCGAGGCGGAGTTGGTGACGCTAATTCCCGAGTTCAGCGCGATCGTGGTGCGCAGTCAGACCAAAGTGACAGCGCCGATATTGCAGGCTGGAGCGCGTCTGCGGGTTGTCGGCCGCGCCGGCGTCGGCGTCGATAACGTCGATGTCGAGACCGCGACGCGACGCGGCGTGATCGTCATGAACACGCCCGGCGGCAACACCATCTCGACTGCGGAGCACGCCTTCTCCCTTCTCCTCTCCGTCGCGCGCAAGATCCCGCAGGCGCATTCCAACCTGCAATCGGGCAAATGGGACCGGAAGCAGTTCGAAGGAACGGAGCTTTACAACAAAACGTTAGGCATCATCGGTATGGGCCGGATCGGCTCGGAACTGAGCCGGCGCGCGATCGCCTTCGGGATGCGGGTGCTGGCCTACGATCCGTACCTTTCCTCGAGCCGGGCGCGATCGCTTCAGGTGGAGTTGGTCGAGGAACTCGATGAGCTCTTGCCGCTGGCTGATTTTCTTTCCCTGCACACCCCGCTCACGCCCGAGACGCATCATCTCCTCAATGCCGTTCGCCTAACGAAAACAAAACGCGGTGTCCGGCTGATCAATTGCGCGCGCGGTGGCTTGATCGACGAGACAGCGCTCGTCGAGGCGTTGTCGAGCGGGCAGGTCGGTGGGGCGGCGCTCGATGTTTTCGAAAAGGAGCCGTTGCCGGCTGACTCGCCGTTGCGCGGGATTCCAAACCTGATTCTTACCCCGCATCTCGGCGCCTCAACCTTGGAGGCGCAGGAAAGTGTCGGGATTGAAATTGCACAGGCGATTCGCGCCGCCCTCCTCGAGGGCACAATCCACAATGCGATCAACATGCCGAATCTCGACGCAAAAACGCTCGCCATTGTCGGTCCGCACCTGCGTTTCGGGGAAAAGCTCGGGCGGTTTCTCTCGCAAGTGTCGCCGAAACGGGTCGAGAGCCTGAACATCAACTACAGCGGCAAAGTCAACGAAGTCGACACGACCACGATCACGCGCTCGATCTTAAAAGGGTTTCTCCACCTCGCTGGCGGTGACGACGTGAACGAAGTCAACGCTCCCGCCTTCGCCGCGACGTTGGGCATTAAGGTGACCGAGTCACGTCTCAGCGCGCCGGGCGATTACACCGATTTGCTCGAACTTTCGGCGCTGGCGGAAGGGAAAAGAATCTCGGTCGCGGGCGCTTTTTTTGGCGCGACCCCGCGCATTGTCAGCATTAACAACCGGCCGGTGGAAGCGCGTCCGAACGGCGTCGTGCTCGTGCTTGAAAACACCGATCGACCCGGCATGGTCGGCCGCATTGGGACGTTGCTCGGCGCGCACGGCGTCAACATTGCGACGATGTCGCTCAGCCGAAATCAGGCCGGCGGTCGCGCGCTCACCGTGCTAAATCTCGACACCGCGCCGCCGCCCGAGTTGCTCGCCGAGATCGCGGCGAGCGACGACATTTATGGCGCGCAGGTCGTGCGGCTCTAGGGAGTTCGAACGCCGGCTCGTAAAGGCGGCAAGAAGCTCACCTTAACCTCTCCCCAAATGGGCAAGGAAGGCACCGACAGGCACCCGCCAACTCCCAGATCCAGCACGGAACTTCGAAAGCCTCTCCGACGAAATAAAATCGTTGCCATCCCGCCGGGCGATTCATAGCATCGAAATTATGGGCTCACTACTCTGGACACTCATCATTGGTCTCGTCGTTGGCGCGATCGCCAAACTTCTCATGCCGGGAAAAGATCCGGGCGGCTTCATCATCACCATTCTGCTCGGCATCGCGGGCGCATTCGTTGGCACCTGGATCGGACGGCTGATTTGGGGTTCCAACTACCTCGCCGGGTGGATTCTCTCGATTCTCGGCGCGATGTTGCTCCTCTTGATTTACCGGATGATCACCAGCAAGCGGACTTGATCGCCTAACGAATTGTAGATGCTGCCGTTTGGTGGCGCGGCAAAGGGGTCGGCCAAACTGTCCGAACTCGATCGACGCAATTTCCCGTGCGTTTTGCAGAGCGAAAAGTTTTACCGGCATGCCCAGCCTAACGAGATGGGATGGAAGCTGTTCGACTCCATGATTGAATCGAGAATCATTTTCGTCCATCTTGGCCAGGGGCATCACCGCCTTCCGCCCGGGGTGAAATGAATAGTAACTGGAGGAATTGTCATGCTCACAAGCAAAAAAGTCGTCACCGCGATTAACAAGCAGATTGGGAATGAGTTTGGCGCATCGATGCAATACGTCGCGATTGCGGCCTACTTCTCGGGAGACGCGCTCCCGCAGCTGGCCCAACATTTTTACCGCCAGGCGGCCGAAGAAAATGATCATGCGATGCGGTTCATCAAATACCTGATCGATGCCGGCGGGCGCGTGGTGATTCCGGCGATCGAGGCGCCGCAGCCGACTTTTAAGAACGCCGAGGAAGCGATCAAGCTCTCCCTCGACCAGGAAATCGAAGTGACCCACCAGATCAACGCGCTGGTCGAATTGGCGCGCTCGGAGAACGACTTCATCACAAACAATTTCCTGCAATGGTTCCTGACCGAACAGCTCGAGGAAGTTTCCTCGATGGACACGCTCCTCAAGATCGTGCAGCGCGGAGCCGATAATCTCCTGAGCGTGGAGGAATATCTGGCGCGGGTCGGTGTCAAGGGCGCGGGGCCCGGGACACCTGATTCGCGAGGGCGAGACTGAAGACCGCCTGCCTCTGGGAGACGCGAGAACTTCAGGCGGCCACCAGCGCCCGCGTTTCGCAGAGCGAAACGTCTCCAGCGCGTCTCTCCGCTCTATTCGACCGTCACGCTTTTCGCGAGGTTCCGCGGCTTGTCGACATCGCGACCGAGAGCGACGGCGAGATGATAGGCAAAGAGTTGCAGCGGGATCACGGTCAAGACCGGCATCACGACGTCGTCCGCGTCGGGGACGATAATGAGGTCATCGGCGATCCCCTTTAACTTGCCCGCGCCGCTTTCGGTCGTGACTGCGATGATCGGGCCTTTGCGCGCCCGCACCTGCTCGATGTTATTCAGATTCTTGGAAAAGACCGCATCATCCGGCGTGATGAAAACAGATGGCAGCTCCGGCTTTACCAGCGCGATGACGCCGTGTTTCAATTCCGCGCTCGGATGGCCTTCGGCGTAAAGGTAAGTGATTTCCTTCACCTTGAGCGCCGCTTCGAGCGCGATCGGAAAGTTGAGCTGCCGGCCGAAAAACAACATACCGGTTGCCGCGACATATTTCTTGGCGACCTCTTTTATCTGGTCACTCGTCGTGAGCAGTTGCTCGATTTTTTCCGGGAGCGCTTCGAGCGCGTCGATGATGCAAGTGCCTTCCGCGGTCGAAAGATGGCGCATCCGGCCTAACAATAAGCCGACCAGAGTCAGGATGACGACCTGCGAGGTGAAGGACTTGGTCGCGGCCACGCCAATCTCCGGCCCGGCATGCATGTAGACGCCGCCGTCGCTTTCCCGGGCGATTGTGCTCGCGACGTTGTTGCAAATGCCGAGGCTGCGATAGCCTTTGCGCTGGCTCTCGCGCAGCGCGCCTAGCGTGTCGGCAGTCTCCCCGCTCTGGCTGATGGCGAAGACGAGCGTGTCGCTCGTCATGGGCGTATTGCGATGGCGAAATTCGCTCGCGTATTCCACTTCGGTCGGCACATGGGCGAGTTTTTCGAGCAGGTATTCGCCCACCATGCCGGCGTGCAGCGCGGTCCCGCACCCGGTCAAGACCACGCGGCCGACGTCGCGCAATTGCGCCGGGGTCATGTTCAGGCCGCCCAGTTTCGCGGTGCATTCTTCGACGCTCAGCCGGCCGCGCATCGCATCGCGGACCGAGCCGGGCTGCTCAAAGATTTCCTTGAGCATGTAGTGCGGGAAATCGCCCTTCTTGATGTCCTCGGCGGTGAACTCGACTTTGCTGATCGCGCGGTTGCCGCGTTCGCCGGCCAGCGAACTGATCTCGAATTTATCGCGCTCGACCGCGACGAGGTCGAAATCGTTCAGGTAAACCGCATCGCGGGTGTGGGCGACGATCGCGCTCACATCGCTGGCCAGAAAATTTTCGTCCTTGCCGACTCCGAGGACGAGCGGGCTGCCACGCCGCGCGCCGACGATGAAATCGGGAATATCCGCATGGACCAACGCGATGCCGTAGGTGCCGATGACCTGTTGCAAAGCCGTGCGCAATGCTTCCACGAGCAAGGCCTTGTGCCGCCGCGGATCGACCACGCCGACCGCGGAGTCGTCGTAGATTTTCCCGACCAGATGGGCCAGCACTTCCGTGTCCGTTTCGGAGGTGAAATGATGCTCACCCTCCTGCAATAGCGCGTCCTTGATCTGGGCATAATTCTCGATCACGCCATTGTGGACGAGGGCAAGTTTACCGCTCTCATCGAAATGCGGGTGCGCATTTTGATCGGTCGGCTTGCCGTGGGTCGCCCAACGCGTGTGGCTGATGCCGTAGGTCCCGGTCGCGGGAGACTCGGCCATCAACTTCGCGAGCCCGGCGATGCGTCCCGCGCACTTGCGCGTCTCGACGTGGTCACCATCGACGATCGCGACGCCGGCGGAATCATAGCCGCGGTATTCGAGCCGGCGCAGCCCATCGAGCAGGATGGGCGCGGCTTCCGCTCTACCG
>CAWGFS010000019.1:0-229034 GCA_963821915.1 uncultured Verrucomicrobiae bacterium
CTTTTTCCTGCGTGAAGGTGGTGCCAAAACGGCGATTCGTTCATGGAGTTTCGATACAGTTGGAGAAGGGTTAGTGAGAGCAGGAACGACAATAGCGCCGCACCGCCGGACTCGAGATGAATCGGTCGGGCCGAGTCAGAATGAAGCGCCTTTCGGGAGGCTCTAAGCCCGGGGATTCATGTCGTTGACGGGAAAGATAGTGGCTCGTCAAAATGCGACTGATGGCGGCAGAACCTCGACCCCAGGCCAAGTCTGCCAATATTGGCCCGAGCTCTCCTGACGAAACGGATTTTCGCCACCTTGCGGCCAAGGTTATGCTGCAGTGATGGCGCCCTGCAAAGCTGGCTGCGGATTCTTGAAGCGTTGCTCTAACAAGAGAGGGCGCGATCTCCTAGCACGCCGACGACGGACGGTTCGGAGAGGCGACCCGACCATTCTAAATAATAGGCAGCGCCGGAAATTTTCGTCCAAGCACAACTTGGCTCGGGGCGCGCAGCCATTTGTCGAGCACAGTTCCGTAAACGCTACGGAAATCGGTGTTGAATTTCAGATCGCCGTTATCCAGGTCCGTCAGGCTCGGATATTTTCCGAATAATCCCGGCTTCACCGCACCCCCGATGATGAACATCGGCGCGGCCGCGCCGTGATCGGTGCCGCCATTCGCATTCTCCGCCACGCGCCGTCCGAACTCGCTGAACGTGATCAACAGCACGCGATCGAAATTGCCTTGCTGTTTGAGGTCGGTCGCAAAGGCGCTGAGCGCATCGTTCAATTCGCCCATCAACCGTGTCGTGCGCGTACACCTGGCCGGCGTGCGTGTCGAATCCGCCCTGGCTCGCGTAATAAACTCGCGTCGGCAACCCGCCGGCGATCATGCGCGCAATCATGCTCAGGCTCGCCGCGAGATGCCCCTGCGGATAGGGAACGTTCGACTTGTATTTGCGCGCGATGGCGAGAATTTTGTCCGAACTCAATTGCGCATCGAGCGCGGTCCGTTGCAGAAAATCGATTGTACCCAGATCGGTTTTCGATTTGCCAGGAATCGCGCCAATCGAAGCGCCTTCCGACGCGGCCAGCAGTGCCTCTTCGTCGCCGTCCGATCCATTGAGCTGCCGGAAGAAAGATTCCTCAGCGCTCATCCTGCCCTTCGACTTTTTCGGATGGCCTCCAGCGGAACTGTTCCGGCTGCGAAAACGTGACGCCGGTTGGAGTTTTCGCTGCAAAGGCCTGCGGCATTTCTTCACCGATGGCGACACCGACGGTCGGATCAGCGCCGGCGCAACAATTATCGAAATAGCGTCCGAGCCAGCCTTCGCTTTCATTTCGGTCCGCGTCCGACGCGGTTTGCCAGATTTCCGTCGAACGAAAATGCGATCGGTTCGGGTTGGGATAACCAACGCCTTGCACGACGCTCAAGTGACCTTCGTCGAAGAGCGATTTCAAGCCGGTTAGTTTCGCCGTTCAACCCGGCGTAAGAATTGAGCTTCAGAACTTTGTCTGCGGGCAGACCAAGCTTCGGCCGTGAACGGTAATAAATGTCGTCGGCATACGGAACCACCATGTTGAGTCCATCATTGCCGCCGGCCATCTGCAAAACGACGAGAATGGTGCCGTCTTTCCCGGTGGCGGTCTGGGTGAGCGCGTCGGCGGCCATCGCATCGAGCGCGAAAAAAGTTTTCTCAAGAAAAACCGGCAGCGTCCATGAAGCGGCGGCTCCCAGCATCGAGGTGCGAAGAAATTGCCGGCGTGTGTGCAGTTGTTTGTTTCATAGATCGTTTAGGTGAGTTGGAATTGCGGCGTGCTCATCATGAGATGCAGCAAACCGCGCATGGTCTCGTCGCCAGTGTCGGGCTTTCGCGCCTCGAGGTATTGAACAAAAGCGTCTGCTTCTTTCGCGGCCGCCTTGGCTTGAAAGAGGCGATGGCTCAAGTGCGCCACAAGTTCCTGCGGCTTTTCCGCGGAGCTCCGCCGGAATCAATTTCGATACGTCGATTGGATCGCGTCGCAGTCCGCGCCTGAGCGCGGTAGCCTCGCCGAAATCCGAGATCCAGGCCCTTTTGCTTTCACCGGATCAGGTGCCGACAGCATCTCGTCGCCGTTAATCAGATAATTCGCGAAATTGTAACGAAAAAGAAGCGTGGATGTGCTGATCCAGGATTTGCCGCCGTCCCAGCCCTTCACGTTTGGCGGCGCGAAAAGAATCTGGCCCATTTGTCGCATGGCGTTTTGCGCGATACTCGGCGATGGCAGCGGCGTCTCAAGTAGCTTTGCAGTTTGGACTAAGAAACTGCACCGGACTCTTGATTTGACTTCGCATCACCTGCTCGGAATAGAATTCCGCGGAGCTAAGAATTTCGCGCAAGCACCGGGCGAATTTCGTAATTGTGTGTGCGTAGGCGACTCGCCACCGCGTCGACGATCTGCGGGCGACGGCTCGTCCTCGACGAAATAGCGCCAGATTTTTCGTCCGATGAACTGCGCGCAGGCCGGCTTCTTCATCAACGTGTCGATGATGTCGTCGCCGTCCAGCGGCCCGGCTTCGGCCCATGAACGTTTTCGAGCTCGCGTCGTGCTGGAAAGGCGCAAACCGAAATTGCTGCGTCCTCAGGTCGACACGATAACCAGTAAACGCGCGCGCTGATTCGCGAATGTCCTGCTCGGTGTAATTGCCGATCCCGACCGTGAAGAGTTCCATCAACTCGCGCGCCCAATTCTCGTTTGGGTGTTCCTCGCTGGCTTTTTTGAAGATCGAGATAAATCATCATCGCGGGATCGCGTGACATTTTTTTCGTCAACGTGGCGAAGTTGCCGAGCGCATTTCGCCGTAGCGTGTCGTTCTGCAACCACATCCAGTAACCGTCCTTGACTTTCTGCACGCTGGTTGCGAAATGGCCGTGCCAGAAAAGCGTCATTTTTTCGAGCAGCGGCGCCGGCGATGTCAGCATTCGTTCGAGCCACCAACGTCGAAGATCGAGAATATTTTCGCCCTCCATACCATGGAACTCGCGCTTTCTTTCTTTCCGTTCCTTGGGAGAGATTCTCTTTGACCGCATTTCCGTGCGGATTTTGCCGATCTTGCGAGGATGCGCCCACGCGGGTGGAGGGACATTGGCGAAGTCATCGCTTGAATCGACCAGATCGTGGACCGTCACCTGCAGGCCCTTTCCGTATGCCGCTTCGATTTCGGCGGGCGTGCCTCCGAACCCGGCACGGTTCAAGAGATGCGCGGCGGTCTCGTAGTTCCACTGCTGGCGCGATAACGGAGTGAACATCGGTGTCTGAACGAAATTCTGAAACTAGGTTTGTGATGTTATGACAGGCCGAAAGCTCTTCCAGTTACAACTGGAAATGGAAAATTTCGGTCGCCGACGCGACGATTCGCCAAAGGGAGCCGCCCGACCCGCTTGAACAACACCGGGGCGATCCTGCGGGCAAAGAGCCTAGGGAGGCCGCTAGAGAGCGCATCGTTCCGGTCTGTGACGCAGCCGCGTTGGCGATGCGGGCACGCACAGAAGGGCACATAGAGCGAATGGCAGGCACTACAGACAAGGTTCTGCCGCACCTGGAATCAGTGGAGCCGTGGGAAATTCTCGACAACGCGCGCGACCTGGAGCGCTTCGACTATCTGGCGGGGCGCGACTATCGATCGGGGAAAAGCAGCCGCCAGCTGACGGCTTCGGCCGCGCCATCAGCATTACTGTCCTGACGAACCAAGTGGCGATCCAGTCCAAAACTGGACCAGACTCGCAAGAGTGAGACGCTAATTTATTGGCGGTGCAGTCGATTGCATTCAGGCTGCGGCGGAGATGCATTCAAGGCCGTCCCCTCGTGGAATGCCATTTTGCAACACTGTGCAAAATAGTGAAAACTCGTTAGGCTCAATTAGAAATCCGATCCTCTGGGGGGCTGACAGCCTTTCGCTTTCCGGCAGACAAGAACCGATCGTGTCGTCAGTTGTAGACGACGAACTGGTGGCCCAGAATCTCTCGCAAACGTCGAATTGAACCGCAACAGTCACTTTACAATGGCGTGCCTGGAGGGATTCGAACCCCCAACCTTCTGATCCGAAGTCAGAAGCTCTATCCGGTTGAGCTACAGGCACAGATCCGAGACGAAACGATGAGAAACTGAATTTCGCCAGCCCAGCGAGCCGTGGGCCAGGCCGTCAATAAAATTTATTACCACCCTCATCGCATCGCTGGTTGTGTTGAGGAACGGTTCCCCGATCGCCTGGCGCGCGGGCCGGACCGAGCCCGCCTGAGCCGTAAGCTCAGGCGAAGGTGCCGGGTGGCCAACGGGACTCGAACCCGCAACAGCCAGAACCACAATCTGGGGCTCTACCATTGAGCTATGGCCACCGTCGCGCAGCGACTCTAATTTTTTCGCGCCCAATTGCAAAGGCAAAGCAGCAGTCCGGTCCGCGGCGACCATTGCAAGCACTGGGAGCGTCGGCTATCCTCCGCCGTCTTTGGGATGAATAAAATCGGGCTGCTTCTCCTTCCCGTCTTGGCGCTTTTCGCGCTGCCGCTCGGCTCCTTTGCTCAGGAGGTCGATCCCTCGGAGGCCTTTCTCAAAGCCTACATGACCGCGCAGCAGGCAGAGAAACTTGAGCGGGAAAATCAACTTAAGCCGGCCCTCGCCAAATTCCGTTTCGCCGGTTCGATGCTCGAGGAGTTGAAGAAAAACAACGGCGACTGGCAGCCGGCAATCGTCGAGTACCGCAGCCGCAAGATCGGCGAGGCGATCCTGCGGGTCCAGAGCAAGATCGAAACGCAGACCGACCTGGCCGCGACCGCTCAACCGGGGCCGACCGAAATCGAGGAAGCCGCCCCGCCTAACGTCGCTTCCTCGGAGCCGATTGTGGAGATCGGTTCTCAGCCCGCACGTCCCAACCCGGTCGAAGTCCAGGTTGCCATCCAGGATGCGACCGAGGAGTTGCGCGCACGTGTCGAGGCACTGGAAACAGAGTTGAAGAAGTCGCAAAAAGAAATCTCGACGGCGCAAAAGGAGAAATCCGAGATCTCAAGCAAGCTGCACCAAACGAACGCCGAACTGGAACAAGCCAAAGATGACCTGGCCAAGACATCCCAAGCCGAAAAGGAGGTGCGCGACCAGTTGACTGCAGCCCAGGAATCTCTCCAGGTCATCCAATCGAGCGGCACCGGAGGTCAGAAGGCGGCGCTCGCGCTCCAAGGTCAGATTACGCAGCTGAAGAAAGCGCTCGAGGCGGCCGAAGCTGGGCGCACCGCGGCCGAGAAGGAAAGCGGGCGAGGTCAAATCGAAATTGGCCGACGCCCGGGACAAGATCGCCAGTGTGGCCCAGGAACGCGACACGATGCAGCACGAGCGCGATGACGCCTTACGCGAGTTGAAGATCGCGGGCGACGCCAAGGCGCGGGTTCAGGCGCTGATGGCGGAAAATACGGGCCTTCAGCAAAAGCTCGCAGCTGCGGAAAATACCGTCCGCGAAATTAGCGCCGATCGGCCACGAAAAGTGCAGGAATTGCAGGACGTAAAACAGCAGCTCGAAAAACTGCGCAACCAGCTCGTCGCGAGCCAAAAAGCGAATCAGGATTCGGAAAAAATGATCGCCGACCTGCGCGCCCAGCTTGACGAAGCCAGCGGCGAACTCGCGACCGCCAAACTAAATGGAGCCACCCCGGAGGAAACAGAGCGCCTGGCCAAGGAAAACCAGATGTTGCGCGCGATCGTAGTCCGGGAACGGCAGGAGGAAGCGCGGCGCGAGCAGGCCAAGAAGCTGATGCTCGCCGAGTTCGACAAACTGAAGATCAAATCCGATGTGCTCGACCAGCAGATCCATTTGCTCGCCGAACCGATCACCAAATTGAGCGCCGGAAGAACTGGCGTTGTTGAAGACGCCGGTGGTGGCAATTTCCGACACGGTGCCTGGCACGATCAAGGCCAGCCTAACGATGGCTAAGCCGTCCACTCCGATCACGATCAGCAATTCACCCAGGATCGCGGAGACAACCGAAAAGGCCTCGCTTGAGTCGATCGCGCCCGGAGGCGGAAATACAATCGGCCCGGAGGTCGAGCACGACCTTCAAACCGGTCGTGCCCGCTGACCTCATGCCGCTCGCGCGCGAAGCGAAAGCCAGCTTCGACCGGGGAAAATTCAAGCAGGCGGAAAAGCAGTATCAGGAGATCCTAACGAAAAGCCCTAACAATCTCTACTCGCTCTCGAATCTGGGTGTTGTCCTCTTCCGCAACGGCAAGCTGAAAGCCGCCGAGCTGACGCTCAAGAAAGCGATCGCCATCGCGCCGAAAGACGAGTTCGCCCACACCACGCTCGGGATCGTTTATTACCAACAGAGCAAATTTGACGACGCGCTCTCCGAGCTGACCAAATCGCTCGCGATCAATCCAAAGAGCGCGACAGCGCACAACTACCTCGGCATCACCGCCAGCCAGAAGGGCTGGCAGGAAGCGGCGGAGAAAGAAATGCTCGCGGCGATCGAGGAAAATCCGAATTACGCCGACGCTCATTTCAATCTCGCCGTCATCTACTCGTCCTCGCAACCGCCGGCGAAAGAACTGGCGCGACGCCACTACGAAAAAGCGCTCGCCCTCGGCGCGCAGCCGGATCCAACGCTGGACAAGCTCCTGCGCTAAGCGTTGCACCTAACGACTAACGTCATCCCGCGCGGCCGCTCGACGCTTTTTCGGCGAGCCACTTTCCGCTTCCCCATGTCGCACTCGATCGAGCGCGATGGCGATCAATGCAGAGGCCACCCGCTTTACGGCCGACTTCGTTGCACCCCTTTCGAACGCGCGCCCGTCTCCGCTTTATCGCCGGAGCCTCGCAGATCGTCGCGAAGTGCGGAAGCAAGCTCGCTTCAACTCCGTTGGCGTTCGACTAGCTCGCGCAAGACAAACGGCAGGATCCCGCCGTGCCGGTAGTAATCGACCTCGATCGGCGTATCGATGCGCAACTTCACCGGCACCGGCCGCGTTTCACCATTGGCTCGTTTGATCTCGAGGGTCAGCGTCTGCCCGGGCTGGATCGAGTCGGACAGGCCGGTCACGCCGAAGACTTCCGAGCCGTCCAAGCCTAACGACTGCGCGTTCGTGCCTTCCATGAACTGCAGCGGCAGCACGCCCATTCCAACCAGATTGGAGCGGTGAATCCGTTCGAAGCTCGCGGCCACGACCGCCTTTACGCCTAACAATCGCGTCCCTTTCGCCGCCCAGTCGCGACTCGAGCCGGTGCCGTATTCGTGTCCGGCCAGAATGACGAGCGGCGTTTTCGCCTCGGCGTATTTCATCGCCGCGTCAAAGATCGACATCTGCTCGCCAACCGGCGCGTCGGCGCCGAAATATTTCGTCACACCACCTTCCACTCCCGGCACCATCAGGTTCTTGATCCGGACATTGGCGAAAGTGCCGCGGGTCATGACGAGATCGTTGCCGCGCCGGCTGCCGTAGCTGTTGAAATCCTCCGGCTTAATCCCGCGCGAGACGAGGTAATGGCCGGCCGGCGAGTTCGCCTTGATCGCACCGGCCGGCGAAATGTGGTCGGTCGTGACCGAGTCGCCGAAGATGCCTAACGGCCGCGCGTCCCGGATGTCCTCGATCCGTCCGGGCGACATGGAGAAGTCGGCAAAGAAAGGCGGATCGTGGATGTAATCGCTCTTCTCATCCCATTCGTAAACCTCGCCGGTCCGGGCAGAGATTTCGTTCCATTTCGGATTTTGGTCGGCGAAGTCGCGATAGAGTTTGCGAAAGACCTCCGGGGTCAGCGCGGATTGCATCATGTCGCGGATTTCGCCTAACGACGGCCAGAGATCCTTCAGGAAAACGTCGCGGCCTTCCTTGTCCTGCGCGAGCGGATCCTTGTTCAGGTCGAGATCGACCCGCCCGGCGAGCGCAAAAGCGACGACCAGCGGCGGCGACATGAGGAAGTTGGCCTTGATGTTTTGATGGACGCGCGCTTCGAAATTGCGGTTGCCGGACAGGACCGAGGCCGCGACGAGATCGTAGTCTGCGATCGCCTTCTCGATCTTCGGATGAAGCGGGCCCGGAGTTGCCGATGCAGGTGGTGCAGCCGTAGCCGACGATGTTGAATCCGAGTTGATCGAGATATGTCTGCAGCCCGGTTTTTTGCAAATAGTCGGAGACGACGCGCGAGCCCGGCGCGAGCGAAGTCTTGACCGCTGGATCGATCGTTAGGCCGCGTTCGCACCGCTTTCTTGGCCAGCAGACCGGCCGCCAGCATCACGCTCGGATTGCTCGTGTTCGTGCAACTGGTGATCGCGGCGATGAGCACGCTGCCGTGGCCGATGCGGCTCTGGCCACGATGGAATACTTCACTGCTCTCCGCCTCGATTTCGCCGCCCGCATCCGGCGTCGGCCGATTCGAGACCATCTCGACTTTGTTGAGCTCGTCGCCTGGCTCGATGCCCTGATCCTGGCGATCGGTCGAAACCATTTTCTCCGTCTCGGGCGCCGAGCCATTGAGATGAACCAAATGACGCTGCTCGAGATCAGACGAGCGACTTTCCGTAGCCACCTTCCGGCAATGGCTTGACCAGCAAAGATCGAAATGCGCTTCCGAGCTCGCCCAGGTTGATCCGATCCTGCGGCCGTTTCGGGCCGGCCACGCTCGGTTGGACGTCGCCAAGGTCGAGTTCGAGGTCGACGCTGTAATCGATCTCGCCCTTGCGCGGCATGCCGAACATTTTTTGCGCGCGGAAGTAAGCCTCGAAGGCGCTGCATTGCTCATCGGTGCGGCCGGTCGCGCGCAGATAGTTCACCGACTCGGCATCGACTGGAAAATAGCCCATCGTCGCACCGTACTCGGGCGACATGTTGCCAATCGTGGCGCGATCCGGCAGCGGCAAGCGAAGCGGCGCCTGCGCCGTAAAATTCAACAAACTTCCCGACCACTTTTTGCGCGCGCAGCATTTGGGTGATGTGCAGCGCGAGATCCGTCGCGGTGACGCCTTCGCGCAGCGAACCGGTCATGTGCACGCCGACGACTTCCGGCGTGAGAAAATAAACCGGTTGACCGAGCATGCCGGCTTCCGCTTCAATGCCGCCAACGCCCCAGCCAACGACGCCGAGGCCGTTGATCATCGTCGTGTGGGAGTCGGTGCCGACCAGCGTATCCGGGTAAAAAAGATCGCCGGTATGGAGCACGCCCTTGGCGAGATACTCGAGATTCACCTGGTGCACGATGCCGATGCCCGGCGGCACGAGGCCGAAGGTCTTGAAGGCCTGCTGGCCCCATTTCAGAAATTCATAACGCTCGCGGTTGCGTTTGAATTCCATGTCCATGTTCAAGCGCAAGGCCGCGGCGGATCCGGCGAAATCCACCTGCACAGAGTGATCGACGACGAGATCGACCGGCACGAGCGGCTCGATGATTTTCGGATCGCCGCCTAATCGCTGCACCGCGCTGCGCATCGCCGCGAGATCGACGACCAGCGGCACGCCGGTAAAATCCTGGAGCACGATCCGCGCGACAACGAAGGGAATTTCCTCGTTCGCCGGCGACTTCGCATTCCAGTTGGCGAGGGTCTCAACATCTTTGCGGCCAACCTTTCTGCCGTCGCAATTTCGGAGGACCGATTCGAGGACAATCCGAATGCTGACCGGCAGCCGTGAGATCGGGCCGATGCCCTGTTCCTCGAGCGCGGGAAGGGAGTGAAGCGATGCGTCGCGACCATGGCCGGCGTTGAATTTTCTTAGCGTCTTGAAGTCGTTAGGCATATTGATTCGTCATTTCCCGAGCGACACGGAGGGAAGTCTGGATTCCCGGCGCGGACGTGAAGGTCATGCCGCGGAATTCCTCGACTTCGCTCGGGACGACGGCGGGTAGGGCCGTCTCACGTTAACTCCGCGAGCTTCGCTTTGATCTTGTCGAAATCTGGCAACTCGCGTGCGTCGTCGTGCACTTCGGCATACTGGATGACGCCGTCGCGATCCACGAGGAAAGCGGAGCGCTTGGCCACGCCAGCGAAGCCGAGATTCAGCTGCGGAAGAAATGATTCATAGGCGACTCCGTAGCTGTTGGCGACCTTGTGTTCGTAGTCGCTCAGGAGCGTGACGTTGATCTTTTCTTTTTGCGCCCACGCTTCCTGCGCAAAGGGATTGTCGCCGCTGATGCCGTAGACTTCGCAGTTGAGATCGCCATACTCCCGCAAACCGTTGCCGACTCAGCACATCTCAGTGGTGCAGGTGCCGGTGAAAGCCATCGGGAAGAACAGCAGCAGGGTATTCTTGCTGCCGAAGTTTTCGCTTAGACGGATCGGGCGCGGTCCGTCCGGGGTCTTGGTGGGAAGGGTGAAATCAGGTGCTTTGGTGCCAACTGCGAGTGCCATAATGAAATGCTCCGGTAAATGTTCGGGGTAGACCTGAAGTATAGAAACGGCCGGAACGGGGTCAAAAGATTTGCGGTCCCATTGTTCCCGGCGTCCTGAGCGCAGAGCGGGAGAACGATCCTGAGATCAGACTTGGAATTTTTCTCCGATGAAATCCAGGGTTTCCCGGAGGTTGCGCGAGATCCCTCGACTACGCCGCTCTGCGCTGCGTTCCACTCCGCTCGGGAGGACGCGTTCGTCAGGCGCCGCTACCGAGGTGCGGCGTTGCAGTCGAGGAGACGTGCTTGCCCGTGGCGCGCGATTTACCGGCTGCGGCGGAATCAAGCGCCGCGCTTCTGAGGGGTCGCGGCGGTAAAAATGACCTGGCTCGGGTTGCTCTTCAACTTCGGCAGGTTGGGGAGCGAATCGGGAATGATCCTAACGAGAGCACCAATCTGAATCTGTGCATAGACTTCCGCGACGTCCTTCGAGGACATCCGGACGCAGCCGTAACTGGCGGGCTTGCCGATGATCTTTTCCTCGGGCGTGCCGTGGATGTAGATGCAGCGGTTAAAGGCGTTGGCGTTTGAGCGCTCGAGGCCGCGCAGCCAGATGATGCGGGTCACGATCGGATCACGGCCCGGGGCGTTCGGCGGGAGAATTTCACCGGTGAAACGGCGTTTGTGGAAGACCGCTCCCGTGGGAGCATGGTCGCCGATCTTTTGAGCCACTTGCAACCAGCCTAACGGCG
Source organism: uncultured Verrucomicrobiae bacterium (assembly GCA_963821915.1). Lineage (GTDB taxonomy): Bacteria > Verrucomicrobiota > Verrucomicrobiia > Chthoniobacterales > UBA10450 > Palsa-1392. Next base: position 11,074 of record CAWGFS010000019.1, read on the forward strand.
TCGCCATGCTGCCCCAACGATCGCCGAGGCCGAACTTTGAAGTGGAGACCGGATAAACCGCGACGCGCTGGCCCTGATCGATCACCATCAGTTTCTGGTCGCGCACGCTGATAATAACGCGAGGCGGAATGGTGGTATCGGTGCTGGCAAACAAATCAACGCTCGCTGAACCGAGAAAAACGCAGGCTAGAAAGCTGAGGCGAAAAAGCATTGGCGGCTTATTTAGCGAAGACAGTGCAGCGTGTCACGCAGGAAATGCAACTTCCCGCGCGCTAGGGAAATTAATTCGAGGCCACCACTGGGCGAGCGAGGAAAGAGCGACGTAAAGAAATCCGCATTGAAACATGACGAGGAAGGGCAAGGTAAAATACTGCTCGTGGGCCACGGCATACCAGACAAAGTAGCTAAAGTAAATCGCGAAACCGACTTCGACGATCGGCAGGACTGATTTGAGCGGCATGTAGCGGCACGATCGCCAGGTCTGTCGTTTGTTTTCGATCCCGTATTTCGGGGTGCGTGTGAATTCCGACGGATGATTGAAGACAGCCTCGAGCACGGCGCGGGCGTTGTTGATCGAAAGACCGACGCCGAGAGCGATCAACGCCGGCAGCAATAGAATTTCCTTCATCCAGGTGCGCGGGTGCAGTTCGCGCTGTGCGCAAATGTAGAAGACCGCCACGGAGACCGAAGCGGAGAGAAAAATCGGAACGTCGAGCAGAAACATGCGCAGCCAGCCGGACTGCGGGCCGCCCGCCGAAGGATGTAGAAGGACGCAGAGACAGGCGAGCAGCAGATAGGCAAAATTTGAAGTCAGATGGCCGGTCGCCTCGATTTTGATCGGCAAGGGCAGCCCGCTGCGCCAGATGCGGGGCAACAATTTCTTGCAGGTCTGGATCGAGCCTTTGGTCCAGCGATGCTGCTGTGATTTGAAACCATTCATATCCACGGGCAATTCGGCCGGTGTCACGACATCGGTGAGAAAAACGAATTTCCAGCCGGCGAGCTGGGCGCGATAGCTAAGATCGAGGTCTTCGGTGAGAGTGTCATGTTGCCAGCCGCCCGATTCCGCAATGCAAGATTTGCGCCAGAGTCCAGCCGTGCCGTTGAAATTAAAGAAGCGCCCGCTCCGGCTGCGCGCGACTTGCTCGAGGAGCAAATGACCATCGAGAAACATCGCCTGCACGCGGGTAAGAAGGGAATAGCCACGGTTGATGTGACCCCAGCGCGTCTGGATCATGCCGACTTTCGGATCGGTGAAAAAGTGGACGGTCGACCTGAGCAACTCGGGTTGCGGCACAAAGTCGGCATCGAGGATACAAACGAAATCGCCGCGAGCCGTGGCCAGCCCTGCCTCAAGCGCCCCCGCCTTGTAGCCGACGCGATCGGTTCGATGGATCAACTCGACGTCGAAGCCGCGCTCGGCCAGTTTTTGCGCGCATGAAGCGGTCAGGTGCCTGGTCTCGTCGGTGGAATCGTCGAGCACCTGGATTTGCAGACGCTCACGCGGGTAATCGAGTTCGCTGACCGATTTGAGCAGGCGTTCGACGACATAGATTTCGTTGAAGAGCGGCAACTGCACGGTGATGACCGGGAGTTGCTCGAAATGCGAGAGCGGCTGCGGCACGCGCCTCCGGTTTTTCAGGAACAGGTAGACGATGAAATACCGGTGCAATCCGTAACCGGAGAGGCCGATGAGGACACTCAGGTAGCAGAATGTCCAGACTACATCCACAAGGCTTCCTTCCATAACGATACTAGACGGTGCCGCTGGTTAAGGCGCACAGAGGCGACATGATGCCGCTTCCGCGGGTTGGGTCAAATCAAATCTCCGTCGGAACAGTCGCGCAATCGCGCCGCGAAGTGGGCGGGAGAGAGGGTCTCGGCGCGGCAATTTGGGCAGCGAAGCGAACGCCGCGCGCCCTACATCCGAATTGAATTTGCTGAGATGGATGATGGATAATTGCCGCCAGCGCGCTGGGCGAAGGTGGCGGTGCGAAGTTGCACCGGCATGAAATCGCCGGTTGCTTCGCCCACGAAGCAGCCGAAAACTGACCGGGCAGTCGGATCGAAATCGTGCAAGAGCAAGACAAACTGCGGAGCAGGCCTCGCGGGCGTTTCGAGCGCCTCAATGTCGTCATCGCCATCCTGATCGCGGGTTGGGTGCCTTCGATTCTGATGCTGGTGGTCTCTTACACGATCCTGACCAAAACGCTCGAATCGAAGATCCAGCGCGATCGCCAGAGTTTCGTCCAACTCATTGCGCATCTCGTCGGGGACGATCTTGCTCGGAGCGGCGAGATCGTCGCATTTTACCAAACCTACCCGCCGGTCACGAAGATCTTCACCGCGCGCTATCCCGATGTGGCGGCGAAAAAGTGGCTTCAGGAGACCTATTTCAGCCACCCGCGTATCGACGGGATGTTCATTACGACAGCAGACGGCCGTCTCATCGCTTCGGTACCGCCGGACGATCCGGCGAGGATGCTGGACGATCGAATCTCGAGATCGTGGCTGGCCGCCGCGCGCACGGCACAAGGGTACTACGTCTCGCCGGTGCACCCGCGCTCGCCGGACAACCGGCTCGTTACCGATCTCGTTAGTGCAATTCGGGGACCGGATCAGACGACGATCGGATTCATCGGTGTCTCGGTCCTGGTCGAACGCATTGGGCGTCGACTTTCCACGATCGATCTCGCCGACCAAGCGAAGTGTCAGATTGTCGATCAGAACGGTGCCGCGCTTTTCAGCGATGATTTCAAGGCGAATCCGGATCCCGATTTCGGACTCCACAAAGGCACTCATTAACGACATTCGCTCCGACAAAACCGGTCACATTGAGCAGCGAGGAAAACTCTATTCCTCCGCACCCGTCGACCCAACCGGCTGGATCACGTTTGTCGAGCAGCCACGCTCAGTCGCCTACAGGCCGGTCAGGGATCTGCTCGAAAGAATGACTGTGCTCGCGACCTGGTTGATCGTCGCGACGGGAATCATTGCCTGGCTGGCCGGAAAGTTTTACCGGCGGCAGAGAGAAGCGGCCGCACGTATCGAGCGCGAGGTGATTTTCAACGACAAGATCCTGGCCAATATGCCGAGCGGCATTGCGTTGGTCGATCCCGAGACACGGCGCTTCCTCCAGGCGAACGAAGCGTTCGAGCAAATGGCACGGCAGTTTGGGAATCTGCCGCCGGAAAAGGAGATGCGTGACGCGACCTACCAGGACGTGAGCATCGCGCCGGCCGAGGCGATCGAGAAAGTGCTCTCCTTCGGGACGCCCTTTCAGCTCGTCGAGCAACCGCTCGTCGATCGCGCCGGCATGACAAATTTCGTGAACGTGAATCTGCTGCGCCTGCAGGATTCCAAGCAGACCGTGCAAGGTGTGCTTTTCCTCGTGGAAGACAAGACGCGCGACGTGCGGCTGCGCCAGGAATTGATTCTGGCAAATGCGGCGAAAGATCAATTTCTGGCCTTGCTCTCGCACGAATTGCGCAATCCGCTTTCGCCGGTCATTGCCATGGTCGGCGAACTGGAAGCACGTTCATCGGACGATCCCGAGCTTCGTCAGCCGCTCGCCGTCATCCGGCGAAATGTGGAGCTGGAAGCGCGCTTGATCGACGACCTGCTCGATGTGACCCGCATCGCGAAAGGCAAACTCCAGCTCAGTCTCGAAGTAACCTCTATTCACGAAACCTTGCGGCGCGCTTACGAAATTTGTCGCGAGGACATTCTGCAAAAGAATCTCGAGTTTGAGTTCCGGCTTCGGGCGGAAAACGAATACGTCAATGGCGACCCGGCGCGACTCCAACAGGTCTTTTGGAACCTGATCAAGAATGCGGTGAAGTTCACGCCGCAGGGCGGAAAAATCACCGTCGAAACCGCTAACCTGAGCGACGATCATATCGCGATCCGGACAATCGACACCGGAATTGGAATCGGACGCGAAAAGATCGAAAAAATTTTTAATGCTTTCGAACAGGGTCAGAGCTCGATCACGCGCAAATTCGGCGGCCTTGGCTTGGGGCTTGCGATTTCAAAAGCCATGGTCCGGGCACATAGCGGAACGCTTTCTGTCGAGAGCGCCGGCCCGGGAAAAGGTTCGATTTTCAGCGTCATTCTCAATACAGTGCCCGCGCCTGCAGCGCCGAAATCATCCGCGCCGCCTGGTTCACCGAGCGAGGATCAGGCAGAGACCGTCGCGCAAAGGCCATCTCCTGGTGGTGGACGATCATCAAGACACCTGTCTCGGGATGAAGATGCTGCTGGAGCGCCGCGGCTATCGGATCACCCTCGCTCACACGGCGGATCAGGCGATTAAGAAGGCGCAAGCACGAGAAGTTTGATTTGCTGATCAGCGACATCGGCCTGCCGGATCGCAGCGGCTACGAATTGATGAAGGAGCTGCGAGCGACAAATTCGCTGCGCGGGATCGCGCTGAGCGGATTCGGAATGGAAAACGACGTCAGCCAGGCTCGCGCTGCCGGTTTCTCGGAGCATCTCACCAAGCCGATCAACTTCGAGCGGCTGGACGAAGCGATTCGAAATCTGCTCGTCGAATAAAGACGCCAATCGTCACACCTTCGGCAACCGCGCATCCACCAGGCAGCAAATGACGTGGAGCAAAAATTTATGCGCCTCCTGAATTCGCGCCGTCGTCTCGCTGCGCACGAGGAGCTCGATTTCCGCCATTCCTTTCGCCGGTCCGCCGCTTCGACCGAGCAACGCCACTGTCGTTAGGCCACGTGAATTTCCCTCTTCCAAGGCGCGAAGGATATTTTTCGAGTTGCCGCTCGTCGTGATGGCGACCAGAACATCGCCTTTTTGCCCAAGTCCCGCGACCTGCCGGGCGAAGACTTCGTCGTAGCCGTAATCGTTGCCAATTGCGCTCATCAAGCTGCCGCCCTGCGCGAGGTTGAGCGCCGGATAGGGCCGCCGATCCGTCACGAAGCGGCAACCGAACTCTGCCGAAAAATCGGCGCCGTCCGCTGCGCTACCGCCGTTGCCGCAAACCAGCAATTTCCGCCCCGCGCAGAGGCATTCCGCCATCGCGTCAACTGCCCGGGTAACCGGGTGGGCAAGCTCTTGCAACGACTCAAAGGTGTCACAGGCAGCGCGGATCGATTCCTGCAAAAAATTCGCAACGTCGGCCATGGGTTCTCTCCAGTTTTGGATGAACGAAATCTGCTGCCGATACAATCGGGGAACCGGAGTTGCAACCGATTATCCGAAGCGCCTTGCTGTGTCCCGGATCATCACGCAACCTGACCGAGATCTCATTTTTCTTGATTTCCGGAGGTTATTTGTTGTAGAACTGAAATCCGAGTAATCGGATTGGAGCGTGACCATGCGACCATCCCTTTTTAAGGAGCGTTGATCCCTTTGCCATAAAGACCAGAGGAATCAGCGTTTCGAGTACTGAACAAAGGGGCGTGATTCGTGCTTAGACGCATCGGACACGCTTGGAATGCCGTCGAGATTCGAATTCGGTATACAGAAATTCCAAAACTTCATAAACTCCGGGAGGAATCAGCATCTACCACTTATTCTCATGAGAGACTTATCCAGCGCAGAGAACGGTCGCAAAGATTGCTGGCAAATCACAGTCGACCCCTCCCGTGACGCTCTCGGTGATCTTTCCAGCCTTCAACGAGGAAGCCAACATCCGTTATACCGTGGAGGCAGCCCGACTGGTGCTTCCAAAACTGGCACAGACCTGGGAAATCATCCTGGTCAACGATGGAAGCAGGGACGCAACGACACCGATGTGCGATGAACTCGCCGAACAATACCCGGAGGTACGGGCGATTCATCACGTGGAGAATCGCGGTTACGGGGCCGCGCTCAAAAGCGGGATTCTCGCGGCGCGCTACGACTACATTTTCTTTACCGACTCGGATGGACAGTTCGATTTGCAGGAACTCGAAAACCTCATCGAGTGGGCGGGCCACTACGAGATTGTGACCGGGTACCGCGCCAAGCGGCAAGATCCGCCCCATCGTCTTATCAACGCCTGGGGTTGGAAGACTCTCGTCCGAATGGTGCTCGGAGTGAAAGTCCGTGATATCGACTGTGCCTTTAAGATTTTCCAACGCTCAGTTTTCGACCGGGTGCAAATCCGTTCCGTTGGCGCGATGGTCAATACCGAAATCCTGGCGCAGGCAAACAGCTTCGGAATGCGGATTCACGAAGTGAAAGTGAGCCATTATCCACGGCGGGCCGGGAAACCGTCCGGTGCAAATTTGCGTGTGATCGCGAAGGCGTTCCGGGAACTTTTCCGGCTCTGGGGACAGCTACGCAACGTTACTCATGAGCAGCCGGGGCTGTTTCGCACAGAGGTGGCGCTGGCAGAGACGTCTTCGTTTCAGCAAGAAAACGGATGTGACTCGGTGCGAGGGGGGTCGACGGTCTTGGCCGGTCGCCTGAACGTCGAGCAAGCGGGTCGGTCAGCCGCGCGTAATCGCTGTTTTGTTGATTGAAGACCGTCGGTCCGGTCTGAACTTTCCGCAAATTGTTAGGCGAAATGGATCGGGGCCGTTTCCGCTGCGTGTCCACTGGCGCAGCATCTGCTAAATTCAGCCTGCTCACACCGTCATGTTGAAAGGCCTTTTCTCCCGTCAATCTGCCGACGAAATTCCGGCCGAGACTTCGCGTGCGCCGACCAATGGTTCGCGCCGCCGCGTCATGGTCATCGGACTCGATTGCGCGGCACCCGAGTTGATTTTCGACCGTTGGCTCGATGACCTGCCGAACTTGAAGTCGCTTTACGAAAGCGGAATGCATGGCGAACTCCGTTCGTGCGATCCGCCGATCACCGTGCCGGCCTGGTCGGTCATGATGTCCTCGAAAAGCCCCGGCCGGCTCGGAGTCTACGGTTTTCGCAATCGTGCCGATCACTCCTACGATCGCTACTCGATCGCCAACTCGCTTGCGATCAAGGAAGACCGGCTTTGGGAAATTCTCTCGCAGAAGGGCAAGCGCTCCATCGTCATCGGCGTACCGGGAACTTATCCTCCGAAACCGCTCAATGGCACGATGGTGACTGATTTCCTGACGCCAGACATTTCTTGCGAATACACTCATCCGCCAGAGTTCAAGCAGGAGATCGAGCGCGTTGTCGGAGAATACATCCTCGATGTGCGCGACTTCCGCTCCGGCAACAAGGAGAAGATCCTGGCCGACATCTACGAGATGACCCGCAAGCGTTTCCAACTCGCGCGCCATCTTCTGGCCAAGGATGATTGGGATTATTTCATCATGGTGGAAATGGGCACCGACCGCATCCATCACGCCCTGTGGGATAACATGGACCCGGCGCATCGATTCTACGAGCCGGGGAATAAGCTGGAGAGCGCGATTCACGACTATTACAAGGAGGTCGACCGCGAGATTGGCGAGCTCTTGAGTTTTGCCGATGAGAACACGGATGTTTTGGTGGTATCCGATCACGGGGCGAAGCGGATGGACGGCGGCATCTGTGTGAACGAATGGCTCATGGCCAATGGCTATCTGGTTTTGAAGGAAAAGCCGACCGGTGCAGTTCCGTTTTCCAAGGTAAAGATCGATTGGCCACGCACGAAGGCGTGGGGCGACGGCGGTTATTACGCTCGCGTCTTTCTCAACGTCGCCGGGCGCGAACCGGAAGGCACGATCGCGCCGGAGGATTACGAGAAGGTGCGCGATGAGCTTATCGCCGGGCTGAAATCGATCCCGGACGAAAACGGGCGTGACATCGGCACGCAGGTTTACCGTCCCGAGGAACTCTACAAAGAAGTGCGTGGCGTGGCCCCGGATTTGATCGTCTATTTCGGCGATCTCTACTGGAGGTCCGTCGGCACGATCGGCGGCGGTAAGTTGCACACTTTCGAAAACGACACCGGCCCGGACGGCGCGAACCACGCGCAAAACGGCATGATCTTATGGCGACCTGCGGGGAGCACTCGCGGTCCTCGTCAAATCGAGGGCGCGAAGATCACTGACGTGGCGCCGACGGTTCTGGAGATCTTGGGGCTGGCCATTCCGCAAGACATGGAGGGCAAGCCGCTCGTAAGCTAAAGCGCGCGCTTTTCGCCGGACAATGACTCCGCAACCGAAGAACTTCCTCAGTCAGATCAAGATGGTGCGCGCTCGGACGCCGCTCCGCTTGAGCTTTGGCGGGGGCGGAACTGATGTCTCGCCGTATGCGGACACGCACGGCGGTTGCGTGCTCAACGCCACTATCTCGCGCTACGTCTACGGAACGCTGGTGCCAAAGTCGGAACGCTCGATCGGCTTTCGCTCCTTCGATTACGGGACGGTCGTCTATTGGACCCAGGAGGAGCACTTCCAATTCGACGGCCAGATGGATCTCGTCAAAGGGGTGCTCAAACGCTTTGAACTCGACAAATTCCGAACCGACGGCTTCGACCTCTTCGTCCATGCCGACGCGCCACCCGGCTCCGGTCTCGGCAGTTCCTCCACTTTTACCGTCGCGTTGATCGGCCTTTTCCGGGAGCTGCTCGGGTTGCCAATCACTTCGAATGGAATGGCTCAACTGGCCTACGACATTGAGCGCAACGATGTCGGAATCAAAGGCGGCCGGCAGGACCAATGGGCCGCCGCCTTCGGCGGCTTCAATTTCATGGAATTCAACGGCGAAGAGGTCGTCGTGACGCCGTTACGGCTGAGCGAATACCTGATCAACGAACTGGAATACAACCTCATCCTTTGCTTCACGGGTAGTCGCGAATCTCAGCCGATCATCGACAGCCAGATGGAAAGCGCGAAAAAGAACGAAGCGGCGCCGCTCGCCGCGATGGATCAGGTAAAGGCGATCGCCTACGAAATGAAAAAGGCGCTTCTCGCGAGCGATCTCGATCGCTTTGGCGAGATGTTGCACGAAGGTTGGCTGCAAAAGAAGCAGATGGCCAAAGGCATCACCACGCCGCGTATCGATGAGCTTTACGAAGAGGCGCGCAAAGCGGGAGCGATTGGCGGCAAGATCACCGGGGCCGGCGGGGGCGGCCATCTCCTGCTCTATTGCCCGTTTAACAAGCGTCACATCGTTCGAGAGCGCCTGAGCGCACTTGGTACTTCGGTGACCGATTTCCGTTTCGACCCCGTCGGCATGCAAACCTGGCGGGTTTACAAATGATTACGATTTCCGGTCACAACTTTACGCCAGCCCGCAGGGCAGCTAACCTCCTCGCCACGTGAAGAAGGTTCCAAAGGTTGTGGTCATCGGCTTGGACGCCGCGACGTGGACCCTCATTCGGCCCTGGATGGCGGAAGGCAGCATGCCGAATTTGGCGAAGCTGATGAAGGCCGGCGTTTCGGGCACGCTCGAGTCCATTCTCCCGCCGATCACTCCGCCGGCCTGGACGTCGTTCATGACGGGCAAGAACCCCGGCAAGCACGGCATCTTCCATTTCGTCGAGACCGAGCATGGCGGCTACGCGATGAATTACGCGAACGCGACCTCGCGCCGCTCGCCCACCGTCTGGAAGCTCCTGAACAACGCCGGCTACTCCGTCGGCACGATGAACATTCCGTTCACCTATCCGCCTGAGCCTCTGAATGGATTCCAGATTTCCGGGATGGATACGCCGTCTGAGAGCAGTCCGTTTATTCATCCGCCGGCTTTGCGGGAGGAGTTGGTCAAACACCTCGGCGAAATCCAGCTCGATCTCCGATTCCTCGGGGCGATGTCGACCGATGAGCGACGGAGTCAGGTGCTCGCCGAAATGGAGCAGATGGATAAGCAATGGACGAAGGCCGCGCTCTACCTGCTCGAGAACCATCCGCAGGATGTGATGATGTTCGTCTTCATGTCGATCGACACGGTCCAGCATTACTTCTGGCAGCACATGGATAAGGATCACTTCATCCATGATCCGAAGCTGGCGCCGAAGTTTGGCGATGCGGTGCGCAAGGTTTACGAGCGTCTCGACGCCGCGACCGGTCAGATCATCGATCGGCTACCGCCCGAGACCGCCGTCTTTGTCGTTTCCGATCATGGCGGCGGCCCGGTGGTTGACCGCACGATCTTCCTCAACCGCTACCTGGCCCAGCTCGGGCTCCTACATTACAAACCAAAAGCGACTGGCGGCCTGAGGACCATCCCGACGAAGGTCTTGCGGTTCGGATTTGCTCTTCTCCGCGGCACCCTCACTTCACGTCAGAAGAGCCGGCTCTCCATGCTCTTTCCAAAACTCGTGCAAAAGACGCGAGATGGCCTACTCGTCTTTCACCAGCATCGATTGGAGCCGGACCAAAGCCTACTGCAGCGAAGTGCTCGCTTCGCCGCCCAGCATTTGGATCAACCTCAAAGGCGTAAAGCCTCAGGGAACTGTCGATCCGGCCGATTACGAGGCTTTGGTTAACTTCATCATTGCGAAACTGGCCGAGCTGAAAGATCCGCGCAATGGCAAGCCGGTTATCAATCGGGTCTACCGGCGCGACGAGATTTTCCATGGTCCATTCGCCCATGAAGGCGCTGATCTGGTGCTCGACTGGTGGAGCGAGAACAGCCTCTTCTCGACTCAACCGAGCTTTCCCGAGGATACCGATAAACCGGCCCTTGTTATTCGGGAACACAAGCCATCTGAGACTTCCGAATGGGGCGGCACCCATCGCCTTCACGGTATCCTCGTCGCCCGCGCGCCGGCCTTGAAGACAGGGGCGGAAATCGAAAATCCGCACCTGATCGACCTTGCTCCGACCATTCTTCATCTGCTTGGAGTTTCAGTTCCCCAAGACATGGATGGCAGTGTTTTGATCGATGCCTTCCGGCCCGAATTCCTCGCGGAACATCCTGTGCAATCTGGCGCTGCCTCCGGCACCTCAGGAGGCGATCGCCCGAGCGGCTACACCGACGAAGAGTCGGCCAAGGTCGAGGAGCGACTGCAAGCCCTCGGATACCTCGAATAACCTCAACAACTAATTAATCATATGTTTGAACTCATTCGTGCCGATCTCGCTCGCAAGACGCGAGGCTTCGGTGTCCGTCCGGAAGATCAGACTTTCTTCCGCAAGCGCATCACGCCTTTCCTCGAATTCGGAACCTTTGCCGTTATCGTTTATCGATTCGGCTCCTGGGCCTATACCGTAAAGATTCCGGTTATCCGCCAAATCCTCATCACCCTTTATCTTGTTCATTAACGTCTTCTGCATGGCGGTCACGGGAATCCATATCGCGCGCGAAAACAAGATTGGGCCCGGTCTTGTCATCCATAACTTCTCCGGCATTCTCGTCCTGGCGAAAGAGATCGGCCATAGTTGCACTCTCAACCAGGGTGCCAGTATCATGAATGTCCGCGGGGTCGGCCGCGCAACGATCGGCAACAACTGTGTATTTCGGCGCAGGCTGCAAGGTGGTGGGCGCGGTCACTATTGGCGACAACGTGGTCGTGAGCGCGAATTCCGTGGTCGTTAGTGACGTACCGAGTGGAGCTACGGTCTTGGGCGTCCCGGCACGAGTCATCTCACGCGAAGCTACCAGTCCTTATCTTAAGAACCCCGTGATGCCGGTCCCCTCCACGACTCCGGCAACCAACCGCTCCGTGACCGAACAGCTCGCCTCCAATCATCGAGCCAGGACAGGACGGCTACTCGGTCGCGATGGTCGCGGCCTGTCCTTTCCCGGCCAACCACGGCTCCGCCGCGAGCATTCGGGAGATGTCTGATACACTGGTGGACATGGGTCACAACGTTCACATCGTCACCTATCCGATTGGCCAGGAGGATATCCGCGTCCGTCGCGCCAAAGTCCATCGGACGGCGCCTTTCCGGCCGGAAAGCAATGCCAAGGTCGGTCCTTCAGCGGATAAGTTTTTGCTCGATTTTCAGCTCCTGCGTCTTGCTCTGCCGTGTTATCCGACGCGAACGGATCGATATCATTCATGCGCATAATTACGAAGGCGCGCTGGTCGGGATCATGGCCAAATGGCTAACGCGCCGGCCGCTTCTTTATAACGCGGTTAATCTCATGTCGGACGAGTTGGCAGGTTACCGTTTTATCCGTCCAGCCTGGCTCGCCCACGGCATCGCTCGCGCCTTGGATTGGTTTATTCCCATTTTTCCCAATCACATTACGGCGGTTTCGCCGGAATTGAAAGACTGGTTTATTGAACACGGAGTCGCCGGCCGCGAAAGTCGACATGGTGCCAGCCGGGATCGAGCCGGAGATGTTCGATAATCCGGAGCCGGAAAAATTTCGGCAGCAATATCAACTCAACGGCCGACCGATCGTCATGTACACTGGTGTGCTGAACGCCTTCCAGCGCGTCGACTACTTGCTCCGCGCTTTCGCCGTCGCTCTGCAGGCGCAACCGGATGCTCTCTTGTTGATCGTTAGTCCGCTCGTCTCCGACGATTCACGAAGCAGGAATACAAACAGCTCGCCGAGGAACTCGGGATCTCTCGTTCGATCATCTGGATCGCTCCGCACGCGCTGGCGGACCTGCCGAGTTATCTCGCCCTCGCCGATGTGACGGTCGTTCCGCGGCCGGAATGTCCCGGCCATCCGGTGAAGCTGTTGAATTACATGCTCGCCGGCAAACCCGTCGTCTCCTTCGCCGGCGGGGCCAAGGGCGTTCGCCATCTGCACGATGCTTTCATCGTTCCCAATCACGATTACGAAGCGCTCGGCCGCGGAATTGTTACGATCTTGAAGGACCGGGCGCTCGCGGCCGAGTTAGGGGCCAATGCGCCGGGCGACCGTCCTGGCCGATTTCGATTGGCGGCAGATTTGCCGGAAGATCGAGCGCATTTACGATCAGCTTCTTGGCGCGTCGGCCGCCTGCCCGCACCCGCTAAATGAACCAGCGACCCCGGCTGCGGCCGAGCACTGACGTTTAATTTGTGCATGTGCCATCACAATTCGCTTAGAATCTTGCTCTGACCCGGCTTCTGGGAACTATTTATATCGACAACTTCCGTTCGGCCGCGTATGAACTCGTTCCTCTCGGTGCCGTGACGGCCCTCTGACTACCCATATGGAAACGAAAACTGAACTGGCGGATGAACCGACTCGCCCCGGAGACGGTGGCCCTTTTGCTCGCCAAACTTCGACACCACAAATGAAGCGCTCGCACTGGATCATCTTCTTCGCGATCTGCTTTATCCTTGGATTGCTCGTCTTCGTTACGATCATCCACGTCATCAACACGACTCCTTCGAAGGCACGCCTGATTCATCGCGCCACGCCCGTCGAGACCGTGCCGTCCGGCGACAAGACCTGAATGAGGTGATCGGCGGGAGTGGATCAGTCGAACAAGCGCAGACCGTGCAGTTGACCAGCCAGGTGACCGCGCAGGTGCTCGAAGTCCCGGTCAAGATCGGCGACGTCGTGAAGAAAGGCGACCTTCTCGTGCGCTGGGATGACCGCCTGATCCAGGCGACTCTGGAGGCCAATCGCGCCTACGTCGATTCGAGCAACATCAAGATTAAGGACGAGACCCGGCAGGTCGAGCGCTACACGGCGTTGCAACAGAAGAACATGGGAACGCCGCTGGAGCTGGAGAAGAGCGAGATGTCGCTGGCGGACGCTAAGGAGGCACTGGCCAAGGCGACTCTTTCGCTACGCCAGGCAGAGATCGATCTGGAGCATGTCAAGATGACCGCTCCTCTCGACGCCATCGTGCTCGAGCGTTTGGTTAATCCCGGAGAAACCACTCATCGCGATCAGATCGTCATGAAGCTCGGTTCGCTCAACAATGTCCTTTTCGCCGCGAAGATCAGCGAAGAGAAGATGCACTCCGTCCAGCTGGGGCTGGCGGCCGAGGCAAGTTTCCCCGCTTTCCCCGGCGAACGCTTCGAAGGCAAAGTGGTCAAAATTGATCCGAACATCGATCCGGTTACTCGCACCTTTACCGCCTACGTGGAAATCAAGAACGACGATTTCCGGTTGAAACCCGGTCTTTCCGGCTTCGCCCGTATCCGCCGCTCAGCCAAGGACGTCCTCGCGGTGCCGAGCATCGCGATCATGAATCCTTCCGGGGAGCAAGCCTCCGTCTTTGTCGTCGATTCGAACAATCATGCCACTTTGCGCAAGATTCGCCCCGGGATTGTGGTCGACGCGATGACTGAGGTGCGGGATGGGGTTGAAAGAGGGCGAAAAGGTCGTGACCGTGGGACAGCTCTATCTGAACAACAATGACAAAGTGCGTACCACGGAGAAATCGCTTGAGAAATAGCCTGGTTGCCGGCCTCGCGGCCTTGTCCTTTCAGCCACCCCATTGGCGCGGGGAGGGCAGAACGAGGTGAGACCATTCTCGGCCCCTCACGCTTAACGATTGTATCGCTCTGGCGCTGAACGAAAGCCCGCTTCTCGAAGCCAGTCGGCTCGACGTCGCCTCGGCGACAGAGGACAGCCCGCGCCGCGCGTGGCCAGGCTCTGCCCGAAATCACGGTCAGGGCCTCGTTATCAGTTCTTCACGGGAAGTCCGACGAACAAATTCTCCATCGTTAGATGCCGGTGGGATTGGCAGTAACGGACGACCGAACAACGTCGATGCACTTCGGAGCGCGGTCGAGTTTTACTCCGCTCACCTTCTCTTACCCGCTCTTCCGGGATGGCAGCATCCTTGGCCTTAACACCGGTCCGGCCGAAGCGAGCAAGCTGGCTCGGGAAGAGAGATCTGGCCTGGACGAGCCAACTGCGTCGCGAAGAAGTCATCGACGCGCATCACCGACGCGTACATCACCACGGTCTCGGCTGAGAATCGGGCCGGTTATGCGGAGCGACGCGTCAAGCTATTGCAACAGCAGGTCAACATTACCGAAGAACAGCAAAAACAGGGTCTGATGCTGCCGATCGATCTTAAGCTGGCCCAGAGCCAGTTCAGCGGGGCAGAAACGCTTTGCGAAGATTCTCCGCCAACAGGCAGTGGCCGGAAAAATCGAGCTTGCCCGTGCGCTTGGGCTTTGAGTCTCCGGACGAGCTCAACCTTTCCAACGAACTACCCGAGCCGCCCGAGCCACCCAGTGCGGAGCAGTTACTCGGGCCCGATCTCTGAGTGCAACACCCGTCAATTGCAGGTTCAGAACGCAGTTATCGATCAGGCCATGCAGGATTATCGTCTGGAACGCTTTCGCTTGTATCCTTCCGTGACTCTCGAGGGATCGGCGGTCCATATCGATGACTTCGGTTCGTCCGGTGCGGAGGTTTATGCCGGCTCGGTTTCGGTCAACGTGCCGATCTTCGATTTCGGCGCGCAAATGTCGACCACCCGCGCGAAGCTGGCCAAATATCAGGCGGAAAGGGCACGGCTGTCTTCGGTCGCGGACGATCTCACCTTTGAGATCGTGACGATTTATCAAAGCATCTACGTTTTGAGTCAGAATATCCTTTCGCTCCAGGAGGAAGTCGCAAAGGCCGATCGCGATGTGCAGGTCATCGGTTCGCAACAGCAGCAGGGAATTGCCCCGCCGCTCACCGCGATCGAGAAGGAATTGCATTTCATCGCGAAGAAGGATGACCTCGATGGTCTCGAAGTTCGCCGGCTCATGCTCTACGCGGCGCTGCAGAAGGCGGCCGGTGGCTCGTGGAAGTGGATTCAATGAAGCAATCCCAGCGGATCGTTAAGAACGCCGTGGTTGGCGTCGCGGCCGGAGTCATCGGCGGGCTGGTCTACCTGGCCACCACCATCGCGATTGCCCGTAACCACAACGTTAGTCTGGCGGAGTTTGGCGAATACCAGTGGATCCTTTCTTTTGCCATGATCGCTCAGCTCGTGGCGGACTCCGGTCTGCCGCGAATGATGATTCGTGAGATCGCCAAGGATCCGGAGTGTGTCGGGCACATAACTGGAGCTCCGCGGCTTTGATCTGGGCGATCTCCTCGATCGTTTGTCTCGTCGTGGGAGTTATCGCGCTCTTTTTGCCCTATCGCATACGAAGTGAAGATCGCGCTCATGCTCATGACCTTCGCGACCCTCGCGACGTTTCACGGCGCCGGTTACAGCGCGGTGCTGCGCGCTTTCGAGGATAACGAGCTAAACTACCTGGGCTTCATTCTGCAAAAGGTTCTGCTCCTTGATTTTTATCCTGGTCATGCTTCACTTCAATACCGGGCTGATCGGCTTTGTCATCGCCCACCTCGTTTCCAACCTTCTGCTTGTGGAACTTCTATCACATTCTCGTCGTCGCGCTTCTACACCAAGGTGAAACTGCGAGTGGACTTGCCCCTCTGGAAGGAGCTTTTCCTTTCCGCGATCCCGATGGGCGGCGGCGTCATGCTCCGGCAACTGGCCATGCAGATCGATATCTTTGTTCTCGGATTGATGACGAACATGAACACGGTCGGTCTGTTCGGCGGCCCGTATCGTCTCAGCTGGTCCTTGCGCACCATCCCGCAGACTCTTTCGTTGCCGCTCTACCCGCTCTATTCTCGCACCGCGCATTTTTCGCCTATCACGTTTCGGTGACGTTTATCGCAGAGTCTGAAGTTCTTTCATCCCTTCAGCATTCCCTTTGCGACATTTTTCATGGCCTGGTCGAAACCGCTTCTTGACTTTGGCGCTTGGGAGCCAGGTTCCTGCCGGCGCTTCCCGCCATGCAGTTGCTTGGTCTCGGATTGATTCCTTTTTTCATGTCGACCATTTTCCAGTACCTCTTTGCCGCTCTCGATGCGCAAAAGCAAGTTTCTTGTGAGCACGTTGATAGGGTCCTTGTCTGCGTCGTTCTTCTCGTCGCTTGATTCCCACTATAACTTTGTCGGCCCGGCGATTGCCTTTGTCTTCGCCGAGACGCTGACCGTCGGAGTCGTGGATTTTTCAGCTGCATAAGCTCGGATATCCGGCGCACATCGTGCAATGCTTTGGCGCCCCATTGCAGCCGGAGCGGTCATGGCCGTGATTCTTTATCTCCTGCTTGAGTCATCCAGTGATTTGGCAAATTGGCCGGCGCGGCTCTTTCTGTCATGCTTACGGCGTCGTCCTTTTGCTTCTGCGCACTTTCTCCAGTGAGGAGATCAACCAGGCGCGAGAGGGCATCGGCTTCGTTTCACCCTTTGTCGCTTCCTGGGCGAAGAAACTGAGGCGCGATTCGTGAAAATTCCGAAACGCTGGGCGATCACGTGGCGGGAACGGCTCGGTCGATGGGCGGAGATCGGCGGCAGCGATCTGGCCCAAGTATTGGGTGCTGATCTCGGTAGCTTTCTGGTTGTCGGTTTCGACCGTTCTCAAGTGGGTGCAGTCTCCTTTTAGTCATGACTGTCCGGCCTGAAGCTTTCGCTCTTGCATGACCCTGGAGTTACTCCCACATCACTTTGTTTTCCGTCGGAGTTCTGGGTGTGCTGCGTGCTCGTCGGGGCGCTGATTTTTCTGCGCAGAGATGTCCCGTTGCTTGGCTTAGCCGCCGCAGTTCTCATGACTCTCTGGGCCATTACCCCTGCCAAATCGCCTTTCGCCAGCCCTCGATATTTCGCCGTCTTACTTATGAGCTGGAAGTGGTGCCGGTGCTGAATGTTTTCACCAAGGATTACCTCTCGCAAAACTATGGCATCACCGGAATTAGTTCCGAAACGGCTCGTCCTTTACAGCGCCTGGGGACGGTTGGACGCCGCCTGGTCCTTTCTCCGCCTCGGATGGTATTGTTTCGGTGCTGGGCGCTTCTTGTCTGTTGTCTATGCAATGCGCCGATCTGCCCGGTGGCAGGACTGCGACGACGTGTGCTCCTGCTCTGTTTACCGCTTGGTGCATTCTCATTGTTCTTGTCCCCCGGCCATAGGTCAGCATTACTACAGTCGAGGGCATTCTGGCGCAAGACGCGGGGCCGCAACCAGGAGGCGATTGACTGATTTTCGCAGGCGATGCGCTGGGATGCCTGGCATGCCGCAGGATATCGATCTTTACGCGACGATCGGTCAGCTGCAAAAACAGGCCGGAATAGATTTCCAGTCACCCGAACGGCACATCGACCGGGCGCTGCAATTGCGGATCGCGAACGAGTATGAGCAGGCAATCTTTGAATTCGGCCTTGTCGGCGAAGAGCGGCACGCTCGCCGCAACCGCGCGGAAAGAAGCAGCCTTGACCAGGATGACCTTCGGCCTCGCCTTATATCAGGCCGGTGGGATCGGCGGGGCGGTCAATAACTGGGAGGTCGCACTGGCTGAGGATCCTTCCCTGATTTATGCCCTGCCTTATCTCGCCCGCGGATATTATGACCTCGGCCGGTATCGCGAAGGGATCGCGGCCGCGGACCGCCTCGCCAAGCTGATTAAGGATCATTCTCTTTGTTGTGGCCAATGCCTACTCGATGATGGGAGATTGTTATGCCAAACTCGGCGAGGATGTGTTGGCGCGGCGCTACTATAATCTCTCGGTCGTGGCCGATCCGATCATGAATTATTGGGCCCTTACGGGCCTGGCCGGAGAATAATTATGGACAACCCTCCGGTCGTCGAGAATACACTTTAATATCGTCTCGTTGGTCCTGGGTCTTGTTATCTGTTGCGGTCTTTTACTCGGCTATTACGTCCTTCAGACTTATTTTACCCCCGAGCCACGCCAGTATCAGTTAGACTTCGGCAAGGCGAAATGGATTGAACCGGTGGAGGCCCACGCACCGATCGCGTATTTCCGGAAGGAAATTTACCTCCCCGTCTCTCCCGGAACAGGCCTGGCTGCAAGTTGCGGCCTAGCGACAACTTTGGCTTAATCGTCAATGGCCAGACGGTCGGCACCACGAACTCGGTGAAGAGTTATGACACCGGGCATCTACGATATTAAGCGACCACTTAAGGAGGGCACCAATGTTATCGCCGTTTCCGTCTCGCGGACTTCCTGGCCAGGGGCCGCACAGTTGCTCATCCGCGGGGAAATTACGTAGCGGGAGGCAAAGTCATTCCACATTCTTTCGGACGAAAGTTGGCGTGTGAGCAATCGAACCGGGATCATTCCGGGTTCCGAAGAGTGGAATTCCGTGAAAGTGGAGGATGAGATTTGGCCAAACGCACGTGCTCCGTTGAATGATCAAAAGCTATCGTTGCGCTGGGTCGACACCAATCCGCTTCTCTTCCAGCTCCCGCGGGAAGGATACTGGATCATGGCTGACAACGCCGCCTTGGAGGCGGTCTTTTCGACACTGTGATCAAGGCTGATAAGCCCAAACAAGAGACCTGGATTCAAGTCGCCAGCTCGGGTGATCTCGACCTCGAGGTAAACGGTCACATTATTACTCTTGCCAGCACCGACACCGGTGCGGGGCAAAGAAGTTACCGCATCTCGGTCCGCAAGTCCCCGAGCCAACACCGGAAAGCCCGGGCTGGTTGCAGCAGGCGTCGAGCCGAAAGAAAAAGGGGTCACCCTTTCAACCAACCGAACTGGCGGCCTACGATATCAGTTACTGGATCAAACGAGGTCCGAATGTCATCGTCGCCGCAGTTCGTAACGAAAAGTCTCCGGCCACCTTCCTGGCGGATGGGATGATGGTTAAGTCTGATGGCACGGTTTCACGTTTCTCGACGAATCCGCCTGGCGAATCGGTGAGCACCCCGATCAAACGGGAAACGCGAAACTAGCCGCGCCGCGGTCGTCCAGCTCGGCAAGGATGGAATTGCGCCCTGGGGTTATCTGCCGCAGGAGGTGGCCCGGCCGCTCAGTCGCTCCGGGTTTGCGACTTTGGTCAACTCCCTCCTTACCATCGGCCTGACCATCGGCGCAGTGATGGCACTCTGGTTGATTGCCTCCGGTCTCGTTTCCAGCTGGCGCAATGAGCCGTTGCCCAGGTCGATGGCCCGCGACGCCCTTCTCCATGCCCCTGTGATTGTGGGGTTGTTACTATTACTCTGCCGAACTGGGATCCGCGCTTCCCATCAACTGGTCGTTTCAACCTCTGGTCACAGTCGGAGCTTTCGCCGTCCTTCTCCTGATGCGTCTCCTTCATCTCCTGCTCGGATCGGACCCGGAGCTCACGCCGGATTGAGCGTCAAAGGTGACGGCACGGTGGGAGGGGGGAAGCATACAGGTCGAGCAAGTTATGTCTCCCGTCGGCTGCGGCTCCCGGAGTTATTCGAAATTCCTTTCCGAGAGTTACTCCCATACATTGTTCTCGTCCTGATCATGTTCCTCGGGTTCGGATTTCGCTATCACAACCTGGCTTCATGTCTTTCGATCACGACGAGATGGGGTTGGTCCGAAATCGAAGGGCATTTTGATTCTTGGGTTTCCTTACACCAAGTTTGGCGGACAAGTTCGCTGGTTAACAACCTATGAGGCGGTCCCGTATCCGCTGGCCCTCGTGGTTTCCTTTTTGGCTACTCTGAATGGTCGATGCGATTACCGTCCGTCATCTTTGGAACCATGACCATCGGAGTCCTGGGACTGATGGGCAGGCGCCTTTTCAACTGGCGGACCGGACTCGTTGGCCCTCATTTACGCTTGTCTGCCGCTCAACATTCGCTGGGGCCAAAACGCATTTTATCCCTCCCAATGTCAGTTCATGGCGACGCTTACGTTCTACCTCTTCTATGAGGCTATCCGAACCCGCCCGTTCAACCGCAAGGTTCTAACTGCCGCAACCGTTACCTTCTGCTTGGCCTACCTGTCGTGGGAAGGAACCGGTTTTATTCTTCCGGCGCTGTTGCTTGGACTCGCCGTAGTGCGCTGGGGAGAGTGGTGGTGGCTGAAAGAATTTCACCTTTATCGATGTTTGTTTTTCATCGGCGCAGTCGTTGTCGCCCAATACTGCTCGCGCATGTATGCCGGTTCGCCTTACCTCCTGGTTGGCTCCGGGCTTTCGAACCTGACCGGACCTTCGCTATTTTTCCTCGCGCCCGGCTATCAGCCGATGTTTTACGTCGACAAACTACTCCTGTCGGAGAACCACGTTTTCTTTACCGTGATGTTTCTTCTCGGTTTGCCGTTTTGCTGGAAGCAGCCGGGATTCCGTTACGTGTTTGTGTTACTGGCGACCTTGTTCACTCTCCATACTAACTTCCTGGCCGCACTTTCCCCGCGCTATTGTTATTACTATCAACCGTTAGTTATTCTCGGAGGCGTGGCGGCGGCGTCATGCTTATGATCGATTGCTGGCGCTCGCGAGACAAACCGCTGACTGGAACATACCGCGATTTGCCGCCCATGCCGCCGGGTTCGGGCTCCTCGTCCTGTTGTTCGTTCAGAGCAACGAATCAGTGATGAGGGAATACCGTTTTCGAGCACTGGCGATACTCCGCAAATGATGACGCGGATGGGAACCTATCGCTATGACTACCGCGGCGCGGCCACTTTCGTCCAAACTCATGCCAAGCCCGGCGATGTCATTCTCCCCGGAATTCCGCATGTGTTTAACTTTTACGCGGGATGTTCCGGTGATTACTTTCTCGATACGCTGTTTAGCTCCAAAGGTCCGTTACAACCAGTTGCTCGATCGAACCCCGATTCGCCGACAAGTTTGGCGGTTTGCCTGTAATTCGAAACCTGCGGAACTGAGGGAAGTGGTTAATCGCTCCGGACGAGCCTGGATGGTGTTCGTCCCATTCGCCTCTTTTGAGAAGCTCAATAGTCCAGCGGTGCTCGACTATATCCATCGAAAACTCCAAGGCGCAGTTTGAGAGCTATCGCGCCAAGGTTTACCTGATCGAGGGAGCACAACTGGCTCCGCCGTGGCTCAGATCCTAAATGCCGGAGTAGGCGCGATTGATCGCCTTCCGCGTTGCCGCTCGGAGCGAGAAGGAGGCAGAGTTAAGACGATCCCTTGGCGCGAGCTCGCGCTGTCTTCAGTTCACAGTGCAATTCGCTTCACTTCACCCGGTTGCTTGCTTACCGCGGCTCAAAGAGCGTCGCTGCATGTTGATAAAGAGCGACGTCTAAGCGGTTCCTGTCGATGATCAAATCAAGTGTGGTCGATGAAAGTCGCCTTTTTTTGGCCGGGAGCGAGTGACATTGAAAGTCGAATAGGACCTTAAAGCTGCCAGCCAAAGCGCAGCTTCATTAGAGCGAGGCTCTCTTCGAAACCTCGGAAATACCGACGACGCTGAAGTGGCGATTCAGGTGATGCTTGCCGTTTCCAAATTCCTTCGGTGCAGGGACCATGATAGTCTGCGCCGGCGATGATCTTACATTGCACGTTGTCTCTCGTAGAGCGTCGCACGAATTGCTCGAGCGTCCATTTTTCCCTCCGCAGTTTCCAGTAGAGTGGATGCAGCTTATAGGTCCGCATGTAGTAGTACGCCGAGAGCACCCTTTCAACCGGGTTACGCAGCACCGTGATGTAAGTCGATCGCTGCGGCAGTACTTCATGCAAGCCGAAGAGCATGTGCCCCTTGAACATGCGGGTCTTTGCCAAGCGTGTTTCGGAAGGTTCCGCAAGTGTTTCGGCCGACCAGTCGAAGAGCACCGGATCGACGGAGTACATCTCCGGAAGGGATACTCCCACTCGATGAGTCGATTGAGGGTCGTGCCCGCGGTCTTGGGCAGATGAAGAAAGATAACAGCTTCGCGCGTTCTACCGGGACCGACGGCTAAATCTCGGGACTGTTTTGCCCTTTCTTCTGTTGGGCTCGGGCTCATCTGCGCTGGCGAATTGTCTTTCGGCGATAAGTTTCTTTTTGTACGCCTCGTAGCCCAATTGTCCTGCCTCCCGCCAGGCACTGGCTGCCTGGCTCTAGGTGGTAACACTAAAGCCATCTCCATGCCACAGCTCCCAGTATTCAGCCCCGGCGTGGACGAGATTGAGTGCGGCTATCTCGGGCGATCCCATTCGACCATCCGGTCCATTGAGGCCGGCCAGACTCTGGAAACCGTGATGGGCTCGTGTCGCGACAACTTTGTACGAGGTCGTAGGTCATTGAACGCCGGTGTCTTCCTTCCGTCCGGTCAGCTGGCAGCTTTGAATCGAGAAGCGCTTCGGGTATTTGTCGAGGCCATAATCGATAAGGCCTTCCTGAAACGATGGCGGTAAGTCCAACACCTTGGAGAGATGAAGCGAAATCTCCTGTGTGGGAAAGGCCGTGGCCCAGACGTCGGTGAACTTCTTATACACCTCGAACAGCCTGGCTCTTGTTGTCAAGCGCTCGCCAGCGTTCGAGGTCTGACTGCGCTTTTGGTAAGTGCATCTCTGCGCTCATGAAATTAGCGCAAGTGAGAACGACACTCACGCATAGGGGATCTCGGGCATAGCGCTCGCCCAACTGTTTGATGATGCGCTCAAAATCACGCTCATAGGCGGGATCCCATGGCACCGGTATCTTGACGGCCGCGCCGAAGTTCGCCCGGTGGCGATTGCTGATGTGCGTCTCGAACGCCCGGGCGCCCTCAGCGTAGACGAACGCCGGAGTGTGAGCCCCGGGCTTAAGACAAAGCTGATACTTCATTCCAGCGCGGCGAAGGATTGCCACCGTTTGGTCGACGTCATCGAAACTTGGCTTGCCGGACTCTTTATTCTGATCCCACGAAATATGCAAGCAAACACCGCTTAGATTATGATTGGCGCGAAGCTCGGATTCGAGCTGATGCGAGGTTTGTGCGTCTGCGGGCAGTTTTTGCATGACCCACAACCCCGTCCGAATCGCATCGCCGGACGCGGCACTTAGCGGCGACCGGTCGATCGCAAGGAGCGCGACCAGACCGAGGACAAACGGTAAAGACCGAAGGTGGCGACGAGATATCATACAGCTGATGCGATCTTGGTTACCAGAAAACGACCCGTCCCCAGGGTCGAGTTATAAAAGCCCTCGACCGGACCCGGCTTCGGCAACGTGCGCAATGCGGCCAATCCTTCCCGGACCGCTGCTTCTTCTTTTCCAGGCTTTCTCGAAGAGCTCTTCCCAAATTCGTAAAGTTCAAGATCGAGCCGATTGTGGTCGCGAATCATTTCCACTGCGCCGGGATCAATCTGTGGTGCGTTTTTGAAACCTTGCGATTTTCATAGAAAGGGATCTCCCAATCAAAGGTCTTGGCCATGAGCATTAGACTCTCCTCGAAACGCTCCGAAATCCCGACAACGCTAAAGGATTTCGCCAGATTTTCCTTCGCCTGGTCCAGAATACGGTCGTCGCATGTTCCGTTGTTCCTTATTCCCGCGATCAAGCTGCACTGCAGGTTATGGCGCCGAGCGGTCAGACGAATGAAATCCTCCACGCCAATCTGCTCTCCGTTGTTACCTTGCGATGCATTGGGTGAAGAGGCCGGCGCTGAATAAAATAATAGGACGAGAAAAACCTGGCCACCGGTTCACGCAGCATCGTGAAATAGGTGGCGCCTTGGGGGAGAAGTTCGTGGATGCCGTAATACAAGTGCCCGCGCACCATTCGCAAACGCCGACGGCGTCGCTTCCGAGGAGCTTTTGCAGCCGCTCAGGCGTCGCCCGGATCCGGTACGGATCCATCGTGAAAATGGCGAGCGGATTGTATTGCCACTCGATGATGCGATTGAGCGTCGTCCCCGCCGTCTTCGGAATGTGGAGAAAGATCACTGCCCTGCCATCCATCTCGCGAATCATAGCGGGCGGAGCGTGCTCAAGCAACCCGCACACGAGGCGACTCATGAACACCTGACAGCGATCCGCTGAACTGGCTCGATTCCCAAGTCCTCGCACGCGAGGGCGGCGACCTACCGAGCCGTTTACGCTCAGGCGGCCAGCCAGCGTCCGGGCGAGAAGTCCGCGACTGCCCGCGACGCTTCGCCAGCAGACGCCGCATCGCCGCACGCGAGGCGTTTTTCCGCACTATTTCGCCATAGACTCGGCCGGCAAAGAGATCAGTAATGTCATCCTGGGCAGGTCCAGAGGCCATGCGAGTGAAGACCAGCGGGTATTCCCAGAAGGTGTCAATGACGTCGCGTATCGCGGCCTGACCCTCGGTTGTGACGGCCTCATAATCGGCAAACGGATTCTCATCCGTTCCACCTTCCTCGCCGAGATGCTTTACAATCGCTGCGGCCGCGAACTCAGCCTCCTTCATGGCAAGGAAAACGCCGAAGGAAAAGATAGGGTCGGTAAATTCATGCGAGTCGCCTACGCAAATAAAGCCTTTCCCGGCATAGTCGGTGGTCGAATACGAATAGCTGGTAACGGAACGGACTTCTTCGGCGAACGAAGTGTTTGTAATCCGGCGGGTCAATTCCGGGTTCAGAGTCATCATCTCTTTGCGGAGGTATTCGGTCTTGTTGAGTCCCTGCTCCTTGAAATAGGCGGCCGGTGCAACCACCCCAATACTCACAAGGTTGGATGCGATCGGTATCGTCCAGGCCCAATGATCGCGTTGTTTATAAAAGATCAGCGTGTTACCAGGGGCCTTCGACGGGTCCGATCCAGAGTCCAAAGTCATGTCCTGGATCTGGGAAAAGACCCCGATTTGATTATTATAATTTCCTTTGATCTTTGGGCCGGTGATTCCCCGGTTGGCGAGAAAGGTCGCCTGTCCAGAGCAATCCACCAGGACGTCACAAAGTAAATTTTCCAAGGCGCCGGCGCGGGTTCGAATCTGCAGACCGGTAATCCGGCCGTTTTTCTGAATTGGGGCGACGGCTTCGCAATCCATATGTTGCGCTCCACGTTCGCAGGCTGCGTCGAGGAGGATCTTATCGAAGCTGCTCCGAATGACCGACCAGGTCGAATTCGGAATTAAGGCGTTGCTCTCGGGGCAACGCGCCTTTACTTCCACCCAAAACGGCACGCCGCTGGGGTTGAAAACGTTGACACCGTGCTTGACTGGATAATTTTGAGCCGTGAGCTCCGCCTCGAGATCGAGGTTGCGAACGGAGTTGCCACACTCGCCGCTGAGTGACTCGCCAATGTGAAAGCGCGGAAAGGATTGCCGCTCGACAATGACTGGTTTGATGCCCGACTGGATGAGATAAAGCGCCGTCGCCGCCCCACCCGGTCCTCCTCCAATGATGATAACCTCTCGTTTTTTCATAAATTAAGTTTGTCGATTGCGACAGATAGGCTGCTGTTTTCGAATATTCGCGGCATCTCAACAGGTTTCGTCTCACGGCCGCAGCCGTAGCAGTCGCCGAAAGCGGACGGTTGCGAGACGCCGGTGACATTTTCGCCCTAATCGACGCTTCTTTCAAACGCCGTCTGCGAAGCCTCACCAGAATTTACTCCAGCTTAGTGAAGTTGGGCCATGGATGTCAAGTCTTACGTCCCCTGTCTTTCTTGGACCCGACCGCCGTGGGAGGGGGCGCCGGTGCGATCCCCGCCGGCTCCGAGCTCGCCGAGTTGCTCGAAGCGACAACTCCGATCCGGCGGAGAGACCCGCGATCCTTGGCTGATGCCATCACCGGTTGACCTAAAGGGCAAAATGTTATAAAACCAACGGAAATTGGTTCGCCAATCCGATCTTGCGAAGACGTTCGAAACTTGGCGAGGCCAGGCCGTTGACGCTGTTCCGGTTACTGTTTTAACTTTGCACGTTAGAAACGTGGATCTTCCACTCACTTTAGATCAGCCAATATTTCGGGTTTGTTATTTGCTACCATCAAACAGGATCGGCATACCCCATCGGAGATCAGGAAAGCAGGTTTCTCGCCGCGAATTGGACGAATTGCTCCGACTTCGGCGCCGCTACAACAAATCCATTCGAAAAGCGAGACCGGTGCGGATTCTTGCCGACTAGTTTAGACACTCATCGCCATGGCATATCTCTTACACCAACTTCTGACCGAAAGCGCGGAGCGTCGTCCCGACGCGGAGGCCGTGCGCCTGCTCGATCAGGCGCTGACCTACGGTGAATTAGACCGGCTCAGCAATCAAATCGCTCATGCCTTGATCGCCAATGGTGTGATGCCGCGCGATCGAGTCGGTATCTATCTGCACAAATCGCCATCCGCGATCGCCGGCATCTTTGGAATCATGAAAACCGGCGCCTGCTATGTGCCGGTGGACGCCAATGCTCCTGGGATGCGTCTGCAGGAGATTGGACGCCAGTGTGCTTTTCGCGCGCTGATCACGAGTCATGCGCTTTATCAAAAATTGGACGCTTCCTTCCACGACGAGTGCCCGATGAGCGCTATCTTCTTCGTCGACAAGGCGCCGGAGAGCGCAGCTGCCTCTGCCCGCTTTTAGTTTTCGCCGAGCGCCTGCCCTCTCAACCGGCCGAACGATCCGACGGTGGCAGTCATCGATCACGACCTCGCCTACATCCTTTTCACCTCCGGCTCCACCGGCACTCCAAAGGGCGTCATGCTCTCTCACCTCAATGCGCTGACTTTCGTCAACTGGAGCGTCGCGACCTTTGGCATCACGGCGGAGGATCGCCTCTCGAATCACGCTCCGTTTAATTTTGATCTCTCGGTTTTCGACATTTTTGTCGCGGTCAAGGCCGGCGCAGCCATCTCACTTGTGCCTGAGGGATTGTCGGTTTTTCCGCTTCAGTTGTCTTCTTTCATCCAGGACCAAAAGATCACGGTTTGGTACTCCGTTCCGATGGTGCTGACGCTCCTTCAAGCGCGTGGAAAACTCGAGCAACGCGATCTGTCGATCGCTCCGCCTGAGTCCTTTTCGCCGGGGAGGTTTTTCCGACCAAGCACCTGCGCGCGCTGATGGAAAAGCTACCGAACCCGCGCTACGCGAATCTTTACGGACCGACCGAGACCAATGTTTGCGCCTAGTACGAGGTCGAGCCGCTCTCGCCCGAACAGACTGCGCCCATTCCGATCGGCAAAGCCTGCGCCAACACGAATCTCGTTGCCATCAACGCCGAAGGGAAAGCGAGTCTCGGGACCTGGCGAAGAAGGGCTTGCTTTACGCGCGTGGCTCCACCGTCATGCAAGGCTACTATGGACGACCCGAAAACACTGCGGCCTGCATTTATTCCGAATCCATTCGCGGCCGGCCGCGAGGAGAAACTCTACTGCACCGGCGACTGGGTCACGCTCGACGAGAACGGCAATTACTTGTTCGTCGGGCGCAAGGATCACATGATAAAGACCCGAGGCTATCGGGTGGAGTTGGGCGAAATCGAAGCGGTCATGGTCGCGCATCCGGCGGTCGATGAAGCGGTCGCGCTGCCCATTCCGGATGAAGCCATCGGCAACACGATCCACGCTGTCGTGACTTTGGCCGAGGGCGCCACGCTCGATTCCACGCAGCTAAAAGGACATTGTGCAGAAAAGCTGCCCACTTATATGGTGCCCGAGAAAATCGAATTGCGAAAGTCGTTGCCGCGAACCGACAATGGCAAAATCGACCGCCGACGCCTTCTGACTGAGTTGGCTCCTGCCGCGAGGTAACACCGGCCGTCAGCGCTCGTTCGCGCGCACTTTCGCAAAGAGGACCGTTTGTGCGCGTTCCAAATCAGCGGGGACGCCGATGTCGATGAAGAGGCCCTCCGAAATCAGCCCGTAGACCTTGCCGCGCAGCAGCCGTGGGAACACATCTCTTTCCAGCGAAACGGCCTCACCCGCCGGCAGCGCGGCGACGATTTCCTTCCGCACCAGGTAAACTCCGGCGTTAATCAAGCCCGCACCGGTGCGCGTCCCTTTTTCCACGAACTCCGTCACGCGGCCATCCGGCTCAATCGTTACGCTCCCATATCGAGCCACATCCGGCACGGCTTGCAGAATCATGACCACGGATGCGTCTTTTTGGGCGAAAAGATCGCGGGTCGCCGCAAGACTCCACTCGACATAACTGTCGCCGTTGAGCACCACGACCGGATCGCTGAGCAGCGGCTCAGCCAGCTTGAGCGCTCCTCCGGTGCCCAGCGGCTCGTCTTCCCTCGAATAACAGACTCGCAAGCCGAATTCCTCACCGCGGCGAAAAAAAGCTTGAACCTGATCCGCCATGTAACCAGTTCCGAGAATCACCTCCCCGATTCCCTGCGCTTTAAGGTCCTCCAGCAGAAGCTGAAGAAACGGAACGCCACCCACTGGCGCCATCGACTTTGGGCGATCGCTCAAAACCGAACGAAGCCGGGTGCCGAGGCCACCGCAGAGCACAAATGCCCGGAGCTGGAGGTCTTGTTCGTCAGGAGCATCCGATCTGTCAATCATTCGAAGTCGGATCTTAACAGTGGAAACCTCGCCCCGACAACCCATCGCCGGAAAGGACCGGGAATCGCGTTCGCAAAAATCGGGAAATCAGCGTATCTTGAGTTCGCAATTATGGATCAATTGGTCATTCAGGATTTACACGTTTCGATCGCCGAGCAGGAGATCATCCGCGGCCTCAGCCTAACCGTGCCGACGGGTGAAGTGCACGCCATCATGGGGCCAAACGGTTCCGGCAAAAGCACCCTCGCCAAGGTGCTGGCCGGCCATCCGGACTACGTCGTGACCTCGGGGTCCGTGACTGATGGACGGTGAAAATGTCCTCGAGTTGGAGCCGGATGAGCGGGCGCGCCGAGGCCTTTTTATGGCCTTCCAATACCCGAGCGAAATCCCGGGCGTGACGATCGCCAATTTCCTCCGGGCCGCGGTCCAGGCACGTCTGCCCGGAGGGTGAGGAATTGGAGGCGACCGATTACTATGCGCAGCTCTACAAGAAGATGGATCTCCTCGGTATGGATCGCTCTTTTACCTCGCGCTCGGTGAATGAAGGCTTTTCCGGCGGCGAGAAAAAGCGCAACGAGATCCTGCAAATGGCGATGCTCAACCCGAAATACGCGGTGCTTGACGAGACCGACAGCGGACTCGACATCGACGCGCTCAGAGTGGTGGCGCATGGCGTCAACTCGCTCCGCGGACCGAATCTCGGCGTGCTCCTGATCACGCATTACCAGCGGCTTTTGAATTACATCGTGCCCGATCACGTGCACGTCATGGTGCGCGGCCGGATCGAACTCAGCGGAGGCAAGGATTTGGCCCTGCAATTGGAAGAAAAAGGTTACGATTGGGTGAGGGACGACGTCAGCGAACCCGCGCTCGCCTAACAAGGAGACTAAAATGGTTAAGGAAAACGCAACACTCGATATCGAGCGGAACCTCGGCAATTTCGCTTACCCGGAAACGCACACCCACGATGCCGGCATCGGCTTGAGCGAAAAGACGATCCACTACATCTCGGACGTGAAAGAGGATCCCGATTGGGTGCGGGAATTTCGCCTCAAAGCGCTGCGGACCTTTCTCAGCAAGCCCATGCCGACGCATTGGGCGAGCAAGGATCTGGAAGCGATCGTCTTTGACAATATCCGCTACTACTTGAGCGGCGGCACCCAGCCGAAACGCAGCTGGGAAGACGTCCCGGACGATGTGAAGCGCACTTTCGAGCGGCTCGGCATTCCCGAACAGGAGCGCAAATTCCTCGCCGGCGTCGAAGCGCAATTCGACAGCGAGGCGGTTTATTCGAACATCAAGAAAGCGGTCGGCGAGCAAGGCGTCATTTTCGTCGGCAGCGCCGATGGCTTGAAACATCATCCGGAGATTTTCCGGAAATGGTTCGGGAAAGTGATCCCGACCGGCGACAACAAATTCAGCGCGCTCAACAGCGCCGTTTTCAGCGGTGGATCGTTCATCTACGTGCCACCGGGCGTGAAAGTGAAGCATCCGCTCCAGGCCTATTTCCGGATCAACGCTGAGAATTTCGGTCAGTTCGAGCGCACCCTCATCATCGTCGATGAAGGCGCGGAGCTGACCTACATGGAAGGCTGCACTGCGCCGAAGTTCAACACCGCCACGCTGCACAGCGCGGTGGTCGAGTTGGTCGCGATGAAAGGCGCGAAACTCCAGTACATCACGGTCCAGAACTGGTCGAACAACGTCTTCAATCTCGTGACCAAGCGCGGGCTTGCCCACGAGGAAGCGGAAGTGAAATGGATCGATTGCAACATCGGCTCGCGCCTCACGATGAAGTATCCGGGCGTGGTCATGAAAGGCCGCAAAGCCCGCGGCGAAGTGCTCTCCATCGCGCTCGCCGGCGACGGTCAGCATCAGGACACCGGCGCGAAAATGATCCACGCCGCCGATGAAACGACGAGCAACATCATTTCCAAGAGCATCTCGATCGGCACTGGCCGGGCGACCTATCGCGGCCTCGTCCACATCCCGAAGCATCTGAAGAATTGCAAGAACAATACCGAGTGCGACGCGCTCCTGATCAATGCGACACAGCCGCACCGACACCTATCCCGCGATCACAGTGCGCGGCACCGGCAATGCCGTGCAACACGAGGCGAGCGTCAGCCAGGTCAGCGCCGAGCAGATCTTTTACATGCAACAGCGCGGCCTGACCGAAGCCCAGGCGATGAGCTTGAGCGTGAACGGATTCGTCAACGATCTCGTGCGGCAATTTCCGATGGAATACTCGGTCGAGCTCAAGCGCCTGATCGAACTTGAGATGGAAGGCTCCGTCGGCTAGGTTTTCGCCCGCAGAAATGGACGCAGTTTGACGGCGGTCTCGGACCGCCGTTCGCGTCTCAGTCCGCTATGAGCAACCCGTCAGCCGTTCTCGAACAAAAGCCCGAAGCCGCACCGATGCCCGCCGGCATTCTCGGTGGATTTCAGAGCCACAGCGACGACAAGCTGCCCGCCTGGTTTAGCGATCAGCAGCGAGTCGGCATGGACGCAATTCCAGAGCTTGCCGATGCCGGCGCGGACCGATCAGGCATGGCGTTTTTCAAGCGTGGGGATTCTCGATCTTTCGCCCTACTTTACCGCGCCACCGTTGTCCGAGGCCGACGGCCGCGAGATTCTCGAACGCTCTACCGGTCTCGATGAAATCTCCGGCCGGCTCGTTTTCGCCGACGATCAATTCCTGGAGCGCGACGTGCTTTCGAAAAAGTTGCGGAAAGCCGGCGTCATCTTCCAGCCTCTAGAGCGGGCGATGATCGAGCACGAGGATTTGTTCCGCCGCCATTTCATGAGCCAGCCGGCCACTCTTGGTTCCGCCAAGTTTGCCACACTCCACGAGGCGTTCGTTCGATCGGGGACTTTCCTTTACGTGCCGCGCGGCGTGGAGATCGAATTGCCGCTCGAGACGTTTCACTGGCTGCATGCGGAGAACGCCGCGATTTTCCCGCACACGCTCGTCGTCGCCGAAGAGCTGTCCAAAGTGACTTTGGTCGAACACTTTCGCTCGACCGATCGCCAGCGCGCCGGCTTCGCCTGCGGCGTAAACGACTTGATCGTGGGAGCCGGCGCGAAAGTGACCTACATCTGCGCGCAAGACTGGAGCGACAAAGCATTGAGCATCCAAATCAACGCCACCACCGTCGCCCGCGATGCGACGGCGCTAAATCTTCACCTCGGACTCGGGGGGAAATATTCGCGTCTCGAAAGTCTGAGCCGTCTTACCGGCGAAGGCGCCCACAGCGACATGCTCGCGGTTTCGATCGGTGACGAAGCACAGGAATTCGATGCGCGTACTTTGCAGGATCACGCTTCGCCGCACACCAAGAGCGACCTGCTTTTCAAAAATGCGCTCAGCGGTCGCTCCCGCAATACCTTCGGCGGTTTGATCCGGGTCGAGCCGCACGCGCATTTCACCGACGCATATCAAAAGGTGCGCAACCTCCTGCTTAGCGACGACGCCGAGGCCAATTCCATGCCGGGCCTCGAGATTTTGGCCGACAACGTGAAATGCAGCCACGGCGCTACTTCCGGGCAGATCGATGAGGACGAGATGTTTTATCTCCTCGCTCGCGGGATTCCTGCGCCGATCGCGCGCCAATTGCTCGTGGGCGGATTCCTTAACGAAGTGCTCGAGCGGCTCTCCGATCCGGTGCTCGTCGCGAAACTCGAGGCCTTGATCGCCGAAAGGTTCGCGCGCCGCGGACGTTAATTGTTTGCGTCATTTTCGGCCCGCGGGTATTCTCGCTCGCATGGACGTCAGCGGCACGATCGAAAAGATCCTATGCCAGAAGAGTGGGAAAATCTGGTCGATTACCCCCGATGCGACGGTCTACGACGCGATTGCCCTCATGGCCGAGAAAAACGTTGGCGCGCTCCTCGTGATGGAAAATGAGAAACTGGTCGGGATCGTTTCCGAACGCGACTACTCGCGCAAAGTGATGCTCCGGGGCAAGACTTCCCGCACCAGCTACTGTGCGCGAAATCATGACGACCGAGCTGACGACTGCGCATCCCCGCGAAACAGTCGAAGACTGCCTGCGTTTCATGACCGAGAAACGAATTCGTCACCTCCCGGTTGTCGCGGACGGCTCGTTGCGCGGCGTGATTTCGATCGGCGACCTGGTCAAAGAAGTCATTTCCACCCAGAGCGCCGCCCTCGAGCAACTGCGCGATTACATCTCCGGCGGCTATCCCTGCTAGCTAAAGCTGCCAGACGGTTTTTCCCGCGACGATCGTCCGCACCGCGCGACCTTTTAACTTCCAACCGTGGAAGGGCGTGTTGCGCGAGGTCGATTGGAAAGTGCCTGCATCGACCGTCCATTCCAGATCGGGATCGATCAGCGTGATGTCGGCCGGTGCGCCCAACGAAAGCGTGCCGCTCTCCAAGCCTAACAATCGCGCTGGATTGATGGTCAACATCTGGATCAGGCGCGGCAATCCGATCGTCTTGTGCCGGTGGAACAAAAGGTCGATGAACAAACCAAGCTCAGTTTCGAGCCCCACAATCCCAAAGGGCGCGGCGTCGAACTCGACTTCTTTTTCAAACTTCGCATGCGGCGCGTGATCACTTGCCAGGATGTCGAGCGTGCCATCGGCGATTCCTTCGAGCAGGGCGTCGATATCGCGCTGCGCCCGAAGCGGCGGATTCATTTTGAAATCGGTGTCGAAATTCTGAGTCGACTCATCCGTTAGGGCGATGTGATGCGGACAAACTTCGCCGCTGATCTCGCACCCCACGCGCGCGCGCCTCTCGCAAGAGTCGGACGCTTCCGCCCGCGCTGATGTGTTGGCAATGAATTCGATGGTCGCAACATCCCGCGAGCAGAACGTTGCGTGCCACGATCGCTTCCTCGCCCGCCGCGGGCCAGCCGGGCAGCCCGAGCAACGTGCTCCAGTAGCCTTCATGCACGACGCCGTTGCCGACCAGGTTGTAGTCCTGGCAGTGATCGAGCACCGGCACGCCGACCATCCGCGCATACTCGACCGCGCGGCGCATCAATTCGTTATTCTGCACGCAGTGACCGTCGTCGGTGATCGCGACCACCCCGGCCTGCGCGAGAGATCCAATCGGCGCCAGGTCTTCACCGGCCAGATTCTTGGAAATCGCGCCGGTCGGCAGCACGCGAACGCAGGCCACCGCCGCGGCCCGGTCCTTGATCCAGGCAATCGTGCTCGGACTGTCGGCCACGGGCGACGTGTTGGGCATGCAAACGACGGTCGTGAATCCGCCCGCCGCGGCCGCCCGCGCGCCCGACTCGATCGTCTCCTTCCAACCAAAACCGGGTTCGCGAAAGTGAACATGGATGTCGATCAGACCGGGACTGACGATCAAACCGGTTGCATCGATCTCCTCAATTGCTGATTGCTGATTGCCGACTTCTGATTGTTTCGCGATCCGTCCATCGACAATGAATAAGTCGCCGACCTCGTCGCGTTCGTTGGCCGGATCGATGATTCGCCCGTTGCGAATCAGTATTTTCATGAGGTTGCGATGCCGCCGCAGAGATAAAGAACCGCCATCCGCACCGCGAGACCGTTGGTCACTTGATCGAGAATCACGCTTTGGGCGCCATCGGCCAGCTCGCTGTCGATCTCGACCCCGCGATTGATCGGTCCGGGATGCATGATCAAGCAATCCGGTTTCAAGAGCTTCGCCCGCTCCTTCGTTAGGCCAAAAAGGCGAATGTATTCCCCGAGCCCGGGAAAATATTCTTTCCGTTGCCGTTCGTGCTGGATGCGGAGCAGGTTCACCACATCGGCGGTCGGCAGCACCTCTTCCAGTTTGTGCGACACCTTCACGCCGAGCTGCTCAAACTCGCGCGGGACCAACGTGCTCGGCCCGACCAGCGTGACCCGTGCGCCCATTTTCAGGAGCGCAAAGATGTTCGAGCGCGCGACCCGGCTGAAAAGAATGTCACCGATAATCGCGACATGGAGACCGGCAACCGCGCCCCTCTTTTCGCGAATCGTGTAGAGGTCGAGCAACCCTTGGGTCGGATGCTCGTGGGCGCCGTCGCCGGCGTTGATCACGCTCGCCCCGACGCGGCTGGCGAGAAACTGCGGCGCGCCGGCCGAGCTGTGCCGCAAGACGATGATATCGGCGTGATTCGCTTCGAGCACCCGGGCGGTGTCCTTGAGCGTTTCGCCTTTCGTCAGGCTGGAAGCCGACGCCGAGATGTTGACGATATCGGCGCTCAGGCGTTTGGCGGCGAGCTCGAAGGAAGTGCGGGTGCGCGTGCTCGGTTCGATGAAGAGGTTGATCAGCGTTTTGCCCTGGAGCGCCGGGACCTTCTTTACTTCGCGCGTTCCGACTTGTTTGAAGGCGTCAGCCGTCTCGAGGACGAGATTGATCTCCTCCGCGGAAAGCTCGCGCAGGCCCAACAAGTCTTTGCGCGTCCAGCGCTGCGGTTCGCTACTCATTTGGTTTCAAGAGCCAGACGCCATCGGGTTCGTCATCGACATTCTCCAGGCGAACCCGCACCCGTTCGGCTCGCGCGGTTGGGAGATTCTTCCCGACGAAATCGGGCCGGATCGGCAATTCGCGATGGCCGCGATCGATCAGCG
The DNA here is from genome assembly GCA_963821915.1 of uncultured Verrucomicrobiae bacterium. Taxonomy (GTDB): domain Bacteria; phylum Verrucomicrobiota; class Verrucomicrobiia; order Chthoniobacterales; family UBA10450; genus Palsa-1392. The sequence goes on from CAWGFS010000019.1 coordinate 46,567, forward strand.
CGGCGAATTGAATGCAGGCCGGCCGGCCGAACGAACCGAGCGCGTCCATCGCCGCGCGACAGGTGCGCCCGGTGAAAAGGACGTCGTCCACGATGACCACCGTTCGTTGCTCAAGCGGGAGCGGGAGCTGGGAGGCCCTAACGACGGGAAGCCCGGTCCGCGTTCCAACGTCGTCGCGGTGCATCGAGACATCGATCACCCCGGTCGCAACGCCCACTTTTTCAATCGCCTCGATGTCGGCCGCAATCCGTCGCGCCAGTTCGACGCCGCGCGCCGGAATCCCGACCAGGACCAGCGGTCGACAGATCGCGATTGCGCTCGATGATTTCGTGCGCGATCCGGCGCAACGCCCGGCGCATCGCTTCCGCATCGAAGATGCGGATCGCGCCAGTTTCTTTTGTTATGCGGGTCTTGCTCATTTCCTTCGCAACCTCTCGGGATCGCGTTAAAGGAAGTGCTCGAGATCAGGCGGGCGCTTTCGTCAGCTTCATCTCGCGCACTCTTCGTTCGCGCCAATTGGAGCGATGTTTCACGATCCAATCGAGGAGCGCTTTTTCAAACCCGATGTCGGATCCGGCTTTTTCGCTCTCGATCCATTTGTGCTTCAGAATTTCTTCGCGCTCGGCGAGGAACTCTTTGTAGAGCACCGAATTTTTCAGAAAATGCGAGCCGGTATCATCGGACGAATCCATCTCAGCGGTGTTGTTCATTGCGAATAGTCTCCCCAACCAGTTCCTAACGTCTCCAGCATTAGACGAACCAAGGCGGCGGCTATTTAGGCCAAACGCGCTGAAAAAGGCAAGCATTAGGTTGTAGGCAAAATTTCCCTCAGGCGGCCCGCCATTCGCATGAACTCCGCGCTGACAGGCGACTCCTTCGTCTCCGCCGTCACCGGCATCCCGCGGTCACCGGCCTCGCGGGTCGCGATGTCGATCGGGATTTGGCCTAGCAACGGCACGCGGATTCGCTTCGCTTCGCGCTCGCCGCCGCCACTGCCGAAGATGTCGTAACGCTTGCCGTCCGAGGGCGAAACGAAAAAGCTCATGTTCTCGATCAGACCGAGGACGGGCACGTTGACCTTCTCGAACATGGCCGAAGCCTTGCGCGCATCGATCAGCGCGACTTCCTGCGGCGTCGTGACAATGATCGCACCGGCCAGCGCGACCGTCTGCACGATGGTCAGCTGGATGTCGCCGGTGCCGGGCGGAAGATCGAGCACGAGATAATCGAGCTCGCCCCACTCCACCTGCCGGAGAAATTGCTGCGTGTAGCGCGTCACCATCGGACCGCGCAGAATCGCCGGCGCCGCGTCATCGAGGAGAAAACCCATCGACATCAAGCGCAACCCGTATTGCTCGACCGGGATGATGCGGTTGTCTTCCGTCGCCATCGGACGTTCGCGCGAGCCGAACATGAGCGAAATGCTCGGCCCGTAAATGTCGCAATCGCACAGACCGACGGCAGCCTTGGTTTGCTCGAGCGCGACGGCGAGATTCGCCGCGACGGTGGATTTGCCGACGCCGCCCTTGCCGCTGGCGATCGCGATCACATGCTTGATCCCGGCGATCCTCGTCGCGCCGACACCGGCGGCGCCGCTGCCCGCCGGCGGGGCTTGAATATCGATCCTCACCTTCGCTTCACGCACACCAGCGAGATTGCGCAGCGCGTTTTCCGCTTCGTTCTTGATCGTCTGCGGGAATCGCCGGGTCGTTCGTGGCCAGCGCGAGTTGCACGATGACGTCGCCATCATGCGCCTCAATACCTTTGACCAGGCCGAACGAAACAATGTCACGGCTGAAGCCCGGATATTTCACCGTCTTAAGCGTTTCCTTAATCTGATCCTCGGAGACAGGCATTTGAACCGGGAAGTTACCGCGCGTGCTGCCGGAGTAAAGATTGACCACCCCAAGGCCCGGTATGCGATCTGCTGTTTGGTCTCCGATGCGTCGAATCAAACTCAGCGGTCGCGAACGCGCCGTCTTGAAAGCCCTCGGCTTTGCCGAGGCCATTCCGGGCGAGCAGATTCGCGAGTACACTCAAATTCAACCGGACGATTTGACCGACGTATTGAACGCGCTTGCTCGCCGCCGGGCTACGTCGAGAGCAAACCGTATCGCGAGCAAGTCACGTCCACAGAGATGCCGACGGTGGAGTTCGAAGTAAATCCCGCCTACGCGCACGAACTCAAAAGCTCGATGCAGCGCGCCTGGGTATAGGGCGGCCCACTTCGTTCGGGCCGCGCGCCGACTACGCCGTCTCTTCGGCCGCAGCGCGATTCTCGGCGCTGCGTTCGCCGAAGAGCTGGCGAATGACATCTTCGACCGGCAATTCCTGCACGTTGATATCTGAGACGGAACAGGCGCTCAGTAACTGCCGGCAGACCTCGGTCACTTTCGCGCGGGGAACTTTCAGCTGCACGCTGACCGGCGTCTGCTCGACCACTTCACCGAGCGTGGAAAAATCGCGCTCCTGTTTGTCGCTGAAAGTGAGGCTGATAATTTTGTGACCCGAAAACCGGTCGATGATCGCGTTGAGCGGCCCGTCGAAGAAAATCTTGCCGTGATCGATGATGATGACGCGATGACAAAGCTCCTCGATGTCCTGCATGTAATGACTCGTCAGCATCGTGACAATTCGGTGCTCCTGGTTGTAAAGACGAAGGAATTCGCGGACACGTTTTTGACTAACAACATCGAGACCAATCGTCGGCTCATCGAGGAAGAGAACGCGCGGCTCGTGAATGAGGGCGGAGATCAGTTCCATCTTCATCCGTTCGCCTAACGACAACTCGCGCACCATCACATTCATCTTGTCCTGCACCTCGAGCAGCTCGCTCAGGCCGCCGACCACTTTCTTGAAACGCTCGCGATCGATTCCGTAAATCGCGCGATTCAGCTCGAGCGATTCCTGGGCCGGCAGATCCCACCAGAGCGCGTTCTTCTGGCCCATGAGCAGACTGAACTGCCGCTTCATCTCATCGCGCCGCTCCCAGGGGACAAAGCCGAGGACGCGCGCCTCACCGGAGGTGGGATTGAGCAGGCCGGAAAGCATCTTGAGCACGGTGGTTTTGCCCGCGCCGTTCGGGCCGAGGAAGCCGACCAGCTCGCCTTCCTCGATCTTGAAGGAGATGTTATCGGCCGCGCGCGTTTCTTCATGCCGGCGCCTGACGAGCCCTTTGACCGCGCCCCAGAGCCCGCTCTCCTTGCGGTAGGTCCGGTAAACTTTCGTTAGGCCGCTCGTTTCGATGACTGCCATGCGGAATCGTAACACAGCCATCCTGGCTGTCTCGTCAGGCGGACATCTTGCCAGCACTCTCCGGCTGGAAGCTCGCCCTATCACGGTGAAGCCTGTGCTACGCCGCAGTCGAGCGCGCCTTTTCCGCTCGTCTTTTCAAAAGCGGCAACACTTTTTCGACCAGCGCGTCGCTCGTCAGGCCGTGCTTCTTGCGCAGGACCGGAATGTTGCCGTGCTCGATGAATTGATCGGGCCAGCCGATCCGGACGACCGGCGTGTTGATCATCTGGGTGTGCAGATGCTCCATGACGGCGCAGCCGAATCCGTTGTGCAGGACGTGATCTTCGATCGTGCAGACGACCTGCACGCTGCGCGCGAAAAATTCGAGCGTGCCGGTGTCGAGCGGCTTGATCCAGCGCGGATTGATCAGCGCCACGGAGACGCCTTGCGCCTCCAGTTTCTGCGCGGCTTCCTGCGGCCATCTCGAACATGTTGCCGAGGCCAAAGATGGCGACATCCTTGCCGTGCTGGACGACCTCGGCTTTGCCGATCTCGAGCAATTTCGGCGTCGCCTTCGGCTTCGCGCCGGTGCCGGCGCCGCGCGGGTAACGAATCGCAATCGGGCCCGCATCGTAGTTGGCCATCGTCCAGAGCATGTCGACGAATTCGTCTTCATCCTTCGGCTGCATGTGGACGATGTTGGGCACGTGGCGGAGGTAGCCGATGTCGAAGAGGCCGTGGTGCGTCGGGCCGTCGTCGCCGCTCAAGCCGGCGCGATCCATGCAGAGCGCGACGTTCAGATTCTGCAGCGCGATGTCGTGGATGATCATGTCGTAGGCGCGCTGCATGAAGGTCGAGTAGATGGTGAGAAACGGCTTCAGTCCCTGGGTCGCGAGGCCGCAGGCAAAGAGCGCGGCGTGCTCCTCGGCGATGCCCGACGTCGAAGTAGCGGTCGGGATGTTGCGCCTGGAAAAAGCCGAGCCCGGTGCCGCTCGGCATCGCGCCGGTGATGGCGACGATCTTGCGGTTGGTGTCGGCAAATTTGCCTAACGTCTTGCCCAGATATCTCGGAATAGGTCGGGGTCGGCGCGGGCGCGGTCTCGCCGCTTTCGATCTTGTATTTGCCGAGGCCGTGAAACTTGTCCGGCTTGCGCGATGGCCGGCTCGTAGCCTTTGCCCTTTTTCGTCAGGATGTGAAGCAGGACCGGCTCGTCCTGCTTCTTCAGAAATTCGAAGGTCCGAGTGAGCAGCGGAATGTCGTGCCCATCGATCGGACCGTAATAACGGAGGCCGAGTTCTTCGAAGATGACGCTCGGCAGGAGCAGGTTTTTCACCCCTTCTTCGACCTTGTGCGCGAGGTGCAACATGCCCTGGCCGGCGATCGCCTCGATAAAGCGGCCGGCCTTTTCGTGCAGATGCGCATAGGTCGGATTGGTGACGATGTTGTTCAGGTAGGTCGCGATCGCACCGACGTTCTTGGCGATCGACCACTCGTTGTCGTTCAGGACCACGATGAAGCGCTTGGTCTGCGCCCGAACGTTGTTCAGCGCTTCGTAGCTGATCCCGCAGGTGAAGGCCGCATCGCCCGCCACGACGACGACGTTCTCGTCCCCGCCTAACAAGTCGCGCCCGACCGCCATGCCGAGGCCGGCCGATAAGGCCGTGCCGGCGTGACCCGCGCCGTAGCAATCATGCTCGCTTTCGGTGCGGAGGAGAAAGCCGTTCAGCCCCTCGTACTGCCGCATGGTGTGAATGCGATCGAGCCGGCCGGTAAACATCTTGTGGACGTAGCCCTGGTGGCTGACGTCGAAGACGAACTTGTCCTGCGGCGTGTTGAAAACGCGATGCAGCGCGATGGTCAGCTCGACCACGCCGAGATTCGGCCCGAGATGACCGCCGGTTTGCGAGAGCACTTCTGATCAGCTCATCGCGCACTTCCTGCGCGAGCTGTGGCAAGGCTTTCCTCCGGCAAAGCTTTGACGTCCGCCGGCGAATGAATCCCATCGAGCAAGCGGATTTTCTCCTCGGCGGTCTCAGAAGAGGCTGATATCGACATTTTTGGGTTCTCCTTGCGTTTCGGGCTGGGCCGCGGCGGCCGGTTCAAATTTCTTCACGACCGGTTTCCCGGCGCTGTTGCGGGTGATGATCTCAATGCGTTGCTCAGCCGAGGCGAGACGTTCCTGACAAACCTTGACCAGCTTCATCCCTTCCTCGTAACGCACGATCAAATCTTCAAGCGAGAGTTCGCCCGATTCCATCTGCTCCACGATCTCCTCGAGCCGTTTCATGGCCTGTTCGAAGTTCGCTTCGGGAGCGGGCTTCTTCGCTTGGTTCGACATAACGGCAAGGGGGCAATTAAGCATACGCGCACCAATTAAAAAGCCTGACTTGCCTGCTGGCAGGCGGAGCCCTCCATGGCATACCGGCTGCTAATAATGAAGTTCGTTAGTCGGGCCGATGACTTTTCCCAAGCGCATACTCCTGATCGATCACGAGCCGCATCTCACCGCGGTCGTCGGGTCGGCCTTGCAAGCCACCGGACGATATTTGATCCGGCAGGAAAACCACAGCCGGCGCGCGCTCCATTCCGCCCTGCATTTTCAGCCGGACCTGATCCTGCTCGACGCCGTTCCGGAACATCTGGAGGTCGACGAGATCGCCCAACAGATTCACGCCGATACGTTCCCTTCAGGACGTCCCGGTCGTCTGCCTAACGAGCCTCGCAGCGAACGGCCAGATTGGCTCGGTCGGCTTTTTCGGCGGCTACACCTTTGTCGCGAATCCATTTCCACTCGAGGACATGGTGAACTGCATCGCGGAGATGCTGAGCGACCAAGGCAAGATCCGCCTGTAGCTGCTTCGCTCTGCGAAGCGCGGGCGTCGATCTCGCAGCCAGAAAGACACTCAGCCTGCGCTTGCACAGCGAAGCGTCTACAATCAGCTTCGTTTCACTTGTCCGGGCGCGATCGTCCGGCAAACTTCCGCATGCTCACGCCCACTTCGGTCAAGGATGCATTGCAACGCACCGCTCCGGCGGAGGCGATCCTGGTGCAGGGATGGCTGCGCACCCGGCGTGATTCGAAGGATTTCTCATTCCTCGAACTGAACGACGGCTCCTCTCTGCGGAACCTGCAGATCATCGCGAAAAACACGCTCCCAAACTACGCCGCGGTGCAGCGTCTCATCACCGGCGCCTCAATCGCGGTGCGCGGCGCGCTTGTCGCCTCGCAAGGCAAAGGACAGAGCTGGGAAGTGGTGGCGGATTCCAGTCGAAATCATCGGCGCTTCAGATGATACCTATCCCCTGCAGAAAAAGGGACACACGCCGGAATTCCTGCGCGAGATCGCTCACCTGCGTCCGCGCTCGAATCTTTTCGGCTGCGTCTTTCGCGTGCGGAGCCGCCTCGCTTTTGCCATCCACCAATTTTTTCAGGAACGCGGTTTTGTTTACGTGCACACGCCGATCATCACCGGAAGCGATTGCGAAGGCGCCGGGGAATTGTTTCGCGTCACAACGCTCGACCCAAAGAATCCGCCCCATCTGCCTGACGGAGAGATCGACGACGCCAAGGATTTCTTCGCGCGGCGGACTTATCTCACGGTGAGCGGGCAGCTCGAGGCGGAGGCTTTCGCCTGTGCGCTATCGAAAGTCTACACTTTTGGACCGACATTTCGGGCGGAGAATTCCAACACTTCGCGGCACGCGAATGAGTTCTGGATGATCGAGCCGGAGATGGCCTTCTGCGACTTGCAGGGCGACATGGATCTGGCCGAGGAACTGGTCAAATATCTGGTGCGCGATATCCGCGAAAATTGCCCGGACGAGATCGGGCTTTTCGCAAAATTCGTCGACAAGGAATTGCTCGAGCGTCTCGAATTCGTGGTCGAACGACCATTCCAGCGAATCAGTTACACCGAAGCCGTCGAACTGCTGCAGAAGAGCGGAGAGAAGTTTGAATTCCCGGTCGAATACGGCCTCAACCTGCAATCGGAACACGAACGCTGGCTGACCGAGAAACATTTCAAATCCCCGATCACGGTCTTCAATTATCCGAAGGAAATTAAGCCGTTTTACATGCGCCTGAACGACGACGGCAAAACGGTCACCGCGATGGATCTGCTCGTGCCCGGCATCGGCGAAATCGTCGGCGGCAGTCAGCGCGAGGAGCGGCTCGATGTCCTGGAGGCGAATCTGCGTCGGCACAATATGAACCTGGCCGATTACAAATGGTATCTCGATCTGCGCCGCTACGGCACGGTGCCGCACGCCGGCTTCGGCCTCGGCTTTGAGCGCATGCTCATGTTCGTCACCGGCGTGGCAAACATTCGCGACGTGATCCCCTTCGCCCGCACGCCAGGCAGCGCGGAATTCTGATTGTCCGGGCGAACCTACGCTCGCACATTCAGTTCGTCGGTCAGCGCGCCAGTCAAAGCGAGGTAGCCAGGCACTCGATCGCGAGTCGGAAGGGCTCGTAGAGCGGCCGATCTGCCGACACCTCGCGGCTAGGATCTGTCCGGCGCATGGGACTTAATCTGTACGACTCGTTAGGCCGACGCCGTTTTCTTCAGCTCGTAGGTCTTGGCGACCGAAAGAAATTCGTAGAAACCGTGCAGCCGCGCGAAATAATAACCTTCGCGTCCGTCGAGAAATCCCCGTTGCCAGACATAGACATAGAGGAAGCGCAGGAGTGGGCGAAACGGCAACCGTTGTGCGAGGCGCTTGATCCGGCGGCGTTGGGCGACACGCGCGTTTTGAAACTCGGCTCGGTACGTGTCGCTTCGGCCACGGCGACACGCGCTTCCCAGTTGGAATAACGATTGTGTTTCTCGACGAATACCTCGACCGAGGGAAAAGCGTAGTGGTCTATCTCGCAGCGCAGTCGGCCGGTCGGCCCTTGCACCACGACGTGCTCGTGCACTTCGTTGTCGCCGCTCGCGGTCGCGACCTCGGTCAGCTTTTCGTATCGGCCTAACGAGTGCCGGAAGAGCCGCAGATTCCAGTTCGGATAATAAGCGTGCCGCAGCCAGCGGCCCATGAACATGAAGCGGCGATTGATCCAATATCCCGTCCGTCTCGCCCGCGTTCGCGATCGCGGTCCGAAATTCTGCCTCGGCCTCCGCCGGCAGTACTTCATCGGCATCGAGGATGAAAACCCAGTCGTTGCGGAAAGGAAGATTTTCCAGCGCCCAGTTTTTTTTCTTCGGCCAGGTGCCGTTGAATTCAAATTGGACGACGCGCGCGCCAAACTCTTCCGCGATGCGCTGTGATCCGTCCGTGCTTTGCCGAATCGACCACGAAAATTTCATCGGCCCACCCGACCGAGGCGAGACAGCGCGGCAGATTTTGGGCCTCGTTCCTAATCGGCACAATGACCGAGACCGGCACCGGCGGAGCTTTATTATCCACGGCGCGAAGGGATCGGATTTCCGAGTGCGGCTAGTGCGGATGCCACAGCCGGAGTGCAGTCGCTAGGCAGAGGGATGAAGGAGCTCGACTCGGGCACGACGGCCTGGTGGCGATCAGATTCGAAAACGAGATAACCGTAATCTTGGAACAAGGCCGGAATCTCAGCATGATAATTGAAGGATTCATAGAAAAGAATCGGTCGATGATCGAGCCGCGCCCTGCAAGATCCGTAGCTCCGTGCCCTCCATGTCGGTTTTCATAAGCGACAGTGCCCTTATTTTACCATTCCCCAGAATCCCGCTGCGATCGAACCGCCAGGGCCTCGAGCAGAGTCCTGCGATTCCCATTCCCTCCCCCTGTGATTCTCTGGCATGATCGCAGCTTCGTCATTCTGGACAGCTCAGGGATTTATTGGATCGTTTCGGGCAACCTCTCATTTGAAGCGCGTAGACCTCGACGAAAATTGGCCAGCCTCATGGAAGGCGTCCTATCTCTACGACTTGGAAGAGGTCTACGGCCGGATCAAGAACCGCGGCTACGCCTACGCTTATGATCGGCGCCGCCGCGCCACCTTTTCTCTCGTCACTGAAGTGCTGCCGCCCGGCGCCCGCATTCTCGACGTCGCGGCCGCCCAGGGAAATTTTTCCATCGCTCTCGCGGAGTTGGGTTACGAAGTCACCTGGAACGACATGCGGGCCGAGCTGGCAGGCTACGTGCGGCTGAAACAGGAATTTGGCACCATTCATTTCGCGCCGGGTAACGCCTTTAGTATCGATCTCCCTTCGCTTTTCGACGGAGTCCTCATCACCGAGGTGATCGAACACACGGCTCATCCGGATCAGTTGCTGGCCCGCGCGGCGCAGTTGGTCCGGCCCGGCGGCTACGTTGTGATGACGACTCCGAACGGCGCTTATTTTCGCAACAAACTCCCCAAGTTTACCGATTCGTCCGACCCGACGGCCTATGAGTCGGTTCAATTCAAGCCGGACACAGATGGCCACATCTTTTTGCTCCACCCCGAGGAGGTCGAACCTCTCGCCGCCCGCGCCGGGCTCGTGCTTGAAAGGCTGACCTTGTCCGCCAATCCTCTGACCAGCGGTCACGTGAAAATGGAATTTTTCCTGCGTCGCATGCCCCGGCCCCTGGTCGACGGACTCGAACAACTTACCGGAAAGCTGCCCTCACGCCTGACGAAACGGCTGTTCGCACAAATAGCGGCACGCTTTCGCCGCTCAGGGTAAACCCCAGGGTATGCGAAAGGGAATCGCAACGAGATCGTTCGCTGTCGTTTTTACACCGCGATTGTGCGCGGGAGAAACAATACAACCGGCAACGCCCTCGTCGAAGTCTATGAGTTGCCCTAACGAGCCTGATCATTCCGACTCGACGGCGGCACGGCCGCGAGCGGGGCATCCATCAAGGCGAGGATGCGGGTCTTTTTCGCATCGTATTCGAGCGCGCGAAAGGTGCGGATTTCTTCCACTCGCCGGAGGCCGTTGAGGGTGTCGAGGAAATGGGTGTAGCTCGCGGCCAGTTCGGTCGTTTCGAGGTAGCGGCTGCGCAGATTCTCATCCTGGAAGGCACCTGGATTTTGTGCTTCGAACAGATGGAAGCGCAGCCAGCGGCGGTCGACCCGTGAAACACGCTGTGTTTTGCGAAAGAAGGCGACGAAGAGGAGCAGGACGAGATAGGTATCGACTCGTGCCTGGAGCTCGAGATCGCGCGCAAAATCCTCCGAGGCGATCCGACGTTCGCCATCCCGGAACTGGATCGCGGCGTGGAGAGCATGGTTGATTTCCTCCACGAACATGATGAGCGAGCGAATGTTTCGGTTCGTTAGGCCAGCACGCGGATCGTGTTCTTCCAGTTGTTCGATAAGCCAGCGCGAATAATAAATGCCGACATAAAGTTGATCGTCTGCCGTGCGCAGAAAAGTGCGCGCCAGCTCGCTCAATTCGCGCGCCGACGCGCCCGCCAGTTTCGTCAGCTGCCGGCAGCGCCGCTGGTCGATCAGGCAATCCTCGAGGTTGATCCCGACCTGCGCGTAAGTCCGCTCGAAAAGGCGCTGGATCTGACTGAAGAGTGTTTCGTTCACGGTCTGGCCGTCGTGACCTTGGTGGCCTTTGTGCGAGTCATTTCAAAGAATGTGGAGACCATGATCGTCGTCGAGATTGATCAGTTCGTCCGAAAGCCGGTTGAGCGCGAGGCGCACATCGTGAAATCGGTCCGCCAGCTCCTCGTAGACGTCGTTCAGATCGCAGCGGCGCGCGGTCGAATGAGAAGCGACGAGTTGAAAATTGGTTCGCCCGATTTTCTCATAAAACTCCAGGTCTGGCGCGCCGCGCCGGCTGCGATGCTGGGCGTTCTCGTGAAAGATTCCGCTCACGAAAAGCGAGTAGTTACCGACGTGCGCACGGAGGAGGAAACTTTGCTCCGCGGTCGCTCGGGTCAGCGCGATCAACATGTCGGAGAGATACTGGTGACCGGAATCCTCCTCCGTATGCGGCGGGCGCAGGCCGTTGGCGCGCGAGAAAGTCTCGAGGAGCGAGCCGATGTAATCCGAGAGCTTGCGGTCGGTGATGTCGGCCCGCTGCAAGACGTGCCGGGCCAGGACGTAGAAGTAAAAGGAGGAAGAAATCGAGAGATGTCCGGCGTGGGAAAGAATCGCCTCCACCAGGCGCGGATGATCGAGCACCGCGTCCCGTGTCTCGGCGTCGCTCAGGAGATCGACGAGCGACACCTGATCGTTAGGCGAACGCCCCAGAGTGCGCACGATGAATTGAAAATCCTCCGCCGTGAACCGCGCCCGACAATTCGCCTGGATCATCGGAGTCCTATCATAAGCTTTAACGATGCCGCGCGACAAGAAAGAAGGCGGCCGGCACCGGCTCAGAGGGTTTTAAGATATTCAATTAGTTGATCTTTTTGCTCGGGGAGAAGGGAGGTGCCATAAAGGTGGCCGCCGTTACCTTCCCCGCGGCGGCGGGTGTCGAAGAGAAAATAGCGCTGCTCCATTTTGCCGTCGGGACCAACCGCGCGCTCGGGCGGCTCCTGAAAACCGACTTTGACCGGGTCGTAAACGTCGTAGCCGCGGTGGAAGGTCTGCGGTCGTTCGTTAGGCGGATTGAGCAGATCGCGCAGGGTCGGGACCGAGCCGTTGTGCAGATAGGGTGCGCGCAGCCAAAGGCCGTCGAGCGGCGGCGAAAGGTAGCCGTAGGGATCGAGCTCGGTCATGGGCGGGCGATCGATTCCCATCTCTTTCACCCTCCGATTGGCCTCTTCGGCCGCCGCTTTCGACCAGGAATGAGTTCGTTCCGGGTCCGTCCCGATCTCGGCGAGCGGGATCACTTTGCTCGTAAATTCGCCGCGCGGCTCGTGGCAGGAGGCACAATCACGGGCATAAATCTTTTGACCTTCGGCGGCGAGCATCTGGTTGATCGGACTCGTTTTGGTGAAGGGCCAGGCGGGCGGAGGAAGGTTGCTCAGGTAATGGTCGAGATCCGCCATGCGCTGCAAAAACCACGGCCGCGGCGGGGCGCCGAGACCGAGCGCCGAGTCGATCAGAACCGACCGCACCGCGGGAGTGTCGCCGGTCCAGTTGAGCAGCATCTGTTTGCCGGCTTTATCCTTGCCGCTCCGGATGCCAAGGTTCCAGATCGAGGGAAAATCAGTCGGGCCGACCGAGTCGTCCTCCTTCATGCTGGTCATGAAATATTTCGTCAGGTTCATGGCGTCGTCGCGGCCCGGGCCCCAGTCCGGTTTCGGCTGACCGTTGCTGACGTAGCGATTCATCCAGGTGAAGGTTTTCTCCTGTTCGAGGAGCGCCTTTTTCGTTAGGGGAATGAGGAGGTAGCGATAGATCTGTCGGTCGATAAAAGAGAGGCCGCCGTTACCAAAATCGTTCCCGCTCACGAGACGGATTTCGTTCATAATCGTGTCGGAATTGAAGCGCGGGTCGTGTGCCGCCTTGAAAAGAAAGCGGAGCATGGCCTGGAGCTGGACCGGGCTGCCCGCCGCCACTACGACGTGCGGGGTTTCGTCTTCCTGCGCGCGATAGGTAGCCGTATGGCAGATGGCGCAATTGTTTGTGATGCGATCGAAGCCAACCATTTTCTTGGAAAAGCCGACCGGAATTTCATGCCCTTCCTCCCAGACGACTCCGAAAGATTTGTAACCGCCCGGCCCAGGCATGAGATCGGGAAAAACCCGCGGCAACACCAGCCAGAGGTAGTAGGGAACCCCGCGGTCGCCTTCCGCACCTAACGAGCCGTATTTGAATTGCTCTTCTTCGTTGGCAAAGACCTGCTTCTCCTGGCGGAAGAACTTCACCCAGGTGAAGAGGCCACCGAGCGCGAGCAGGAGAACAAAAAGAACTGCTGCAACCCAAAGAAGCCGCCGAATTTTTGGAGAGAGGCTCATCGCTTGTTTACCGGACACGAACGGAACGCGTTGTAGCCGGGGCGCTGACCCCGACCGACAGGGAACCGACTACCATCTCCTCTGTCTGAGTAAGCGCTCCCGGCTACAACGATTGCTCTCATATTGTCCGACATAGGAATTTAGAATGTTTTCAGATATTCGACGACGGCGTCTTTCTCCACACCAGTGAGCGCGGTGCCATAGGCGGGGCCTTCGTGGCCGGCGTTTGAGTTGCCTTCGTTGCGCTCCCGCGGCGTCAGGCCGGTCGGGTTTTTCCGGGTGTCGAAACGAAAATAGCGCGTTTCATCCTTCGGATCATCGAGACTTCGGCCATCGTCAGCGAAGTGCTCGATTTGCGAAACGAAGCCGACGTTTTTCTGATCAAAGACATCGTAGCCGCGATAGAAAACAGACGGCCGCTCCGCACTCGGATTGAGGAGATCGCGCAAGGTCGGGACGGAGCCGTTGTGCAGATACGGAGCGCGCAACCAAATCCCGTCGAGGGGCGAATTGGCGTAGCCGAAGGTCTTGCGGAAATGGCTGAAGCGCCAAGGATAGCCGGTGTAGACGGTGCTGAGCGTAGCGGCCAGCTCAGGCGTGAACGAATCGAGCCGATGCCGATCCGTCCCGATTTGCGCGATCGGTGTCACACCGCCTACGGCGCCGCCAGCGAAGTCCCGCCCGTTGCGCCCATGACAATCGGCGCAGTATTCGGCGTAAATTTTTTCTCCTTGCGCCCGGAGCGGCTCGTTGACAGCGAAGGGATACTTCGGTGGCGCGAGGTCGAGGAGCCATTTTTCGATTCGTGCCAATCCATTGAGATCGATCGTGGGCGGAAACGCGCCGGTGCCGAAAGCGGCGTTTTTATTCCGTTCCTCCATCTTGCGCTGGTTGCCGTCCCAATGCAGTTGCATGTCGTGATCACGGCGCGGGCCTTGCAGCCAGATCGACGGCAGATCGCACAGGCCGACGATCTCTCGCGTCTCCATTTTCTCGAGCGGATAATTCACGAGGGTTTTCGCGGGATTAAAGGTATCAGTCCGGCCCGGCCCCTGTTCGGGTTCCCAGTCGATGAAGCGAAAACGATCCTTCAACATCAGCAGCCGCTCGCGCATCAGCGGGATGGCGTAGTAGCGCATGATCGTGCGGTTGAGCAGATCGTAATTGGCGCCGAGCGCTTCCATTTCGCACATCAGCCGGTCGGCGTTGAAGCGTGGGTCAGACGCGCAGGCAAAGATGAAGCGCTGGAAGCCTTCGAGATCGACCGTGTTGGACGGCATCGCGGTGTAAATCGTGCGCGAGCTGCGCGCCGTCTCACGCACCGTGCCGGCGTGGCAGGCGGCGCAGTTGAGAAAGACACGATCGATCCCCTGGGTGTTGCGCTTCGAAACGCCGATCGGCAGGTCTTTGCCCGATTCGTAGAGAAAGCCTAACGATGCGTATTCCTGGCCCGGAACATATTTTTTTCCGGGCAGATATTCCGGGAACAACTTCGGCAGGACTTTCCAAACCCAGTAGGGAATGCCGGATTCGCGCTCTCCGCCTAACGAACCGTATTTGAAAAACTCTTCCGGATTCTCATAGGCGACCGGTCGGTCGCGGCTCAATCGAGCCACAAGCAAGAAGCCGCTGATAATGATCAGACCGGCCAGGACCAGCACGAGGACGCGCCACCACCAAACGATCGATTTGGTGGGCATCGCGCGTTGATCGGCCATAACCGTAAACTATTCGTTAGGCTGGTTCAGGGGAATTGGAGCGCGAAATCGATCAGGCGTTTTTTGCTCCAGTAAACTTTTCCGAGATAGGTGCGCGGAGCGATCTCGCGGATCTCGTCCCGAATCCAGTGCGCCAGGAGAGACGTCTCGGAGTAATCCAGAACGATGCACTCCTTGCCGTCGAGCCAGCTCTCACCCTTGTAGACCTTGGCGATGATCGCGTTCAGGCCAAAGGGAGTGATCTTGTTGCGGAGCACGCCTTTCTCCGGATCGAAGACTTTGCCCTGCCAGGCGAAGTGATTGACAAAGGTCGCGATGTTTTCGCTGTAGGTCGTGCCGGGTGCGACGATGGCGGTGCCTTTGGCTTCCCCTTTGGGAATTTCGCCCGCCGGACTCTTGGTGAACAGATCGTCCAGTTGCGCCTGCGACATCTTCAACATTTCCGGAACGGTCATATGTTTCCTTTCGTTAGGTTGTGATTCTCCAGACCTGTCATCCCGCGCCCATTAGAAGGTCTTCATGTATTCGATCAACGCCCGCTTGTCGTCGTCGGGCAGATCGGTGCCGAAATAATGGCCTTCGTCCTCGATGAAATCGGGGCATTTATTGGCCGCGAGCAATTGCGGCACGGTCTTGAGCAGCTCCACGCGGGCTTCTTCCGGCGAGAGATTCTTCGCGTGAATCGCGAGGAGCGCCTTGCTCAAGCTTACCTGGAGCGCAGCCAGGTCGCCAAAGTCGGGCTCGAGGTTGGCGAGCAGGTTGATCGGCGTGCCTTTGGGAATCGGGCCGAGCTTAAGTAGCCGTCGTTATCCGCCAAGGCCTGGAGCGGTTTTGGGACGAATTCCTTTCGTAGATGCAGGTTGCATTCGTTCTGAGTGCGCCAGATGGAAGCCTTTCCGAGACGTTTCTCGGGCCAGAGGAGCTTTTCGGCCGCGTCGTTGTAGGCCTCGAGCCGGCCCGCGACCGATGGGTCGCCGGTGAATTTGCCGAGCGCGTTGTTGTGCAAGAACGGGCGCCGAGCTCCACAGACTAACGAGTGAAGCCACCCGGTAATAGCCGGGCCCGGTGTGTTTCGTTTTCGGCTGGAACTTGATCGGCTGCGTTTCGTCGAACGGGATTGTAAAGTTCGACCTCGTCGGGCAGACGGAAGTTCCTTGTAGGTCTGCGAAGAGAAGTTATCCCAGATGTGACCGGTCATGGCGTTGGTGCCGAAGGCGCGGCCGGAGTTGGTCTGGATTTTTGTCAAGGGATAGCGTTTGTCGTTCGAAAGAAAATTGTTCTCGAGGAAATCCGGCTGCATGACCGCGGCGCGGAACCAGGCCTTGCCGTCCCCCGATTGCGGATCGATTCCCGCGGGCGGCTGCTTACTCGAGTGACAATAGGCGCAACTATTGGCGAAGACTTGTTTGCCGTGGTTTAAGACGCCTTCGTCAGTCGTGATATTGGCCGCGCCGCCCGGCGCATCGGAGAGGTGAAACGGCTGCAGGCGACGGAAAAAGGCGGCGATGTTGCCGCAGGCGCTCTTCGGTCGCCCGCCAAAAGACGGAGTGCTCGCGCGCATAGGAAATCTCAAACGGCTGCTGCGGCGTGAGACCGATAAGGCGATTGTGACGAGTGAGCCAGTACTCGGAAAACATCCCGATGTTGACGTAAACGCGAATCGTCGCACCGGGAACGCCGATGGAATCCGCTCCATCCTTCAGAATGTGGGGCGACGGCCATTTCCTCTTTTTCGCCGGGCAAAGCGAGCGTCCCACCGGCCATTTTTTCGGTCGCGGCAATGCGCTCGCGTTCGGCGAGAAGGAAGATGGCGTTGATCGCGTTGGGATTGTTGATGTGATCGGTCGCGATGCGCGAGGTGTCGGAGGTGCCCGGGGGCTGGGCGGCCAGTTCTTCGTAAAAGAAGCCGCCCTTCTCAACGTTGCGGCGAAGACTTTGCCTTCGCGGATGTATTGGTTGCCAATCGCAGAGGCGAGGTTCTCCCAGCGCGGGTTCTCCGGGTCGGCCGGCGGGTTGGATGGGTTCGGCGAGATGTGACAGGCGCCGCAGGCGACACCGACGCGGTACGGCCTAACGAGCGTGTTGTTGCTGTAGTAGTGCGGGTCGCTGACGAAGCGTGCGCCGTCCCACTTCTTGCGGGCTTCATCGTCAAACTCTGGATTGGGAAAGAGGCGGAACCCGAGGACGCCGGATGGCTTGCCGTAAATTTTGTCGTCGATGCCGGCTGGCTCTGGTTCAACCTGCTCGTCGAGCCAGAGGCCGTATTCATCCGGCTTGGTCGCGGCGCGGAAACCGGGTTCGTTGACCAGACCGAGCGTCTTGAAGCGCTCGCCGCGCGGATACTTGCGGTTGTCGAGCATCTTGAGCAGATCCATCAACCCGAAGCTGTCCTGGGCGACATGATTCCAGAAATGCTGGTTGCCGCCGCTCCAGAGATTCCAAGTGTTGCGGCCCATAACCTCGTTAGGCGCGAGCTTGATGCCGCCATCCATCGGCTGGAAGATGTCGGCCGTGATCTGCGGGAAATCGTTAGGCGTGAGCCCGGCAAGTTTGGCTTCGTCTTCGGGCGGCGGTTTGCGGCAGCCCGCGGCGAAGAGAAGAAAGAGGGCCAGGGCGCACGTTCCGAACGGCGCGAAGCGGAATCGCGTCGCCCAACCGCTTGCCAGCACGCGCGGTCTCACGGCTAAAGTCTTAGCCCCGTTTCGCGTCGTGCCGCAAGGAAATTTCAATGCGGCAGGATCGAAATCGAGCGGGCAGACAGCGGGAAACGATTAAACCACAGATTACCTGGATGGGAAAACCGGAGCTGCGTCTGCTCTCCGTCGATCGATGCCTTTCGTCTCATCCGTGCCGTAACGGCCGCGAAGCACTGGCCGGCTTTCAAAATCCGTGTAATCCGCGGTTCTATGTCTCGGTTAGGGCGGCTCGCGATTTTTCGCTTTCCAAATCCTGTTTCACCTGCTCGAAAAAGAGCGGCAAACTTTTCGGCTGCCAATTCTCTCCGCAGATCGACTCGACCGCGTGCATTCCGAGGAGGCGGTAGCTCTCCAGCTGCGATTCGCTAAACCATTGGTCGGTCGTTGGCTCATGTGGAAATTCCGGGTGCGCGGCGGCATAATTGGAGACGTCGGGCGGTTCATCGCCCGCCAGCACCGGTTTGATGTAAATGAATACTCCGTCGGTCTTCGGTCCATCGATCTCCGAGTATCGGATCGTGCCGAAGGCACAGCGATGAATCGTGCCTTCCGATTTTTTTGGAGACACGACTTTGATGTCGATCGGAATGCCCAGATCGATCCGGATTTTGCGGATGGCGTTCCCGAGATCCTCAAAGACATAATCAAGATCCTGCCCGGCATCGACCACGAGGATGAATTTGCAGCGGCGCAGCACCATTTCGTAGAAGCCGAGATTGTCGAAGTGTCCGCCATCAGAAAGATTGACGTATTGGTAGCAATCAGTCGTGTTCCCGATCGCCTCGGAAAAGAGCGGCCCGACCGCGTAGAGCGGCCCGCCGCGTTTCCAGGTCCGCGCTCCGGGTGCGCCTGGATTGCCCAGCCACCAACCGAGGCGCACGTTGAAGAGCGTCATCAGGAAACCAACGATGGGTGATGAATGATAACCCATGCTGGGGCTGGCGGCAGCGCCGGAAATGGTGAGGGCGGTGCCGAGGCTGATGCCATCGCCGTATTTGAGGGAAGGCCGGTAGCCGAGATGCCAGGAACCGCAGTGCAGCCGGCTGATCGTGAACGATTCCGCCTTTCGTTCCTGCCAGGCCAGCTGTTGACCTTTGACGAGGTTGAGCGCGGCGTTGATGACGTGAAAAGGCTTGCCCGGGCGCAAATCGGACATGAAAAGGTTATCGTTAGGATCGAAGCCGGTAAAGAGGTGAGGCCGGCGGATTTCCTGCTTGCGTGACGCGGCAAGGAAGGCGCGGATCAATCGGGTGCGGTAGGTCGCGTGCAGGGAAAACTTGTTCACGTTGATGAAGTAACCCATCACAATCCCGAAGAGCAGGCAGGCAGCGGTGAGGAAGAAGACGACAAAGAGCTGGCTCTCATAAGTCTGATCCTGACCCAGAAGCCAGCGGCCGGCCTTATCCGCCCAGGGCTGCGCGCCGAAAAAAAGTAGAAGCCACGAAATCACCAGGGAAAGGAGAATAAAGAAAACTACCGCGACCAAAGTCATGAGCCCTCGCGAACCGCGCTCGGGCCCGAATTTTCGGATGAACTTGGAGCGCACCGCGAAGCACACCGCGGCAATGCCCGTGACGCCGCCAAACACGCCGAGGATAGCTTTCGCCACTGGGTTGGCCTGCACGTTTCCGAGAAAAACAAGCAGCCGGTTGCCGCCCGGTTGGGGTGTGATCGCCTGCGCGCCCCAGAGAACGACGACGTTGACCACGATCCATGCGGACATCGTGATCAGAATCCAGGCGGCCGAGCGCGCCCACCATTCGCGGTCCTGGTCTTCCGAGACCCAGCTGGCGAGGCCGGTGAAGAGAAAATTGACCAGCAGGAGCACTGCAAAGAGCAATGCGGGCGCGAAGCAGACATAATTGATTGCGAGGTCCGCCGGGTTATAGAAAACGCGGGTCGCGACCGCCCAGAGACAAAGCCCGCCGAAGGCCGTCGTGACAAGAATCGTGCCGAGTCGCAAAAGCGAAGCGACAAAGTGCTCACCGGAATCTTCGCGGGCGAAACCAGAGAAAAACGCTTCCAAAAAGGCCGCCCGCCAGATAGGTCGCGACCGCAAAGATGATGAACTTGAGCATCCCCTCCGTGGAATGGAACGATTCGCTTCCGTGGATATTACAGGTCAGCGCCCACCACTCGGTCAGCGCGAGCGAGGCGATGAGCAACGGCATTTGCCTGATCTTGAGAAAGCGGCTCTGCGAAAAACCGGAATTGCCGGTCGAAGGCACGTCCACGATGGCATAGGCCATCGCGATTGCGATCAAGAGAAAGCTGCCCGCCAACAGGAAGTGAAGCGCGACATCGTAGAGTGCGACAATGCGCGCGTAATTCGGCGAACCAGCCCAGCCGGTCGGAGGCAACAAGATCGCGCCCAAGTAGAGCCGTGGCACCATCATGGCCGCGGCCAGCCAGGAAATTAGCACCAGCCAGTTCAGAAAGATGTTACGAAGGTAAGTCGCGATCAGCGTCCAGGAATCGACCGACGTGAACCCGGTCTTGGGCGTAAGATAATTACTGAATGCCCGCAGATGCCGGATCGGTTCCGGCTCGGGATTTAGAGTCAAATTCGGGCGCGTCCCCAGAGCCTCGACGACGCCCGCCACACCCTGCGGATGATTCCTGATCCAGGCCGACAACCAACCGCCGACAAAACCGCCTCCTGAGACTGTGGAGAGATAATCAAACCCGCCGAGGAGACCGTGGCGGGCAAGGCCTTGGAGGATGCCCAGACTGAAAATCGCACTGCGAATCCCGCCGCCCGAAAGACAAAGGGCGGAGCGCTCCGGTTGTTCGGCGTGGATACGATCATAGACCGCGCGGAGGCGCTCCTGCTTTTCCTCCAACGGCAGTTCCTGCGTTTGATCGGTGCCGACCTTGCCGTCCAGTTCCTCCGCCAGAATATCGGCGAGGGATTTTGGTTGCGCCGCCGGATCTGGGTCATCCGCCATATCAAGTGCCTCCTCCCTATCCTCGTTTAGACAGCTTGACTGCAGGAGGCAAGCGGATTCGAACCTGCTCTTCTTGTTCAACAAGGAAGTTTCGGTGCTCCTGTCTCGCGTGGAGGAGGAAAATCGCTTATTGATGGATTCCCCCCGGCCTAACGACGCCCTCAAATTTCGGAAGCCAACTTGGGAATACCCGCGAATTTGCAGTATTCTCCCTTACCCCATGGCCGCTGAGATCAAGAAAGAGATCGAGCTGGAGATCGCGCACGTTCTCTTCGTCGACATTGTTGGCTATTCGAAACTGCTGATTAACGAACAGCGGCGCCTGCTGGAGGTGCTCAATCAGATGGTGCGCGAGACGGAGCAGTTCCGCACCGCCGAAGAAAAGGGACGATTGATCACAATTCCCGCCGGGGACGGAATGGCGCTGGTTTTCTATAACAGTCCGGAAGCGCCAGTTGAATGCGCGCTCGAACTCAGCCGCGCCGACAAGGCGCATCCGGAACTTAGGCTGCGCATGGGGGTGCATAGCGGGGCGGTCAGCGGAGTCATCGATGTGAGCGGACGCGCAAACATTGCCGGTCCCGGGATCAACATGGCGCAGCGGGTAATGGACTGCGGCGACGCCGGCCACATTTTGCTCTCAAAACGGGTCGCCGAGGATATAGAACAATACGCCCATTGGCAGCCGCTCTTGCACGAGCTCGGTGAATGCGAAGTGAAACATGGCGTCACTCTTTCGCTCGTTAACCTTTATACCGACGAACTCGGCAATCCGGAAGCGCCGGAAAAGTTCAAGAAGCTTAACGAACAAAAGCAGCTCGCAGCTGCGCCTGGAACGCTCACTGATGCGATAGGCAAGCGAAGCCGTTGGGCTGTGATCGCCGCCGTCTTGCTGGCGAGCGCATTGCTCCTCGCCAGCGTCCTGTTTTTTTTCCACCGATCCGTGCAGCCGACAAGCGTTCCTGCGACTACCAGTGCCATCGGCTCCCGCAATGCCGGCGATCTCCAAGAAAAGCATCGCCGTGCTGCCATTCGAAAATTTTAGCGAGGAAAAGGAGAATGCTTTTTTCGCGGGCGGAATGCATGACGACATTTTGACGAGCCTGGCGAAGATAGCCAAACTGAAGGTCATCAGTCGCACCTCGGTGATGCAATACCGCGGCGCGGCCGCCGCCCGCAATTTGCGCGAAATCGCGCAAGCCCTCGGGGTGGCGAATATCCTGGAAGGAAGCGTGCGGCGGGTCGGTAACCGCGTCCTCGTTAACGTGCAGTTGATCGATGCGAGCAGTGACCAGCACATCTGGGCAGAGCGTTACGATCGCACGATCGTCGATTCGATCGGGCTGCAGGGCGAACTCGCCACGGAGATCGCCAGGGTTCTCAAGGCGAAGCTCGATCCGGAAGAAACGACAAGTCTCGGAACGAAACCGACGAGCAATCCTGAGGCCTACGTCGCTTATCTCCGTGCTCTCGATTTCGAGGAAAATGCTGAGGTTCCGCCCTCCGAATACTACCCCACGCTCGATCGAACTCTACGCCCAGGCGATCGCACTGGATCCGACGTTTGCTCTGGCGCAGGCCCGGGCATCGATGAATTACAGTCGGACAATTCTTTCAGACGCATGACCCGGCGCTGAAAGCGAAAGCGCGCGCCCTGGCCGAAGAAGCGCTGCGCTTATCGCCTGCTCTCGGTGAAGCGTCATCTGGCGTTGGGTCTCTACTTCGATTTGATCGAACTAGACTACTCTGCCGCCCTGGAGCAATTCACGATCGCTTTGACTGCGTTGCCCAACAACGTCGAGGTCCTTATGTCCATCGCGAGGATTTACCGCCGGCACGGTCGCTGGCGCGAGGCGATTGCAGGTTTTGTCCACGCTCGGAGCCTTGATCCTCACCCGAACCCTGTGGATATGGTACGGACCTACTGGATGGTGCGTGATTGGCGAAACGCTGCTGCCGAAATGAAACGAAATCTCGCGAAGAAGACAGGTTCCCCATTTCCAAAAATTGGCCTGGCCCAAATTGAAGTCGTGGCAAACTTCGATCTGGCGGCGGCCAGGGCTAAGCTGCGGGAAATACCGGCCGGCGTGGATCCCGACGGAGGAGTAACCCTGGCAAATTGGAATCTAAGTATGCTGGAACGAGACTGGGCCACAGCGGAGAAGTGGCTGGCCGACTTCCCGTCAGATGAGTTTCCGGATGTTGGTCCGAAGAGTTTTTATCAGGCCCAAACCGCCCTCGCGCGTGGCGATGTGGAGCGTGCGCGCACCCTCTTTGAAAAAGTGAGACCGGCTTTGGAAAAAAATGTGCGCGATCATCCCGACAACGCCGGGGACCATGCTGCTCTGGGAATACTCTACGCTTACATGGGACGGAAAGAGGAGGCCATTCGCGAAAGCCGCCGCGCGGTTGAACTCTGTCCAGAGAGCACAGACGCCCTCAACGGACCGCAATTCACCTACAATCTAGCTCTGGTTTACGCACTTACGGGCGAGGTGGATCAGGCCCTCCCGCTGATTGAACGCCTCCTGCGGACCCCTGGCGCGACCACGCGAGCAGTATTTTGATACCGGAGGAGGAATCACGCAGGCTGAGCTACGTCTGCGCTGGCAATGGGATAAGCTCCGAGGCGACCCTCGATTCCAGAAATTGCTCGACGGACCGGAACCGAAAACGAATTACTGAAGTCGTTGTAGCCGGAGGGCGTTGAACCCGGCCGGATGTGACCATGAGGTCGGGCCGAAGTCCATTAGGCCGGGCATTAGAAGGCCCTTGGCGGTTGTCCCACGCCATCTCTCTGCTAGACTAGTTCAACTCATAGACCTCGACCAAGGCGACGCCAGTTGTGTCGTTCTTGCCGCGCACGATCGCGGTATAGGGCGCCGGCAGGAGCGTCATCACAATTGCGGATTCAAAATCGTTCGTCGGCTGGAGACCAGTCGCCTCGATCTCGGCCTGTTGCGATTCTTTCCAGTTGTCGTTTGAAACGATGAGCGTTCCGAAGCCGTCGTGCAGCTCCAACGTTGGATCCTGCAACGCACCGGCGACCCCAAAGCTCGGTCAGCGAAGGGCCGATCGCGCGCACGATCACCTGGGCAGAGCCGCCGCCGAGAATAAATCCGCCGATCATCACGTTATCGCCGATGTCGACAAATCCGCGCGTGCTGATGTTGGCCAGCTTGGAATTCGCCGTCGCATCGAGATCGTAGGCCTCGACAAGACCGACACCGGTGGTGCCATTTTTCCCTTTCACAATCGCCGTATAGCCGGCGCCGTCAGCGGGGAGAGTGGCGAGGATCGCTGATTCCAGGTCGTTGGTTGGCTGCAGCATGGTCGCTTCGATTTCGGCCTGCTGATCGGATTTCCAGTTGTCGTTCGTCGCGAGGAGAGTGCCGTCGCCAGCGTGTAATTCGAGCGTTGGGTCGGCCAGCGCTCCCGGGACGCCAAAGGCACCAAGTGAAGGTCCAATCCCGCGAACGATGCACTTGTTTTGGGTCAGGACCGGAAGATGAAACCACCGATCAGACATTGTCTCCGGTCAGGACGCGCAGCCGGGTCGAGATATTCTGGAGCTGGCCAATGGAAGCCGAGAATTCCGACGTGTTGCCGAACGGGTCGGTCGCGGTTGCGGTAACGCGGAGCGCACCGGGAACGAGCGGGAAAGCTGACGTCTCAAAGGTCGCTTGACCACTCGCGTCGGTCGTGACGTCACTTGCGCCGAGAAAGGTTTTGCCTTCGCCGAAGTTGGAGGGATCGAGGATCGTCGTTGCCGAAAAATTCACGCGATAGGTGGTGCTCGGGCGGCTATCGAGAGCAGCCGAGGATCTCGGCGGTGTCGCCCGAGACGCTTACCGGAGGTCAGAACGGGAAAATTTTGGTAACCGTTTGGGCCCGTATCGACATCCTCGGCATCGTTAGGCGTGACTCCCGGGCCACCCGCCGAGATCGATGCCCAGGCCATATTGGCTACCGGCGGCGCTCGGTCCGTTGTTGAAAATGGAATTGCGCAGGATCGTGACGGTGGAGGCCCCAACCGCCACTCCGGCGGCTGCGTTATAAGCGATGATGTTACCGGCGCCGGCGGCGATCCCGCCCACTGCCACTTGCAGATCTGGAACCCCTGAAAATTCTGAGACATCAATGCCTGCGCCGCTGTTGCCCAAGGCCGAGGCGCCGTCTGCCTGGGTGCCAATGAGATTACCTTTGATGTCGGCATTGGCGTTACGGATGAAGATACCGCCAAACTTGTTATCCGAGATCTGGTTACCCTCGCCGACGGCGCTGCCACCGATTGCGAGAAAGGTCTGCGTGGGATCGAGTGGATCCCTGAAGTCTCCGACCATGTCGATACCATAGAGACCATTGCCGCGACCCAGGACGCCGGTGATATCGGAGCCGATGGAGTTGCCTTGCACCGTGGTATTCGCGCTCGCGTAGAAGAGGCCGTCGCCAGCGTTGCTGGAGATGATGTTTTGCCGAATCAAAACCGGGCCAATGGTCTTGGTATCGACATCCTCTGCGATGCCGCTACCGAGGACACCGCTGACGCCGCCGAAGCCGTTGCCAAGCGCGGTCGTCCCATCGGCGCCCAGCCCGATCATGTTGCCACCAATCGTGACTGCCCCCAGATTCGAGCCGCTACCGGCGCTGAAAAGAATTCCATTAGATGAGTTGCCGGAGATGACGTTGCCCTCGCCCGGGCCGGGTGCCGCCAGGGCGCCGCCAATGACGATTTCGCCCAGCACCGTCCCGCCAAATAGGCCACTCAGGGAAATGCCAGTCGAGTTTGGCAGGGCGGCGTCGCCCGCGGCGTTGACGCCAATATAATTGTTTTGCACCGTGTCGCCTTCGCTCCCGTTGACGAGCGCGATTCCACTCCCGCTGCCGGTTAGAGGGTCGATGTTGCCGGAAATGACGTTGCGATCGCCTGGAAGGGGCGAGCCGATTTGATTGCCACCCGGGACAAAGCCACCACTGAAGATGCCGGTCGCGTTGCCCAACGCCGTCGCGCCCGCGGGATCGGTCCCGATGAAATTGCCCAGCACCGTTATTTCGTTGGTGTTGATCGTTATCCCGGCAGCCGCGAACCCGTTGGTGTTGGCGAAGCGGTTGATGACCATGCCCCGCACCGTGGAGCCGGCGCTTCCCGCTTTAAAATTTAGGCCGGAGACGCCGCTGCCGGCATCGGCGCCGCTCAACTCGATGAGCAAGACGGCATTGTTTCCGGTCGCGAGGGTGTTGGCTTTGGCGCCGCCCTGTGTGTAGCCGTCGATGATGACCGAGTCGGTGATGCCCGGTAGCCCGGAAACGGGCGACGTGATGGTGAAAACACCAGTCGTCGGATTTCGATGCGGGTCCGACGCCGGGATCGCGAACGCGATCATGTCGGGCGTGTTCATATTGATGTTGGGATGGCTGTTCGCATCGGAAATGGCCTGGCCTAACGAGTCCACTCCGCTCGGGTCGGTGTTTTTGACCGTGAAGGTGTCGGCCAGGGCCGTCCCGATGGAGCAGAGGGCGATCACAATGAGAATTTGAGGTAGTTTCATGTTGTTAGTGAGTCGCCTTTCCTCCGAACGGCTCTGAAAGTCTTTAAAACGCAGCTGGAGAGGCGAACTATCTGCGCAGTCGAAAATGCCTAATTAACGAGTTTTTGGTCCTTCGAGTACCCCACCGTAATTTCGCTGAAAATCAGCAGCGTCCCGCTTTATCACCGACAATAGACCCTCTGCCGGAACACCTTGCAGGATGCTAAAGTCCGCATAATCAGAATAGAACATCTCAGAGTTATCCTTTTTCACGCCGTATATCTTTACGGCCGAATGAGGCAGGTCGTATATCGTGATCTCAGCTTGAGACATATCTCCCGTTACTGCCCGAAGCGCATTGAGGTCGTTCGATACACTCTGATCCACAAGTGACGTTACCCTCCATCCTTTGTCGTCTTTAGCTACTTCGGCTATCGTCACGATGCTATTGTCGGAGACAAACGGCACTACCGTTGCCATTTCATTTCGCGCCACATTAGCAAATGCGGCAGCGGAGTCCGCCCCAATTAAGTTTTCGAAAGTGATCTGGTATTGCTTAATGAGTCTGGCCGGTTGAGATTTTGCAACTGCCGCCGCATCCACGCCAAGATTCATGTTTTTCCTCGAGCGCAAGATGGAAAGCAAATCAGTTTTGGCTTTATTGGCGGCCTCTTCCGGGGTTGGGAAGAAGGTTGGCTCCGTTGGGTTGGTGTTCACGTGTTTCTGATTGCGTTGGCAGGCGATGACACAAAGGAGCGTCAAAGCTAAGGATGTATATACCAGGAGACGTTTCATCTTATGTCTTTGCAGGGACTATTTCTTCGCTGCATTGAACCACGTATTCCAGTGCGTCGCAGTCCCGGCGGGATCAGCATATTCGGCGTATGTGATCAAGCGTATGTTGCCTACGCAGGGTTTCCATGGATCGTAGATTTGCACGTAGTCGGTACCATTGCCGAGCCGGCCGCTGCCGGTCATATAGCCGTTTATGACGACGACATGACCTACAACTCCCGGGGTGCCGTACGCGTAACTGATCGGGTTGTGAGCGCACGAAATTTGGCTCTTCACATCATTCCACGACAAGGCGGCGGTACTTTCTGACGCTTTGGCGCCGACGAAATCCAAGTCGACCCAGCCTGGCTTGTCGCAGTCGTCTGTTTTAGGACACTGGACAATGTTGTGACAACTTGCCAAGGCAGCCTGCGCATTCGCCAACTGCACTTTGAGCGGGCCAACCTGCGTTTGCGACTTTGCTATTTCTTCGGCGACATACCGTCGATCGGCTCGAGAGCATGGATTTTCTCGAGTAACTCCATCACTTTTTGCTGCTCCTTCAGACAAGGAGCTTGAGACTGGCTTTGGCAGCAATTTGTTTTGTCAAAGCTATGATTGGCGAGAGCGCATTGAGTGATGGAAAGCCCCAGGTGTTGAGCAAGCATTTGTGTGACTGCCGCCCAGCACCAATTGACAGTCTCTTGCGCCCTTAAGGTATCGACCGTGTTTACGAACGATGCGTCTGGATCGGGTCTGCAACAGCCTCCCAAGTAAACCAAGAAGATGATACCTGAAATGGCCAACGTTAGTCTTTGCTTCATATTCACGTTTTTGATCCCTTCGATTTGCGTTCGGTACAGATATACTAAGGAGGATTGAATGTTATCGGTTAAATAATCGGAGCCGCTTAGGGACTGACAGTCACCTTCCCAACCATGCCCAATTCGTCGTGCAGGGCGCAGATGTAAGGAAAGACTCCCGGGTTCGGGAAAGTGACGCGGAAACGGGTCACGCCGAAAGGGGCGCCTGGGCCAGCCCGCGCCGTTCCTGGGGCGCCGCGATGATGAACCCCGAGTGCGTGCTGTCGGAAATGGAATCGATGATGGCGTGCCGGGCGCCATCCAGATCGACCGTGACGTCGGAGGAAGGATTCACCAAGTCCACCGGCTCAGGCCCGAAGGTAATGGTATGCGGGAAGACTGGACCCTGGTTATCCCATTCGACCGTTTGACCGGCATGGATTTGGATATTCTCGTGGGAAAGCGCGCAGCCGCGATGGTGCTGGTGCCCCCCGCGGTTGCGACGATTTCCGCGGTCCCGGCGATGACTCCCAATTTTGAGTTAGGGAGTGCGTGGCACGCCTGCATGTCCTTTTTGCCATCGGAAAGCAATTCGCGCCTCTGACCCGCGGCCTGCTTGTCATAAAAAGCCTGAGTGTGAGGCAGTGGTTCGCTCGCTGGAAGGACGTGAATCCGTCCATCCATGTTGACATGGACCAGACAGGTCAGTTTGAAATTCCCGGCCACCGGGAAGATGACGGTAAAGGTCTGCCCCTTAAACATCTCGGGTGTGGTAACGCAGGTCGTGCCATCAAAGGTCGCCGGGTCAGTCGAAAAGCCCGGGCAGCCGACATGAAAATCAGGGCGGATCTGGGCCTCGGTGAGAAACGTCACGGTGTGGCTCTCGTCCACGTCGAACGTCCAGGTGATGCTGTCTCCGGGGTGGATCCAGATCTCATTGGGCAGAAAAGCCAGAGCCTGAATTCCCTTGTCATCGGTCTGGGCGCCGACGGTCGCGGTCCACTGCGCCTGCACCATTTGTGGAAGGATCAGCAGGGCGAGGAAGAAGACCCAGCGAAAGATGGCTGCCAGCCGAGTTCGCCCGGTTTTATTTATGCCGCGCGGTCGTGATCTGTCGGTCTGAACGAGGAGCAAATAAGGTATTCATGATCGTTTGGTGGTTGGTTGTGACTTGGAAGCAATGATTGCTTCACCTGTTCCAACGAGATTTCGGAAGCGGCATTGCAAAATAATTGCAACGACACACGGCGCCGCCGCCGGGCTGCGGATCGAGAAAGTTTGTCGAACGAGCAGGCTTTCTTGCGTAAAGTACGGATATGCGAGCCATGCCCGGAACGCTCCAGACCGGCGGAGCTCCTTTTGCCTCGACGCGCTGGAGTGTCGTGGCCGCCTGCAACGCGGACGGCACCTCGGCTTCAGCGGAGACTGAAGCCGCCGTCGCGCAGCTCTGTCGCGATTACTGGCCGCCGCTTTACAGTTTCGTTAGGCGGCGCGGTTTTTCTCCGGCCGACGCCCAGGACCTGGTGCAGGGATTTTTTACCCACTTCCTGCAGGACAAGATTTATGCGCAGGCCGACAGCGCGCGGGGTAAGTTCCGGACGTTTCTGCTCGCGTCGTTGAAAAATTACATCGTCGATATCTGGCACCGGGAAAACACCCTGAAACGCGGCGGTGGCCGGGAATTTGTCGTTCTCGATGCGGAAATCGGCGCGGTCGAGAAGCTCTACCAAGATGAAACGGTCGTCATTCTCGAAGAGGAACGCCATTACGAGCAACGCTGGGCGACCGCCTTGGTCACGCGCGCGCTCGAGAGGTTGCGGGCGGATTTCAGTGGCGAATCGAAGGCGAAAATATTCGAGGAACTAAAGCCGTTTGTTTCCGGCGGAAGCGGGCTTCCGCGACAGGAGGAAGCGGCCGAGCTTCTCGCCATGCCGATTGATACTTTGCGCAGCCATCTTTCCCGAATGCGCGCCCGTTACCGCGCGCTGCTCCGCGAGGAGGTGGCCCGCACGATCGGGATCGCCGACGATGTGGACGAGGAGCTGCGTCACCTTTCGCAAATCCTGATCGCGGGATCTTGAAGCAGGAGTGACGCTATGGGGATTCAAATGACGTCGACCGAAGAGCAAGTTGAGCGCTGCGATCTTTGCGGGACTCCGCTCTTCCTGAGCTCGGGAGCACCGGGTTGTTTGAACTGCTTGCTCGCGGGCGGACGCGATGGAGCGGAGGAACGGCGCTACCAACATTATGAGGTGAGCGTGCGCGAGGACGGAATGACGCCATCGGAGTTGGGCCGCGGCGCCATGGGAATCACTTATCGCGCCCTCGATCTGAACCTCGGCGCGCCGGTCGCGCTGAAAGTGATCAGCGCCCGCTATTCCAACCAGCGCGAGGCACGCGATCGCTTCCGGCGGGAAGCACAGACAGCCGCGCAATTGCGGCATCCCAACGTGGCCAGCGTTTACCATTTCGGGGAGACCTCGGCGGGCCAGTGTTTCTACGCCATGGAGCTGGTCGAAGGCGAAACGCTCGAATCGCGGGTGCGCCGCGAGGGGCCGTTAGGCGCGGAGGTGGTGCTCGAGATTGCCACCCAGGTCGCTCACGCTCTGCTCGCCGCGGAGAAGCATGGTTGGTCCATCGCGATTTGAAGCCGAGCAATCTCATGCTCGTGCCTAACGATTCGGGAAACGAACACAAGCGCCGGGAGTAAAAGTGATCGACTTTGGGCTGGCCAAAGCGGTTACCGACGCAGGAGAAACTCCAGAGCCGACTCAGACTGGCTTTGCGGGCACGCCGGGCTTTGCCAGCCCGGAACAATCCAAGGCGGACGGGCGCGACCTGGACACCCGCTCGGACATTTATTCGTTAGGGGCGACGCTCTGGTATGCGCTGACCGGGGAGATCCCGCCCCCCGGCAACAGCCTGCCGGTTGAACGATTGGTCGCGCGGAAAGTTCCCGCGCTCCTGATTCGACTTCTGCGCCGCGCGCTCGCGACCGATCCCGCGGAGCGGCCACAATCCGCCCGGGCGTTTCTGACTGAGCTGGAACTTTGCCAGGCGGCGATGCAGGCAGCGCCCCGGCGCCGCCAACAGTTGCGCCGAGTGGCGCTCGGCCTGGGCCTCGTCGCCATCTGCGGCGTTGGCCTAACGAGTTATTTGCTCCAGCGTCAGCCCACCGCGGCTCCCGTGCCTCCGGAAAAATCGATCGCGGTCCTGCCCTTGGAGAATTTGAGCGAGGACAAGAAAAACGCCTTCTTCGCCGATGGCATCCAGGGCGATGTGCTGACGAGCCTGACGAAGATCAGTGATTTGAAAGTGATCAGTCGCACGTCGGTGATGCAATACCGCGGCGCGGGCGCGGCGCGTAACTTACGCGAGATCGCTCGTGCGCTCGGCGTCGCGCATGTGCTGGAAGGCGGTGTGCGCCGGATCGACAATCGCGTGGTCGTTAACGTGCAATTGATCGACGCGCGAACCGATCGCCCGATCTGGGCGGAGCGTTACGATCGCACGATCGCCGATTCGCTTGGGTTGCAGGGCGAACTCGCCACCGAGATCGCCAAGGCTCTCAAGGCAAAACTCGCTCCGGAAGAAAAGGCAAGTCTCGGAACGAAACCGACGAGCAATCCTGAGGCCTACGTCGCTTATCTCCGTGCTCTCGATTTCGAGGAAAATGCCGATGTTCCGTCCTCCGAATACTACTCCCACGCTCGATCAACTCTATGCGCAGGCGATCGCACTGGATCCCAAGTTTGCTCTGGCGCAGGCACGGGCGTCGATCAGTTTCAGCAACCAATTCTGGCAGACGCGTGACCCGGCGCTGAAAGCGAAAGCGCGCGCCCTGGCCGAAGAAGCTCTGCGCTTATCGCCTGCTCTCGGTGAAGCGCATCTCGCGTTAGGTATCTACTTCGATTTGACCGAACTGGACTACTCTGCCGCCTTCGAGCAATTCACGATCGCTTTGACTGCGTTGCCCAACAACGTCGAGGCCCTTATCTCCACCGCGAGGATTTACCGCCGGCAGGGTCGCTGGCGCGAGGCGATTGCGGGTTTTGTCCACGCTCGGAGCCTCGACCCTCACCCGAATCCTGTCGATATGGTACAGACCTATTGGATGGTGCGTGATTGGCGAAATGCTGCCGCCGAAATGAAACGAAATCTCGCGAAGAAGACAGGTTCCCCATTTCCAAGAATCGGCCTGGCCCAAATTGAAGTCGTGGCCAACTTCGATCTGACGGCGGCCAGGGCTAAGCTGCGGGAAATACCGGCCGGTGTGGATCCCGATGGGGTAGTAACCCTGGCAAATTGGAACTCAAAGTATGCTGGAACGAGACTGGGCCACAGCGGAGAAGTGGTTGGCCGACTTCCCGCTCAGACGAGTTTCCGGATGTTGGTCCGAAGAGTTTTTATCAGGCCCAAACCGCACTTGCGCGTGGCGATGTGGAACTGGCGCGCACTCTTTTTGAAAAAGTGAGACCGGCTTTGGAAAAAAATGTGCGCGATCATCCCGACAACGCCGGCGACCATGCTGCTCTGGGAATACTCTACGCTTACATGGGCCGGAAAGAGGAGGCGATTCGCGAAAGCCGCCGCGCGGTTGAACTCTGTCCGGAGAGCACAGACGCCCTCAACGGAGTGCAACGCGCGTACAATCTGGCTCTGGTTTACGCACTTACGGGCGAGGTAGATCAGGCCCTCCCGCTGGTTGAACGCCTCCTGCGGACCCCTGGTGCGACCACGCGACAGGATTTTGATACGACGGAGGCATCACGCAGGCTGAGCTACGTCTGCGCTGGCAATGGGATAAGCTCCGAGGCGACCCTCGATTCCAGAAATTGCTCGACGGACCGGAGCCGAAGACGATCTACTAGGGAAAATCCGGGGAAGCAGGAGTGGGTCGGAATGACGAAACCTCCCAATACCAGGCTGTGTCTTGCAATCATCGCGGGCGTCTTCCTTTCGATTTGTGAGGCGCTGGCGCAGGACCCTTCGGCTACGCCGGCCAGCGATAGTTCCGTCGCACCGTCGGCCATCGCCGTCGAATCGCCTACTTCGCCAACAACGGAGGAGACTGGACTCACGGCGGAAACGGAACGCATCATCGTAACCGGCTCCTACATTCCGACGGCGGAAGAAGTCGGCCCAAATCCAGTCTTGGAGATCAATCGCGACCTGATCGAAAAATCCGGCGAACGCACGACGGCGGAACTGCTCAGAAAGCTGCCCATCGCCGGCCCCCGGGGCGTTCCCACTTCAAATAACGGAAACACTCCCATAGCGGGCGCGTCATCTATTTCTCTGCGCGGATTTGATCCGAGCGACACCTTAACGCTGATCGACGGCCTCCGCGTCGCGCCCTATCCGGTTGGAGCAGGAAACAACTCAACGCAGACTTTTGTCGATCTCAACTCGATTCCGCAGGCCGCGATTGAGAGCATTGAAATTTTGAAAGATGGCGCCTCGAGCACTTACGGGGCGGACGCCGTCGCGGGCGTGGTCAATATCAAGTTGCGGCGCGACTACCGCGGCGTGGAGACGAGCGTCAATTATGGAAATACGCTCGATAAAGATTCGAGCGAATTTTCCGCGTCGCTCCTTTTTGGAGCTGGCGATAGCAACACTCTTGTCACCGGCGTCCTGAATTTTTACCACCGCAACTCGATCTACAATCGCGACCGCGGATATTCAGCGGTGACTCGCTCTTTATCGACCAATTCAAGCCCGGCTAATCTCCAGCTTTCCTCTGACGCGGTGCTCGCCGCAGGCGTTTCACCGGCGCAACTTCCCGAGGGCGACACTTTTTTTGGTCACGCTCCGGTTTCTACAAACGGCAACGCGCCGGCCTCGGATTACACTTACACGCGACGCCGAAGCTCTTTCTACAACTTCAACTCCTCGTCCGTATCGCTCCCTGATTCCGAGCGCTACGGCGGATTCGTCAATGCCGAGCACAAGATTTTCGGAGAGCAAATGGTCCTCGTCGCAAACATGTTCTACCAAAACGTCCAGACGCGATACCAGTTGGCGCCGGTTGCGACAGGCGACTTTGAATCTCCGGGTCTCACGACGCTGGCCATTCCGCCGCGGGCGCCCGGCGCTACGGTGGGCGGACCGTCCTATGAAGAGACCGGTGTTCCGATGGGTGCATTCAATCCGTTCAATCCATTTCAGCAGATCATTTCCGGTGGAACCCGCGCGCGCCTGGTTGAATTCGGAAATCGCAACGTCAATAACGAAACCGACGCGTATTTTTCCACGATCGGCCTCAAGGGCGATAAGCTTTTTGACGGCAGTTGGGGTTATGCCGCTTTTTTCCGCTATAGCCAGATCAAAAATACGGCCACCGGAAACAGCGTTTCGAGTTCACGCTTCGATCGTATCCTGAATGCGGCGGACCCCATCTTTGATCCTGCTTCCCAGGAGTACATCGGCACGACCGTTCCCTACAATCCGTTCGGCGATTTTCGGCAGCCGATCGCGACCAACTCTTTGCCGGTTGCATTCGCCACTGTCTTTCCAACGGAGATCGATGTTGTCAAAGCTCGCCACGCTCGATCTCAATATTTATACCACCTCACTGTTCAAACTGCCGGCGGGAGGATTTGGTCTGGCCTTCGGCGGGCAGTTCAGGCGCGAAACCCTGACCCAGGAACCGGATCAACTCCAGGTGTCAGGCGACATTCTTGGAGGAGGGACCGCTTTCTTCACGAACGCGGGCAGGAAGACTTATGCGTTCTACGCCGAAGGATACCTCCCAGTTTTCAGTCCAACTTTTAGCGCGCCTGGTCTCTATGCCCTGGAATTTACAGCCGCAATCCGCTTTGAAGAATTCCTGAGCAATGACACCAATGTGCTCGTTCCGAAATTCGGCATGCGCTGGCAGCCATTCGATGAATCGCTCACCATTCGCGCGACGTGGGGCGAAGGCTTTCACGAGCCGTCGCTCATTGAACTCTTCGGTAACCCGACTCAATTCCTCCGGCCAGATCCCTTGTTCGACCCAATCACGAAGGAATATGTTGAAGACGTTCGAGTCATTTCCCGGAGCAATCCGACCCTCCAGCCTGAAGATTCACGCTCCTTCAGCGGCGGGATCGTTTACACGCCCAAGTTTGCGCCGGGTCTCACGGTGAGTGTCGATCTTTTCGACATCGAGAGCCTGGGCAGAGTGGTCGGAGCAGACGCCCAGGATGTGGTTAACCGGGTGGCGAATGGGCAACCGCTCTTTGGCGAACGGGTCACGCGCGATGCCGAGGGAAATATCATTCTGGTCGAAAAGGCATTTCAAAACGGGGGATCACAAAAGGCTCGCGGGATCGATTTTGGGATTCAATATGTCCTGGAAACGCGGTGGGGAACCTTTACCTCTCTGACCCAGGCGACGTTCCTCGACTCCTTCCAATTTGCGCCAACCCCCGACCTGCCCGAAAAGGAATTGGTCGGCTCCGCTCCGCCTTTTGCTGACTCCGACGAGGGTTACTTAAAGTGGAAGGGCTTTTCCCGAATCGATTGGACCTGGCATGACTTTGACGTGAGCGCCACGGTTCACTATTTGAATGGCTTTCACGAGCACGAGCCGTTTGCCGCCGAGTTCGACGACCCCGCCAACCATATCCATTACGTCAAGCAGACATGGTTTTTTGATGTTCAGGCCTCCTATAGTTTGAACTTCGTTGCGCCAGTCGAAACCAGTCCGGTACCGGGTTACGCCAAGGATTCGAAAGAGACTACTGGAACGAAGGATGGCAGTCCCGCCGAGAGCGCAACTAGGCAAACCGCCAATTACGGATTGCCCACCTGGAAGCGCATCCTTAACGGCAGCACGGTCACGCTCGGCTGCAACAATGTTTTCGGCCAGGATCCGCCCGACGCGAACACCCCGACGAACTACGCAGATTTCGCCTACGACTCGACCGGTCGCTTTGTTTACGTCAGTCTGACGAAGAAGTTCTAGTCCCAACCTGAGATCCGCTGGGTCAGAGCGTCAGAATGTCTGAAGTCCCAGACCGAAACGATCGTCGATTAGGACCTCAGCTCTTCCGGATGGTGCGGTCCCGCGAAAGGAATCCAGGATCGGAGCCGGAATTTTACAGTTCAACCGTGGTCGACTTTTCTCACAATGGCGGTTTGAAGGAATATGACGCCTGAATCTGCGGACCAACTTAAGCTCGAGATTGGGCACGTGCTCTTTATTGACCTGGTCGGGTATTCCAAACTCTTGATCGAAGAGCAGAACGAGCGGTTGCGTCAACTGACCGAAATCGTGCTGGCGACCGCGCAGGTGCGGGAGGCGCCAAACGAGGAACTCGTGCGGCTGCCAACGGGCGATGGAATGGCGCTGGTCTTTCGGAACAGTCCGGAGGAACCGGCGCAATGTGCGCTTGAGATTGCTCATGCGCTCAAGGAGCACCCGGAGATCGCCGTGCGGATGGGAATTCACAGCGGGCCAGTGAGCCAAGTGACCGACCTGACTGGACGCACCAATATCGCCGGGGCTGGAATCAACTTGGCGCAGCGGGTGATGGACTGTGGCGATGCCGGTCACATCCTTCTCTCGCAGCACGTAGCGGACGATCTCGAGCAATATCGGCAATGGTCGCCGCATCTGCACAACCTGGGAGAGTGCGAAGTGAAGCATGGCATCAAGCTATCTGTCACGAACCTGTTCGGCGATGACTTTGGGAACCCGGCCGTGCCTGCGAAGTTGGGCCGCGGCACGGCCGCGCGACGCGGGCCGACTGGAAAATTGCTAACTGGGTTGGCGATCGCGGCCGTTCTTCTCCTCGCCGGAGTCATTTTCGTTCGTTTCAGATCAGGTGTGAATTTCCCGCAGATCAGATCGGCCGCGATACCGCCAAAATCGATTGCGGTTTTACCTTTCGACAACCTGAGTCGCGATCCGGAGAACGCTTACTTTAGCGAAGGTATCCAAGACGAAATCCTGACCCGTCTAGCCAAGATCGCGGAATTGAAGGTCATCTCACGCACCTCGACGGAACGTTTCAAGAGTTCGCCCGATGATCTGCGGCAGATCGCGCGGCAGCTTGGCGTAGCCAACGTTCTGGAGGGCAGCGTGCAAAAACCAAGCGACCAGGTGCGGGTCAACGTGCAGCTCATTCATGCCGCGAGCGACACCCATCTGTGGGCTGAAACCTATGATCGCAAATTGACCGATGTATTTGCCGTGGAAAGCGAAATTTCGAAGGCCATCGCCGAAAAACTGCAGGCCAAGCTGACCGGTTCGGCGGAGCAGGTGCTCGCATCGCGGCCGACGGATGACCCGGAAGCGCACCAGCTCTATATGAAAGGGCGTTATTTCTGGAACAAACGCAATCCTGAGAACCTAAAGAAGGCAATCGAATACTTTGAGCGAGCGATCGCGCAGGATCCGGCCTACGCGCTCGCCTATTCCGGACTCGCTGACGCTCATGCGGTCTTCCCCTACTACGCTTCCACTCCTCCAAAGGATGATGCGCGCAAGGCCCTGGCGGCGGCCCGCAAAGCAGTGGAACTCGATGAGAGCCTGTCCGAAGCGCATACCTCCCTGGCCAACGCGCTCGTCTTGAACCTCCAGTATTCTGCATCCATACCGGAGTTTCAGCGAGCGATTGAGCTTAACCCCAACTATGCCACGGCCCATCACTGGTACGGAGAGGCGCTCCAGGGTGAAGGTCGTTTCGACGAGGGCGTGGCTGAACTCAGGCGTGCGCTGGATCTGGATCCGCTGTCTCTCGTCATCAATTGCGTTCTCGGCTCAACCCTGGCGGTGGCGGGCCGGGATGATGAAGCAATCGAGCAATTGCGTAAAACGATCGAGATGGATCCCGCGTTCGATCTCACACACTGGTTTCTCGGGCAGGCTTACGAGGGCAAAGGCCAGATCGCAGAAGCGATCGCTCAATATGAAAAAGCGGCGCAACTCAATCCCGACCCGGCTGTTCTGGCCTCGCTCGCCCGAGCCTATGCCCTCTCGGGGAAAAAAGAAGAGGCGCGTCAGATCCTCGATAGCCTAACGATTAAATCGCAGCAGAGTTACGTCTCAGCCTATGCGCTCGCTGTTATCCACCGTCTCTCTGGACGACAAAGAAGACGCGCTGCGGTTGCTGGAGCGGAGCTACGAGGACGGCGCAGCGTTCGACACCGGCGTCTTCGGCAGCATCAAGATCGACCGACGGTTCGACCCCCTCCGAGGCGATGCGCGGTTCGAGAAACTGACCGAGCGCATCTTTTCGGCGAAGCCGAAAGATTAAATCCCCAACAACTTCTTCGTCGAACTAAGCGCGGCGCAACGTTTACAAGGCCGCGCCCGTTTAGGCGATCGACAGCTGGTTATTGCTCCTGGGGAACGATCAGCCGCTCAGACGCCTCTACGAGGGATTCTTCTTGCCGGTCTTCGCCACGGAATCCCGGCCCGCACCCATCGGATCCTTCTCCGGTCGCAAATCGCGCAGCTTGGATTGAGGCGTTTCCTGGGTCGGCTCCTGTG
Organism: uncultured Verrucomicrobiae bacterium; assembly: GCA_963821915.1. Taxonomy (GTDB): domain Bacteria; phylum Verrucomicrobiota; class Verrucomicrobiia; order Chthoniobacterales; family UBA10450; genus Palsa-1392. The sequence goes on from CAWGFS010000019.1 coordinate 84,580, forward strand.
TCCCTTGGGTTGTGCTCTCGCCAGTCTTTTCGTTTCGCTCGGCGTCCATCTTGGAATTTTGATTCGTTCCGGTTTGACCGTCAAGTTTGCGCGTCAATCTGGAGACGGAATCATCGGCGGCCTGGTTCGCATCATCATCACTCCCCGGCCGAGGACCGCGCTGAGCACGAGCAACCCGCCGACGATCGCCCACGGACCGGGCCGTTCCCCGAGCGCAAGCATGACCCAGAGCGGATTCAAGACCGGCTCGAGCAACGGAATGAGCGTTGCTTCGAGCGCGCTGACCTGCTTGATCGCGGTCGCGTAGAAGACATAGGGCAGGCCAAGCTGCACCGTGCCGAGCAGGACGAGGCGCCAGAGGCCGTCTTCGCCTAACGACGGCGCCTGGAACATGAAAGGCGCACCCGCCAGCGCGACGATGACGTTGCCGAGCACGATGCTCGCGATCGGCGAGCCAGCCTTCTCCTTGCGCAAGAAGAGCGCGACCGAGCGCAAACGCGAGTCCGCTGCCCAAAGCGATGATGTTTCCCCAGAGACCGGCAACCGTCAGCCGGTCGAGGAAGAAAAGCGCGATCCCGACCAGCGCCACCGCGATGACCAGCCAATCGATCCGCGAAGCGCGCTCACCCAGATACCAGCGCCCGATCAGCGCGACGTAAATCGGCGCGGTGTATTGCAGGAAGATCGCATTCGCGGCAGTCGTCATTCGCGTCGCGAAGACAAAGAGCACGACCGTGCCGGCGTAGCCGAGCGCGCCGCCGATCTGGGCGCGAGAAAAGGTGAACCGCGGCCGCCCGATGCAGAGCAGGATCATCGGAATCGCGATCGCGCTCCGGCCGCCGGCGATCGCCATCGGCGGCCAATCGATCGACTTGATGAGGACGCCGCCGAGACTCCAGCAAAGCGCGGCGAGGAGCAAGAGAAGGGCGGCAAAAAACGGCGCGGCATCGGCAGTCTTTACAATGCAGCCGCCATGCAATCGGAGCGAACGGCGCAACGTTGCTGCCGATCACCGGTCTGCCGCGGTCGATGCAGAGCTTCTCGCACCTGGCAGTCGCGAACGGCAGCCGATCCACGTCTCGCTCGCGTTGGCGGCCAAAATGGCGCGCCCTACACCGACCGTGTAGCGTGAATCTCCATGAAATTTCTCGTCACCAACGACGACGGCATCGACGCGCCCGGACTCGCGGCGCTCGTCGCCGCTGCGCGCACCGTTGGCGAACCAGTCGTGGTCGCGCCGGCGGGTCCCCAATCGGGCGTCAGCCACGCCGTCACCTGGCACGAAGGCGTCCGGATCGAGCCGCGCGGCGAGAATCGTTTCGCGATCCACGGCACGCCCGCCGACTGCACCCGCCTCGGTCTGCTTCATCTGGTCCCGGAGGCCAAGTGGATCCTGAGCGGGATCAATCACGGCGCAAACCTGGGCGCGGATGTCTATTACTCGGGCACGGTCGCTGCAGTCCGCGAAGCGCTCCTCCATGGCTGGCCCGGTATCGCCTTCTCGCACTATCGCAAGAGTGGAATCGAGTTCGATTGGTTGCGCGCGACGCGCTGGATCACGCCGGTGCTCGCCGACCTGCTGGCCAAGCCCATTGAATCCGGTGTTTTCTACAACGTGAACCTGCCGCTGCTCCCGCCGGACGCGCCCGATCCGGAAGTCGTCTGGTGTCCGCTCGATCCGAAACCGCTTCCGCTCAATTACCGGCACGAGGCCGAGAGCGGGCTCTATTACGCGGGCGACTACAATCTGCGCCATCGCACGCCCGGAGCCGACGTCGACGTCTGCTTCGGCGGGCACATCGCGGTCACGGCCGTCCGACTCTCTGATAGTTGAAATAACCGTCTTCTTGAACTGGCCTTCCCCGACGACGCGCAATGTTCGTTAGGCAATCAAATCCGGGCCGCGGTCGGATCGCTTGGTTTTTCTCGACGCCCGATCAAACCGCCTTGGGCAATGTCCGGCGCACCGCCAGCGAGATTGGAAGCCCGATACAAAACATGTGAACGAACAGTCCCGTGACCAAGACCAGGAACGGGAACGACACCTTGCGCGGATAGGCGGAAAGCGGCAGGACGATGAGATTCATCACCGCGTAAATGAGAAACCCATAGAACAACCCCGCGACGACCGGATGATGAGTGAGGATCGGAATCGCCCTGCTCGCCAGATAGAAAATCGCCGCAGCCGACAAAGCGATACAGAAATGGAGAACGAGACCGAGCGCCGCCGTCGGCAGGCCTCCGCTGAAAGCCGGCGCGCCGAGCAAACCGCTCGCTACCGATTGCAGAATGCGAACGGGCGGGACGCCCCGCAGCGCGGAAAACCCAATCGCATAGGTAATATCAAGCGTGCCGGCGATCGCGCCGCCGATCAGGATTGCGGAAAGAGCTGTGAGTCGACGCATGGCAGTCAGCAGGGTGTCAGTCTAACTCCATCGAGGATAGCCGCGCAGCAGAACCGTTGACAATGACTTCGCTTCCTTTAAGCACAGTTCTGTCGGGAGCAGTGATGGAACGGAGACAAAGGGACTCGCCAGGTCTCAATGGGGTGCTTGTCTTAGTCTAACGAATTGGCGCTATCTCACGTCCGTAACTCTAGGCGCCGGTTTTCCGATGGCGATTGCGACCGGCACCCATCGGATCCTTCTCCGGACGCAAATCGCGGAGCTTGAAGCGGGACGATTCCTGCGTCGGTTCCAGAGCGGTTTGGCTGCTGGTGTCGCCGGCTTCGTCGGTTGGCTTGGTCTCCATTCTCAGACTCTTGTTCGTTTCTAGTTGCACGGTTCATAAAGAAGCTGCTCTCGCGCCAGTTCCACAGGTTTTCCTCGTCCGGAACCTTGAAAAGAAGTCGACGGCAGTCTCATCGACGGATTGCCGTCAGTTTTCAGAAAAATCCTCGCCGGGTCGGAATGTCCGGTCTGCCAGCAGGCGCCGCAAAGCTCGCTTAGGCCAGCTCTGTTTGCTCGTGCGGATTCAGCGACGCCTTTTCCACCGCATCGTGCACAGCGTTCCGGGCGGCGACATGGTCAAAGCTGAATTGCATCGACAGCCAAGGCAAATGACGCTCTTTTGCGGACGAACGCAGACTTGACCGTGGATTTCAGGAAATTTTTTACCGAGCTCGGACGGCACAGGGTCTACCCGGCGACCGTGATTCATGCGGTGACGAACTGGCGGCTCATCCAAATCGCGCCCCGAGTCTTGCCGTTCTTCGACACTCCGAACCAGGTGGTGCATCTGGTGATGACGCGAATCGGGAGTGGCGTCCGGCCGTTGGAGAGTTTGAATTGATATGGAGACTGAATCGGAGAGTCATCTTCGGCTCGAGATCGGGCATGTGCTCTTCATTGACCTTGTTGGCTATTCCAAATTGTTGACCGAAGAGCAGAACGAGCGGTTGCGCCAGCTCACCGACATCGTGCTCGCGACGGGGCAGGTCGTAAAGGCGACGAACGAGAAACTCGTTCGACTACCGACAGGCGACGGGATGGCGCTGGTCTTTCGGAATACTTCGGAGGAACCGGCACAATGTGCGCTCGAAATCGCGCAGGCACTAAAGGAACACCCAGAGATCAAGGTGCGAATGGGAGTTCATAGCGGCCCCGTGAGTGAAGTGACCGATCTGAACGGGCGCACCAATATCGCTGGCGCGGGCATCAACCTGGCGCAGCGGGTGATGGATTGCGGCGACGCGGGTCATATTCTCTTGTCGAAACGCGTCGCGGATGATTTGGAGGAGTATCGAAATTGGCGACCCCTCCTGCACGACCTCGGCGAATGCGAGGTGAAACACGGCCTCAAGGTTTCGATCGTCAACCTCTTCACCGATCAGGCAGGCAATCCGGAACCGCCCAGGAAAATCAGTCGTCGACCTGCCCAACGCCTGGCGAAGAGGGCACCCCTCAAAGGGCGCGCTTTTTTTGCCGAGCTTCGGCGCCGCAATGTTTATCGCGCCGGCGTCATCTATGCGATGGCGGCCTGGCTGCTCATTCAGGTCGCGACCCAGGTTTTCCCCTTTTTCGAAATCCCGAACTGGGTCGTTAGGCTAATCGTTGTCGTCCTCGTCATCGGTTTCCCGGTCGCCCTCGCGCTCGCCTGGGCCTTCGAGATCACGCCCGAGGGAATCGTGAAAACCGATGATCTCCCGCCCGAAAAATCGATTCGCTGGCAGGCTGGTCGCAAACTCGACTTCGTCATCATCGGCATTCTTGCCGTGGCGATCGGGTTTTTGCTTTTTCTCCGCTTCTCGCCCTCCCACCAGACGAAGCGCGATGCCGATATTCCGGAGAAAAGCATCGCCGTTTTGCCCTTCGAAAATTACAGCGACGACAAGGAAAACGCGTTTTTCGCCGATGGCATCCAGGACGATCTGCTGACCAACCTGGCGAAAATCAAGGCGCTCACCGTGATCAGCCGCACCAGCGTGATGAAGTATCGCGACGTCGGCGCGCGCGACATCAAGGAAATCGGCAAATCGTTGGGCGTGGCCAATGTCCTCGAGGGGAGCGTGCGCCGGGACAAGGATCGAGGTCGCGGTCAATGTGCAGTTGATCGACGCCTTCAGCGATCGCCACATCTGGGCCCAGCGCTACGAGCGCACGCTCGCGGATTCGTTAGGCTTGGAAGGCGAACTGGCGACGGAGATCGCGGACGCGTTACGCGCCCAGCTCACTCCGGACGAAAAAGTGCGGGTCGCGAAGAAGCCGACCCAGAACGCGGACGCCTACGATCTCTACCTGCGCGCCCTCCCCTACGAGCAGGGGCCCGACACCTTGCTCGCAGGATTATCGGCGCGCCGTCGAGCTTTATACCCAGGCGATCCAGCTCGATCCGGACTTCGCCCTCGCCCATGCCCGGCTCGCTTCCACCTGCGCGGAGATTTATCATTTTCACGAGCCGCTCGATTCCTGGAAAAACAAGGCGCGCAGCGAAGCGGAAACCGCACTGCGCTTGCAACCTGACCTCGGCGAAGCGCATTTCGCGCTCGGCCAATGCGCCTATTGGTTCGACGACGATTACGAGCGCGCGCTGCGCGAATTCGCCACCGCGCAACAGCTCTCGCCTAACGACAGCAACATCGGCGCGCTCGTCGCCGCCATCCTTCGCCGGCAGGGGCACTGGGAGGAATCGCTCGCCGCCTACGAGCGGGCCGGAAAGCTCGACCCGCAGAATCCGAACGTCATTCGCAACATCGTTTACACGAACACCGCCCTGCGCCGTTGGCCACAGGCGGCCGTCGCGGCGCAGCGCTGGCTACAGATCGCGCCCGATTCGATCGTCGCGCCCATCCAGGCCGCTTACGTCGATTTCTGGTGGAAAGGCGACACGACGCGCTCAAGATAGCTCGGCGGCTCTTGCCCCCAGGGTCGATCCGGATGGAAGTCGTGACCGCATCCCGCTGGGACGCGGCCATGCTCTCGCGCGATTTCAAGGAAGCGGGCAAGATCCTCGATGAAATCGGCGCTGACCGAAGTTTCGTATCTGCCTGGCGGCTCGACGCCGAAGAGTTTCCTGCGCGGTTGCATCGCCCTCGCCCGGAGACGACCAGGCCGGCGCGACGCGGACCTTGGAAGCGGCGCGCCAGGCTTTCGCCAAGGCGGTTTCCGAAGCGCCCGATGTCGCCGAGCGGCACGCCAATCTCGGCCTCGCTTTGCGCCTTCATGGGACGCCGCGACGAAGCGATCAGGGAAGGCCGCCGCGCGGTCGAGCTGAAGCCGATCTCAAAGGACGCGATCGATGGCGCGATCATGCTTTGTTATCTGGCCTTGATCTATGCGCGAGTCGGCGAAATCGACCAGGCGATCCCGTTGATCGAGCAGCTCTTGAAAACTCCGGGCGCGGTCGACAGCGTCGACTACAGCATCACGCTCAACGATCTGAAATACCGCTGGGAATGGGACCCGCTGCGCAAAGATCCGCGCTTTCAAAAATTGCTCGAACAAAACCGCCGCCGCCGAAGTAGGACACGCCAAACGCGTGTTCGTTAGGCGGAGTAACCCCACCTGGCCAGTTCTGCGCCCAGTTCTTCGGTGAAAGCGCGCCTGCAAATGCGCCGGGAGTTTTTCGCGCCATTGGCCGCTCTTTCCCACCCGCAGGAATTTCGCCCGCCCAGTCTCTCCGCCCGCGGAGAAGCGCTTCTTTCTTGCGCTCGAATGATTGGTTTTCCACCGCCGCCGCAATCGCCTCCGCCGAGCGTTCGATCCCCAAATGACGCAGGATGCGCCCGGACTGTTCCTCCGGCGTGGCCAGCAGATCCTCGTAGCGGATGATCGGCACGCCGGCCTGCTCGTAAGGTCGCCAATGTTCCCTCCAGGAAACGCGGCACCAGTTGTGCACCTCGGCCGAACCGTGGAGCAGCGCCTCGGTCATGCGATCGAGGCGGTAATTCTGGCTAACGAGAAGCGGATAGAGCGTGTGGCGATACAATTTTTCGCCCCGGCGCACGCTGCGAAAGAGCGCGGCCAGTCTTGGAAAACGATCGAATTGAAAGTAGTTCGCCGCCGAGATCGCGATGTCGCGTGGATCGCGCAAGACGTAAATCAGCCACGCGTCAGGATCGTTAGGCTGAAGCCCCAGTTCAGCCAGTTGATGGTGCGATTTGTAACAGCGGAAATCCGAAACCCGATGCTCTCCTTCGACCGCGATTTCTTTCTTGTCCGACTGCCAGAAGCCCGCCACCGGGCAGCCAACCAGTTCCGCGACCAGCCGTGTCGCCCAGGTGCAGCCGCTCTTCGGATAGCCGACGACGACGATCTTCTTCACGGCGTCGCGGCGATTGGCCGGGACACGCGCGTTGCCCGAGGTGCGCTCACGTGCTCTCCCGAAGATCGCGAAAGGCCGCGCCGAGATGATCGAGCACATCCCGCGGCAGGAGCGATTCTTCGCTCGCGTTGTCGTTGAAAATGGCAAGTTCCGCCGCCCGCCCGCAAAGCCAGGCGCCGAGGCGCGCGGCGTCGTTAGGCAAAAGCCCGGCGCCGAGCAGCGCACCGCATACTCCGGTCAGCACATCGCCCATTCCGCCTGTCGCCATCCCGGGATTTCCGGTGGTGTTGTAGCTCAACGGGCATCCCGCTTCCGCGACGATCGTGCGGCTGCCTTTCAAGAGAAGTGTCACCGCATATTTCTCGCAAAACCTCGTCGCCATTTCCGCGCGCGACATGTTTTCGTTAGGGAAAAGTCGCTTCATCTCGCCGGGATGCGGCGTCAGCAGGCGCGGCCCACCCGCTTTCTTCAAGGTCTCCATCTTCCCGGCCAAAATGTTGAGTCCGTCCGCGTCAACCACCATCGGCTGCTTCGCGTTGCGAATAAGCTCGAGAATTTGTTCCGCACGCGATTTACCGAGACCGGGACCGACCGCCCAAACGTCGATCGGCTCCTCCAGAAGATCGGCGTACGATTTCACCGGCTTTACCATCACCTCGGGAGCGGCGGCCGCGGCCACGATTTCGTAAATTTCCTCCGGGACGAACAACTCGACCAAGCCCGCCCCGGCGCGGAGCGCGCCTAACGAACACATGATCGCCGCGCCGGTAAAACCGCGCGAGCCCGCGACGATGCCGATCCGGCCAAATTGGTTTTTGTAGGCGGAATATTTCCGGCGCGGCAAAAGGTCGCGGAGCGATTCCGGAATCGCCAGTTCGGCACAAGCTTCGGTTTTTTCCGATCGCAACTCGTCGAGCGGCACCACTTCAAGCCGGCCAACGAAGTCGATCGCCGAATCCGCGACCAGGCCGCTCTTCGCGTAACCGACCGTGATCGTGAAATCCGCGACCACGCAGTCGTCATCGGCTTCGCCCGAGTCGCCGTCCAGGCCAGTCGGGAGGTCGATTGCGACAACCCGCGCATTGGCGCGGAGCGAATTGATTTCGCGACAAGCGCCGCGGATCGGCTCCCGCAACGGCGGATGGGCACCGAGGCCGAGCAGCCCGTCGAGGATGATGGTCGGGCAAGGTGGAAGGGGCCTTTGCGCCCCGATTGCCACGGCATCTTCCCTGATCGGGGCGCGAAGGCCCCTCCCACCTTCCTGATCGCGCAACGCGCCCAGCTTCCGATTCGTTAGGGGACTGAGTTCCTTCTCGGGGAAAACAAGCCGCGTCTCGATCTCCCATCCCGCTTGCGCCAGCCAGCGCGCGGCCACCAAGGCGTCGCCCGCGTTGTGCCCTTTCCCGGCGAAGACGATGCATCTCCCGGCGCGCGGAAAAAATTTGGCGATGGAACGCGCGATCCCTGCGCCCGCCTGCTCCATCAACGCCTCCGCCGAGATGCCGCGCGCGAAAGCCGCTTCCTCGGCCGCGCGCATTTGCGCCGGAGTGATGATCGGCGAGTGCAATTTAATCGTTGGAGTCCGCCGGTTTTTTCTTCTTCTTCGTCGCCGCGGTCGAACTCTCTTTCTTCGTGCTGCTGCTCGCGCTTTTCTTCTTCGTCCTGGAGGACGATTTCTTGCGGCTGGCGCTCTTCTTCGAAGATCGACTCGAACCGCTCCGGCTCGGCGCGGACAAAATCGTTGTAGTTGAACGCTTCCCGGATAGGCGAGGGCACGTGCGTCACGCCGGCCACCACCGGCCGATTGCGCGGCGCCGTTTTGCCCATCACGCCATCCGCGATCCGATCCGCGAGCCGCTGACGGTAACCACTCTCCAAGGCGAGTTGCGCTTCGGTCGGATTGGTCAAGAAACCGCACTCCACGAGCACGGCGGGAATGGAAGTGCGCCGCAGCACAAAGTAACCGCGACGGCGGATGCCGCGATTTTCGCTCGTCGTTCCCGACACGACCTGACGGTGGATGTTCGCCGCCAACGCCGCGCTGTTGTTGCTGTAGTAATAGGTCTCGATGCCATTGGCGCCGGCCCGCGTGGCGGAGTTGAAATGGATGCAGACGAAGACCGCGTCACCGTAGCTATTGGCTATGCGCACCCGCTCACCGAGCGGGACGAAGACATCGCTGTCGCGCGTCATGACCACCCGGTAACCGGCTTGGCGCAGTCTTTTTTCGAGCCGCTGGGCGACGTCGAGCGCGACGGTTTTTTCCGGGACGCGTTGCCCGGGAATTCCGCCGCGATCGAAGCCGCCGTGGCCGGCATCGATCACCACGGTGGAAAATTCCCGGCCCACGACCGGCGCGGGCAGCGAAAAGAGCAGCGCGAGGGAGAGCGCGAAAAGTGCTGGGAGCGAAGCGCGCCGGCCGGCGCATGAAAAATTTGCCGCCATCGTCGCTTAATCCTCAGACGGTATATCAGCTGGCCGATCGGACAATTTTGGCGCCGGTCTTCCCGGAGGCCGTCGGCGCCACGGACGCGTCGAGCATTCCCCCGGCGACGGCTACCATGCCGTCGGCCGCGCGGCGCAGATGCGGCGAGCTGCGCGTCTCGGAATAGTTGGTGTGTTTCAACAAGCGCCCATCGAGGCCGATCGACGGAATAGGACCAGACGCGGGGCGCGGAGCATTGCAGGACGTGCAGCTGATTGTGGCGATCCACTTCGGCATGCGGTTCGTCGAAGGAGATGATCCGGCCTAACGAAAAAGTCGAATAGACGAGGCTGTTCTCCTTGTCTTCCACCCGCACATAGAGCGAGGTGTGGTCGGGAAAACGATTCGTCATCAGCGAATAGGTCCGCACCCCGCCGCCGCTCGGATCGCCGACGGTTCGCTGCCAGATCGGCCGCGCGGTCGTGACCTCGAAGACTTTGGCGGGCGCGTAAAAAAACTTGTTCAAGTCCGCGAAGAAGACGTTCGCGCGGACGTGGTAAACGCCGAGATCGGAGATCGGAAAGAGGGGCATGAGATTGATTTTGCGGGTAACGGAAGTGCCGGCCGCGATTTTCAAGGGCGGCTCGGACGCCTCTTTGAGCGGAGCAAGAATGCGGCCTTCGTTGGCGGTAACTTCAAAGCCATACCAATGCTGGTCGTTAGCGTCGCGCAGCAGAATGTCGCGCCCGGCCATGTTGGTAATCGTGACCGTCGCGATGACCGGCTCGAAGGCGATGTATTGGAGCCGCTTGAACTTCAAATCCACCTGGATTTGCCCCTGCGCCGGGAGAGCCGCCAGAAAGAGCGCGGTGAAGACGAGGGAGCGGGTCATGCGCGCCTAAAATACTGCAACTCGCCCGCGGCGCGAGAACGGATAAGCAGACATGATCCCTCGCCATCTGGACGCGAGCGCTTCGGCAATCGCTCGCCGACGAATCACTGCGGCGGCGCGGTGAAAGGCGGCGGGAAAAGATTCAGCAGGCGGGTCGGTTCCGCGCGCACGGCCTGGAGTTGGTCCTGGTAATAGACCCGCACGATATAGCCAAGGTACTGGCGCGGGCCGCTCTCGCTCGTCGGCGGAGTCGACGCGGCGGCTTCCGGTTTGCGCGCAGCCCGCTTCGCTTTCTCGACCGAGTCCGGCACATCCATCGGCTGGTTTTCGATCGCGGTGCCGGGCACCGGGTCGCGGCGCTTCGGGCGCAGGTAAGTCACGTCGAGCACCTCGGTGCCGGTGTCGGCCCAGTCGTGTCCGGGAGTGACCCATTCATAATTCACCTCGGCGTTGGTCAGGACGACCTGGTCGTTGTTCACCATGTCGTAAAAGAAAACCTGGATCTTAACCTTGGTGTGATCGATCGGCGTGTCGGGCCGCACTTTCACCCCCACGCGCAAGAGAAGCCGAGTCTCCGCGTCGGGATCGGGCTCGCGTTTCAAGGTCAACTCGGAAATGCCGAAGGTCGAACCGTCGGGAATCCCGCGTCGCGTCACCCGGTTGGGCGGCATGCGCGTCGCCCTGTGGCGGAACGCCCACCTGCAGTTTGAGATCGGCCAATTCAAAGAGCGGACCAACCGCCGGGCCTAACGACTGTAACCTCCGCCAGACTTCGTTCGAGCGGTCGAAAAGCTGCATCGATTCGTAGGTCATGGCCAGCTCCGCAAGAATTTCTGCGTTCCCCGGATCGAGCGCGGTGGCTTGCTGCAGTTTTGCGATCGCATTCGTCGTATCACCCCGCTCGCGAAAACCCTTCGCCACATGCAGAAGCGTCCCCGCCACGGTCGTCGGCGGAACCGGCACGTGCTTGACCGTCGCGGGTGGAACACCCGCCACCGCGGGCACCTTGACCGGAGCCGCCGCGGGCGTCGCACCGGACTTCGGACGTCGAAAAAGGCGCGCTTCAATCGCAGCTTTTTGCGCGGGGAGCAGCTCCTCGTGCGGCGGCCGCGTATGGAGGTAGAGGGCGGTAAGAATTTGGGCGCCGGCGACGGCGACAAGCAGCGACATCGCGATCACGAACGTCCTTTGCGCTCGGTCGGCTGGAAGAGAGATCGCGCTCATTCGGGAATGGTTCTCTAAACGCACCCGATGGAGGGTGTCAATGCCACGGCGAGGGCGTCGCCGCCAGGGTATCTTAACTAGTCTCCTAGCGGGAAATATCGGCCTGGCTCAGCATCTTGAAGCCTTCGCCCTGGAGGACCGAGCAGGCGCACTCTGCGTCGTCCACGTGCAGCGCGAGCGCCGCGCGCCCGTGCGGACGGGTGAGGAGCGGGTAGCTGAAATGCATGTTCACCTCGGCCATGAGGAGCGCGGCGAGCAGCTTCGCCAGCTCCGTCGCCACCTCCCGCATCTCCACCACCACCATTTCGCAGACCCCAAAGGCCACATCGTGTTCGTGGAAAATATTCTCCACTGTCTCGGGATCACTCACCACGATGCGGGCGATGGCAGAGTCGGTCTGCTCGGCGATGCTGAGCGCAACCACGTGCGCATTGCGGGTGCTGAGCAGCTTCACGATATCGAGCATCGCGCCCACCTTGTTCGGCAGAAAAATGGAGAACTGCTTGACCAGCGGACCGCCGATTTTGGAAGTGGTTTCAGGTGAATCGAGAGCCATAAGAAACGCGAACACGCGGGTCAGCAATATGCCGCTGCGAGGGAGGCGAAGGCAAATCAATAGTTGGCGCGGTGTAGCGGCGGCCGTGTCGGCCGCAATTCCCGGCCCCTTTTCCAGCCCCGTCGTCACGGCCGAAAGCCTCCGCAGCACGAACCGGCAAACGAGCGAAGCCAGATTTCGCATCAAGGCGCGAAGCGAGCAGACAGGTCCCTCGTCGCCTCACGTAAACGAAGCGTTTACATCCAAACGATCTCTTGTTTTCAAGATTCTCTTGTAGAGAGCCGAGGGGCAACGGTAACAGCCAGGTCAGACGGGCCGGCCGAAATAACCAGACGCTGGAGCTGACTGTCGGGCCGGTGTACGATCTTACTTTCCATGATTTCAACCGCTTTATCCACTGCGAAGCGCACTCCCGCTCGCACTACCTGAGCTTGGTCTCGTTAGATGGAAGATCGCACCGACAACGAGCAACACCTTCGGCTGCTCGCCATCTTCCACTACGTCGTCGCCGGATTCACGGCGCTCTTTGCGCTGCTGCCTCTCATTCACTTCGCGCTTGGCTGGTTTTTGATTCATGCGCCGCCGCCAAAGCAGGGTGAGCCGCCGCCTGAGTTTGTCGGCTGGATCTTTATGGGCTTCGGCGCCAGCTTCTTCTTACTCGGCGAATTTTCGCAGCTTGCGTCGTTGCTGCCGGACGGTGTATCCACTCGCGTACACATTATTGGTTCGTTTTCGTGACTGCGTGTTTGCAGTGCGGCTTCTTTCCATTCGGCACAGTTCTTGGCGTCTTGACCATCGTGGTGTTATCGCGGTCTTCTGTGAAGGAGATGTTCGGTTTGTCAGCCAAACACCATGCCACGCCAACCATCTAGACCGAGGCGCGCAGCTGACGGCGAGCTGGCGTACGACCCAGTTTTCACATGATTAAAAACGTTCAACCCGCTGCCTTACGCGCTCCCGCCCGGCGAAGCTGATCTTGTTATCGTTGAACGCTAGCCTGTTGCGGAGATTTGCCCAGATGCGGTGATAAGCGTTAATGAAGTCCACCTGGCGCACACACCGGATTATTTGTCTATTTCTTGGGTTGCTGGCGTTTCCTCTTTATTTCCTGGATTTAGCGTTCACTGGAGAAGGAGGAGGCGGTAATTGGATCACCCTGGATTTCCGAGGGCTTATCTTTTGGACTTACATCACATTGCTGGCCATCCACGTCGTCGTAAGTTCAATTGCCGTCCGCGCATTTCCCAAGGTGGGGGCGTTGCGTATTCACCTTGGCTCGATGGTGCTTTCTTTGATCCTGCTCGTCGCGGGATTCATCGCTTACGGAAAACTGTTGCGCTATCGGACCATATCCAGTCAACAACGAACTTTGATGGAGAGCCGAAAGCGCCATTACGCTCCCGTCGTTGCACGTCATGAACTCACGACAACCCACCTGCGAATCCACACGACGCCGGATCACACCTTGAGATCTCTAGAGCGATTTCCAGCCTCAGTGACTTTGGGCTCCAGATGAGGAGGGATTATAGGTTGCTGTTCGGACCTGTATCCGGAGTCATACTTGTTTTTGGCATAGCTGGTCTGGCCCTGATGATTCCCGACTATAGTCACGTGCATCAGACGGTCAGCGAGATTGGAGAGATTGGTTCACCAGCCAGAGTTCCCTTCGCCATCATGTTGTGTTGCGTTGCAGCCTGCATCCTTGTTTTCGCCGCGGCCGTTCGTGATCGGTCCGTTCAGGCCGGCCACTCCCAATCGGCTGCATACCTTACAGGGTTCATGGCATTGTCGGCTGCGGGGGTAGGACTCTTCGCTTACCCGAACCCACTGCACAATGTCTTCGGGATTTCGGAGTTGATTGGCTACCAGGCACCACTGTGCCTCGCACTCACATGGAGACGCGACTCCACGGGCAGGGCTTCTTGTTTCCCTTTCGTGGATTTTTTACGTGATCATATTCGCCGCAATCATCCTGAACTTGAGTTCGCTGGACAGACAAGGACCGGTTTGGGCATACGTGAAACCCGTCTATGGCCTGGCACAAAGAGCACTCTTCGCCGCTTGGTTCGGCTGGTGCGCCGTCGTTGGCTTGATATTCCTTCAAAGGAAATGGCAAAGACCTTCCGTCTTGAACCAGTCCTCCTGAAACCAAAGTGGGTGGAGTCTAATCGCTCCGGCGGTCGGGACGACGGGGCGGCTCAGGAGGACAAGAGGCTCGCTTGCTCTCCGGAAAACGCAGCCACAACGAAGATATCTTTCGCCTCGTGACGCGCGGCTCGCTCATCCTGAGACGAATCCCGACGAAATGGAATTCCACGAAGGAGAATGGTTCGTGGTTCGGGAAGGCACGGCTTTTGAAATCGAGACCCGCACCGGCTATACAGCCTTGGCGGAATACAAGATGGCGTGCAAAACTCGGCGTTGATAGACAAAGACCGCACCTTCTTTCGAATCAATCATCGCGCGATTGCGAATCGCGGGTTGGCCTGGAGTTGGCTCGCGATTTTGCTTCTCGCGGGTTGCGCGGGTAGTTCCGACCCGTCTGCTGGCGCCAGCGCGGCCAGCAATCGATCCGGCTGCGGTGCGGATCTATCGAACGCCGCCGCAACACTACCAGGAAATCGCCGTTTTGGATGCGACGAGCGGCGCGAAGTTTTTCCGTGGCAGCCCGCAAGGGGAAGCAGAAGCGCTTCAGCGGTTGAAGGAGGAAGCGGCGAAGGTTGGCGCTAACGGCGTGCTGCTGACGCTGGTCGGCGATCGTTCGCGTGGCGTGCTCGGTGTCGGAGTGGGCGGCGGCGGCATCTCGAGCGGTCATAGGAACTTCGTCGCGGGCGAGGGGTCGGTAAGCGGTGGCGTGCCGATCGTGCAGAACTCCGCGCAAGGGATCGCGATTTACGTTTTCGATTAGCACTGAGCGCACACCTCAGTGGATCATTCAGGAAAAGGAGGACTCAATGGCGCGCGCTTCCAAAAGGCCGGACGACCAAGTTCTGCCATGGATTCCCGGTAGGCATTCCCGAGTTCGACGCTAAGATTGAAAAGCCATGTTCGGACTCTTCAAGCAGCGGCGGCGGCGGCAACTGCGCAGTCAGCTTGTGCCTAACGAGTGGCGCTCGATCATCTCGCGAAATCTTCCTTTTTTTAACCGGCTCGCGGCGGCCGATCAACGGGAGTTGCTGGGCCACGTGCAGGTGTTTCTCGCGGAGAAACGCTTTGAAGGCTGCGGCGGGTTGCGATTGACGGACGAGATCCGGGTGACGATCGCCACTCAGGCGTGCCTTCTCCTTTTGCATCGCCGGACGGATTATTACCCGCGGCTGGTGACGATCCTGGTCTACCCCTCGGGCTATGTGGTGGACGAAGAGCGGCACGTGGAGGGCCACATTTGGGAAGAAGGCAGGGAAGGCCGGCTCGGCGAGACCGGACGCGAGATGGGCTCGATGGTGCTGGCCTGGGATGCCGCGAAATCCGGCGCGTCCGACCCATCCGACGGCAAGAACCTGGTACTGCACGAGTTTGCGCACCAGCTCGATTTCGAAGATTTCATCGGCGACGGAGTGCCGGCACTCGGCTCACGCCGTGAGAAATTGTCCTGGGCCGAGGTGATGAAGATGGAATTTGCCGCGTTGCGGGCCGCCGATGCAACGGGAATCTCGACCCTCCTGGATACCTATGGGGCGACGAATGCCGGCGGAATTTTTTGCTGTGACGACGGAAGCGTTTTTCGAGCGTCCCCAGGCGTTGCAGCAACAGCATCCGAGATTGTATGGGGAGATGCGGCGATTTTTTCGGCAGGACCCGGCGCGCTATTCGAGCGAGCCGGCCGCGGGGTGAGCGGGTGCGTGAGTATCAACCACCGCGCCGCCGTCGCCCGTTGGACTGGTTTTGCGAGGTTGCGCGCCGCGGCTTCCTTTCACTGGTCCGTAGTCCTGCAACCAGGCGGTATCCTTCGGGTCCTCGTTCCAGAGGTATTCGTCTTTTCTTCACCGGCCACCAAAGCAACTTGCCGGCCGCGCGCCAGCCATCGATGAGGTAGCCATCGCGGAAGGGCTGCCCGCGCGCGGTTACGACGATGCAATTGTGTTCGAGGCGAGTGCCCGGATGCGACGCGCCCCAGTGGAGGACAAGCGTCTTCAGCCGGAGTTCCTTCAGCGCTCCGCCAATCCCGTACGCCCAATCGAA
This sequence comes from uncultured Verrucomicrobiae bacterium, assembly GCA_963821915.1. Classification (GTDB taxonomy): domain Bacteria; phylum Verrucomicrobiota; class Verrucomicrobiia; order Chthoniobacterales; family UBA10450; genus Palsa-1392. Next base: position 100,621 of record CAWGFS010000019.1, read on the forward strand.
GCAAAACCCTTTTTGTCTCTTTCCGATGTGGATGAGGAAATTCTGATAAAGCGCAAATGGCGCCACTCGCCATTCTTTCTGCAATCGCCTGGCCGTGGTGTGGGCAGTGACCGAGACCATCTCGGCTTCGGCCGGATCGACATCAGGCCCAAGCTCAATAATGGCCTTGCGGAAGCCGGCGATCGACTTCGCGTCGTCCGCTCTCGCGGCGTCCGCGAGAAAGAGGCAGGCGGCGACGAGAACAAAGCCGCGCAGCAGGGTCGCGGATGATTTGGCGAAAGCGGTCGAGTGCATCACGTAACGCTGGCGACGATAGACGTTCCTCGGCTCGAGCGCAAAATGCATCGGAGCATTTTCGAAACCACGGCATGTAGATCCGTCGGGCAACGCACAGTTTGGAGACGGCATGGGAACCCGGCTGCGCCACGGGCGGGAAAATCTGTTCACACGGAGGATTCCGGTTACATTCGGTTCTCTCCTGCGGCCGACGCGGCCGTCTCTACACCGATGGACGAAGAGAATGAATTGATCGCACTGCGGCGCCAAAAGCTCGAGACGCTGCGCGCTCGTGGCGTGGCGCCGTTTGGTCAGAGCTTTGAGACGAGCGGCTCGATTGAGGAGGTGCGGGCGAAATTTGCCGAAGGCACGAAGCTCCGCGCAGCGGGCCGGATCACGGCGCATCGCGACATGGGCAAGAGTCACTTTCTCGATCTGCGCGACGCGACGGGGCGAATCCAGATTTATGTGCAGGCAAAGGAACTCGGGCCGGAGGCAATGGAGATTTTCGGGTTGCTTGATCTCGGCGATTTCATCGGGGTGGAGGGAAGTTGTTTCCTTACCAAGACCGGCGAGCAGACGTTGAAAGTGCACCGGTTCGAAGTGCTGGCGAAGGCCTTGCGGCCGCTCCCGGAAAAATGGCATGGCCTGACGGATGTCGAGGCACGCTATCGCCAGCGTTATCTCGACCTGGTGACGAACGAGCGCTCGCGCGAAGTGTTCGCGAAGCGGATTGCGATTCTGCGCGAGACGCGGGAGTTCATGCAGTCGCGCGGGTTTCTGGAAGTGGAAACGCCGATGCTGCAAACCGTCGCAGGCGGCGCGGCGGCGGAGCCGTTCCGAACCCATCACAAGGCGCTCGGGCTCGATCTTTATCTGCGCATCGCGCCCGAACTTTACTTGAAGCGCTTGCTCGTGGGCGGATTCAACAAGGTCTTCGAAGTGAACCGCAACTTCCGCAACGAAGGCATTTCGCGCCGGCACAACCCGGAGTTCACGATGCTCGAAGGCTACTGGGCCTACGCCAATTTCGAGAAGGTGGCGGAACTGGTGGAGGAGTTGATCTGCCATCTCGCGCAAACGGTGGTCGGCGTCCCTGACGGTGGAACATCGCGACGCCGACGGCACCGTGACGCGGACGCTCAATCTGACGCGACCCTGGCGGCGCGCGCGCTACCGCGATCTCGTGTGTGGGGTCGCGGGGGCGGATTGGTTTGACCTAACGAGTGAACAACGTCGCGCGAAATGCACAGGGCTTGGAGTTGAGGTGCAACCGCAGATGGCGGATTTCGAAGTTACTCAGCACGTCTTCGAGAAACTGATCGAGGAAAAAACCTTCGACCCGCTCTTTGTCACCCATTGCCCAAAGGAATTGGTGCCGCTGGCGAAACAAAATCCGGAGGACGATTCGCTCGTCGATGTCTTCGAGTTGATCATCAACGGCCAGGAAATCGCGCCCGGTTATTCCGAACTGAACGATCCGCTCGTGCAACGTCAGCGCCTGCTCGAACAGGCGGGCGAGGAGACGCAGAAACTGGATGAAGATTTTCTCCTCGCGCTCGAGCACGGCATGCCTCCGGCCGGCGGCTTCGGCCTCGGAATCGATCGCCTGACGATGCTTCTAACCGGCGCGGAATCGATCCGCGACGTGATCCTCTTCCCGCTCCTCAGGCCGAAGCGCGATTAGGTGGCGACATTCGAGCTGAGTGACATCGAGACTTACCGGCGCGGTCTTGGAACCTGACGCCGTCCGGGCCACGGCACATTTCAATTGGAAAGGGAGTCCGAGGCTGGCCGATCGCTCACCTCTGACGTGCCTGCCTTGCTGGCTTGCTGGCTTGCCTGCCTGGAAAATCGGTGGCCGAAGCCTGCGCCGGTGTTACCTTACGCCAATGGAAAAGCCACAGATTACCGCCTACCTCAAAACACATTGCGGCTGGAGCGGCGGCGTGCGCGCCGTCCTCGCCAAGTACGATCTCCCCTACACCGAAAAGGATATCATCCAAAACCCGGCCTTCCGTTGGGAGATGGAAAGCAAGAGCGGGCAACCGCTCTCGCCCTGCGTCGAAGTGAATGGCGAAATGCTTTCCGACGTGAGCGGAGAGGAAGTGGAGCGCTACCTGATCGAGCGCGAGCTGGTCCAGCCTAACGCGGCCGATGCCGGGGTGCCAATCAATGCGCCCTGCGCAAATGAGCAGCACGGCGACCCAGTCAAATTGCGCCTTTGATCCGTTAGATGTTGAAACGTTAAGACGTTGCTCCGGCGAGCCCGGCGGCGATTGACCGCTGGGGACGATTTAGCGATTTAACATTGGGCGATGAAGTTCTTTGCGCGCACCGGATCTCGCAAGCCAGCCGCGCGGAGGAGCAAGAAACGCCGGCGCGGCTGGCGTTGGGTCCTTGCCTTTTTTCTTGTCGCGCTCCCGCTCGCCCTCATCGCCGCGGTCCTGGCCTTCTACGCCGTCTGGGCGCAAACCTTCGATCTGAAGCGCGTCGGCACGATGCCGGAGCGCAATACCGTCTTCGACGTCGACGGCAAAATCTACAGCCGTCTTGCCGGCGCGAACCGGTTGAAGGTTTCGCTCAAAGAAGTTTCGCCTCTTTTCATCCAGGCGCTGCTCGCCCGCGAGGACACGCGCTTTTACGAACACGGCGGAATTGACTGGCGCGGAGTGGCGCGGGCCCTCTACCGCGACATTAGAAGTGGCTCGGCCAGGGAAGGCGCGAGCAGCATCACGCAGCAACTCGCGCGCAACAGCCTGCCGTTAGGCGGCCGGACGATCAGCCGCAAGTTGCTCGAAGCGATGGTTGCCCTCCGCATCGAGCGCGAGCTGACAAAGGACCAGATCCTCGAGCTTTACGTGAACCGGATTTATTTTGGCTCCGGCTGTTACGGGGTCGAAACGGCGTCGCAGTCCTACTTTGGGAAAAATGCCTCCAAGCTCGATCTCTCCGAGTCAGCTCTGCTCGCCGGTTTGATTCGCAGCCCGAATCGTTTTTCGCCGCTCAAGAATCCGAAGGGCTCCGCGGTGCAGCGCGACACGGTGCTCGATCGGTTGCAGGAGTTGAAAAAGATCACCGCCACCCAGGCGCAGGCAGGCGAAGCGCGAGAAGATCAATTCGCATCCGCGGCGTCGCACCTTGATCCAGGAGAACTACGCGATGGATGCGGTGCAGCGGGATCTCAACCTCCTCCTCACCACCGACCAAATCGACAACGGCGGTCTGTTCATCTACACCACGCTCGATCCCGACGTGCAAAAGGCCGCGACCGACGCGCTCGAGAAACAGCTGGCCAAAGTCGAGCGCCAGCCCGGCTTCAAACATCCGCTCAAGGCACAATATCGCGCCCCGGAAGACGGCGAGGACAACGCCATGCCTTATCTCGAAGGCGCGCTCGTCGCGATCGACAACGCGAGCGGCGGCATCCGCGCGCTCGTCGGGGGACGCGATTATGCGCAGAGCAAATTCAACCGCGCGCTCACTCCGGCCAATCGCCAGATCGGCTCGGCCTTCAAGCCGTTCGTCTACACGCTCGCCTTCACTCACGGACTCCTCCCGGGCGCGGCGGTGAGCGACGAGCCGATTCAACCGGGAGAGATTCAGGGCGCCGGCAACTGGTCGCCGGGAAATTCCGATGGCCGCTATGTCGGGATCAAGCCGGTCTCTTACGGCCTCATCCAATCGCGCAACACCATGAGCGTGCGGGTTGGTGAATTTGCCGGGCTCGATGACACGCAGAAAATCGCCACGACGCTCGGCCTGGGCGAAAACATTCCGCACGGAGCGGCGATTTACATCGGCTCGTTCGAAACAAATCTGAAGGATTTGACCGCGGCCTACACCGTTTTTCCCAACGCCGGTATTCGCAAACAGTCCTACATCATCGAGCGGATCGACGATCCGCTCCATCGTCCGATCTATCGCGCCGCCCACGTCACGCTGCCGGTGCTCGACCCGGGCGCCACCTGGATGACGACCGAGTTGATGGAGGAAGTGCTCACCCGCGGCACCGCGGCGAGCGCGCGGTCGTTAGGCTTCAAGCTTCCCGCCGCGGGCAAGACCGGGACGACGAACGATTTCAAGGACGCGTGGTTCGTCGGTTTCACCAGCTCCATGACCTGCGGCGTCTGGGTCGGCTTCGATCAGCCGACCACCATCATTCCGCGTGGCTACGGCTCGGCTCTCGCTCTGCCGATCTGGACGCAGGTCATGATGAAAGCGTCCGACCGCTATCCGGCCGAGCAATTCACCCCACCAGTCGCCTCGCAGCAAGCGACCGTTTGCTCAATCTCCAATGCGATCGCGACCAGCGGTTGCGTGGCCGCCGGAACGGCCTATGAGATCGATCTTCCGGTCGACAAAGTCCCTCGCGGAATCTGCCAAGTGCATGGCGGCAGCCCGACTCTGCTTGGGCGGCGAATGGAACAAATTCCGCCGAAGATCAAGGAGGTGCCGCGGAGCATCATTCAATCCTTCAAGCGCTTCTTCGGCGGCGGGAACTGAACGGCGAGGCGCGCCCGGTCTTGTCATCCTGAGCCGGCGCAGTTGCGGCGAAGGATCTCGCAGTCGCAGTCGAAGGATGTGACAAGAGCGGCGATCACGCCGTCTGCGCAGCGCGGCCTGACGCCAGCGCGAAAACGCCCGGATGAATGGTCCGGTAATCCCCCTAACGAATCAACTTCCCGAGCCGACGTATTCCGCCGAGTAGGTGTCGAACTTCGCGGTCGAGCCAACCGGCGGCGGGCTTTTCACATCGTAAACATTGTTGCCCACCACTTCCTGCGATTGCGTGTCCCAAATCATCACGCTCTCCTTCGCTCCCGCTGCGGTCTGGTCGTTCTTCTCCGTATCGACCGCGATGTAGCGCGTCTTGTGCGCTTTCATTTGGCTTTTTCGTTCCGCGGACATGCGCGCGTAGGCGCGTTGCGCGCGTTCCTCCGCGATCCGGTGCTGGCGCTCCGTCGCCTGGTGCTTGGCAATGACATAGGTCACGGCGGCGACCACCGCCCCGGTGGCGGCACCGATCGCGACCGCTTCGCCCGCACTCGCGCCGGAGGCGCTTGCGATTCCTCCGGCGGCGGCGCCACCGGCGGCGCCGAAGACACCGGCGTTTTGCAAGGGAGTAAGATCTGCGCAGCCGGTGCCGAAAATCGAGACGGCGGCCAAGAGCGAGGAAGTTTTCAGCATCGGTATTTTCATGAGGCGACGAGTCTTAGGTCGCGGCGTTGTGGATGACAAGATATTATTTTTTGGCGTCCGTTTTAGCCGGCGGAGCTGTCCGCGGCTAGAATGGCGAATCGCGTTGTCTTGATGCCGGCGTCACTGCCACCGGCTACAGCGCCTACTCTGAGTTGAAACTAACGTTGTGCTGACGGCACCAATCCTGGGCCGGCCGATTGCCCGCCTCCGCCGCGCGCCGATACCAATCGCTTGCCTCGGTGGGATTGGCTTCGACCCCGGTGCCGGCCTCGAAACAACGCGCATAAAGAAACATGCAAAAGGCGTTGTTTTGCTTGGCACCGTCGCGAAAAAGGTCGAGCGCCTTTTGGGTGCGCGCGGCTTCATTTTTCCCGAGATCCGTTTGGTCGCTCGTCAGGTAAAGCACCCCGAGGTTGCCGGCCGAATCGAGATAGTTCAGCTTCGCCGCCGCGCTGTAGAGGCGAAAAGCCTCGCGGTCGTCTCGCCCGACACCGATGCCCTTGTGATAACAGGTTGCCAGTTGATCCATCGCGCGCGGGTCGCTGGCCGCGGCCGCATCGTGCAGGAGCGCGACTGCTTTCGTTTCGTTCTTGGTCACGCCTTTGCCGAAGAGATAGCACTCGGCGAGCAACGTGCCCGCACTCGCGTCGCCGGCAGCCAGAGCCTGCTCGAACCACTGCGCCGCCTTCACAAAATCGCGCTCCACCCCCGCACCGTTCGAGTAACGCAAACCTACTTCCGCCATGGCGTGCGCGCGCCCGCGCGCCGCGGCCGTGCAGAGCCAGGCAAAGGATTCTTTGGGATCCCGCTTGCGCAGGGCGTCGCCGAGAATTTCCATCGCACTCACGACGTCGAGCTTCGCGGCTTCGGTTAACGGTTCCCGTAGCGCGTCGAAATTCTCGTCCCCCAGGGCGCCTTTTTCCGACTGCAACTTGCTCAGCAACAATTCGAGGCGTACCCGGCCCACTTCACTTTGGGGAAAATTCTTCGCCATCTTTACGTAGGCCATCACGGCGCGCGGCCAGTCGTGGGCCGCTTCAAATTTCTCCGCCTCTGCGAGCGCCTCTCTCGTTAGGCCGGCCGGCTCGCCTGACGACGCGGCCGGAGATGGCGACGGAATGGACGGGGAGATTGTCGATTGCGCAATCATCGGCGTCATCGCGGCGGCTGCTGATGATGATGGGACCGGCGAAGCGGTGGCGGCGATTTGAGGATGCGGTTCCGCAGGTTGACGCATTCGCAAGAAGAGCAGCAGACCGGCCGCAAGGAGAGCGATCCCGCCCAGGATCCAGATGATCGCGCGCGAGGATTTTCGGGAACTGAGCGGTGGCGGCTCAACGGCACGCGGGACCGTTGTTGCTTCGACCATCGTGGGGAAATCCTGCTCGCCGGCGGGCGGAGCGGCCTCGATGAGCGCGAGACAATTTTCCAATTCACCGCGTAGCGCCGCCGGCGTTTGCGGCCGTTTCGCCGGGTCTTTCTCGATCATATGCCCGACAACTGTGCGGACACATTCGGGAAGATTTTGCAGCTTCTCGAGCGGCGGCGGTTTATGCAGGTGTTGACTCATCACCTGGGCGAGCGAACCGCCGAAAGGGGCCTGGCCCGCGAGCATGTACCAGAGCGTCACCCCTAACGAGTAGATGTCCGAACGAACGTCGATCTCTTTTTCCTCGAGCTGTTCCGGGCTGGCAAAATGCGCCGTGCCGACAAACCCGCCCATCGAGAGCGTGGCGAGATCGTCGTTCTCCCCATGCTTGATCGATTTGGCGAGCCCGAAATCGATCACCTTGACGAGAAAATCGTCGTCTTCCCTAACGAGCATCAGGTTCGCCGGTTTGATGTCGCGATGGACAAGATGATGTTTCGCGGCCGCGGCGAGAGCGCGCGTCACCTGCAGCGTAATGCGTAGCGCGACGACCGGATCGATCGGCCCGTTGCGTTTAATGAAGGATTCGACTGTTTCGCCATCGACGAACTCCATCGCGTAAAAAAACGCGTCGCGGCTCGTGCCGAGATGAAAAACGGAGGCGACGTTCGGATGTCGCAGTTGCGCGGCAGCGCGCGCCTCGCGCATGAAACGTTGCTGCGCGACTTCGCTCTCCAGATATTTCGCGTTGATCACCTTGAGCGCGACATTGACCCGCAGGTTGGTGTCAAACGCCTTGTAGGTGATGCCCATCGCGCCCCGGCCGAGCTCGAAGAGCGAACCGTCTTCGCGGGTCAGCACTTCGTAATGATCGAAGACGATTTTCTCGGCCATCGGGAAAACGGATTATATCGCCCGATTTGCGCCTGGCGCTAACGGATTAAGACGATCTTGTCGCACGCGATCTGCTGCAGGATACTGCCAACGGTTTGCCATGCCCGCCAAACTTCGAGTCACGCCTCTCACCGGCGAGCCGTTCGAGCTCACCATCGGCAACACCGCCACGATCGGTCGAACGAGCGACAACATCGTTTGCCTGAGTGGCAGTCCGCTCGTCTCGCGCCAGCACGCGCTCGTTCGTTGTCATGATGGCTACCAATATCAAATAATCGATCTCGGCAGCCGCAACGGCACGTTCGTCAACGATCAGCGCGTGGTCATGCCGATGACGCTCGCGCACGGCGCTCGTATCCTGATCGCAAAAAACGAACTCCTCTTCGAGCAAATCGAGGACGATTTTTCAAACGCTCAGCTCGAAGTCACGCTCGCCGGATCGATCGACGGCGCTGCCTCCGCCATCCGGCCGGTGGCATTGCTCGTCTGCGATATTCGCGGCTTCAGCACCATGGCGGAAAAGATCTCCAGCGACGATCTCGCGCAACAGCTCGGCGTCTGGTTTCGCGAAGCCGGCAATCTCGTAACCAAGAGCGGCGGGACGATCGACAAGTTCATCGGCGACGCGATGCTTGCTTACTGGAGCGAATGCGGGGAGGGAGGAATCGATTGCGCGGCGACGCTCAAGATCGCACGCGATATTCTGGCACTCGCGGCCGGGATCAAGTGGGCCAATGGCGAGGCGTTTCATGTCGGGATCGCGCTCCATTATGGGTCGGTCACCTGCGGCAACGTCGGGCTCGATGCGCAACGCGACGCGACCATCATCGGCGATGTGGTGAACACGGTTTTCCGCCTCGAATCGGTGATGAAAGAACTCAATCAACAGGTTCTGCTCTCAGCCGATTTCGGCGATCGCCTGCCGGCGAAGGAAAAACTGGTCGACCTGGGCGAGCGAAAATTGAAAGGCAAACAACAAGCCGTCCGCATTTACGGCCTGGGGTAGACGCGGGCTGTCGACTCCGCTCTGCCGTAAGGCCTTTGTAACCGGGGCCAGCGAGTCTCGCTACAGGCGGCCCGTCGAAATGAGGACGGGCGGTAAGGGAGTGTGGGGACCCGGGAAGGGCGCTCAAAGGACCCGGTATATTCTGTTGTCCCAACAGAACCTTTAGCGATTAGGTGTCGCCCCGATTAAAATCGTTCCCACTCTTCGAGGTCTCCGCGAAACCCAAGATCACACGCCTGCTGCCAACCGAGCCGAGCCGACAAATGATGACCGTTTCCCGCTCTTTGTGTCGGATTTCTCTTGGTAAACGCGGCGCGAGACAAAAATGTGCGACGCCAGCGGCGTAACGCCGTCACGCCAAACCCGATAAGTGCGAGGAGGCCGAGAACGAGAGCGATAAGTGACAGGAGTGTCCCAAATCTCAAGCCTATCCAGCAGAGCGCACACTCTCCGATGAATTCGCCGGGGTAGGCCGTGAAACACCCTGGGTCAGCATCATCTTCGCGGTCCTTTTAGGCGATCGTTGGGACTAGGACTAAAGTCCTATATCGTCCCGACTGACAGGCAAGTAGAATCATCGGAAACAAGGAGGAAAGTAATATGAAAATAAACAATCTGGCAGCGTTTTGCGTTGCCGCCGCGTCCGCCGTCCTACTGGGGGCTGTGGACGGCGCCAGAGTTAATGAGTGGTTTGTAATGGGCGAGCAGACCATCAATTCCACCGATCCCAGCGTGGAGATCAAGACCGAAGGGAGTCGATGGAAGAAAGACGTCAAGCGGGTAAAGCTCTCTGTCGAGGGCGCTGACGTCCAGATGATAATGGTAGTCCTTGGCTGGGACAATCGTCAGGACGACACGCTGCCCGTGGGAACCATAAAGGCAGGGAGGAGAGACGGCCCCGAAAGATGCTCCGGGACTTAAGGGACGCCTGACATCGGTGAAGATCCAGGTACAAGATCCTCGGGGGTAAACCGACGGCCACAGTCAAGATCTGGGGATATGATTGATCGGCGTGACCGCCGACCAAAGCACCAGCGCGATCTGATCTCCTAGCGGCCGATGGAAAGAGCCGAGTCGTGACTCTAAACGGAACCACGGCGAAGGCGGAGAAGTTTACGAACACGACCGTTTAGGACAAAAAATAATCCGTGTTTAGGGTTTGGAACCCGCTTCCGATGTCGTAGGCGCAAATCCGTGCGCCTTACGCATGAGCAATTACATCTAACGAGAACAAGATGAGGGACGCCGTCGACAGCGCGGCTGGCGGCCGGTTGTCGGTGGCGTCGCGAGAACAAGACGCGAAGGCCTATGGATCGCGTCCGTCTGTTTCCTGGGCGACGGACGTAGAGTGACCAGTTTTGGCTCGATATCGGCCAGACCTTCGAATTCCAACAAGCAATACTTGACTTGCTTTCCGGGGCAGACGGCCCATAACCTGGAATCGTTCTGGGGAACGCCAAAGCCCTGGCGAAACTGATGGCTCCCGCGAAACTGCGAAATGTCGCTTGGAGCGACTTTGAATCCGACGAATGCGGCCCGCGCTCAACGACCGGCCGCAACTCGCACCCCAGGCATATTCCGCCCTGGTTTCTGCTGGTCGGCCGCTTTGCCAGCAGGTTGCCAGGCGTGCTCCTGCCAGAAAGCTTGCAGACCCGCCGGGCTACCTCGGAAGATATTGCGTTCCGCTTTTCTGATGTTGGCGACACTCTTCGGGAACATGGCGCGCGGAAGATCACACGTACCATCACCCGTGTATTGCCAAAGGTGCCAACGATCCCATGGCGCCGTGTTGCGCGGTTCGGAATGATAGTTCGCGATCCATAACCAGCAATTGGCGAGAATTTGTCGTTGCGACGAGCTCACGCCGCGACCGTTCAGCATGGTGCGGAGCCGATACTCACTGCCATAAACACCGGGATACTTCCCGGTCCGCTGCCGAATCCGCTCAACAAACGTGACGGCTTGATCGACTCGCATCGTGCCGCCCGGATAGTGATCGTTCTTCTCAAAATCGAGCACCAGCAATACTCCGTCCGGGCGCAGGTTTTGGCCATGCCACTGCGAGGCCACCATGGCCAGGAAATGGTCGGCTTGTCGAACGGGATCGGTAGCATCGCCAAAATGGTAGGCGCCCCAGAGCAAACCCGCGCGCGTCGCCGCGTCTTGCCGGCTGCCGTAGTAGGAGTCACGATCGAAACGTGGATACGTGGCTTCGTGAATCACGCCGACGATGCCTTCACTCTTCATCCGCTCGAAGTCCACACGCATTAAGTCGTAGTGCGACAAATTGACGACGCTGTTTGATGCAAACGCGCATACCTGGAAAACCTGGAGCACCAGCAAAATGCGAGTAACGGAAATTTTCATCCTGAGACCTCCGTCTTAACCGGAACCTCTCTCGACAACGCCGGCTCAAATCTACCCTCTAAATGCTGGTCGGGACCATCCAGTGGGACTGAGGTATGTCGCGATTAGGCCCGGGTCGCAGGGCAGACGTCAACACAAATCTTTGAAAGCGAACGGGCGAGTTTAAATGGAGCCGACGGGAGTCTAGCGACATAGATCGGCAAACCGACAGGTCGAAACGAGCGGGAGGGGATGAGTCAACAATTTCGGACCTCCTCTTCGCGGTTCCTAAGTATATTGGACTAAGGTCCCATAGCGGCTGCCGGCAATGCTGGTAAAATCACGCTTGATTACGTCATCCGACGCCTCGACGCACTTTCGGCAGGCCTGAAAACCGGTTGAAAGGCTTAACCTTCGCTGAGACACCGCTTGCGCGATCTCCAGATTCAGCTGGAGCCCCGAGTCACCTGAAGCGAGACCGCTGTTAAAAGCGACTCGTGAAGATGGTTCTTCGTTCCGTGCGGATTTGGAGCAGTCAACCAAAACAAGACCGGTTTATGAAATTCGTAATGCTCACAACAGAGCGTACTCACCCACGGGCGATTACATAAGCCATTAGAAACGGAGACACGTCATGACAAGCTCAACCCAAACCCTTACGCAAAGCGGACTGCTGGCCGTGTTGCTGCAACGCCAGCGCTACAGAGTAATCCAGTTGGCTCGGCGTCGTGCACACCGCGAGCGTGTGCATGCCGCTTTTGGGGATATCTTCACTCGAGCTCGGCGCGCGCTCACTGCGCCAAAGCTGGTCGACCGGCCGCGCCACACTTGAATCTTTCACCAAGCCAATTCCCATGTCTCACCAAATACACACCTACACCGAGCTCCGGCAACAGATTCACGAGGACCTTCGGATCCAACATCCCGAATGGATCCAGCCAAATGGCGAATGTCCCATGTGTGATTCTGGACGAGGCGCGCCTGATGGAAGAGGTCGACAGTTTTAGGAGAACGGGATCCGACGAAACTGCCGCTAATATTCATCGCGTCCTCGAACAGAGACTGAACTGATTCGCCCCGGCAGCTGTGTAATAGCTTCACCGCACGAGAGGTGGTGGAACGCTGATGAGTTGTTGGCGTACAATTGCGTCAATCCGACAGATTTTGCATGATGCGCGCATGATGGCGCTTGAAGATCCGGACTTGGAACCGCCGTGGGCTATGCTAACCACGGATTAAGCATGACGATCATTGAAGTGCGACTATCGCAAAAATTCAAAGGAGCATGGGTCGCATTTGAGGCTCCCGGCGTCGAAGCCAAGCAGAAGACTGTCGACTATACTTGTCACCGCTTCGAAGGGACGCGGGCGAAGTTCACGCATATGACGCTCGCGGCCAGAATTCTAAAGCCGTCTATAAGTAAGAGACCATCAGCGCCAGGCAAAATCGGGGAAGCCGCTTCAGGTTTTTTTGGATTACACGATTAAGTCTGTCGCTGAGGGCGGCATCTTTAGCGCGGAGCACAATCTTGCCAACGTCTGCAATACGGATGAGTCCCTGTGCAATGTTGAAAGTCCTCATCGAGGATGAAGGGGATGCTGCCGTAACCCGGAAATGTGGCGGCCAGCGTGTCGATGATCCCAGTTAATTCGCGCGTCGACGCTTGAACCCAACCGTATCTGATTGTGACGGTCTTCTTCATAAGCGTGGGGATCTTTAGGACGATGCCCCCCGGGGTGCTCGGGCCGCCGCTCCGCGCCGCGCAGTGGGTTGATTTTTCCGAGACTTCGCTGCGGGCTACGCGAGGTCGAAAACTCTTGGGCCGGACGTTGTCGGATAAAGGTGAAAAACCGTGGACGTGCTATGACTTTCAGCACCTCACGTTATGGCCTAGAGCTCTTTAGCTTCGTCGTTCCGTAGGAGGAAAGCGGGTGAGGGGAATCGAACCCCCGTATGCAGCTTGGGAAGCTGCCGTTCTACCATTGAACTACACCCGCGTGGAGAGGAAGTTGGTGAGTCTATAGTTGAAGAGTTAAAAGCACGGCAACCTACTGCCAGGAGATCACGTCGTCGTTGTACGTGCCCGTTTTCTTGTCGCCGCCTCCGGTCGCGGTTTTCGCTCCGTCCAGATCTTTCCCGATCGACCAGGCGATTACTCCCAGCCGGATCGGATTGAATCCCGCATTCCCGGAATACGGATTCTCAACTGCACCAGAATAATTGTTGTCCATCCGGACGCGATAGCAGCTGCCCCACGGATCGTAGAGTTTGCCGTTCCCGCCAATGCCCGACCTGGGATTGGCCGGATCCTTCGCGATCGTCGGTTGAAAGAACGCGATGGCTTTCGGGTTATAGGTCTGAACATTTCCGTTGGTTGGATCCCCACGGAGAATGTCGAAGAGTGTATTATTGGCGTTGTCGTCGTCAGCGAAGAAGTCGGCTCCGTCGTTCCCAGTTTGTGCGTCACACGGGTACTGCCCATATTCGGTATAGAAGGCATTCACCGCAGTGACGATCTGCGCGATGTCGTTCTTTGCCTGCGTCCGTTTCGCCTGGTCCTGCACACCTGTAAATGCAGGGAAAAGCAGCGCCATCAGGATCGCGATGATCGCGATGACGACGAGCAATTCGATCAAGGTGAAGCCGTCACGAAACTTCGCATCGGAAAACCGGTCCCGCTCGCTTTACGAGCTCGGTGACGGCGGATTTCGGACTTCGGGTTTTCCCTCACGTCCATTTCTGCATCTGCTCGGGGAAGGGACATTGCGCGCAGTCGGAGTCGTCTTGCAGGCAAAAGTCTTCGTAGATCTGGAGCAACCCCTGCTGCTGCGCCACAGTCCGCAGGAATCGCGGCCGGCGCGGGTCATCGCCGAAGAGCCGCGCGGCACCGGTCTCGAGACGCCGGTTGGTGAGGCGGGCGGGCAGTTGGGCGTACTCCGGCCAGACGATCGCGCTCCCGCAGTTGCCGAAACGGCAGGATGACGTTCGCCAGAATTTCGGTAACGCGGGTCTCACCGACGAGTGCCATCTCCGCGGACGCCGGATCGGAGGTGAGCGTGTAATGAAAATTCCAATAAGGATGCGTCAAGCCGAGAAAGAATTTCCGCGACCGGATCAAGATCGCTTTCGCCTAACGAACGCAGCAGCTGCGGCCAGGAGGCCACGATGCCGGCGAGCGCGGCGAGGCGGCGGTGCGGATGATTGAGCGGTCGCGTCCCGCTCAGGCGCCAGGTACGCCGCGGGAGAATGAGCCGCTCGAGGGCGGCGCGACGCGGCCACCATTGATCCCAAAGGACGCGCAGATACTGGCGGGTGCCGGGCTCGAACCGCGCCAGATCCGGCGTATCGAGAAATCCGCCGACGCCAAAGAGAATGGCTTCGATTTCGTTAGGCCGGGCGCGCAAAATTTGGCGCGGAAGCCGCTGCGCGAGAAGAGTGAAAGGGAGCTTGTTCTGTTTGTAGCCAAGCGTTCCGGCCAATCTCTTGGAAGAGCGCTTCGTCGGTCGCCGTGCAATTCGCTCAGCCGTTGCAACCGAAGCGTTTTGCGCTGCAAGCGAAACTGCGCCGCAGCGGCGAGAATGCTGTCGATTTTTTCCTCCGGCAACCCGCGCAGCGGCGCATGACAGCGTCCTAAGCGCGCCAGCGGAAGATTGGTGGAAAAAGCAGAAGGCAAGGTCGCCGGATCAACGCGCACCTGCGGAACGTTGCGGTTCGCCGTTGTGCGACTGAAGAACGCGCGGGCGCCAGATGCAACGAAAACGTGCAGCACCGTTCCGTCGAAGGCTGGATTGGTCGCGTGGCCGTGCACTTCCCAATTCTGGTCGGTGAGATCGAACTCGATGCTTCCGCCAGCGAATTCGCCGCCATCGATCCGGATCGCCGCATCCGAAAAATCGGGACCGGCTTCACGATTCCAGGTGCCGAACTGCACGATCTCGATCTCTTCGCCCGCTGTGCCGGTAAACGATCTCCCGAAATCTCCCGCAAACCAGCGCGCCTGCAGCTCCAGCTCGGTGAAATTGCGCGGAACCGCCAAGAGCGAGCGCTCGCGAATTCTCGCGGTGGCGAGAAGTTGCGTCGTAACAGGCGGCGGGGAACATCAGCACAACAAGCTAAGGTGCGCGCATCGGCCGGGGCAAGCTGCAAAAAAATTGCAGATTTGTTTTGCATAACGAAGTGCCGCCAGATAAATCGGTTACCAAACCAATCGAATAACAATGAAAATAAACCCCCCAGTCCCCACCGCGATCTGCGTCGCGGCCCTCATTCTTGGTGTGCCTTCGGGTGCGCCGGCCAAGGAAAAGAAAACCGAAACGCAAACCCGGAGGCGAGCGCGTCGCCGGCGGCCAAAGCCAAGCCTTTACCTTATCGTGGCAAGGTCGCTTCGGTCGATGCCAGCGCCAAAACATTCACGTGTCGGCAAGCGCACGATCAAAGTGACGGACCAGACCAAGATCACGAAGCAGGGCGCGGCCGCGACCATGGCTGACGATCACCGTGGGCGAAAAAGTGAGCGGGTCCTATTGGAAAAAAGACGACGGCAGCCTGGAAGCGAAGAACGTGAAGGTCGGCGCCAAGACGGAGGCAGGCGGCGCCCAGTGACCAACGCGCAGCAGAAGGAAGGCCGCGCGACGGAAGCTTCCCCCAGCCCGTAGTTCGTTAGGCTGAGTTCCTGGTTCGCCAGGCAACTCGCGCGGCGGCTCGCAAATCATCGACGAAGAGTGCGTATTCTCGGGCCCGCAATTTTTCGTCCGGTTGTCGGAGGAGGGACGAAGGATGCACCGTCGTCACGACCCGCGGCGCCAGCTCGAACTCAAGCAGCCGCCGCGCTCGCGCGTGACGCGAAAAGATGAGCCAAAAAGCGCCCGCGCCGCGGTCGAGCCGAGGCAAACGAGCACGCCTGGCCTAACGACGCGCAATTCCGCTTCCAGCCAGGGACGGCAGGCGGCGATATCGCGCGAGCTTGGTTTTTGGTGGATGCGCCGTTTCCCACGCGGCTCCCATTTGAAGTGCTTGACCGTGTTCGTGACGTAGACCGAGTTGCGATCGATCCCCGCTTCTTCGAGAGCGCGATTCAGGATCTGACCCGCCGGACCGACGAAGGGTTTGCCGCTCAGGTCTTCTTGTTCGCCTGGCTGCTCGCCGAGGAGCATTAGGGCGGCATTTTTGCGACCTTCACCGAAAACAGTCTGGGTCGCCCTTTTGTAAAGAGGACAGGCCGTGCACTCCACCGCAGCCTCGCGCAGTATCGTTAGGCTAGCCGTCTCGGGAACGGACGCCGGTTCCCAATCCTCGATCGACCTTTTGGAGGCACTCTTTTTCATCAGGGTCTCAACCCGCCGTCGGTAGGGAGTAACGCTGGAGCGCCGGGACAAATTCGACCTCCGACGGGTTTACGTCGAACGTTTCTTCGATATTTCCACCCGGATCGCGTGCATATTCATGCAGGTCGGGTCGAAAATATTCGCGTAGGAACTTCAACTCGGATCTCTCGCGCAGATGGCGCTCTTGTAAATCCGTTTCTGTGCCTGAAATGAATGCCATGATCGAGACGCAGCGACTCGTGTTACGCGATTTCGTGGAAGCAGACCTCGACGCTCTTGCGGTCTTGATGGCAAACGCAGATTTCATGCGATTTTCGAGCGGTGCTTTTAGCCGTGAAGAAACCGAGCGCTTTCTCTTCGATCGGGTGATCGCGCCGGCCCGCGCCGGATTGCCGAGTCATGTTCGCAGTGATCGTGCGCGTGGAAAAACGGCTGATCGGCTATTGCGGATTTTTTCGCCAGGTGGTCGACGAAGTAAACGAGATCGAGATCGGATACCGGCTGGATCCGGCTTATTGGAACCGCGGATTGGCAACGGAAGCGGCGCGGGCGGTGCGCGATTACGCGTTTGAAAAATTGAAGCTAAAGCGCGTCATTTCGCTTATCCATCCGGACAACCACGCTTCGCGACGGGTGGCGGAGAAGAACGCGATGACGCTGGAAAAAGAGACAAACTTTCGCGGCTTCCCGACACTCGTTTTTGCCTGCGCTCCCAGATATTTTGACCGCGGATGACGGAGATGGAGAAGCCAAGCGCACAATCCATCTTCAATTCCATTTCCTATCCCCCGCCATCCGCGTCATTCGCGGTCAAAACAACTCCGCTCAATTTTAGCGTACGTGCCGCCGCAAGAATTCCTCGGCCAGCGCGTGGTAGGATTTTGCGCCGCTGCCGTTCGCGTCGTACTCGAGAATACATTTCCCAAAGCTCGGCGCTTCGCTCAACCGGACGGTCCGCGGGATGACCGTCTCGTAAACCTGTTCGCCGAAGTGTTCACGCACTTCCGCGACCACCTGGGCGCTGAGATTCGTTCGGCGATCGAACATCGTCATCAGGATTCCGCCCAACTCGAGTTTGGCGGTTGGCGCCGGAAGCGTGAATGTGATCGATCAGCCGAACGATCTTGACCAGACCTTCGAGCGCAAAATATTCGCACTGGATCGGGGTGAAGAGTTCGTCGGCAGCAGCAAGCGCGTTGGTCATGAGGATGCCTAACGACGGCGGACAGTCGAGCAGGACATAATCGAACGTCTCGTCTTCGCGCAGAATCCGGAGCGCCTGCGCGAGTCGGGTGAGGTGATCATCCATCCGCGCAATTTCGATCTCCGCCCCGGCAAGATCGAGGTCGGCCGGGATGATGAAGAGCTTTTCGATCCGGGTGGGCAAGACCTTTGCCGTGACCGGATCGTCGCCTAACAACGCGCCGTAAAGGCTTTGCCCTTCCAGTCCCTGCAGTCCGAAGGAACTGGTCGCGTTGCCCTGCGGATCGAGGTCGATCAAGAGCACGCGGGTTTGTCGGCGCGGCGAGCGCGGCCGAGAGGTTGACCGCCGTCGTTGTTTTGCCAACGCCGCCCTTCTGATTAGCGATCGCGACGACTTTCATCGCGGGAGGATCAGCGTGCGCAATTCAAAGGTGCGGCGGCCATCCGCTTCCTGCCAGAGAAGTTGATCGGGCGTGGGCAACATTTCGGTGACCTCGAGTTCGCCGGCCTTGGTCAGCCAGCGATGAAGAATCTCCAGGAACAGATAGCTTTCCAGATCGATAAAGACCGGCTTTGTATCCTTGTCGCGGCCCTCGACGCCACTGCGACGGAGCGCCTGTTCGGTCGGGCGGATATAAACATGACGCGGCAGCTCGCGGGCGGCGCGCAGTCGCTCGACCGCGATCACCAGATCGCGCGAGATGCCGGTGAAATCGCCGGCACCGAGTTCCTCAACCGTGACCGTCCACGAGCGGCGCTGCACGACCACGTTTCCGCAGAGCAGGCGGGGAGTATGCCGGCCTAACGAAAAGCTAAACGGATGAAAGCCGAGCGGTATTATCCAGGCGCGCGCGAAGGAACCAAGATATTCGCGCGAGCCACGACGGCGCAGACCGACATCGCCATTGGCTTGATCGACAAAGACCTCGCTTTCGGCTGGCGAGATCACGTGCCACTCGGGCCGTCCACGCTGCGGCGCGACGAAGTAGGTCAAATCCGGCAAGCCGTCAAAAATGCGCACCGCCGTCGTGGCGGTGAAGTCGGCCGCGAAATAGCCAAAGTGAAAATTGGGTTGCCCGCACGCCGCGCTTCTGAGGGCAGCGCTCAGAGCTTCCTTGTCCGGGCACGACCAATAAAAACCATGGTGCAGCAGAGCGACAGGAGGATGCAGTTCGGCCAAGACCCATTGATACTCGCCCCGGGCGACAGCCTCGACGGACGACGCCCCCAACTGAAGATCGGCTGAAGGATAAGTGTATTCATCAAAGCGATCGTAGATAAATTCGCGCCTAACGAACTGACAATCATCGGCGGTTAATTCGTATTCCGGTTGGTCCGCATGAAGGTGAAGTTGTTCGCGAAATGCGGATTTGACTTCGCGAAAGGCGATATGAGCAAGAGCTATCATGCCCGGACCGGTCAGCGGCATTTGCATCTGCGCGCAATGGCGCAGGAAAGCAGGGAGAGGAATCGCGTCGTCCAGCAGGGGCGCTTGCTCGAGCAACCCGCGTAAGCCAGCCGCGACGCGGCTGGCGACGAAAGCATAATTGTCGCGCCAGAGATCGATCCAGGGAGCGGCTTCGATGGCGACTTCATTGATCAAACTTTCGCTGATCGAAAAATTGCATTCTCGGAAACATTCTTCGCCGATGGGATTGGTCGCAGAATAGAGAAAGCGAGTCGCTGCCTTGTGTGCTCCGAGTTTTTCGAGGCGCTCGGTCGCCTCCTCGATGAGCGACAAACGGGAGAGCGGCTCGACGACGCGGGCAAATTTTGCGGCAGAGAGCGGCGAGAGGCTGGAGCTGTTCGAGCCAGCGAGTGCGCGCGGGACCGGCGCGCCAACGGGAAATATCGTTGAGAAGAACGTCGAAGGCGTGCGCTTCGAGAGCCGGAACTTCCATCTCCCAGAGGATGAAGTCTTGCTGCGCCAGCCTTTCGAGCGTTTCCAGGTTCGTGCCTAACGAATGCGCGGGAATTGTCCCATCACAGCGCTCGAGTAGCGCGAGTGTCTCGGGATCGAGCGGGAATGTCTCGCCGCTGTCGGTGAAGACAAATTCGTTCCGCTCGATCCGACCGTTCGGTTGGACGCGGGGCGCAAGCTCAACCCTGGTCTGTGGGTCGGCGTTGATCGCTGCGGCGGCGCCGTGCGCAGTCCAACGCTCCAGGAATGTTTCGCGCTGCGCGATGCCCGGATTGCGGATCAAGCTTGAGCGACGCCGTCGATCGCAGATCGATCGCGCCCCAGCTCTCTGGTCCAAATTCACTCAAGCGAATCGTTCTTTCCGCAAACTCGCTGCAGATACAAGAGCAAGTGGCGTTCACGGCCCGGGCCTGCTTGTTGCGCTCCGGGGAGCGGCAGCAGATCGCGCGAGCTGCACCGATGACGCGAGTTGGCGTACGCCGGCGGCCGCGAAAACGAGATAGCTGGGGAGAAAACGGCGTGCTCGACTCCAATAGCGACAGGCGCGGCAGCGTCAAGTTCGCGGTTCAAAGAGCGATTTAGAACGGCTTCGGCCGCGGCGAACTTGTACCGCGTTCTGCCAGCAGACGGCAAACGCATTGGAGGGCGGATCCGCAGCCGGAGGCATCACTCCTGAGCGGACAGCTTTCCGCCAGGCCGAAACTGCTCTTTCGAGAAGATCGTGTCGTCGCGAATGGCGAGAATCCGTTCGACCTCCGATTTCGATTGCGCGAATGCTCGTCTCGCGCGGCAATCAGCTTCTCGGGCGTGCTGCGGCAGCGTTCAGAAGTCGCCAGATTTCTCCAAAGCTTCGAACGGCACGCCGGCCATTCGGATCAAGAAGATTGGAGCGATGCGATATCCGGCGTCTGCCACGCCTGAAGAAAACAGAAGAGACGCAGAGGGCAATCACTAATGCCGAGCGATCCTGCGGAGGGAGGCGGTCGTGCCTAACGATTAATTATTGATCAGCGGCAACCGAATTGTGATCGTCGTTCCTATCCCGGGCGTGCTGTCAACTTTGATCGAGCCGTTGTGGTCATCGACGACTTTCTTGGTGATAAAAAGGCCGAGTCCGGTGCCGCTCTTGCCTTGCTTGGTCGTGAAGTAGGGATCGAAAATTTTCGCAATTTGCTCCGGACTGATGCCTTGGCCGGTATCGGCAACGCGCACATCAACATAGAAATCCTTGCGAATGCAGCTGACTTCGACCGTGCCTTTGCGGTCGCCCGAGGCCTGGATGGCGTTGATGATGACGTTTTGAATCGCCCGGGTAATCTGAACGGCGTCACCCATCAACGAGCATGGATCTTCGGTCACATCGCACTTCAATTCGACCGGCGTTTCCTTGGCCATGGCGCCGACGCCGGCGACCACCTCGCGCACGATATCCGAGATTGAGATGAGCTTGTGCGGGGCGGCTTCCACGCTGCCATAGCTCTGCCACATGGTGAGCAGATCGCGACAGAGACGGACGTTCTGTTCGATGATCTCCAGTTCCTTGTTGGAGCTGACGGCGTTGGGGTCGTCGGTGGGTTCGGATTCTTCGAGTTTCTTCGCGAGGAGCTGAACGTAACCCCAAACAATCGTTAGGGGATTTCCAATGTCGTGGACAAATTCCGCCGAAGCCTGGCCGAGGGAAGCGAGCCGCTCCTTTTGCGCGAGTTCCTGCAGGAGCCGGTTATTCAATTCTTTGATCTCGCCCGCAGCACTTTCGCTGGTGCGATGGAGTCGGGTCCGTTCGACGTTGCGGCTGATCACTTCGCGCATTTCGCGCGCATCAAAAGGCTTGCTGATGTAATCGTTCGCGCCGAGGCGAAGCGCTTCCTTGGCCGTCTCGAGGGCGCCAAATCCGGTGAGCATGATGACCGAAAGATGAGGATCGATCTGGCGGATCCGACGCAGGCCTTCAATGCCGGTCATGCCGGGCATCCGAATATCCATGACGATGGCGTCCGGCTTTTTCTCGCTTAAGAGTTTCAGGCCGATCTCAACCGAGTCGGCGGTGTGGACCTGATAGATGGGCTTCAACAGCATCCGCAAACTTTCGCGCGGACCCATTTCGTCATCGATCACGAGGACTTGCGGGAGATCAGCCGTTGCTACCATGCTCTGCCTCAGAAGCTAACAACGTGCCTCGGACGGGAAATTCTTGCGAATGAACCAGGTGGTATTCACTTTTCGAGGCGATGTTTCTGCAGATTGGTGAAAAACGCAAGGCACAACTTGTGAATAACTTATCGTTGCGGAAAATTGTTTGTCGTGCCCACAATCTGGTGCTCCGCTTGCTTCCTTGCCTATTATGGCGCGGAAGGATTAGGAAGAACGAATATGCGCACCCGTCGAAGAGTAGTGGTCACAGGCATGGGAGTGCTCGCTCCAAACGGCATCGGACTAAAGGCATTTTGGCAATCGCTCGTCGCAGGCGAGAGCGGCATTGGGCCGATTACGCTTTTTGATGCGAGCGGATTCAAGAGTCGGATTGCAGGCGAAGTGAAAAACTTCAACCCGGACGACTACATCGGTGCCTCGGAAAAACCACGCAGGCTTTCGCGAGGCACGCAACTTGCATTCGCGGCAACACAATTCGCTCTGCGAGATTCGAGAATCGATCTGTTACGCCTGTCAAATACCGGAAACGGACCGTTACCGATAGTCTTGGGGGTCGGGACCAGCGCAATGGACGTTTTACAGACAGGATTCGATTCTTTGCGGGATCGAGGCCCGGCTTCGATAAGACCGTTTGCAGTCGGATCGTGTGCACCTCAAGCCGCCGCGAGCTTCATCGGCCGAAGGCTCGGTGTGCCAACGAAGACATCGACAATATCGTCAACTTGTGTCGCGGGCCTTGATTCCATCGCGACGGCCGCCGCGACAATTCGAAATGGCGAATCAGAGGTGGCGATCGCGGGCGGGGCAGATGCTCCAATCACCCCGCTCGCAATCGCAAGTTTTACCACCGCGGGACTTAGTTCGTGCCGGAATGGAGACCCAGAGCGAGCAAGTCGGCCCTTTGATCGGGAACGAGATTCCGGCGTGATCTCGGAAGGTGCTGGCGTCTTAGTATTGGAAAGCGTCGAACACGCCTTGGCCCGCGGGGCAAGAGTATATTGCGAGGTGACCGGTTATGGGCTTCAAATGGATTCTGATCCCGAGTTTCCTGGCTCAGGTTTAGAGAGTACCATGGGTGCCGCTCTGGCCAATGCGGGCTGCATGCCCGCGGAGATTGATTACATCTGCGCCTACGGTCCTGGTCACCCGATATTTGACAAAGTCGAATTGGCCATGATCGGACGAGTGTTCGGGACGCGGGCCGCCCGGGTTCCAATTACTTCGATTAAGGGTGTCACCGGCAATCCACTAGCCGCGGCCGGCCCTTTGCAGTTCGTTGCCTCGGCCCTGTCTCTACAGAAAGATCTCATCCCCCCGACAGCCAACTGCGAGAACCTCGACCATGATTGCGAGTTGGACATTGTCCGAGGGATAGCGCGCCGCAGCAAGATCAATCGAGTGCTTATCAACGTGAGGGGGCTCGGCGGTGGGAATAGTAGCCTAATCGTTGAGCGGTTCGCTGAATGAATCCTGAAACGATTCCTTTTTGGTTGGCGCTTGTTCTCCAACTAGGCCTCGGTCTTGGGGTTTTCCGCGCGAATTCACAAAATCGCGTTAATCAAAGCTTTCTCATCGTCTGCGTTTTTATTTCGGGGTGGCTTCTCTCCCTGCACTTCGCCTTCACTGCGTATGATCCCCAGGTGGCGGAGCTTTGGATTCGGGCCGCTTCGGTATCTGGAATTCTGGTCGTTAACAGCTTTAACTTGTTAAGACTTGCGATCCTGCATCGAAACAACAGTTGGCAAGAAATCGGCGGGCGCTCTGCTGGTCTAGCCATTCCAAGCCTAATCCTGATCGCGCTCTGTTACACTCACCTATTCTTGCGTTTCGCTCGGATTCAAGTGGAAGCAGGCCAACAGGGCTTAGCTCCCGAAGCAGTCTACGGCCCTATCTTCCCGGTTTACGCCGGCTTCATGTTTGGCGCTGTGACACTCGTGATCTTCTTGTCGGTCCGGCGATATGCGGAGGAACGTCGGAATTACGGCAAGTCGAACTGCAGTTCATCATGACGGGCGGAGCCGTTCTAGCCCTTCTCGTTCTGATCAAGTATCTTGCTTGAAAGACTGTTTCCTCCGCTCAAGCAACGCGCGGCAAGCGAGCTTTTCGCGGCATTCCGAGTCGTAATTTTCAGTCTGATCATCGCCTACGGAATTGCGACACGGAAGATCATGGACGTGGGGTTTTTCTTACGCCGAATGATGGGATACGCAGTCCTTACAGCATACCTTCTGGTCCTCTACGCTTTAGTTTGGTGGCTCATCGCCAGTGTCTTTGGGCCTATCCTCGGTGGTCGAAGCCGAGCGTTGGGGCACGTTATTGGTGCACTCGTAATCGCGTTTGCGATGGTGCCGGCACGCGGCATTTCGCAATCGCTGGCCAACCGGCTCTTCCTCGGGACACGCCGGCTTGATTTTCAGGCGACGATGAATCAGGCAGCCGCGATCCTGCGTTCGGTCACCACGGTGCCCGATCTACTCGAACGCTTCGGACTGACGATTGCGCAGGCGGTAGACACTGAAAGAGTCTTTCTTCTGTTGCCGGAACAGGAATTTTACGCGCAGAGATTTCCCGAGGTGCAAAGTGGATCGCGGACGATCCGGATGGAGCTTCATCGCGACCAGGCTCTTATTGCCCACCTCGGCCGGACACAAGAAGCAATCGTTCTGGACGAACTCCATCGGGTGCGTCCCACGCTGGAGCTGGAACGAGTAAAACGACAAATGAAATCGCTAGATGTCGCTGTCGCGATGGGAATTTTCTCCCGCGAACAACTCGCCGGTGTCATGCTTCTAGGTCCACGCCGTTCCGGACGCATTTACGGCACCGTCGAGCAGAGCGCGCTTCTTGTTCTTTGCGGACAGCTCGCGGTCGCGATCGAGAACGCCCAACTTTTCACCGAGGTGCAGAACGCAAGAATCTACAACGAAACGCTCCTGCAAAACCTGACCACGGGAGTGGTCGCAGCCGATCGCAACGGGTTGATCACAGTTTTCAATCGCG
This sequence comes from uncultured Verrucomicrobiae bacterium, assembly GCA_963821915.1. Taxonomy (GTDB): domain Bacteria; phylum Verrucomicrobiota; class Verrucomicrobiia; order Chthoniobacterales; family UBA10450; genus Palsa-1392. The sequence goes on from CAWGFS010000019.1 coordinate 125,313, forward strand.
AGGTCGAGCAAATCACCGGTCTTACGGCGTCCGAGCTCCTCGCGCGCAAGATTAGCAATTTGCCCGAAGCACTGCGTGATATTTTGAACCAGACGCTGACCTGCGGGGAGCGCCAGGAGGATCGCGAAATCGCCCTTCGCTCCGGGGACAAGAACACGGTCTTGCGCGCGAGCAGTTCGATTTTCCACGGGCAGGATGGCGAGCCTCTCGGAGCGCTCATGGTGCTGACCGATATCACCACGCTGAAGCGACTCGAGATGCAGATCCGGCGGAGCGATCGGCTCGCCAGCCTCGGCACGCTTTCCGCGGGCATGGCACACGAGATCAAGAATCCGCTCGTCTCGATCAAGACTTTTGCCCAGCTTTTGCCAGAGCGATATCAGGACTCTGATTTCCGCGAGACCTTCTTCTCGCTCATCGGGCACGAAGTGGATCGGATCGATTCGTTAGTCAACCAACTACTCCGTTTCGCCCGGCCGGCCAAACCGCTCCTCAAACCGATGCACGTGCACGAGGTTCTGGAAAAAGCGCTTCTCCTCGTCGGCCATCGACTTTATCAAAAAGATATCAAATTAACTCGTTCCTGGCAGGCCGAAGTTGATACAATTCGCGCCGATGCGGACCAGATCGAACAGGTTTTCCTCAACTTCTTCATTAACGCCCTCGATGCGATGAAGCCGGGCGGCTCTCTCACAGTGGCGACGGAAATCGGTACGACCGAGACCTGGCCGACCGCGCTGCCGGGGGACTCCGTCGATGTCCGCGAAATCCTGCGCGTCACGGTGCAAGACGATGGCAGCGGAATCAAACCGGAAGACGTGGCGCACGTTTTCGATCCATTTTTCACGACCAAAGACTATGGCACGGGCCTCGGACTTTCCGTCGTGCACGGCATCGTGCAGGAGCACGGCGGTCAGATTGAGGTCGAGAGCGAGCTCACCCGTGGGACCAGCTTTCACATTCTACTTCCCCTGGATCACTTCCAGGAAGAAGTGGCCGCGGCATGATCGTACCCGCCGCGTGCGTTCTCTACACGCAAGACTCCGATCTCGTTAGGCGAACGCACGCTTATCTTCGCAGTCTCGCCCAAGTCCGGCACGTGGGCCAGGCCGAGCGGCTCGAGGCCGTCCTCCAGCAGAATAGGCCCGCCCTGCTCTTGCTCGATCTGCGCGGCAAGGAAGGTCACGATCTGCTGATGCAGGTGAAGACCCAATGCCCGGATGTTTTGATCATCGGTTTCGGCACTTTGCGTTCGGAACCATTGCGCGAGGCGGAACAGGCCGGTATCTATGCGGTCGAGGATGTGAATCTAGAGCGCCGTCTTTTCCAGGCATTGGTCGGACGTGCGCTCGATCATCTGCATGTCCTGGAGGACAACCGCGACCTGCGCGGCGACTCGGCGCGCTCGCCGATCCCGGCCGGCCCCACCGCCGTCGGATCGGCACAGGCGTCCAACCTTGCAGTTATGCCGCTGCTGCCCTTTCCATGCGTTTTCCGGCGCTGCGAAAATGCTGATCTACTGGTCCGCGGGATCGTCGAAGAGCTGGCCGACACCGCGCGGGTGACGCGAGTTGGGATGTTCGGCCGCGGAGGTTCGGGCGAAGTGTTTCGGTTGCGCGCCGGCCTGCGTTGTTTGCCCGAAACCGACGATCTGGAATACCACGAGCGTGATCCGCTGGTGCGATGGTTCGAGCTGCACGCGCACCTCATTTACCGCGCTAATCTCGGGCAGAACCAGGATCATGCGCAGCGCGAGCTTCTCCGGCGCGCGCTCGACACTGTCGGCGCGGAGGTAATCGTGCCGCTGCATGCTCGTGGACGAATCAGCGGCTGGCTTTTTTTCGGCCACCGCTTTACCGGTCAACCGTTCGATCAGCAGAGTCTCGAGATGCTCATGCTCCTCGGCGATCAGGTCTCGACCGTGTTGGAAAATGCTCGTCTCAGCGAAGAGATCACCTTGCAGAAAACGCTCGCTGAAACACTCCTCACCGCGATTCCGCCCGGGATTATCGCGAGCGATGAGCATGGCGCTCGTCCGCTGGTGCAACCCGACAGCTGAGTCGATCCTCGGCATCGCGGCGGCCGACGTTCTGAATCGGCCCATCGAAACAGCCGGCAGCCGCATCGCTTCCGTTCTGCGCGAAACGATCGAAAGCCAGGTCCAATTTCCCTCCCAGCAGTGGATCGACGCCCATTCGAGGCGGTCGCTTTCCGTTCAAACCCGCCGTCTCATTTACCAACAGGAGGCGTTAGGCGCAGTCGCGGTTATCCAGGATATGACCCCGGAGGAATCGCTTCGTCAAAAACAGGAGTTGCTGGATCGCGCGGCTTTTTGGACCGATCTGGCGGCAAGCATGTCGCACGAAGTGCGCAATCCGCTGGTCGCGATCAAGACCTTCGCGCAACTCCTTCCCGAGCGCTTCGACGACCCCGATTTTCGACGCGACTTCAACGAAATCGTGGTCCAGGAAATCGATCGCCTCGATCTCATCATCACGCAGATCAACAACTTTGCCCATCCGCCGGAGTTGCACTTCAAACCGCTCGATCTGCGCGCCCCGATGAAGAAGAGCGGTCGAGTTGGTGCGTGCACGGTCCGTCCACAACGGTTTTTCGATCGAAACAACATTGCCGGACGATTTACCCCGCGTGGTCGGCGACGAAACCGCGCTGGCCGAAGCTTTCGCGCACCTGGTCGCGAATGCGGCCGAGGCCACGTCCGGCCGGCCGAAGGCCAGAATCACTCTGACCGCCAAGCCCGTTCGCGACGGCGACCATACCAGCGGAGTGGTGGTCACGGTTTACGACAACGGCCGGGGAATTGCAGCCGAGCTGAAAGACAAGATTTTCTCGCCCTTCTGCACGACGAAGGCGCGCGGCATGGGTCTCGGACTGCCGATCGTAAAGCGCACCGTCTTCGATCACAACGGACGAGTCGATATCGACTCCAACCCGCACGGAACCTCCGTCAGCGTGCTCCTCCCGGTGCTGGAAAACGGCGCCTGACCAGATTGCGGATGCTAATGTTTGATTTCTGATTGGAAAGAACCGCCGAGCGCTCTAAAGTGATTCGTTCCCCAAATCGGAGTCAACAATCAGATCATCGGCAATTCCTTTCATGATCGTCACCACCACACAACTCTACAAGGTCGCCTACGGAAAATTCGCCGTCGGCGCCTACAACATCAACAACATGGAACAGATCCTTGGGCTGTTCCGCGGCAACGTGCAGAGCAAGGCGCCATTCATCATCCAGCTTTCGAAAGGCGCGCGGAAATACGCCGACAAGCGGATGCTCGAGGCCATGATCCGCACGGCCGAGAAGATGTTCCCCGAGGCGATCTTTGCCGTCCACCTCGATCACGGCGACGAAGAGACCTGCTACGACTGCATCGATTCCGGCTTCTACAGCTCGGTCATGATCGACGCCAGCCACGAGTCGTTTGACGAGAACATCGCGATCACCAAACGCGTCGTCGATCGCGCTCACCAAAAGGGCATCAGCGTCGAGGCGGAACTCGGCCAGCTCGGCGGCGTGGAGGAAGACATCAAAGTGGACGAAGGCCACGCCTCCCTGACGAATCCGGACGAAGCGGTGGAATTCGTTAAGCAAACCGGCTGCGATTCGCTCGCCGCCGCCATCGGCACCAGCCATGGCGCTTACAAATTCAAGGGCAAGCAAGGCCTGCACTTCGACGTCATCGAGGAAATCCAGAAGCGGATTCCCGGCACGCCCATCGTCATGCACGGCAGCTCGAGCGTTCCGATCGAAGAAGTCGAGCGCATCAACGCCGCCGGCGGAAAACTCGACCCATCAGCGCGCGGCGTGAACGAGAACGAATATCTGCCCGCGGCGAAACTCGGCGTGACCAAGGTCAACATCGACACCGACGGCCGGCTTGTCTGGACACGCGTGCATCGCGAATTTTTCCGCGATCATCCGGAGCAGTTCGATTTCCGGCCGCCCGGCAAGATTTTCGTCGAGGAATACGCGAATTTCATCGCGCACAAAAACGAGAAGCTCGGCTCGGCGAATCAACTCGACGCGGTTCGCGCCAGCTTATAGAGCGAAGCGCAAAAGGTTTATGGTCAGAGCGTTGTCGCCGTGGACGACGGGCCGGTCGTAACGATCTTTCGCGGCAAGGCGGAGGTGTTAGGCGCCCCCGTATCGTCGCGCCGTAGGTGATCGACGGAAAAATCGTTTTTCGTATTTCCATCTGGCACCTCGACCTGGAAGGTCAGCCGCACGTATTTCGCTTCGACGCCGACGAGCGATACCGCAAAGAGCCTCTTGTGTCGAAATCGAATCGCGCCCTCAACGGCGCTCCACAAGGGACTGTCGACCAAAAGGGGTTGGTTGGAAACGGCAATCAACAACTGTCCCTGGGCGGCCGCGTTCTGATTGACAGAATGTGAAGCTGCGATCTTTGGCCGGGCCTGGTAATCGGATGACGAACGACGTCGCACCACGGGGCAACGCGTAGGCTGGTCTGAATTCCATTGATACTCAAGCTGCGGCCGAGCATAGGGGAATCACTTCCAGCCAAGACGACCGACCCCAGGAGGAACATTCCTGCAGCGCCGAATCGTCGGGCGCGTTGCAGCGAGGCGATGGCGATTGAAGAGAAGCGCATGGCATTTCTGGAGAAAGCTTGAATCACGCCAGTTCGTCGCTCCCGGAAAGGCGAGCTCCCGTCCTAACGATTCCTCCCAAACCTTTGGGAGCGCGATTTGACTTGCCGTCGCTGCGTCTGACAGGTAAAACACCCGCAATAAACGGCAAAAGCCACAACGAACGCAGAACCTTCGAGGAGGGCTCGAGGAGTATGGTTCAAAGGCCAAACTCTTTCCTGTCCATCGTCCGGCAATCACGTAACAACTCGATCCAGTGACTGGTACTGCATCTGCTAACTAGGTCGCGCTTGACTCAGACATGAGCATGGATTTCAGACACAGCTCCCCTGCTGCCGCTCGAACGGCATCCGCACTCCTCTTCTCGCTGCTGCTTCTGGCGCCGGCCGTCCGCGCACAGGAAGCGGTCCGGCCATCGCTCGCGGGCGAGGCCGCAGCCGAAACGCGGCGCCAATCGATCGACCAGATCCCTTACAATCTGCGTCTTGGACCGGTCCGTTTCCTGTTCAGCATCACCACGGGTGTCGAGTACAACGACAACATCAACCTGGCGGAGATCAACCCACAGTCCGACGTGATCATCCGGCCGCAGTTCAATATCGACGCCATCTGGCCGGTGACCCAGTTGAACACGCTTAAGCTCGACCTCGGCCTGGGCTACAGCTTCTATCTCGAACATCCAAACTCCGACACCAACGGCGTCCTTATCTCGCCCGGCTCGCAACTCTCCTTCGACATCTTCGTCCAGGACTTCCGCATCAACCTGCACGACCGCTTCTTGCTGCAGCAGGACCCGATCGCGCAATTGCAGCTGAGCAATGTCGTCGATTACGGCCGGTTTGAAAACGCGGCGGGCATTTCGGTTCTCTGGGATCTGAACAAGGCCGTGCTGACCTTCGGCTATGATCACTTTACCTTCGTCTCGACCAGCAACACATTTTCCTATCTCGATCGCAATGCCGAGGAGCTGAATTTCAGTGCCTATTTCGCGCTTACTTCCACGACCGGAGCCGGCTTCGAGGCCTCTGCCGTCTACAACTATTACAGCCAGGACTTCTTGAATAATTCTGTCGGTTACAACGTCGGCCCATTCGTCGAGACGCAAATCACCAATTATCTGAAATTGCGCGCTTCCGTCGGATATCAGGCGATTAACTTCGCCACTGGCGGCGGAGTCGACGATTCGAGCGATGCGAGTAACTATTACGCATATATCCTGCTCTCGCACCGGATCAATGCCGCGATCTACGCAAACGATCTCCGCGGGACACGAATCGCAACTCGGGGTCAACTCCAACTTCATCGTTCTGAATTATGTGCGGCATACCGCGACCTGGAACATCATTAACCACCTCCTTTTGGGGACGGAGCTATTCTACGAAACCGGCGACGATTCCGGCGGCATTTTCTCGGAGGACATTCAGCGTTACGGTGGCGCTGCCACTTTTGGTTACCAGTTAACGCCCCACGTCACTCTTGGTCTCCGCTACCAGTATATCCAGAAACAGTCCGACCAGCCGCTTCGCGACTATAAGCAGAACAGCGTCTCGCTTGACGGCACCTACAGTTTCTAAGACGAGATGCACACCAATGAAATGCCTTCTTGCCTTATGCAGCCTTTCTCGCCTCCGCTCTTCTTTCCGGCGCAGTGGGTAGCTGCGCAGGATAGCAGCCCATTTCAAAACGTTCCGAGAGCTTCGGCGGTCGAACAACCACTCCCGGGCACGTCCGGCAGCACGGTCATGCGCACCAACTCCATGTCGGTGCTGGACGACAAGAAACGCTTGGGCCCGGATGATTTCGTCAGCTTCCGGGTGGTTGAGGATCGCGACAACGAATCGCAACATCTTCGAGTCAATGATAATGGCGAGCTCGAAGTGCCTTACATCGGTCTTGTCCCCGCTCAAGGCAAGACCTGCCGGGAACTCGCTTACAACATCAAGTCGGCGCTCGAGAGGGAGTATTACTACCACGCTACGGTCATTCTGGCGGTTGATCGGGTAAGCGAGAAATCGCGGGGCAAGGTTTACGTTTATGGCGCCGTTAAAGGACAGGGACCGCAGGAAATTCCACCGATGAGATTTACACCGTCAGCAAAGCGGTCATCCGCGCCGGTGGGTTTGGGGACTTTGCCGACAAGCGCAAAGTCAAAATCACGCGAAAAGATGGTCAAGACCTGGTGGTCGATCTGAAGCGGGTCATCGAGCAAGGCCATACGGAGGACGATGTTGTTCTTCGGCCCGATGACCAGATCTACGTCCCGCAACGGCTGGTGAATTTCTAGTCCATGCAGAACCCGGCTACCGAACGCTCATCACCCGCTTCGATCACGACCTCGATCGTGACTCGTCTTCATCGTTACAAGGCGCTTCTCCTTCGCCGCTGGTGGATACCGCTTCTGACGATCTGTCTCGGACTTTTCGTGGGAGCCTGGATGATCTACCAAGCGCCAAACGCCTTTCTCTCCAGCAGCAAAATGATGGTCGCGGGCAAACTGAATCTGGCCCAGAACGCGGTTTACAGCGAAGATACCAATAACTTTTACGGCACGCAGATTCAGCTGATGCAAAGCGACGAAGTGCGCAGCTGGAGCCGAGGCGCTCGTGCGTGCGACACACCCGGAATTGCCGCCGGTTAAGGTCACTCTCTCGGTCACTCAACGGCCCCGCACCTCGATTTTTGAACTGGAAGCGGTCGGCACGGCGCCGGATTACACTCAGGCCTACCTCAATGCGGTGATGCAAAAGTATCTCGACGTAAAGAAAAGTATGCGCGCCGACCAAGGCAGCCACGTCACGACCGCGATCACCGAGCAATTGATCCAGATCGAAAAGGATTTGCGCAACGGCGAGGACGAAATGCTGGAGTTCCAGAAGGAGCACAACATCGGGTTCATCCAGGAAGAAGGAAATAGCGCCGCCGCCTATCTGGTGAAACTGAATCAGGAGTATGCGCGGCTGAAGACCGAATACGATCTCCTTAGCCTGCTTGATCTCGACCAGAATCTCGATCGCCAGCAGGCGGCGCCCAGACCTTCCGAGACCGCGACCGCTTCCCAACCCGACGAGGGCATGCCCTTCGCCGACGTCGGACCCGAAGGTGATTACCTGAAGGCCAAACAAGCCGTCCAGTTGCTTAAAGCCGAGCGCGACACGCTCTCGAAGGATTTGCGGCCAAAGCATCCGAAGATCATCAGACTGAACGACGAAATCGATAAGCAGGAAAAGTTGATCGCCCTCTACCGGCAGGACGCGGTCGAGAAGCTCGAGACCCGCCGCAAGTCGATCGGCAAGCAGATGGAAAACCTCCAATCCAACATCAAGGAATGGGAGAAGAAGGCGCTCGATCTCAGCCAGCAACTCGCGCAATTCAATCGCGTGAAAGGCAAGGTCGAGCGACAAAAGACCCTTTACGATCGCCTCACCAACAATCTCAAGGACGTCGACGTCTCCCAGGTCGTCGATGGCGGTGACCAGGTCGGCATCATGGAAAATGCAACCACACCTGTCTCGGTGCGCCCCGGCCTGGTCAGGAGCTTGCTCGTCGGGCTTGGCTTTGGCGCCTTCGCCGGTCTTGTCATCCTGATCCTGCTCGATCGAATCGACGATCGGATGGCGTCGTTCAGCGAATTCCAGCATTACTTCACCGAGAACATTCTCGGCCAGATCCCGAAGGAGAAGGCCAAGGGCACACTCACTCTGCTCCAGCCGGACGACGCGCGGCATGTTTTCGCCGAATCCTATCGAAACGTTCGCTCTTCAATATTCTTCATGCCTTACGAAGGGCCGCGGCCGAAGACCCTGCTCGTCACGAGCGCCGTGCCTAACGAAGGCAAGTCGACCGTCTCGGCCAATCTGGCCATCACCATGGCGCTCTCCGGCGCCAAAACGCTTCTGATCGATGGCGATCTCCGCCGCGGTGCGCTGCGCGAAGCGTTCGACATCCACTCGAAGATCGGGTTTTCCGAGATTCTGAAGCAGGAGGTGAACTGGCGGGAAGTTGTCGTGCCGACGAGCCTCCCGAGTCTTTTCGTGCTCCCGCGCGGCAATACCCTTTCGCAACCGAGCGAACATCTCCTGCGCGAATCGACAGACGCCTTTCTCAAGGACATCTATAATCACTACGATTACATCATCATCGATAGCTCGCCGGTCCTCGCCGCGGACGACACCACCAGTCTCGCTCCGAAGATCGACGCCACGCTTTTCGTCGTCCGCCTCTCCTACACTTCCGCGCGCCTAACAAGAAAGGCGCTCGAGCTCCTTTATCATCGGCAGGTCAACGTCCCGGGCGTCATCCTGAACTACGTCGATACTTCGCTGCCGGAGTATTATTACTACCAATACGCGGAGTATTACAACACTCCGGCTGCAGCTGCGCCGGAAGACTCTCTTCACCCGGTCGGGGAAAAGCAGAGTCCTCGCGTCTAGCGGCCGCCGCGCGCGCGTGCAGTTGGTCCGCGATCTGGAACGTTAGCGGGCTCTTCGTGCCATGATCTCCTCATCACCCGCCGCTCCTGCAGTTACGTCGCTCCCTCCGAGCGGCGGGCGCGGCTTTCTCCTTGCCCGGCGGGTCGGCCACTTCGCTTCGATCCAGATGCTGGTACAGCTGATCGGTTTCGCCGCCGGAATTTTGCTCGTTAGGCGACTGGATCAGCACGAATATGCGCTCTTTACCATCGCCAACACGATGCAGGGTACGATCAACGTGCTTGCCGATATCGGCATCAGCATTGGTCTGGTCTCAATCGGCGGTCGCGTCTGGCAGGATAGGAATCGCTTTGGTGAACTGGTCAGCACGGGACTGAAACTTCGGCGCAAGCTGGGCGCGACGGCGGTTTTGATTGTGACGCCATTGCTCTATCTTATGCTAGTAAAGAACGGAGCTTCCGTCTTTTACGCCGCGATCCTGATCACGGCCATCCTTGGTGGGTTATGCGTTCAGCTGTCGCTCGGGGTGCTGGATGTCATTCCACGCTTGCGCTCTGACATTCGTCAGATCCAAAGGATCGATCTCACTGGATCGGCTGTCCGCTTGGCAATCCTGGTCGGCCTTGCCTTCATTTTTCTTAATGCCGGCGTCGCTGCCGTGATCGGTTCGGGAACTCTTTTGTTGCAATACCTCATGCTGCGTCGCTACGCCCGCGACGTCATCGATCTGCGGGCAGAGGAAAATGCCGATGACCGCAGGGCGATGATTGGTTTCATCCGCAACCAGGCGCCTAACGCGATCTTCTTCTGTCTGCAGGGCCAGATCACGATCCTGCTTATCACGATCTTTGGCCATCGCGCGGGAGCCGTGGCCGAGGTCGGGGCACTCGGCCGCCTCGCCATGATCTTTGCCGTTCTCGGCAATCTTATTACTAACATTTTTGCGCCTGCCTTTGCCCGCTGTAAGGAGACGCGGAAACTGGGCTGGCTTTATGCTGGAATCGCCGGCGGCGTGGCGAGTTTCAGCCTGCTCGTCTTCAGCGCCGCGGCCTTTTTGCCTAACGAATTTCTTTTTGTCTTGGGAAACAGATATTCGCATCTGCAACGCGAGCTTCTTCTCATGGTCGGCGGAGCGACGCTCAACATGATCGCCAGCACCCTTTGGACGCTGAACGCCTCGCGCGCCTGGATCGTTGGCTCGTGGCTCTATGTTCCCCTTACGCTCGGCACCCAACTGCTGCTCATTCCTTTCATCGACTTCTCGACCGTGACCGGAGTGCTGACCTTTAATCTCTTCTCCGCCTTCCCGAGCCTCCTGCTCAACATCGGCTTGAGTTATCGTGGCTTCCGCCAGCCGTTGCCGGCATGAAGATACCGAATTTTGGCTATCACTTCGCACGCTGGGAAGGCGATCTTCGGCGCAAGACCTACCGTGCCTTGCTACCGGCAATCGTTTACCGAAGCGTGCACCGATCGCGCCTAGTCCCGTTGAATGTTTACTCCTATTCTGGGGAGGTCATGCTGCCCGAACAGGTCCGGTCTATTCGCACTTTCCTGCGCCATGTGGGTCGCCCGAAGAGCTTTACCGTGATCACGGACGGCTCGCACTCCACGCGGAGCATCGAGCTCCTGAAAAAGATCGACCCGGTCGTTTCAATTCGGCCGGCGGGCGAGCATCTGCCACGAGACCTGCCGGAGAAGTTTCGCCACTATGTCACGACTTACCCGATGGGAAAACAGCTCGGCTTGATCATGTCGCTCCCGCGCAACGGGCCGGCGCTCTATGTTGACTCCGACGTTCTGTTCTTTCCGGGTGCAGCGAACCTCATCCGGGATTTCACCGGCAAGGAAGCGCCCGCATTCTATCTCCCGGACTGCCAGGATTGTTCGGCCGATTCGCGCATCTTGCTCGGGCCCCACGAGGCATTGCAACCGGTCAATTCCGGCGTCTTGATGCTACTTCGCCCACTCGACTGGTCGCTTGGCATCCGTCGCTTTCTCGAGTTGGAAGGAGAGCCGAACTTTTTCACCAACCAGACGATTGTGCACCTCGTTATGCATGCGAATGGCGCTTTGCCCCTCGACGCGACAAGGTATGTGCTGCAGTTGGATGATCAGTTCATCTATCCGGATCGCCATGCGAGCCCCTACCTCGTCCTGCGCCATTATGTAAATCCGGTTCGCCACAAATTTTGGACGATGTTCCCGCTCTGATGAAATCGCCCGCGCGCCCGCTTCGCATCTTGGCGATCGTGAATCTTCCGTGGGATTCCCGGCTGGGAGCCTCACGGGTCTGGATCGAGCTAGCCAAAGAGTGGACTCGCGCCGGCCATACCGTGGAGAAGTTTTGCCTTACCGACGCCTATCCTGAGACATCGGCTTCTGGCGCCGGGTCGGCCTTGCGACAGGCGCTCTTTCCGCGAAAAGCCGCAGCCTACGTTCGAGAAAATGCCGACCGCTTCGACGTGATTGATTGCCTTATCGGCGTGCTCCCGTTTAGCAAAGACTCACTCGGCTTTTCTGGTCTGGTCGTGGCCCGTTCGGTCGGCCTCTTTCGGCTCTACGATCGCTTTTTGCGCCAATCTAGGAAGGTTTGGCCGAGTCAGTCGAAAGGGCGCTGGTTCGGCCACTTCTTTCATCGCTTTATTGCGTGGCGTTCGCGGAGCGACTCCGAAAAATCAATCCGTACCTGTGATCTGCTGAATTTGCCTAACGAGGATGAACGTCGCGAGCTGACCATGGATCAAGCGGTTCACGTTCCTGCGATCGTTGAGCCCTATGGCTTGGACGACGAGTTTCTGGAAGCGCTTGCGACGGCTGCCGTACCCGCGAAACGGCGCCTGCAGTGTCAGAAAATTTGTTTCATTGGTATGTGGGGCCCGCGCAAGGGATCACGCGAATGGCGCCAGATCATGGCGGCCATTTGGGAGCATCATCCCGCGGCGCAATTCCTTTTCCTCGGGACGATGTTCGATGAAACAGTGGTGCGTGCAGACCTGGGCTTCGACAATTCCACCCAGATTTTATGCCGGCCCGCCTTTGCCGTGCGAGACCTACCCTTGCTTATCGCGGATTGCGTATTGGGCGTTTTTCCCAGCCATGTCGAAGGATTTGGTCTCGCTCTCCTCGAGCAACTTGCCGCCGGGCTACCGACGGTCGCTTACAACGTACCGGGCCCACGCCAGATCCTTCGGACGCAAAGTGAGCGGCTACTCACTCCCGTGGGTGACACAGCCGCCATCGCCGCTCGCGCGGCGGAGATTCTTTCTCTTTCCGTGCCGGAGTACGAGAAACTTTCGGCAGAGTGCGTCGCAATCGCGCAACGTTATCGGTGGCCGGAAATCGCGAATAACACGATCACACACTACCGTGCTGCACTTGACTCGTTAGGTCCACAACCGATTGGAGCAACGCGTGAGTAACGGGGGGACCCTGCTGCAAATCGTTCCCCGTGCTCCGAGCGATTGCGGTGGCGTGGGTGATTATTCCGAACAACTGGCGCGGGGTCTTCAAGAGTTGCACGGGATCACTTCGACTTTTGTTTCCGCGGCACCGGTTACTTCGTCGAGAACCGTCGACGGTTTTGAAGTCCTATCTCCTTTGCGCACCCTCTCCGATGTTCTTGATTCCCCAACCGCGCTCCTGCTGCACTACGTAAACTACGGCTACAGCCCGCGTGGTGTGCCAGTCTGGCTGCCTTCCGTGTTGCGTCGGTCGCAAAACGTTTGCGACGGACGGCTCGTGACCGTGTTCCATGAGTTATACGCTGTCGGATCATGGCGGCAGAGCGCGTTTTGGCTGCGCCCCGTGCAGATGCACATCGCGCAGACGGTAGCGGGCCTCTCGGCCATTTCGATTGTGAGCAATGAAATCCAGCAGGCACAACTGGAGAAGCTCGCGCCTCGGGCCAACGTCGTTCTGCAGCCGGTAGCGTCGAACTTTGGTGAGCCCGCTCTCTCGTTTGCCAGACTGGTTGAACGCGATCCACATCGCTGGATCATTTGTGGAGGGACTGAACTGGTCGAGCGCTCGCTCACTTCGTTTTTGCAAAACGCGCCTTTCATTGGCGCTCCCTTTTCTCCGCGCGAGCTTTTCGTCGTCGGTGGGGTTGAAAGAGAGGAAATTCGCGCCAGACTCGGCGGACAGCAGGACATCCGAACGCATTACTATCCCAATGTCGAAGCCAAGGCGGCTGCGGAAATTCTCTCCACCTGCGCTTTTGCCTGGATCGATTACTTTCATGAGCCGGGTGTTCCGATGGCGACGATTCTAAAATCGACCGCGTTCGCAGGGTTCTGCTCCCATGGCGTTATCCCCGTGTTTCCGCACCACGGCTCGCCGATTCATCTGCGTCAAGATACACTGCCCGGTCCGTTTTTTGTCACCGGATCCGGACAGAATCTTCCATCCGAGCAGGAGCGCGCGCCGGTCGCTAAATCCATGCATGACTGGTATCGCCGCAATGCTTCCTCGCTCCATCTCGCCAAAACCGTCGCCGCAGCCATCGTTTGGCCCGCGTAACTTCCAGCCATGCCGGAAGTCGATCTTTTCGTCGTTCATTGGAACCAGCCGGCCTTGTGTATCGCCACGGTGGCCGTTCTCTGCAAGCAGGGAATTTCATTGCGGGTGACGGTGATCGACAATGACTCCGGGGCGGACGCCTATGAGCAGTTGCAAACGGAACTCGATCCTTCCGTTACAATCGTTAGGCTGGACGACAACAAAGGCTGGGGCGGTGCACTCAACGTTATCTTGCGGCACTGGCTGCGGAGTGAAACGAATCCCTATTGTCTCATTAGTGCACACGACGCGATGCCGGAACCAGATTGTCTCCGCCTCCTGGTCGCGGCGGCGGACGAAGATCCGCGCCTTGGGATTGCCTGTCCCCAATACCCCGATCCCTTTATCTCCCGGCTTTCGCGCTGGCGTGGTGTTTACCCGGAGACAGTCGTGCCGCAGGCGAAGGGATCGGTGCAAGAAGTCGATGTGCCACACGGGACGCTGATGCTCGTGCGTCGGCAATGCCTTGATGAGATCGGCCTTTTCGACCAGCGCTATTTTGCCTACGGCGACGAACATGACCTCGGCGCCCGCGCGGTACGCCATGGCTGGAAAGTGGTTCTCGTCTGGGGGTCCATCGTGACCAATCCGGCGACCCGGACGGAGAATTCTTGGCGAAGTTACTTGTTTGCTCGTAACTCGCTTTTTCTCGTGCATGCCTATTTTGGTCGCGCCGCGGCGACCCTGAGAGCTGTCCTGATCCTGCTCAATACCTTGCGACTGCTCGCCTTTCACCGCGAGAATGGCCCCGCCTTTTCGGCGCGCGCACGCTGGAAGGCAGTGCGTGATTATTTTAGTGGCTGCACTGGCCGCCCGTTTGTTTCTTGAAGATTCTTATCTCATCGCACGCTTTTGCGCCGAACGTCGGAGGCATTGAAACCGTCACGGGACTGCTTGCAGCAGAGTTTGTCCAGCTAGGGCAGCTGGTCAAGGTCGTGACGCAGACTCCGTCGGACGATACCGAGGACCGTGGTTATCCAGTCATTCGACAGCCTTCGGTTAGCGAGTTAGTCAGCGCCGTTCGATGGTGCGATCTTCTTTGGCAAAACAACTTGAGCCTGCGAACTCTCTGGCCCGGCCTACTCCTGCGTAGGCCGGTCGTCATTAGCCACCAAGGCTCGTATTGCCGCGCACCGGCCGGAATCGCCCTGGTCGAGCGACTCAAGCACGCGGTTGTCCGCTCTACCACGAGCGTGGCGATCAGCAAGGCGGTGGCAGCGTGTTTCAATACGGACTCAACGGTCATCCCAAACCCGTACGATGCCCGCAGATTTGGCCCGGATTCGTCGACTGAGGAACGACCTGGTGATTTGGTTTTTCTCGGCCGATTGGTTTCGGAAAAAGGGATTGACGTTCTCCTCAAGGCTCTTGCCAAACTTCGGGCGCACGGCTTGTCTCCGAAATTGACAATCGTCGGTGTCGGTCCGGAGTTTACCGCCATGGAGCAAATGGCCGAAGCTCTGGAGTTGAATAACCAAGTTATCTTTGCTGGTTTGAAACGCGATGAGGAATTAGTGATTCTTCTTCGCAAGCACAAGGTTCTCGTTGTTCCGTCAAGGTATGACGAGCCTTTTGGAGTTGTAGCACTCGAGGGGATTGCGTGCGGATGCGTGGTGGTTGGGTCCGCCGGCGGCGGACTCCCCGAGGCCATCGGACCATGCGGGATAACCGTTCCAAATGGCGACGCCGGCGCGTTGGCTCAGGCACTTGAACAACTTTTGCTTAATCCTAACGAACGGAAGCGTCTCCTCTTCCGGGCGCCGGAACACCTGGCACGATTTCATCCCACGACGATCGCCAAGACGTATCTCACCTTGTTTCACTCGAAGCTGTCGTGATTCTCCTCTCTCATCCCACGGCCAACCAGAATGTACGACAGGCCGCCATGGCCTTCCTTGAAGCTGGTTTACTCGAAAAATTCTGGACATGCGTGAGCTGGAAAAAGAACGGTTTACTTGACCGGCTCGCAGCTTTGTCCGCGCGATTTCAGAAGGAGCTGCGCCGTCGTTCGTTTCCCGTCGAGCTGGCACCCTTTATCCGGACCGTCCCATGGCGCGAATTGGGACGGCAGGGCGCCGCTCAAATCGGCTGGGAACAACTGACGCGGGATGAAGACGCCCTATTCAGCGTGGACGCCGTTTATCGCTCACTCGATCGCCGGGTCGCGCAGGACGTGGCCACTGGCCTAACGATTAAAGCCGTCTATGCCTATGACGACGGAGCTTTAGACACGTTTCGGGCCGCCAAGAAACGCGGGATAAAGTGTATTTTCGAGCATCCGACCATTTATTGGCGCATGGTCCGGCAAATTCAGCGCGAAGAAGCGGAACTCCATCCGGAGTGGGCACCAACACTTAGGGCGCTGGGCGATAGCGACGAAAAGCTGGCGCGCAAAGATCAGGAATTGGCGCTCGCTGATCTTGTGGTCACGCCCAGCAGTTTCGCCAAAAACAGTGTCGCCCTTGCTCCGGGGCTGACGTCCCCAGTATTCGTGGTGCCTTATGGCGCTGGTCCGGTTGGCGCCCACCCGGACTGGGGGCAGAAGAGCGGCAAATTGCGTGTTCTTTTTGTCGGAGCGTTGAGCCAGGCAAAGGGACTCGGTTATCTATTGGAGGCAATCGCCCATCTGCAGCGAAACATCGAGTTCACCTTAATTGGGCGTCGAGTCAGCCCTGCCGTTCCGGCGTCCTCCGTTCTGGATAGGTATCGCTGGATACCCTCCCTGGCCCCTGACGAGTTATTGCAGGAAATGTCCCGGCATGATGTTCTCGTTCTCCCGTCGTTACATGAAGGCTTTGGTTTGGTCATGACTGAGGCGATGAGCCAGGGTCTTGTCGTGATCACGACGCCTCATACCGCTGGTCCGGACCTGATCACAGACAACGTCGATGGATTTGTGATTCCGATCCGTTCCGCGGCAGCGATCGAGGAAAAACTGGATCTCTTGCTTCGCGACCGCAATCGACTTAGGGCGATGCAGGCGGAAGCCCGGGAAAAAGCGCTTGCTTGTACTTGGGAAAACTATCGCCAGCACCTCGTCCGACTGGCACGAGAAGTGGTGGATACACGCGTCGAGTCATGAAAGGCATTGCCGATCGGCGGAGCAATCCCGCCCAGCAAAATCTACCGAGGATCTTTCACCCGTCGGACACGATTCACAATGTCCGGCGTCTCATCTGGCTCTATCTTTGGTTGCTCGTCTTTGAGGGCGTTTTCCGCAAATGGGTCCTCCCACAGTTTTCCGCGCCCCTTCTGCTCATCCGCGATCCGGTTGTCCTGTTGATCTATCTCTTGGCTCTGCGCGCCCGAATTTTTCCCTGCAATATCTACGTCATCTCGCTCGCGATCATTGCGGTCTTGTCGTGGGCAACCGGGATTATTGTGCTCCTGCCATACTTCCCGATTCAGACCATTATCCTCGTGACCGGCTATGGACTTCGTTCCAATTTCCTGCATCTCCCGCTCATCTTCATCATTCCGGCGGTCTTTGACCTCGAAGACGTGAAACGCGTCGGGTGGTGGACCATTATCGGCATGATTCCGATGGCGGTGCTGATGGCTTTCCAATTTGCCGCGAGTCCTGAATCCTTTATCAACCGTGCCGCGGGCCTCGGCGAGGGCACCCAGATCCCGGCAGGCGGCGGCAAGATCCGGCCACCGGCTGTCTTTTCGTTCACATCTGGAGCGGTTTACTATGCCAGCGCCTCGGCCG
Source organism: uncultured Verrucomicrobiae bacterium (assembly GCA_963821915.1). Lineage (GTDB taxonomy): Bacteria > Verrucomicrobiota > Verrucomicrobiia > Chthoniobacterales > UBA10450 > Palsa-1392. Next base: position 142,647 of record CAWGFS010000019.1, read on the forward strand.
CTTTTCTCCTGCATGCGATGCTGGCAAAACTTCCCTACAAAGCCTGGCTGCTCTACGGGGCGGGCGCGGGCTTAATCGTTTCGCTGGGCGTGTCGGGGAGCCGCTCGGCGGTACTCGCGGTCCTTGTGGTCGTCGCTTCGCTCGGGGTGATCTTACTTGTGCGACCCAATCTCGTGAACAGGTTTGGGCGTCACTTACTCTTGGGCGCGGTCGTGTTCTGGGCCGTGAGTTACTTGCCGATCTTTCGTGAAGGCGTCGGAATTCTCTCCGATCGCTTCACCGAGTCTGCGGACGAGGCTTCGGTGGTCGGCGGCCTTGTCGGACGGACGGTCGGTGGATTCACCGAAGGGTTGCTCGTGCTCAACCAAGTTCCATTAGGCGGCTACGGGCTTGGCGTGGGTACCAGTGGCGGGGCAAGTTTTCTCACCGGCGAGGCCTCCTTTCTCCTGGCCGAGAATGAATGGTCCCGCATCCTTCTCGAGAGCGGGCCGATTCTCGGTCTCGCCTTTTTGATCTGGCGATCGGCGCTCACCTTCAAGCTCGGCTATTTCGCCATCCGCCAGATTCGAGCAGGCAACACCCTCCCGATCTTTCTTTTCAGCGCCGGTCTCTTTGTCGTGCTGCAAGGTCCCTTCGGACAGCCGACCAGTCTGGGCTTTGCGGTTGTTTTCGCCGGCTTGTGCCTGGCTGCAAGACCTCTCGAGTCGACAACGGCTTCGCCTAACGACGCGCCGAGCAAGTCGCCGCCGCGGCCCATGCGCCGCTCCAAATATGCCGAGCGTCTCCACGGCTCGATCAGTCGCTCTCATCCAGGCCATGGTCCTTTTGATCGGTAACTATCCAGCCGATCAGCAGGAAAGCATGCAGCGTTTCGCGACGATGATGCTCCGCGGCCTGGCAGCCGCAGGCGTGCCGGCCGAGCTGATTCAGCCGGAACCGTTTCTCGGTCGTATCGCTGTCGCCGGGCCCTTCGTCGCGAAGTGGCTCGGTTACCTCGATAAATTTCTCTTCTTCCCGCGCCAGCTAAGGCGAAAGCTGGCCGCCGGTTTCGATCTCGTCCACATCTGCGATCATTCAAATGCGATGTACTGCGCGCACGTCGGCGAGCGCCCCGCGATCGTCACCTGTCACGATTTACTCGCCGTCCGCGGCGCGCTGGGAGAAGAGACCGGATGCCCGGCTTCTGCAACCGGCAAATATCTGCAGCGCTGGATCGTTTCCGGCCTGCGCCAGGCCAGCGCGGTGGCCTGCGCCTCATCCGCCACCCTGCGCGACGCGGAGCGCGTGGTCGGGCAACGCGTCGGCCGACCGCAACTTCTGCTCATTCCTCACGGCATCAATTATCCCTACCGAAAACAGTCCGTCGATCGCGCGCACACCTTGCTTTCGCGCGTCGAGGGCCTCGATCCCGATCGACCTTTCGCGCTCCACGTCGGCTCCAACCTACGGATGAAAAACCGCGAAGGAGTGCTGCGGATTTTTGCCCTAACGAAAGACGAGTGGAACGGACAAATGCTTTTTGCCGGTCAGAAATTGACGCCCGAATTGCGGTCGTTAGGCGAGCGACTTGGTCTGCTGGAGCGCGTCGTCGAAGTAGCGAGGCCGGATAACGAGTTGCTCGAGGCGCTTTACAGCACTGCCCTGGTGCTGCTTTATCCGTCTCGCTTTGAAGGTTTCGGCTGGCCGATTATCGAAGCCCAGGCCTGCGGCTGTCCGGTTATTTGCAGCAAGCGCGAGCCCATGTCGGAAGTCGGCGGAGACGCCGCGCTGACCGCGGATGTGGATGACGAACCGGCGATGGCTCGCGCGCTCGTGCGGTTGACCGATCCTGCAGAACGCGCGCGCTGGAGCGAAAAAAGTCTGAGCAACGCGCAGCGCTTTCGCGCCGAGGAAATGATCGCGCGCTACATTGAACTCTACCGTTCCCTCGGCGCACGGGTTTAAGGTGCAGCCATGTGCGGGATCGCAGCTCATTTCAATTTTCGGGGCCCCGCGACGCCGCTCAATCTTCAATTGCTCGCGCATCGCGGGCCGGATGCCGCGGGGGAATGGATTTCCGCAGACCGACGTTTTTGGTTAGGCAATACGCGTCTCGCGATTCTCGATCTCTCCCCCACCGGCGCGCAGCCGATGGTCGATTCAGCGACCGGCAACGTTATTGTGGTCAATGGTGAGATTTACAACCATCGCGCGTTACGGACGGAGCTCGGCGACGCCGATTGGCGCGGGACAAGCGACACCGAGACGCTTTTGCTGGGTTACGCGCGCTGGGGGCACCGATTGCTCGATCGGCTCAAGGGAATGTTCGCCTTCGTCATCTACGATCACGCCAGGCAGGAGTTTTTCGTGGCGCGCGACCGCCTTGGCATCAAGCCACTCTATTACACGGTGGATGCCGAAAGTATCCGTCTCGCCTCCGAGGTAAAGGTTCTCGTTGGCCCAGGTTCGACGATCACTTCCGCTTCGATCGGCGCTTATCTGCAATGGGGCGCTTGTCCCGAAGATCAGCTTCTTTATTCGGGCATTCATGTCCTTCCGGCCGGCCACGCCATGACCATCGGAGTTGGTGGGGCGAGACACCGTCGAGCCGGGGGGAGAAGGTCCCTTGCGCAGCCATCCGTCATCCCGGGCTCGACGGAGTCTCGCCCCACCGACCCCGAGGTCTGGCGGTACTGGCCTAACCAAAAGAGATTCAAGTCTCCCAGCGAGGCCGCGCCGCAAAAAATTCGCTCGCTCCTCGAGACAGCAGTGGAACAACATCTTCTCTCCGACGTCCCGGTCGCCAGCTTCCTGAGTGGCGGAATCGACTCGTCGATTGTGACCGCGCTGGCCGCGCAACGGTTGGGCCGAAATCTGAAAACGTTCTCGGTGGGTTTCGACGTCGCGGAGTTCGACGAAAGCGCGATCGCGCTCGAAGTCGCGCAACGCTTCGGCACAACGCATCAACGCCTCCATCTCACCGACGAAGAAGGCCTCCAATCGGTCAAGGAAGCCGTCGCACATCTCGATCTGCCGTCGGTCGACGCGATCAACACCTACATTGTCTCGCGTGCCGTCGCGCAACGCGGAGTGAAAGTTGCCCTCTCCGGTCTTGGTGGAGACGAACTTTTCGGCGGCTATCCCAGCTTCCGCGATGTGCCACGGCTCAAGCGGCTCGGCATGCTGCCGCGTGCTCTGCGGAAAGCCCTGGGAGATCGCGTGGCCGACTTACCGGGCGATGTTGGAATTTGCGAACTCGCGCAATGGCGCCGCCGGTTCTTCACCGATGCGATGCTGCAAGCCGCCAGCTTGCCCAACGAAACAACGCCGCTCGAATGTCCTGTCGAGCTCCCGGACGACTTTTCCCGGATCAGCTGGGCCGAGCTTAGCGGCTACATGCGCCGCATGCTCCTGCGCGATTCCGATCAAATGAGCATGGCCGTCTCGCTCGAGTTACGCGTTCCTTTCCTCGATCACGAACTGGTTGAATACTCGTTAGGCTTGCCCGCCGCGGAGAAGAAACGATACGGCGGCACGAAAGGTCTGCTCATCGAAGCCTGCCGTGATCTGCTGCCTCCTGCGGTCTATGAGCGACCCAAGGCGGGCTTCGCCTTGCCGATGCGGAAGTGGATGGAAGGACCGCTCGCGCCTTTCGTCGAGAACGGACTGCGCGAAGTCGTCCGGCACCAGCTGTTGCCCCAGGATTTTGTCGCAGACGCACAGAACCGTTTCCGCACCGATCGCCTGCATTGGACGCGCCTCTGGAGCATTGTCGTGCTCGGCCATTTCGTCAGGCGAACCGAATTATCCCGCCGCCCGGATGAAGATATTGCGTTGCATTCATTCGCTTAATCCGGTGATCGGCGGACCGCTGGAGTCGGTCAAACAATTGTCCCGTGTCCTCGCCCGTCGCGGCCACGAGGTGGAAGTGGTTTCGCTCGATGCGCCAACCGATCCGTGGCTGCGGGAATTCCCGACGACGGTCCACGCGCTCGGGCCGGGCCACGGGAGTTACGGTTATTCGGCGCGTCTTGTTCCGTGGCTCAAAGAGCGGCACGCGCAATATGACGCCGTCGTCGTGCACGGGATCTGGCAATACAATAGTTTTGGGACCTGGCGTGCGCTGCACAAGACCGTAACGCCTTACTTTGTCGTTCCACACGGAATGCTCGATCCGTGGTTCAACCGCACTTATCCGCTTAAGCATCTCAAGAAGTTGCTCTACTGGCCTTGGGCGGAATATCGCGTCCTGCGTGACGCGAAGGCGGTCCTTTTTACCTCGGAAGAAGAGCGGTGCCTGGCACGCAAATCCTTCGCGCCTTATCGGTGCCACGAGGTAGTGGTAAATTACGGAACGGCGGCGCCGGAGATCGATCTGCCAGGGGCGCGGGAAGAATTCCTGAACGCCTTCCCGCGGCTGCGCGAAAAGAGCTTTCTCCTTTTTCTTGGTCGCATCCATGAAAAAAAAGGCTGCGAGGAGCTGATTCGCGCTTTCGCTGAGATTGAGAATCCTTCGCTGCAACTTGTCCTCGCAGGCCCATGCGCAAATGATGGTTATTTGCAGCGGCTGAAACGCCTAACGAACGAACTGAATCTGGGGAAAACGATCACGTTTTGCGGCATGTTGACCGGAAATCTCAAGTGGGGCGCCTTCGCCGCAGCGGAAGCCTTTATTCTTCCTTCGCATCAGGAGAACTTTGGCATCGCCGTCGTAGAAGCGCTTGCCTGCGGGACGCCGGTTCTCATTTCGAACAAGATCAATATCTGGCGTGAGATCGTGAACGACGCCTGCGGTTTTGCCGCGGAAGACGACGTCGCGGGAACGCGATGCCTGATCGAACGCTGGCTCGCGACTCCAACCCCGGAGCGTCGTGAAATGGCGGCCAGCGCGCGGCTTTGTTTCGCGAACCATTTCGAAATCAATCGTGCGGTAGATTCAATGCTTCGCGCCCTGGAGACCAATTCTTGAAAGCAGCTGGCATCCCGAGCGAAGTCGCGGGATCCCAAAACCTGCCGTTGCCCCTCCACCGCGGGATTCTTCGGCCTCGCCTCGCTGCTCTCAGAATGACGACTTTGTAGAGATGAAGATCACGATTGTTCTGGGCGCGTTTTTTCCCGTCCCGCCGCTGATGGGCGGTGCGGTCGAGAAAGTCTGGTTCGCGCTCGCCCAGGAATTCGCCAGGCTCGGACACGAGGTGACGCAGATTTCGCGCTCCCATCCGGACCTGCCGGCCGCGGAGGAAATCGAAAGAGTGCAGCATCTGCGGATCCGCGGGCATGCACAGCCGCGCTCGATCGTCTGGTTGAAGTGGCTCGATCTTCTCTACTCGCTGCGGGTGCGCCGGATTCTGCCGCAGGCCGACATCCTGGTGACGAACACTTTTTGGCTTCCCCTTCTCGTTAGGCGGCCCGATCGAGGCCTGGTTTACGTGCACGTGCAGCGTGGGCCGAAGGGGCAAATGCGCTGGTATGCGCATGTCGCGCGGCTGCTCGCGGTCTCGCGCGCGATTGCTGACCAGATCGTGGCCGAAGCACCGCACCTGCGCGCCAAAGTGCGAGTGATTCCAAATGCGCTTCCCTTTCGGATCGATCCGGCCCCTCACACGCGCGAGCAAACAGTTCTTTTTGTCGGGCGCGTTCATCCGGAAAAGGGCCTCGAATTGTTTCTCCGTGCACTCTCCCGTTTGCCGGCGGAAATGCGGACGGAGTGGAAGGTGAGGATTGTTGGCCCGCATGAGACGCATCTCGGCGGCGGCGGCGATGCCTTTCTGCAGAGGATGCAGGAACTCGGCGAGTGGAGCGGAGCGCGCGTGGAATGGCCGGGGAAGATTTTTGATGCGGCGGACCTCGCCGAGGAATATCGCTCGTCGCTAGTTTTCGTCTATCCTTCGGTGGCAGATACGGGCGAAGCGTTGCCCGTCGCCCCCCTAGAGGCGATGGCTCACGGTTGCGCGCCGATTGTTTCCAATCTTCCCTGTTTTCGTGACTACATTGCCGACGGCGTGACCGGATTTGTTTTTGATCAACGCGGGACGGAGCCGGAAAAAAATCTGGCCGTTCGTCTCGCGGATTTGCTCGGATGCGGCCGGGAGGAGATCATGCGCGTGGGTGAAAGAGCGCGGGCGAAGGCGGCGGAATTTGCCGTAGAGACGGTGGCACAACGTTACCTGGAGGATTTCGCAAGCCTGCTTGCGCCGAGACGCACTGCAGACGAGATGAGCGATCTGAGCCTAACGAATGACTGAACCGCTAGAGAGTGTCGATCACACACAGAGCTCGCAATTCGTCTCCCCCTGGCCGGTGAGCGAACGCGTGCGACGCGCGCTTTGGGAATTCTGCTGGTTCATTTTTTGCGGCTGGACTCCGAAACCGGCGAATCCATGGCGCCTTTTTTGGCTGGGGGTATTTGACGCCAAAATTGAGGGGACGCCTTTCGTCCACCAACGGGCGCGCATTGCGGTCCCTTGGAATCTGACATTGCACGACCGTTCGTGTCTCGGCGACCGCGCGAACGCATACAGCCTCGGTGAGATCGAAATTGGAGCGCGCGCCGTGGTCGCGCAGGAAGCGTACTTGAACACAGGGAGCCACGACTTTTCGCAGCCCTCCATGCCGCTGGTGGTTGCGAAAATCACGATCGGCGAAGACGCCTTTGTCGGCGCGCGGGCGTTTGTCATGCCCGGGATCAAAATCGGGGCGCGCGCGATTGTCGGTGCGTGTTCGGTCGTGACGAAAGATGTGCCGGAAAATGTGGTCGCGGCGGGAAACCCGTGCCGGATCCTGCACCCGCGGAACGTCAACCGGCCGCCAGCCTGACGACGAACATCTACATCACCGTCGAAGTCTCGCCGAACTTTTTTGCGAGGTCCTCGAGGTGCTCATCCATGTATTTCGTCTGGCCGAAGATTCGCGTCATGACGCGAAAGAGCGGGTTTTTGAACTCGGCCACTTCGGTCAGCACGACCTTCGAGCCCGCGTCAGCGGCGAAATCTCGTAGGTCCAGGAACCGACGAACGGGCCGCTTTCGTCGCCCAGCGTGCGCACGAGATGATGCGGCGGCGCGCTCTCCGCCGTGATGATGGTCATCACCATTCCGCCTTTGAACGACTGCTTGGTCGCCTCCTTGCCTCCGACGGACGGCAGCATTTCCACTTTCTCGGTGTTACGATTCCACTCCGCCATCCGCCGCACATCGGCGAGAACAGCGAAGACAGCTTCCGGCGTCTGTTGCAGGTTGATCGACCGCGAGATCGTCGTCCGGGCCGGCAAGGCATAGCCGATCAGAAACGTCACTCCGATCACGAGCGCGATGAAAACGACGACGTAGAGGATCCATTTCATCGCTGCCGAAATCGCAAAACGGGCTGCGTCTTTGCGAGCGCAAAAAATCTTCCTGCTGCTTCCTGCCCTCGACCGATTCCCTCCGCGGCGCCGCGCCCGGGACGCAGCGGGCGGGCAGGAAATCAGTTTTTGGGGCTTTCCTCTTGAAAAGTTTCGCCCAATACTGAGTGTCAGATTCCCATTTATGGACGCTTCCTCTTCCGTCTCGCACTCCGGCGCACGACCCGCATCAGCAGGACGCGCACGATCACCACGAACTGCCATTCTGGAAAAAATACATCTTCTCGACCGATCACAAGGTGATCGGCATCCAGTACGGCATCACCGGGCTGATCTTCCTGTTCTTCGGCTTTTGCCTGATGATGTTGATGCGCTGGCAGCTGGCCTATCCCGGGCAAGGCGCTGCCGGTGATCGGCAACCTCCTCGAGCGCATGCTCGGCCCTGGGAGCATGCCGAACGGGGTGATGACGCCGGAGTTTTACAACTCGTTAGGCGCGATGCACGGCACGATCATGATCTTCCTCGGGATCGTGCCGATGGCTTTCGCGGCCTTCGGCAATTTCGTCGTGCCGCTCCAGATCGGCGCGCCGGACATGACCTTCCCGAAGATCAACATGGCGAGTTACCAGGCGTTTTTCGTCGGCGGCATCATCATGCTGATCAGCTTCTTCATCCCCGGCGGCGCGGCCAAGGGCGGCTGGACTTCCTACACGCCGCTGTCCGATATCGCCGACAAGGGGCCGACCTACGATCTGATTTTCAACGGCCAGACGCTCTGGCTGATCGGGTTCATCCTGCTGATCACCTCGTCGCTGCTCGGCGCGGTCAATTTTATCGCCACGATCATTCAGCTCCGCGCCAAGGGAATGACCTGGATGCGGCTGCCGTTTTTCGTCTGGGCGCAGTTCGTGACCGCGTTTCTGCTGCTGCTGGCCTTTCCGCCGCTCGAGTCGGCGATCGTCATGCAGCTGATGGATCGGGTGGCGGGGACGAGCTTCTTCCTGCCGACCGGCCTGGTGGTCAACGGCGCGCCGGTTTCAATCAGCGGCGGCGGCAGCCCGCTGCTCTGGCAGCATCTCTTTTGGTTCCTCGGGCATCCGGAAGTTTACGTGCTGATTCTGCCGGCCATGGGCATCGTCGCGGAGATCATCGCGAACAACACGCGCAAGCCGCTCTGGGGTTACAAGTCGCTCGTCTTCGCCGCGCTGGTTCTCGGATTTCTCTCCTTCATCGTCTGGGCGCATCACATGTGTCTGACCGGCATGGGCACGGCGGTGAGCGCGTTTTTCCAGACGACGACGATGATCATCTCGATTCCGTCGGTCATCATTCTGAGCGCGTTTTTCATCTCGCTCTGGGGCGGATCGATTCGCTTTACCGTGCCGATGCTCTTCGCGACCGCGTTCCTGCCGATGTTCGGCATCGGCGGCCTGACGGGGATCCCGCTGGCCTTCAACACCGCCGATCTTTACCTGCACGACACCTATTACGTGATCGCGCATTTCCATTACATCGTCGCGCCGGGAACGATCTTCGCGGTCTTCGCCGGCATCTATTATTGGTTCCCGAAAGCGACCGGGCGCAAGATGAGCGAGTTCTGGGGCAAGGTGCATTTTTGGCCCTCGCTCATCTGCATGAACGTGATTTTCCTGCCGATGTTCCTGCAGGGCATGCTCGGGATGCATCGCCGCTGGTACGATGGCGGCGAGGGCTGGACTCTCGCCTCGGCGAAGGTGTGGGGCCTGAGCGGTTTCCATTGGAACACTGCCGATCTCGATCGCCGCCTGGGTGATGGGCCTGGCCCAAATTCCGTTCATCATCAATTTCTTCTGGAGCATCCGGCACGGCGAAAAGGTCGGCGATCAATCCGTGGGAAGCGACCACCCTGGAATGGACCGCGCCTTCCCCGCCGCCGCACGGCAATTTCACCGTCGCGCCGGTGGTCTATCGCGGACCGTACGAATACAGCCTGCCGGGCCGGGAGAAGGATTACACGATGCAAACCGAGCCGGTCCAGCCTAACGAACGCGCGCCGCACGAACCGACCATGTCGCTCAGCCACTAGGCGCCCGCATGCCTCACGCCTAACGATTTCACGAATGGAAATTCCCTACACCGTCACCGCCCGGCCCGATACCGGTCTTTGGAACGCCAAGGTCGGCATCTGGCTCTTCCTCGCCTCCGAAGTGATGCTCTTCGGCGGTCTCTTTTCCGCCTACATTTTCCTCCGGCTCGATGCCGAGCCGGGCTACTGGCCGCACGGCCTGCTCAACGTCCCGGTCGGCACGATGAACACCGCGATCCTGATCGCCTCGTCGGTCACGGTGGTGCTGGCGTGGGCCTCGCTGAAGATGCGGCAGTTCGCCCGCTACAAGATTTACATGGGGATCACGATCCTCTGCGGCGTGATCTTCCTCGTGGTCAAACTGGCCTACGAATGGCCGCAAAAGTTCGATCACTTCGGCGCGTTCATTAAGCCGAGTGCGCTGGAGAAGTACGAAGCCTTATCTCGGGAACAAGCATCTGCTTTCCGAAGGTCTGCCGCCGCGGGTCGAGATCACCGGGCATCTGCACAATCACGAGGCGCTTGCACGATCCCAAGATCAAGGAATACGAAATCGCGCTCGACCCGATCTACACCGATCCGACCAACCCGAAGATGGATCGACCGCATTTCCTTTATGTGCCGCCGACGGAAAAGATCGCGCACATCGAGAAGGCCGATGTGGACCGCGCGACGATGTTTCTGCCGACGCACAGCACTTATTTCGCGACTTACTTCACGATCACCGGGCTGCACGGCCTGCACGTCCTCGGCGGGGTGATCGTCTTCATTTATTTCTGGCTGCCGGTCGGGTCGAAATTGTATCGCCAGAATCCGGAGCATCTCGCGAATCGAGTTGAGGTCGCGGGGTTGTTCTGGCACTTTGTTGATCTGGTTTGGATCTTCGTTTTTCCGCTCTTTTACCTGCTCTAAACGATGAATAACCCGCCCGACGCACCGGCCGGCCGAGCACGAGACGGAGCATTACGCGCACGAACGTCAGCAAACACGTTCGCGGTTACCTCTTGGTCGGCGCGACCTTGCTTGTTTTCACCGCGCTGACGGTTTTCCTTTCCTACGTCAATTTCGGTTCGCAGAAGGCGAACGTGGCGGTCGCGCATGCTCGTGGCGACTTTCAAGGCCGGACTTGTCGCCTACATTTTCATGCACCTTGTCGGCGGAGAAAAAGTTGATCTATCGGATTCTGATTTTCACCGCGATTTTCGTCTTCGGTCTTTTCTGGCTTACCTATCTCGCCTGGTACGACCCGATCGTTCATTAAATGTCGCTCAAAGGTTTCCACATCGTTTTCATTACCTTCTCGACGCTGCTCGCGTTCGGGATCGGCGTCTGGTGCCTCTGGATCAACAGCATGGGGGCGACCACCGCTTACACCGTCGGGCGCGATTTGCTCGTTCGCCGCCGCGGTCGCGCTGATCATTTACGGCTGCTGGTTCTGGCGCAAGATGAAGCGGCTCCGCTTGATCTGATGAAATCAAAACTAATCCTCCTGCTGGCGCTCCTGCTCGCCTCGCCCACCGGCCAGGCGCTGGCCTGCGCCACTTGCATGGGCGCGAAGGATTCCAAATCAACTGCGCACATGGCCGTCGCGATCTGGGTCATGATCGGCGCGGTCATGTCGGTGCTTGGCGGAGTGAGCGCTTTCGGTGTGCACCTCTGGCGCCACGCGAACATCCCGCTTGAGCCGCATGAGCAATTGATCGACGAAGACCTCGAGAAATATGACTAGTCTCGCCTTGATCAACGAACTGATCGGCTTGCCGCCGAATGCTTCCGAGCATGGCTACCAGATCGATCACATCATCGAGTTCTGTCATTGGTTCATGGGCGCGCTCTTTCTCGGATGGTCGGCCTTTTTCATTTTCGTTCTCTGGCGTTTTCACAAAAGCCGCAACCCGGTGGCGAATCATGAGGGTGTGACCAGCGGCATCTCGACTCACTTGGAATTTGCGGTCGTTCTGATCGAGGCCGTTCTCCTGATCGGTTTCGCCATTCCGCTCTGGGCGAAGCGGGTCAATGCGTTCCCGGAGAACAAAGACGCGATCCTGGTCCACGCGATTGGGCAGCAATTTAACTGGAACTTTCATCTCCCGGGACCCGATGGTGTCTTCGGCCGCCGCGAGCTCGCGCTGGTCAGCAACTCGAACGCGATCGGGCTGGACAGCTCCGACCCCGCGGCCAAGGACGACCTCGTTGTCTTGGGTGAACTGCACGTGCCGGTCGATCGCAATGTGATCATCGACGTGTCATCGAAGGATGTGATCCACAACTTTTGCCTACCCGATATGCGGATCGCGCAGGATGCCATTCCCGGGCAGGTCATCCCGATGTGGTTCAGGCCGATCAAGACCGGCACCTTCGAAGTGGTCTGCGGCCAGCTTTGCGGCCTCGGCCACTACGCGATGAAGGGAACGTTGGTAGTCGATACGCCCGATGATTATCAAGCCTGGCTGAAGGAACGGGTCGAACTTTCCGGCAACCAAAGCGCGCCGCCCGCGCCGCAGCCGTCCCCCGGGCGAACCGCCGGTCGGGCCAACGCCCGGCACCGTGCCGCCGCCGGGCGCTCCGAAGACAACCAACCCGGGCGGCGGATAAGAAAGGGGACCGGCGTCGCGCCGGAATCAGCCCGCAAACCGATGCGCACGCCCGCCGCCGAAACGAATCCGTTCCTCCATCGCTTTGCCTGGTTCACCGCGGGCGCGACGCTCCTGCTCATCTGCAGCGGCGGGATGGTGACGAGCAAAGGGGTCGGTCTCGCCGTGCCCGATTGGCCGACGACCTTCGGTTACAACATGTTTTTCTTTCCCGTCTCGAAATGGGTCGGCGGAATTTTCTTCGAGCACACCCACCGCTTGATCGCTTCGGTCATCGGATTTTTGACCATCATTCTGGCGATCTGGCTTGCGTTTTCGAAAGCGGAGCGCTGGATCAAGATCCTCGGCTGGGCCTCGTTAGGCGCGGTCGTCCTCCAGGGCATCCTCGGCGGATTGCGGGTAACATTGCTCAAGGATCAGATCGGGATCTTTCACGCTTGCCTGGCCCAGGCGTTTCTTGCCTTGCTCGTGATCATCGCGCTTGCCACCTCGCCGATCTGGCGCCGGCTCTCGCGCTTCGGCGGCGCAGTCCCGCGGCGACCACTGGCAATTCTCGCGCTCGTCATTTCCGGCCTGATCTATGGACAGCTCGCCCTCGGTGCGACGATGCGCCATCAGCATCGCGATCTCGCGATCCTGGATTTCCCGCTGGCTTACGGGCAGCTCGTTCCGGCCACTGATTCTGCCACAATCGCCCGGATCAATCAGGCGCGCGATGCCCAAGCCCTTTCCGATGTGTCGGCCGGACAGATCTGGCTGCAAATGGCGCACCGTTTCCTGGCGGCGCTCATCGGTCTGGCGATCGCGGTATTTTGGCTTCTAATTAGGCGTGAGAAAACCGTGATATCTTTTTTGCGCAATCTGACCAATCTCTGGCTCGGACTGGTGATTCTGCAGATCGCTCTCGGCGGCTGGACAATTTGGAGCAACAAGGCGGCCGATATCGCCACCGCGCACGTGGCGGTCGGGGCCATTACTTTCGCCGTGGCAATTGTCATTTCTGCGACGTTTCTGCGTCTCCGGCATGTGATAGCGGAAGCCTCGGCCGGCCGTTCCAACGTCAAATCTCGCGGAGGCGAGCGCGACATGAAGACGGCTGTCATCGAACCACCTGCCGTCCCGCTCGAACGAAGCTGGACGATGGCAGACCTCGCCCAATTGGTGAAAGCGCGCCTGACGTTCCTCGTCCTCGTCACGACGGCGGTCGGCTTTTACGCTGGCTGGCAGGGTGCGATGGATTTTGTGGCCCTCATGCACGCGGTCCTCGGGACAGCTCTCGCGGCCGCGGGCGCCGCGGCACTCAATCAATGGTGGGAACACAAGTTCGACGCGATTATGGTGCGAACCCAGATGCGCCCGATTCCGTCGGGTCGGATGCTTCCGCGCGAAGGATTGATTGTCGGCACAGCGTTGAGTGTCGGCGGTGTGATTTATCTCGCCGTCGCCGTCAATTTCATCAGCGCCACTTTGGCCGCTGCGACGATCGGCATTTACCTCTTTGCTTACACGCCGCTCAAGCGAATCAGCACAGCAAACACGCTGGTCGGTGCGATCCCCGGCGCGTTGCCACCGTTGATCGGATGGGCGGCGGCACGCAGACGATCTCGCCCTTCCGGCCTGGACGCTCTTCGCGATTCTCTTTTTCTGGCAGTTGCCGCATTTTTTCGCCATCGGCTGGGTGTATCGCGAGGATTATGCGCGGGCCGGCTTTGTCATGCTCTCGGGTCGTGACTGGGAAGGCGCGCGAACTGGCCGGCAGAGCATTTTCTTCACCGTGCTGTTGCTCGTTGCGAGCGTGACCCCGGTTTGGTTTGGAATGGTCTCGCTGCTTTATTTGCCGATCGCGCTTTCGTTAGGCGGACTTTTCCTCGGCCTCGCGTTTCGCTTTCAGACCAAGCGCAGCCTGCCGACCGCGCGACAATTATTTCTCGGATCAATCATTTATCTCCCGCTCCTCCTCGGCGCGCTGGTCCTGACCAAACGATGAGCCACGCTTCCACGCTCGCGCCCACCAAAGCGCCCTCATCCTGGAGCGCCCTGGCGTGGAAAGCCACGCTCGTCCTCATTCCGCTGCTGACTGCAGCCGTTCTCTTTTTTCTCCGCCAAGCCCAAGTCTCGCGTCTCGCGAGCCACGCGCTCCCGAAAGATGGGCTCGTCCCGTCGTTTCAACTCATCGATCAAAATGGAGCGCCCTTCGGTTCGCCGCAGTTGCTCGGGAAAATCTGGATCGCGGATTTCGTTTACAGCACCTGTCCCGGTCCCTGCCCGATGATTAGCAGCCGGATGGGCGAACTGCAAAAGCCACTCCGGGACACCGATGTCAAGCTAGTCTCGTTCAGTGTCGATCCGCAACATGACACGCCGGCGGTGTTGCGAAATTATGCTGCCAAGCTCGATGCGCAGCCGGGCCGCTGGTACTTCCTGACCGGAGACAAAGATACAATCTATCGGTTGTCGCGAGATGGGTTCAAGCTCGCGGCGGAAGAGGGAGAGGCCGCCGGTCCGATTCACAGCACTCGAATGGTTCTGGTGGATCGTAGTGGAACTATCCGTGGCTACTACGACGCGACCGACGCCGACGCCGTCACGCGCTTGCTGGCCGACGTAGCGCATTTGCGGCGGGAGGAGCCGTAATCGCTCCGCCTACCTGGTTATCCCCAAACCTGTTGACGACTTTGTAGTTACTATCAACCCGCCAGGCTGAGTGTTTCGTCACAAGGCGGATTCGTTACGCCAGTCATGCTGACGGTTTCGCCGGAGAAGGAAATCAATCTTACAAGTCCGCTCGATTGATCGTCCCACTGACGGCAAGCCTGCCGACTAATTTTCTCAAGCGTCGCTGCAGCCGGGAAGCCTCGTCCCGATATAAAGCGACAGCGTGTCTGGACTGAACGCCACCCGCTCCCGGAGGATGAATGCTGGTGACCTTTGATTTGCCAGGCTCCGCTATCGTATTGGCAAAGTGAACCTGCTGGGCTCCTTTCAAATGAGCAAAGAAAGCCTTGCGTTGGGTTGGGGCCAGACTCTTTATGCGCAGCGCGAACCCGATGTCCACCGACTGTTGGGCTGGCCCGTCTGGAGTTGTTTGCATATATCTTTGTTTTAGCGTGGCCTCTTTGGTGATCCGAACAATCTCAGCATAGGATATTAGAAATAATAGAACAACAAGAAATACTAGGTTAGAGAAGAAAGTTGCGTGCCGCAGAGCATTGAGATTTAGTTGCCCGGCCGCTATCGGAGGGAATCGAGCGATTCGTCCAAGTAAAAGGGTCAGCGGCTAACGAGAGGAGAACTTCGTAGGACAACGCGATGTAGATTGAAGGACGACCAAACCCACGTAGGGTGGCGTTTGTTATTTCTCTACCGGGATGATAAAGAACATCATAATAGCGATCATCGTGCTCGGGCTTGGCGGCCTTTTCTTCTGGCAGAAGCAGCATGAAAAAAAGGAAGCGCTCGAGTTAAAGAAGCGACAAGAAGAGGCTTTCATGAAAGCGCACGCCACGCCTTCGCCGACGGCTTCCTCCCTGAAGGGTCCGACCAGACCGACGCCGGTGTTAGCGCCGGCCGGGACGCCCAAACCCAAGCCCACCCCCATGCTACCCAAGCCAACACCCATGCTGAGGCCCAGCCCTCCGTCGAGCTAATCGGTGCGCTTAGCGGCAGTAGCTATGATCTCGTCATTTGAGCAATGCGTTCTTGGATGAATCTTCGAACCAAGCAGCAATCTTAAAACTCGTAAGCATCTTTTGCGCCGCTAGTCCAAGCGACTCATCGTAGCGGATTTGCACGTTGCCTTTGAGAGAAGCTGTCTTCCCCGCGAGGCTTCCCACGAACTGCCCGCCGTTCCCCCCGCCGTTTAGTACCAAATCGAACCCCGGCGCGTAAACCGTTCCATAAAAGGTCGCACTTCCGCCCAGGCTAAAGCTTCGGGAAACTCCAGTCGGCGGAGTGATTCCGTAAATCGACAAGGATGCCGCGTTACCGTTGTTATTAACAAGTCCATTACCGCCCACATCCATGTTGCCTCCGACATACATCTTAACATTAACGCCATTTACAATCACGATCGAGCCATCCGTTTGGCTGCCGCCTCCCTTCGTACTGACGTCACCGGTAACATATATCTCAACATATTTCTTGGTGGGATCTGGATTAGCCCCGGTCTTTCCGAAATCGAACGTCAACTGTCTTTTGGCCTGAAAGGCTTATCGAACTCACGATGTATTGAGCAGGGCTAGCAGAGGTGCCTCCCGTAAGTGTTGTGGTCGTTTTAATTTGGCCCTGGGAAGACACATTCCATGTTGGAGCATAAACGGGCGGCATCGGCTCATAGTAATCGTCGTAAAGTTGACCCTGGAGATTTCCTGTCCCAACGACTGTCTGCAGGGTTCCGCCATTTGTGTAGGCATCGCCGTAAATGTAGGCATTGCCTCCCGAAATGGCATTGGAATTCGTGGAAATATTCGCAGCCAGAAAGTTATAGGGTGCAACATTGTAATGTCCCATGCCAGTGTTCTGATTGCCGGCGGGATATGGTTGGCCTGGGAGAACACCACCATACGACCGACCCAGGATGGTTGAGTCGAATGAATCGATAAAAATGTTGTGGTTATTGAGACTAATGGCTTGATCGGTTCTGAGACCCATACTACCGGTGCTGCTATAAACTCGGCGCGAGCCAGGCTTCCACGGTCCTGGTCGCTGTTCGAGCACTAGTCCGCAGGTTGAGCTTCCGCAAAACAGAGTCACGGCTATCCATGCTGAGAGATTTGCTTCCCGGTAGCCCTACCGTCCCGGTTGAGACGATCCGGTAATATGGGGCTCCTGGGGAGGGGATTCCATTGACGGTGTAATAGATGCGCGTCAACGAGTAGTTTGCGTTAACGGTCGTCGACCCTTCTCCGCTATGGCTTAGCGTCACGGTGTTGGAGGAGGTTGATGCCGGGAGAGAGTTCTGAAACACACCCTGCTCAAGTTGCGCGATTCCTTGATGGGCGCCTGCTTCAGCCGCGACCAGGGCTTCCTGCCAGGTTGACCCCTGACTAAGAGTCATGCGCCGGTTGTTGACGTTGGAAACGAATGCGCCGGCCAGCAGTGACAGGACCGCGATTGTTATTATCACCGCGATGAGGGCGGATGCGTTTTCAGTTTTGGATGGCTTATTTTGGTTCATATGTCTGTCCTTCAGGTTACTTATTTAATCGAAAGCGCTCTTAGAAACACTGCGTTCTCCAGCGTCGATGTGCTACTAGAAGCAGGATTAAGGTAGGCTGGATCTGGCCTTGTTTGAATTCTTGCTGTAATCATAGTGACATTCGAGGTGTTTGTAATGGTCGCCGGGGAATTGGGGATGAATGTTATAGTCGAACCATTAGGGAAAGTGGCCACGTTCCGGGAGGCACCGCCGACGGGGCCGCCTGTCCACTCGACTTTGCGCGAAATCGTTCTTCCATCGGCTGAGAAGAGGTACGTGACGCTGATTGTCTCGCTAAATGTTATCTTCGGCAAAATTGGATTAGGGGTTGGGGAGGGTAGCTTGACGGGATTCGCCGCATACGTAGGGTCGCCCGCTGCTGCGCTGAACGTCACCGAGGGGCTCCCAGTGTTTCGATAATACGAACTGTAGCGGCGGGGGACGGTCAATGTGACGATGACCGGAAGGGGAAGGGTGAAGTCGATTTTCGTAGCGTTGCGAAGGTCGAGCGCCAAAGAATCGAGCACCCGCTCTTGATTGACCCGCGCTTCTGTCCACGCGCTGCTGTATCCAAAACCACGTTGCAGCCCGATGGAAGAACTGTAGCAAACCAAAAGCACGAATCCGACAATCCCTAAGGCGATCATCAGCTCCACCAAGGTCATCCCTCCCGCCCTTCTCGAACTTGAGATCGATTCGTTGAGTTTCATGGAGTGGGGGAAGGCGTCGCCGAAGGGACAGGTTTCGAAGGAGTGCTTCCCCATTGACTGATGAGACTCGATAACTGTCGTTGATGACTGGCGCCAGCCGTTCTCCACTCGGTCGTTACGGTGACGTTCACCAGCTTTTCCGCGACGAGACTGGGGTAGGGCGAGGGACTGATACTCACCGAGGCGCCTGTCTTGATTACAGAAAACCCGGGACCTGGCGTTGCCGTCGGTAAGGGAGTCGGTGATGGCAGCGGCGAAGTTTGGGGGACAGCGGCAGGGGAGACAGCAATCACTTCCCGAGAAATGGTCGATGCACTATCCGATGCGGTTGAGGTGCCGAGCACCGTGGCCACCGTGGCTGCGTTTGTAATGCTGGCCCACGTCAAATTTCTCATTTGATCGAGTCGCGCGACCGTATTCTCCTGCGCGCCGGAAGCCGTGTGGCCGCGCTTTACCTCGTTTGTGGTGGTCCCGAGGAGTGCATACAGCCCCGCCAAACCGACGGCCAGAATTGCGCCTGCGACAGCGACCTCAACCAATGTCGTCCCTTGCTCGCCCTGCTCTGGGCGGTTTCGGCGCCCTTTCAGAGCGAGGCGACAGCTGCCGGGTGTGAAAGGGTTCCCGTCAATCTTTGAATTGATCGGCGTGAATTTCATTTGCCTCAGATCTCTCAAAAATTCGGCAAGATCAGAACCGGTGGCCGAACGCGAGGACGCGCAACCGGCCGACAGCGGGCTGAGTTTTTAGATGCATGGGATAATCCAAATACAGCATCAGCGATGCCAGATTTGTTTGTAGGTTTTAGAATTACCATAACAGCGGCACAGCTGTCTACAGCTTTTCTTCGCAACCCACGGATCTCTTAAGATCGCGGCTCGGGATGAATCGGGGCGGCGCCTTCGGCGCAGACGAGCTCGAGATACGAGCGGTATTCGCCTTTGTGCAGGCCGTCGATCAGATGCTCAATCTGCTGCTGATCGATAAATCCCATTCGTAAAGCGACTTCTTCGAGACAGGCCACCTTCAATCCTTGCCGGTGTTCGATCGTCGCGATGTAGTTGGCGGCCTCGAGAAGACTTGTCTGCGTGCCAGTATCCAGCCACGCCATCCCGCGGCCCAACAGACGGACGTGAAGCGAGTTTTGGCGCAGGTAGATCAGATTCAGATCGGTGATTTCCAGTTCTCCGCGCGCCGACGGCCGCAGGCTCTTGCAGTATTCGACGACCTGCTGGTCGTAGACGTAAAGCCCCGGAACCGCGTATTGGCTCTTCGGCTTCTTCGGTTTTTCCTCCAGGCTGATGGCGCGTCCGTCCGGGCCGAACTCGACCACACCGTAGCGCTCCGGATCGCGCACCTGATAGCCGAAAATGCAGGCACCGCTTTCGATCGCGAGCGCACTGCGAAAAAAGTCGAGTTTCCCGTAAAAAATGTTGTCACCGAGTATCAATACCGCCCCGTGATCGCCGACGAAATCCGCGCCGATCAGGAATGCTTGCGCGATCCCCTTCGGCTCGGGTTGCTCCGCATACTCGAGGCGAATCCCAAGACGGGAGCCGTCGCCAAGAAAGTCGCGCAACATCGGGACATCCTTCGGCGTGGAGATGACGAGGATCTCGCGCAAACCGCCGAGCATGAGCGTCGCGAGCGGGTAACAAATCATCGGCTTGTCGTAGACCGGCAGCAGTTGCTTGCAGACGATCTTGGTGAGCGGATAGAGCCGGGTCCCGGCGCCGCCGGCGAGGAGAATCGCCTTTTTGTTCATGCAGGGCGCGTCCAGCCGGTGAGCCGTTGGGACCATTCCTGCCAGAAAGGACGGGCACCGGTCCACTCGACCTTTGCCTTCCTGGTCAACCAAGGTCCGATGTCGTTCACCGACGGTCTGTCGAGAGTCTCATCATAGAGAAAACCGCTTCCGCGGCGGGCCAGCAATTCGCGGTTATTGCTTCGCCCGCCGACACACTGGTCCAGCGCCTCCAGAATCACCTGCTCTGAGAGAACCGGGTTTGCCTCAATCGCGGCGCTGACGCTCAATCCGAGAAGCTTCTTCAAGAGGAGTGCGCCTAACAATGTGCGGGAGCTGGTCGCATGCACGTGCCCGATATGGCATTGCCGGAGCAATCTTCGTAAGCTCAGAGCCCAACGAATCTGCTCTAAGAACAGATCCGATGGCGGACGATGCTTTTGGTTCGCGCGCAGCGTTTCCAATTCCCAGACAAGGGTCGTGCTGGCTTGCCACTCTCCCTCGATCACCATTGCATCCGGCAGATATTCGAATTGCATGACGAGATCGTTCGTCCGGTCGGTCAGCTCCGAAGCGATCGGAGGATGTACGACCAACGCCACGTGCGGCACTTTGTTTCGCCGCAGCGCGCGCAACTCCATTTCGAGAAGGGGAAGATCCGGGTCCGGCCAGCGATCGATTAGATATGCCGCTCGCTTCACGCCTGGGACCGGCGCGCGGACTGCCTGCGGCACGGGTGAAGTCGAGAGGCAAGAGGTGAAGAGCTGGTGAAGAGGTTCCACCGTTTTCACGACGTCGAATTCGCTCGTCATGCGCGCTCTTCCGGCCTCGCCGAATCGCGCTCGCAACCCACGATCGCGGACCAACTTATCCAGTGCGTCAGCCAGAGCTTCCCAATCCGCCGGAGGGACCAGCAACCCAGTCACGCCGTCGACGACGGATTCCGGGATGCCAGCCAGCGTGGTCGAGACAACGGGTTTCGCGCAAGCCATCGCCTCCATGATCACGGTTGGGAAGACATCGCTCGCGCCCGCTGTGTCGACCACGCTCGCCAAGGCGAAAATATCGCAGCTGCGCAACTTCGAAAAGACATCCTCTTGCGAGAGTGAGCCACAAAGCTCGACCCGGCGCCGAAGCTTGAGATCCGTTATCATTGTGTCGAGCTTCTCGCGGAGCGGACCGTCACCAACAATCTGGCAACGAAAATCGAAGTTCCGTCGATCCAGTTCCGCGCAGGCCTCAAGCAGGAACTCGAAGCCTTTGAATGAGACCAGTCGGCCCACACTGAGAATGGTGGTCGGACCCGGCGGTCGTTCTCCCTGCGGAGGCGCAGGCAGATTCGCCAGGTCGAGGCCGTTGTAGACGCGATGGATTTTTTCCGCCGCGTCGGGACAGCGCTCCCGCAACAGGCCGCGGCTGTAGTCCGTCTCGACCGCCACGAATTCCGCTGCCTGGCAGATTTCCCGGAGGAGATCATCCTGTCCGAGATCGGACATGAAATCCTGCCCGTGGGCCGTGATGCTGAACGGGATGCCCGAGATCTCCTTCACGAAAAGCGCCGTGTGCGCGGCGCGGTTCGCGAAATGAACGTGAAAGTGGCGGACCCCATGCCGCGTGAAAAAGTCGGCGAAATAGAAGGCGTTTCGCGCCCGCAACGCTGCCTTGAAGGCCTGCGCCGTATTTGCGTTCGTGCCGCTTAATCAGAGCCTTCGGCCAGCGCTCGGACGCCCGGGCCTTCTCCTCCCAGAGAGCCATTACCGATGCGGGTGGCGCATAATGGACTGGGGAACGAAAGCGGCCGATATGTTCATGCCGCAAACTGGTGAGCGGCGGATGCACCGCGCCAATCAGCAGGTCGTAACCGCGCCGTTCCAGTTCCAACATCTCCATGTCGCAGAAGGTCTGCGAAATGACAGGATAGCGGGAATAAAGATAGGCGAGTTGCATAGTAAAAAGGCGGAACCCAGGACGGATCTCAAACGAGAAGCAAGAAAAGCGCCGCCTCCGCGGGGCCGCGTAACTTCAAAAGACGCCGTGCACAGGCGCCCGTCCCTCGATTCGCGCTCTCACGAAAGACTAGCGTCCCTGCCGGGATCCATCTCATAATCCAGTGCAAGATATTCGGACGTCTTTGGCTTGATCACTTCCTCGACAAACTTGATGTAGATCGGGTCCTCGCGAAAAATCGCCTGCTTGTCCATCGACTCGAAATCGATTGCGATGAAAAATGGCCAGGGTGCCTTCGGATCGACCCGCTTCCCGCACTTGATGCTCAACACCTCGTCGATCTTGAGGAGCTGCATCCGTGCGTTCATCATCATTTCCTCGCTCTCTTCCGGCGTCACGCCCGGCTTCAATTTGTAGAGTCCAATGTGATGAACCATGAGAGGATAGCTATTAGGCGTTGCTCGATGGTGACGCAAGCAAGAATCGGCGACGCCGTCCAATCCGTCCAGGCATCCTCCTGAATCACGCGGGAGCGACCGGGCGTCGCTATTTTTTCCAGTCGAGCGCGCCTTTTTTCAGCGCGTAGACATAACCGACCATCAGAATCGAAACAAAGCTTAGCATGCTCCAGAGAATGACGTGGCTGTGCGCGATGGCTTCGCGATAAACCACCGCCCATGGATACATAAAGACTATCTCCAAGTCGAAGAGGATGAAGAGCATCGCTACAAGGTAGAACTTGACGCTGAAGCGCGGCTGCGCTTCGCCTTGTGCCACCATGCCGCACTCGTAGGCGGAATCTTTCGTCCGGGTACGCAAACCCGACTTCCCAAGCAACACGCTCACGATCAGAGCCCCGGCCGCGAAACCGATGGCCACGATCGCCTGGAGAAGGACCGGAATGTACTCGCGGATCATGTCGTTCGCCGCGCGGCCAGTCAACCGCCCGCGACGCTATCGCGCGGCCGCTGTCGGGATGTGTCCATTGGGCGGAAGCAGAGCTTTGGCCAATGCCGAAGGCAAACCCTTGTATTTCTTGCCCGTTTTCCTGACCATCCCGCGCGCCACCAGGTTCTGCAGTTTTTCGTAGGCACGCAGGCGCAGCATTTCTTCGCCGCCGCTCGCCGCATTTCTCGCCCGGAGGTTTTCATGGAGGATCTCGAAGAGCTGTTTAAACTCGAACGAAGTCCGTCGGGAAAGGACCGCAACCAGCTCTTCGGTAACGAGATCCGGCACTCGGCGTGAAAAAGCGTTCTTTTTTAGGATGGCCATAGGGCGCTCAGGATAACATATCTTTCCAAATCCGCAGCAGAATTTCTCATTTACGCGAAAATTAAGTCGTTCGGCGAGCAAGGTCCGTGGCGCGCCGAGATGTCCCAGCCAATGATGCTCGGCGATGACTTCGCGGCTCAGTCCCGACCGCCTTGGGGAGGTTCCTTCTGACCGGGCCAGCGTAAGCAATACCAAGTCCGACGTTGCCGGATACAGGCAAAGACGGAAAATCGACGCTGGCGACGCGGAGGTCGTGTCTCTAACGAGTGATGATTCCCTCGGCAATTTCGACCCGGAAAGTTTGCTTCATCTTCTCCTTCCCGTAGCTCATCTCCGCCGTGTATTCGCCGCTGGCTACAAATTTCTTCGGGTCGTCGCCACCGTATTTAGTCCGCACATCCTCGGTCGGGCGAAGATCCCAGTTTACCCGGCCCAAGCCTGGCGCACCTGCGGCCTTTAGATTCGCGACCGGCTGGCCCGCGGAATTCGTGATCGCGATCTTCACTTCATCGCCGGTAAAATCCTTTACCCAAAAGGTCAGCAAAGCGCCCTCCGGCGGATTTTCTCCGCGAAACGTCCCTTTCCCGTTCCAATCGGCGAAGCCAGAGAGAAGGTAAAATCCGCGCGCCGGCGCGATCGTAAAGAGATGTGCGGGTTTAGCCATTACCTCGGGTGTCAACTCTCGGAAGGGCCGAATGTCGTCGAGAATGTCGATGCTCCGCCCGTGCGTGGCGATGACGAGGTCGGCCGTGCGTCGATGAATTTGAAGATCGTCCACCCGAACGTTGGGCAAGTCGCCCACTCGCAACCAGTGGCCGCCGCCATCAAAGGAAGCGAACAAGCCAAAATGCGTGCCGGCATAAAGCAGGTTGGAGTTGACCGGATCCTCACGCACTACTTCCACTGGATCGTTTGAGGGAATGCCTTGGCCGACCACGCTGTGCCAGGTCTGGCCCATGTCGGCGGTGCGCAGAATGAAGGGCCGATCGTCGCCCTTCCGGTAGGCGTTGGTCACGACATAAGCTACCTTCGGATCTTTCGCGCCCGGCTCGATCCGCACGATCCATTGTCCTCGCACCGGTTCGGGCAGTTTCTCGGTCACTTCAGTCCAGTTGCCGCCCTCGTTTTGGGTCAGCCAGAGCCGCCCGTCGTCCGTTCCAGCCCAGAGAAGTCCGGCTTTCACCGGCGATTCGGCCAACGAATAGATGACACCGTAGTTTTCCGCGCCGCTCCCGGCCGCGTTAATCTTGCCTGGCTCGTTGCGGGTGAGATCGGCGCTGATGACTTTGTAGTGCTCCGCCTTATCCGTCAGGCGAAAAACATGGTTGCCCGCGAGGTAGAGCACGCCCTGCTGGTGTTGGCTGCCGATGAGCGGTGCGTTCCAGTGAAAACGGTAACGTTCCTGGCCTTCCGCGGCTTCCGGGCGCAGATCGCGCTTTTCACCGGTGCGAAGATTGATCCGGTGAATGAAACCTTCCTGGCTTTCGGCGTAGAAAACGTCGCGATCGGTCGGATCGAAAACGACGTAAAATCCATCGCCGCCCTCGAGCGGCGTCCAATCGGAATTGCGAATACCTTCTTTGCTCGCCACTTGGCTCGGTCCGACAAAACTCTCGTTGTCCTGTAATCCGCCCGCAATCCGGTAAAACGGCTGCGAGTCGTCGAGCGAAATGCGGTAAAATTCGCCGCCCGGAAAACGATTGAGGTGATCCCACGCCTTGCCCGCCGCGAAGCTTTGATAAACTCCGCCGTCGGTTCCGAGGAGGAGCCGCTGGCAGACCGGCGGTTTTGGCGGCTTGTTTTTGTCTTCTGGTTTGGGCGCTTTCGGCGCGGGCGTCGTGCCCGGCTGAATGGCAAGCGCATGACAATCCGGATGCACCTTCTCGGAAAGATCCTCCCGAAAATTCTTCCCGCCTTCATCGGACACGAGCAGGGCCATGCCGAGCACATAGACGCGCTGATCGTTCGCCGGATCGATCCGGATCTGGCTGAAGTAAAACGGGCGCGGATTGATGTCGCTCATCCGCGTCCATTTCTCTCCGCCATCCTCGGAACGGAAAACGCCACCGCGTCGGCTGTGAATATCGCTGATGTCGCTCGCGCCCCCTTCGTCACTTTGCACGATCGCCATCACCAATTTTGGTTTGCCCAGGGAAACGGCGAGTCCGATCCGACCTGTCAGGCTGGGCAGACCGCCTCCACATTTTTTCCAGGTCGCGCCGCCGTCGCTGCTCTTAAAAACGCCGCCGACATCCTGGCCGTTGGTTGCGATCACGCCATAGGCAAACGACCACGGCGTGCGTTGCCGCGCGTAGAGCGCCGCGTAAACGATCTCGGGATTCGACGGATCGAGCGCGACGTCGCCACAGCCAGTACGGACGTCGTCAGGCGGAGGTGCGTGCAGGACGAGCTTCCATGTCTTGCCGGCGTCCGTCGTCTTGTAGAGGCCGCGCTCGCCGCCGTCCTTCCAGAGATTTCCCATCGCGGCCACGTAAGCGATTTCCGGCTTTGCCGGGTGCACCACGATCCGCGCGATGGACCGGCTATCCTTTAAGCCAACATTCGTCCAAGTCCCGCCGCCATCGGTCGAGCGATAGACGCCGTCCCCCCATTCCGAGGAATTGCGATCGTTCGCTTCGCCGGTGCCAACCCAAACGACATCGGAATCGGACGGAGCGATCGCCACCGCGCCGATCGAGAGGACGGGTTGTTTGTCGAAAATCGGATCGAAGGTGACGCCGTTATTGCTCGTTTTGAACACACCGCCGGTGCCGAGTCCGACATAGAAGACGGCCGGATTGCGTGGGTCGATGGCGATGTCCGAGACGCGGCCGCCCATCACTGCGGGCCCGATCGCGCGCCCCTTCAAGCTCTTGAAAAGAACATCGGTCAACTGGACCGGCGTGGGCGCAGCGGATGTGGGAGCGGGCGCGGCCGACGGGGCCGGGGTAACCGAGGAGGCGGCCGAAGGCGTCGCCAGGGCTGGCGGCGGTGAAATGATCGGGGCTAATTCCTGCTCCTGAGCGATCGCAGGCGAGGCAAATGACGCGATCGAACAAAGCGAAATCAAAACCTGGCGTAACGAAACAAATCTCGACATGAGAAGTTCTAGCGTCATTTCGCACTTCGCGCGACTGCGAGCTAAGTGCTGTCTTGCCGACGATCGCTCTGGGAATGGCAGATATTTGTCATCCTGAGCCGCGCAGACGGCGAAGGACCTCGCAGTTGCATGGACCTCGCTCCGCCTAACGAGAAGACAGAGCTTGCAGATGCGAGGTCCCCCTTCGCACTCCCCGGGATCGGGATGACAGCTGCCTGACCCGTTGCCTCCGGCGCGTGCGGGCACCATGCTAATGTTTCCGCCAGGCCGATTACCATGAACAACTCAGCAAGAATCTCCGCGCCCGACCTTAGGCAATGTCCGCCGCGCAGCCCGCGTTGTCGCCTCGGCGGCTACGTCACCGTGCCACGCATGCTCGACAAAGGTCGCGCCACCATCATGGGCAGGAACGGCGAATTTAATTACGACGCTCCTTTCGACCAGCACGTCATCAACTTCTTTGGCTTCGATCCAGTGGAGCGTGTGCGGGCGGAGCTCGGCACGATCAGCGTTTTGCTGCACAACGCGAGCTCGTCGGCGGGCGGAGGCTTATTGGCATCTCGCAGGCCGGCATTCGACCGCCTGGACGTTGGAGCTGGATTTGCGTCCGCAACATGAAAAATTCTTCGAGTGACCCAAGAAGGGCATCTGGCATTTTCCGAAGCTTGAAGGCGATCACCGCACCCTTTATACCTTCCTGAATGCGCATCCTGCTCATCGAGGACGAAAAGAAGACGGCCGCGTTTATCCGCAAGGGACTCGAGGAAGAAAGCTATGTGGTAGAGGTAGCGCGTGACGGCGAAGCCGGCCTGCAACTCGCGCTCGCCGCCCAGTTCGATCTCTTCTTAATCGACGTCATGTTGCCAAAGAAAGACGGCTGGACCGTGGTCGAGGAATTGCGCGGCAAAGGAGTGCATACCCCGATTCTTTTTCTCACGGCGCGCGACAGCGTCCCGGATCGGGTCAAAGGACTCGAGCTCGGGGCGGACGATTATCTGGTCAAGCCGTTCGCCTTCTCGGAGCTCGTCGCCCGGGTGCGATCATTGTTGCGGCGCGGTCCCGCGTCGCCAGATGATCAACTGCGAATCGAAGACCTGGAATTGGATACGCATCGGAATCGCGCGATCCGGGCCGGCCAACCGCTCCATCTCACGGCCAAGGAATTTCTTCTTCTCGCGCTATTGGTGCGGTCGGCCGGCACGGTGGTTTCACGCAAGGAAATCGAAGGCCACGTCTGGGGAATCGATTTCCAAACCGGCACGAATGTCCTCGACGTCATGGTGCGGCGCTTGCGCGCAAAGATGGATGACCCTTACCCGAAGAAGCTGATCCACACCGTCCGCGGCGCCGGTTATGTCATCAAAGTCGACTGAACCACGGTCGATCGCTTCCCAGCTGGTTTTCCTTTTCGCGCCGGCTGCGGCCTTCTTGCTCTGTTGCGGACTCGGGGTCCTTTACTGGATCGTCGTTAGGCACGCCTACGCCGAAGACCAGGCCGTTCTCAGTGACAAGGTTTTGGCCATCCGCACAGATTTGAATTCGGCGGACGGGCCTCGAATTTTCAATCAGGAATTGAAGGCGGTACACGGGGGAGAGCGGGCGTCCTACTGGGTGCGAGTGCTCGATTCCACCCGGCGCATTGTGGCCGAGACGCCGGGAATGAACCGCTTGCTGCCGGTCAAGCTTTTTTCCCCGAAACAGACTTCGCCTCTGACCGAGCTTACAGCCCAGAGATTATCAAACCGGCGGGAGATTATTCTCGTTAGTCTCAGTCGTGACCGAAGCAAACGGGCAGCCCTTCACGATTCAGGTGGCGCAGGATCGCACCGTCGATGAGCAATTTGAAAAGCAATTCGGCTTGCTCGTTGCCGTGGTGTTGGTCTGCGGAATTTTCGCCTCGGCGATGATCGCGATCACGGTGACCAAGCGAGGTCTGCGGCCCTTGGGGGCGATGACCCGGTCGTTGAAGCGCGTCGGCCCAAACCGGCTCCACGAGCGCGTCCTTCCGGCGGAATGGCCGCGCGAGCTGCAGCCGGTCGCGGTCGCTTTCGACGACATGCTGGACCGACTCGAAGATTCGTTTACCCGGCTCTCGCAATTTTCGGCCGACCTGGCGCATGAACTCCGCACGCCGCTGGCCAATATCCGCGGCGAAGCCGAAGTGGCGCTGGCCCGGCCACGCACGCCTAACGAGTATCAGACGGTGATTGAATCAAGCGTGGCGGAGTGCGAGCGGCTCTCCGGCATCATCGATAATTTGCTCTTTCTCGCTCGCGCCGAAGCTGCCGAGAGCAAAATCAACCAGTCGCATTTCGACGGGCGCGCGGCCATCGAACGGATCGCGGCTTACAACGAAGCAATCGCGGAAGAACGTCGTCTCACCATCACCTGCGCTGGCCAAGGCGAAGTGTATGCGGATCCAGTCCTGTTCGGACGGGCCGTCAGTAATCTGGTGGACAATGCCGTGCATTTCACACCTGACGGCGGCAGAATCGCCATTTCCCTCACGACCAATCGGGACAAGGCGGAAATCACGGTGCAGGACACCGGCTGCGGAATTGCAGCGGAACACCTTCCCCGGATTTTTGATCGCTTTTATCGGGCCGATGCGTCGCGCAGCTCCGAGGGCACCGGCCTGGGTTTGGCGTTGGTGAAATCGATCGCCGATCTGCATGGCGGCTCGGTTTCGGTGGAGAGCGAGGTCGGTCGAGGGACTCTGGTCACACTCAGATTCCCAAACACGGTGGCCGAGCCCCATGAAATATAAAGAACTGATCTAGTGACAAAATTGTCATTTTTCTCTTGGCATCCGCCTTGCTTTTGGTAAATGACATTTATGTTAACTAAGAGTTCCGCTCGTTTTGGCATTTCCTGGCCGTGCCCTGACTTCCATTCTCGGCCTCTGCGCCGGGGTCTTTTTCGCGACGTTTCTCGCCGCGCAAACCGTGCTTGCTCAATCCCCGCCTTCCTCCGCAAACACCGCCGAATCAGACAGGACAGACGGAGTCCGCTTCGACGAGTTCAACGATCACACTGACAGAGCCGCGTCTCATCGTCATAGGAGACGAGTTGCCTAGTGCTTACGGCGCGCCCGGCGCTTTTTCCCGCAGCCGTTTTTCCGCCGTCACCACTGCCTATGTCCTCCCAGCTTGGGGCGTGTTCGCTGGCCTGATTTATGAAGGGGACGTGTTTCCTCATGGGCCAATGGATAACCTTTTCACCCAGGAAATAGAAGTCGGTCTGCCTTATCGTTTCGGCATTGCGGTCGAAAATCAGGTTGAGCACTTTAATCATGAAACGGTGAACGCGAGCTTTAGTATCGAAGGCCGCTGGGCCTGGCAGACTGGGACAAGATTCCTTTGAACCCCACGCTTTTCGCCGAATACAAGTTTGGCACCGGCAGGATTCTCCATGAGGAAGGCCCGGAAGAGGAGATGATG
Source organism: uncultured Verrucomicrobiae bacterium (assembly GCA_963821915.1). Classification (GTDB taxonomy): domain Bacteria; phylum Verrucomicrobiota; class Verrucomicrobiia; order Chthoniobacterales; family UBA10450; genus Palsa-1392. The sequence goes on from CAWGFS010000019.1 coordinate 172,034, forward strand.
GATGAAGAAGACGTCGATCCGGATGAAGAGGAAATGATGATGCGGGAAGAGGAAGCCGCGATGCAGGCGGACCGGCCCAATGCCTACGAGTTTCGGCTGCTGCTTTCGGAGGAAATCGTCAAGGGTGTCGACTGGGCATTCAACGCCTTTCTCGAGAACGAAATCGGCGGCGATCGCGGGCGCGAGTGGGGTTTCGCGCAAGCCGTCCAGATGCCGTTGTTCCTTCCGCACGAACGCTTCACGGCGGGGGTGGAAATGCAATACACAAAATTTCACCGTCAAAGACACGCGCGGGGATCCGCAATCAAGCTTCGTCATAGGCCCCGCCTTTGCCTATAAACCCACCGCCCGAATGCGTTTCGATGTCTCGCCGCTTTTTGGCGTGACCAACGATTCACCGGACGTTCAGATTTTTGGGGTCTTCTCCGACGTCTTCGGCGGGGGAAGCGAAGCGAAGCGGAAGCCCGGCTCGACCCGCAATCGTTAGGCCTCAGGGGAACCAAGGTCTCCTTAACTTAGCCGGATCGAGCCGGCACCAGGCCCTCAACGGTTATGGTGGCATTTCGATCGGATTTTGACGCCAAGAGAGATTCCGATTTCGACGCTGCCCTTGGGGTAACGCCGGAACTCCGAGCGACCGCTTAACGAATTTACGGCGCCAGACGCTCGAGCGTCCAGGAATCGTCGTTTTGGCGCGTGTATCGAAAGCGATCGTGCAGGCGATTGGCGCGGCCCTGCCAGAACTCGATCGTCGCCGGCACGATCCGATAGCCGCCCCAGTGCGGCGGCAGCTCGATCTCGCGCCCGGCGTAGCGCTCCGTCATTTCCGCCAGTCGCGCTTCGAGAATACGCCGGGCATCGATCACCTCGCTCTGGTGCGAAACCCACGCGCCCAGCTGGCTGCCCCTCGGACGCGAATGAAAATACGCTTCCGATTCCGCGCGCGAAATTTTCTCTACCCGTCCGGCAACGCGAATTTGCCGCTCCAATTGCACCCAGTAAACGACGAAGGCGGCCTGTGGATTGGCCTCCAGTTCGCGGCCTTTGCCGCTCTGATAGTTGGTAAAAAAAACGAAACCGTGCTGGTCGAAACTCTTCAAGAGAACAACGCGAACCGATGGTCTGCCATCGGGTGTGGCAGTGGCGAGGCTGATCGCGTTGGCATCCGGCAGCGCGGAGTTAACGGCCGTCGAAAACCAGGTCGCAAATTGCTCAATCGGATCGTGATGCAGATCGGCCCGGCGCAAACCATGCGTTTCGTATTCGCGCCGGAGACCTGCCAGATCGATTTCGTCCATCTTTGCGCAACCGTATCCGAGACCGACGCTGCTGTCGAAAATTGTTCGCTCAATTGGCAACCTGGTCGGTTTCCGTTTGTGCAGTGGCGTTCGGCTCGCTAATTATCGGACATGTTCAGTCTGACGATGCTCGGCAGCGGCAGCGCAGGCAACAGCGCGCTGATCGCAACCGACCACTGCCGGCTGCTCGTCGATGGCGGTTTGAGCGCTCGCCAGCTCGTTCTCCGCCTCGCTCGCTGCGGGATCAGTCCTGACGAACTCGATGGCATTCTCCTAACTCACGAACATGGTGACCACGTCTGTGGATTGGAAGTGCTCTGCCGTAAATTCGACGTCCCGATTTTTTGCAATGCGTTAACCGCGGAAGCGATCCGTTACGGCTCGTTAGGGACGCATCGCAACTGGCGGATTTTTCGCACTGGTTCGACCTTTACGATTTGCGACATCACGGTAGAAAATTTTTCCGTCCCGCACGATGCGGTCGAGCCGGTCGGTTACACCTTCCACGCGGGCGCGACCGCGCTCGGCTATATCACCGATCTCGGTCATGCCACCCGCCTTACAATCGAGCGGCTGCGCCAGGTGCAAACGCTCGTCATTGAGACGAATCACGACGAGAAGCTTTTGCAGAACGATTCGCAGAGACCCTGGCCGGTAAAACAGCGCATCCAATCGCGCCATGGCCATCTCTCGAACGCAGCCGCCGCGGCGGTTATTGCACAGTTGTTGCCCGGAAAGGTTACGCGGGTGGTGCTCGGCCATCTCAGCCGGGATTGCAATTCGCCGGAACTCGCGGCCGGGACAGTGCGCGCGGAATTGGAAAAATGCGGGCGGTCCGAAATCGAAATTTTTTGTGCGTCGCAGACGGAGATCAGCCCGCAGTTTGCGCTTGGTAGCACACGGGACGGCGCGTTTCAGCCAACCTTCGAGAACTTGTTTTTCGAAACAACTTCCATCCCTCCGGGAACGTCGCGGGCCGCCTAACGATCAGCCTTCGTCGCCAACGACGAGGTGAATCACGCCGGCCGGATCGGAAATCCAAAACCCATCGAAGTCTTCGCGCAACTGCTCCACTTCATCGCGGCGCGGAACGCCGTGATTCTTGAGATACGCCGCGGCAGCCTCGGTGTCGTTCGTTTCCAACTCGAGCCAGATGTCGGGGTGGCTGATGTTTGGGACCCGATCAATCCACAGCTTGACGGGTCCGAATTGGAGAATGCAGCCTTCCGGTTCCTCCTCGAGCAGAGGCAAACCGAGCGTGTCGCGATAAAAGGCAATTGTTTGCTCGTAGGTGTGATAGGGGCACTTGATCGCAATGTTTGCCCCCCCAGAGAAATTCGGACTGTTGACGTTGGCGACCATGAGAAAAGATAACGATTCTGCGCTGCGACTGCCGATTGTTAGGCAGATGTCCTTGCGAAAATTTAGCCGCCGCCGGAACCTTTAACGCCGGGTTCGGTCATCGACAGAGGATGGAGCGCGGCGTTCAGTTCCGCTTCCGGCAGCACCTTTTTTTCCAATGAAAGTTGGCGCACGGTCTTGCCCGTCTTGACGCTTTCCTTGGCGATCTCAGCCGCCTGATCGTAGCCAATCTTAGGAGCGAGGCTGGTCACCATCGCCATCGACAATTCGACCAATTCCCGGCAGCGCTCGCGGTTAGCCTCGATGCCGCTAATGCATTTTTCGGCAAAAATATCGGCCACATTTCCGAGCAGGCGGATCGCGCAAAGAAGGTTGTGCGCCATGACTGGCATCATGACATTGAGATCGAGGTTCCCGTTCGCGCCCGCCCAGGTAATGGTTGCGTCCGCGCCAATGACCTGACTGCAAACCATCATGACCGACTCGCAGATGACCGGGTTCACCTTCCCCGGCATGATCGAGCTGCCGGGCTGCGTCGCAGGCAGTTGGATCTCCCCGATGCCACAGCGCGGACCGCTGCTCAGAAATCGAATATCATTCGCGATCTTGAAAAGACTGACCGCGATCGTTTTGAGATGGCCGCTCGCTTCGACCACCCCATCCTTGGCGCCCTGCGCTTCGAAATGATCTTCCGCTTCGCGAAATGCGATACCGGTCCGCTGTTCGAGATGGCGCATCACTTTGGCCGGGAAATCGTGATGACGATTGAGCCCGGTGCCGACTGCGGTCCCACCAAGCGCGAGTTCCTGCAACGCGGCAATCGCCTGCTCCGCGCGCCGTTTCCCGAAACGCACCTGCTGTGCGTAACCGCCGAATTCCTGGCCGAGTCGCACCGGAGTCGCGTCCATCAAATGGGTGCGACCGATCTTGATCACGTCGTGGAACTCGGTCGCTTTCGCCGAAAGCGCAGCGGCAAGCCTTTCGAGCGCGGGGATGAGACACTGCTTGAGTTGCTCGGCCGCGCTGATGTGGATCGCAGATGGAATCACGTCGTTGCTCGACTGACCCATGTTGACGTGATCGTTAGGGTGAACCGGCTCGCGGGCGCCGATCGGCTTGCCGACGAGCTGGCAGGAGCGATTGGCGATGACTTCGTTCGCGTTCGTGTTAGTGCTCGTGCCGGAGCCGGTTTGGAAAATGTCGAGTGGAAAATGTTCGTCGAGCTTGCCCTCCGCGACCTCCTCGGCCGCTTGCACGATGAGCGCGCTCCGTTCGGCATCGAGCAAACCAAGATCGTGATTGGCTTGTGCGGCGGCCCACTTCAGCAAGCCGAGCGCGCGGATGAACGGGCGCGAGAAACGCCATCCGCTGACTGGAAAATTGAGCACGGCCCGCTGGGTCGAGGCCCCGTAAAGGGCGGATTCCGGGACGGACATCTCGCCCATGGAATCCTTCTCGGTCCGGGTCTTGCGGGCGCTCATGCCGTGCGCGAGATCGAGATCCTCGATGTCGCCGGCGCGATCCGCGCATGGCCGTTCCGCGTCTGAGCCTTTTGAAAGACGGTGATGAACATCGGCGGAATATTCTGCAGACAATACTCGGATTCCGCGCGGTCGAAAAAGGTGGCATGCTGCCGGAGTTCATTAGTCACCTGGTAAATGATGAAGGCGCCACCGGGACGGAGGGCGTCGTATGTATCCTGGAGCAGAGCGCGTTTCTTTTTGATCTCGAGAATGCTGAACGGGATGCCGGAGAGAATGTAATCGCACTGCGCAATGCCGCGGAGGGCGAGCTCCTCGGAGAGACTGGCCGCGTCGCGATTGATCACGTGGACGCGCGGGTCGTCGGCGAACTGCCGTTCGAGGTCACGCGAGAAGGCGGGATCGAGTTCGAAAAGAAATAGTTGCGAATCGGCATCCATCCGGGCTGCCAGTTCGCGAGAGTGGACGCCTTCGCCGGGACCGAACTCGGCGATCGTGCGCGGCTGGCTGAAATCGATCTTGCTCGCGACCCGCTCGACAAGCGCTTTGGAGCTGGGGATGATGGAAGCGATCTGAAACGGCTTTTGCAAAAACCGCTTAAAAAACAATGCGCTCATAAAGTTGCGAACAGTGAACCCCGGGGGCCCCATTGTCCAGCAACGATCTCGTGAGCGTCCACGTCCGATTTGCGCCTAGAGAATTTCGTTTGCCGCCTGGCCGCTGAAAACGTCCTGCGTTCCGAGCTGTCCATCCTCCCGCCATGAGGCGCGCTGTAAGACAAAACTCGACGTATCGCGCCTGCTAAATTCGGTGATTGACACATTTTCTAAAATTAATAATGCTCGTTCCAGCAATAAGTATTGCCACCGGTGCCTCAAAAATGCTGACCCTCCCTTCCATGCATAACTTGTTGACGGTCAAGGAGACTGCGAAGTATCTCCGAATTCCGCTGCCGACTGTTTATTATTTGGTTCAACGGGGTCAGTTGCCCGCGATCCAAATCGGTGGCCGTTGGCGGATCAAGAAGGATTCACTCGATAAGGATATTCTGAAGGAAGATCGTTCCGGTCAGCCAACCGTGTTGGTAGTCGATGACGACTTGAGTTTGCAGAACCTGTTCAAGGTTTTTCTTAAAAAAATTGGCTTTAGTCGCGTGGTCGTCGGCACGGTGAAAGACGCGATCGCCGCACTCGAAAAGCAAAAGTTCGATATCCTCTTTCTCGATTTGAAGTTGCCGGACGGCCCAGCCGACGATGTTTATGAAGCGGCCAAGGAGATCGATCCCGAACTTCCCATTGTCGTGATCACAGGATATCCGGACAGCGATATGCTCAACCGGATCCTCGCGAAAGGTCCAATCACGGTTCTGAAGAAACCTCTTAAGGTGGACCAGCTGAAACAGACGGTACGCATCCTGGGACACAAGGAGGCGACCAAGCTCGCCGCCTGAGCGGTTTCCCGCCCACGACAACCTTTTTCGAATCCAGCCGCTTTGCCGTTGAACCCTGCCGACCGGGGCTCTGGCTGCCCGAACCCAGCGAGGCTAAGCGCCCGCCTCTGACCTACGCTTCGAGCTTGACTCCGAGCGAGTGATTCGTCACTTGTGATTCCCCTTCGGTTTGCGCGGTTAGCTCAGTGGTAGAGCACTACCTTGACACGGTAGGGGTCACAGGTTCGAACCCTGTATCGCGCACCATCCAACCCGGCCGCACTGGGCTTCGCTACAATGACCCCCTCGCGCGCGAGACGAATTCGCTTTACAAAACCGGTGCCAAATTCCAGTATCGGCCTACCGCTAGACGGAATGTGTTATCTGCGAGACAGAATTTGCCCTCGTGAGCAGGAGCGCCATTATGGACGCCGGATTCCCCGTCGAGACGACCGAAGACTGGATCGAGCGCGGCAATTGCCGGGAAGCAAGTAGGGCGAGCTCAGCGGAAGGCGGGCACATCAGCGCCGGGTAACTTTCAACCAGCCAATTAGAAATGGAAATACCACAGAAACTCAAAGACTACATCAACGAAAACCGAGCCCCTTTGCCTCCGGTCAGTGATCCGGATGAACCGCTGCAAATCGACTCGCTCGGACTGATTCGATTGGTCGCCTTCATGGAGAGCGACTGCGGGATTCGGGTGGAAGACGAAGAGTTGGTGGCAGAAAATTTTGCTACACTGCGCAGCTTGGGCGACCTCATCGACCGGAAGTCTCAGGGCGCGGAAACGTAGTGTAGTTCTTGCCGGGACCCAGTGGAGCAACGGCGCGGGGATTCAACCCGCCGGGCAGCGTCCTTGTGTTCCGAGGGACTGACACTGCGGTCTTGGCGTGCTTCCTAGTAGGCTGCATGCGCCCTATGATCGCGTCGAAAGTCGACGGCTCTTGCTGTCCCAAGCCGGTGATCAACTGACTGCGGCTTCATGGAACCTGGCTGGGAAAACCGGGCCAACCCTCGCGAAGCCAGTTTTCGGCGAAGGACTCCAGCCTCTTGACTACGGGACAAGGACAGCTGCGCCCGTAAGCGCGCCGGAGCGCTAGCGCGTGCAACGCCTCGTTCGCGCGCTCGAGCGGAAATGTTTGTGTCTCGGTGCGCACGGGAACTCGCGGCGCGAGGTCGAGAAACTCTTCGCCATCGCGCCGCGTGAGATTGGCGACGGAACAGATCGTTCGCTCCTGCCAAAGGTCGCGGTAGGGAAACGAAGGAATGTCGCTCATGTGAATTCCGCCGCACACGACAATGCCGCCGCGCTCGAGAACGCGAAGCGCGGCCGGCACGAGCGCGCCGACCGGCGCAAAAATAATCGCCGCATCCAAAGTTTCCGCTGGCGCTTCATCCGATCCTCCCGCCCATTTCGCGCCGAGCCGTCGTGCGAATTCCTGCGCGGTTGTGTCGCCCGGAGTGGTAAATGCAAACACTTCCCGGTTCTGGTGGCGTGCGACCTGCGCGATGATGTGCGCCGCTGCGCCGAAGCCGTAAATGCCGAGCCGCCGCGCGTCGCCCGCTTTGCGCAGACATCGATAGCCGATCAATCCCGCGCAGAGCAACGGCGCGGCGGCGACATCGTCGTAAGCGTCCGGAATTCGAAAGCAGAAGCGCGCGTCCGCGACGGTGTATTCCGCATAGCCGCCGTCGATCGTGTAACCGGTGAAGCGCGCCCGCTCGCACAAGTTCTCGCGACCGCTGCGGCAGAATCTGCACTGGCCGCAGGTCCAGCCAAGCCACGGAATTCCCACCCGTTCGCCGATGCGGAAATCCTTCCACCTTCGAACCGACCTCAGCGACTTGGCCGACAATTTCATGGCCGAGAATGAGCGGCAGTTTAGGGTCCGGCAGTTCACCATCGATGACATGCAGATCGGTGCGACAGACCGCGCACGCCGTCACGCGCACGAGCATTTGGCCCGCGGCTGGGCGCGGCGTTGGCACTTCCGTGCACTCGAGCGATCGACCAGGCGATTTGAGAAGCATCGCGCGCATATTAGAGAAAGGGCCTACACGAATGACGGCGTCTTTAAAATCAAACGCTAGTTGTTGCCGCAACTTTCCGAGCGCGGCATGATGAAGGGTAACGCCGGAATATTCTTAACCAAACTCAACCAGACCAACACCATGTATCTCAAACGTTTCTTCGTCGAAGGACTTGCTCACGCTTCTTATCTTTTTGGCGCGGACGGCGAAGCCGCCGTGGTCGATCCGAAACGCGATGTCGATGATTATGTCGCCGAGGCCGAGCGCGAAGGACTGCGCATCGTCGCGATTCTCAACAGTCACCCGCACGCCGATTTCGCCTCCGGCTTTCGCGAATTGGCCGAGCGGACTGGGGCGAAGGTCTACGTTTCGCATCTCGCCCCGGCAAAATACGAACACGTCGCCGCAAAGGACGGAGACCGGATCAAGCTCGGCTCGCTCGAGGTCGAGTTCCTCGAAACACCCGGCCATTCGCCGGACAGCCTTTCATTCCTGGTCCGCGAAAATGCCCAACCACTTGCCATCTTCACCGGCGACCTGCTCTTTGTGAACGATGTCGGCCGGCCCGACTTGCGCGACGCCGATGAAGATCCGAGCGCGCTCGCCGGCAAGATGTACGATTCCCTTTTCCAAAAAATCCTTCCGCTGCCTGATGAAGTGAAGGTTTATCCCGCGCATGGCGCCGGCTCGCTTTGCGGACGCGCCATCTCGGATGCGCCTTTCTCGCTCGTCGGCCAGGAGCGGAAGCTGAACTGGGCGCTGCAGATCTCCGATCGTCATGAGTTCGTTAGGCAAATGACGGCCAACCTGCCCGATCGTCCTGCTTATTTTTCCTACGACGTTGGCCTGAATCTGAACGGCGTCGCGCCTCTCGGCTCCCTCCCGCCTCTTCAGAAATTGGGCGAAAACGAATTCGCTCGATGCGGTCAAGAACGGCGCCGCGGTGATTGACGCCCGATCGGCCGGCGAATTTGGCGCGGGACATTTCCCCGGCAGCATCAACATCGGCTTGGGCAGTCCTTCCTTTTCGACCTGGACCGGTTTCATGATATCGGGCGACAAACCAATCGCGCTGGTTCTTGGCTCGGAGAGCGACGCCAAGAAAGCCCGGCTCGAACTGGCCCGGATTGGTTTCGACAATGTGGTGGGTTACATCACGGCTGACGCCCTGACGGAAAATCAAACGCTTCCGCAGATCAGCGTGCGGGAACTGGAGGCCAGCTTGAAAAACGACGGCCCGCTCGTCGTCGACGTTCGGACGCCGACCGAATGGAAGAGCGGCCACATCGACGGCGCGCGACATCTGCCTCTTGCGACGTTCGCGCGTCAGGAGCTCGATCTGCCGAAAGATCGGAAGATCGCAGTGATCTGCGGCAGCGGCTATCGCAGTTCCATCGCCACCAGCCTTCTCCAGGCACGCGGTTACAAAGATCTCGCGAACGTCACCGGCGGCATGACCGCCTACACAGAATCGCCAGGTAATTTCGAATCGGCAAATAGGGACCACGAGCCGCCGACTCGGCGATTGCGGGGAGCACGGCGCGCGATAGAGTGCGCCGGTGACCGATAGTCGCCACAGCAGCGCTCCGGGAAAGTTCAGCAGCCAGGGTGGCGAAATTGGCAGACGCGCCAGACTTAGGATCTGGTGGAGCAATCCTTAGGGGTTCGAGTCCCCTCCCTGGCACGCCGCCGTCATGAAAAATCCTCACCTCGAAATCGAGCGAAAATTTCTGATTGATAAACTTCCCCGCGCGCTCCAGCGCTTTCCGCACAAGGAAATCGCGCAGGGCTATCTGGCGGTCGGCCGGGACAGGGCACACGTGCGCTTGCGGCGCGCGGGACGGGTCTGCTCGCTCACTTTTAAGCGCGGCCCGGCCCGTGCGCGCGAAGAGCGCGAAATCCATCTCCGGCCCGAGCAATTTGCCATCCTTTGGCCGGCCACGGCCGGAGCTCGCCTAACGAAAACACGTTACTACGTGCCGTGGAAAAAACTCACGATCGAGATCGATATTTATCGCGGCTCGAACGAAGGGCTGATGGTTGCGGAAGTGGAATTCCCCGATGTCCAAACCTACCATTCGTTTCGGCCTCCCGATTGGCTGGGCGACGAAGTGACCGGCGCGAGCCGCTACAGCAACGTGCGATTGGCGCGCGATTAGAGAGCGCCCAAAAATCCAAAATTGTCAGTCGCGAACTCGTTCGTCATAATCTGTTTCCACCGCCCGATGACCGTTTCGCCTAACAAAAAAATCCTGATCGTGGAAGACGAACCCGACGTGGTCGATCTGCTTACTCTTCAATTGCGCAAGGCGGGCGGATTCTCCGTCCTCACCGCTCACGATGGCGCAGAAGGGTTGAAAAAAGCGCGGGCTGAGTCGCCCGCGCTGATCGTGCTCGACCTGATGTTGCCGCGCATGCAAGGCCTCGAAGTGTGCAAAGTGCTCAAGACCGATTCCCTGACCTCGCACATTCCCATCATTATGCTGACCGCAAAGGCGGAGGAGGTCGATCGCATCGTCGGCCTCGAGTTTGGCGCGGATGATTATGTGACCAAGCCCTTCAGTCCCCGCGAAATGCTCTTGCGAATCAAGGCCATCCTGCGTCGCGGACAGGGCAAGATGTCCGAGGAAAAAATGACGCGCGGGCCGATTACGATCGACTCTGCCCGGCACCGCGTCCTGGTCGACGGAAAGCCGATCGTCCTCACTGCCGTCGAGTTCAAATTGCTCAGCATGCTGATGCGGAGGCCGGGGCGGGTGCAGGCGCGCGATCGGTTGCTCAACGAAGTCTGGGGTTACGAAAGCGCGATCGACACCCGCACCGTCGATACCCATGTGCGCCGGCTGCGCGAGAAACTCGGCAAAGCTGCCAGCGTCATCGAGACGGTGCGCGGTTTCGGCTACCGGTTGCGCGAGTAATCGAGAAAAGGATGGGCTGGTTCGCTTTCGCGCTCGCGCTCATGGTCTTGGCCTACGGTTGGTGGCGGGTCTGGCGCGGCTGGATTCGCCCCTGCCGCGAACTCGAGCAGATGCTCGGGGAAATGAACGCCGCGCGGACGCCGCGCACTTTCCTCATCGGCGGCAGCGCGCGGGTGCGCGGGCTCGCGCTCGCGCTCGAGCAACTCGCCTTGCGCGAGGGAGCTTTGCGCGCCCGGGTGCAGGAAGGCGAGTTTGGCGTCCAGGCCATCGTCGGTGCCCTGGCCGATGGTCTGGTCGTCGCGGACGGAGAGCGGCGCATTCGCCTGATGAACGACGCCTTCCGGCAAATGTTCGGGATCGATTCGCGCCTAACGAATGGGACGCTGCTCGAGACAGTGCGCGATGCGGCGGTCGAGCGATTGTTAGGCGAAGCCCTCACCCGGGGGGAAATGGGCCGCGAGCACCATCACGCTGCAGCGACCGGCGGGCAGCGAGCATTATCTCGAAGTCGTGGCCGAGCCGATTAAGGACGAACCGGGAACAGTCAGCGGCGCCGTCATTCTTTTTCGCGACATTACAGAGCGGCGGCGAACGGAGACGATGCGCCGCGATTTCGTCGCGAACGTGTCGCACGAGCTGCGCACACCGCTCTCGATTCTGCGCGGTTATCTCGAAACGCTCCTGGAGAATCCCAAAGCAGCCACCGGCGGAATTGCTCCGCATCTTTGAGATCATGGAGCGGCACTCAAATCGGCTCAATCTGCTGGTCGATGACGTGCTGAGCCTGGCGCGGCTGGAGGGCCCCGGCGTGGCTCTTGACCTGACGACAATCCGTCCAGCGGCTTTCTTGCGCGGCATCATGCACGACTGGGAACGAAAGTTCGCCGCAAAAAATCTGCAGGCGGAACTCGACGTGTCCGACAATCTGCCGCCGTTGCGCGCGGACGAGGGCCGGTTGCAGGAGGTCATTTACAATCTGCTCGACAACGCGGTGAAATTCTCACCGACCAGACGGGCGCATCACGGGTGAGTGCGACACGCAATGATGACCGGATCAGCCTGAGCGTTTCCGATAACGGAGCGGGAATTCCGACCCGCGATTTGCCGCGCATCTTCGAGCGATTCTATCGCGCAGACAAAGCGCGCCATCGCGAGCTCGGCGGGACCGGGCTCGGTCTCTCGATCGTGAAGCACATCGCGCAACTGCACGGCGGCAGTGTCGAGGCGGAAAGTGAACTGGGGCGCGGGACGACGGTCCGAGTCTATCTGCCGGTTGCCGTCACGCAATCGTAACACTAAAAGCTTTGCCCGTTTCCCTGCCCGTTTGCATCCTCTCGCGTGGAGATTGCCGCGCCTATTTCGACTTCCGCAGCCGGGGAAGAGGCGCGTCGCCGCAGCCGGCGTTTGATCGAGCGCGCGATTAAGTATTTCTTCGGCGGCAACGCGATCGTCGCGGTCGTCGTTCTCGCGCTGATCACGATTTTCCTGTTCCGCGAAGGTTTCGGTTTTTTCGGGGAAAACCTGCGCAACCTGCGCCTTTATCGCACCGCCGGCCTCGAATACGTCGACATTATTCGAGCGCAGGCCGAGGAGCACTCCGCGCTCACCCGGTCGCTCAACCAGATTCGGCTGCGCGAATTCAAAAGCCTGACGCGACGCGGCCTGAGCAACGAACAAGCGCAGGCTGCGCTCGCACCTTTCGATCAATTTGCGACCGCCTTCAGCGATGCGGGCGACGAGTTGAACGGGCTCGTTTCCGATCTGAATGACGAGGCGATGGGTTTGAAGGAAGCCATCGCCAAGCGGGACGAGATGGTCGCGGAAGCAGAGCGCCTGACCCGCGCCGGACAATCGCAGGCGGCGGCACAGGTCGTGGTGCCGCCGGTCAACCAGGCGGCGACGATCGCGACCTTGCGCGCGAGCGCGCCGACTTTTCGCCTAACGAGTTCGACCGTCGCGGCCAAACTGGGAGGACTGCTCAACAACGCCCCTCGCCTAACGAGTTCGGCGGCGGAAAAACAGTTTCTTCACTGGAAAAACCAAGTTCGCACTTTTGTCGCCACCCTGCCGGGAGTTTACCAGCAACTGGAGAATTGGGATCCAACTCGGCCGGTCCCGTGGTATCGCGGCATCACGGCATTCTTGTTTGGACGCGACTGGATCACGGCCAGTTTTTGGCAGGATTGGTACGGCATCCGGCCATTGTTGGTCGGCTCGATCATGGTCTCAGCGGTCGCGCTTGGTCTTCGCAGTCCCGATTGGCGTCGCCGCGGCGATTTACGTGAGCGAAATCGCGGCGCGCGGCGAGAAACGACTGATCAAACCGTACATCGAATTCATCGCCGCGATTCCGTCGGTCGTGCTGGGATTTTTCGGCATCGCCGTCGTCGGGGAAGCGATTCGCGCCGCTTCGCAGTCGCACTGGCTGAGCTGGATTTCTTTTTTCCCGATCAGCGAGCGCCTGAATGTCTTTACCGCCGGAACGCTGCTCGCGTTGATGGCGATCCCGACCATCTTCACCCTCTCGGAAGATGCGCTCCGGAACGTGCCGCGCGGCTTCAAGGAAGCGTCCTACGCGCTCGGCGCGAATCGCCTTCAGACCATCGGGCGCGTGCTCGTGCCGGCGTCTCTCTCCGGAATTATTTCCGCGATTTTGCTCGGGTTCGGCCGAGTCATCGGCGAGACGATGGTCGTGCTGCTCTGCGCGGGAAACCGCATCGAGATTCCCGATTTCAGCGAGGGTCTCGGCGCTTTCTTCCAACCGGTCCATACCATGACCGGCATCATCGCGCAGGAAATGGGCGAGGTGGTGCGCGGGAGCATTCATTACCGCGCGCTTTTCATGGTCGGGTTGGTCCTTTTCACCATCACTCTCGCGATCAATTACGCCGCCCAGAAAATCGTGCAGCGTTACCGGATGAGCATCGGCTAATGAGCGGCCTAACGAAACAGCAGCGGCGCACGCGCCTCACCGAACGGATCGCCTTCTGGATCTTCCGGCTCGCGACCTATCTTCATCATCGCCAGCACGAGCTACATCTTCCTCGATATCGGTCTGAAGGGCGCGCGGACTGTTTTCACCACGACTCCTCCATTCGTCAATGTGCCGTTCCTGACCGAATCACCGGAGACGCTCTACGTCTTCGACTTCGAAGGGAAAAAGATGTCGTTAGGCGATCGCGAGTTTCGCCAATGGCAGGCAGAGCATCCGGCCGCAAAGGTCGAGCCGACGACCGTCGCTTATTCCGCCGGCGGCATCTGGCCGTGCATCGTCGGGACCGCGCTTGCTCGTCATCGGTTCGATGCTCGTCGCGCTGTTCATCGGCATCAGCAGCGCCATTTATCTGAGCGAATATAGTCGCAACAGCCGCTTTATTCGACTCATCCGGATCGCAATTCTCAATCTCGCCGGTGTGCCTTCGATTGTCTTCGGGCTCTTCGGTTTCGGGCTCTTCGTCATTTTTTTTCATTGGAACGTGTCGCTCCTCGCGGGCTGGTTTACACTTGGGTTGATGGTGTTGCCGGCGATCATCACCGCCAGTGAGGAAGCGCTCCGCGCCGTGCCCCAGGGTTTGCGCGAAGGCTCGCTCGCGCTCGGCGCGACGAAATGGCAAACCATCCGCAAGAACGTTCTGCCCTATGCCATGCCCGGCATCTTGACCTCCTCGATTCTCGGCATCGCGCGGGTGGCAGGCGAGACCGCGCCGATCATGTTTACCGCCGCCTACGCGTTGCGCGACGAAATGCCGTGGCAGGTGCAACGTTGGACCGACTTTTTTTTCCAGGGCGTGATGGCGCTGCCCTATCACATCTACGTCGTCAGCTCGAAGATTCCGCAGAACGAATACACCGAGCGCGTGCAATACGGCGCGGCCTTCGTTTTCCTCGTCCTCGTCATGCTGATTGCGCTGACCTCCGTCGTCTTGCGCGAACGCAGCCGGAGCCGCTTATCATGGTAAACTTGATCGACATGCCTGAATCCACCTCAACCACAATTGCCGGCCGGATCGAATCGGCTGCCGCCGCAATTCGAGGAGGTCAAACCGATGATCGATGTCCGCGATCTGACTTTCGCCTACGGCAATCATGAGGTGCTGCACGAAGTCAGCTTGCAAATTCCGCCGCGCGCCGTGACCGCTTTCATCGGGCCTTCGGGCTGCGGCAAGACCACTCTGCTCCGCTGCTTCAACCGAATGAACGATCTGATCGAGAGCGCTCAGATTAGCCGCGGCTCGATCGTGATCGAAGACCGCGATATCAATGCGCCCTCGGTCGATGTGGTCGATCTCCGGCGGCGGATCGGGATGGTTTTCCAAAAATCGAATCCGTTTCCGAAATCGATCTACGACAATATCGCTTACGGCTTGCGAATCGCCGGGGTGACAAAGCGATCGAAGATCAACGAAGCGGTCGAGAAAAGTCTGCGCGCCGCCGCGCTCTGGGACGAAGTGAAAGACCGGCTCGAGCGCAGCGCCTACGGACTTTCCGGCGGCCAGCAGCAGCGGCTTTGCATCGCGCGCGCGCTCGCCGTCGAGCCCGAGATCGTGCTCATGGACGAGCCGTGTTCCGCGCTCGATCCGATCGCGACCGCGAAGGTGGAAGAGCTGATCCGGACACTGAAGAGCGACTACACGATCGTGATCGTGACTCACAACATGCAGCAGGCCGGCCGCTGTTCCGACCACACCGCTTTCTTTTATCTCGGCCGTTTGATCGAATTCGGCGAGACGCCACGGATTTTTTCCAATCCCACACAACGGCAAACCGAGGACTATATTACCGGTCGCTTCGGCTGAGAAAAGAACTGCCATGACTCCGCCGAAACATATTCTGGGCACGTTCGACGAAGCGCTCGCGACCTTGCGCAACAATGTTCTGATGATGGCGAGTCTTACGGCGCGCAGCCTCGATAACGCCTTCAACGGCTTGATGCAACGCGACGATGATCTGTGCGCGACGGCGATTGCGGATGACGAAGACATCGACCAGCTCGAAAAGCAGGTCGACAAGGATGGAATCGATCTTTTACTCCGGTTTCAACCGGTCGCCTCTGATCTCCGGCGGGTCGTCTCGGCGATGAAGCTTTCCTCCAATCTCGAGCGCATGGGGGACCAGGCCGTGAGCATCGCGCGCAAGGCGCGCAAGCTAAACCAGCATCCGCCGCTGCCCGAGACGGAATTGATCGAGCCGATGCGTAAAGTCTCGATGGAGATGTTCAAGGACAGCGTCGACGCCTATGTGCGCGAGGACGTTGAATTGGGTCGCGGTCTGAAAGCGCGCGACAAAGCCCTCGACGAAATGAACGCGAGTACCAGCCGCCGCTTGATCGAACGGATGGCACAGGACCCGGATCAACTGCGCGGTTATTTGAACCTGATGTTCATCGCGCGCCATCTCGAGCGGGTCGGCGATCACGCGACCAATATCGCCGAGGATGCCGTTTATGCCGCCGCGGCGGAAGACATCCGGCATCAGCCTGCTGATGCCGCCGATCACTAGGCAAGAGGCGTCTCCATTCTTTGGGCTTGGCGAAGGAGGTGATTTGCGATACCGCAATCAACCAGACCTCTGCCGGACTACTGCCCATGTTCTCGATCAAGAAACTGCTCGGACACGACGAGAAATTCTTTGATCTGCTCGAATCGAGCGCGGAGCAGGCGGATCAGAGCGTTCACCATCTGGTCGCGCTCCTGGCCGAACTGGAGCGCAAGGAATCGCCCCAGAGCCTCGAGGAATTCGTCTTCCGCCGGCGCAAGGATAAACAAATCACGCAGGAACTGACCGAACAGCTCTGCAAGACTTTCATCACTCCCTTCGAGCGCGAAGACATTCAGGCGCTCGCCGCCTCGCTTTATAAGATTCCCAAGACGGTCGAGAAGATCGGCGAGCGCATCCTGATTTGTCCCGACGATCTGCACGGCCACAATTTCAAGAGCCACCTGGAACTGCTCGACCAGGCCGCGGAAGCCGTCCTCGCGATGGTGAAAGCGTTGCGCAAGGGAACGGACGCCGCGACCGCGCGCGAGAAAAACGCGCGCCTGCAGACGATCGAAGGCGACGCAGACAAACTGGAGCTGGATTTGCTGCGGGATTTATATCACGGCGATTACGAACCGAAGCAGATCATCTTCCTGCGCGACCTTTACGAATTGCTGGAAAAAGTGATCGACCGCTGCCGCGACGCGGGAAACATCATTCTCCAGATCGTGCTTAAGTATTCCTAAGGTCGTTCCGGCGACGGGTTCGCATGATTCTTTTCATCCTCGTCGTCCTGGCGGCGATCGCCTTCGAATACATCAACGGCTTTCACGACGCCGCCAATGCGATCGCCACTGTCGTCTCGACCAAAGTGCTGACCCCGCGCCAGGCGATCGCCATGGCCGCTTTTTTTAATCTGACCGGGGCCCTTACCGGCACCGCCGTCGCCTCCACCATTGGGCAAGGAATCGTCGATCTCCACGTCGTGACGATGCGAACCATTCTCTGCGCGTTGATCGGCGCGATTGTCTGGAACCTGATCACTTGGATGCTCGGCCTGCCTTCCAGCTCAAGTCATGCGTTGATCGGGGGGCTTTGCGGGGCGGCCGTCGCCTCGGCGCGAGGAGATTGGTCGGTGCTGAAATGGCAATCGGGTCTCATGCCGAAGGTAGTCATCCCCATGCTTACCTCGCCCGTCATCGGTTTCCTCGCCGGCGGATTGCTCATGTTCGTGTTGCTCGTCGCCCTGCGTTCTTTCACGCCGCACCTCGATCCATTCGATCTTTGGCAAGCTGCAGCTTGTCAGCGCCGCCTGGATGGCCCACAGCCACGGGACGAACGATGCACAAAAGACAATGGGCATTATCGCGCTCGCCCTCTACACCGGGACGACAAACGGAAAATTCGTCGGGCTGCCACCGCTCTTTGACTTCCTGCATACCCCGGAATTCAAAGTGCAGCCCTTGGGTGGTGGTGCTTTGCGCTGCGACGATGGCCGCCGGCACCGCGGCGGGCGGTTGGCGAATTATTCGGACGTTGGGGCACAAAATGGTGAAGCTCCAGCCCGTGCACGGATTTGCCGCGGAAACAACCGCCGCTGTCATCATCCAGGTGGCAAGCTCCTACGGCATTCCGCTTTCCACCACACATGTCATCTCCACTTCCATCATGGGCGTCGGTGCGGTGAAACGTTACAGCGGAATGAAGTGGACCGTCGTCCAGCGGATCGTCTGGGCCTGGGTGTTGACTCTGCCGGCGACCGGCCTGATCGGTTATATTCTGGCCCGCGCCGCAGCATCGTTCTAGAACCGAAATCCGCAGACTGGATGAACCTCGTCTTTTAGAGCATCTTGGTTGATGCGACTCTATTTTCTCCGCCACGGACGCGGCCGACTGGCCGGACTGGAAAAAGCCGGACGACGAACGGCCCCTAACGAAGGCTGGACGCAAGGAGGTTCATGAAGTCGGGGAATTGCTGACCGCTCTTAAAGTGCAACTCGATGTCATCCTAACGAGTCCGCTGCCGCGCGCCGCGCAGACGGCAGACATTGCGGCCGAGCACTTGAAGGTGCGGGCGCGCGAAGAAAAACTCCTCGCGCCGGGATTCACGGCGGAGGATCTAAAGCGGCTGCTCCGAAAATATCCGCAACAAGTCCTTATGCTGGTCGGTCACGAGCCCGATTTCACTGGAGTGATCGCGGCATTGACTGGCGCCAACCTCAAGCTTTCCAAATCCGGCCTTGCGCTCGTCGCCCTTGATGGGCAAAAAGGGGAACTTCGCTGGCTGGTTCCTCCCAAATTTGCAAAAAGCTAGAAACGGCCGCGTCGAAGCCGGCGCGGCCCACTCAGCCTACTCCATCAAATCGGATGGCGAATGTCTTCGCTCTCGGCAGCGTAGACTGCGGCGAGACCGGTCAGCAGCGGGCCGGCGAGAAATCTGCGGGTAAGCAAGTAGGATTTCATGATTTTTCTCCTCCGACAAGGCGATCAGCAGGGTCAAAATCTTCGATGTGACAATGTGTGACTCCGACTGGGCTAGCGTCCCCAAATCCTGATTTCAAAGCCAGCCCAACGCCTTAATCGCTTGGAGCAAAGACCAGGCGAAAATCGCCACGAGCAGGCCGAAGCAAAGCAGCGCGATTACGAACCGAGCGGATGGATTCATCTTCAAGGTATTGGCGCTGGCGCCTTCGAAAACTGGAACTCGGAGTCTTGGCCGGTCGCCTCCTGCGCGTGCGGACTACCGTGATAGTAAATGGTGTCGTCATAGATAGGATTAGCTGGAAGCTCCCAGACTTGTGCGATCGCGCTCATCTCGAATCATGTTACAAACCGTGAAAAATGGGTCACGATCGGGTCACGTCGCCGGCACGAGGAGCGCTAACCAGTCGATCTCGACCCGGGACTCTCGTCATCGTCAAAGAAAGCGAGGGAACGAACCGTTGGCCGCCAAACGCCCCGGGTCCTGCCAGACCCGGGGCGCTGCTGCTCTGGCTATCGCATCTGCTGGAAGCTATTCTCCGGTCGGTTTATCGGAGCCTTGGGTCACCACTTCGAAGAGGTTGTTCTCGCCATGCTGTTGGGTGAAGAAGAGCCGACCATCGTGGACGTTCGGCGCCTGGCGGCCCAAGAGACCTTTGACCGAGGAGTCACCATCGGAGTAGTGAAGGCCGGTCGGCTCGTTATCTTCGTCAACTGCCATTCGGTCCTGACCCAGGGCCACAAAACGGGCCGGATCGTTCGGAAAGCGCACGTCGTAGGCCCAGACGGAGTCGAGGCTGTTGAGCTGATCGTGCAAAGTATCGCCACGATCCTCGGTGAGGAGGAGTGCCGTCCGACTGGCGAAAGTCATGTTATCAAAGCTGGAGTGATCCGCGTCGCCGAGGACAACGATGCCGATTTGACCGGTCTCGCGATTTTTATCGAAATCCACCCGGAAGATCCCACCCCAGGCACCACGCGCCGCCAGTTCCGGATCGTTCCCAGCGTTCGCGTCGGTATCCCCCGTGATACAGAAAAAGAAGGTTAGGAACTTAGTGCCGGGTTGGAATTGACCGTTTTCCGGTCGCTTGAAAGGCGTTGCGCCGGCCGCCTTGGCGAGAGCGTTCGCGTCGAAGGCATCCGTGCCATCCACCGCGGTGTCGTGCACGGTGACCCACTTGACTGGATAATTCGTGCCGAGGGTATGCAACTTAAGTTGGTTCTCTGAGAGCGTGTCACCTTCAGGATGGAAGACGACCGGTTCACCGTCGATGCTCACTTGCAAGGCCTGCAGCTTGCCCTGGGTGAGATCGGTCGGGTTATTCGGGACAAAACGATAGACGAAAGAGTTCGGGTTTTTGGCGAAGCCGAAGAGGGCGCCACCGACGTCTTCCACGATGAAGATATTCCCGAGATCGTCGGGATGGATTCCCTCATAGCCACCCTGGCCGATGCTGCCGTAAAGAGTGCGCAGGCCGCTATTAGTGGAGCCGTCATAGTCGGCCGCGATCTCGATCACGCCGCCCGTGTTACCGTGTTCCTGTGTGAAGAGAAGCGTCTGGGTAAACGGATTCCAGCAAGAGCCGTCGATGCTGTTAAAATGGGTGAGACCATCTCTCCCGGAGGAGTGAGCAGCGTCACTCGATGGTCAGGATTTGAGACATCGAGGTTTATCCGAGTGATGTAGGCCAGGTCGCCGCTGTTCTCGTGACCTTGGAAAAGGAAATGGCGTCCGTAGTCGTAACCATCGGTCGGCCCGCCCGGGTTATGATCGAGGATGAGATAGGTGTTTTCATCCGGCTCTGTGCGCGGTCACTCCGTCTTCGAGAAAGCCGAAACGGACGATCGAACCGGACGGATTCTCGAGGAGATCCTGTCCCTGCTGTTGAAGGTCGAAGGAAAAGCCAGGTGAAATGATAGAATCGGAGACTGCAACAGGATTTGCCTCCGGTACGCCCTGCACATTTTGTCCGAGTACCTTTATTTGGCCGGCCGACACTTGCGCAGCGAGAGCGGCGGTTGCGGCCACCGTTACGAATGAAGTCTTGGAGAGTAGACTGAAGCTAAGTGACTTAGGAATCATGATATAGGTTTCTAGTTTGTGATTTGATCGTCGAATTGCTTGTGTCGCGGCGAACTGCCGCTTGCAAGGAACCTGACACGGCTTTGTGGCGGTCGGGTGGAGGGAAAGTGACAATCAAGTGAAATCGATTAACGAGGTCCTTCGGATCGAGAAAATCGATTCGCCGCACAGCTGAAAAAAGAAGCCCGGCGGGCTGCCCCAAGCCTAACTAACTAGAACTATCTGATCGGCACAAAGCCGACCTGTAGGACGATCTTTTGGCCAGCGGGGCTGATCGTGAAGTCGACGAATTCCTTCGCCACTCCAGCTCGGGTCGCCGTTGGTGTAGTAGAAGGTCGGTCGCGCGTAGGGTAAGTCTTCGCTTGCACACTCTTAATCGAGGGCAACCCTCCATCGATCGGCATGACCTTGATACCGCCTGCTTTCGTGTAGGCCAGACCGACGTAGCCGACGCCGTTGGCATTTTTCCCGACTTCCGAGGCGATCTGCTCGTTACCCGCCATCTTTTGTCCACTCGGCGCGTAGTCACGCTTTTTCATCGCCAGTTCCTTAAAATCGGAGTAGGTGCCCGATGAAGTGTTGCGGGTGTAGACAGAGATCTGCCCCGGGCTCCCTCCAATTGCGCTCCAATCGGTTACATCCCCGGTGAAGATCTGCTCTACCTGCTTCTTGGTGAGTCCTTTGATCGGATTGGCAGAATTGACAATCACCGCGATCCCGTCGTAAGCGACGATCGTCGGTTTCATGTTGATTCCCTTGCCGGAAGCCGCTCCCACTTCTGCTGGTTTGGCGCGCCGGCTAGCCATTCCGATCTGCGCGGTGCCATCGATGATTGCAGCGATGCCGGTGGTCGATCCTTCCGCCGCAATGTCAAAAGTGGTATCGGGATGGTTGGCTTTGAAAGCCTCCGCCAGCTGCGGCACGAGTTTGGCTCCAAGTGTATCTGATCCTTTGATGACCAGCCGGTCAGCACGAGATTGTGAAGCCAGCAGGCCAAGAGTCGTGGAAATGATGAGAAGAGTCGTTTTCATGTTCTTATAGGTTAGTGAATTGTGCGTTCGGTTAGAATTTCCAGCCTAAGTCCGCCTGGAACAGGTTGTAATCATCCACAGGGTTAATGCCAAGATCGCCCACGCCGCCCGTTCCCAGGGTGTCGTCGACTGGATTACCATGGGCGTATTGCAGACTGGCATACACCGCGTCGGTGATCTGATAACCGAAAAAGACCGCAAATCCCTGCATGTTCACCCGACTGTCAAAGATGTCGGAATCAACCAGGTTCGGATCGAGCGAAAACTGGTCGGCGTGCTGCCAGAAGCCTCGCAACTCCCAGGAATGCTTTTCTTTTAGCTTACCTATTCCCGCGCCGATCTGGTAGGCATTCACTTCGCTCGTTTTGTCTGGGTGCCCCGCCGCCACGGCCCGGGTGTCGCCGGAGAAATTACGAGCGAATTCGCCGAAAATCCTTACCGGCAACTCACCGAGCTTGAAGCCGAATTCCATCGGAACGTCGAAAACCAGCAGGTTGTTCACGCCAGTCTGATTAGGTATGACCTTGTTTCCCTCCGCATCAATGAAGGTTGGATCGCCGACAAAGGGGCCGGTAAGGTTATCGCCGGTTCCGGTGTAGTTATATAGGGTGGGTGCCACTTGGAAGTAAAAATCGTGCGGGAAGTTGATTTTTGCTCCGACCTGCCAGCCGAGGAGGAAGGAATCGTTTTGTGGCAACCCCTGGGGCGAGGGACCAATCGGGTTCTCCGGGTTGAGGTCGTCGTAGACGAATTGCGCAAAGTTGACGAAGAGATCGACCGAGATCTTCTTCGGCTCCGCAGGCGGCGGAGTGACAACCGTTTTGCCGTCTTTGCTCATGCTTGCGACACCGGCAGTCGGAGGGTGATCCACCACCCACGCTGAAGCTAAAGGTGTGTTTAAACTGCTCCGCGACGCCTTCCGGATTGATGTCCGGGTCCCAAACCATGGACGAAGTCACGAACGGGTTGGCCATTTTTCCGCCCGTCAGGGTCAGGTCGCGAATCCCACGATATGCGAGATATACCTGGCCTACGTTGATCCGGTCGGTGTCTTTCGAGAACGGGCCGTTCACCTGGTCGTCATCGCCGAAGGTAATGTTCGTCGAACGCGCGCTGGTGCTCGTCTCAAGGCGGATGCCGAAGAGGAAATCGTCAACCAGGGTCCCGCGCAATCCGATGCGCAAACGATACCGGGCCCGATCCCGCTGGAAGGTGTCGCCAGGTGGATTGATCGTGTCAGGGGGTCCGGTCTTGCCGTTCCGGACTTCGTAGCGAAGCCGGGCGTCGCCGTAGAGTTCCAATTCGGTGACCGGGGTGGAAAGTTTCAGCTTGCCTGCGGAAGTCGCCGCGTTCTCCTTGGTCAGTTCAGCTCGGACTTCCTCAGCTTCCTGATCGTTGATCAGGCCTTTCTTCACCAGCAGGTCCAGCAAAGGGCCGCTATCCTGGGCACGCGACGGCAGCACTGCCAAGCAGCAGACTTCCGACGCTGCGATGAACATCGTTTTTCTGAAAAACATTTTCTCTCCTTTGTTGCGGCCGAAGCCGGGGTTGGTTAAGCGCAGGCAATCTCGTGATCGTCCGCGGTCCGGATTACTCCGAACGCGACAGAGGCTAGAGAGCGATTGTTACAATCGTATGGCGACGAAGTAACAGTTGGGTGAATTTGCGCTAGCGGATAGGCAGCGAGAACCTCTGGCAATGATCCGCTCGATTTGTGCTGAGCCGATGCCACGAAGGTCGATGGCGCAATGATTCCGCCGACCTTTCCATCTGGGTATCTCGCGGGACAGGATTTCAGCGGATGGCTAGCTCGCAATCGCCGCACGAATCGAGCTCTGCCAGCTGCGGAGGCAAGCGCTTGCCACCGCCGAAATTGGGCCGACGATAAGCCCAGTCGCCCTTCATCATTTGCAAAGACCAGCTCTGCCGTGAGCGGCAGAGAAGCTGGCCCTAAGCCTGCGGACGATGAGTGCGATCCAGCCCGGTCATCTCATCGGTCAATTGCTTGTTCCGCTCGTTGAGCGTCTGGAGCCGGAGCTGCCAGCGGTGCAATTGAATGCTGAGTTGATTGATATACCCGTTGATTTCGGTCCGCTGCGATTCGTTCTCCTTCAAATGATGCTGCAGCTCGGCCAGTTTGGCAGAGGCAGACGGCAGCGGCGATTGCGTTGCTGCGTTGACCGTACTTGAAACGGGAACGTTTGCCGGTTTCCCGCACTGCTGACATTGCAAAGTCATACCTGCCGCCGTCCCATCGACCACCAATGAAACTCCGCAATGCTCGCATTTGAAGAAAATGTCAGCCTTTCTGTTCTTCGAGTCGGTCAGTCCCGTGGCGGCCTCCATACCGGGATTCAAGCAGCCGGCATACCAACTTTACCTGGAGACACGATGTCTCCAAACGTCATGAGGAGACGTCAGATTGCGTGCCACTGTGTCGCTTTCACGAATGAATCGATGAGAACGAATGATCGAGTCTAATCGTTCATCGTCAGGTACTTGCGTCACTATTCGAGCACTTGGAACGATCGCTGCTAGAGAGTCCGCGAAAGGATTTCAATCTTACAATGGCTAAAGTTTTAGGTATCGACTTGGGTACGACCAACTCCTGCATGTCTGTGATGGAGGGCGGCGACCCGGTAGTTTTGGAAAACAGCGAAGGCGCACGCACGACGCCTTCGATTGTTGCATTCGCGAAGAATGGCGAACGACTCGTTGGCCAGGCGGCGAAACGCCAGGCGGTCACGAATCCAGCCAACACTGTCTTCTCGATCAAGCGTTTCATGGGCCGCAAATTCGATGAGGTCCGCGAAGAAGAACATCGCGTTCCCTACAAAATCGTGAAGGCGGCCAACGGCGACGCCCACGTGCAAGTGGAAGTGAACGGCGAGAAGAAGACGTTCTCGCCGCCGGAAGTTTCGGCGATGATTCTCGCGAAACTGAAGGCGGATGCGGAATCCAAGCTGGGCGAAAAGATCACCCAAGCCGTTATCACCGTGCCGGCTTATTTCAATGATTCGCAGCGCAACGCGACGAAAGACGCGGGCAAGATCGCCGGTCTGGAAGTACTCCGCATCATCAACGAGCCGACCGCGGCCTCGCTCGCCTACGGTCTCGACAAAAAGAAGGATGAGAAAATCGCCGTCTATGACTTGGGCGGTGGCACCTTCGATATCTCGGTGCTGGAAATTGGCGACGGAGTTTTCGAGGTCAAGGCGACCAACGGCGATACTCACCTCGGGGGCGATGACTGGGATAACGTCCTCGTCGACTGGATCGTCGGGGAATTCAAGAAAGACAGCGGCATCGACCTCTCCAAGCAGCCGGACGCAATCCAGCGCATCAAGGAAGAGGCCGAGAAAGCCAAGATCGCCCTTTCTTCTTCGCAAGAGTATGAGATCAACCTGCCATTCATTACCGCCGACGCGAGCGGACCGAAGCACATTCAAAAGAAGCTCACTCGCTCAAAGCTCGAACAGCTGACTGACTCGCTTGTTCCAGCGCACCATCAAGCCGGTCAAGGATTGCCTCGCTGATGCCAAGCTCTCGGAGAAGGATATTAATGAGCTCGTTCTCGTTGGTGGCATGACTCGCATGCCAAAGGTCATCGAGACCGCGCGCGAACTCATCGGGAAGGAACCACACAAGGGCGTCAACCCGGACGAGGTCGTAGCCGTAGGTGCGGCCATCCAGGGCGGCGTGCTCAAGGGCGACGTCAAAGACGTTCTCCTGCTCGACGTCACTCCCCTCACTCTGGCGATCGAGACCGCGGGCGGTGTCGCGACACCGATGATCCCGCGCAATACGACCATCCCGACTCGTAAGTCACAAATTTTTTCGACTTACAGCGATAATCAACCGGGCGTGGAGATCAAAGTCCTGCAAGGCGAGCGCCCGCTCTCGCGCGATAACAAGAATCTCGGCACTTTCCACCTCGACGGCATCCCGCCGGCCCCGCGTGGAGTCCCGCAGATCGAAGTGACTTTCGATATCGACGCCAACGGCATCCTGCATGTCTCCGCAAAAGACCTTGGGTCAGGCAAGGAACAGAAAATCTCCATCACCGGTAGCTCAGGTTTGAGCAAGGAAGAGGTCGAGAAGATGCAGCGCGACGCCGAAACCCACGCCGAAGAGGACAAGAAGGCGAAGGAAGCCATTGAGATCAAGAACAACGCCGACACCCTGGCCTATCAGTGTGAGAAGCAGTTGAAGGATCTGGGCGACAAGGTGCCTGAGGATAAGAAAAAGTCCGTCGAAGAGTCGATTGCCAAGGTTCGGGAAGCAATCAATGCAAACGACACCGAAGCGATGAAGAAGACCTACGAGGACTTGCAGAACAAATTCCAGGAAATCAGCGCCGATCTCTATAAACAGGCCGCTGCAAGTGCGGGTTCCGCACCCGGTGCCGAGGCCGGGGGACAACCCGGTCCCCAAGGGGAACCACAGTCCGAAGGTCCGCGCAAGGAACAAGGCGATGTGGTCGACGCGGAGTTCGAGGTCGTCGACGAAGACAAGAAGTAACTTTTAACTAACCACAATTTACTGGCGGCCGCTCGTCAGAATCGAGCGAGCCCCGGTAACAACCCAACTAGCAGAAGGAGTAATTAAACAGTATGGCAATTAACGTAAGACCGCTTGGAGACCGGGTGCTTGTGCAACCGATCGAAGAGCAAGAAACTAAGAAGGGCGGCATCATCATTCCAGATACCGCAAAGGAAAAGCCGCAAGAAGGCAAGGTCGTCGCCCTCGGCACCGGCAAAGTCGATGATAACGGCAAGAAAGTGGACTTCACCGTGAAGAAGGGCGACAAAGTCCTTATTTCGAAATACGGCGGCACAGAAATCAAAGTAGACGGTGAGTCCTATCTCATCATGCGTGAGGACGATATCCTCGGCATCATCGGCTAACTCACCTCTCAACCAAAGACTAAGGAACTAATAATATATGGCAGCTAAACAACTACAATTTGATGAGAATGCGCGGCATGCGCTTCTCCGCGGCGTCGAGAAGCTCTCGCGCGCCGTGAAAGCGACCCTCGGACCGAGCGGCCGCAACGTCATTCTCGACAAGAAATTCGGCAGCCCGACGATCACCAAGGATGGTGTGACCGTGGCCAAGGAAATCGAGCTCGAGGATCCTTACGAAAACATGGGCGCTCAGCTCGTCCGCGAAGTCGCCTCCAAGACTTCCGACATTGCGGGTGACGGCACGACAACCGCGACCGTTCTCGCTGAGTCCATCTACAAAGAAGGTCTCCGCAACGTGACGGCCGGCGCCAACCCGACTTCGCTCCAGCGCGGCATCAACAAGGCGGTCGAAGCCATTGTCGCTGAGCTGTCGAAGATCTCGAAGAAAGTCAGTGACCGCACGGAAATCGCGCAGGTCGCGACCGTCTCGGCCAATTGGGACCGCACGATCGGCGAAATCATCGCCGACGCGATGGACAAGGTGGGCAAGGACGGAACGATCACGGTGGAAGAAGCCAAGTCGATCGAAACCAGCCTCGACGTCGTCGAGGGCATGCAGTTCGACAAGGGCTATCTCTCTCCCTACTTCGTGACCAACGCCGAAGCGATGGAAGCCGTCCTCGAAAACCCCTACATCCTCATCCACGAGAAGAAAATCTCGAGCTTGAAGGATATGCTGCCGCTGCTTGAGAAAGTAGCGAAAGCTGGACGTCCGCTCCTCATCATCGCGGAAGACGTGGAAGGCGAAGCGCTCGCGACCCTGGTCGTGAACAAGCTCCGCGGCACCTTGCAGGTGGCAGCGGTGAAAGCCCCGGGCTTCGGCGATCGTCGCAAGGCGATGCTGGAAGATCTCGCGGTGCTCACCGGCGGTCAGTGCATCACCGAAGACCTCGGCATCAAACTTGAGAACGTTAAACTCGAGGACTTAGGGCGTACCAAGCGTGTCACGATCGACAAGGAGAACACCACCATTGTGGAAGGCGAAGGCAAGCAGGCCGACATCAAGGGCCGCGTTGCGCAAATCCGTCGTCAGATCGAAGAGACCACTTCGGATTACGACCGCGAGAAGCTCCAGGAGCGTCTGGCGAAACTCGCCGGTGGCGTGGCCGTGATCAACGTCGGTGCCGCGACTGAAACCGAGATGAAGGAAAAGAAAGCGCGCGTGGAAGACGCCTTGCACGCGACTCGCGCCGCGGTGGAAGAAGGCATCGTCGCTGGCGGCGGTGTGGCTTTCATCCGTGCTCAGAAAGCGCTCGACAACCTCAAACTCGAAGGCGACGAAGCGGTCGGCGTGGCGATCATCCGCCGGGCGATCGAAGAGCCGCTCCGGACTCTCGCCGATAACGCAGGCCAGGAAGGCGCGCTCATCGTGCAGGAAGTGAAGAAGCGCAAAGGCAACGAAGGCTACGACGTCGCTAAGGCGGAATACACCGATCTCGTGAAAGCGGGCATCGTGGATCCGACCAAGGTAACCCGCAGCGCGTTGCAAAACGCGGCCTCCATCTCCGGCCTCTTGCTCACGACCGAAGCAATCATCACCGAAGTTCCTGAGAAGGAGAAGGCGGGCGGTGGCATGCCGGGTGGCGGCATGGGTGGCATGGGCGGCATGGGCGGGATGGACTACTAAGTCCGAGCGCTACAAGCTAACTCAAGCAATCAACCACAGCCGGGTCTCGCAAGAGGCCCGGCTGTTTTGTTTCGCGGGACTTTCCTCCTCGTGCGCTTATTCTGAATCTGGGAACACCATGAGCATCTCCGAATATATCCTCGCCCTGATGTCGATCGTCGTCGGCCTTGCCATGACCCAGCTTCTAAGCGGTGCGGCCGAGATCGCCCAACATGCAAAGCCGGTCCGAACCTACTGGATCCACACTGCATGGATGGTGAATCTTTTCGTCACCCTGATCCATTTTTGGTGGTGGGAGTTTGGTCTGATGCAGATCCAGGACCTGGACGTTTCTACCCTATGCCTTTGTTATTTGTTTTGCTGTCCTTCTCTACTTTCTCGTCGCTTTGCTCGTGCCGCAGCATCTGAGTGAGCAAGCTGATTTGAAGGAATATTTCTATTCGCATCGCGGCTGGTTTTTCGGCACCATGGCCTTGATCCAGGTCGTCGATTTCGGCGACACCCTCGTGAAAGGCTGGGCTTATTTTGTCGGTTTGGGTCCGGCTTATCCTATCCGGAACCTCGTGATCATCGGGCTGTGTGCGATTGCGATCCGGACCAGAAACGAGCGCTTCCACAGCTTCATGGTCGTCCTCTTAACCAGCTTCCAACTGTTTTGGATCGTGCGGCATTTTAACCGCGTCGGTTAAGGCGTCATCAAACCGACATACCAGGCCACCAAACGCGCGCCGAAAAACATCCAGACAAGCGCGCCGAGGGCGAGATAAGGACCAAACGGGATTTTCGCGGACCATTCGCGTCGACCGAGCAACATGACTCGTGAGACCGACCACCGAGCCCGCCAGCGAACCCGCGAAGATGCTGCACAAGACCGCGCGCCAACCAAGAAAGGCGCCGATCGCGGCGAGAAACTTGAGATCTCCGCGGCCCATCGCTTCCCGCGGAATTTCTAACTCGTGGACGACACCGGAAATGCGGTCGACCTGGTCGAGTGGAAACGATTCCTCCGCCAATACTGAGACGGTTGTAATGCAGGTGCAAAGTCACATTCTCAAAGCGCCGCGAATCCACCTGCGCTGCGCCGCAATGGAGCAACATCAGGTCGCTCTCGCGCGCAAAGTGGTCGCTCCATAATCCGCGCTCTTCCCCGACAACAAACTCGGCGTCATCCCCGTCGCGCACCCAACTGAATGGGCTCGGCGCTTTGAGCCGGATCCGTTTTTTCCCGAAAGCCTTCTTTCCGGCCTCAAGCACGATCCAAAGCAAGACGTAGCCGAGCGCCGCTGCGCCTAACGACTGGGCCAGACGCGCGCCAGCGCGAGTCTTCTCCCATCAACGCCGGCAACGCAACACTCGCCAGCACGCCGGCCACCGTTCCGCCAATCGTGATTTCATCTGGGATGATGAAGTGCTCAAAATCGATGAACGTCGCGACGACCAGGAGTGAAACGAAAACCCAGTAGACGAGCGCGATCGGCCACGGGAAAGGCGAGCCAGACCGCAAGAAAAAGAAGCGCCGTGAGCAGCTCAACGGCGAAATAGCGGAAAGCGATCCTGTTCCCGCAATTCGCACATTTCCCGCGCAGCAAGAGCCAGCTGAGCAACGGCAGATTCTGATGCCACGGGATTGGTTTCTTACAGGACGGACAAAACGAGCGGCGCGGCTGGTTGACTGAAAGATCGCGCGGTAACCGGTAAATGCAGACGTTGAGGAACGACCCGATGGCCGCGCCCAGAACGAAGGCGAAGCCGCGGAAAACCAGTTCGTACGCCGCGGACGTGTCCACTCGTTAGGGCGATTCGGCGCGGGCGGCTTTGCGCTGCATGAACCACGCAATCCAGATGCAGCTTTCGTAGAGCAGGCACATCGGCAGACTCAGCGCGATCAGCGTCAGCACATCGGGCGTCGGCGTGATGATGGTGGCAAGGATGAAAATGAGGACGATGGCGTAGGGCCGGGTGCGGGCCATGAATTGATAGGTGACGAGGCCAAACTTCACCAGCGCGAGGACGACGACCGGCAATTCAAAGGCCAGCCCGAAGCCAAGGACAAAGCGGGTCACGAAAGAATAGTATTGCTGCACGGTCCACATCGGCGTCCAGCCCAGCGATTGGGTGTCGTGGAAGAAAAAGAGAATCGTCTTCGGTAGGAGCCAGAGGTAACAGCAAGCCACGCCCGTCAGGAAGAGTCCAAAGCTGACCACGATCGCTGGGAAAAGGAAACGCTTCTCGACGGCGGTCAGCGCGGGCAGAACGAATTGCGCGAGAAAATAAAGGAGGAGCGGGAACGAGATCACGATCCCGGCATAAAAGGCGAGATGAAACGAAATCGTGATCGAGTCGGTGATCCCAAGCGCGCGCAACGCGCCAATCTGGCCGCCTACTTCGCTCAGCGGCCGTTGCAGAATCAAGACCAGGCGCTGACGGAAGGCAAAACAGAGAAACATGGCGACGATCAGGACGATGCGCCATTTTCACGATCGTCCAGCGCAGGTCTTCCAGGTGCTCGAGAAACGGCTTCGAGGTCTCACTCTCGGGCGGATCGCGAAAGGCGAAGATGTCGCGCAGTTTCATCGTTAGGGAAAAATCTCGCCGCGGGCCACCAGACGCGCCCAGATGCTGAGGGTATTGGCGTCCCGAACTTCGCCTTCCGCGATCATTTCGCGCAAGACGTCAGCACTGAATTCGCGGCAATCAATGATCGCCTCTGTGTCGTCGTGCTGGGCGCCAGCCGCGGTTTTCCGCACCGGCCGGGCGAGGAAGA
The DNA here is from genome assembly GCA_963821915.1 of uncultured Verrucomicrobiae bacterium. Lineage (GTDB taxonomy): Bacteria > Verrucomicrobiota > Verrucomicrobiia > Chthoniobacterales > UBA10450 > Palsa-1392. The sequence goes on from CAWGFS010000019.1 coordinate 202,987, forward strand.
AATAGCAATGCTCGTCAGTGAAACCGGGCGAGGTAAAATAATGGCCCAGCGAAACCAGTTCTGCGTCCCGGGACCAGTTCGTAGCCGGTTTCTTCCCGCAATTCGCGCCGCGCCACCTCACGCACAGTCGCTTCATTCGGCTCCAGAGTTTCGTCGATCTGTCCCGCAGGCATCGACCAGATCGCCGCGCGAATTGGAATGCGTTCCTCCCGAATGAGAACAAATTTTCCCTCGCGCGTCAGCGGTGCGATCACAACCGCGGGCTTGCGATGGACGACTGACCATCGGCGCGGCCCGGGCTGCGTTGGCGTCCGCACTTCATCGGTCGCCACGGTCAGGTGCGGGGTCTCGAAGTGGGTTTCGCTGGTCACGGTTTCCCAGCCGTTGCCGTCGCGCACGAGGTCGCTCTTTTGCACGCGGGGAAGTTATGGACGGTGCCGCTAAAAGCGAATCCTTAGCGCTCAGCCACCTGCTGGCGGACGACGCGCACCGCCACGTGGCGCGTCTCCGGCAGAACAAATTTCCGCAACTCCAATTCCACGCGCGAGAGCCGGAAGCACCTCAGCAAATGTTCCGCCATCTCGTGTCCCAGCGTCTCGATCAAATTGTCCGCCCGCCCGGCGACGAAGCGGCGCAGACTCTCGCACACCTCTGCGTAATCGATTGTCCGTGAGAGATTGTCGCCGAGATCAGCGAACGAGCGGCCCGGTTGCAGGGTCATCGAGACGGTGAGGCGTTGCGGCTCCGCACGTTCCAGATCTGGCACGCCGACACGTGCCATCAGTTCCAGCTCCTCGATTCGGATCTCGTCATTCGGCGGCGAGATCTCTAGCAAACTCTGGAGTTCACCCAGATCGCTGGACCATCACGTCGGGATTTGCCTGGCAGAGCTTTTCGCGCGAATCAGCACCTGTGAGGGTCGCAATCGACATCACGCCGCCATCACGGGCGGTCTCGATGTCGTCCACCGTATCGCCGATGGACGCCGTCTCGGTCGCGGCGAGAAAGTTAGTAGTCAGAATCTCCCTGACCCGCGCGCGCTTGTCGGCCACTCCGACGTAGGCCCGCTCGAAAAAATGCGCGACCCCGAGCCGGGCCGACTGCTCGGCATATCGTGCCTCATTCATCGTGCTAAGCAGAAAAACTCGACGCCGCGTAGCCTGGCAGAAACGCAGAAACTCGAGCGCATGCGGGAGGAGCAGGCTGGTGTGTTGGCCAGCGATGAAATGCTCGTCGGAAAACGGCCCGAGTTCGCCCAGGGCAATGTCTGGCGGCAGATCGTCGTAGAACGCATCGAACGGCCCCCGGGAGCATTCGCGGAACTCCTCGAGCAAAAGTTCCGCGTGGCCGAAGCGGCGGAAAATCAAGTTCCTCGCCCCGGCCACCGGGCCGGGATCGTCGGCCAGTGTCCCGGACCAATCGAGGATCAGGTTGCGTAACATCCAGGATGAAAGCTGAGGAAATCAGAGAAGCAGGCCGTAACACAGCGTGCAAGCGCGCGGGCAGGCTTTTTCAAAGGAGGAAAAGAGCGAATCTTGGTCGGGCGCGAGAGTATCAAGAGAAGGCGACCGAGCGACGTTCCAATCGACACCTCGTCAGCTCGTGCTTTGTCAGTTGCGTTCTTTCTGGTCTTCCTCGGCGACGAGGCCGGACATTGGTGCGGCCGCATCGTGGCATTCCTCCACGCTCGCTGTCCCCATGCTGACTCGGCGCAAGGCTCGCACTTTGCGCGTGAGAGAACTGGCGGAAGCGTGTAGCCCGGCAGCGTCGGCGACGTAGGCCGCGGCGTTCGCTGCCGTGATATTCATCTGCGCCGCGGTCGCGATTGCATCCTGGTTCGCGCCGAGGAACAGAAACGTCCAGCGATACTGCTCGCTCTGCCGTTTGATCACATCGGCGATTTGTTGCCACGTGTAGTTTTGGGAGGAATTCTCCAGGCCATCAGTGAGAATGGCGACGATCACCTGCATGGGTCGATCCTTCTCAGGCAGCGCGGCCAGGCGCGCGCCGAGTTCGTCGATCGTCCGGCCAATCGCGTCCAGCAAAGCCGTGCTGCCGCGCAGGACATAACTGTCATTATCTAGCGGCAGAATTTCCGCCACCGGCAGCGCATCGATCGGCACCAGATATTCGTTATCAAAAAGAATGAGGCTGAGTCTGGCCAGGCCCTCGGTTCTTTGTTGTTCCTGCAGGAAGGAGTTAAAGCCCTCGATGGTCTACTCCCGGCAACTTTCCATCGAGCCGGACCGATCGAGGACAAAGGCAATTTCGGAATAATGATTCTTCATGCCCGCAACGTACCCCTGCAGGTAGGACATTAGCTGTCTGCCAGAGAAAAATAATTCGCTCCCCTAGGCAATTATTTCGCCCCGTACTGGGCGACAAACTTGCGCCCTACCTCCGCGAGGCGTTGCCGCAGCCTGGCGGGTTCGAGCACTTCCGCCTGGTCGCCCCAGCTCAGAATCCAGCGCTCGATTTCCTCCAGGCTGCCGAGTCGCAATTGCAATTCCAACCCGCCGTCACGCAGCTCCTTGATCTTCTGCGAATGATGCCACATTCGCTCACGCACGAGCTGCGCGGCGAAGGACTGAAAACGAACGCGGACCATGATTCGGCCATCGCCTTGGAAAACCCCAAAACTCGATTCGAGAAATTTGCCGATGGAAAAATTCGCCGGCCGGCGAAAACGCACCCCGGTGCGTCGGGGTTCGCGAATGCGCGGCAAAGCGAAAGTTCGCAGTTGCTTACGATCGAGGTCGAAAGCGAAGAGATACCACTGATTGTCGACGCAACCGAGGTGATAGGGCCGAACTCGCCGCGTTTCCGCCGCGGTGCCGCGCAATTTTCGATAACGAAACTCGATCTCAACGGATTCCAGCACAGCGTGACTGAGCACTTCAAAGGCCTCCAGGTCTGCCAGGCTCTGTCCCGCGCTGCGAAAGGAGATCGCTGCGTTGAGATCGCTCCAACTGAAGGTGATTCGGTCCTTCAAGCCATGTTCGATCTTGCGAAAAGCCGCGCGCAACGGTGCCTCGAACGGCGTGCCGCAATATTGTTGCAACGCTTTTTGCGCGACAAATAGGGCCACGATTTCGCCTTCGGAAACCTGGATGTTGGGAAAATTGGCAACCGGTTCCGTGTAAACGAAGCCGAAATGCAGCTGGTCGTATTCGATCGGCAACCCGAGCTGGTAACGCATGAACTCGATGTCACGCTGGATCGTCTTCGACGACACCTCCAACTCGTGTGCCAGTTTCCGACAGTTCGGAAATTTTCTTGCCTGCAGTTGGGCGTGCAGCTGCATCATGCGCGCGAGCGGCGGCCGGGAAAACTGCTCCGCCGTTTCCGGCTTGATCTTGCGAACGCGACCTCGGCGCGGATTGAGAGCTATTGGACGTACCATGTCCGACACATAATGGATGGTCTGGATCGGCGAAAGCAAAAAAGCCAATTTGTCGGACAACTTTTGTCCGAGAGCTTGTGATATGGTGCCGGCCGTGAGCAGCAACACCGGCTTCCATCTTCATCTCAGCAACCGGCTCGAGCACCTGGCCGACGCGCTTGCGCTCGTCCTCCAGCATCCGCTCCGCGATCCGTTCCGCGGCGAGGCGCTGGTGGTGCAGAGCCGGGGTATGGAGCGCTGGCTGGCGCAGCAGCTCGCGGCCCGGCTCGGGATCTGCGCCAATGTATCGTTTCTCTTTCCCCAGCGGTTCGTCGCCGGGCTTTTCGATGAAGCCCTGCCCGGTAAATCGAATGCAGCATTCTACGCCCCGGAGACTCTCACCTGGCGGATCATGAAACTCCTCCCCTCGCTCGTCAGGCAAAAGGAATTCGCGGAACTGCGGCGCTATCTCGATCAACCGCGGACGGAGCTGCGCCGATTTCAGCTCGCAGAAAAAATCGCGCGCAGTTTCGATCGTTACCTCGCCTTTCGTCCGGAGATGATCCTCCGCTGGGAACGCCGGGCGGAGAAAGAGTGGCAGGCGATCCTCTGGCGGAAGCTCATCGAGTCGGCGCCCGGGCTGCATCCTCCAGCGCTCTCCCGGGAGTTCCGCGCCCTCTTGCGCGAGGGTGCGGCGCCGCTGCCGGAACGCGTCGCGTGGTTTGGGATCTCAACCCTGCCGCCGTTCTACGTCGGTTTTCTCGAGGAACTGGCAAAACGGGTCGAGGTGCACTTCTTCGCCATGCGCCCGACGCCGGAGTGGTGGAACGATATCCGCTCCGAGCGCGAGGAAATGCGCGCCCGACGGAAGGCGCCCGCGACCGCACAGCTCGATCTGCAATTCGAGCGCGGCAACCCGCTTCTGGCGTCGTTAGGCAAAACCGGACGCGAATTTCTTGAGGCCATCACGACCATCGACGTGGCGCGGGAGCAGGAACATTTCCGCGCGCCCGGGAACGAGAACCTGCTCACGGGAATTCAGCGCGACATCTTCCAGTTGCACGATCCGAGCGGGGCGACGCCGCGGCCGGTCGAGGCCGATGACTGCAGTCTGCAATTCCATTCCTGCCACAGCCCGATGCGGGAGATGGAAGTGCTCCACGATCAGTTGCTCGCGCTTTTTGAGAAACATCCCGATCTCAAGCCGCACGATGTCGTGGTGATGGCGCCGGACATCAGCATCTATGCGCCGTTCGCGGAAGCAGTTCTCGCCACTGCGCCGGAGGCGGAACGCATCCCGTTCAGCATCGCTGATCGCGGCGCGCGCGCGGAGAACGGCGTCATCGACACCTTCCTGCGCATCCTCGAACTCGCGGGCAGCCGCTTCACCGCGAGCAGCGTCATGAGCATCCTCGAGTCAGTGGCACTGCAACACCGCTTCGAGCTGGGCGAGCCCGACCTCGAGATTATCCGTAGCTGGATCGAGAAAACCGGGATCCGCTGGGGCATTGACGCTGCGCATCGCGCCCAGCTCGGGCTGCCGGAGTTTGGCGAAAACAGTTGGCGCGCCGGTCTCGATCGGCTCCTCCTCGGCTACGCGGCGCCAGCCCGCGACGAACGATTGTTCGAAGGCATTCTCGCCTTCGATGAAGTGGAAGGAAATCTCGCGGAAACGCTCGGGCATTTTGCCGATTTTGCGGAATCGCTTTTCGCGACCGCGGCGAGGCTGCAAGAGCCGCGACCGCTGGGCGACTGGGAGGAAGTTTTGCGTCAGATGGCGGAGCGCTTTTTTATCGCCGATGACGAGCGCGAACCGGAGCTGCGGCAGTTGCGTCGCGTCCTCGATTCGTTAGGCAAAACCGCCGAGCTTTCCCGTTTCGACGAACCCGTCCCGCTTGACATCCTCCTCGCCCATCTCGAACAGGCGCTCGCGCGCGAAGAACACGGCGGCGGATTTCTCGTCGGCAAACTTACCTTCTGCACGCTCAAGCCGATGCGAGCGGTGCCCTGCCGCGTCGTCTGTCTCGTCGGGATGAACGACACTGCCTATCCGCGCCATGAGCGCGCGCCGGCGTTCGACCTGATCGCGCAGCAACCGCGTCCGGGCGATCGCAACGCGCGGGACGACGATCGCTATCTCTTCCTCGAAGCGCTTCTCTCCGCGCGCGACGTTTTCTACCTCAGCTATGTCGGACGCTCCGTCCGCGACAACAACTCCCTCCCGCCCAGCGTGCTCGTGAGCGAGTTGCTCGAATACACCGGCGTCATGGTCGTCGAGCATCCGTTGCAGCCCTTCAGCCAAAAATATTTCACCGGCTCCGACGTGCTCTTCAGCTATTCGGCGGAAAACTGCCTCGCAAGCGGAAGGGCGGCCGAAGAACGAACTCTGCCGGCGCCGTTCATCGCCGCAAAGATCAGCCCGCCGGAAGCGGAGTGGCGGCAACTGGACAACGCGAAGCTCCTCTCCTTCTTCGGCAACCCGTCAAAGTTTCTCATCCGCGAGCGACTCGGCCTGCGCATTCCTAAACTTGATTCCCTGCTTGAGGAAACGGAGCCGCTGGAGCCGCATGGGCTCGCGAAATACCTCTTGGAACAGGACTTCCTCAACCGTGCTCTGGGCGGCGAGGAGTTCGAGCCGTTGTTTCCAGTGGCGCGCGCGCGTGGGACGCTGCCGCCGGGTCGGGCGGGCGAATCGCATTTGCGCGAATTGTCGGCCAACGCGCGCCTTTTCGCCGAAGTCGTTAGGCAAAAAGCCCGGAACCGCGCCGAGCCAGAGCAATTGCAGCTCACTATCGGTCGGTTCGAACTCAGCGCCCGGATCGACAGCCTGTTCGACGGTTGCCTCCTGCGTCAGCGCCTGACGACTCGGAAAGCAAAAGACCTGCTCGGCGCCTGGATCGATCACCTCATGATGAATTGCGTTCGCCCGACCGAGTCGATCCTCATCACAACGACCAGCGAAAAGCACCCCGTGATCGAGCGTTTCGCGCCGCCGGCCGAGGACCCGCGCGCCCTCCTCGCCGCGTTGCTCGATTTCTACTCGCGCGGCCTCGCCGAGCCGCTGCCTTTTTTCCCACGGAGCTCGTACGCTTTCGCCGAACGGGCGGTCCATCCGACCAAAGGATCTTCTCCACTCGAAAAGGCGCAGAAGGCCTGGGGCGATTCGCCGCTCCCGCACGACGACGAATTCGGATTGGGACCGGAACGAGAAGACGACTATTTCGATCTCGCTTTTCGCAATGTGAAAGACCCGCTCGGGTCAGAGTTTCAAGCGATCGCGATTGCGATTTTCGGGCCCGCTCTTCGCGTCATGACGAAGGAGGAAACGTGAACGATTTCTCTCTTCTCGACACCGAGATCGGCAGCGGCCGGCTCCTGATCGAAGCGAGCGCCGGCACGGGCAAAACATTTACCATCACCGGGCTCGTTCTGCGGCTGCTCCTGGAACGGGCCGACCTAACGATCGACCAGATTCTAGTCACGACCTTTACCGAACTGGCCACGGCGGAATTGCGTGGCCGCATCCGCGACTTGCTGCGAGATGCGCTCCTTGCCTTTCAGACTGGAAAATCGGAGCACGACCTGCTCCGCCGGGTGCTGGAGAAATATCCTGATCATCGCGCCGCCGCCGTGCGGCTAAAGGACGCCCTCGCCGATTTCGACGAGGCGCCAATCTACACCATCCATGGTTTCTGCCAGCGGGTGCTGGCGGATCAAGCTTTCGAGACCGGCACGCTGTTCGATGCCGAGCTGGTCACGGACGAGCGCGATCTGTTCCGGGAAGTGACCTGGGATTTTTGGCGGCGGAATTTTTACTCCAACGACTCGTTAGGCGTGTTCCTCGCCATCCAGGGCAAAATCACGCCGAAGAAGCTGCTCAAGGATCTGGAAGAGCTGGCGAAAAATCCCACCCTCACCATTTTGCCCAAAGACTTGCGCAGTTCCGCGGCAGCGGCGGTGAACGTCGAGGAAGCGCTGGGCGAGGTGCGCAAGGCTTGGCCAAAGTGCGCGGATGGTATCCGCGCCTTCTTTGCCAAGCCGGTTTGGGCAAAAGGGGCCCACAAGAACGCCGCTTTGCTGGCGCGGATGCTGGAGGATTTGGAACAAGTCGCGGCCAGCGAAGGCGCGAGCGCGCGACAGTTTAACAGCATTGAGCTCCTTGCGACCGAGGTCATCGCGAACAAGGGGCTGAGAAAACGTTCTATCCTTCCCGAGAATCCCATCTTTGGCGTCTGCCAAAATTTCGTCGATTGCTCCGCCGAGTTTTGTGCAGGATTGCGCGCCGAGTTTCATGCCTGGGCGCCGGAAGAACTCCGCCGTCGCAAAGAGGCCCGGAACGTTCTCGCCTTTGAAGATCTGCTCATCCACCTCGACGAGGCGCTGCGCAACGACGGCGGCGTGGCCTTGGCCAGGTCGATTCGCGAACAATACCGCGTCGCGCTCGTGGATGAATTTCAAGACACCGATCCGGTGCAGTACTCGATTTTCGAACGCATCTACCAGGCGAGCGATGCGACCGTCGCCTTCATCGGCGATCCCAAGCAGGCGATTTATTCTTTCCGCGGGGCCGATGTTTTCACCTACCTGAACGCCGCGCGCGACACCAAGCGCCAGTTCACCCTGCGTACGAACTGGCGCTCGCAAAGCGGACTCGTTAGGGCGGTGAATGCCGTTTTCGATCGGCCCGATTCGTTTCAGCTCGATGAAATCCAGTTTCTTCCGGCCGAACCGGGACCGCGCGCCGACGAAACGCCGCTCCTCTTCCAGGGCGAGGCGGACACACCTTTTCACATCTGGACCTCGTCCGGGAAAGAAAAGATGGCCGACTGCGTTGCGACGGAGATCGTTGGTTTGCTCGGTCGCGGCGCCACGATCGACGGGAAAAAACTGGAGCCCGGTCACTTCGCCGTCCTCACGAGCACCAACGTGCAGGCGGCAGAAATGCAGGTCGCACTGCGGGCGCGCCGGGTGCCGAGCGTGCTCTACAGCAGCGCCAATGTCTTCACTTCGCACGAAGCGCACGAGATGCGCGACTTGCTCGCCGCAGCCGCCCAACCGGGTAACGAAAAGTTCGTGCGCGCCGCGCTCTGCACCGACGCCCTTGGTTTCACCGGGAACGAGATCGACGCTTTATCGCGAGACGACGCCGCCTGGGACAAGGAGACGCTGCGCTTCCAGGAACATCATCAGGTCTGGCGCGAGCACGGATTCGTCCGGATGCTGCGCCAGCTCGCGGTCGCGCACGGCGTGCGCCAGCGTTTGCTCGCCTATCGCGACGGAGAGCGGCGGCTAACGAATTTTCTTCATCTTTCAGAACTGCTCCATGCCGCCTGCGTCGAGCACCGGCTGGGTATAACCGGCATTTTGAAATGGCTCGCCCAGGAAATGCAGGCCGGAAATATGGCGCCGCGCGAAGAATGCGAGCTCCGTCTGGAGAGCGACGAAGAGGCGGTCCGCATTATCACCGTGCACAAGAGCAAGGGGCTCGAGTTCGATGTCGTCTTTTGCCCCTATGTCGGGTCGAACGCGATCACCCGCCCGACCTTCCACGATGCGGAGGAAAATTATCGCCTCACGCTCGATCTCGTCGGGAGCGAGGAATACAAGCCGATCCGGGAAAAGGAAGCGCTCGCTGAGGCGCTGCGCCTTTTCTACGTCGCGGTCACCCGCGCCCGACATCGGTGCACGATGGTCTGGCCTGCGAAGGCGAAACGCGAGAAATCCGCGCCGGCTTTTCTCCTCGGCAACGGCCTGCAACCAGCGATCGAATCGGCCGACATCGCGATCGACGAAACGCCCGTGCCTAACGATAACGATTTTTGTCCGGAGAGCGGAGCGACGCCGCACTTGGAAGCGCGGCAGTTCACCGGCACGATCGATCGCACCTGGGGTATCGCCAGTTTTACCCGGTTGATCAGCGGACGCGACGCGGACGTGCTCGACGAAGGTGTGCTGGTCGAGCCACCGCCGGTAGTTGAGATTGGTCGACCGGAAAGCATTCACGCTTTCCCGCGCGGGATGCACGCCGGCACCTGCCTGCACGAAATCCTCGAGGAGATCGATTTTGCGAATCTCGGAGACGCCGATGCGCTCGTGCAGCGCCGGCTCCACGCCTGCGGGATCGACGGCTTCGACGCCGCGGTGATCCAGAATGTCCGCGAACTCGCGGCGTTGCCGCTTTCGGACGGTGCGAGGTCGTTTCGCCTAACGGATATCTCTGCCGAGTCACGAAAGGCGGAGCTGGAGTTTTCCTTTCCGATTCGTGCGCTGACGATGGCCAAACTGACGGAGGCGTTTGCGCTCGAGGAAATGCCGCTGCGGATCGATCGGTTGCAGTTCCAGCCCATGAACGGCTTCATGAACGGGTTTATCGATTTGACCTTCGAGTATGGCGGCCGGTTTTATTTTGCCGATTGGAAATCGAACTGGCTCGGCTCGACGACGCACGCTTATCGCCCGGCGACGATCGCGGCCGAGATGCAGCGGAATTTCTATACCCTTCAACTCTGCATCTACAGCGTGGCGTTGCATCGCTACCTGAGGCTGCGCAAACCGGGCTACGATTTCGACCAGCATTTTGGGGGAGCGTTCTACCTTTTCCTGCGCGGGATCGATCCCGCCAAGCCGGGGAACGGCGTGCATTTCGAGCGGCTGAGCCGCGCCTTTGTCGAGAAACTGAACGCGATTTTCGAGCCATGAACGGAGAGACGACTTTCAGCGCGCTCGACCGGCAGTTCGGCGATTTCCTGCAACGCCTCGCCGGCGACACCACTGGAGAGGTGCGCCTCGCCGCGATGTGCACGAGCCGGGCGCGGGCCGAGGGTCATATTTGCGTGCCGGTGGCAGAGATTGCCGCGATGGAAGGCGCCCCAAGCGCGGTGAACCTTCGCAAGAAATTGCTCGCCAGCAAAGTGGTTGGCGCGCCCGGGGACTTCACACCGCTCGTGCTCGACGAGCACGACCGGCTCTACCTGCGCCGCTACTGGGAATATGAACACCAGCTCGCGCAAGCGATCCTCCGCAGGGCAAGCACCAGTTCGTCCGCACATGACAATAGCGAGATCGACCTGCAGAAGATGGCCGCGGCCCGAGCCGTGACGAACCATTTCACCGTCATCACCGGTGGTCCGGGCACTGGCAAGACACGGACGGTGACGGATATCCTGGCGCTGCTCCACGAGCAACCGGCCGGCGACAGTCTGCGGATCGCGCTGGCCGCGCCGACCGGCAAGGCCGCCGCGCGGCTGACGGAATCGGTCCGCGCTCTGAACCAAACGTTGGAAGCAACCACGATCCACCGGCTCCTCGGTTACCTCCCGGGCTCGCCTTACTTTCGGCATAACGCGGAGCATCCATTGAGCACTGACGTGGTGATCATTGATGAAGCATCGATGATCGATCTAGCACTGATGGCGAAGCTGGTCGCGGCGGTCCGGCCGGACGCGCGTTTGATTTTGCTCGGCGATCGTGACCAACTCGCTTCGGTCGAAGCTGGCAGCGTGCTGGCCGACATCTGCGCCGCCGCGGAGAGCGCGAAGCCCGATGCGCCGCTCTACGGCGCCGTGGTGGAACTGAAGCGCAACTATCGCTTTGCGGCGACGGGCGGTATTTACCGGGTCAGCACCGCGGTGAACGCCGGCGATGCGGATGCGGCGTTTGCCGCCTTGGAGCACGATGCCGGCAGAGAAACGCTCTGGCAGCAGCTGCCCACAGCGGCAAAACTGCCCGCCGCCCTGCGCGAGCACATGATGGCCGCTTTCCGCCCGTGCCTCGAAACCAACGAACCGCTGCCGGCACTCGAGCAACTGCAACGCTTCCGAATTCTCTGCGCCGTGCGCCACAGCCCGTTCGGCGTGGAGAATCTGAATGCAATCGCGGAGGAGATCCTCGCTGATGCCGGATTGATCACACCGCGGCACGGATGGTATCGCGGTCAGCCGATCACGATCACACAAAACGATTACAACCTTGGTCTCTTCAACGGCGACAGCGGCATTATCCTGCCCGACCGCGAGAGTTGCGACGAACTGCGTGCCTTTTTCGTTTCCGCCGAAGGCAGGTTGCGCCGTTTCCTTCCCACCCGCCTGCCGAAGCACGAGACCGCGTTCGCCATGACAGTGCATAAGAGCCAAGGGTCTGAGTTCAAAAAGGTACTTCTCATCCTTCCAGAAAACGATGCACCTATTCTCACGCGGGAACTTCTCTACACCGGCCTGACGCGGGCCAGAGAAGGGGTGGAGCTGTGGGCTTCGGAATCTGTTCTGCGCGCGGCAATCGCCAGGCGAGTCACGCGCACATCGGGTTTGCGCGACGCGCTGGGCGGCCCCGACAAAGAAAAGCCGGCAATCGGGCTCGAACCGATGACCTGCTGATTAATTTTTATGTTTTTATGAACGGACGTGCTTAGGCGTTTGCAAATTGAAAACTCGCGCCAAGGTCTGTGTCGGCTGTTAAACCACTTCACGAGATGAGGAAAGAATTTGATAGCTAGGGCTGCGCGAAATATGGAATTACGCAGCGAGCCGGATGGTCGCACAGCCGCCTAAAACGTTTACTTCCGTATTCGTGCCTGAGTCGCGTTGGTTATTGCAGATTGAAAACTTCCACCAGCGCGACGCCCGTGCTGTTATCTTTCCCCCGCACCACCGCGGTGTAGCTGCCTGGCGCGAGAGACTTGATGATCGCCGATTCGGCGTCATTCGTCGGGGCCAGTCCGGTCGATTGAATGAGGGTTTCTTGTGAATCCGGCCAGTCATCATCACTCATGATGACGACGCCGTTGACATCGTACAGATCCAAGGTCGGGATCCTGCAAAGGATTTGCGATTCCCGTGTCGGCCAGCGACGGCCCGATTGCCCTAACAACCACAGTATCGCTTTCGCCGGTGCCGATAATGAATCCGGCGATTAAGACATCGTCGCCAGTCTGGACGACACCGCGCGCGCTCACGTTGGCCAGCATGGAGTTGGCCGCAGCGTCGAGATCGTAAACTTCAAATACGCCATTGCCTGTCTCGCCGTTGTTGCCGCGCAGGACCGCAGTATAGCTGCCGGGAGCGAGCGTCGCGATGATGGCGGATTCCAGATCGTCGGTCGGCGGGATTCCGGTCGCCTCGATTTCGGTTTGCTGTGAATCCTTCCAATTATTGTTAGTCATGATGAGGGTGTCGCCTTGGTAGAGATCGATCGCCGGATCGGCCAGGCGATTGACCAGAGGAACGCCATTCACGGCCAGCGAAGGTCCAATCCCCCTAACAATCACTTGTTTCGATTCGGTGCCGTTGATGATGAAGCCGCCGATGAGCACGTTGTCGCCGGTGCCCACATTGAGACGCGCAGAAAGATTGAGCGCCAGCGCAGGAGGTAGCGCGGTCCCGTCGAGGGCTGCGAAGGCGGCCGCGGCGATCTGATAATGCCCGGCGGTGGTCGGGTGAAGGTCGTCCCAAAAAAGATATTCGTCCGGATCGACGGATTCGCCCTGCGCGCTGTCGATGACATTGGTGAAGCCGTAATCCTCCGGATTCGCCGCGAGCCGGTAACCGAGCCCGTAGGCATCGAGCCGGTAAAGCGTGATCGTGATCCCCTCGACCCGCGAGGGTGGCGATGGCGGCGTCGAGATCGGTATTTAGTTCCGAGCGATATTGTGCGGCGGCAGCATTCAAAGCAGTCGCCGTGGAGGCGTCGTCTTTGTAGAGCGGGACAAGACCGAGCGGCGCGACGTTTGGTACCAATATGTTGCGGGCGCCGGCGCTCGCGAGCTGCTCCACCAGCGCTTCCACGTTCGCAGCCGTCTCCGTAACGTGGCTGGAACTGTCGTCATCGAAAAGATCGTTGCCCCCGCCCCAGAGGATATAAAGCGCGGCCGCATCGGGCGTGTTACTGGCGAGATAATCGTCGACCTGTTTCCCGAGGTTATCCACGGTGAGGGTGAAGTCGCCGCCGCCGAACGGAAACGGATTTGAGATGACAGTACGGTCGCTCGTGCCGCTCGCAGTCGTCGCGCCGCCGAAGGCGTAATCTGCCCCGCCATCGAGGCTGTTGGTGGCGGCCGACAACCCGAGAAACGTTAGCCCCAGCTGCTCGTGCCACGTGCCGGCATAGGTGTCGGAGCTCGGGTCGGTGTCGGAGCTGTTGGTGAAACGGCCGTCGCTGTAATTGAAATCACCGCCCGGGTAGCTGAGCAAGTACTGGTCTTCCATGACATGCCGCACGTTGCCGTCGTCGGATAAACTGTCGCCGAAGACGACGATCTGGCTGAAGACCGGAGCAGTTTGAGCCCAACTACTCGCCGCCAGCCCGAGCAGCGCGGCCATCAGGACGAGAGACAGAGAGTGAAACTTGGGACGAAACGATGGGAATAGATTTGAGATCATGATTAGGATTGAATGAAAGGTGTCTGCGGGTACAATCCGTGGCTACACGGGTGAATGGACGTAAGTCTTGCTCCTTATCATGCGCACTTTCCTCCACAAACTTAGGGGCAGGATCGCGAGTTTAAGCGCCACCGCCACCCGATTCCTGGCCTCGACATTGCCACTTGCAGTCGACGACGCGCACGCGGAGAATCGGAAGTCCCCAGGGGCGCGTCCAGGTCGAGGCCAAGGAAATGTTCGTCGGGCGGGAGGCACATGCTGTCTCGCTCCGATATGAGACGCTGGGTGCAACGTTTGCCACGTTTTTCCGGATAACGCAGATCCGACAGTGGAATTCTTGTCGTAGCGCTAGAGCTCCCGACAACGAGATAGTCCACTTGGATTTTCTCGGCCAGGTTCCCGCGCTCCGAAAGGAATCACGACTAACTCACCATTAGGCTGCGGCGCTTTGACCTCGAACGCGCGGCGAATACTGGTCAGAGAGACTTAATGAATCAATTGAGGACACCCGCCGGTTTGAAATCGTCATCAGTGAACGTGACGCCTTGATCTATCCGCGCGCCGTTAAATACGGTCACGGTGTTCTTTCGCAGGCCATGCACGGTGAGGCCGGCGGGAATCGGATTGTGCTTTTCGTCGCGGGCGATGCGCGTGATCTCGATGCGTCGCATGAGCTCGCCAGAATGGGAATATTTCTCGATCCGAAGCGGGACGAGGCGGCGCGGATCGATCCAACTGCGCGCCTTGGCATAGATGGAAACGGAGGAGTTGCCGGGTTTCGATTCGAGAACCTGGCAGTTCACGCCGTTGATCGCTTCCGTGCCGACGATCGCCTGTTCCTTCCATCCGTAAACGTTCTCGATCGCGTCCTGGTAGGAAAGATCGCTGTCGAACAGCCCCTCATCCATTTGCGAGGCGCCGATCGTCCGAACGGGTTGGTGCGGAATGATGATCGAACCGTGCGGTGCGCTACCCGTGTCCTGATGAAGGATGACGACCTCGTCCCGATGGTCGTTAGGCCAAAGCACTCGGTAGGCAAGATCAGTGGCGGTTTTGGTGCGGCGCTGTTTGATTTGGAGTTGCATGACGCGCTTGCCGCCATCGAAAAATCGCACCTCGAGTTGCGTCCGAATTAGGGCGCTTCCTTGCGTAGCGGTATCCAGTCGGCTGCGAGTTCTCTGGCAGACACGGTGGACGGCGTCGGCTCTTCCACACTGAAGGCCGTGACGCGGATGAGCTGCGGCGGCGGCGACAAAAGTGAAAAGGAGTTTCACGGTCACAGAATAAATTCGCGGAGCAGTGATGCTTTGCGCGGCTCTTATCCGGCTTGCAGGGCCAGACTCGGCGTCAGCCGCGAGCTGCGCCAGGCGGGATAAAGACCGCTGACGACACCGACCACGACGGCAATCACAACCGACAAGCCGAGGAGCGGGAGACCAAGGTCGGGCTGCAGAAGTCCGCGAATGGCTGGCGTTTCACCCAGCAGTCGGACGCCAATAACGCCCAATGCACACCGATCATCCCGCCGAAGAGTCCGAGCAGAGCCGATTCGTAAAGGACCATCCGAATAATCCGCCGGCGCGTCCAACCGACCGCCAGCAGGACGCAAATCTCGTGGGTGCGTTCGAAGACCGTCATGAGCATGGTGTTCATGACTCCAAGGATACCGACGAGCAAGGCGAGCAGAGACGTGCCCCAGCTCATTGCCCTAATGAGTCGAAATCCTTCCTTGTGCCGAGGTGCTCGCTGAGCGTCACGGCGCGAACTTCCGGCACGAGTTGCTGGATTTGCTGCGTGAGATCCCGCAGTTGTTGTGCGTAGTCGAAGGCGTCACGCGGACGTCGATGGCGTTGATCTGATTGGGAGAACCGAGAATTTCCTGGAGGAGCGGCAGGGAAAGAATGATCGAGCCATCTTCGACGAGAGCGCCGCCTTTGACGATCCCGACCACTTTGAGTTCTTTCGTTTCAAGCTGGATCGGGTCGCCGACTTTTTTCTTGAGCACTTCCGCCGCGGTTTGACCGAGAACGACCGCTTCCTCGTGGCATCGTTTGGCATTCGGCCCGAGATCAGCTCGAGATTGTCCCAGGAAAAGCCGCCCCACTCGCGCGCGGATAGAATCATCGGTCGGAGTCTTCCACGCTCGTCACTTCGACGAAGATTGCAGGTCGCGGCGATTTGCGGAAGGCCCGTAATGCGGTCGCGCACCGAGGCGTCGAACGGTTTCGGGGTCAGTGACCCAATTGTTGCTCACGACGATGTCGGTCCCGCGCGCTTTCAATCCGACCTGCCAGCTTTTCTCAAAGCCGCGCGACATGCCGACCAGAGCCACGACCGCGGCGATGCCGATGGAAATTCCGGCGAGAGTGAACCCGGTCCGAAGAGGTCGCCGGAGCAGGCCGCGAAGGATGACAGTAAAGAAGGTCATCCTGTGCCGGTGAGTCGCTCGGCGGAAGGCTGGTCGGAAACGATACAACCATCGGTCATGTGCAAAATTCGTCCCGCCCGTCGAGCGATGGTTGGGTCATGTGTCACCATCACCATCGTTCGTCCCTGCTCCTGTTGGAGGCGAATGATGAGGTTGAGAATCGCATGTGCGTTTTCGCTGTCGAGATTGCCGGTCGGTTCATCGGCAAGGAGGAGGGATGGTTCGTTGGCCAAACTCCGCGCGATCGCAACGCGTTGACGTTCGCCGCCCGAGAGTTTGGAAGGGAAATGATCGAGCCGACCTTCAAGACCGACCAGTTTGAGTAACTCATGTGCACGTTCACGCCTTTCCGAACGCGAGCGACGACTTTCGAACATTGGCAGCTGCACATTCTCAGCCGCGGTAAAAGTCGGCAAGAGATGAAAGGCTTGGAAAATAAAACCGATCTCTAAAGCTCTGTAGGCAGCGGGATTCGGATCGTCAGGAACGGATTTGCCGCGGTAGAAAAGTTCGCCCGAAGTGGGCCGGTCGAGCGCGCCGAGCAATTGCAACAAAGTCGATTTGCCGCAACCACTCGGCCCGGTGATCGCGATGAACTCCCCTTCGTTGATGGTGAAATCTACTCCGCGCAGGGCGCGGACTCGGCCGTCATCAAATTCGCGGGTAAGAGTTCTTTGGCTTGGAGAAGAGGTGCGCTGGCAGCCGACGGCTTCATCTGGTTACCAGTATTAAAGCCGACGAAAACTGCCAGCGCGATGAGAACTCAACGATTCGGCTTAATGCCCGTCGTCGTCATCTCGAGGGCGTCCTTGGCTTTCTCCAAGGCTTTCTTGCGTTTTTCGATCTGCTCCTTGGTTCGCTCCTTCTGATGTTCGTGGCGATGCTCCAATGCCTCTCTTCTCTTCATGAGTTAGAGGGCGGGTGGTGGTGGTCGTGGTGGTGGTTCCTGTTGACCACTCCGCTCGGGCAGAACGGCCACCGGGGCATGTTGCACAATGATGCGTGAGGCCACCAGTCGATCGCCGCTGGTGGTGTATTCCACCGCGAGAGGGCTGCCCGGGTAATGCGTTGAACCGCTACTGGAGCGCCGGTTTCATCCACGACAGTGGTTTGTTTTGTAACCACGTAACGCAACGGAGCAGTGTCCGGTTCGGTCCTGACGACCACAGTTTCGGAGCCAGGAACAAACTCAGTAAAAGCGCCTCGGGTGGTGGTTACGGTCGCGGTTGTCTGTGCGCGCGCTTCCGCGCAACAAACACAGATTCCCACAGCGAGCAGGGCCGCGCCGATTTTCGTAATTTTCGTCTTCATACATGAGATTCGTGCCGGACCAGGGGCATGGTCTCCTTTTGACGGAATCTACCCTCGCATCGGGGCCGGCGGATCGATTAGCAAACGACTCAACCGCACGCCATTGCGGCCCGACGCGTGGATTGAGGAGAGAACGCAGTAGGTCGGGCAAGGCGTCGCGATAACTAGGATAGGGGTGCGTTCACCAGGCTTTTTCGGCTGCAATTTTTCCACGTATTGAGGCAGCACCGAATGCGGCAAGCCTGCACGCTGGTGATGGACTCCGTGAAATGGTTCGTGCAGGAGACTGAATGCAAGCAGACGCCCGAGCCAGCTCTTCGCGACAATGCTGCGGGTTGAGCCATTGACGGTGTCGCCGGTCATCCCGACGTGCTCGATGTATTTACGCCAGCTTTGCAGGTTCGCTGCCAGGAGCGCGGGCGCGAGATAGATCCAGAGAAAATATTTCCAAAGACCGAAGGCGGCCACGGACGCAAGAATGATCGTCCATATGAGAATAATCAGTGCCAATTCAGCCCAAATGCGTTGACGCACTCGCTTGCTGCGAACCGGTGAAGGCGACGAAAGGAAGGCGCGCAGAAAGATGAACGGCGAGTAAAACAAACCCAGGTTCAGTTCACAAAACGCGGCCACACATCTTTTCCAGCGCGAAATTGTGGGCTCGGAAAGCGGCCAGAATTCATAATCTCGCTGAGTCGCAAGGTACGCGTGATGAGTTTGATGAACGACGCGGTAAAGACTGAAGCTCAGCAGGCTCAGGGTCCCGATGACGATTCCGTCGAATTCGTTGAAGCGGCGATTTTTACGAAGCAATCCGTGGGCAGCTTCATGCAGGCCAATCAAGACTCCGTGCATGAGGTGCGCGGCAACAATCACCAGCAGCACTGCAATCCAGGTGAGTCCTTGTTGGACCGCGAGACCGAGGAGCGCCTCGGCCAGAACCAGACCGAAAACCAAAAGCTGAAAAGCATTCTTTAACACCCAGTGGGGCTCGTGGGCTTCAGCAAAATCGTCGGCAATGGAAATAGCCTTCATGAAGATTATTTCAGGAGGTCGGAAATCCGTGATTCGGGCGAGCGACAAGTGCGCGCCAGAACGTTTTGAAATATGCCATCGAGAGCTTCGATGTCACGTTTGGAAAAGAGGTGGTCCCGAAAAAGCCACACAACTTCCAGGCCTCCGGGCTCTTCGGTAATTTCGCAGGCAAGTTGAAAACGGGCGTTCCGGTGGAGCGCATGCTCAGTTTTGCGGAAAGATTCGGCAGCGAAACCTCGGGCATGGGATGATTCTGCAAAGCGAATCGGACTTCGAAAAGCGGGTTGTATCCGGTTGTAGTTTTTTCGCTGAGGGCGTGGACCAGCTCGACAAAAGGAATTGCATTGGCGAAGGCATCGATCGTTAGGCGATGTCCTGTCCGAAGGTGCTCGGACATCTTCGCGAGCGATCGACCTCTCCGCGCAGGGGGACGATGCCGGCGTAGTACCCCATCGTCTCGCGCGAATTTTGTTTGTTGCGATTCGCCACAGGCGTTCCAACCAGATCGTCGAATTCGCTCCATTCGCAGAAAGCGACCTGGAATGCACCGAGCAGAGTGTTGAACAAGGTGATGCCCGTCCGGCGCGTCAGTTCTCTTGTTTGATCCAGCGGCGGGAATTTTTGTGCGCCAACGCAGCGGCGGCCCGGCGGTTATGGGGTCGTTCCACATTCGCCTCGCGCCGCTAGATTTGTTTTCCAGAATCTCACTCGATCTTCCAAAGTTGCGGGTGGCCACGTCGCGCGATCGGCCGCGCCCCACGTGGTATAACTTTGCCCAACCGGCGGCATTGGGTCTGGCGATCCCATCATGCCTTGCATGTAACTGCGAAGAGATCCTGGACCATGACTCCCAAGCTCCACCCGTCAGCGACGGAATGATGAATCGCGAAAACGAGTAGGTGCTCGTTAGGCGCGCGACACAAATCGACCACGCGATAAAGCGGGCCCTGCATGAGATCAAAGGGTTCACGGAAAATCTCCGCAGCCAATTCTTCGATTCTTTCCACCCGCGCGTCTGCGGGTTGGACTTCACGGAAATCAAAATTGATCCCGTAAATTCTTGCGGACCATCTGGAGGGGTCGCTCTTTGCCCGGAAGGATCGAGAGACGTAAAGCCTCCTGCCGATCGACGACGCGTTGAATCGCGGCACGGCAATCGGGCTCGGTCAGGAGCCCATGCACTTCAATCAGGCAGCAGATGTGATTCGCGTTGTCCTCGACCGCGACGGGTGACGTTTCCCACAATTCGCGTTGCGGGAAGGTCAGCGGATGGAGCTGCGCTTCGCCACTTTCGAGCCATTGCTTAAGGCGGACACGTTGATCGGCCGGCATCGCGATTGCGCGGGAGCGGCCTAACGATTGGCGCCTTCGACCGCTTCAGTTTCTTCTTCGGAGCTGGGTTCGCCGCCGAGCAGGCGCTCGATCTCTTCATCCGAGATGGCATCGAGGTCCACCGCGCTGGCGGCTTCCTTCGCTATCGGCAGCGGCGCAGATTCGGCGACTGCTTTTGCGCCACCAAGATGTCCGGCGATGAGCGCACCGATTTGTCCGATGGTGCGTGCGCGCATCAGGCTCGTTGGTGGCAAGGCCACGCCGATCGCTGCTTCCAAAGAAGTTTCAATTTCAACTCCCATGAGCGAATCGAGGCCGAGATCGGTAAGCGGCTGATCGTCGCGCAAACTGTCGGGCTTCACGCGCAAGGCCGAGCCGACAGCTTCCCTCACTGCGTGGCAAATCACGGTCTGTTTCTCGGCGGGCGCAGCCGCGTCGATCCGGCTCCGCCAATTGCTGGTCGCACCGGTTGATTCTTCGCTCTCTAACGAAGCAAAAATGCGTTCGAGCAGCGGATTGGATTGCATTCCTCTAAAGAACTGGCGCCACTTCGACCAATCGACACGAATGGCAATTACCTGGGCGCTGCCCGCGCGGAGAAAGGCTTCGAGCAATGAAGTCGCTTCACTTGGGGTGATTTCCCGTGTGCCTTGACGCGCGAGGAAATCCGCCACGCGCTCGTTGCGCGCGACGTAACCCACTCCACCGAGTACGCCCCAGTTGACCGTTAACGCGGGCAAACCAAGGGCCTGGCGATGATGAGCCAGGCTGTCGATGAACGCGTTCGCCGCGCTGTAATTTCCCTGGGCGGGATTGCCGAAAACGCTCGAGACGGAAGAGAACATCACGAAGCAATCGAGATTCATTTCCGAGTTGCCTCGTGGAGCAGCCATGCGCCGGTGGCTTTGGGTTCGAGAACCGCGCGCATCCGCTTGGACGTGAGCGCCGAGAGCGGTGCATCGTCGATTACCATCGCGAGATGGAAGACACCACGCAGCGGTTGCGGGTCAGATTTCATCTCGGCAAACAAACGGTGGACGTCGTTAGGCGAACTGACGTCGGCCGCGACTACGCGAACCTCGACGTCGCGTTTCTCCAGTTCGGCCACAAATTTTCCAGCTTCCGGACTCGACGCGCCGCTTCGGCTCGTCAGGACCAGATGTCGCGCACCGCAGTCGACCAGCCATCGCGCCAGCACTTTGCCGTAACCGCCAAATGCGCCAGTGATGAGATAAGTCGCGTCCGGCTTTACATCGAATCCCGGCCCAGGCATTTCACCGCGCGCGGAACAAATGGCCTCGGGAACGAGATCACAACCTTTCCAATGTGTTTACCTCCGGACATCAACCGGAACGCCGCATCAGCGCGCGATGCCGGGAATGCGCGGAAGGGAAGGGGACGCAACGCTCCCTTCTCAACCAGCTTGGAAATCTCCTCCAGCATCTGGCGGGTCAATTCTTCGTCGCCGTGGAAGACTGCATCCATCGCCACGACATGGAACGATGAATTATTTCGAAGCGGTCGCAGCGGAATGCGTGAGTTCTGGTAAATGTCGCGCTTCCCGATTTCGATGAAGCGTCCAAACTCCGCGAGGCAGCCAAGACCCATCGGGATGGCTTCGCCGGCGAGCGCGTTGAGAACCACATCGACGCCTTTGCCGCCGGTCAGGTCCATCACCGATTCGGCAAAGTCACCGCGACGCGAATCGATCACGTCCTCGACGCCAAGAGTTTTGAGCAGGGCGCGTTTGCTCGGGCTGCCCGCACTCGCGATCACCCGCGCTCCGAGATGAAGAGCGATCTGAATTGCAGCCATCCCGACGCCGCCCGCACCTGCATGGACGAGAACGCGTTCACCTTTGCGCACGCGCGCGACTTTTGCAAAGCATGCCAGGCGGTCATGAACACGACCGGGAGGGTCGCTGCGGCCTCGAAAGTTAGGCCGGCTGGGATGCCGGCGCACGTCGCCAGCACGGGCAATCGTGTGGGTGGCGAGTCCAAAGACCGCTAGACCGAAGACCTGATCTCCTGGGGCAACATGCATACATCAGGGCCAATTGCCCTAACGATGCCCGCCACTTCGTCGCCGAAGATGCGCGCATCGGGAGCGTCGCCCGGATAAAGCGCCAGCGCTTTGAGCACGTCTCGGAAATTCATTCCGGCTGCATTCACTTCAATCAAAACCTGGCCCGGACCGCACTCGGGCATTTGGAATGGAACGAAGTGGAGCGAATCGAGATGACCTCGTTCGCGGGAGCTCAGTTGCAACGGCTGCGCTGAATCCAGCCACTGATCTCGGGCGGGACGACCGCGATCGAGCCGCCGGACGTAGCGGGCTTCTCCGCGCAGGGCGATTTCGCGCTCTTCGTCGTCGCGCGCCATTTCCCGCCAAAGCGAATCCGCATCCCGCCGACGGCTCGGGCGGAAGATCGATCGACCGCCAGCAGAGATTGGGATGTTCATTCAAAATCACGCGCGTCAGCCCGATGGCAGGAGCCTGCGCGACCTCGTCGGTTGTTGATCGCGTCCCGCCGGTTGAGCATTGCGCGAAACCAATTCCGAGACGCAGCTTCGCGGCGGGTTGAGTCCGTTCGAGTTCCTGGGTAAAATGGAGCAGCGCGTCGAGGTTGGTTCGCATGTCGGCGACCTGCGCATCGAGGCTCCAAAGATAGATCATCCGCTCGGGGGAATCCGCGCAAGCCGCGATCAGCTTCTGCCAATCTTCGAGCGCGTTCGGCCGGAGAGAAAACTCGTCGTTTTCATCGATCCAAAATGATCTTCTTGCCTAACGACACGGCATCGCGCGCCGTGTCGCGCAGACGTGACGCGATATCGTCGCCAAGTCCGGAAGTGTCCGCAAAAAGGAGCCACGTTTTTTCCTCCGGCCGCTCCGTCATCTGCGGCGGCAATTTCAATTCTTCGTAGGATTTTCGCGCCAGTAGTCCGATCTGACCTTCGCCGCCAGTCGGACCAATCAGGCCTGGCAGTGAGGCGGTCTCAGCAAAACCGGATTCCTGCAAGACCGCCTCCCATTGCGCTCCTGGAGGAGGGGTTGGTCCGGCCGCAGGTCGCGATCGGTGAAACGCCACCAACCGCTCGTTAGGCCGAAGACCGTTTCGGTCCACAGTTGCGGCGTGGCGGTGTCCATGAAGATCAGGCTTCCACCGGCCACGAGCAGACCATGCAGATTACGTAACGCAGCGCGCACATCGCTGACGGCGTGGAGGACGTTGGTGCCGATGATGAAATCGAATGA
This sequence comes from uncultured Verrucomicrobiae bacterium, assembly GCA_963821915.1. Classification (GTDB taxonomy): domain Bacteria; phylum Verrucomicrobiota; class Verrucomicrobiia; order Chthoniobacterales; family UBA10450; genus Palsa-1392. Next base: position 226,103 of record CAWGFS010000019.1, read on the forward strand.
GTTCGCTTCCAGCCCCTGATCGACGCCCGGTTTTTCGAGATCGAACACCTTGAATTCGACTTCCGGAAACGACGCCAGTTTTTGCGCTGGCGGCGAGAAAAATGCGGCCGAGATATCGCTGAAGGTGTAGGAATGTAACCCGCGCTCGAGCAGCGGAAGGACCTGCGAAGCGAGTCCACCGGTGCCGGCGCCGACTTCGAGAATTCGCAGACCGCGACCTTCGGGCAGAGCGCGGGCCGCTGTGCTCACCGCCGCGGCAATGGCTGCGACCCAGTGGCTGGTGAAGAGGCCGTCGCCGTAGAATTGATCCAGCAATTCTGGGCCAATGCCCGAGAACAAAACCTGCACCGCTTCCGTTTCGCCGCGCAAGATTGCTCCGAGTTCGGCGCAATTTCCTTCGCAAAGCGAGAGCCTCCGGAAGATGTCCTGGATGCTGCTCGATAAAGCGGCGCAGAATCTTTTCGGCAGAATCCGCGGCTTTGAAAAATTTCGACGTCGGCTGCCATCCCGTCTTCTTTTTTGAAAGGAGCTGTGCCTAACGAGACCGGTCATCAACCGGGCAAAGACAGGTTGCATGGTCGCGGCGACCTGGAGTGTGGCCGCATCAAAAGGAGAGCTGGGGCTACACCCATTTCGCGTAGCCCACGGGCCAGTTGCGCGGCCGCCAAATCGTCAGCCGCGCGCAGGGCCGCCTCTAATGCGGAGGAACCGCGGATGGCGACAACCTGGTCCAACGCACTTTGAGCGGCGCTCTGCAGATGGCCCAGCGGCGGTGGAGGCAGGACATTTGCGTGATTCGTTAGGCGTGCGCTCCCAGGCAACTTGATAAGTAAGGTCGCGGGGACCGCCCGCTGCGGCCGGAACGCCCTGCGCTGGAAAGGCTGATCGCGCGAAATCCGTCCACCAAAACACAGGGTTTTCCTTCCTCGTCGTAAAGCGCGATGTTCCCTTCGATAAAGTCGTCGCTAAATTCGCGCACCTCAGCGCGAACACGACTGGACGCGCCCGGTGAAGCGAGGAAAAGAATGCGCCCAAAACGGACCGGCAATTTCATTTGCGCCTGACGATCTTCGATCGTCTTTGCCCCAGCGGAAAATACATGCAGCGCACCATCGAAAAGACCGGATGAACCGCATATTCGATCCGCGCGGGTAGCAATAGCTTCGGACAAAGCGACGCGTCCCCAGGCGCTTCTCCCGCGCCGGGGACGAGCTCGCGGACGGAGCGAAATTCCTCACCGTAACGCAGGCCGAGATCGCTCATGTGCCCGTAGAAGTCGCCAATCGCTAGGGGACTGCATCGCGAGCTTTCTCCCACGTTGAGGAGGCGAAAACGGACTCGGTTCGTTCGCCGCGCAGCGATCCGACCACATGCAGCGACCAGCTGACGCTTTGTTCCAAGCGGCTCTGGATCGCGAAAGTGCGTTCGTTAGGCGAGTAGGAAAACTCGAGGTGCACGCCCGAGGGCGGATCGGGCAGGATGAGCGGTTTTCGGATTTCGAAGTCCTCGACGACGAACGGTCGTCCTTCGAATAATTGCACGCCTGCCTCAAGCGCCATTTCGACGAAAGCGGCCGCCGGGAAAATCACATGGTTCTCGACCTTGTGATCCTTCAGGAACGCCATGTGGCGGGCGTCGAGCCTAACGATCCAGGTCGGCATCGCGCTCGGCAGTCGAATATCGAACAGACCACGCCCGCCGGGTGCAAGGCGGCCGTCGCGCGCGTCGCTCGCCTCGTTCCACCACCGCGTCTTTTCCCACGCGTAAGCCGGCAGCGAAAGCCGATGTCGCGAAGGCGTCATTGCCGAAAAATAACGGTGACGCCAGCGCGGTGCAGATCCATGGCCGACTCGAGCATCGATTCGACTTCGCGTTCGCGGCGGACCGACGAAACGACGGTGGCTTTCGTTCCTTGGCGGCGAGACATTCCTGGGTCGCATGCGCCAACGCTGGGTGCGCGTTCACTTCCAGCCAGAGATCCACCCCGAAGTCGGCAAGCTCATCAACTGCCGCCGCGAACAGCACCGGTTGACGAATACCTCGCGCCCAGTAGACGGCGTCGCATGATTCTCCCGCGCAACGCTCTCCGGTGACAGTGCTGAAAAATGGAATCGCCGATCGCTGCGGTTTGAGGTCGGCCAGCTCAGTCTCCAGGCGCGTCTGCCGCCGGCGCCATAAACGGATCATGAAACGGATGATCGACTTTCACGAGGCGGGCAAATGCGCCCTGCGCCTCAAGCTCCGCGGCGATCGCTTCAAGCGAAACGCGCGGACCAGAGAGTGTAATCGAACGTGGTCCGTTGAGAGCGGAGATGGTTACCGTGCGATCGTGTCGAGCGATCAGTGCCATCGCTTCGTCTTCCGCCAATCCGATTGCGAGCATCGTTCCTTCGCCACGTCCGCAACCTTCCATTAGTCGCGCGCGCAAAGCGATCACGCGAGCCGCTTCTTCCAGAGGAAAAATGCCGGCGACGCACGCGGCCGCAATCTCGCCGACGCTGTGACCGACGATTGCTGTTGGCTCGACGCCCCATGATTTCCAGAGCGCGGCGAGCGCCATTTGCATGGCAAAAATCGCGGGTTGACCAATCTCGGTACGCGCCATTTGGGCGCTCGCCTCGGTGGGCGCGACGGAGTTCTTCGAGTAATCCGAAACGGGCCCAGGGTCGGAGGGCCGCATCGCAACGCTCCATCATCTCGCGAAAAACCGGCTCGTGCTCGATGAGTTCACGGCCCATGCCCCACCATTGCGGGCCCTGCCCGCTCATGATGAACCCGATGCGCGGCGCCCTTTCCGGACGCGGGGTGGAAAGCCGCACGGGTTTTCGGGCAGTTTTCGTTTTTCGCAAACCCATCAAGTTCCTCGGCGAGTTCCGCCCAATTGCTAATGGCCAGGGTCAAACGATGAGTATGATGGTTCCGCCGGGCTCCG
>CAWGFS010000020.1:0-110649 GCA_963821915.1 uncultured Verrucomicrobiae bacterium
CCGTTGAAACCGGTCGTCTCCTCAAAATAATGGAACGTCCCCGAGCCGGACCAGCCGAGATCGCTGCCGACGAGCACGAGCGCATTTGTGTTGCCCGGGTCAGGCACGATCGGGAATGAGATATCGGTGAAGAAGTTGGCCGCATCCGAGCCTTCAAAGGATTCCACATCGAGGTAAATCCGGGCCGAGACAATCTCCTTGCCAATCAGCGGGCTATCGCTCGGCAAAAATGCCGAGAAGGAAGAACCAACGGGGGCAAACGTGAAGGTGGCGGTCTCGGCCGTGACGCTCCCTGCGATTCCGAGAAACCCCGCGATACAGCTTACCATGAAAAGATTCTGCGCCGTTTTTCTTCCGAGACTTGGTTTGATCATGTGCCCTATTAATCTGCCGCTTTTGTTGTCGCAATTGCGATTTTCAGAGCAGGGCTTTACCACGGCTCTTCCGGTTGCATGTCCGTTGGAACATCGCAAACCAACAACAAGCTCCAGATTGCATTCGTCGATCTTCGATCTACCATCTCACCCTTCCCCGGGGGCATAGCTCAGTTGGTAGAGCGCCAGCTTTGCAAGCTGGATGTCAGGGGTTCGAATCCCCTTGCCTCCATTCTACGCTCGCGTCGCAGAAGTGAGCGTAGACTGTCGCGCCGAAGCCTTGGCGTAGGCGGACCTGTTCGACCTTGTGAGCGCGAACGCGGCGAGCTACGACTCGGCAAGCCGCTTATGCACTACGTCTACATCCTCCAGAGCGACACTGACGAGCGGCGATTCTACACCGGGTTGACGAACGATTTGCGCAAGCGTCTTCGGAGCCACAATGCGGGCCACGTGGCGCATACGGCTAAATGGAAACCGTGGCACCTAAAGACCTACGTTGCCTTCCAGAGTCGGACTCGTGCTTCAGAGTTTGAACAATATTTTGAAGTCTGCATCCGGACGGGCATTCGCGAGAAACGCTTGTGAGACAAGAATCTTCGCATTCGCAAGGTGCGAAAGGACCAGATTTCCCAGCCCAGTTACCTGCTCAGATCCTCGTAGCACTCGAGATACTTGATCCCCGAGCCGGTGTTGAAAATCACGATCTGATCCTCGGCCGTGATCTCTCCCGCCGCGCAAAGCGACCGCAAGGCGACGAAACACGCCGCGCCCTCCGGCGCGACGAAGATTCCTTCTTTCGCGCCAACTCCACGTGTGGTGCGGATCATCGCTTCGTCATCGACCGCAACCGCTGCGCCTTGGGACTCGCGCAGGATCTTCAGCATGAGAAAATCGCCGATCGCCTTCGGCACTCGTAATCCCGAGGCGCAAGTATGGGCGTTGGGGAATTCGGCCGCATTTGTTGCACCGTCTGCGAAGGCGCGGACGATCGGCGCGCAACCACTGGCCTGCACCGAAAACATGCGCGGACGCTTCGCGCCGATCCAGCCCATCTTCTCCATCTCGTCGAACGCTTTCCACATTCCGATCAGACCTGTGCCGCCTCCGGTTGGATACAGGATGACGTCGGGCAACCGCCAGTCCAACTGCTCGGCCAATTCATAGCCCAGCGTCTTCTTGCCCTCGACCCGGTAGGGCTCCTTCAAGGTCGACAGGTCGAACCAGCCTTCCGTCGTTTTACGCCGGGCGATTTCCGCACCGCAATCGGTGATTAGACCATCGATCAGGGTGACATGCGCCCCAAGCTCGCGGCACTCGATGACATTCGCGCGCGGCGTGTCGCGCGGCATGAAGATGTGCGCTTCCAGGCCGGCGCGAGCGGCATAAGCGGCCAGAGCGCCACCGGCATTCCCGGCCGTCGGCACGGCCAGTTTGGTTGCACCGAGGTGTTTCGCCATCGAGACAGCGACCGCCATCCCGCGCGCCTTGAAACTCTGGGTCGGGTTCTGCGATTCATCCTTGATCCAAAGGTTCGGCAACCCGAGTTCCGTTCCATAACGCGCCGCCCTGAGCAAAGGCGTACCGCCCTCGCCTAACGAGACCGGTTCAATATGCAGAGGTAGCGGCAGCACTTCGCGGTAGCGCCAGAGCGACTTTTCCCGCCTTGCAAGCGCCTCGCGCTTAAGGGCCCGGCCAGCGGCCGTCAGATCGTAAATTGGAAAAAGCGGCTTCTGACAGGCCGTGCAAAGATTCTGCAAAGTCGACCATTCGTGCCGCAATCCACAGGCCGTGCAGCTAAGGTGAGTGAGAAACATTTCGCCAAAGGAGAGCATTGGTCTCCGTTTTAGAAGCGCCGCGTCGCCAAGGCGGAATGGCGTCGTATCTGAGAAGGTTCAAATCATGAACCGTTCCGATTGATTCGCTGCTTTCCTTGCGCGCCAGCCTTCCCTGACTGAAGTCCATCTTTATTCAATCTGCGGGCAGCCGCCTCCTTGTTTTCCGTCCATCTGTAGTTAGGATCCGCCGCGACGGGTCCATAGACGAGGTTTCCCCCGTAGCGCCAATTATCGAGCAGAATCCCCTGCCCAAAGGGCTGACCTTTGGCCGTAACCACGATAACATTGTGTTCGCTCGGAGTCCCCGCGAAGGACTCTGCCCAATGGAGTTCGAGCGTTTGCAGCTTCATCGCGTCCAGCCGGAGCAACAGTTCAGTAGCCCATTGAAAACAAAGGCCCCCTTTTCGCCGGCCAGTGTTAACGAGGAAATTTTGAACGCCGGCCGGCCAGACGACCCGCCATTCGCGTTGGAGTTCTTGCCCCGTTGTGTACGCGCAGGCCGCAACCCGTTGCGCCTCGTCTGGGCTAATGGTGGGCGAAAGTGCGATAATGCGACTGCGAAATTTCACGTCGTCAGCCGACGTCGCCATGACCGGATCTTCGCGCAGCCGTGCCGTCGAAGAGGAGGCGCAATAGACGAAGGCAAGCAAGGCCACGACGACTGTGGAAAGGCGAAGTGAGTTGCAACCGCGCATCACTGATAGAGGCATAAAGGAGAGAAGGTAACGATCATTATCAAATTGCCTACCGCTTTTACGGCGCGCCTCGAGTCGAGAAAAGAGAAAGGCTTCTCATCGCTCCGGTTTGTGTTAGTCCAAACATCAGGATGATTTCCTCGAGCGACCCAAAACTCACGGACTCGCCCCGTCCCTGGTATCGCCCATCGTTAACGGCCCAAATCATGATCGGGCTGGTCGTCGGCGCACTCATCGGCTGGCTGCGTCCGGACTGGGGCAACGCGGTCTATTTTCTCCGGGATATATTCCTGAACCTGATCAAGTCGATCATTGCCCCGCTCGTCTTCTCGACCATCGTAGTCGGCATCGCTGGGGCGGGCGACCTGCGCAAGGTCGGCCGCATGGGCTTGAAGGCGATCGTCTATTTCGAGATCGCGACGACGGCCGCACTCTTCATCGGCCTGGCAGTGGTCAATTTTACGAAGCCCGGGGTTGGCGTCACCCTGGTGGCTGGGCCTAACGAAGTGGTCAACACGATCGCCCACACCCATCCCAAGACATTGCTTGAGACGGTGGTGCACGCTTTTCCATCGAGTGTGATTGAGGCCATGGTGCACGGCGACGTGCTTCAGATCGTCGCCTTCGCGGTTCTATTTTCCATGGCCGTTTCCGCCGTTGGTGAAAAAGGAAAACCGATCGTGCGCGCGATGGAGAGCCTTTCGCAGGTGATGTTCAAATTCACCAACTACGTGATGATGTTCGCGCCGATCGGCGTCGGCGCAGCGATGGCGCACACCGTCGGAACACAGGGCCTCGGCGTGTTGCTCAATCTCGGGAATCTCATTCTCACGCTCTACCTCGGGTTGATCATTTTCGTCGTCCTGGTTTTTGGACTCGTCATCTTTCTCGTTCGCGTGCCGTTGCGACAATTCATACGCGCTGTGCGTGAGCCAGCCACCCTCGCGTTCGCCACCACGAGCAGCGAATCGGCACTCCCAAAGGCGATGCAGGCGATGGAGCGAATCGGCGTCCCGCGGCACATCGTCGGTCTGGTCATGCCGACGGGGTACTCGTTCAATCTCGATGGCTCGACGCTCTATCTCGCGGTTGCCTCCGTCTTTGTCGCGCAAGCGGCAGAGACGACAACTGGTCATCACGTCGGGCTCGGCCAGCAGATCACAATCATGCTGGCGCTGATGATCACTTCCAAAGGGGTCGCTGCGGTGCCGCGGGCGTCGCTCGTCGTCCTGCTTGCGACGTTGAACAGTTTTCTCCCGGCGGGACTTGGGCCACTCGGCGTGGCGGTGATCTTTGGAGTCGACGAACTAATGGACATGGGTCGCACCTGCGTGAACCTGGTCGGCAATTGCCTGGCCACAATCGTGGTCGCGCGTTGGGAAGGAGAATTTGACGACCATCGGGCGCGGGTTTTTGGGACGCCGCAAGAGGTCGAGCTAGACCTTCGCTCGGGCGAGCTCGCATTCGCGGAGGCGGCCGCAAAAGGTGACTAGGGACGTGCACCCGACTTCTGCCCGCTGGCGCGCCCGGTGGAACGCTTTCCTATTTCCGATCAACGACGAGAAGCAGGCCCTCCTCCGCGAGCGCTGGAAATCGTTGCCGAGCGAGCTGCGCACGCCCAACCAACTGGCCGGCCGCCATCTCACCCACTGCGGTTTCACAACCGGTGCGAGCTATTGTTCCTTTCATTGCACTCATTGTTACCTGCCGGAAATCGCCAACCAGGTTCCGATTCCCTCGCTCGCCCAGATGAAAGAGCAGATCGACGCCAACCGTCTGTTCCAAGGGCCTGGGGGCGGGTTGCAAATCACAGGTGGCGACGTAGCTGACGCGTATTGGCGCGCCGGCCGTCAGGCTGAGCTGATCGCAGTCGTGCGCCATACCGTGGGCGTTGGGCTCGTTCCCATGCTCATGACCCACGGACAAACATTGCTTGAGCACCCCGAATTTCTCGAAGCTCTCGTGATCGAAGGCGGGCTCCGCCAGGTCGCGGTCCACATCGATATGACGCAGGCCGGTCGCCATGGTTATCCCATCGCTCGCATCAAGACCGAAATGGATCTTCACCCCGTGCGCGAAGCGTTCACCAACTTGGCGCGGGATATCCGTGAACGCACCGGCCTGCCATTGGAGCTGGCGCACAACTGCACCGTCACCGAGAAAAACATTGCTTCGGTCCCGGACATTGTGCGCTGGTTTCTGGCCGATCCCGAACGGTCCCGGATCTGGCGAATCCTGAGTTTCCAGCCTGAGGCAAATACCGGCCGGACGATTTTTTCTCAGGCCCCGGTAACGCCTGCTGATGTCTGGCAAAAGATCTGTGACGGAATGGGACTGAAACTGGATGGTAGCGCCTACATCGCCGGTCATCCGGACTGCAACCAGGGAGCGACGCTCCTGGTCGAGCGGCGTCAGGGCCGTTATCTGCCGCTCTTGCCTAACGACGAAAAGACAAAGCGGCTTTTTGCCGAGATCCTGGCCACCCTCGGTGCGATCTCGACTATCACGACCGACGCGGGCGCTGGCGCGTCGTTATTGCCCTATCGCGTGGCGGGCGCGTTCTCGCGTCATCCCAAGCTCGCCCTCCGCAGCCTGGTGCGTGTCCTGGCGCTAGTCGCTTCCGGCCGCGTTCCTCTTCCGTTTCTCCGCGCGATCGCGACTGGCCGCGCACAAACTATCAATATCGGTACGCACAACTTCATGGATGCGAGTCGGGTCGCAAAGGCGGCGGATGATCCTGTGACCCGGGCGCGTCTGGATGCCTGCGTCTTCAAAGGCGCGGTCAAAAACCGCACAACCGGAAAGTGGGAGGCGGTGCCGATGTGCTCGATGAACCAGGCGGGCTGGAACGAACTCTACGCGGAGCGGCTTTCGGAATCACAGCCCGCGGTAATCCCGAGCCAGCGCAGCGCGGCGAGGGGCTCCAAGAATCACGTTCGGGGTCGTTAGCGAGATCCCTTGGCGGCTCTGGGATGACACGCGTGTTTACGCTCGTTAGCCAGGGCCCTGTTACTTCGTTTTCACGAGATCAGCGCGATTCAGATCGAGATCTTTTTGTTCGATCACCTTGACCTCGGGGAAATTTTTCTTGAGTGCCTCGAGGAAATCCGCGGCTTTGCCGACGATCACCACGCTGCTCGGCTGGGCGAGATATTCTTTCGCGAACGCGGTCACTGCCTCAGTGGTCACGGCATCGATCGACGGAATATATTTATCCAGCGTATCGAGCGGCAGATCGTAAGTCGCGAGATCGGAGATTTGAGAAACGAAGCCTTGATTCGTTTCCAGATTCCGCGCGTAACCGCCGATCAGGACAGCCTGGCGCGATTTCAATTCGTCACCTTTCACCGGCTCACTCACCAGCCGTTTCAACTCCGATTGCATCAGGCCCGCAACCTCGGCGGCCGATTCATTTTTCGTCTGAGCAAAAGCGCTGAAAGGACCCTTCTCACGCCGGGGATCGAGTGAGCTTCCAGCACCGTAACTGAGGCCGCGTTTGATCCGGATCTCGCGGTTAAGTCGTGAGACGAAGCCATTGCCCAGCGCGGCATTGGCCACCAGCGCGGAGTAATAATCGAGGGCCGCGCGCTTGATTGCCGGCCTTGCCACCGTCACCGCCGCCTGTCCGGCTTCCGGCATATCAATCACGATGTTTTCCGGTTTCCAATCCGCCGCGCCGGATCGAACCTCTTCGTTAGGCACAAGGTTGTTGTTTTTCCAATCGCCAAAAAATTTCCCGGCAAATGCCTTCCCTTGTTCGAGCGTGATATCGCCCGCCAGAACGAAAGCGGCGTTGCGCGGCTCGTAATACTGTTGGTAAAGCCGAACGATCTGGTCGCGCGTAATCGCCTGCACCGTTTCGAGCGTGCCGCCAACCGCATGCCCGTAAGCGCCTGTGCCGTAAACCGTCCGCGCCGTCACAAAACGTGCGAGCGATCCGGCTTGCTGTAAAGCGACGCGCAAGCCATCGAGTCGCTGGCTCTTTAGCCGCTCGATCTCCTCCTGCTTAAAGGCCGGATGCCGTACCACATCGGCCAAAACCTTCAGCGCCTCGTTCGCCTTATCCGACATCATGACGACCGTCGCCCCCGACGCATCCCAGCCAGCACCGGAATCAATCGAAGCGCCTAGCGATTCAATCGTGCGCGCGATTTCAGGCGCCGACATCGCCTCAGTTCCCCTGGTCAACAAGTCGCTGGTCATGCTCGCCGTACCCGCGAGATGCGGCGGATCGACCTCAGCGCCGCTCCGCACCACCACCTGGGCGGCGAGGAGCGGGAGATCGTGCCGCTCAACCACAATCACGCGCAAGCCATTCTCGAGCCTCGTTTCCTTTGGCGCGGCGAATTTTGTCACATGGGTCGCAGAGGGCTCCGGCGGCGTGTCGACGCCACCGATTGCCCAGGCTGAGTGGACAAACGTTAGGCAGAGGGCAAGCGCAACCAAGCTTGCCATCCCGAGCCGCCGAGGGACGGAGAGGGCGATCGCAATCGCATTTGCGACCTCCCCCCGGCAGAAAATTGCAGACTGTGAGGGTGAGATCCCTCGCCGTCTACGCGGCTCGGGATGGCAACTTTTCTTTCGAAACTTCGTGCGAGGACTCATGAGGATTTCTTCACCTCCTTTGCCGGCCCCGCAGGTTTCATGGCTTCTGGCAGATACTCGATCACGACTTTCTTTTGCCCGGAGATGTAGCGATTCAAAGCTTCCTTGCACCTCAGTCGCGGTGACCGCCTGTAGCTTCGCCAGATCGGTATTCACGCGGCTCGGCGTCACCATAAATCACGGCCGCTTCGCCAAGCTCGCTCGCCTTGCCATTGTTAGTTTCCCGTTGCAGCAGCTGCCCGGTAAGGAAACGATTTTTTGCCTTATCCAACTCCGGTTGCGTCACGCCTTCCCGCAAAACCTTAGAGATCTCTTCGCCCAGCGCCTTCTCAGCCTGAGCGACGGATTTTCCGCTCGCCAGAATGAGTCGGCTGGTGAGCAGCCCGAGCTCTTCGTGAAGGTCGGCATTGAAGGTAGCCTGCTGTGCGATTTGCTGCCGATAGACGAGTGACTGATAAAGTCGTGACGACTCGCCACCGGCCAGAATTTCGGCCGCCAAGAGCAAGGCCGGCACGTCGTCGGCCCGGACCGAGGGCGCAAGGTAAGTCACCGCGATCGCCGGGAGCGGCACTTTCGGGCTATATTCGACGATCTGCCTGGTCTTCCTTGCGCGGCGGCTCCTTCGCGGTCACTCGCGGGATTTTTTCCGACGGTTTCTTGATTGCGCCGAAATATTTGTTCACCCAGTCGTGCAACTCGTTAGGCTGAAAATCACCCACCACCACGAGAGTCGCATTGTCAGGCCGATAAAAAGTGGAATGAAACGCTCTCACCTCCGCCAATGTCGACGCATCAAGCTCGGCGATATTCCCGATTCCAGGCCGTTTGTAGGGATGCACCGCGTAGGAGTTCTTGATCGAGTCGAGATAAAATTCCCCATACGGATTGGCCAGAATGCGCTGGCGATATTCTTCCTTCACCACATCGCGCTCCGATTTGAAATTGGCTTCGTTCAGCGCCAGCGACGACATCCGCTCAGCCTCGGCCCAAAGAATCGGATTTAGATAATTGGAAGGCACGACCTCGTGATAAACGGTCACATCCTCCGCGGTGTAGGCGTTGTTTTCACCGCCGATGTTCTCCGTCAGGTTGTCGAAAGTATCGGCCGTGAGATGGTCGTTCCCTTTAAACATCATGTGCTCAAAGAGATGGGCGAAACCGCTTCGCTTATCCGGATCATCTTTCGATCCGACGTGATACCAGACCTGGACCGCCACTGTCGGGCTGGAATGATCTTCCACGGAGTAAACCTCCAATCCGTTTGGCAAAGTTTCGTGTTGAAACTTCAATGGGGGCACTGAGACCGCCGGTTTCGTCGACTTCAGATCAGCTGCATGAACGACCGGATGAGACGCGATGAGGAGCGCGAAGAGAGCGAGGAATAATTTCACGACAAGTCCGACACCTTACACGCAACTTTGTTGATCAAAATCCTGATTCGCACTCGAGGAGCGGGATTATCAATCGCGGGCGCCCGTCTTGACCAACGTCCAATCACCTATCACTATTCACTCCTTCGGCGCGCTCTTCGCGTCCCCCGGGCCTGTAGCTCAGCTGGTTAGAGCATGCGCTTGATAAGCGCAGGGTCAAAGGTTCGAATCCTTTCAGGCCCACCCTCCGCCGCAGGTGGCGGTTTCGCTTGCCTCTTCTACGCCGAAGTCCCTGTTTGCCTGTAACGCGGGGGCGGCTGATGCTCCACTGCGGCTGGCCGATTCGTTCGGCCTGCTCCTCCTTTTTGGATGCGTTTCATCAAGTTCCTTAAGACTCTATTCCGGTCACGGTCTCTCGATTTTGCCTTCCATAGCAATCGGCCGCCCTCTCCGCAGGAGGTGAGAACGCTGCTCCGCAAAGGCGTGCTCATCCATTATCGCCCAGGCGGCAGCGACGTTGAAAACATCGTAAAGAAACTCTTGAAACGGGATTCGGAATACTGGTTGCCGCCGCGTTTCGAGCCGCGTTCCATTCTTGATCTCGGAGCAAATATCGGCATCGCTTCGATTGATTTCGCACTTCGATATCCGCAGGCCTCAATCATCGCGATCGAGCCGGTGGGGGCAAATTTTCAGCTCCTCCAGAGGAATATTTCCGGGTTCCAAAATATTCGCGCCCTGAATGTGGCGGTGGGCAAACACGACGAACGTGCCGCGCTGCGCGGCGCCGGGCAAAGTTTTCGAACCCAGCCCGTGTCAGCCAGCTCAAAGGCATCGCGGCGCGAGGAAACTACGGTTCGTGACCTTAACGCGTTGCTGAAAGAGAACGAAATCACGCAGGTTGATCTAATCAAGATCGACGTGGAAGGCTCGGAGTACGACGTCCTCACGTCTCTGGACCCCACCCTGCTCCAAAGAGTGCAGTGGATCGTGGGCGAACTGCACAGTGTCCGGGATTTCGCGCTGCTCGATTATCTTTCAGCCTGGTTCGAGATCGACGGGCGGAAAACCATTACCAAGGAGTGCTGGAAGTTTCACGCCGTTAACCGCGACCACGCCGCTCGCCTCCTCACAGGGTTCGATCTAAAAAAGCTGCAGTGCTGAGTTCCGTTCCGATAATTGCGGTGCCGGCGCCAGATCCTCTTCGGTCGCGACCGCGAAATCGCGGTTCATTCCGATGTCGAATTCCGTTTCCAGGTCGTCGCGCAAATCATCAAACCGAGAAGCGCGCCGCTGCAGTCGAGCAGGACATCACCTAACGATGCGGTGCGTGAAGCGACGAACGACTGATGGAATTCGTCGGCCGCGGCAAAAATCATTGCCGGCGCCAGAATGAGCGCGACTCGTCGCCAAAACTCCTCGATCCAATCTCGCAAAGCGCGACAAAGCAACAGCGCGAGGATCGCGTATTCGGTAAGATGTGCCGCCTTGCGGACAAAGAAATGCACCTGCGCGATGGCGGCGGGAGAAATGTCGGGGTTCCACCAACGCAGCAACGGGGTCAAAATGCGGGAGGTGTGCTCGGCCGACATCAGATCGGTGGACCCAAAAAACATTAGCGCCATCCAGAGGAAGAGCGGCAGCCAAGCCTTGATGATTTCGCGAAAATTCAAGTTCGCAGTTTAGTCGGCAGAGGTTGCCTGACAAATTCCCCGCCCAAGGCTAATCTCGCCGCCGAAATGAAGCTTCCGCCGACCTCACCGCTCGTTTTTGAACCGCTCTTACATGGAGCGGATCTGGGGCGGTCGGCGGCTGGAGAATCTTTTCGGCAAGCAGCTTCCGCCTGGAAAAGCGATCGGCGAATCGTGGGAAATCGTTGACCGCCCGGAAGCGCAGAGCGTCGTCAGGCAGGGGCCCCGGCGCGGCCAGACCCTGCATGAGCTTTGGATTGAAGAACGCGCTGCTATCTTCGGGACCGAAATTCCCGACAGTCCGCGCTTCCCCATCCTGGCCAAGCTGCTCGATGCACAGGAAAGGCTTTCGCTACAGGTCCATCCCAGCGCGCAAATCGCGGCGTCGTTAGGCGGAGAACCAAAGAGCGAGCTCTGGTATTTCGCCGCCGCTGACGACGGCGCGGAGATTTTCGCCGGGTTGCGGACGGGGGTGCAGCCGGCGCAGTTCGAACAGGCGATCGACGATGGCAGCGTAGCCGAACTGGTGTCGCGGTTGCCGGTCAAGAGCGGCGACAGCTTTTTCGTCCCGGGCGGACGCTTGCACGCCATCGGGGGCGGCAATCTCCTCGTCGAGATCCAGGAAAACAGCGACACGACGTATCGCGTTTTCGATTGGGGACGGACCGATGACGAAGGGCAACCGCGCGCCCTGCATCGTGCCGAATCAATGCGCGCGATTGACTTCGAGGATTATGAACCTCAACTCGTTAGGGAAGAAGGGGAGCAGTTGCTGGAATCCCCGCATTTCGTCGTCGAGCGATGGAGGTTAGGCGGAGCTCGCGTTGCCTCGGAGCAGGCGGCTTTTGCGATCTTCGTTTGCCTGGAAGGGGCGGTGACATGCGGCGAAGTGGAAGCGCGTCCGGGGGACTTCTTTCTCGTCCCGGCGTGCGCGGCGGGAAGCGAATTGCGCCCGTCCACCACGAATGCGAGTCTGCTCCGCGTTACCCTTCCGGCTCGTTAGGCGTTCAAATGTGGAGCCCGCGCAGGTGGCGCAACGGTTGCGGACCCAGGGGCTGGACACCGTCGATTTTCCAACTGTCCCCTTCCGCCGTAAAACTGTAGAGAAAGCCGCGCATCGCGCCGTCGGGCGTGATGAGGAAGACCTGGACCAGGGCCGCGGCGCCGGCGACCTGAACGGTGCCGAATTCCACCCGGTGCGCTTCCGTCATTGACGAAAAGTCGCGCCGAATCATGAGCTCGAATTGCGTCCGCGAGAACTTCTGTTGGACCCCGGAAGCGGCATGCCGGTAAGCACTGTCGAAATCGTCGGTCCGGAGGGCAAAAAGTTGCCGGTTCACGATCGAATACAATTCCTTCGCGGCCGGAGTCGGGGTGCGCTCCCGTGCAAGGTGCGTCGCCACGATGGCCGCGCCGCAGAGGGCGAAGAAAAAGACGAGAAGGGAAAGCTTGACCAGTCGATTCATCGTTAGGCAGCGCGCGCCGGGTCGATCCGGCGCAAATACTGATAGGTGTAGAGCCCGGTATTATGGCCGTCGCCCCAGGTGGGTTGGAGAGCATAGCCACCGACGAGATTCCAGCCGCGAAGCTCAAAACTCTGGTCGCTGTAACTAACAGTCGGCCTGACGACTTCACCCATCACGTCCGGCTCGCCCCCGCACGCCGCGCACGGGCAGGCGCTGCGCAGGAAGCGGAGCGGCAGAAAGGTCTCGCTCCCGTCATTCCATTGGATGGCGAGTTCGGTGCCGATTTGCTCGATATTTGTCGGCTCGAGGCGCACGACAGAAGCCTAACAGTGATTCGTTCTGCAGGACAATATTTTGCGCGCAAGCGCGCCTGCGCGGTTCTTGCTTCCGAGCGGCACGATTGGGGTCACCGATCCCGGCTTCGGTTCGTCTTCCGGAGTGGCCGGGAGAATAATTTCGGTTTCTTTCCTGCGTTCCTGTGTTCCTGATTCTTCCTGCATGAGCGAACGCCGCAAACCGTACCCTTTCGACCAGCTGGAGCCAAAGTGGCAGGCTCTCTGGGAAGAACGCCGGGCTTTTCACGCGCCCAATCCCGGCGACCCGGGCTTTGATCCGACGCGGCCGAAATACTACGTGCTGGACATGTTCCCCTACCCCAGCGGCTCGGGGCTGCACGTCGGGCATCCCGAGGGCTACACCGCGACCGACATCGTGGCGCGCTACAAGCGCCTGCGCGGCTTCAACGTTCTCCACCCGATCGGCTGGGACGCCTTCGGTTTGCCCGCCGAGCAATATGCCATCCGCACCGGTCAGCATCCGGAGATCACCACCCGCGCGAACATCGCTCACTTCAAGAAGCAACTGAAGCGGATCGGATTTTCCTACGATTGGGAACGCGAGATCAGCACGGCCGATCCGGATTTCTACCGCTGGACGCAATGGATCTTTCTCCAGATCTACAATAGTTGGTTTAATCCCGAAACGGACCGGGCCGAGCCGATCTCTACCTATCCGGGCGACGATCCCGACAGCGTCCGCCTCGCCTATGTCGCGGAAGTGCCGGTAAACTGGTGCCCCGAACTCGGCACCGTTCTGGCCAACGAAGAAGTCATCGACGGGAAGAGCGAAGTCGGCGGGTTTCCGGTCGTGCGGCGACCGATGCGGCAATGGATGTTGCGCATCACTGCTTTCGCCGAACGCTTGATCGACGAATTGGAGCCGCTCGATTGGCCGGCGGGAATCAAGCTCCTGCAGCGCAATTGGATCGGGAAAAGCGAAGGCGCCATGATCGAGTTCGCTGTAGCCGGGGACGGTGACCCGATAGGTCAAGCGAGCCGGCCGGGATCAGCGCCCCGGCTACAACATCTCCGTCTTCACCACCCGGCCGGACACGCTCTACGGCGCTACTTACATGGTGCTTGCGCCGGAGAATCCGCTGGTCGATCGCCTGACGACGGACGAGCAGCGGGCGGCGGTCCAGGCATACCGCGACCAAGTCAGCGCAAAGTCCGACCTCGAGCGGACCGATCTCGCGAAGGAAAAGACCGGCGTTTTTACCGGCGCGTTTGCGATCAACCCGGCAAGCGAGGAGCGCATCCCGATCTGGATCGCCGATTACGTGCTGATGGGTTACGGCACCGGCGCGATCATGGCCGTGCCGGCGCACGACGAGCGCGACCTCGAGTTTGCCCGCAAATTTGGCCTTCCGATTCTCGATGTCGTCATGCCGCCAAGCGGAGAAGCACCCACTGGCTTCACCGGCGACGGCATCGCGATCAATTCCCCGCTGATCGACGGCCTTGCCGACGGCGGAGGCGAAACGCCGCATCACCGACTGGCTGGAAGAACAGGGGGCTCGGCCGAAGCACGATCAATTACAAATTGCGCGACTGGCTTTTCTCCCGCCAGCGTTATTGGGGCGAGCCATTCCCGATCATCTGGCGCGAAGGCAGACATGAAGCCATTCCCGAATCGGAGCTGCCGCTCGTGCCGCCGCCGCTCGATGATTTCAAGCCCACCGGCACGGGCGAGCCGCCGCTGGCCCGCGCTACGGATTGGGTGCGCTATTCGGAGACGGCAACGCGCGAGATAAACACGATGCCGCAATGGGCGGGCTCGTGCTGGTATTACCTGCGCTTTTGCGATCCGCATAACGGCGAGCGCTTTGTCGGGAAAGAAGCCGAACGATACTGGATGGGTGTGGCAGCGGGCGTGTCGCCCGCAACGAATGATGCTGCGGACGGCGCTTCACGGAAAGCGGCCGAGACGGCCGCCGCTACACCCGGCGGCGTCGATCTCTACGTCGGCGGCACCGAGCACGCCGTGCTGCATCTCCTCTACGCGCGCTTCTGGCACAAGGTGCTCTTCGATCTCGGGCATCTCTCGACGGCGGAGCCGTTCCAGCGGCTCGTGAATCAGGGCATCATCCTCGGCGAAGACGGCCGCAAAATGTCGAAGCGCTGGGGCAACGTGATCGATCCGCTCGACGTCATCGCCGAATACGGCGCCGACGCGTTCCGTTGCTACGAGATGTTTATGGGGCCGCTCGAGCAGATGAAGCCCTGGAGCATGACCGGCGTGGAGGGCGTCTCGCGCTTCCTCGCGCGTGTCTGGCGCCTGATGATGGAGGAAAACCAGGCGGGCGAATGGATCCTCTCCACCGCCGTCGCCGAGACGGAGCCGACCCGCGCGCAACAAAAGGTCATCCACGCCACGATCAAGAAAGTCGGCGAAGACATCGAAGCGCTCTCCTTCAACACCGCGATCGCGCAGATGATGATTTTCGTGAATGCCTTTACCACGGAAGAGGCCCGGCCCGTCTCCGCTCTGCGCACGTTGCTCCTGTTGCTTAACCCTTTCGCGCCCCATCTCACTTCGGAACTTTGGGAAACGCTGGGAAGCAAATTCCCGCTCGAGCCGGCCGAGATCACCAGTCAGTCCTGGCCCGGCTTACAATCCGGATTTTCTCGTCGAGGACGAAGTGGAAATCGCCCTGCAAGTGAACGGCAAAGTGCGCGATCGGATCACGGTTCCGATCGCCGCGACGAAGGCCGAACTCGAGGCGATCGCCCTCGCCAACGAACGGGTGCAGGAATTCATCGCCGGGAAGACAATTCGCAAGGTCGTGGTGGTCCCAAAGAAGCTTGTCAACGTCGTCGCGACCTAGAACGATCGCGATACCATGTTTAAGGAATTCAAAGAGTTCGCGATCAAGGGCAATGTCGTCGATCTGGCCGTCGCGGTCATTATTGGCGCGGCGTTCGGCAAGATCATCAGCTTCGCTGGTGGAAGACATCATTATGCCGGTCGTCGGCAAGCTGACCGGAGGCCTCGACTTCACCAACCTGTATCGTCCCGCTGTCCGACAAGGTCACGACCGGCTTGGCGTTGGCCGACGCCAGGAAGCTGGGCGCCGTCCTGGCGTGGGGCAACTTCGTCACCATCGTCATCAACTTCCTCATCGTCGCGTTCTGCATTTTCCTCGTCGTGAAAGCGCTGAACAACATGAAGAAGCCCGCCCCGAATGCGCCGGCGACCACGAAGGATTGCCCCGCCTGCACGATGACGATTCCGATCAAGGCAACTCGCTGCCCGCATTGCACCACTCAGCTGGCGGCGATCTAGGCGAGCGCGCTGCGGATTCCGATCGATCCGCAGGACGCGGCGCGGAGTGCAGAGCCAGATGCGGCTCTCGCCGTCGTCCGGCCAGGTGACGCCGCCCGCCCACGGCGAAAAGGCGGGCAGAATCCAGCAACGCTCCTGCTGGATAAAGGCCGGAAATTTCAGCCGCAACCCTGCCCCATCGCGTGATCGCTCGCGGCCGGATGATGATGCCCGATGATCCGGATGCGCTCCGTCTCCTCCGACTCGCAATGCCCGTGTTGAAAGACGAACTCCGGCGTCTCCCAGCGCGGCACAAACTCGATCACGTCGGCTCGACGTGGCGATCGTGATTCCCGGCCAGGGCGATCACTTCGCAGCGCTGGCGCAGCCGGGCGAGCAGCTCGCTCGCCGCCGCGGCGGAGGCAGCGTCGTGCACCAGATCGCCTACGATGATGAGCTGGCGCGGCTGGTATTCATCGAGCAATTCCGCCAGCCGGGCCTCGATCGAAGTCATCCCCCAGAGCGGAACCAGCCGGCCGGCCGCCCGCTGGGAGAGCTCGTAGCCAAAGTGTAAATCGGCCACCGCCAGCCACTTCTCCGCTTCGTGAAAGAGTGCCAGCCGCCCGTCGAGCAGCACGTTTGAGGCAATGGCGACGCGGCTAGCGGCGGTAGCAGGCATGATTCTGGCTCCGAAATTATCGCTTGCCATCGCCCGTATCAACCCGTAGGCAGGCGCTTCAGCCGCAATGACGATCCCTCTGCCGAGATTTGCATTGATGAGCGCTTTCGCTCTCCTGGGCGTGAGTTGCACCACCCAGCCGAGGACGGCCAGCACGCTCGCGAGGCCCCAGCGCGTCTGCAAAGTGCGCACGACCGCTTATACCCATACCGAGGCCGGCGGCCGCAACAACGCCGTTGGCACGCGGCTTTCCGGCAAGAATGTGATGAGCGCGGCGTCGGATTGGTCGCGCTGGCCGCTCGGGACAAAGTTTCGGATCGTCGGGACGGACGATGTCTTCAAGATCGACGACTACGGGAGCGCCCTCATCGGCACGGACACGATCGATCTTTACAAGACGAACCGGCTGGCGATGAGGAAATGGGGCGTTCGCTCGGTCGATATCGATGTTCTGGAATGGGGCTCGCCCCAACGCAGCCTCGAGGTGCTCGCCCCGCGTAAGAGCGACCGCCGGGTCCGCGCCATGATCCTCGCGCTGTCCAGGAACACGCAGATCACCCGGCCTTTCTAGCGGACTTTCTTTTGACAGCGGCAAGGTCCGCCGCACCTTCCGCGGATGAAAATCTTTGTCGTCGGCGGAGCGGGATACATCGGGAGCATTTGCGTCGAGCTCCTGCTCGATGAAGGCCACGATGTCATTGTCTTCGACAATCTGACGGAAGGTCATCGTCGCGCGGTTGACGAGCGCGCGGCGTTCGTCGGCGGCGATCTTTCGCGCCGGGAGGAAATCAGCCGTGCGCTCCAGGAGACCAAACCCGAAGCCGTCATGCACTTCGCGGCCAACGCTCTGGTCGGCGAGTCGATGCAGAATCCCTCGAAATATTTCCGCAACAACGTCTGCAGGAGGGATCAACCTGCTCGACGCGATGCTCGAGGCCGATGTGCGGCGGTTCGTCTTTTCTTCCACCTGCGCGACCTTCGGGCCGCCCGAACGCGTGCCGATCGACGAGACGCTCCCGCAGCGCCCGATCAATCCCTACGGCGAATCGAAACTCATGTTCGAGAAAATCCTGCGCTGGTATGACGAGATTCATGGGCTGAAGTTCGTCTCGCTGCGTTACTTCAATGCCGCCGGCGCGACAGAGAAATTCGGCGAAGATCACCGCTGCGAGACGCACCTCATCCCCAACGTCCTGAAAGTCGCGCTCGGCCAAAAGCCGCAAGTTGAGATCTACGGCACCGATTACGAAACGCCGGATGGCACCTGCATCCGCGATTACATTCACATCCTCGATCTCTCCCGTGCGCACATCCTCGCGCTCGGCGCGAGGAACAGCGCGTCTCTACAATCTCGGCACCGGCGGCGGGTCGAGCGTGCGTGAGGTCATCGACATCTGCCGCGAAGTTACCGGCAAAGATATCCCGGTGGTCGAGAAGCCGCGCCGACCAGGCGATCCGCCACGCCTGATTGCGGCGTCGGCTAAGATCAAGCGCGAACTCGGTTGGCAGCCGAAGTTTGAAAACCTGCCCGCCATCATCGAAAGCGCCTGGCGTTGGCACCAAAAATTCCCGAACGGCTACGGGGATTAGAAGTTGTCGGCCGGGTCACCGCCCCGGTTACCGAAGAAGAAAACGCCCGCGGATACGCGATCCGCGGGCGTCAATGTTTACCAGACGTTCAGCCCTCCCTCGTTAGGGATTCGTGGTCGTCGTGGTCGTCGTCTTTTCGTAATAGGTGATCGGCTTTTGCAGCGTCACTTTGGTCACGATCATGCGGTCGCCTTCCTTGGTATAGGTGTAGGTGACCGGCATGTCCGGGCGCAGCGCGGAGAGTTGCACCGCAGCGCCGGTCGGGTCGACCACAACTGTCTGCGGCGTGTAGTAATACGTTATCGGCTCTGCGCTGGAGGAAGTGCGAACGGTCATTATGTTCCCGTCGGGCGAGAAAGTGGTAATGGTGCCGGTGCCGTCCATCGCGCTCGTGCTCACCGCAGTCGATCCCGCCGCCGTGGTTGTGGTCGTGGTGGAATCCTGCGCGACAGCGGTGCCAAGTGCGAAGGTGCAAGCAGCTCCGGCCGCCAATAATTTTGTGAATGTGTTTTGTTTCATGTTTGTCCTTTGGTTTGGTTGAACGGATGGTCTCCGTCGTGCTTATTTCCGACTTGTCCCAGCCGGCCTTTATTCACCTCCAATTCGGAAAGCGATCGAGTCGCGGTTGCATCGTTAGGTAGCTCCTTCGACTTATCCTTTTGCCATGCAACCACTTCCCGGATTCCGAGATTTTTTGCCGGACGACTGCGCCTTTCGGAATGTCATCTTCTCGCGCTGGCGCGAGGTCTGTCGCAGCTACGGCTTCGTCGAATGGGACGGCCCGATCCTCGAGCCAACCGAGCTTTACAAAAAAAAGAGCGGCCCTGAGATCGTCGCGCAGCTTTTCAATTTCACCGACAAAGGTGACCGCGAAGTCGCGATGCGACCGGAGCTGACGCCTTCTCTCGCCCGGGTTGTGGCAGCGCATGAAAGAGAGTTCCGCAAACCGCTCAAGTGGTTCTCCATTCCCCAGTGTTTCCGCTACGAAAAACAGCAGCGCGGCCGGTTGCGCGAACATTATCAGCTCAACTGCGACATCATCGGCGACGCTTCGCCCGCGGCGGATGTCGAACTGGTTGCGCTCTTGATCGACCTGCTGCGCGCCTTTGGACTTACCGCGAATGACGTCGTCGTTAGGCTGAGCGATCGCGAATTTTGGACCGACCTGCTCCGGACGCAGAATGTACCCGAAGATCGCTGGAGTGAGCTGCTCCAAATGATCGACAAGAGCGAACGCGAACCGCGGGAGAAAACCGCTGAACGTCTGGGACCACTGGCCGCTCCAGTTTTCGAAGTTCTCGATGGAAGCGGACGGAGCGATAAGCTCGATCAACTGGTGAGCGACCTCGCGCAGCGCGGCCTGGCAGAATTCGTCAAAGTCGATCTCTCGATCGTGCGCGGGCTCGCTTATTATACCGGCGTTGTTTTCGAGGCTTTCGATCGGGCAGGAAAACTCCGTGCGATTGCGGGCGGCGGTCGCTACGACAACCTCATTCATCAGCTGAGCGATGGCGCGGTCTCGTTGCCGGCGGTCGGCTTCGCGATGGGCGATGTCGTTCTCGGTGAACTGATCAGGGAGACACCGGCAAGCTTCGCGCGGCTGGCCGATCTCGTGAGCACCCAAAGCGCAATCGACATTTACCTCGTCGTCGCGAAAGAGGAGCGCCGGCCCGATGCGCTCCGCGATTTGCAACAACTGCGCGACGCCGGCCTTCGCGTCGATTATCCGCTCACGCCGATGAAAGTCGGCAAGCAATTCCAAACCGCCGAAGCGATGGGTGCCCGGGTCACCCTGCTTTACGGCGACGAATGGCCCGCGGTAAAAATGAAAACGCTGGCGACCCGCGAAGAAGTGCTGGTCCCGAACGAGGAATTGCTTGGTCGCGTCAAGCGCCTTCTATCATCTTGAGCGGAGCGCAGCGAAGTCGACAGATCCCGCCGTATTCCGTGCAGTCGACTTCGCGAAGACGCTTCACGCATCCCCTCAGGGTTCCCTCAACTTTGCTGCCTTCCATTCGGGACGACTTGCGCATATAGACCCTTTGCCCAAACTGACACCCTCCGCTCGCCATCATGTATCGCACGCACAACTGCAACGCCCTCCGCGCCGCCAACATTGGCGAGAAGGTCCAACTCGCCGGCTGGGTTCATTCCCGGCGGGACCTCGGTGGCGTCATCTTCATCGATCTGCGCGATCGCGAAGGCCTCACACAGGTCGTCTTTCGTCCGGAGGAAACGGCCGAGCTCACGAAGAGCGCGCATTCGCTTCGGCATGAAGACGTGATCTCAATCGGCGGCCGCGTCGCGCCGCGGCTGACCGGGCAGGCAAACGCAAATCTTCCGACGGGCGAAATCGAAGTGGTGGCCGACGAGTTGGAAATCCTGAATCGCTCCGACGTCCCTCCCTTTCCGATCGAAGGCGAAGTCAAAGACGAAGACCTGCGGCTCACTTATCGCTATTTCGACCTCCGCCGTCCGGAGCTCGCGCGCAATCTGCGCATCCGTCACCAAGTCACAAAGGCGACGCGCGATTTTCTCGACAGTCAGGGTTTTCTCGAAATCGAGTCACCGATTCTTTCCAAGAGCACACCTGAAGGCGCGCGCGATTTTCTCGTCCCAAGCCGCATCTGGCCCGGGAAGTTCTATGCTCTTCCGCAGGCGCCGCAGCAGTACAAACAGCTGCTCATGGTCGGCGGGATGGAAAAATACTTCCAAATTGCGAAGTGTTTCCGCGACGAAGACCTGCGCGCCGATCGACAGCTCGAGTTCACTCAGATCGACATCGAAGCCTCCTTCGTTAGGCCGGATGACATCTTCACCCTGACGGAAGGAATGCTGGCGGCGATTTTCAAGGCGGCGCGCGGCGTCGAGGTTCCGACGCCGTTCTTTCGGATGAGCTACCGCGACGCCATGGACACTTTCGGCAGCGACAAGCCGGACCGACGTTTCGCTCTCCCACTGGTCGAGCTGAGCGATCTCTTCCGCGAAAGCTCCTTCAAGGTTTTCCGCGGCGCGCTCGATCGGGGCGGGGTGATCAAGGCGATCAAGGCGAAAGGATTTGCCGGCATTACCGCTGGCCAGATGAACGAGCTGGAAGGACTCGCGAAGAAATTCGGCGCTAAGGGCCTGGCCTCAATCAAGGTCGAAGGCGGCGAATGGAAATCGGCGATCGCGAAGTTTTTTTCCGAGAACGAGAAGCAGGCGCTGCGAGACCGGCTCCAGATCGAAGAAGGCGATCTCATCCTCTTCGCGGCCGACGAGTGGGAAATCGCCTGCGAAGTGCTCGGGCGGCTGCGTCTGCGCATCGCTGAGCTTCAACGCCTGACGAACGCCGAGCAGCTCGACTTTCTCTGGGTGACCGATTTTCCCCTCCTCCAACGCGATGCCGCGACCGGCAAATGGAGCGCGATGCACCATCCCTTTACACGACCGAAGGCCGAGGACCTGCCGCTGCTCGAGGAAAAGCGCTACGGCGAAGTTCGCGCCGAGGCCTACGATGTCGTCCTGAACGGCGTTGAGATCGGCGGCGGCAGCATCCGGATTCACGAACGCGATTTGCAGGCGAAGATGTTCGAGGTCCTCGGTCTAACGACCGAGGAAACGGAAAAACAATTCGGCCATCTCCTGCGCGCTTTCCGTCTCGGCGCGCCGCCTCACGGCGGCATCGCTCTCGGCCTCGACCGCCTCGTCATGCTCGTTTGCGGCGCGGAATCGATCCGCGACGTGATCGCCTTCCCCAAAACCAACCGTGGCCAGGACCTGATGTCGCAGTCACCCAGCGATGTTGACCAGCGGCAGATGCGCGATCTAGGAATTCGGCTCGCGGACGTGTAGGGCGTGCCATCTTGGCCGCCCCCGGGGAATTCGGGTCCGTCCGGCAAGACGATCCAAACGCCCCCGGGGCGGCCAGGATGGCACGCCCTACACGTGATACCCGATCGCGTACGGCCAGTCTTCCCAACGCCTCACGAGCCCGGCGCGGACGGGATTTTCCCGCATGTAAATCCATTTCGATTCGGCCGATTCGTTCCGCCGCAACAGCCGATCGAAAACACCGTCCTGCCATTTCCAGGCGCGTCTTGGTTTCGCGCCGCACAAAGCGCTTCAACCCGGCCGAGTATTGCGTGATCTTCGCATCGCGGCTCGCTAACGGCCTAACGAGCGCGTGGAAGTGATCGGGCATGACGACTGCCGCCAGGGTTTGCCAGTCTTCGTGCAGATCGCAGAACTTGAGGATGGCGCCAAAGACCTCCGGATTGTTCAAGGTCGGCACGGCGATCGGCGACACAAATGGTGATGAAATAACTGACCGTCTGATCGAGCGGCAGCCAAACTGGAATGCGTGGGGGGCGCGCCATGCGACCAGGCTACAAAAGCCCACGAAACCAAGACAAGCGTGTAGGGCGGCCATCTTGGCCGCCGCCGAGGAAGCTCGGCATGCGGCCAGAATGGCACGCCCTACACACGGACCTAACGCGTCGAAGCGGCGGCGCCGTGGCGGTTGATGGCGAGCTGCGCTTCGCTCGTCCGGAACAGGATTGCCACCAGGAAAGTAACAATCGTCCCGAAGCAGATCCACCACGGGAATTCCATGATCGGGAACCAGGCCGGCGGCGTGTAAAGCCTGGCGCCGAAGATACGCGCAATGTCGTTAGGCAAGTTGCTGATCAGTGCGACGAAAAGGAAACCGGCAATCATCGCGATCGGGTTGAGGGCGTCGCAGCCGCGGGTGCGGGTTAGCATTCCGCAAAAGAAAATCCCGAGAAGCGAGCCGTAGGTGTAGCCAAAGATGCCAAGCGCGATCGGGATGATGCGAACGTTGGGCAAGACAATCACGCAATAGGAGGTGGCGGAGGCGACGACGATCATGAGGATGGCGAAGCCGACCGTCGCCCAGCGGACGGCGCGCAGGCTTTGGGCCTCAGTCGCGCCGGGATTGATATAGGGCTGATACCAGTCGCGGGTGAAACTGGTCGCGAGGGCGTTCAAGGCGGTGCTGAGTGATCCCATCGTGGTCGCGAAGATGCCGGCGATGAGCAAACCACGGAGACCAACCGGCATCTGGTAGAGAATGAAATGACAAAAGGTCTCGTTAGGCGTTTTCGACAGGGTCGGATCCGGGTGCGCCTGGTAATAGACCCAGAGCAAAATTCCGATGCTCAGGAAAGTGAAAGCGATCGGGATGTCGGCCAGCCCGGAGAGGATGAGCGAGCGACGGCTCCGCCGAATGTCCGGCGCAGTCAGCATTCGTTGCACCATGTCCTGGTCGGTTCCGTGCGTGCCCATGGTGATGAAGGTCGCGCCGAAGAGGCCGGCAAAAATCGTGTATTCGATTCCGAACATCGCGACGATTTTTTGCCAGCCATGTTTCGCCGGATCGAGCCCGGTGGAGATGAAATCGTGGAAATGAAAGCCGCCCGTGCGCGCGACGATTTCATTCCAACCGCCCGGAATGGAGAAGTAAAGCAGCCCAACCGCGACCAGCGCGCTGCCGAACATGATCGAAGCCTGGATGAGGTCGGTCCAGATGACGGCTTTGATTCCGCCTAACGTTGTGTATATCGCGGTCAGAATGACGATCGCAACCGTGGAAAGAACGTAAATCCAGAGTGTCTGCATCGGACTCGGCCGCACGCCGCTGATCATTTCGTAGGCGAGGGCGAGGGCGATGGCGCCGACGTAAAGCCGCGCCCCTGAGGCAAGCAGACGGGTGATCATGAAGACAGCCGAAGCGGCGTTCTTGGTCCGCGTGCCGAAACGGGCGGTCAGGTATTCGTAGATCGAGAAGACCTTGTAGTCGTAATAGGGCTTGATGAAAATGTAGCTGACGAGAATGCGCGCGAGGATGGTGCCGAGCGCGAGCTGGAGGTAGGTGAAATTGCGCAGCGCAAAGCCTTCACCGGGCGTGCCGAAAAACGTGCCGGCACTGGTTTCGGCCGCGATGATGGAGGCGAGCACCGCCCACCACGGAATGCGCCGGCCGCCGAGGGCGAAATCCTCGAGGTTATCCTCCTTCCGGCCCATGTAGAGGCCGATGAAGATGATGATGAAAAAGTAGAGGAACAGGACTCCGGAGTCGATCAGCAGACGCGCATCCACGGCGGGTTAATAGCCACAGATTCACACAGATGAAACACAGATTTTAGGAAGATGCTCGGCTTCGTTCCTGATCTTAAGAGTGTCCAATCCATGTTAATCTTGGGCGATGAAATCCTTCGAAGTCGCAGCGCCCGATTTCGATCTCGCGCTCACGCTCGACTCCGGACAGACGTTTCATTGGGAAAAAGAGGGCCCGGGATTTGTCGGAGCCATCGGCGAACGGGCTGTCTACGTGGAGCAGCGCGGGAGCGTTTTGCAGGTTCGCGAGGTCGAGCCGTCTTCGCCAGGAAGCCAGCGGGCCGCGCTCCCCGGAATTATAGCGCGCTACTTTGCGCTCGATCATCCGCTCGCGGAGATTTGCGCGTCCTTGCCCGACGATCCCACGATGCAGGCGGCGCTCGGTTATTGTCGCGGACTGCGCATCATGCGGCAGCCACGCTGGGAATGTCTCGCCACCTTTATCACTTCTTCGATGAAGCAGGTGGCGCACATCCGGCAAATTTCGTTCGCGCTGCGCAAGCGGTTTGGGACCCGCCATCGGCATACGCGGAACTCAGGTATATGCTTTCCCGTCCGCGGGAAGATTGGCGGACCTGACGGAGAAAGACTTGCGGGACTGCGCGCTCGGTTATCGGGCAAAGAATCTTCTCGCGACGGCCCAACGAGTCGCCAGTGGCGAAGCCGACCTCGAATCGTGGCGCGCTTTGCCGGACGACGAGCTGCGCGCACAACTCTGCGCGCTGCCGGGCGTGGGCCCGAAGGTGGCCAATTGCGTGATGCTCTTCGCCTACGAGCGGTTGCGCGCCTTCCCGATCGACGTCTGGATCGAGCGTGTCCTGCTGCAGAAATATTTTCCGCGCCGGCGCAGGATGACGGCACGACAGTTGCGGGAGTTCACGGCGAAGCATTTCGGCGAGCACGGCGGCTATGCCCAGCAGTATCTTTTCCACCACGCGCGCAAGACAACCCCGCGCCGGTTGTCACCCAGCGCAAGGTGAGATAATTTTGCGCCTGAAGAAACTCGCCCACCGTCCTCCGACGCGCTTTCGCGTAGTCGTCGTAATTTCCGGGGACGGGACAGTCATGACGGACCCAAAACTAGATCGGCGCAAAGTGTGGTGGGCCGTGCTCGCTTCAGTCGTCGCGCACTTCCTGATCGGCCTTTCGCTGGCGGCCTTCGGCGGCGGTCAACAAGACATCGCCCTCGAGGAAGAACAGGTTCCTCAACTGACCATCATGCAGGCACCCGAACCGACGCCGCCGCCGCTCGTGCCAAAAAACGCTCCCGATGACGACGGTGGACCCGGCCCGCAAGTCCGCCGTCGCGCCGAAAGAGAAGACCTTCGAGGCGAACGAAAACTCGATCGCGGCGGCGGAAAAAGCCGCGACGACGGACAATCAACTGCCTGGCCAGGATGGAAAGGATCGGCCCTTCATGAACCTGGAGGAGCATGATTATTCCCTGGCGAACAAAGGAGCGGCGCCGCAACCGAAACCATCGCCGACTCCGCCGCCGGAAAAGCAACCGACTCCGAACGAAACGCCAACTCCTGCGCCGCCTGTGCCACACCGACGCCAGCGCCCGATCAGCTCGCCCTCCTCACTCAGACTCCTTCTCCGGTTCCCTCCCCGCCGGAATCGGAAGAGACAACGGAGGTTCCCACGCCGACGGAAACGCCGACTCCAACGCCGGAGCCGATCGAAACGCCTCCACCCCCGGCCTCCAGCTATCGGGATTTCCAGCAGAAGACGGTCATCCGCGGCGGGATCAACAATCGCGGTCGCTCGGCTCTGAATGCGGTCGGCACGCCGCAGGGACGATACAAGAAACTGCTCGAGGACGCGATCGGGTCGCGCTGGTATTACTATACGGCGGCGAAGATCGACTTGATCAGCATCGGTACGACTGCGGTGACCTTTCGAGATCCTGGCCGACGGCAGCGTCCGAAACTTGCGCATGACGGAAAACACGGCCAATGAGGCCTCTGCGAGCATCGCGCTGCGCTCGATTCAGGAGACAAAATTCCCGCCAATTCCCGAGGACCTGCTCGCCACGCTTCCCGAAGGTCGCTTTACAATGGAAGAATCCTTCACGATTTTCGCCAACCGATGACCGCACTCTTCCTTGCTGAAGCCACCAATCCCCTCCAATCCGTCGTCGAGTTCCTCCTGCGGGGCGGCCTCTTCATGTGGCCGTTGCTCATTTGCTCGATTGTAGCGTTGACCGTCATCATCCTGCGCAGCATGGCCCTCCGCCGAAAAAACGTGCTCCCGCTGGTGATCGAGAGCGAGATCGAACGCCTGTCGCCCGGCGGAAATCCGGAGCGCCTTTCGCGCATCGTGCGGGAAGACGACTCCTCGCTCGCCCGCATCGCGCGGGTTGCGCTGCAACATCTGCGCGGGCCGCGCTCGGAAAATATCGAGGCGGTCGAGACCCGCGCCCGCCACGAGATGGTCATCCTGGAGCGCGGCCTGATCGTGCTCGAGATCATCACCGGCATCGCACCGTTGTTAGGCCTGATCGGCGCCGTCTCGGGTCTGGTGCACGTCTTTTCCCATCTCGGTCTCGGGACCGGGCGCAGCCGACACGAAAGCGATCGCCCTCGGAATCGCCGAGGCGCTCAACGCCACGGTTTTCGGATTGTCCATCGCCGTCCCGACCCTGATCGCGTTCAGCTATTTCTCGAAGAAGGTCGAAGTGATGTCGGTGGAAATGGAAACGCTGGTCGTGGAATTGATCAGCAAATGCTATTACGGGCGGACTCCGGAAGGGATGCCTTCGCGCGTCTCGCCTTCGGTCGCCGCGCCAGCGATGACGCACGCGCCCACGCCGTTGACCTAACGAGCCGCCCGAACCGCCGCCATGAAGTTTGCCGTTCGGAAACGACGCGCCCCCTCGATCATCATCGTCTCGCTGGTCGATATCCTGACGATCCTGCTCATCTTTTTTGTCGTCTCGACCACCTTCAAAAAGGATCAGCCGGAAGTGGAGATCAATTTGCCGGAGTCGAAGACATCGAGCGCGAAACCAGCGGAGATCGAACACGCGATCGTGAGTGTCGATGCCGAGGACGCGCTCAAGCTCGATGGCAAAGCGATTGCCGTCGATGAACTGCAGGAGGCGATCACGAATCTGCCGGCCGAGCGCAAAAGCACATTGGTCTTGAAGGCGGACGAAAAAGCTTCCTTCGGAATCATCATCAAGGTGATGGATGCGCTGAAACTCGCCGGCGTGCAGAATCTGCCCGCCTTCACCCAACCGCCAGCGAAATGAAGTTGCCGATCGTTCGTTATGGCGATCCGATTTTGCGCGCGAAAGGGAAACGGATCGCAGCGGTCGACGCACACGTCCGCGAGCTGGCCGCCAACATGATCGAGACGATGCACCTGGCGAACGGAATCGGCCTCGCCGCGCAGCAGGTCGGCGAAGCGCTGCAACTGACCGTGATCGACGTTTCGCGGAGCCGAGGACCAGGAGAGCACGATGAAATTGAACGGCGCCGAGGTGGATCCGAAGTCGTCGATGCCGCTGCTGCTGCTCAATCCGGAACTGACGCTGGGCAAGGAAACGGATCTCGCCGTCGAAGGGTGTCTGAGTTTCCCCGAAATCACGGCGGACATCAGGCGCGCGATTTCCGTGGTCGTGCGCGCGCAGACGCTCGAAGGCGCGCCGGTGGAAATCGAAGCGAGCGGATTGCTCGCGCGCGCGCTCCAGCACGAGGTCGATCATCTCAACGGGATTCTCTTCATCGACCGGATGAGTGCCGCGACCAAGGTCGCCTTGCGCAGCCGCTTGAAACGAATGCAAAAGGAAAACGCGCCTCGCTGAAGACTCTGGCCTGCGCGTCGTTAGGCAAGGCGCGCCTGGCGGTGCAGCCTAAATCGCCTTATAAGTCACCGTGATATTGCGGTAAACGTTGGCCTCTTTCTGCGCCGAGAAATAGAAAAGCTCGAGAGCCGATTTCCCGACCACCCACTGATAACCGACGAGCGTCTGAATGACGTCGGTGTCGTTATCGCGCGAGCGCGAAATTAGACGCCCGGTCCCATACTTGGCATCGAAGTAGCGACGGATTTCCCCCATCCGATTGTTGTAATGTTCCAGCGTCCAATCCGGATACTCGTACTGCAATTCAATCTGCGAGAGCGCACCGCCCTTGAAGGTAAAGAGTGTCCGCTTCAATCCCGGATGGATCAGCCCCTCGACCGTCAAGACTTCCTGCCCATCGTTCTTTTCCCGCCCGACGATTTTCGCTTTCGCGCCTTTCAAGACCTTCTCCACCCGGCTGGCCAGGATCGTTCCAGCGGAAGCCGAAAGGAGGCGAAATCTCATCCGCGACCGAGGAGGAAGCCGGAAGAAGAAGAGCGATCAAAATCGCGGGCAGAAAACGCATCGGGCCTAACGATCAGTCGAGATTATAGATCTCGTAGCGGCGGACGAGCGACTGAAGATAACGACGCATCGCCTCGAGATGCCGCGGATCCTTTTCGTAACGCTGCAACGCGGCACGATCGCGAAAGGTAATCACCACCCCAAGATCGAAGCTGCGATCTGCCCCGGACGGTAGCATCGGCACCGTGCGACCGGTCTCCACCCGCAATACTCCTGGAATCATCCGCAATGAATGCGCGCCGCGCGGATGAGTTGCGCGCGATCGGCGGAACGCCCGGGATGTTTCAGCCACATCAAGACGACCTGGGTGACGGTCGACGAGACCGGCGGCGCGGTCTGACAGGCGCCGAGCAAGATGGAAGAGCAAATCGCCAGCCTCGCGAACGCTCCGAGCCTGATCGGGCTGATTTCTCTGAATCGTCTCATTGCCTTTTTCGTGTCGGAGTTTCGAGCAAATTCCCGTCTTGGCGAACCTTTTTGCGTGACCCGGGGCCGGCCGAAACAAACCAAAATGCGATCGATCACGCTTCCACCCGGTCTTCGCCTAACGACGTTTTCGATCAACCAGACAACTCGCGCACCAGTGAAAACCGGCCTCAATGCCAGAGATGATTTTGCGTCAAGATTTTTTTGCGCGGAAAGGCAAAATAAAGTTCCGATTTTTTCTTGTGAGGTCGGGTCGTGATTTCTAATCTGAAGCCGCAGGCCGGGAGGACAGATACCGGGTGTGAACAAGATGTGAATAAGGTTAATGCCTGACGGCGGAGTCAAGATCATGAAGAAAAAACCAGCTAGTTTTTGGACCAGCGCTCCGGCGGTTTCGCCCCTGATGAGGCCACCCTTCCGGCAGACCCAACCGGCGACTTTTCCCTCGTATAACGCATTTTTGCAGCGATTTCTCTCTCGGACGAACGTCCGCAGTCCAGGCTTTCCCCCGTGCCGCGCGACTCAATATCGCGTTTCCATTCTCTCCGGCAGCTGGGCGTTTCCGGCGTTATTTAACGCTGTTAACAAGTCGTCATGGACGAGAAGTGTAGCCAGTTGTGGACGAAGTTGTCGGCCGCATTAAAACCGCAGGTCAGTGCCGATACTTTCAAGCGCTGGTTTTCCGCCGTAAAACTGACCGGCGCGACCGCTGACGAGGTGACGCTTCTTGTTCCGAATAACATCTACCAATTCTGGATTGAGAGTAATCACATGCCCGCTTTGCAGGCGGCGATCAGTTCCGTGCTCGGCGGGCCGCGCGCGGTAAAGTTTGTCTGCGCCGTCGATACGTCCGCCGGCTCGGACGCGGCCGAACCGGAACCCGGCATCTCGGCCAGGGCACAGGCCGCGGCAGAGCGGGCGAACAAGACGCCGGGTTTGAATCCGCGCAACACTTTCGAATCATTCGTGGTCGGGCCTAACAATGAGATCGCGCACGCCGCGAGCCTCGCGGTCGCGCAATCGCCGGCCAAGACCTACAACCCGCTCTTCATTTATGGCGGCGTCGGGCTCGGCAAGACGCATCTCATGCAGGCGATCGGCCAATACATTGGCGCGCGCGGAAAAAGCACCCGCGTGATGTATCTCTCGAGCGAGTTGTTCATCAACGAATTCATCGACGCGATCCAGCACAACAACCTGGTCAAGTTCCGCAAGCGCTATCGCCAGGCCGATCTTCTCCTGATCGACGACATTCATTTCCTCGGCGGCAAGGAGCGTTCGCAGGAGGAATTTTTCCACACCTTCAACACGCTCTTCGACGGCCATAAACAGATCGTCCTCTCGAGCGACCGGCCCGCGTCGGAAATTGCCAATCTCGAACATCGCCTCGTTTCGCGCTTCGAGTGGGGACTGACCGCGGAACTGCAGCCGCCCGATGTCGAAACGCGCATGGCGATCCTGCGCAAGAAAGCGCACACCCTGAAGATCAAACTGCGCGACGAAATTTTCGATTTCCTCGCGACGCGGATCAAGACCAATGTCCGCCGGCTCGAAGGCGCGCTCATGCGGGTGGCTTCGTTTGCTTCCCTCAGCGGCAAGGAGCTGACCCACGAAGTCGTCGAGCACTTGCTCAAGGACATCCTGCAGGAGGAAGCGCGCCGCGCGGTCACGATCGACCAGATTCAGCGCCGCGTGGCCGAACACTTCGACGTGCGCCTGGCCGACATGACGAGCAAACGCCGTCCGGCGAACATCGCCTTCCCGCGGCAGATCGCGATGTATCTCGCGCGCGAACTGACCAAAGCTTCGCTCAACGAAATCGGCGAAGCCTTCGGCGGGCGCGATCACGGCACCGTCCTGCACGCCTGCAAGCTGGTGAAGAAGCGGATGAAGGAGCAGGACAAGATTCGGCAGACGATCTCGTTCATCGACAGCGCGCTGCAACGTTGAAGCGCGCTGCGAGATTGCGGTTGCCGGATAAAATCGAAAGCCTTACATCTTAACGATCCCCATCCGTCTTCATGAAATTTAGCGTTACGAAAGAAAAGCTTCTCGAATGTCTGCAGCAGGTTCAGAACGTCGTCAGCACGCGCACGACGCTGCCGATTCTTTCCAACGTCCTCCTGCAGGCCAACGGCGAGCGAAGTTCGCCTGACGACGACCGATCTCGATGTCGGCGTGCGCGGCAGCTTCGAAGCGCAGGTGGAAAAGGAAGGCGCGACCACGCTGCCGGCGCGCCGCCTCTTCACCATCATTCGCGAGCTGCCCTCGAGCGAAATTCAATTCGACGTCGATGGCAAGAACGCCGCCTCGATCCGCAGCGGCCAGAGCTTCTTCAAAATCCTCGGCCTGCCCGAGGAAGAGTTTCCGCCGCTTCCGAAATTCGACGACTCCAAAGTCGTCACCATCCGGCAGAAGGATTTGCGCGACGGTCTGCGCAAGACCTCGTACGCCATCTCGACCGACGAGACGCGCTACGTCCTCAACGGCGTCCTCTTCAGCTTCAAGGACAACAAGCTCACGCTCGTCGCGACCGATGGCCGCCGGCTCGCGATGCTCGACATCGATCTGGAATTTCCGCGCAGCCACGAGGCCGACATCATCGTGCCGACCAAGGCGGTCACGGAATTGCAGCGCCTGCTGACCGATGACGGCGACGTGCAGGTCAGCGTTGGCAGCAGCCAGATCGCGTTTGATCTCAACAACACGCTGCTCGTTTCGAAATTGATCGAGGGAAATTATCCGAACTATCAGCAGGTCATTCCCGGCGGAAATGAAGGAGCGCGTCACGCTGGAGCGCGAAACGTTTCTCAACTCGTTGCGCCGCGTTTCGCTGCTCGCGAGCGACAAGTCGAATTCGATCAAACTCAATTTCTCCAAGAACAACATCGACATCACGGCGAACACGCCGGAAGTCGGCGAAGCGAAGGAATCGTTGCCGGTCGCCTACAAAGGCCGCGAGTTTTCGATCGCGTTCAATCCGGAATTCCTGATGGCGCCGCTGCGCAATCTTGCCGAGGACGAAATCTTTCTCGACCTGATCGACGAGATGAGCCCGGGCGTGATCAAGATCCAGAGCCCGTTCCTTTACGTCCTGATGCCGATGCGCATCAGTTCGTAAGCTCGCCCAGCGCGTCGACCACGTCCGACACTTCGATTCCAGCCATCGCCAGGCTGGGCGAACGCAACACGCGCACCTGCCGATTCGCCGGCGCCCAGATCGCCGGATCGGTCGGACCGAAGAGGAGCAGGCATGGCGTTCCGACAGCCGCGGCGAGATGCGAGATGCCGCTGTCGTGACCGATGAACAAAGCGCAGTTCTGCAGCAGGCCGGCGAGCTCGGGCAGCGGAAGATTCATCACCACGCTCACTCTTTCGGCGGGCAAGGCTCTCGCGAGTTGCGTTGCGCGTTCTTCATCCGCTTCGCCGCCAATCAGGAGCAACCGGCTGTCTTTCGTTAGATCGAAAGAGCGCCGCCGCCAGCGCGATGAACCTTTCCAGCGGCCAATTCTTCCCTGCGCTCCCGCTGCCGGGATGGATTGCGATGAGCGAGCGGATCGACGTTTCGCGGCTCGTTCGGCAGGACGACTCGCCGCCGGATCTTCCAAGATAAAGCGCGAGACTCTCGAGGGGACGCGCCAGTTGCCGCGCGGCATGTTCCTGGTCGGTGATTTTCGGCGAGCCGGCGATCAGATTGTCGCACCCCCGCCCGCTCCAGGTTGTTCGCAGAAAATTTGCTCGGGATCGAAGAGGTAGCTGATGACCTGCTGAAAGCCGCCGAAATAATCCACTAGCTCGGGAGCAAGCTCGCTCTCGCGGCTGAAAAAGCTGGCGAGCGGTCCGTATTCGATCGAACGAGTGGCATCCGCGTATCGGCTCATCTCGGCGAGCGCGACGATGTGCTTGTAGCCGAGAATCTCGAGGTGGGCGGCGGGAAACGAATCGCGCAGCAACTTGATCGCGGGCAGCGTGAGAATGAAGTCGCCAATCGCGCCGCCGCGGATCACCAAGATTCGACTCGATGGTCTTTCCACAGGATACGCCCACTTCCTGTCCTCCGAGCGAGCGTGGGCGCACGCTAAGGTTGACCCACTCAGTATGCCGCGAACGCACAAACCAGAATCGCCGCGCCGAAGACGAGTCCGAAACCGGAAAGCAGCCACCAACGTTCCGCCGACCTTGCGCTCCACTGAATTTGGTCGCGCAGCAAGATAGGGCATCGTTACCCAGATCAACCCGGCCACAATCATCAGATAGGCCAGCACCGTGACGAGCAACCGACTCGTTTCCGGTCGCAGGAACGCCGCATCCAGCAGCGGCTCCGCGGCCAACAAACAAAGGATCCCGAGCGCGCGGACGGCAAGAAATTCATCGACAAATCGCAGCACGAGGATGAATCCGATCGGCAGCATGATGAGCAGCGGCCGCCGAAAACTGGCGAACTCCCCCATCTCCATCGTCGCCAGGAGCCAAAAGCTCCAGACCAGGTCGACCGTGAGCAATGCCGCCCCGGCCATGCGCGAGCGTGGAAATTGCGGAAGCAAATTGCGGGCGGGCAAAACGACGGCGGCGAGGCTGAGAAGGACAAGCAGGGCCCCTGCGATCAATCCCGCGGAATGGAGTGAGAGCGAATAGATCATGAAGCGGTCATAACGGGCGGCAGAAGTTCTTCCATCGGCGACAAATGACAACTGCTCGCCGCCTCCGCTTTCACTGCCGAGAGACTGAACCCGGTCGAGTGCGTGATTTTCAAATCGATCAGCTGCCCGATGTCATTCTCGGCCCCTTCAAAGACAACAATCTTGTTGCTCCGTGTGCGACCCGTTAGGCGCAGGCTGGTTTGTCTTGCTCGGCCCTTCGCAAAGAATTTCCACTTCACGTCCGACCAGCCGTTCGCCGGCGCGCTTCGCCGCCGCATCGACGACCTTGAGCAAGTCCTGATTGCGCGCCTCTTTCACCTCCTCGTCAACCTGCTGAGCCATTTCCGCCGCAGGCGTTTCTGTTCGCGGCGAATAGCGAAAGACAAACGCGTTGTCGAATTGCACCTGCTCCACCAGAGCCCGTGTCTTTTCGTAATCGCTCCTCGGTTTCTCCGGGAAAGCCGACGATCACGTCGGTCGTGAGGGCAATATCCATGCGCGCCGCGCGCAGTTGGTCGACCAGGCGCAGATATTTCTCCGCGGTGTAGGTGCGATGCATCGCCTTGAGAATTCGATCCGACCCGGATTGCAGCGGGAGATGGACGTGTTCGCAAAGTTTCGGCAAATCGCGCAGCGCCGCGATGAGATCCGCGCGAAATCCGATCGGATGCGGCGAGGTAAAGCGGAGACGCTCGAGGCCATCAACGTCGTGCACCGCTTCGAGCAACTGCACGAAGGGGCTTTTGGTCCGGCTGGGGTCAACGACGCCGGCTACAGTGGGAAACTCGTGCCGACCGTAGAGGTTCACGATCTGGCCGAGGAGTGTCACTTCTTTTACTCCGTGCTCGACCAGTCCGCGCACTTCCCTGACGATCTCCGCGATGGTTCGGCTGCGCTCTGCGCCGCGCGTCCGCGGCACGATGCAAAAAGTGCAATGCATGTTGCAGCCCTGCATGATGGAAACGAAGGCGGTCGCCTGCCGCGCCCGCAACGCGTGTTCCCGGATCGTTTCCTGCGAGCCGCTCTCCTCCTCCGTGTCGACGATCGAGAAGCGCGGGTCGTCCATGGCGCGACTGGCTGATCCACCCCGTCCACCGCGGCGCGCTTCCGTGCGCGCAGTTCCTCGACGTAATCCGCGACGCGATGAAATTTTTGCGTGCCGACGACGAGATCGACGTGCGGCATCAGCTTAAGCAATTCCGCGCCGCGCGCCTGCGCCATGCAGCCGAGAAAACCGAAGACCACGTCCGGCCGGCGCTTCGCCATGCGACCCAGCATTCCCATTTTGCCGAGTGCCTTTTGCTCCGCCATGTCGCGCACACTGCAGGTGTTGAGGAGCACGACATCGGCCTCGAGTTCGTTCGCGCGCAGCCTCGTAGCCACGATCGAGCAACGAGCGCGCGACCTGTTCCGAGTCGCGCTCGTTCATCTGGCAGCCGTAGGTTTTGATGAAAAATTTCGGCATTCGCGAGGGCCAACGATACACAAATGCGCCCGCCTCGCCATCTCGGGAACGCCTCAATCGTTAGGGCGGAATAGCGAAGCGGTCCGGAAAGGAAATGCCTGCAGGCGTTTCTTCCTTCCGCGATCGCTCCGAGAGAGGTCCTCGCGTCGGTTGAAGATCGCGATGCCGATGCTGCGTCTCGCGATACTTTTCCTGCGCGCCCGGTCGCAAGAGATTATCACCTTCCCAAGCGCGGCTCCTTTTGAATAAATCGCCGCGCAAATGAAATCAGAAAATGCGGCCATCGGCATCATCGGCGGAAGCGGCCTTTACCAGATCGAAGGATTCAGCAATCCGCGGGAACATCAGATCGAGACTCCATTCGGGGCGCCGTCCGATGCGATCATCGGCGGTGAAGTTCACGGCCGGCAGGTTTATTTTCTGCCGCGCCACGGCCGCGGGCATCGGTTACTCCCGCACGAATTGAATCATCGCGCCAACATCTATGCGCTCCGTTCGCTCGGGCGTGCGCTGGATCATTTGCGTGACGGCGGTCGGCAGCTTGCAGGAAAAATACGCGCCGCGCGATGTGTTCCTGCCGTCGCAATTTTACGACCGGACGAGCCAGCGGGCGGAGCACACTTTTTTTGGCGACGGGATCGCGGCCCATATTACCTTTGCCGAACCGATCTGCGCCCCGCTGCGCGATCTGCTGGCGGAAGTTGCCGCATCGTTAGGCCTGCGGGTTCACAATGGCGGCACCTACGTCAACATGGATGGGCCGGCCTTTTCCACACGGGCGGAATCGGAACTGAATCGCCGTCACGGTTTCGACGTCATCGGAATGACCAATCTGCCGGAGGCAAAGCTGGCCCGAGAAGCGGAGATCGCTCTCGCCACGATGGCCATGATCACGGATTACGATTGCTGGAAGATCGAGGAAGAACCGGTCTCGGCGCAAACTGTGATCGAGCATTTGCTGGCCAATGCGGAGACGGCCAAGAAGGTTCTTGCGACGGTAATCCCGCGGATCCCGAGAGTGGCCGATTGGCCGGAACATCGTGCGCTCGATTCGGCCTTGATGACCGACAAAAAGCTGTGGCCGACGGCAACGCGGGAAAAACTGCGAGCCATCCTCGAACGGTTCGATTAGCGAGGAGTCGAGACTCTCTCTGAAACGGCGCCAAGAGCTTTAGCGCCTGGCGTTCACCATCGCAGGTTCTTCTGCCAGTGACGCACACGGTTCACCATGTGGCGTCAAGAGAGTGCTTGCCGTCGTCAACTCAAATATAGTAATTATAACGAAATCGTAGCGAGCACTCGATCTCGACCTCGAATTGGAGTTGCAACGATGAAAATCAATATTGCCCTCAGTTTAATCGCCCTCGCGTTCTTGCCGGCCTGCAACACCACGAAAACCGCGATCCAATACCACCTACGGAACGACGCAGTTCGCGAATAACGCGGCCGGCCAGGAACCGGCGCCGCCCGCGGAAGGTCCGGCCGACGTCAATGCCAACCCGGCCTACATTCCCACGCCGTTGCTGCGCAGTTCCGCCGCGGCCAGCCCGTAGCCGATCAGCGGTCCGCGGGTGCGGCGGCGCTGAGGCGCTTGATCGCTTCGCCTAACGAGTCGATTTGCGCCTCAGAATGCGCGGCGCTCACCGTCACGCGAAGGCGCGCCGCCCCCTTTGCGACCGTCGGATAACGAATCGCCGGCACGAAGAAACCCTCCTGCTGAAGCGCATCGGCCAGGTCGAGCGCCTGGTGTTCATGACCGATTATCCACGGGATGATCGCGGCGCTGGGCTTGCCAAAGGCCGCGTCGCCCTCGGGGAGCTTCTTGCGAAGCTGCAGAATTCGCCTCCAGAGGGTCTGGCGGCGCGCTTCGCCCTCCGGGGTCGCCAAGAAACGGATCGCCGCCGTCGCGGCGGCGGCCAGGGCGGGCGGCGGCGCGGTCGAAAAGATGAAAGAACGCGCGCGATTGATCAGCCAATCGATCAGATTACGCGAGCCGCAAATGTAGCCACCGCTCACGCCTAACGATTTGCTGAGAGTACCCATTTGCAGGTCGATCTCCCCCTCCAGACCGAGCTCGGCGGCCAGCCCGCGTCCGTGCGGTCCCACCACACCGATGGCATGCGCTTCATCGAGCAGCAGACTCGCCCCGAAGCGTTTTTTCAGCTCGACCAGCTCGCGTAGCGGAGCGCGATCCCCATCCATGCTGAAGACCGATTCCGTGACAATAACCACGCGCGCCTCCGGATGCTCCCGTCGCGCCCACTCCAGATGGCTCTCGAGTTTGCCGAGATGGTTGTGCGGAAAAACCCGGATCGTTGCGCCGCTCAGTCGCGCACCATCGATCAGCGAAGCGTGGCAAAGTTTATCGAGAATCACGACATCCTGTTTCGAGGCGAGCGCCGGCAGCGTTCCGACCGCGGCCGCGTAACCGCTGCTGAAGCAAATCGCCGCGGGCGTCTGCTTCCATTTCGCCAGCGTGGTTTCGAGAACGACGTGCGGCGACTGCGTCCCACTGATCAGGCGCGAGGCGCCCGCACCGACACCAAACTCTTCGATCGCCGCGATCGCCGCCTCCCGCAGCAACGGATCGGCCGCCAAACCCAGATAGTCGTTGGAGGAAAAGTTAACGAGTTGCCGCCCAACGATCCGCACTTCCGCTCCTTGGGGCGTGCCGATCTCGCGTAGTTTACGATGCAGCGCCCGGGCACGGAGCGCCTGGAGTTGTTCCTCGAAAAGTTCGCTCATTCACGCGCTCCCAGTCGCGCGAGTTACATCCGCCGGAGACCCCAGGAAAGCAACGCGGATGCATCCTGCCAGACGCCCGCCTTGCTGTCGCCGAGGACGACAACGATAATGTCGCGTCCAGGAATCGTCCCGCTGGCAATGAGACAGTGTCCGGCCGCTTCGGTGTAGCCGGTTTTCATTCCGTTGCAGTAGGGAAGCCGCTTGAGAACCTTGTTCGTGTTTTCAAGCTGGCGGGTCCGGCCGTTGGCATAACGGAAAACCAGCTGCGGGAGACAGACGATCGAGCGGATCGTCGGATTGGCATAGGCCGCGCGCGCGATAATTGAGAGATCGCGTGCGGTCGAATATTGATCTGGCATGGGAAGACCATTGGGGTTAACGAAATTCGAGTGGGTCGCACCGAGTGCACGCGCTCTGGCATTCATCTTCTGGGCAAACAATTCGATGCTGCCTGCGTTATCGCGCGCCAGGCAGCGCGCCACGTCGTTAGGGCTTTTCACGAGCAACGCACGCAGGAGATCGATCCGCTGGTAGGTGTCACCGGGCTTGATATTCAGTCGCACCGGTTCCGCCAAAGTATCGACTGTCTGCACCGTTACGCGCTGATCCAGATATCCTTCTTCGGCGACGATCAGAGCTGTCAGCAGCTTTTGCGTGCTGGCCGCAGCCCGTTGCGCGTCCGCGTTTTTTTCGTAGAGCACTTCTCCGGTCCGCGCATCCTCCACGAGGACGGAGACGGCCCGGGTCCGGGGAACAGCGACGTTTTCGCGGAAAAGGTCGGTCGTCTCATAGGCGGCCGACAGATCGTCATCGGAAACCGCCTTGGCCCGTCGCACTTCCGGGCTCTTGGCCTGGGTCGCGGTAACGCAAAGCAGGGCGAGTGCAATCGTCCCGGGTAAGCGGAAACGGGCAACAGCGCGGCGGATCATGAAGCCAGTATTAGAAGCAAATGTCGCACCGACGCAAGCCTAACGATTGGCGCCGCGCTGAATCAATTCGATCTCGTAACCTTCCGGCGCATCGATGAAAGCGATCGCGCCGCCACGGTCGTTGGGATGTGGCCCGTCGGAGAGCGGGTAGCCTTTCGCGGCCGTCCGTTTCGCGAATTCCTCGATGTCATCGACCTCGAAGGCGAGATGCGTCAGATCAGGTCCGACCATCACCGGACCGCTATCGTCGAATTTGCAAATCTCGATTTCCACATCGCTTCCCGGCGCTTTCAGGAAGACAAGCTGCGAACCGCGACCCGAGGTATGGCGTCGAACTTCTTCCAAACCGAGTACATCCCGATAGAACGAAACCGTCTTTTCCAAGTCCGTCACGCGATAGCGTGTATGCAAAAGCTTCTTGATCATCGCTATCTTATTGCGCCCAACGACGCATAATTTCAAATTCGGGCCGCCGAGAAAATCTTCTCGTTATGCTGGCCGAAGGTGCCCTCGTCAGCGCCGGGCAGCGGGGACAACATGATGAGCGCAATCGGCACGGGCAACATTCGCGCACGCGTGCTCACGATCAGCCTCGGAACTTTCGGCATGATCTGCGCATTTCGGAGCAGACCAGTGGTCGACTCGAAAGGCGAAATCGCCGGCTTCTGCGACGGCACCGACCACTGGCTGCCTCTGAGCTGCACGATGAACGTCGCGGTGGTCACCGAACAGATGCGGGAGCTCTTCGACTGGGACATCCCGATGATGGCGGAGCGCGTCGACTGCCAATCCGATCTAGAGTGCGAGCGCGTCCTGTGGTTCTGTAGTGTGTCATGAAACTCGTCATCGCCGCGACTGGCGCCAGCGGCACGATCTACCTCCAGCGTTTGCTCGATCAGATCGACGCGACAGCGAACGAAGTACATCTCGTCATGAGCGCTCACGCAAAGCAGGTCGCGGCACAGGAAGTCGAACACCTCGCCGTGCCCCAAGGCGTGGTCCAACATGCGGAGAATGATCTCAATGTTCCGTTCGTCAGCGGCTCCGCCCGCTTCGACGCAATGGTCATCGTCCCCTGTTCCATGGCAACGTTAGGCCGGATCGCCTCCGGCGTGAGCGACAGCGCCTTGCTCCGCGCGGCCGATGTTTTTCTGAAGGAACGCCGCAAGTTGATCGTCGTCCCGCGCGAGACGCCGTGGAGCCTGATCCACGCGCGCAACGTCGTCACTCTGCTCGAAGCCGGCGCGATCGTGCTCCCGGCGATCCCCTCCTTCTACAGCCGGCCGCAGAGTGTGAACGACGTCGTCGACACCGTCGTCTGGCGGATTCTCGATCAAATCGGTCTGCCAAATCCGCGCGCTTATCGCTGGAAAGACGAGAGCGCCCAACCTTCTCCGGCCTTGAAAATCGACGGCTGGCGCGCGCGATGGCTGGTCGCATTCGCACATCGGTTGCTGCAAATCTGGGCGCGCACCTTGCGCTTCCGGATCGACGACCGCGCGAATGTCATCAACTCCCCGCCTAACGAGCGCTACATCGGGGCCCTCTGGCACAATCGCCTGCTCCTTCTGCCTTTCGTCATCAAACGCTTCCTGCCCGGAGCGGCACGGCGCGGCCCT
The DNA here is from genome assembly GCA_963821915.1 of uncultured Verrucomicrobiae bacterium. Taxonomy (GTDB): domain Bacteria; phylum Verrucomicrobiota; class Verrucomicrobiia; order Chthoniobacterales; family UBA10450; genus Palsa-1392. The sequence continues at coordinate 40,228 of CAWGFS010000020.1, forward strand.
CATCAGCTCCAGCCGCGACGGCGCGCTGCTCGCCGATCTGGTGGAGCGCTTCGATTTCGAAGTCGTCAGGGGTTCCAGTTCGCGCAAAGGCGCCAGCGCCATTCGACAGCTCGCTGAGGTCATCGCGAACGGCCGGGACGTCGTCATCACGCCCGACGGACCGCGCGGCCCGGCCTATGAACTCGGGCAAGGCATCGTTTTTCTCGCCCAGCAATCGGGCGCGGAAGTCGTGCCGATTAATATGGAATATTCGAGCTCTTGGCGAGTCAGAAGCTGGGATCGCTTCATTCTTCCCAGGCCGTTTTCCACGGTGCGCGTCATCTTCGGCCGCCACATCGCGTGACGGCCACCGCGACGGACGAAGAATTCGAGCGCGAACGGACGCGTTTGCAGGAGGCGATGCTGCAGCTGGTGGAGATGCGCTAGGAAGCGGTACCGGACTCGTCATCCTGAGTCGCGTAGACGGCGAAGGACCTCGCTTGCAATCACGGTTTCTCCCGCGCGCAGGCTCTCTTGCAACTGCGAGTTCCCTCTCCGCGCTTCGCCGGATCCGGATGATAAAGCAAAACGACGCGTGAACCAGCGAGAATTTGCGGTTGCCCCAAACCACCATTACAAAACGCTTACCTTGGCCGACCCACACAAATTAATCGACGGCCGCGCGGTGGCGGAAAAGGTCTACGCCGAGTTGCGTGGCGAAATCGCATCGCTGAAGGCAAGCGGGACGACGCCCGGACTCGCGGTCGTTCTGGTCGGCGATGATCCCGCTTCGCGCGCCTACGTTCGATCGAAAGACAAGATGTGCCGGGAGCTCGGGCTGCATTCGGTGAAACTCGAGCTGCCCGCAAATACGACACAGGACGATCTGCTCGCGCGAGTCGAGGAGTTGAATCGAGATCCCGCAATCCATGGCATTCTCGTCCAGTCACCGCCGCCCAAACAGATCGATGAAGGCGGCGATCGTCCGAGCGCTCGATCCGGCGAAAGACGTCGACGGTTTTCATCCGATCAACATCGCGAAGCTCGCGCTCGGTGACATCACGGGCTTCGTTCCGTGCACGCCGCTGGGTTGTTTGCGATTGCTCAGGGAAAGCGGCGTCGCGATCAGCGGCGCACATGTCGTCGTGCTCGGTCGCAGCATGATCGTGGGCAAGCCGCTCGCGCTTCTCCTCATGCAAAAGGGAACCGATGCGACCGTAACGGTGGTGCATTCCCGCACACGCAACCTCGCCGAGATCACGCGCACGGCTGACGTCATCATCGCGGCGATCGGTCAGCCCGGATTTGTTCGGGCAGAACATGTGCGGGACGGCGCCGTCGTAATCGACGTCGGCATCAACCGGGTCGATGACGCAGCCGCGCCGCGGGGTTATCGGCTGGTCGGCGACGTCGCCTTTGACGAGGTCGCACCGAAAACGGCCGCGATTACTCCGGTGCCCGGCGGGGTCGGTCCGATGACGATCGCCATGTTGATGGCAAATACGGTCAAAGCCGCACGACTTTCTTCGTCAACTTCCGAAGCATCCACTGTTGGTTAGGGACAACGCCTAACAGGTTGCTCGTGAGGCGCGGATGCAGCACCGCGGTGCGGGCGAGCCGGTTGATCCAAAGCCGGCCGGCATAAAGCTTCCGGTGCGCCGCTCTGTAGCCGTGGCTCTGGTTCGACACGATCGCTTCCGCGGCCAGCTCGCCCGAGCGCAGGGCGTAGTAAATTCCCTCTCCGGTAAATGGCTCAACAACCCGCGCCGCGTCCCCCACCAAATACAGTCCGGGCTGGCTCGCGGGCAGCGCCGTGCGGGCCAGCGGCGCGATTGTTCGCCACGGATGATCGGTCGGGATGGAGAATTCACGTTCCGCCCAGCGTTTTACCGTGGCGAGATCGTTAGGGCGACTAACCAGGCAAAGATTGAGCAAGCCGTCGCCAACCGGCGCCTGGCCGGAATAGCCCTCGCGCAAGAGTTGCAGGACGACGCGATCGCCAAAGCCGTCCGGTAGCGGCACGTGCGTTTGCAGGGCCACCCGATCGGGTCCTTTGCTCGGCATCAGGTGGCACAAGCGCGCCACTGTCGAGTTGCGCCCATCCGCGGCGACCAGAACCCGCGCGGACTCTTTGCTCCGAGCCGTCGAGATCTGCCAATGCTCGTTGCGCCGTGCGGAAAGGAGCGTCTCACCTTCCCGCACTTCCGCCCCAAACGAACGTGCCCGACGCAGCAGGATTTGATCGAAAAGGCTGCGCCTGATCGCAATTTCGGCGTGCTCACCGGAGGGCAACGGCGCGGTCATTGATCGGCCGTCCGAGCCAATGAATTCGACCCTCGACAATTTTCCGTGGGGCGCAGCGCGCACTTCGGCGGCAACGCCCAGCCGCTCCAGCACCGGCCAGCAGGTTGGATTCAAACAATCGCCGCAGACCTTTTCCCGTGGAAAGTTGGCGCGTTCGAGGACGAGCGTCCGCAAGCCCGCGGCGGCACAGAATGCCGCACAGCTCGCCCCGGCCGGGCCGCTTCCCACGATGGCGACATCCCACATTTTCGAGTACGTCCAAAGTTGCGGCCGACACGGCCGCCACTACACCAGTCACTCTCTCACCTCCGTGCCGCTGTCGAAGGAAAAGCCAGATCTGAACAAGAAAGTGCACGAGGTGCCGCACAAACCGGGCGTGTATTTGATGCGCGACCGGTTCGGCCGCGTCATCTACGTGGGCAAAGCGCGCGACCTGCGCAAACGGGTCGGCTCCTATTTCATGCCCTCGAGGATGGCGGTGGCCGACCTCAAGACGCGCGCCCTGCTCGAGGCCGTCTGGGACTTCGAAACGCACACTGTGGCGAGCGAAGCGGAATCGCTCCTGCTCGAAGGAAAGCTGATCAAGGAATATCGGCCGCGCTACAACATTTCGTTTCGCGACGACAAACGCTTTCTCGTCGTGAAAGTCGATCCGACCGAGGAATGGCCGCGTTTTCGCCTGGCGCGCTTCAAGAAGGACGACGGCGCGCGCTACTTCGGACCGTATGCGCATGCCGGGGCACTGCGACAGACGCTCAATTTCATGCGCAAAAAATTCGGTGTGTTGACTTTCGGCCGCGGGGCGCCGACGGAGCGCGAATTGAAATCGTCAACCTATCAAGTGCCGATGCGCCTGAGCGAAATCGACGCCGAAACGTATCGCCAGCGTGTCGCGCAGGCCGCGGAATTTTTAGAAGGGCATTCGCGCGAAATGATCAACGCGCTGGAGGAAGAGATGCAGAAAGCAGCGGCGAAACTCGATTTCGAAAAAGCCGCCGAGCTGCGCAACATGCTGGAAGATCTGCGCCGCACGACGAAGCCGATGCGACGTTTCACCCGGCACAGCCTGCCAAGCACGATCGATCCACAGGCCGACGTCCAGGCCCTGGCCGACGCACTGCAGCTGCCCCATTTGCCCAAGGTGATGGAGTGCTTCGACATCTCCAACATTTCCACGACGCACGTGGTCGCTTCGATGGTTTCGTTTCGCGACGGCGTGCCGGATAAGAACAACTACCGGCGTTATCGCATCCGGACGGTGGAGGGACAGGATGACTTCGCGAGCATGGCTGAGGTCGTTAGGCGGCGTTATGCGCGGGTGCTGCTCCAGGCGCGCGCGGAAAATCCGGAGGCGGCGGAGTTTTCTCAGGAGAACCCAGTGGAAGCGGTAAATCGGGCTAGTGCTACGAAACCCTCTCTTCTCCGTCATCCCGAACGGAGCGCAGCGGAGTCGAGAGATCCCGCGAAGTCACCTGCGGGTTCCCTAGACTCGGTTCGGGATGACCGGTTTGTCGCCGTCCGTCTGCCCGATCTGATCATCGTCGATGGCGGCAAGGGCCAGCTTTCCTCTGCCTGCCGCGAACTCCAGCGCCTCGGGCTGCACGAGTTGCCCATCATCGGTCTGGCCAAAGAGTTCGAGGAGATTTATCGGCCCGGCCGCGCGATGCCGCTGCAGCTCCCGGCCGATTCAGGTGCGTTGCGTTTGCTCCAGCGCATCCGCGATGAGGCGCATCGCTTCGCCAATACTTATCACCAACTCCTGATGAAAAAGCGGATCGGCGAAAGCATCCTCGACGATTGTCCCGGCGTGAGCCAGAACCGCAAGAATCTCCTTCTGCGCAAATTCGGTTCCGTGCAGCGTCTGCGCAAAGCGAGCGTCGAAGAAATTGCATCGACCGAAGGGATAGGCCAGAAGTTGGCGGAGGAAGTGCGGCGCTTTTTTGAGCGGCACTGATTTTCAGGAGTTCATATCCACCGATTGCGCGGATTCACAGATTTTCTATTTCTTGATGATTTCAAACTTTCCCAAAATCCGCGGAAATCTGCGTCATCTGTGGATCATTTTCTCCTTCTGGGCGTCACTCGCGATCGCCCAACAGGAAATCCCAACCCCGGCGCCCGGGGCCGTCGCGACGCCTTTCGAGGAAACGATCAAACCCACCTGGGAAACGCAAAAGCAGGCGCGCACTTACGTTCTCGACGTCCCCGCCCCGCGCGGCCAGATCACCGACCGCAATGGCGCGCCGCTGGCCCAAAACAAACTGAGCTACAACCTAACGATCGATTTCCCGACCCCGCTTGATTTCTCCGATGCGCAGGCGCTCGCTTTCGCGCGCCAGCGCATCCGCGCCGCCGAGAAAACGCTTAATCGTTCGCTCGGCATTCCCGATGCGGCGATTCTCAAGCATTACCACAACCGCGGTTTTCTCCCGTTTGAGATCGCACAGAACCTGCAGGATTCCGAGCGCGCCGAACTACAGGAAAATCTACCGGCCGGGCTTTCGCTCAAGCCGATTTACCTGCGCTATTACCCGAACAAGAGCGTAGCCGGGCAGATCATCGGTTACACCGGCCGAACGAGTAATAACGCCGACGGCATCATCCAGAATGGGCAGGTGCTCTGGCCGGAAACCGAAGGCCGCGAGGGGCTGGAGCAGACCTTCAACAGCATGCTGACGGGCCGGCACGGAAAATACAAAGTGACCTTCGACCGCGACGGCCGCAAGACGTCCGAGCGCATCGTGGAGCCGCCCGTGCCTGGCTACAACATCGTCACCACGCTCGATCTGCGTCTGCAGGAAATGGCGGAAAAAGCGCTCGCCGCCAAAGCCAAGCGCGGTGCGATTGTCATCATCGATCCGAACACGGGCGACATCCTGGCGATGGCCTCCTGGCCGACGTTCGACCCTAACGAATTCATTCCCTCCATTTCAGCGGCGAAGTTCAAGGAGTTGCAGAACGATCCCGACATCCCGCTCCTTCCGCGCGCTTATCGTTCCGCGTATCCGCCGGGATCCACCTTCAAGGTCGACCGTCGGTCTGGCCGCCTTCGAGAGCAACACGATCACACCCCAGGACCAGTATGAATGCGTGCCAGCTATGGATGTCGGCAACACTACCTTTCATAACTGGAAGAAGAGTGACCGCGGCTCGCTCAACTTTGTCCAGGCGTTGACCGAGTCTTGCGACACCTGGTTTTACCAGGTTGGAATCAAGACGGGCGCGGGTCCGATTCTCGACTGGGCGGCCAAACTAGGCTTCGGCGCGAAGTGCGGAATTCCGCTGAAGGGCGAGGCGGAGGGGCGCATGCCTAACGACAAATACATGAAGGCGACCCACGGCCGGAAGATTCTCAACGGAGATATCGCCAACCTGTCGATCGGCCAGGGCGATCTGCTGTCCACCCCGCTGCAGATGGCGCAGTCGATGGCCATCGTGGCGAACGGCGGAACGTTTTATCAGACCCGTCTGGTGGAGCAGGTTCAGACGGTCAGCAATGAGATCGTGGCAGCCTATTCGGTGCGGGCGAAAAAAACGCTCAACGCTTCCTCCATTGCAATGGAGCAGATTCACACCGCCATGGTCGACGCGGTGAACGCACCGGCCGGGACGGCGCATCAGGCGAGTCTGGATAAAGTCTCGGTGGCGGGAAAGACCGGGACGGCGCAGTGGGGCCCGAAGGAAAAGGAGCGGACCGCAGCCTGGTTTGCAGGCTTCGTGCCGGCGGAGCATCCGCAATACGCCTTCGCGGCGCTTTATGAGGGCGATGTCGGAAGCAAGGTGCACGGAGGATCCGCGGCTGCGCCAATGATCGGGAGGATCCTGCGTCAGATTTACGGGGAGCGAGGCGACGGGAACGAGAAGCCGGCCGAGTCGGAGGAGGATTCTTCGGACTAACGACGCGCTCCCGCTCTTTTGTGCGTCCCGATCCGCCGAAGAATGGAGAGGGACCTCGCAAACGGGCGAGCGACACTGCGCCAGAGCGGGCAACCAGCGCGCCAACACACGGTTGGGTAACCGGACGCGCTGGCTCGTGTCCCGCCCGGCCGGTGACGCGAGGCCGAAGTTGATAGAGCCGTCTCGGAAAGGAAAGGCAATTTGCGGCCCTTTCCTCGCACATCTGCGTGGCCTACGGTGAAAACCGATGACGCCTTCGCGATTGGATGCTGCCCTCCTGATTGTTGGCCACGGATCGACAGTCAATCCGGATTCCAGCAGGCCGACTCTCGATCAGGAGACGGCAATCCGCGAACGCAACATTTTTCGTGAAATCGGCTGCTGTTTTTGGAAAGAGGAGCCGAGTCTGCGCGATGCCTTGCTTTTCTTTGACGAGCCGGAGATTCAGGAAGTTTATGTCGTGCCGAATTTCATCAGCGAAGGTTATTTCACCCAGACGGTCATTCCGCGCGAGCTCGAGCTGAAGGGCCGCCTAACGATTCGCCCTAGTGGGCAGATTTGGAAGTATTGCGAGCCGGTCGGAAATCATCCAGCCATGACGGAATTGCTCCTGCGGCGAGCGCGGGAGATCGCGCCCGGCGTCCCGCCGGCTGAGACGACGCTGTTGATCGTCGGCCACGGAACGGCGCTGAATGACAACAGCGCAGTCGCCGCGAAGCGCGAGGTCGAGAAGATCCGCGCGCTCGGATGTTACGCCTCGGTCCAGAACGCCTACATGGAGGAAACGCCGCTCATTTCCGATTGGGCGCGCCTAACGACTACGCCAAATGTGGTGGTCGTGCCGTTCTTCATTTCCGACGGGCTGCACAGTTACCAGGACATCCCGATGATGCTCGGGATCGAGCCCGGGCCGACGGCAGCGGCGAGTGAGCGCACAATTTTTCGGCGCAACCCGCATCAGCTCCACGGTCGCGCTCTTTATTATGCCAGTGCCATTGGAACCGAACCGCAATTCGCCGAAATCATCGTGGCGCAGGCGAGAGCTTTCGACATCGCAGCCCTTGATCTCAGCCCGATTGCGTAAACTGTTGGTAGCAACGGAATTTTGAAGACGAACTCGACGAGGCTCTTGCAGGATCTGGCGGCTTATCTTTTGGCCGCGCGGAAGACCCCCGCCACCTTGAAGCGCGCCGCAGAGATGGTCCGAGCCGAACGCAAGTATCGCTGGGTTGGCGTTTATAAGATCGTGCGGGGAGATTTCGTGATCGTTGCAGGAACGGGCAACGAGCCGCCGACTTACCCGCGATTTCCGACGACGCAGGGACTCTGCGGGGTGGCGGCAGAAACGCGCGAGACCCTCATCGTCGGCGACGTACGCAAGGACGCCCGCTGGTTGCCGGCTTTCTTCACGACCAAATCGGAGATTGTGGTCCCAATCACGAGCGAGTCGAACGGCCGCGTTCTCGGAATAATCGACGTGGAGAGTGAAAAGCTGAACGCCTTCACCGAAGACGATCGGGATTTTCTCGAACACGTCGCCGTACTGATGGCGAGAAAGCTCTGCACGGCGAAGAAGAATAAGAATGCTCCCGCGCATTGAGCGCGTCCTGAGCGAGTGGCTCGCGTCCGGCGCCCGCGGCATTGGGCAAGTTCTGATCGTCAAAACCGACACCGGTTTCGTCCTCTGTCATCGCGAGGACGAAGCCGGCGTCGACTTGGAGATTTTTCGTTTGCCTAACGACGCGATCGAAATCGCACGACTGGACGATGCGGGGCAATATCGAGCCCTCAAGACGGCGCCAAATTTGCGCCACGGCTGGCGCCTGGAGCTGGCGGATCTCAGCGGAGCTTCGTCTGGCGCTCGATGGATTTTATCCGGGCCGGCTAGCCGCGCTCGCGGCCTGGGAAGCGCATCGGCTTGCAACAACGCCGTTGCGCGAAACGCTTCGCCGCCAATCGGGGATGTATCGCGCAGCGGCGAAGAATTTCCGATGACGAAGTGGATGGATTGGTCGGGCGTTTCTGCCGCTCGCAAGGCGGTGACGCCCGGATGTTTGCGCACAATTCTTTGGGCCCGCGACGAGACCAAGGCGCGGCCTTCGCTGCGGCTCCCGCTCGACAAGTTCATCGCCCCGCTAGACCAGACCGGTCGCGGCGAAAACGTCATGCCGTTGCTTTGCCAGGAAGCCTGCAACCTGCTCGTGGCAGAGGCGCGCAAGGTCGTGAAAGAAGCATCCCGAGCGGAGCCGAGGGATTCCGTGGCGTGAGCCTGAATCTTGCGCCCCGGGGTCCCTCAACTTCGCTCGGGGTGACGTACCGCGCCAGGACCGTCGTCACGATGGATGGTCCGCCGATCGACGATGGCGCGGTTGCGGTCGCGGGCGATCGGATTGCAGCGGTGGGCCGCTTTGAAGAGATACGGGCGCTGGGCGGTTCGGTGATTGATCTTGGCGAAGTAGTAATCCTGCCCGGCCTGATCAACGCCCATTGCCATCTCGATTTCACATCGTTGCGCGGCGTCATCGCGCCGCAGCGGTCGTTTGCCGATTGGATCCTTCAGATCAACAGGCTGCGTCGCGATCTTTCCGATGAGGATTTTCTCGTGTCGATCGCCCTCGGATTCGCGGAGGCGAGACGCTGGGGAACGACGACAATCGCGAATATCGAGTCAATGCCCGCGCTCCTGGAGAGAATGGCGCCGCCCCCGTTGCGGACTTGGTGGTTTGCCGAACTGATCGACGTGCGACCGGGCTCGTCGGCGGAAGAAATGATTGAGGATTCGCTTTCGTTCCTTCGGAACAAGGAAAACTGGCTGGGCGGCGTGGGCCTGAGTCCGCATGCCCCCTACACCGCTTCTGCCGAAGTTAACCCACCTCGCGGCGGACACCGCGAGTCGGCACAAAATGTTGCTCACGACACACCTCGCCGAGTCGAACGAGGAGATGGAGATGTTCCGTGCATGGCCGGGGTCGTCTGTTCGAACTGCTGCAGAGTCTCGGTCGCCCAATGGACGATTGCGGCGCGGGAAAAACGCCGCTGGCGGTGATGCTCGAACGCGGAGTCATCAATGATCGATGGATCGTGGTTCATTTGAACGAACTCACGGAGGAAGATCTCGTCGCGCCTCGAAAGCGGACCGCGCTTTCACATCGCACATTGCCCGCGCAGCAGCCGATATTTTCAGCACCGGCCTTTTGCGATGCAAGAGTTGCGCGACCTGCGCTTCAACATCTGTCTTGGGACAGACAGCCTCGCGAGCAATTCTTCGCTCAGCCTTTTCGCAGAAATGCAAACTGTGCGGGATGCGCACCGATGGCTGGAGCCGGAGCGGATTTTGGAAATGGTTACGTCGAACAGTGCCCGCGCTCTGGGTCAGGAAGACGCCCTCGGGAAAATTCGCACCGGCTTTCAGGCGGATCTGATCGCTCTACCGATTGAGGATGGGCGCGGTGACATTTTCGAAAAGATTATCAGTTGGAGCGAGACGGTGCCGTGGATGCTCGTCGGGGGCATTCCGGTACCCCTCGCGTAATTGAGGTCATTCTCATATTTGCCTTTTCTTTTCTCATCCGTGAAATAGTCTCCGCCCTGAGAATATGGCCAAGATCATCATCATAGACGACGAGCCGGCGATGGTGGAGGTCATCGTGACGCTCTGCCGGGAAAAAGGGCATCAGGTTTTCCCATTCAGCTCCGCGGCCAAGGCGGTCGAGCAGATGGCCTCGATCGACCCGCAGATTGTCATCACCGACGTGAAGATGGAGACGATGAGCGGCTTCGACGTTCTGCGGCATGTGAAGGAAAACCATCGCCAGGCGCTCGTCATTCTCATTACGGCCTACGCCTCGGTCGATACCGCGATCGAAGCGATGAAGATGGGCGCTCACGGCTACGTGCCGAAGCCATTCAAGATCGACGAGCTGCAGATGACCGTGCAACGCGCGCTCGAATTTCAATCCGCGCGCCAGGAAAACACCTATCTTCGCAAGGAGCTCAAGAATAAATACAAGTTCGAGAACATCATCGGCTCGAGCCGCAAGATGCAGTTGGTTTACAACCTGATCAACAAGGTCGCCGATACTGACAGCACCGTCTTGATTCAGGGCGAAAGCGGCACGGGCAAGGAGCTGGTTGCGCGCGGACTGCACTTCAACAGCAACCGGCAGCAGCATCCTTTCGTCGCAATCAATTGCAGCGCGCTGCCCGAGAATCTGCTCGAGTCCGAATTATTCGGGCACAAAAAAGGCGCCTTCACCGGCGCGGTCTCAGACAAACGCGGGCTCTTCGAGGAAGCGAACCTCGGGACCATTTTTCTCGACGAAGTGAACTCGATGGCGACCTCGCTCCAGACGAAACTGCTCCGCGTGCTGCAGGAGCGCGAAGTGCGCCGGGTAGGCGACAACAAGAGCGTGCAGGTCAACGTGCGCGTCGTCGGCGCCACCAATGAGGCGCTGCAGCCGAAAATCCGCGATGGTTCCTTTCGCGAGGATCTTTATTACCGACTGGCGGTTATTCCGGTGGAGATCCCGCCGCTCCGTGAGCGGCTCGAGGACGTGCCGCTACTGGTCAATCACTTCCTGCAAAAACAGGCGAGCCCGACCGGCGGTAGCGAGCCGAAGAAGATCGACCCGCAGGCGGTCGATTTGCTCTGCCGCTACGATTATCCGGGAAACGTGCGCGAGCTGGAAAATGCGATCGAACGGGCCTGCGCGTTGTGCGAAGACGACATGATCATGCCGAGCGATCTGCCGCCGCAGATTGTCGAGTTTGCCAACGAAGACGCGGCCAAGAAGGCGCGCGCGACGCTGCCGGTCGGCAAATCGCTCGATGAATTCATCCAGGAACAGGAACGGGAATACATCGAAGCGACGCTCGCGAAGTTCAAAGGCGCGCGCGAGAAAGCCGCCAGCGTGCTCGGCATCAGCATGGCGACGCTCTACCGCAAGCTCGAGATCAAGGGCAGGAAGTAGCGCCGCGTGCTCGCGATGACGAGCTTGGTTTTGCCAGCGTCACCCGACCGAGAATCGAGAGCATCAACATCCCGCCTGCGACGCCAAACGGCGCCATGAAATAAAAGTAACCGCCCCAGCCCTTGTCGAGCAGCGCGCCAAGGAAGTAACCGGCCAGGCTCCCGCCGAAATACTGAAACGAATCGATCACGCCAGTCGCGAAACCGGCCATTTTCGCACCGCCAATATCCATCGCGGCCGCGGTTCCAAGAATGGAGTGGGTCGCATTCGCGGTGAATGAAATGAGGACCAGAAAAACGACGGCGGCGTTCACGGAGTGGAATTGTGCCGCCAGCAAAATGATGACGGTCTCGATAAAATAGAGACCGGCTGCGACCGGAGCCCGGCGACCTCGGAAAAGCGTGTCGGAGACGTAACCGGAAACAAGCGACCCGGCCGAGGCGACAAATGGAATGAGAAATCCAACCAATTGAAATTGCGCGGACTGGAAATCGACGTGGTAAGCCTCGCTCATGAACCGGGGAAACCATTGATCGATTCCCTGCCGAACGGCTCCGGTGCAGGCATAGGCGCAGGCCACGACCCACACGACCGGGTTTGAGGCGATGGTGAAAAGCACCGCCTTGAAGCCGAGGCGCGCGTCGCCATCCAGTCTCCTCCGGATTTGGGCTCAGGAAGCCAGCCTCTTCCGGCGTATCCTTGACGATGAAGGCCATGCAAATCGCCATGACCGTAGTGATTCCAGCCGGCACCCAGAAGAGCCAGCGCCAATGCAGCGGCGGAATCTGCCAGAGGCCGAGAAAGACGAACCCGGCGAGCAAGGCCGGGCCGAGTTTGAAAATCCCGAAGCGCCCGAGATTGATCATGAACCCGAAAATGCCGGCGAACCGTCCGCGCTCGCGCTGGCCGAACCAGGCAGCGTTGATTTTCACCATGCCGGGGGCGCCGAAGGCCTGGAGGTAACCGTCAATGCCGCGAATGGTGACGAACATCCAGAGCAGTCCCCAAAACGACGCGACGCCGAAGATTACATTCATCACCACCGTGCCGGCGGCACCGATGAGCATGGCGTGTTTGCCGCCGAGACGATCGGCGAGCAGGCCGTTGACAATCTGGCCGCACGCATAGGCGAGCAGCGCGGTCGTGATGATCGCACCCATGTCTGCCTTGCTGAATCCGAACTCTTCGCTGATCGCTCCATTCGCGATCGAAAAATTGTAACGGCACATGTAGAACGACGTGTAGAGCAAGCCGATGCAAGCCCAGTTCAAACCACGGCGCGAGCGGAAGCCGGGCGGATGATGGGTCGAGTGTTCAGGCATACAGCAAACGGCCGAGAGGATGAGGAAGCCGAGTCCTTCTGCACAGGGAAAACCGGCCTGTAGCTGACGAGCTTGCAGCTATTGCCACGGGATCCCTCGATTGCGCTCGGGATGACGTTGCCTAGCCGCCGGCCGCCACCCGCAGAATTTCTACCCGATCGTTCTCTTCCAATTTTTGCGTCACCCATTCCCGCCGACGCAATGCGCTGCCGTTATGCTCCACCAGCGTCGCTTCCGGCGAGAGTCCGTGACGCTGAATCAACTTCTCGATCGTGCCGTTCTCGCAATCGGTGGCCTCGCCGTTCACGAAAATTCTCATCGCGTGACCAGCGCCTGCTCCCAATCTTTCCAGACCGGCTCGAACCCGCGACGTCGCAAGACGCTGGCGACTTCACCTGGTGAACGCTCGTCGCTGATCTCGAATTGGCCGGTCGCGATTGAGTCTACGCTTTCATCCGGCGGCATGATGCGGCCGCGAATCGTCCGGTGTACCGCAGCGCGTCCCTGGCCCGTGTAGCCACCCGGCTCGGTATGGCTGCCGGAACTCATCATGGTTACGCCCAACGACGCCAGCGCGTCCCGGAGCGGTGCCGGTTCGCGGGTGCTCAGAACAATGCCGACCCGCGGGAAACAAATGCGGAAGGCACAAATCATTTGGCCCAACGCCCGGTCGCCTAACGAAAAGGGAGGAACGAATTCTCCCGCCGCCGGACGGAGGCGCGGCAGGCTGACGGTGAGGTCGGAGCGCCAGCAGCGTTTGAGCAAATATTCCACATGCGCGGCGAGCGCGAGCGCCTCGGTACGCCAGGCTGCCAGGCCAAACAGCGCACCAACACCGATTCGCCGAAAACCAGCGGCGTAGGCGCGCTCGGGACAATCGAGCCGCCAATCGAAATCACGCTTTGGACCCGAGGTGTGCATCTCGGCATAGACGCCGCGATCGTAAGTTTCCTGATAAACCACCAGACCTTCCGCGCCGGCTTCGACCAGCGGTTCATATTCCGCCGTCTCCATCGGCCCGAGCTCGAGTGAGATCGACGAGAAATGCGGCCTAAGCGCGCGGATGCAGTCAGAAAGGTAGCCGCCATTGACAAATTTCGGATGTTCCCCGGCCACCAGGAGCACCTGGCGAAATCCCTGAGCCGCCAGATGACGGGCCTCCTCGACTACTTCTTCGACGGTGAGTGTGACCCGCAGAATGGCGTTGTCGCGTGAAAATCCGCAGTAACGGCAATTGTTGATACACTCGTTGCTCAAATAAAGCGGCGCGAACATCCGCATGGTGCGACCGAAGTTTTGCCGGGTCAGCGCGCGCTGCCTTTTGCGCCATCTCCTCGAAGCGAGCGTCATCGACCGGGGCAAGGAGGGCAGCAAAACGCCGGACCAATGGTGATTGAGCCGGGAGCCGATCGAGAATCGTAGCGAAAGACATTCCGGTAATTTCGCAACTCAGGCGCGAATCGCAATTGCGCACGCGAGATTGTAGGATTTCGTCGTGACCAAACCGAGTTTTGTTCTGTTGCCCCCGCGCGAAACTCTGGCGGACAGTGAATTGTTAGCGCGCGCGGCGAGTTTTCACGCTGCAATGGCCCGGCGCCGAACCGTGCGCGATTTTTCCGATCGTCCGGTCCCGCGGGACGTGATCGAGCACTGCCTGAGCACGGCGGGGAGCGCGCCCAACGGGGCAAACCTCCAACCGTGGCATTTCGTGGCGGTGAGTGAGCCGCAATTGAAGCATGAAATTCGCGTCGCGGCGGAAGCGGAGGAGCGGGAGTTCTATGAGCATCGTGCGCCTAACGAATGGCTGGAGGCGCTAGCCGCGCTCGGGACCGACGCGCAAAAGCCCTTTCTCGAAACCGCACCCTGGCTGATTGCGATCTTTTCTCAGCCCTATCGCATCCTGTCCGACGGGCGCCGCCTCAAGCATTATTACGCGATCGAATCAGTTGGAATCGCGACCGGCTTCCTCGTCGCGGCGATTCACCAGGCCGGCCTGGCCTCGCTAACCCACACTCCGAGCCCGATGGGATTTCTGAACAAACTCCTGCACCGACCGGCACACGAAAAACCGTTTCTCCTCCTCGTCGTGGGTCACCCCGCAGCAGGCGCTCTTGTGCCCGACATCCAACGCAAGCCGCTGTCCGAGATCAGCTCGTTTATCGGCCAATAAGGTGTAGCCGGGGTCAACGGCCCGCTGCCACAACGCGCAGGCTCTGGAAAATCGCACGGACGCCAAGGAGATGCATTGATCCCGGCCACGGCCAAAAGCCAACGCAACCCCAAACACATGCTCTTCGCTTAGAGCGGCAAAAAATTACGGACTGAGTTCGGCGCCGGTATTGGCGTCGGTGACGACGAATTTTTCGTGATGAAAGGTCGGATCCGCCCGGAACATGAGTCGGCCGGCATAGCGCCGTTCCAATTCGATGAGCAGTTCCTCGTCCTCCTCTTTCAGGCGTTTCAGGACGTCGGGATTCAGGATCACTCGAATGTCGTGAATTGTGTCCTGGTATTTGCGCATTACCGCGTTCAAGGCGCGATGTACTTCCACACTCGTGCTCATGGTGGTTTTGACCATGCCGCGGCCTTCGCAATAGGGGCAATTCTGATAGATCGAATCGCTCAGGCTTTCCTGCGCGCGCTGCCGCGTCATCTCCATCAACCCTAACGACGAAATCGGCAGGACATGTGTTTTGGCCTTGTCGCGCTTCAACCGTTCCCGCATCCGGCTGTAGACCATCTGCTGGTCCTTGCGGTTCTTCATGTCGATGAAATCGCCGATGATCAGACCCCCGATATTGCGCAGCCGAAGTTGCCGCGCAATCTCGTCGGCGGCTTCGAGATTGGTTTGCAGAATCGTCTTCTCGACATCGCGCCCACCCTTGTTGCGACCGGTGTTTACATCCACCGCAACCAGCGCTTCGGTCTCGTCGATTACGATATAGCCGCCGCATTTCAGCCAGACCTGACGATGAAAAGCGTCGTCGATTTGCTTCTGCACGCCGAAGGTCTCGAAAATCGGGGTGGTGCCGTCGTAAAACTTGATTCGGTTTTTCGCGCGCCGCGAAATTTCGCCGACCATTTGCACCATCCGCTCGACCGCGGCGTGCTCGTCGCAAATGACTTCGTCGATGTCCTCGGTAAGGAAATCACGCACCGTGCGATCCACAAGATTAGGTTCTTCAAAGACGCGAGCAGGCGCGGGCAGGTCCTTGATCTGTTGTTCGATCTTCGCCCATTGCTCGAGAAGAAAACGCAGGTCGCGGACGAAATAACGGGCACGCTGCCCCTCGCCGACGGTGCGGATGATGACGCCAATTCCCTCAGGAATATCGAGATCGCGCAGGATCTTGCGCAGACGCGCGCGCTCCTTCGGATCTTCGATCTTGCGCGAGATGCCGCTGCGATCACTAAATGGCATCAACACCAGGTAGCGACCGGCGAAGCTCAGATTGGTCGAGACGCGCGGTCCTTTCGTCCCGATTGGGCCCTTCGTCACCTGCACGATGACTTCGGAGCCGACCGGATAAATGGTCGGAATGTCCTTGGCCGTCAGGCGCCTTTTCGGTCGTTTCCTGTCGGGTCGCTCGGGTCGCTCGATTTCCTCCACCCCGCTGTCGAGCGCCGCGGGAATGGCGTCCCAGAAATGGAGGAAGGCATTCTTCTCCAGGCCGATGTCGACAAACATCGCCTTGAGACCAGGCTCGATATTTTTGACCCGCCCCTTGTAAACGCTGCCCGCGATGTTGCGGGAGCTATCGCGTTCGACGCTATATTCCTCGAGCCGTCCATCCTCGAGCAGGGCGACGCGGCGCTCGAGTTTCTCGACGCTGATCACGATTTTGTTGCCGGTCTTGCGACGCGACAGGCCCAGAATTCGTTTCACTTGTTCTATCATAGTGCTGCAAATTTTTCGAAGTCATCGCGGTGGGTCCGGTGCTGAACTTCATGGTTTAATTAAGATGCCGGCCGCGCGCGTCTCGCCGGAGTCGGCGTGGGAGCGGCGGGTCGCGGACGGCTAAATATCCGCTCAAAAAAGTTGCGGGGACGCTGCGGCGTCGGAGTTGCGACCGGCTGAGCGCGAACGACGCGGCCCGCGCGCGGCGCATTTTGCACCCGGCCACGGGCGTCGGCCTCCGGTTCTACATCTGGAGCATCCCCGGGTTTGGCCATGTCGGCGCTCTCGGTCACCTGCGCAGTGCCGGTGCTGGCATTCTCCTCGTCGCCATCCCCGGCGCCAGGCACTGCGTCCTTGAATTTGATCGCCTTGATCATGGCAAAAGGATTCGGTTTGCTGGCCGGGGCGACCCAGGCGAGTTGCGGTTCGAATTTGCCTTCCTCCATCGCCAGTGTCCGCTCGAGGATACGCGTGGCGATCGGAGCCGCGACGGAACCGCCGTGCTCCCCGCCCTGCACCATGACCACGATGGTGTAACGCGGGTGATCGTAAGGCGCGAAGCAGCAAAACCAGGCGATGGTGTCCTTCTTCCCGTTCAACATCGCCTGCGCGGTGCCGGTTTTGCCTGCGACCTGCACGTCTTCCATACGCGCGATGCTGCCCGTGCCGCCGTCTTCGTTCACCACTTCCCAAAAGCCGTGTCTGACGATCTCGATCTGCTCCGGAGTAAGTTCGTTCCGGAAATCAGCGTGCACTTTGGGCGTCGTCGGAACGGCGATCTGGCCGTCGGCATCCAACACCGGTGAGCCATCCTGATTGAGAACCCGATCGACGAGCCGCGGATAGTATGAAATTCCGCCGTTCGCGACTGTCGCGTAAGCCATCGCCATTTGCAGCGGCGTCGTGAGATCGTAGCCCTGGCCGATAGAGACGTTCGCCGTGTAGGCCGAAGACCACTTCTCGTTAGGGTGCTGGATCCGCATCCAGTCCGGCCCCGGCAAGACGCCGGACGATTCGCCCGTGATATCAATCCCGGTGGATTTGCCGAGCCCGAGCGCGTCGCCCGTGGCATCGATCGCGTCGATCCCGGCAGCGTTGCCGAATTGATAGAAGAACGCGTTGCAGGAAACCTTGATCGCGTCGCTGAGCGAGAGCGTGCCGTGCTGGCCACCCTTCTCGTTGATCCAGCATTGGAAATAGTGATCGCCGTAAGTGACACCGCCGTGCAGGTGAAGCGCGTTTTGGCCAGACCTTTGCGCAGGCCGGAAAGCGCAGTCACGAGCTTGAAAGTAGAGCCGGGCGGAAAGGCGCTGACCGCGCGGTTGATCAACGGGTGCGCCTCATCCTTGCGAAGTTCGTTCCAATCTTTCGCCTTGATGCTGGGAATGAAAGTGTTCGGATCGAACGACGGCACGGAAGCCATCGCGAGGACATTGCCATTGTTAGGATCAACCACCACGGCCGCACCGCGGCCGACGACGCGCAGCGCTTCGTCGGCGATTGCCTGGATGCGCGCGTCGATTGTGAGATAGACATTCGCGCCCTGCTTGGGCGGTTCTTCGCGGATGACTCCGTCGATTGCTCCCTTGGCGTTGCGCCGCATTACCCGAATCCCGGGCTGACCGCGCAGGTAGGCGTCCATTGTTTTTTCGACGTTCGATTTTCCCTCCACGTCACCCTGGTAAAAAGTGTACTTCTTCGCTTCCGCAAGGTTCGTGTCGTCGGGCGCGCCGACGTAGCCTAACAAGTGGGAGGCGAGCGCTCCGTAAACGTAGGAGCGCACCGGCTTGATCGCGATATCGACGCCGGGCAGCCCCACATCGTGCTCGGAAAATTTCGCCATCGTCCCGAAGTCGATGTCCTTGATGTAGGAGTAAGGCACCTCGGTGTTATTGCGGTAATGCTTCTGCAACTGGTTCGCGTTGTAGTCGCGCGCCAGATCGAGATCTTCGAGCCGCGGGACCACGCCGTCGTTCACGATCCGAACGATGTCCGGCTCTTTCATGTCCTTCGGCATGCCGCTGATCGTCGCGCGGTATTGCGTCTCGGGCGGGCGACCGTAGCGTTCCCGGTAGCCTTTGACCATCTCCGGCAGGTAAAAATCGACCTCGTAACTGGCACGATTTTGCACCAGGGTAACGCCATTGCGGTCGCGGATTTCGCCCCGGATCGAAGGGATGCGCACGGTCGCTTCCGAGCTGCCTTGGATTCGCGCGGTCCATTCCTTGCCGCGCGCCACCTGCACCCACCAGAGGCGCGCGAGGAGAGCTCCCAGACCGAGGAGCATGCAGAGCCCGAGAAACTGGATCCGCAAAACGGGCTTAGCGCGACGCAAATTCATCGAATCCCTCCTCTTCCTGATGATACGGATTGCTCGTCAGGCGGGAAAGCCAGTGCAACGACCAGAAAACAAGCGGCGCCATCAACATGGCGAGAAGACCGGGCCCGCCGATTTGCCACCAGACTTCGCGGTCAAAAAAGATGGAGCCGCGTCGAAATGAGATCATTAGATATTGTGCGAGGAGAATGAGTGACGTGCAGACACCGCTGAGGACACAATGCACTTCCCATCGACCTCGATCAAACAAGGGCTTGAGTCCGTGCATGATGGCGGCGAGCACCGCGTAGAGGAGTATCGACCATCCGAAGGAGATTTCAACATTCGCGCCGAGCACCTGCACAGTCATCGCATCCCATAGAAAGCCCGCGACGAAGGCGAGACAAAGCATGAGCGGAAAGGGCAGCGTCATCGCGCCGTAAAAGACGATTACCGGCACGATATAAATGTGGGCGTTAAACATCCAGTCGAGCGGCGGGATGAAGATCTCGGCGATCTGCGCGACGAAAACGAGCCCGACGAGGATGAGGAAAAAGACCATGACTGAGAATTTCGACATTCGGATTCCCGTCAGTTACTTGCGCCCGATCACGACGAAAACATCTTCGAGCTTCGCCAGATCAACCGCTGGAACGAGCTTGGCTTGGGCATCGAGACCGCGGACTTGAAAGCTGCGGACAGTGCCGACAAACAGCCCGGAGGGAAAAACGCCGCCGACGCCTGAGGTATAGACCTTCTGCCCCGGCTTCAACTGCGCCTGTTTCGAAAGAAAATTGAGGTCGAGCAGCGGCGAGACACTGGCCAGCCACGCGCTCACCGGTCACGATCCCCTGCTCGCGCGTCCCCTCGACACTTGCAGCGACACGGCAGTTTTCGTCGGAGACGAGAAGGACGACAGCGATGTTTGCGCTCACCGTCGTGGTGCGCCCAACCAGGCCCTCGTCGGTCAACACCGGCATCTCCGGCGCGAGACCGTCCTCTTCGCCGCGATTGATCGTAACCGTCCGCCACCAGGTGGAAGAATCACGGGACACGACTTCCGCTGGCACGAGACGAAAGAGCGAGCGCTCTCGGTAGTTCAGCGCGTGACGGAGACGGTTTACCTCGTGCTCGACATCGCGCAAGGCTTCGTTGGTTGCCTTTAGCGACCGGTTCTCCACTCGCAGAGCGGAGTTTTCGCGCTCCAGTTCTTCGAGCGACTTCAAGCCGCTGCGCACTGAAGTAATCTGCCGCTCCAAACCCGATCCCGTCTTGAGGAACGGCGCGATGGTTTGGAAAAACGTCGCCTGGATCTTCCGTGTCGCCTGCGGTCCAATGCTAAGGAGCGCGAGGAGAGCCACGGCGAAGAGAACGATCGCGACGATACTGCTCCGGCTCATGGGGATTGCCAATGGCCAATTGCCAATTGCCAATTGAAATCACGAAGCATTTTCCCTAACGAGTGCCAGCGGTCTCCAATTGGCAATTGGCAACGCCTTCACTGCCGCCACTGCCGATCGGCGGTCGCGACTTGGCGGAGAAACTTGATTTCGTTCAGGCATTTGCCGGTCCCTTCCGCAACCGCGCTCAAGGGATCCTCGGCCACGTGCACCGGTAACCCGGTCTCTTCGCTCAAGAGACGATCGAATCCGCGCAGTAACGCGCCGCCGCCTGCGAGCACCAGCCCGCGATCGACCAGATCGGCGGACAGTTCCGGCGGGCATCGCTCGAGCGTGATGCGCACCGAGTCGACGATCGTCGAGATCGGTTCGAGCAAAGCTTCACGCACTTCCTGCGAAGTAATCGTCAGGGTTTTGGGCAACCCGGCGACCAAATCGCGTCCTTTGACTTCCACGCTCGTTTCCTTCTCGCTCGGATAAGCGGAGCCAATCTTGATTTTGATCTCCTCCGCGGTGCGCTCGCCGATCATGAGGTTGTAAGCGCGCTTCATATATTGCACAATCGCTTCGTCAAGCTCGTCACCCGCTACCCGTACGCTGCGGCTGAAAACGATGCCGGAAAGCGAAATCAGCGCGACTTCCGTCGTCCCGCCGCCGATGTCGATGATCATGTTGCCGGCCGGATCCTGCACCGGAAGACCGACGCCAATCGCCGCGGCCATCGGTTCCTCGATCAGGTAAACCTCGCGCGCGCCGGCATGGGTGGCAGATTCGCGGACCGCGCGTTTTTCGACTTCGGTAATGCCCGAGGGAACTGCGATCACGACCCGGGGACGGGCGCGGACGCGACTGTTGTGCACCTTCGTGATGAAATGGCGCAGCATCGCCTCGGTCACCTCGAAGTCGGCGATCACGCCGTCCTTGAGCGGTCGAACGGCGACGATGTTGGCCGGAGTACGGCCGAGCATGCGTTTTGCCTCGTCGCCGACGGCCAGCACCTTGGAAGTGCCGGCCTGCACCGCTACGACGGAGGGTTCGCGCAGGACGATACCCTGATCCTTGACGTAAACGAGCGTGTTAGCAGTACCGAGATCGATCCCGATGTCGCTGGAGAACCAACCGAAAAGTCTATTAAACATGAGAGAAGCCTTAGAATTGCGCCGGCCGACTCTTCCGAAGCGAAAGTTGTGCCGCGCGTCCGGACAGGCGAAAAACCATGTATCTTGGAACGGCCCAACCCCGCGTCAAGGAATTTGACGGGCCCTCCGTCATCCCGAGCGGGGAAATCGAAGTCGAAGGTTGACCGGAGGTTGACCGCCAAGTCCTCTCTGGTTCAAAGTCGCGACGCCATGTCCGCGCAAAGAATCATCGTCGCTCCTTCCATTCTCGCGGCCGATTTCGGACATCTGGCCGATGACCTGAACCGCGTTATTGCGGCGGGCGCAGACTGGCTCCACCTCGACATCATGGACGGCCAGTTCGTCGACAACATTTCGTTTGGTCCCGCGATCGTAAAACTGGTTCGTGGCCTAACGACTCTGCCGCTTGACGTTCATCTCATGATCGAGCGGGCCGATCACTACGTGCCGCGCTTTGTCGAAGCGGGCGCGAACTCGATCACCGTGCATGTCGAACCGGAGGCGAAGCACGATGTCGCGGAGACCCTGCGCCTGATCCGCGCAAGCGGCTGCCGCGCCGGCCTGACGTTGAACCCTGCGACGCCCTTTGCCACGGTGGAGCCGCATCTGCCTAACGTCGATCTTATCCTTATCATGACGGTGCATCCCGGTTTTGGCGGTCAATCGTTTCGTCCGGAAATGATGGAGAAGGTGCGGCGCGTCCGGGAACTGCGCGACTCGTTAGGGGTGGACTACGAAATAGAAGTCGATGGCGGGATCAACCCCGCGACCGCCCGTGTTTCGATCGAGAACGGCGCCAACGTCCTCGTCGCCGGCACTTCCATTTTCAACGCTCCTGATTACGCGGCTGCGATCCGCGATCTGCGCGGCGGCTAGCTGCAATCTGTTCGCGGCGCATCGCCTTCCTTCACCGATTCATGCACGAACTCATTCGCGATATTACTTTCAGCATCGCCGCCGCCTGGCTGCTCGGACTGGTCGCGCAACAATTCCGACAACCGATCCTCCTCGCCTATCTCGTCGCCGGCTTCGCCCTCGGGCCGGCCGGGTCGGGCCTGATCGCAGCGCCAGATAGCATCGGGGCGATCGCGGAACTCGGCCTCATCTTCCTCCTCTTCATGATCGGCCTCGAGATCGATCTAAAGAAAATCGCCAGCGCGGGTCGCTCGATCACCCTGACGGCACTGGTGCAAATCTGCACCGGCGCAATTTTGGGCGTGTTCTTTTTCCGGCTCTGCGGCTTCGGGCTGGGTAGCCGAGAATGGGATGCCCTTTATCTCGGCGTGGCGGGCGCCCTCAGCAGCACGGTCATCATCGTGAAGGTGCTCTACGAAAAACAGGAGCTCGACACCCTGACCGGGCGCATCACGCTCGGCGTCCTCGTCCTGCAGGACCTCGCGGCGATTCTTTTTCTCGCGATCCAGCCAAACCTGGAACACCTCGCGCCCGACATCCTGCTTCTGTCGCTTGTCAGAGTGGTTCTGCTCGTCGCGGCAGCGCTGGTCGCGAGCCGTTACCTCCTCCCGGCGATTTTCCGGCGCGTCGCGCGTTCGCCGGAGCTGGTTCAGGTTGGTGCGCTGGCCTGGTGTTTCTTGGTCGGCGAGCTGGGTGAACGACTCCATCTTTCGCGCGAGATGGGCGCGCTCATCGCCGGTGTAGCCCTTTCGACCTTTCCCTATGCGTTGGACGTGACCGCCAAAGTAACGAGCCTGCGCGATTTCTTCGTGACGCTCTTCTTTGTCGGGCTCGGGATGCAAATCCCGTTCCCCACCCCGATTCTGATCGGATGGGCGCTCCTCTTCGCAGCTTTCGTGATGGTCAGCCGGTTCGTCACGACGTTCACTCCGCTCTACCTGATGCGACAAGGTTTGCGCACCAGCATCATCCCAGCGATCAACCTCAGTCAGGTGAGCGAATTCTCGCTCGTCATCCTCGCCCTCGGCGCGCACGAACATCATCTCGCCAATCCATCCACGGCCGGACTTGTGGCACTCGCCTTCACTCTGCTTGCAGCCGTCTCCACCTTTGGAATGTCGAAATCGGACGGCCTCGCACGCCGCTTGATCCCGTGGCTCAAACGGCGCGGATTGCGCGATCTCGATTACAGCGCCGATGACGCTCACGCCGAAGGCGGACATGGTCTGGGCAAAGCGCGCATCGTTTTCCTTGGCTTCTTTCGCACGGCCAGTTCCCTCCTGGAAGAAATGCAGCGGCACGCCCCGGACCTGATCGTGGATGTCGCGGTGGTCGATTTTAGTCCATTGGCGCGCGCGGCGCTTCTCGAGCGCAAGGCCCGGGTGATCTACGGCGACATCAGCCAGCGCGAAACGTTGCTCCACGCCGGGGTGGAACATGCCGAAGTGTTCATCTGCACTGTCCCGGATTCGATTCTGAAAGGCACGACTAACGAACGCCTCGTCCGGATGCTGCGCAGCTTGAATCCTAAAGCACAGATCATTGCAACCGCGGAAGTGCTCGCCCAGGTAGATACGCTGCTCGCGGCCGGCGCAGATTACGTCTCGATCGCGCGGTTACACGAAGCGACCGATCTGCTCGCAGCCGTGCGCGCGGCGACCGAAGGCTTGTTAGGCGAAAAGCGCGCGAGTCTCGAGCGGACCTTACGGGGACGGACAGAAGTGCTGGCCTGATTCTCCAGAAGAACTCGAGAGTTATCCGGTATGAAGAACGACAAGGACAACATCCAGCTCAGCGCGGTCGAAGATCACGATGGCATTCTCACGATCCGCGGCGGCGGCGCGCGCCGGGACTGGAACGGCATCCATTACAAACAGGGCATGTCGGCCAAGAACGTCGGCACGACCAAGCTCTCCGCCAACATTGCCACCATTCCGCCGGGCGGCGTGGCCTACGCCCATATCCATGTCGGCTTCGAGCTGATTCTTTACATCCTCGAAGGCAAAGTGCGCCATGAGTTCGGTCCCGGACTGAAGCAGACCTTGGAGAACGAAGCCGGCGACTTCATCTACATCAAACCCGACGTGCCACACGAAGTCTTCAACATGAGTGACACGGAACCAGTCGTCGCGTTTGTCGCCCGTTCCTCCGCAGATGAGTGGGATAACATTGTTCCTTACGATCGCGAAAAGGAGAGCTGACTCAGGGGAAGCTCTCGCCTTTCTTACGGGGTATGCAGAACACGCCTGTTCCCGCAGAAAGAGGATGCGCGGTCAAGCAATAGCGACGGCCCCCGAAGGCGATAACTAGCGCGCCATGACTGGCCCGGCGAAGTCGGTCGTCTCAGCCATCACTTCGTCGGTCTGCGTTACCCTGACGACTTCTTCGATCGTCGTTTTACCTTCCTGGACTCGACGCCAGCCGTCTTGCCGGAGGGTTAACATGCCTTGGGTGATGGCCGCCTGCTTGAGCTCGCCGCCGTCGCGCTTTTGCATGATGAGGCGCTTGAGCGGCTCGGTCACAACACAGATCTCGTAGATCGCGAGCCGGCCCTGGTAGCCGGTTTGCCGGCAGTTTTCACAGCCCGCGCCGCGGCGGAAGGTCATTCCTTTTTCGTACGGGAAATTGATTTCCTCGAGGTATTCTTTCGGATACTCGACTGTCTCGATACAATCGGGACAGACGGTGCGCACGAGTCGTTGCGCGAGGAACGCCTTGACGACGGAGGCGAGGAGGAACGGCTCTACGTCCATGTCGAGCAAACGTGTGATGCCGCCGACGGCGTCGTTGGTGTGCAGGGTGCTAAAGACTAGATGCCCCGTCATGGCGGCGCGGATCGCGATATCCGCCGTCTCGACGTCGCGAATTTCCCCGACCATGACGACATTAGGATCCTGACGCAGGATGTGGCGCAGGCCTTTCGCGAAGGTGAGGTCGATCTCCGGTTTTACGTCGATCTGGGAGACGCCGGGCAAGCGATATTCAACCGGTTCCTCGATCGTGATAATGCGTCGCTGGACCGAATTGATGCTGCTGAGAAAACAATAGAGCGAAGTGGATTTGCCTGAGCCGGTCGGACCTGTCACCAAGACAATCCCATTTGGCTGCGCGAGCAACGCTTTCATGATCCGAGTCTGCGCCGGGCTCATGTCAAGTCGTTCGAAGCCAAACGCCTTTTGTTGATCACGGGCAAGGAGACGCAAGCTGATCGATTCGCCGTTGACAGTCGGGATGGTGGAAACGCGAACGTCGATTGTTTGTTCAGCCGATTGAAGATTGATGCGTCCGTCCTGCGGCAGGCGACGCTCAGCGATGTCCATGTGCGCCATCACTTTTAGACGCGAGATGATGGCCGATTGCAAGAGACGCAATTGCGGCGGGACCGCGACCTCGTGCAGGATGCCGTCGATGCGGTAACGAATGCGCAGATCGTTCTCGAGCGGTTCGACATGGATGTCGGTCGCGCGCTCGTGGATCGCTTCGCGGATGATTTGGTTGACGAACTTTACAACCGACGCGTCGGGATCATCGGCGTTGAGATCGGTGCTCGTTTCGATGTCCTGCAAGTGCTTCGAAGGAGCGGTTGGTCTTGAGGATTTCGTCGAAAGTTTCCGCGCCGACACCGTAAAGCGTTTTCATTGCGCGCAGGATTTGGGCGCGTGGCACGAGGACCCACTCAGCCGGCTTGTCGAGCAGTTGCGAGGCGAGCTGACGTCCGGTCGAATTAAACAAATCGTAGGTCGCGAGGACGACGGCGTTCGCCTTGATCTCGATCGGCAAGATATGGTGCTGAAAGACGAACCGGCTCGGCAGGACGAGCAAAGTCGCGCGCTCAATGCTTTTCGCGTCGATCGAGATGACCGGAACGCTGAAAAAATCGCCGATGGCCTTGAGGAAAAGTTGTTCGTCCACTTTCCCGGAGTTGAGGACGTCGGCGGTCCACGAGCTGCCGTTGAGATTGGCCGCGAGAGCGACCGCTTCATCTCGCGAAGGCACGCCGCTGGCAAGCAGGATGTCGACAAGCGACTTACTGAGTGCTGGACTCATTCCCTAAGGCAAATGCAGGGCACGCCGCACGGGAACAGTGAGCGTGCCGGTCACCGTCATGGAGTAGTTCTTCTGCATCCGGGCGATCGCGCCGGAAACGCCCGGGGAAAAGGTGCCATCAATTTCGCCGCAATAGTAACCGAGCCGGCGAAGATCCCGCTGCAGCGCGCCGACATAGGCCGGATCAGAGATCAGGCTTGTTCCAGACTGGAAATAATACATGGCGCGGAAATCACGGCGTCGGTCGAAATCCGTTCGATTCAGCGTAGGCGGCTGGTAGAACAGTCCATGTTCATCGCGACGGGCCAGGGGATCATCGTAATTAAAAAGTCGGTCAAAAAAAATTGCGGGTTCTGCACGACATGGCAGCGGGACACAAGCCGAAACGGCCAAAAGGATCACAAAAACTCGGTTCATAACGGGAAGTTGGCTACTTTGTCATTGGAAGATCTGGTGGCGGCAATTGTTTCCCATCGAACTGCGGCGGGCAATCGGGACAATCGTCTTGATTCGAGTTCCGGTCCGAAATGGGTTCGCTCCTGGTTCTTTTGACGCAGACGATACAAGTCTAATTTCGTCAGGGATACTTCGGGCCGCATCAAAACGATCAGCTCGGTTCGGCTTTTGGTTTTGCTGGTGTTCCGAAAAAGAGCTCCCACCAGCGGGAGGCGACCTAGGATTGGTATTCCATTTCGATTGTCTTGGTTATTGTCCATGATCAGTCCACCCAGAACAATCGTGGCGCCGTTCGGCGACGCCACGGTTGTGCGGATATAACGCGTGGCAATATTCGGAATGGCATTGCCATCGATCGTGGTGGTGCCAGCCAGGCTGTCCACCTTCTGCAGGATATCGAGCGAGACTTCCTTTTCGGAGTTGATTAGCGGAACCACTTCGAGCTGGAGCGCCACTTTTTTGAACTCGATAGTGGTACTTTGTGCGATCCCGCCGGTCACGATTCCGCTGGTAGTGGGAGATGAAATCGTATTCGACGGAACGGGAATCTCCGTTCCTGACGCGATAATCGCCTTCTTGTTGTTGCTTGTAAAAACCATCGGCCGCGAAATCACCTTGAATCGTCCGGTCGAATCAAGCGCATGGACTATGGCGGAGAGGTAATTGCCGGCAGCGATATAGACGTTTGTCCCACTGCCCACGGTTTGAAGAATATTACTGAAGTTAATCAGGCCGGCAGGGTCGAGGATCCCATTGCCGACTGGCGGCACCGACCCGGAGGGAGTAGCGAGTCCACGGGATGGGCACGCTGGTGTTGCGTGAAATGCCCACGACCCGGTTTTTGTACTTCAAGAAATAGTCGACGCCGAATTCTTCATCGTTATTGAGCGTCAACTCGCCGATCACCGTGCTAAGGGCGACCTGCGGCGCTTTCACGTCCATTTCGTCGAGGATTTTCTCGACCTTCACCACGACCTCGCGATTGCCCAGCACGATGATGGTGTTGGCGCGCGCGTCGGCGATCAGCTTGGTGTTGCCGACGGTCACCGCCTGCGGCGCGGTATCGATCGGCTCCGTCGAAAGCTCTTCCGTCACCTGCAGCGTGCTCTCACCTTCGGCGCCGGTAGGTGCCAGTGTTGCCCTGGTTCTGGTTGGTAGGCTGGTTCTGGCGGGGTTGATTTTTTCCCTGTTGCCCCGGGAGATTACCGCCCTGCTGGTTTTGATCGCCCGGCTCGGTCAGCGCCTGCACCAACACCGGCAAAACGTCCGCCGCCGCGATGTATTTCAGCGGCCGCGTCACCGGTTTGCCGAACTCCACGTTGGCGTCGAATTCGGAGATCAGCTTCTCAATAAAGGGAAGATTGATCGGCCGCGTAACGACGTGAATGCGGTTGGTGCGCACGTCGGCTTCCAACTTGATCTTGCCGACGATCAGCGAGTCCTCGGAGAGGACCGCGCCGCCTTCCTCCTCATTCCCCTGCTGCGCGCCTGGCGGAATGACCCCACGGACGCGGCGGACGCCGCCCGGTTGCGGCGTTTGATCGCCCTTCTCGAAAATCTCCTTCAGCATGTCGACCACCTTTTGCGCGTCGGCCCGCTCAAGTTTGATGAACAGGCTAGTCACCTCGGCCGGGGCGACATCGATCTGTTCCACCATTTTCACTATCTTGCGCAGAACGTCGGCGCTTTGCGTGATGAGCAGACTCGACGATTTCGGCAGGGCCAGGATCGGCGCCTGGCCCCCAATACCGGCCAGATATTGCGAGAGAACCTGCTGCAGCTCCTGCGGGTCCGCGTAATTGAGGCGAAAGAGGTAACTGACGACCATGGAGCCCGCCGGGAGATCAACCGGATCGGAAACGATCGGCACCGCGGCCGCTCGTGGGTTCTTGTTCACCCCGACGACCTCAACAACGTCGCCTCCCGCCGGGACGAGGGAAAAGCCGTTCAGGGCCAGATTCATCTCGATGATGTTAATGGCTTCTTCGCGCGGGATCGGCTTGGCGATAAAGATGTTCACCTTCCCCTGAACGTTGTTGTCCAACACCAGCTTTTTGCCGGTCAGATTTTCGTAGAGATGGAGGACGTCGAGGACATCGCTGTTCGGGTACTGCATCGTCACCATGTCCACGGGGCGGTTGGTCGGGCCGGGTCGCACCGACCGGCCCGCGGCACCGGGCGGGACGAGGGGCGTCGGCCCAGTCACCTGGGCGGGAACGCGCGCCGGTCAAAAAGAGCGACAGAGCAAGACAGAGAAAGAAGCGGCAAAGCACGCGCTTATTTAGTTGTTTGCTGGGCGAAGGTCAACCCGTGAGCCGCGGAGAAGACTCGACGGGACGGGCGAACCACGGAATGCTCCGTCCATGCTGAACATTCGCCCGTCTCTTATCGTCCTCTCGTTAGGCATGATTTTTCCCGGCTTCGCGCTCGCCGCACCCGATGAGTCGGCCGCGATTCGCGCTGTGATCGACAACCAGGCGGCGGCCTGGAATCGCGGCGACATCGACGCCTTCATGACCGGCTACGCCCCTTCGTCGACGACGACATTTGTCTCCGGCGACGAAGTGACGCATGGCTGGCAGACGGTGCATGATCGCTATGCGAAAAAATACGACAGCCGCGAAAAGATGGGCACCCTGACCTTTTCCGACCTAACGATCACCCCGCTCTGCGATGACACTGCAATCGTCCTCGGGAGTTGGCGCTTGGAACGCAAGAGCGACGAGCCGCACGGCAAATTCACGCTCCTCTTTCGCAAGCTGCCAGAAGGTTGGCGGATTGTGCTTGATCATACATCGTAGATTTCACAGAGGCCGGTCCGGCTGCTGGATTATCTTCTGCCAGCACAAGCTGTTCGGCGTGCGCTCGCCGGAGTTCGGCTACAACGCCGCCAGCTTCGCCAGCAGCTTCTCGTGAATCCCATCGAAGCCGCCGTTACTGAAGATGGTAACGACGTCGTTAGGCTGCAATAACGGCGTGATCCGCTCGACAATCGCAGCGGCGTCGCGCTCGTAAAAGGCCGGACGGCCGGCCGCCTCGATTGTCGCGACGACCGCCTCCGGGTCGAGCCGTTGCTCCGCCGGGATCTGCTCGAGGGCCGCGATCTGTGCGATGAAAACTCCATCGGCGAGCTGGAGCGCTTCCGGCAGCTGTTGCTGGAAAACCGCCCGGCGGGTCGTGTTCGAGCGCGGTTCGAAGATCGCCCAGAGCCGGTGCCCCGGATAACGATACCGCAACGCGTTCAAGGTCTCACGAATCGCCGTCGGATGGTGTCCGAAGTCGTCGATCACCGTCACGCCCCGAACCTTCCCCCTCACTTCCTGCCGGCGCGCGGTGCCTTCGAAACTCGTGAGCGCGGTCTGGATCACTTCCGGGCTGAGACCGTAGAAGCGCGCCGCAGCCGCCGCCATCGCTGCGTTGCGCACGTTGAATTCCCCGATGAGTGGAAGCTCAAATGGAGTTTCCCCCAAAGTGAAATGGGATCCATGTGACCCATAGGACACATTCCGGATTCGCTCGGCGCAATTCTCCGAAAAACCGACCTCTACGATCGGCGCGAGGCAATCCTGGGCGACCTCGACGCAGTTCGGGTCGTCGCCGTTGAGGACGATCATGCCATTCTGCGGCACGATATTGACCAGCCGACGGAAGCTCAGTTTTACCGCCGCGAGATCGTCGAAAATGTCGGCGTGGTCGAACTCGATGTTGTTGATCACGAGCAGTTCCGGCAGGTAGTGGATGAACTTCGAGCGCTTGTCGAAAAAGGCGCTGTCATATTCGTCGCCCTCGATCACAAAATGCTTCGAGTCGTTAAAGAGCGCGCCCTGGCCGAGATTGCGCGGCAAACCGCCGATGACATAACCCGGCTCCAATTCGCCCACGGTCAACATCCAGGTCAACAGCGCGCTCGTGGTCGTCTTCCCGTGCGTGCCGGTGACAACGAGATTGTGCCGCCCGCGCAGGAAAAATTCCTTCAGAACCTCCGGGAGCGAGAGGTAGTAGAGCTTCCGGTTCAAGACGGCTTCCACTTCCGGATTGCCACGCTTGATCGCGTTGCCGATCACGACGATCTCAGCGTCGTTAGGCAAATTTTCCGCACGGTAAGGTTCGGTCAGCGGGATGCCCCTGGCCCGGAGGAAATCTGACATCGGAGGATAAACTTTCTCGTCCGAGCCGGTCACGGTGCAGCCGCGCTCGCGCAACGCAGCAGCCACGTTTCCCATCGCCGTTCCGCAAATCCCGAGAAAATGGAAATGCCGCGGCGGTCGATTCACCCGGCATCTCTAAGCCGACGCCAACAAATTCGCCAGTGGCAGGCGCTGGTTATGTAACGGAATTGTTCGGAATTTGACGGTGGCACGCCAGCCGCTTCTCAGTAGGGAAGATGTTGCTGTGAAACGTATTTTTCTCCTTTGCACTTTTTTTGTTAGCGCACAGCTATCGTTCGCCGCGCGAGCCGGGAGGAACTTCCCAATCCACTTCCGAAGTCTACGCAATTGCCAGCGATGGCACGCCGCTCTCTTGGACGGTCTATGCGCCATCGGGCGAAGGGCCGTGGCCGGCGGTCCTGGTCATCCACGGTGGCTTCTTCTCCGGAGGCGATCCAGAGGACGCGGGCGTGACTGGATGTGCTCAAGATTTGGCGAACGCGGGTTTCATCGCCTTCGCGATCGATTACCGCCTCGCTCCCCCCGGCTCCATCCCGGGCCAGACCTCGTCGGGCCGATTTCCCGAGCAATACGATGATGTGCATCTGGCCGTGCAGGCGGCCCGCAATGATGCCCGCAGCAACGGGCAGGTGGGGGCGTCGGCGGCTCTGCTGGTGGGACGCACGCCGCCTGGGTGGCTGCGACAGGCACGCTAGGAGACGATCGCCTCGACGTGGCCGTCTGTCTTTCCGGCGGCTACGATTTTTCAGATTTCAGTCCCGATCCCGAATCTGGACGAGTTCATCGCCACGGTGACCAACTACGTCGGCGTGCCCTCGACCGATACTGCTGCCCTGCGCGCGGCTTCTCCGGCGTGGGTGCTCGATGCCACGTGTCGCGCCGCTCTTTCTCGTCGACGCGGTTGGCGACACGATTCCGGCCGCGCAGCTCGACGACATGGTCGCGCAACTCAATGCGACAGGTGTGACCAATTATGAGGCCACGAGCTATCCCTGGGAGCCTCCACTCCTTCGCCTACTGGTCGCAGGTCAAGAACGATGCGCTCGCCTTTCTGGCGGCGGGATTTGCATCACCGCCGCCCACGCCAACCCCGACGCCTTCTCCGACCGTCAGCCCGAGCCCACCGCCACTCCGACCCCTGGTGCGACGGGCAATACGTTGCTCAACATTTCCACCCGCGCCTCCGCCGGGACCGGGCAGAATGTGCTCATCGGCGGTTTCATTCTCGGGGAAGGCGATGGTCCAAAACGCGTGATCGTTAGGGCGATAGGACCGTCGCTCGCTGCGGCCGGAGTCACTGCCGCGCTCGCAGACCCGAGTTTGCAGCTGGTCGATTCAACCGGTCAAGTTTTGGCGACGAACGATGACTGGATGTCCGGGACGCAGGCGCAGGAAATCATCGAGACAACGCTCGCCCCCAGCGACCCAAAGGAATCCGCCATCATCGCCTCGCTCGGGCCCGGCGCTTACACCGCGACCGTGAACGGCGCGACGGGAACGCAGAACATCGCTCTGGTCGAGGTGTTCGATTTGGATTCCGCAACGCCGTCACAATTGTTGAACATCTCAACCCGCGGCTACGTGGCCACGGGTGAGGGCGTGATGATCGCGGGCACGATCATCGGTGGCACGGAAGCCGAGACGCTGGTCTTTCGCGGGCTAGGACCGTCGATCGCAGCCGGCCCGCCGCCAATCAGCGATCCGCTACCCAATCCGATGCTGATGCTGGTGGACGGCCAGGGCACCACTCTATTTACCAATAACGATTGGCAGGACACCCAAGCCGCGGACATCATGGACACCGGTCTGGCCCCGACGGATGCGCGGGAGGCGGCCATTTTCATCACGCTCGCCCCGGGGAGTTACACCACGCTTTTGTTCGATGCAGAGGGTGCGATTGGCGTCGGCTTGCTGGAGATCTACAATATCACGAACAGTCAGGCGCGGGTGCAGCGGTAGGGCGCTCGCTCGCTGGTGACCCTAAGGTGAGGACCGCTTAGGCCAGGTAGGGGAACCGCGCCGCGTAGCGCAGCCGCTCGAGCAGGTTGGCTTTGCGGAGGTTCGGGTCATCCCGCCGCAGATAATGATGCTCCATCAGCGGAGTGAGCGCGACGATCCAGCCATCCTGCCGCACTTCCTCCACCCGCCAGTATTTGTTGGTCAGATAATAGTAGAGTTCGCCGCGTTCGGCCGGATGGATGTCGCGTGCCTCCGGGCCGGGACAGGTCGAGGTCTCGACCACCCGATAGACAATCGGAGCGCCGGCGTGAAATTTCCCCCGGAAGATATGCCCGCCAAACGAAAGGTAGCCTCGCCCGACCAGCGTGCCGATCAATGCCGGGAGCGCGACCAGGATCACCAGAAGCAACAAGCCGAGCATCCTAACTTTTCAGCATGGCGTATGCCGGGCGAGGAACCATCCCACGGTTCGCTCCGGTCCACCCGTCGCGACCGATGCGCCGGCCGGCCGCTTGGATTGGCGGTTGAACCTTTCGCACCTAGCGTGGACTTTCGCTCCTTTCTCCATGCGCATCCTTTCCGGCATCCAACCCAGCGGCGTCCTCCACATCGGCAACTATTTTGGCATGATGCGGCCCGCCATCGCGCTCCAGGCTGAGGGCGAGGCGCTTTACTTCATCGCCGATTATCATGCCCTCACGAGCCTGCGCGATCCGCGGGCCCTGCGGGAAAATTCGCGCCGGGTGGCGCTCGATTTCCTCGCCTGCGGACTTGATCCGGAGCGGGCCGCACTCTTCCGCCAATCCGATGTGCCGCAGGTAACTGAGCTGGCCTGGATTCTCAGCACCGTAACGCCGATGGGATTGCTGGAGCGCGCTCATTCCTATAAGGACAAAGTCGCGCGCGGACTCCCCGCTTCGGGCGGCCTCTTTGCCTACCCGGTCCTGATGGCGTCCGATATTCTGATATACGACAGCGACGTTGTGCCGGTCGGGCGCGACCAAAAACAGCATCTCGAATTGACGCGCGACATCGCGATCAAGATGAACGAGACCTTCGGAGAAATCTTGAAGCTGCCCGAGCCGCGGATCCATGCCAAGACGGCAACGGTGCCGGGCCTCGACGGCCAGAAGATGAGCAAGAGTTACGGCAACACGATCGACATTTTCGCCGAAGAAAAAGAGATGCGGAAGCGGGTCATGAGCATCGTGACCGATTCGACGCCGGTCGAGGCGCGGAAGGATCCCGCTGCGTCGTCGATTTTTCAGCTTTTCTCTCTCGTTGCTACGCCGGAGGAAGTGGCGGCGATGGGCGACGGCCTTCGAGAAAGGCGGGACTGGCTACGGTGATTTCAAGAAGCAACTTTTCGCGCGACTCTGGGAGTTTTTCGCGCCCATGCGGCAACGGCGGAATGAGATTCTCGCCCAGTCCGGTTACATCGACGAAGTGCTGACCAAAGGAGCGGCGCACGCGAATGCCATCGCGAACGAAGTGATGGCGCGAGTGCGCAGCGCGGTCGGTCTTCGTTAGTCGAGCGTCGCTTGCGCCTGGAGCGCGGTCCGAACACGCACGTTTTCCTTTAACTCCGCAAAGATGAGACGACCGCCTCCGGTTTGCAGCGCGCTCGAGACGACCACCGTCGCAACCCGCCCGATATGAGGTCGACCTTGGTTGACCACGATCATCGTCCCATCCGGCAGATAACCGACGGCCTGATGCGGGTCGCGGCCTTCTTTGACGAGGTTCAATTCCAGTTCGTCGCCCGGCACCACCACCGGCCGCAGGGCGCGGGAGAGGTCGTTCAGATTGAGCACCGGCACTTGCTGCAACCGCGCCACCTGGCCCAGCGCCTGATCGTTCGTCAGCAGCCGCGCCTGGAGGACCTGCGCCACGCGTACGAGCCGGGCATCGGTCGGCAGATCGCTGTCGTCGAGGCCGCTGTCGTGGATCGTTAGGTTGATCTCGCGAGAGCGCTGCAGTTGATTCAAGATGTCGAGGCCGCGGCGGCCACGTTCCCGTTTGATCCCATCGTTCGAATCGGCCAGCTGTTGCAATTCGCCGAGGACGAAACGCGGCACGATAAGCGAGCGACTGAGAAAGCCAGTCGCGCAAAGATCGGCGATCCGCCCGTCGATGATGATGTTGGTGTCGATGACGAGCGGCTCATGCTGGGTGGTCTCGCGGGCAAAACGGACATAGGGAATGATGAGCGAAAATTCATCGCGGTTGCTCCGCATGGCGAGCATGGTGCCGAGGTAGCCAAACGCGCAGTAGACCACCAATCGCACGATCCACTGCGTCTCGTCGGATTGGTAACGCAGAACCTGCGAAGCGAGGAGCAGGTTGGCGAAAAAAAGGCCGAGGAGCAATCCGAGGGTCGCGGAGGAAAAGGCGCGCAGGGAGAGACCTTTGAGGAGCCGATCGACGAGAACGAGAATCAACCCGAAAACCAAACCGATAAGCAGGCCGGAAACGGCGTTGTCCTGCGCCTCAGCGGAGATGAGCGAACCAACCGCTCCGCAAAAGGTGAGGAAGAGCACCCGCAGAAGATTGACGGTCAGCTGCGGAGTCATTTGGGCCTAACGACTGGAGGGGCGGCGCGGCGGAGGAGTGTTTTGCGGCGGCGGAGGCGATACTTTGGCTGCGCTGTCGCGATAAAAGAGGACACCGTGGCGGCGAAGGTTGCTGACGAGAGCACGAAGGTTGTTAGCCACTTCCTCGTTTGTAAGCAACATCGCGAGCAATCCGTCCCCAGACGTGGCTTCTTTCATGACCCGCCCGGCGGCTTGGAGCGTCTTCCTCGCGTCGCCCACCGCGAGCTGCAACTTGTCCGCCGCCTCCTTTGCCGAACCCATGGTGCCATCGGCTTTCTCGAGCACACCGTCGAACTTTTTCGATGATTCAGAAAGGGACGCCGTGGTCTTGCCTAGATTGTCGAAGGTCTCCTTAAGGTGATCCATGTTCGCCGGTGAAAGGGCCTGGTCGTTCAGCCGGCTGACCGTGGTGTCGATCTTCGCGATCGTCCCGCGCAGGTCCTTGATTAGGGCGGTGCCTTCTTTTGTAATATCGGAAAACCCCTGCTCGCGTGTTCCTTCGATCTGCGCGCCCTTCGCAATGTAGGCCGTCGGTTTCCCGGCCGGCGGGGTGACGGCGACGAAACGATCACCGAGCAAACCCGTGCTGCCTATCGTGAAAGAGCTCCCGGCCGGAACCCGCACGTAATCGTAAATGCGCAATTGCACGTCCACGCCGCGACCGGATGTCACGAGCCGCGGCGGCTCCGACACACGCCCGACTTTCGCGCCGCCGAGCAGAACATCGGAGCCTTTGAGCAATCCGCTCGCATCGACGAAATGGACGGTGAGACCGTAGTAGGTTTTGATCCCTTCGCCGAGTCGTCCAAATTGCACGACCAGCGCCGCGAGAATCGCGAGCCCAACGGCGACGAAGATCCCCACCTTCAATTCCAATCCACGATCCTGTTCGTTCATCTCATTAATCCGCGCCGGAGGCACGCCCGATCAAAAAATCCTGGATGAGCGGATCGGGCGAGGCGCGAATTTCCGCTGGGGTGCCATAAAAGTAAATGCGGCCTTCGTGCAGATAGGCAATGTAATCGCCGACGTGAAAGGCGTTTTTCATGTCGTGCGTCACGACCACGCTCGTCACGCGGTAGCGTTCCTGCAGCCGACGAATCAAATGGTTGATGCTGTCGGAAACAACCGGATCCAGTCCGGCGGTTGGTTCGTCGTAGAGAATGCAGGAGGGTCGATTGATGATCGCGCGCGCGAGACCGACCCGCTTTTTCATCCCGCCGCTCAGGTTGACCGGCATCTTTTTCTCCTGCCCTTCGAGTTCGATCACCTCGAGCATCTCGGCAATCTTTTGTTCGATCACGCGCTGATCGCGCTCCCCTGCTTCGCGCAATGGAAACGCGATGTTTTCCTCGACCGTCATCGAATCGAAGAGAGCACTGCCTTGAAAGAGGATGCCAACCTTGCGCCGAATTCCCGCCAGATCCCGCTCACTGAGTTCCACAATGTTCTGGCCGTCGATCCAGATCTCTCCTGCGTCGGGTCGCATCAGGCCGATCATGTTTTTGAGCAGGACGCTCTTTCCGCCGCCGCTCCGCCCGATGATCACGAGCGTGTCGCCAGTCGCGAGGCTCAGGTCGACACCGCGCAAGATTTCCTGTGCACCGATGCGTTTTTCGAGTCCTCGCACGGCGATCATGGGCGAGGAAGAGTTGAGAGTGGTTGAGAGGAGAGAAGAGGCCTCGCTGCGGGTGCGAGCTTTCGACGTCGGCGCTTCTCTCATTTCCTTCTTTCAGCTCTCAACTATCAACTCTCAACTCTTCCCCTACTACCAACCGGCCGGGAAAATGATGTTTAACATCATCGTTAGGAAGAAATTCGAAATCAAAATCGCGAGCGACGAATTAACGACCGCTTCGGTCGTCGCCCGTCCCACGCCAACCGCGCCCTCGCGGCTGTTCAATCCTTTGTGGCAGCTGATAAAAACGATCAGGATGGCGAAACAAAATCCTTTCGTCAGGCCCATGATAATATCGCGCGATCGTGGTCCAGCGCTCCATGTTCGCCATGTAATACGGCCCGCTGATCCCGAGCAAATCGACCGAGACAAAATAGGAGGTGACGAGCCCGAAGCCGATGCATTCGGCGACGAGCAGCGGCATCGAAAACATCATCGCGAGCATTCGCGGCACGACCAGATAATCGACCGGATGCACCGCGAGCGCGCGCAAGGCATCGATTTGTTCGGTCACTTTCATGGTGCCGATTTCGGCTGACATCGCCGCACCGACCCGGCCAGTCACCATCAGTCCGGTCAGGACGGGCCCGAGTTCACGAAAGAGTGCGGCTGAGACGACCGCACCGACGCCGGAAGCGACGCCGAGTTTATTAAACTGGAAGTAAGTTTGCGCGGCGAAGACCGCGCCGGTAAATCCACCGGTAATGACGACCACCAGTTGTGAGTGCAACCCGATATCGACCATCTGTCGCAGGAACAACCGCCACCGCATCCGACGGGTAACTGCAGATCGCATCGCCTCGGCCGCGAGAACTACGAGTTCGCCGAGATAGATAAAAAACGAGAGAACAACCGCGCCAATGCCGGTCAAGAAGCGGGAAATCATGTGATTTCAATCCGGCAACAGGGCGCGCGGTGCGCGCCCGGCGGATCAGGCATTAAGCAGTCGCGTCTTGGAACGCGGCCGCAATTCTGGCGGCATCGCACCGACAAAACGCGGCTCCCATTCGAGCTTGGGAAGAATGCTGAGAGTTTCGCGCAAGCCGACCGCATAGGCTTCCAGTTCGATCATAATTGAGGAAGGGCAGTCTAACCACCCTGCGAAGGCGATGCAAAAGTGAATTGCTCAGGCGCGCTCTGTCCTGGGCGTTTCAGAGCAAAGCATCCACAGCGCATTGCGGGAGGAGCGAAGCTGCGATAGATGATCGCATCCAATCGCCAGATGACATTTCGTTTACTCAAGAATCTCTCGTGTTTCGTTAGTTTGGTTTTGCTCGCCGGCTGCGAGACGATGCCGGAAGGTATTCAGGAGGCAAGGCTCGCCGCGTTTCAGCGAATCCAGGCGGAGCCGCCGGGCAACTACTTCATCGGACGACGCTATTACAAACAGAATTTTCACTTTTGGGGCTACATCCGCCGGCCCGGTCAGCCCTGGAGCACCGCGCAACTGGTGATGTTGAACGAAAATAAGAAGCTCGCGCCGGATCGCGAACAGATAAACTTCGGCTTC
Source organism: uncultured Verrucomicrobiae bacterium (assembly GCA_963821915.1). GTDB lineage: Bacteria > Verrucomicrobiota > Verrucomicrobiia > Chthoniobacterales > UBA10450 > Palsa-1392. The sequence goes on from CAWGFS010000020.1 coordinate 78,782, forward strand.
GACAACAACTATGAGTACAAGCTCTATGGCCACTTCAGCGGCGACACCGTCTATGAGCCGGCGAGCAACGGCGTCTATCCGGAATTCGTCCTGACTGGTTACGAGCTGATCTCGACCAACCCCTCTCCGATTTTCAAAAGCCAATTCAGCGGCTCGCGTGCAGACCAATATCAAATCGAAAAGCCGGAATAGCCGGCAGGCGACCCGCCTAACGACGCCTCCTGCAAACGCCTTCCTCAGGGAGGCGCCGGGGGTGGCTGCCGCGCTTCGCAGGGCGAGGCGTCTCCAGCTGGCGCGGCGATGAAGGATAAACTTGTCGAGGAGTTTCTCGGCTTCCTCGAAGTCGAACGCAACGCTTCGCCGCGCACCCTGCGGATCTATCGCGACGCACTGCGCGATTTTCGTGCGCAAACCAACGCACCCGGCTGGCGCCAGTGCAGGGCGCAGCACTTTCGCGATTACCTCTTCGACCTGATGAAGCGGAAACAGGCGCGCTCCTACATCCGGCTGCAGTTCTCCGCCCTGCGCAGCTTCTATCGCTTCCTCGTCGCGCGGAACCGCCTAACGAAAGATCCGGTACGTGAGATTCAGCTCCCGAAAGCCGAGAAAAAGCTGCCGCTCGTCTTGACCCAGACGGCAGATCGGCGAACTCCTCGCCGCCCCGCTCCAGGTGAAAAAGCCGAAGAGCGCGCCGGTTTGGATGCCGCAGCGCGATGCCGCGATCATGGAGGTTTTTTACAGCAGCGGACTGCGCCTGGCCGAGCTCGCATCGCTGAACGTGAGCGATCTCGACATCTACACGGAGTCTGTGCGCGTGCTCGGCAAGGGGCGAAAGGAGCGCGTCTGTCCGGTCGGCGCGCCGGCGCTGCAAGCGGTCTCGCGCTATCGCGCCGCGGCCAACGTGCACAGCGGCGCGCTTTTTCTCAACAAAGCGCGCCGGCGCATTTCGCCACGCTCGATCTGGCTGATCTTGAAACGCTACCTCCGGCATACCTCGATCCCGATTGCGCTCAGCCCGCACAAGCTGCGGCACAGTTTCGCCACCCACCTGCTCGATAACGGAGCGGATCTGCGCAGCGTGCAGGCATTGTTAGGCCACGCCAGTCTTTCGACGACGCAGATCTATACCCACGTCACGACCGAGCGCTTGAAGAGGGCTTACGCCGAGGCGCATCCGAGGGCGTAACGCACGCTTCCAGCCTACTGCATCGAGCGGGTCTCCTGCCCGACATTTCCAGATCTCTCCGGGGAAGATGTCCGCGCGACCTGACAGCCAGGATGGCCGTGTTACGATGCGTTTGCCGCGGCGTTGTTGTGCGGTTCGGCGACGTTGAAAACGAGTTTTCCGTTTTCCACTGTCACGTGCACCAGATCGCCCGCTTTCACATTGCCTTTGAGAAGCTCTTCGGCGAGCGGATCCTCGAGATAACGCTCCACCGCACGCCGCATCGGCCGCGCGCCGTAAGTCGGATCGTAGCCTTTTTCGATCAGGAAGTCGTGGGCCGCCTCATCGAGCGCAATTTCGATTTCTTTCAGCTGCAAGCGGCGCTTCACCTTGTTCACTTCGAGGTCGACGATCTTCATCAGGTCGGGCTTCCCGAGGGTATGGAAGACGATGATTTCATCGAGCCGGTTCAGGAATTCCGGCTTAAAGACGCGCTTTGTTTCCTCGAGAATCTTGTCCCGCATCACCTCGTAGTTCGCCTCGTCGCGCGGCGCGCCGAAGCCCATCGTCGTCTGACGCTTGATCAACTCGGCGCCGACGTTCGAGGTCATGAGGATGATCGTGTTGCGGAAATCGATCTTGCGGCCAACGAATCGGTCAGTTTTCCTTCTTCCAGAATCTGGAGCAAGAGGTTCATCACATCCGGATGCGCTTTTTCGATTTCGTCGAAGAGCACGACCGAGTAGGGCCGGCGCCGGACAGCTTCGGTAAGCTGGCCGCCTTCTTCGTAGCCGACGTAGCCGGGAGGCGAACCGATCAGGCGCGAGACGGTGAATTTCTCCATGTACTCGCTCATGTCGATCTGGATGAGCGCTTCGGAATCGCCAAACATGAATTCGGCGAGCGTGCGAGCAAGGAAGGTTTTGCCGACGCCGGTCGGGCCGAGAAAGACGAACGAGCCGATCGGGCGTTTCGGGTCCTTCAGGTCGGCGCGCGAACGGCGCAGCGCCTTGCAGATGGCGCCGACCGCTTCATCCTGGCCAATGACGCGTTGTTTGATCTCGGCTTCCATTGCGAGCAGCTTCGCGGTTTCCTTTTGCTCCATCCTCTGGAGCGGGATGCCGGTCCACTTGGAGACGATGTGCATCATGTCCTCGTCGGTCACGACCACTTCGTTTCTCTTCGCGCTGCTCGCGCCATTCGCGCAAGGATGCGTTCCAGTTTTTCCTTGGCCTGCTTTTCCTTGTCGCGCAGCGCGGCGGCTTCTTCGAAATCCTGCTCCTTGATCGCGGCTTCTTTTTCGACCCTGATCTCCTCGATCTCCGCTTCGATTTCCTTGACCTCGGGCGGCCGCGTCATGGCGCCGATGCGCGCGCGCGAGCCGGCTTCGTCCATCACGTCGATCGCCTTGTCCGGCAGAAACCGGCCGGTGATGTAACGGTCGGAAAGTTTGACCGCCGCCTCGAGCGGCTTCGTCGGTGAACTTCGGCCTTGTGATGCTCCTCGTACTTCGGACGCAGGCCTTTCAGAATCAGGATCGCTTCTTCGATGGACGGCGCCTCGACTTTGACGGTCTGGAAGCGGCGTTCGAGCGCGGCGTCTTTCTCGATGTATTTGCGATACTCGTTCAGCGTGGTCGCGCCGACGCACTGCAATTCGCCGCGGCTAAGCGCGGGCTTGATGATGTTCGAGGCATCCATCGTGCCTTCGGCCGAACCGGCGCCGACGATGGTGTGCAACTCATCGATGAACAGAATGATGTTTTTCGAGCGGCGAATTTCGTCCATGACCGCTTTGATGCGCTCCTCGAATTGTCCGCGATACTTGGTGCCGGCGACCATCAACGCGAGGTCGAGGGTGATGACCCGTTTGTCGCGCAAAAGTTCCGGCACATTGCCATTCGCGATTTCCTGGGCGAGCCCTTCGACGATGGCCGTCTTGCCAACTCCGGCTTCGCCGAGCAGTACCGGATTGTTCTTCGTGCGGCGGCAAAGAATCTGGATGACGCGCTCGATTTCGTTCTGGCGGCCGATGACCGGATCGATCTCGCTCTTTTGCGCGAGATCCGTCAGGTCGCGGCCAAAGGCGCGGAGCGCCGGCGTCTTGACGTCTTTCTTCGCCGGCTCGCCCGTCGCGCCCAGTTCCGGATCGTTTTCCGGCGGCGCAAAATTCGGATCGAGTTCCTTCAGAATTTCCTGGCGGGTTCGCTCGATATCGACCTCGAGGTTCTTCAGAACGCGAGCCGCGACGCCTTCGCCTTCGCGGAGCAGGCCGAGCAGGATATGCTCGGTGCCGACGTAGGAATGGTTGAGGGCGTTCGCTTCCTTGCCAGCGAGCGCGAGCACTTTCTTGACGCGCGGCGTGTAGGGAATGTTGCCGATCATTTTCGTTTCCGGGCCGGTGCCGACTTGTTTTTCGACCTCCATGCGGACGGTTTCGAGGTCGAGCCCCATCTTTTGGAGGACGTTGACGGCGACGCCCTGGCCGAGCTTGATCAGCCCGAGCAGAAGATGCTCGGTGCCGACGAAATTGTGGTTGAAGCGATCCGCTTCCTTGCGCGCCAGAGCGAGCACCTGTTGTGCCCGCGGAGTAAAATTATTCATTATTATTGGACTCGGAAGGAGTCTCGTTGCCGGGCTCCGGCGCCACTTTACCCATATCAGGTTTCGGAAACAGTTTCAAACGACCGCGGATTATTTCGGCCCGCAGGAAGTCCCGTTCTTCGGCATTGAGCTTCTGTTGCGAGGTCTTTTGCAGGTGGGCCGGCTGCGTTTCAATGAAGAGCTCGTCGATCGGTAGACGCCGGGCTTCCGGGAATGCCCCGAGGTCCACGCCGAGTTTCATGATCGAAAGCAAATTGAGCGCTTCCTTCGAGGTCATCGCGTGCGCATAGGTAAGCACGCCGTATGCCCGGCCAATCTGGTCCCAGAGCGTGTCGGGCTTCTTTTGGATCAGCATCTGGCGCGCGTCGTGTTCTTTCTCGATGATCGTTTCGATCACTTTTGTCAGGCGAGCGATGATTTCGTCCTCCTTTTCGCCTAACGTCGTCTGGTTCGAGATCTGAAAGAGGTTGCCCATCGCTTCGGTCCCCTCACCGTAAAGTCCGCGGACCGCGAGCCCGATTTTGTTGACCGCCTGGATGACCTGGTTGATCAGGTCGCTTAGGACGAGGCCGGGCAAATGGAGCATCGCCGAAGCGCGCATGCCGGTGCCGACGTTTGTCGGGCAGGCCGTAAGATAGCCGAGACGCTGATCGTAGGCGATGTCGAGTTTGCCTTCGAGAGTGCTGTCAACTTTGTCGACCAGTTTGAACGCGCTTTTCAATTGCAATCCCGAGCGAATCGATTGCATCCGGAGATGATCTTCCTCGTTGATCATGATGCTAAGCGTTTGCTTGCGATTCATGATGACCGCACTGCCAATGCCTTTGGCGGCGTGCTCGCGACTGATGAGATGGCGCTCGACGAGCACTTGTTTTTCGAGCGCGGAAAGATCCTGAAGCAGCTCGGAAAATGAATCCTGCATTTCCGTGAGCTCTTCCACCCGCGGCTTGATCTGTTCGAGAATCTGAGTGCGCTCCGCCTTTTTCGCCCACCCGGGAAAAGCGCGGTGGCGCAAATTGCGCGCGAGCCGGACGCGGCTGCTCACTACAACCTGGTGATGCGGACCTTCGCCGCGCAGCCATTCACCGGCGCTCGACATGACCTGTGAGAATTTCATCGTCAGCTTGCCATCTCGTGTTCGAGTTGCTTGATCTGATCGCGCAAGGTCGCGGCAGTCTCGTAATTTTCTTCGGCGACGGCTTTCTCGAGGTGGTCGTTCAGCGCGCGCATTTTATCGGTCAGCTGCATCTGGCGGGCGGCGCGTTCCGGTAATTTGCCAACATGCTCGACGCCCTTGTGCATCGCCTTGAGCAACGTCCCGAGACCTTCCGAAAATGTATCGTAGCAGGCACTGCACCCGAGCCGGCCGGTCTTTTTGAAATCCGCCTGGGTGAAGCCGCAGACCGGGCATTTCTGGGTCGGCCCACCCTTCTCAATCTCTTCGGCCGCACCGATGCCTAACAATAAATCGGCAAGGGCAAAGCCGGTCGGATCCTGCACGCCCTTTTCCTTCGAGCAGGCATCGCAAAGGTTTACCTTCTGCATTTTCCCCTCGAGAATCTGCGTCAGAAAAACCGTCGCATCATTGCATTTACAAACGTCGCACAGCATGTCTGATCAATTAGACCACAAAGTGGCATAAAGATTCAACTGGCAGCTCACCAGTGGCGCCGCTTCGATTCTTTCCGACGCGCGTTCGGTCACTCCGAAAAAATCGGCGTCCCACTCTCGCGCGTCAACTCGCGAAAGCGAGCGATCGTCCGGTTGGTGATCTCACCCGGTTTTCCATTTCCGATGGTGCGGCCGTCCACCTTGATCATCGGAATGACTTCCGCCGCGGTGCCGGTGAGGAAGGCCTCGTCCGCGATGTAGAGATCGTGGCGCGTCAGTTCCGGCTCGGAAATTTTGATCCCGAGCTCCGCGGCGATGTCGAAGACGACGGAACGCGTGATGCCGCGCAACGCCCCGGCGGTGATAGGCGGGGTCATGATCTGGCCACGTTTCACGACGAACACATTGTCGGCCGTGCACTCCGCGATATTGCCAGCGTCGTTCAGCATGAGCGCTTCATCGGCGTCGGCCAGGTTCGCTTCGATCCGGGCGAGGACATTGTTGAGATAATTCAACGATTTGATCGCGGGATTCAAAGTCGCCGGTCCCATGCGTCGAGTGGGGACGGTGACGACCGTTAGGCCGCGTTCGTAAAGTTCCTCCGAATAAAGCGCGATGGTCGAGGCGATGATGATGATGCTCGGCCGCTTACAGTGCGCCGGGTTGAGGCCGAGGTTGCCGACGCCGCGGGTTACGATCAGGCGCACGTAACCGTCGCGCAGATCGTTTTGCCGGATGGTTTCGAGCAGCGCCTCGTCCATTTCCTGCCGTGAAATCGGTATCTCGAGACAGATCGAGCGGGCCGATTCCCAGAGGCGATCCATGTGTTCCTCCATCCGGAAGACGCGCCCGTTGTAAAAACGAATTCCTTCAAAGACGCCGTCGCCGTAGAGCAGGCCGTGATCGAAGACCGAGACCTTGGCGTCCGCCTGGTCGAAAAATTCTCCGTCGATGTAAATCTGGAGTGATTCAGGCGCGGACGTTCTCGTCGCTGCTTTCAGCGCGGAATCGGGTTTGATCGGAGGCGTCGCGACGGCGGCGGTGGCTTCAGCGTCTTTCGTAAGCATGGAAAAACTTCCTGCGTTTCGAAAGGCAATTCAAGCGGAGAAAGAGCGAGCTCGCTTGTAGACGCCTCGCTCTGCGAAGCGGGCCTTGGGGTCGGGTTGGCAGCCTTCGTTCGTGAGAGCTTCCTCACGGGCCTGCCGGGGAGTCGGGTAGGACGACTCCCAAAGGCAATAGTTATTCTTTCCTCGCGATTACGGGCAGCTGTGGTTCTTGTTGGCCTTGACCGCATTCTTATCTGGCTTGTCCACCACACCGCTCAGATTGATTCGGTAACATTCTGTCCCAGAATATCTTACAAAAATGCAATGTCCTTATCCAAGGTCTCTTGAAAGGTCTTAAACGCGAGGCCAAACTCTGCTCGGCAACGGCCTTTCTTCACCTTGCGCCGAGAACAAGGCCATCCGCCTTTATCGTTAGGTAGACTGTCGTTAGGCAGAAAAGCAGAAAGGGCATCCAGCGTTCGCCGGATGCCCTTCGCAAGCTTCCGGGAATCGGTTAGGACGATTCCCGGAGCTAAACTATTACTTTCTCTACGCGATGGACTGACCGTTGTCGCGCAGAACAAGCATTACGGAAGCGTGACTTCGACCACGTTGGAGCAGACGCCGGTATCCGTCTCACACACCTGGTAGGTGACTGTTCCGGTACGGCTGCCAGCGTTGTTCGTGGCAATCCCATCGTCTGCTGTGGTAAACTTGATCCTGCCATTCCGCAGGACATTGACATCGCCGCCGTCGGCCGGACTCCATGCTAGGTTGAACACGTGAATTACCATTCTTCTGTTTCACGGTCGCCGTAAGCGTGATGTCGCCACCACCGCTGCCCTCACCTTTGATTGCCACGGTAACGCGTTCATCTGGGGAAACGCCGCCAGTCTCGTGCAGCACCACCTCGCCGAACGCCACGGCACCGGTAAGGTCCGTTGTCGGCGTCGCTGTAATGGTGAGCTCTTGGGTTTCTCCAAGGCCTCCGCTGAACGTAAAGCTGCTCGGTGAAACCTCGATATCGAATCCCGGCGTTATCGCAGTGCCTGAAGCCGTCCAGCTTGTCGCCTCGGTGCGAGTATTGCGCACGGTGCGCGTCCAAGTGCAGTTTGGTGAGCAATCCATGTTGCGCACCGTCGGGATGTTCAGGGTCTTGGGATCGCCGCCGGTAGTAGGATTCGCATCGATGTAATGTTGCGTGGTCTCATCCATCACCAAACCAGCGAGAGCGGCCTTGGTCAGGTCAAGCCGTCCGCTGCCAACGTCGTCCGCATCCCATGGCGTTGTGCCGTCCTCCTTGGTGCCGCCATTGAACGAGGTCATCATCAGGGCCGATTTCGTTTCCGAAACGGTCCAGTCCGGATGCACCTTGCGCACCAGTGCGGCCGAGCCGGTGGTGTGCGGCGTGGACATGGACGTGCCGCTGATGGTGCCGTATGCTCCAAGGTCGATGGGGAACGCGGCATAGACGAGTACGCCTGGGCCCGTGATATCCGGCTTGGTGATGTCTTGGTATGGCGCCGGGTCGGGACCGCGCAAGCTGAAGTCCGCCAAAACGTCGCCCTGAGAAGTGGCAGCTCCGTCGAGAGTGAAATTGGCCGTTGCGTCGGTGGGGTGTGCATCCACAAACGCCGCTAAAGCATCGCCCGGTGCTTGATCACAGCTGTAAGCGGGGACGGCAGGCTGCCCGGTAGTGTCCATTAATACCGTCCCAGGCACGTTGTTCCGGATTACTACCATCGCGGCCCCGGCGTTGAAAGCGTTTGTGATTTTCTCGGTGAACGGGCAGTTTCCGCGGCGGATCAGCGCCACCGAACCAGTGAAGAAACCTGGCGGGAACGGCGGCTCGCTATTACAACCTTCGAAGTCTATATTCTGACCGGTAAAATGCCGAATTGGAAAATCGGTGAGCGGAGTGCCGTCAGGCGAAGCGCTTCCTATGGAGAGGCCAATATTCTGGGTGTCTGGCGGAGGTTCGCCTGGACCGCTCGCCGAGAGCACACCATCGAAGAGCACCTGGTCCTTGGTGGACGCGGCAACGGTGAAGACCCAGGGACCGCGATGGTTCACCTGACCGACAACGACGTCTCCGTTGCCTGCTGCTGCAGAAACCAGCACGTCGGCATCTACAAGGTCGAGGAAGTCTCGGTCATTATCGTTCCATGGATCGGTGCCTCCGGAGATCGAAAAACTCATCAACTTAGGGTCGCCATGGATTAGCACGCTATCCACGCCAGCTTTAATGTCGGCGTCGGGACACGTAAGTGGTGGGGCAGACCTTGTAGGCGCGGATACTGGCGCAAGGAGCCACACCAGAGATCTGCAAGACAGGCGGCGGAGAGGCATCAGTCCCCACAGTGTTTCCGCCCGCCGTGCTAGACGTATGAGTGCCGTGTTCGACGTGGTCGACTGGATCAGGGCCGTCGCACAGACCATTTATGTCTGTGCTGGAACAATCCAGAGCGCTTAGCAGCTTGTCCGGTTGGGTCGTGCCGTGGCCGCAGTTCGGGTCGTTGGCGAAGGATGGATGGGTAGGATCGATGCCGGTATCGAGCATGGCGATGATCATGCCCTCGCCCCTTGTGCCGGAGCTGCCTGGCGGCACAGCGGTGCCGTCCCAAATCTTATCGGCGCCAATGAACTCCGGGCTGCGAAAGGTCGTCGTGTGATACAAACGTTCGCGCTCAACCGACTTGATGCCCGGTAATCCGCGAACAGTCTGCGCTTCCTCGGGAGTCAGACGCGCTGCGATACCACTATGCGTCATTAGAAAGTGATGGGTCACATTCAAATCACGGCGCAGTGCCGTGGTCATCGCCTGCAGATGGTTGGCCTGTTCGCTGATTATCTCATCGCGGTGCGCCTGTGCTTGCGGCGTGTTTGGGTTGAAATGCTCACCGCGAGCGAGCGTTTGTCGATGCAGCACTCCTTTCTCGGCGAATTCAATCAAGTACACGAAACGGCCATCTTTATCTGCCGGCGAATACTGAATAGCGTCACGTGGCCGGAGCGTCGGAACGCGATGTCGTTTGCTTCGATTGGGGCGACGCATTCGAGAACGTGCCGAGACCTGCCAGCGCCAGACAGACGCCAGACAGGAATATAACGACACCAACTAAAACACGAAGATTAAGAAATGCAGATTGCGAGTTGGTTTTCTTTTTCATATGGAAGTTTCTGTTTTGTTTGCTCCTGTGGACGAGAATTGTTTTGCGCGGATTTTGTTGAATCAATTCAGCCGATGTCAAGCGTTTTTTTATTACAAAATTGCAATGTTGGCCCTGGTCAGTAAAATCGGCACGATGAACCCGGCGATTACAGATGGACTGGCGCCGTTACGAACCGACTAAACTGATGGAACCCTAAACAAGGCCCCGCCCGGTTGGCAGACTGCATCTGCTATGATCCTGTCCCGATTTTCACCAAGCGTCACAGCCTGGGCCGTCACCTTGCTCGCTGTCGCTGCCGTCGCGGCCACGATTCGCATGGTGGCGCCTGATTATGCGGGCGTTCGCACCGGGCGCCCCGATGCTGGCTATCTTGAATCAAACGATTGCCGGAAATGCCATGAAACAAACTACTCGACCTGGCATGCCACGTTTCACCGCACGATGACGCAAGAGGCAGATCAGAAAAGTGTGCTCGGCGATTTTGAGCTTCATAACACCATCACCTATCAGGGCGTCCGAACCGAAATGATTCGTGAAAATGGACGCTACTGGATGAAATTCACCGGCGCCGACGGCAAAAAGCAACAACTCGAAGTCGTGCGCACGATTGGTTCTCGCCGAATCCAGCAATATCTTACTAAGAGCGGCGATCAATGGGTCCGTTTGCCTATCGCCTACGATCTCGTGCAGCACCGCTGGATGCACCTCAATGGATCATTTTTTTATCCCGATGGAAGCCGACTACAAGCAACACGTCGCAGAATGGAATTTGAACTGCGTCTTTTGCCACAACGTCAAGGCGCAACCCAATCTGGATTGGACCAGCCAATCGCGGAATACGGAGGTCGCCGAATTGGGCATTGCGTGTGGCGCCTGTCACGGGCCGGCAGGCGAGCACGCCCAACGCGCTCTTTCTCCGGTTACTCGATATCTCTGGCACGTGAAGGATCCGGGCGCTCCGCCCGTCGCCGTAACAAACCCAGCCAAACTGGATTCCGATCGTTCCGCGATGGTGTGCGGCCATTGCCATGGGCAGCGTCTGCCGGAGCCACGCGAGCGCATACGGACAATGATGAGTGATGGTGATCCCTATGACCCTGGGAAGAATCTGCTCGAATTCTACAGACCGGTGCAGCGCGAGGACAAGATAGGGGCCTTCAGTTTTGCGCCCCGCTTCTGGGCAGGACGGCTCTCCCCGTCTAACCGCATACGAGTATCAAGGGATGACGCGCTCGACATGCTTTCGCGCTGGCAAGCCGGGCCAACGCATCACCTGTATTTCATGCCACGAAATGCACGGCGGAGATCCGCGGGGTCAGCTGACGGAGAAAATGAAAACGAACGCTGCCTGCACTCAATGTCACCAGCAATTCGCAAATCCGGCACAACTGGTCGAGCACACTAAACATTCCGCCGAATCGAGCAGGAAGCCTCTGCTACAACTGCCACATGCCGTCAATCGTCTATGGCGTGATGTCAGCGCACCGAACGCATGATATCACCATCCCGCGGCCGGACGAAACCGTTCGCTTCGACAAACCGAACGCCTGCAATCAGTGCCACCTGGACTGGTCGGTAAATCGCGCAATCGCGACGTCGCAACGCCTGTGGCCAAATGCGTTTGCCGAGAGTGAAGCCCGGGACCATGCGTTTTGATGAGCCAGAGGGAGAGCGCGCGCTTTTCGCGGGCGATGCAGTTATGCGAGCGCTGACCGCTGCGGCGATGACGCCCGCGACCGACGCGACTGCTCCATTACTGTTGGAAGCAATGCAGGATCGATACCCGATCGTGCGATATTTCGCGGCCAACGCGCTCGCGAGCAGGCTATCCAGCTATGCCGAAGCCCGATTACCTGGCTTCGGCACAGACGCGCGATGCAACGTTACAAAGCTGGTATCCACACTGGACGCCGGAAGCGTTGCGAGGCGGCAAGAGAGGCTCGACAGCGGATGAGTGCCGGTCGCGTCGAGGTCGACGTCGAAGTTGGCGAATAACTAGCAGCCGATCTCAGCCACTTCTAATCTGAAAAAATGCGCTCGCCTCCGCAGCAAACAACAGGGTTGATTCGCCAGGGGTGGATTTCGCAGCAGCTGGATCGTTTTGGCCTCCTGATCGAAGGCTATCGGTTTCGGCGCCACCGTTGCTGGCTGATTCGACTGGCGCGCCATGTTGCGCCGGAGCGCACGCTGCGGACGAGACCCGAACCTACGGTGTTGAACCCGGCGGCTGAGCGACGTTAGCCTCTTCCACTACGACTACCAGCGTCTGATTAGCCGGCACGTCCACCGAGAAGCTATTGACGGTGTTGGGACTGCCGCCGGGATCACCGAGATAATTGATGCAGATGTTATCTGTCATTCCCGACACAGGAGGGACATAGTTGTTCAGGTAGGCGACTGGAATGATGTTGCCAGGCGCCCCGCCGCCGGTCGCCGTGGTCGTGATCGTGGCGCAAGCCACACCAGGCCCATTGGGAAACGTCAGGACATCGTAGCGCCGATTTCCAGTTCCGAGGATGCCCGGGCAGGCTTTGGCCGTTCCGCAACCGCTCACAAGGCCATTCCGGCCCAATCGACCTTCCTGGACGGGGTCACTGCATCCAAGGAGCCGTTCACCGTCGTGGGCGGTTCCGTGCACGTCGGGACCGAGAAGTTCAACACCGAAGACCCGCCTGCGAATGAGACGGTGAGGGTGAAGTCGATCGTTGCGCCGCAAACGAACGCAGGCGAGGTACTGACCTGGAAGGGAGTCGTGTTCACTCCCGTGGCGTTTTCGTCCGTATCCGGGTAGGGCGAATTCGGCCGGCTGATAGTCACCTCTGGCGTGGTGGTGGAAAGCACTGCCGAGACTCCGGAGCCGAGCAAGCAACCATCGTTCAGGATAGTCACGTCAAGGTCGTTGCACTCGTTCGGTTCGATAATCCCATTGCCGTTACCGCCAGTGACGGAGACTGCACTGGACACAAAAGCGAACCTGGCCACGCCGCTCAGACACTTATCCAAGGTCGTGGTGTTCCCGTCACGTGATCTGTGACCGGAAACGGTCCGATCGCGTCACAATTGTGGGCCGGATCGACGATCGTGGCCGAGTAGGACCCAGGCGAGAGGTTCATCGAGTAAGTGCCATCCGGCTTGGTCGCGGCGGAGAAACCCGTGGAGGGCCCACCTGTCACCATGACCAGGGCGTCCTTGAGCGGCGCACCAGTATCGCAAGCGGTGATCGTTCCACTGAGCGTTCCCTGCGCGGGCGCGTCGTGCCGGCGAACTTGAAGGCGCCGATCTTGGTTTTCCAGAGGAACTTGCCTGTTGTGTTGTAATACTGGTTCGTGTACCAGAAGGTCGCGTCGTCGGCCGGATCCAGGCACATGGCAGTGTAATCGCCCCAGCGATTGCTCGTCAGTTGTTGGACACCAGTTCCGGCGAACATAGTCGCCTCGCCTTGCGCCAGCATCCCGGGAGGATCACCCAACAGCCTTCCAGCATAGGCAATGGAAGGGAAGACGCTCGTGCTGGACGTCGAGTAGCCGACTGCCAGATTCCCGGCGTTGTCGACCACTGAGCTGCCCATCCAGCGTTCCGTCGAGTCGGGCGAATAGGTTCCCTGGTCCTGGACCGACCAGCTCCCGCCCGGGCTGGTCTTTTGCAACACATACCAACGCGTTGCCGCGCGATACTCCTCGATCGTCGGGGCCACGCCAGGTGGAGGGATGATGCCTCCGTTCACGGTTTGAACAGTCGTGAGCGTCTCGGTGCCTGCGCGGTTGAAGTACTGGAGGCGCAGCATCAAGCGGTCGCCGATCGCATTTAGATAATCCACGGTGATGGCCGGCGGGGGTTCTTCGATCTCGTTACGCTGGCCATTTAAGGTGCCTGGACTGCGCGAATCGAACGGGGCCACCGGGAGGGGACTTTCGGGGCGCTCTGTAAAGGTAGAGTTCGCCGGGACGGCGAAGTCCGCGTGGAAGTCGAATAAGCGCAGTGCGTCAACTGTGTCGAAGGCATCGTCCAGAAAGACCGAAAAGACATTGGGAGCGCCGGCCGGAGGTGGCGTCAGACCATTATAGTCCGACGGGATCATGCCCGAGGACGAATTGCTCAGATTCGGGCCCGCGTTGAAGTAAATGAAGGTAGCCGTGGAATCGCCGACCAACATTTTGGCCCGGTCGAAGGCGAAGCAACCAAAGCCATTGTAGGTCACACCATTCGTGAACTGACGATCAGTAAAGTAGTAACCGTCCGGCCAGGAGCCGATCTTACCGTAATCGGGAAAGTCATTCCCCGGCGTGATGAAATCGTAGGCCCAATATTCACCGGTCGGATCGCCCGTCTTGGAAACGGCGATTGTCTGGTGGTAGGGCGGCGTGGCTCGTGCTGGTAAAAGCAAACTGAGAAAGGATCCAGCGATTCGCCATCCGATCGTAGAGAGCGAGCCCGTCTCCATTATTGTTGGTCGAGACGGGGGGATCAAAAGCGGCGAAAAGCGTGTTCAGATTAAACGCCGGACCGCGGGCCACGCCGTTTTTGTCAAAGATCTGGACTTTTGTGGCGTTCACAATTTGCACGTAGTCGTTCGGACCGACCGCGCCCTCCGTATCGGGCGGCGCGAAACCGTTCGCGCCAACGCCCTCGAAGACGAGGATGGGAGCCGGGATGTTCAACTTGAACCGGCCATCCGGTCCAAAGGAGGACTGCAGGGCACCGTCCTTTTGGGGAGGCGCAGTGCGGGTTCGGCTTGCGGTGGATCACCGTGTTCAGCTCGTTTATTTCTTCGTTTTCCTCCTGGAGTTCGCGATCGACCTGGTCGACCTGGGCCATGAGCTCACGCACCGGCCGCGTTTCGGCGAATCCAACCGCGCGCCCGACAATCGCGACCTTGCTCGCAAGCTGCGCGTGGTCGGCTGACAGGGGCCTTGGCGGGGGGTGACTTTTGCGCCTGACCAATTCGCACGACAGATGCGATGACGAGCGCCGCCATGGCAGTAACAATAAACAATCCTTTTTTACGATTGAACATTCTGACCTCCTAGGTTTTCCGATTGAACGGTTGTTTTTGTTGGAATCTCACGGCCGTTTTTTTGGGAACGGCGTCGCCTGAGACGATCTTTTTCTTAGCGCGAAGTCAATAACATTCTGTCGCAGTTTACCTTACAAATATGCAATGTTGTTATCCAAGCGGTCCCGAGAGGTCTTCTTCGCAGCCTAACGAGTGGTTAGCCGCCGCGCAGACTCTCGGCAGGGTCGTGCGCCAAGAGGACCAGTTACTCAAAATCCCGTGGCTTCTTTTGGCCGCATCATTCGTGTGATAGATTGAGTTAGTTGACTTAGTGCGACGTCCCATCCATCCACCTTTGAACAAACAACAATCGCTCGAACTATTTCTGATCCTGCTCGCTTTGTTTTGTTGCGTCGCTCGGGCGGAGACACAACCCACGCCTCCGCCCGAGGCGGGAACTGGCCTCGAAGGATCGATTTCTCTGCACAACATTTCGGGCGGGCCAGTAAGACAGGGCGTTCCCGATTCAAAACCGCTGGCGAATACTACCTTCGTCGTGAAGAAGGGGGATCTCACGATTGCATCCTTCACGACGGACGATCAGGGCCGGTTTCAGATTTCTTTGCCTTCAGGGCATTACAGCATTTCGAAGAAAGACTGGAAGAGTAGAGTGGGATTCTATGGCCCTTTCGAGGTGGATATAGTGGCGGGCCAGATGAAGAAGGTTCAGTGGAACTGCGACACAGGCATGCAATGAGGGTAGCGAATTCCGTGTGCGCGACGTGAACAACCCGGCCGGAGTGGCCTTAGTCGAAGACTAGACGCTCAATTAGAATTGAGTCGCGCGCTCGTCTGGATCGTTAGGCGAGCAGACCATCCACGATCCGCAGGGTGCGGTCGCCGCGTTGCGCCAGATTGTTGTCGTGGGTCACGACGACGAGCGTTTTGTTGCGCTCCTGCGCCAGACCAAGGAGCAGGTCCATGATCGCGTCGCCGGTCCTCGAATCGAGATTGCCGGTTGGTTCATCGGCAAAAATGATGTCCGGATCGTTCGTTAGGGCGCGAGCGATCGCGACCCGCTGCTGTTCGCCGCCGGAAAGTTCCGGCGGGAGATGATGGAGCCGATCGCCCAGGCCGACCGCGGCGAGACTTTGCGCGCAGGCTTCTTTTCCGGGATGCCGTCCGATCATTCCCGGGAGCATGACGTTCTCGAGCGCGGTCAGTTCCGGGAGGAGGAAGTAGCCCTGGAAGACGAATCCCATTTTCTCGTTGCGTAGCCGGGCGAGAGCCGATTCGCCGTTGCGATAAAGTTTCTGGCCTTCGAATTCCACTTCGCCCGATTCCGGCCGCTCGAGTCCGGCGAGAGTGTAGAGCAGGGTTGTCTTCCCCGCTCCCGAGGCGCCACAGAGGAAAATCGATTCGCCATGCTGCACTTCCAGGGAAACGCCCCGCAGCACCTCTATCCGGCGTCGGCCAATCTGGAAAGAGCGGCGCAAGTCGCGGGCGACAAGTTGTGGATGGGGCATCGGGCAGCATCATTGGCCAACTCGGCAGCGGTCGCAAGGGAAGGCCGCTGGTTCGTCTGTCGCCGCGCGCAAAGGTGGCTCCAATATTCCGCAGAAACAAATACGCCGCGTGGAGATTTGCTCCACACGGCGGGCTCTAACCGGAGGCCTTCGTTAGGCCAGACCGAGCGTGACTAAAGTTGGCTGATCGATCGCTGCGGTGACAGCCAGCCCGTTGCTGCGTTGATATTGGGCCAGCGCGGAGCGCGTCTGCGGACCGATCAATCCGTCGATCGCACCATGGTAGTAACCTTGAGTGCGCAATGCCATTTGCACATTCTCGGTCACCTGCCCAGGGGCGTAGTTGTTATATCCGTAGATCGGGCCGTCATAGAGATAGGCCGAATAATACGGACTGTAGCCGTAGGCCGGATACCAGTAGCCATTCCACCAGTAATAATACCCACCGCCGAAGAGGACAAAGCGCGTATGCGGAAAGCGCGCCACCCACCAGGCCCGCGGGTGCCGTACCCGGATGACATGGCTGTTCGCGACGGCAAAGCTGTTGCGATCGATCGTAGCAGTCCTTTGCGCCTTATCAGCATGACGCCGGTGTTTGGGCTCACCTTGGGCGGCCTCTGTCAACGTCAGGGCCAGAGCGAGAGCTAAGAGTCCGGAAGTTAGTTTTTTCATATTATGCCTTTCCTGAATTAGACAGCGGGGCCGCGGGAAAGATTCAAAGTCGAATAGACGCCGCTAATTCACTTGTTGCCAGTCACTTGGCGGACCGCTTCGAAGAGCACGATCGCGACCGCGGTCGCGAGATTGAGGCTGCGGGTGCCGTGCATCGGGATCGTGAGCAACCGGTCCGCGTTCGCCCGAAGCAACGTTTCCGGCAGGCCCTTTGTCTCCCGGCCGTAGACAAGGAAGTCGCCGCGCTGAAACTGCACGGCATGATAGGGACGACTGGATTTTGTCGTGAGGAAAAAATAGCGCGCGACCGGATCCTGCGCCGCTTGCAGTTGACCGAACGAATTCCAGGACCGGACATCGACCTCCGCCCAATAGTCGAGCCCGGCGCGCTTCAAGGTACGGTCGTCGGTCGAGAAGCCGAGCGGACCGACGAGATGCAAAGTCGAGCGGGTGGCGAGGCAAAGCCGCCCGATGTTGCCGGTATTCGGCGGAATCTCGGGCTCGACCAGAACGATATTAAACATTGGCTCGCGTTCGAAGCGGCGCTCCCTGAGCGTCGATTCCGCGTTCGCAGTGTTTTGTCGTCAGTCCGGCGCTTTCACCGCCGCTACAGCTTTGAGGCGATGAACTTCTCCAGCTTCACGATGTCGGCCGCGAATTTACGGATACCTTCCGCAGTTTTCTCGGTCGCCATTGCGTCGTCGTTCAGAAGGTAGCGGAAGGTCTTTTCGTCGAGTTCGAGCTTCTTTACGTCGGCGTCTTTCGCCTTCGCCGGGTCGAGTTTCCGCTCGATCGGTTCCTGCGATTTCGAGAGTTTATCAAGCAATTCCGGGCTGATCGTAAGCAGGTCGCAGCCGGCCAGTTCGATGATTTGGCCTACGTTGCGAAAGCTCGCGCCCATCACTTCGGTGTTGTATCCGAACTTCTTGTAATAGGTATAAATTTCCCGCACTGACTGCACGCCCGGATCCTCCGCGCCGGTGTAATCGCGCTTGTTCGCCGCCTTGTACCAATCGTAAATCCGACCGACAAAAGGCGAAATCAACTGCACTTTCGCTTCGGCGCAGCGCACCGCCTGCGGGAGCGAAAAGAGCAGAGTCAGATTGCAATTGATGCCTTCCTTTTGCAGTTGCTCCGCGGCATTGATCCCTTCCCAAGTCGACGCGATCTTGATCAGCACGCGTTTGCGATCGATCCCGCGTTTCTCGTAAAGCTCGATCAGATGGCGCGCTTTTTTGATCGATCCGTCGGTGTCAAAAGACAGCCGTGCGTCAGTCTCCGTCGAGACTCGCCCCGGCACGATCTCAAGAATGTCACAGCCGAAGGCGACCAGGAGGTGGTCGATGATGTCTTCAATTTGCGCGGCGCCGCTGAGCCCACTGCTTTTCCGGTCCGCGATCACCTCCGTGAGGAGGTGCGCGTATTTCTCTTTTTGCGTCGCGGCAAAGATCAAACTTGGATTGGTCGTGGCATCCTGGGGTTTGAAATCCTTGATCGACTCGAAATCGCCGGTATCGGCGACCACTTTCGTAAATTTCTTCAGCTGATCGAGCTGACTCAGTTTCGTTTCGGCTTTTTTGTCTTCGGCGACGGCAGGGCTCATAGGTTTTTTCTCAGGTGATCCAGTAGCGGCGCATGCCAACTGGCTGAAGAAAAAATACGGCTTTACCAGCGAACCACAAACCAAAAGTCATTCGGAGGCGTGTCGTGACGACCCTTAGAGTCTGTCGGAACCTTCGAAACAACGCGCAGCCTTTGGGTGTCGCGGCGACCGGATCGGCCTAACGAACGCTAATCGACTACTTCGAGACCCATCTGGCGAGCGGTGCCGGCAATGATCTTGAAGCCGGCCTCGTCGGTGCGCGAATTCAGGTCTTTGGCCTTCGTTTTCACGATGTCCATGATCTGTTTGCGCGTCACTTTGCCGACCTTCGTCTTGTTCGGCTCTTTTGAGCCGGCAGCGATGTTGGCCGCCTTCTTCAGCAGCACCGCGGCCGGCGGACTCTTCGTGATGAAGGTGAACGACTTGTCTTTGAAAACCGTGATGACGACAGGAAGAATGTCGCCCGCCTGCTTTTGGGTGGCGGCGTTAAATTCCTTGCAGAACGCCATGATGTTGACACCGCGCGGCCCGAGCGCGGTGCCGACGGGCGGCGCGGGATTTGCCTGTCCGGCCGGGATCTGCAGTTTGATGTGAGCAACAATTTCTTTAGCCATATTTATTCGTCATTTCGAGCGAAGTGAAGCGGAGTCGAGCAATCCCGTTGAGTCACGGAGCAGCTTGCGCCACAGGAACTCTCGACTGCGTTCGGGATGACGCTCATTTATCCCCGTTCGACCTGCCAGTATTCGAGTTCGACGGGCGTCGCACGGCCGAAGATGGTCACTGAGACGCGCAACTTGCCGCGCTCCGGATCGATTTCTTCCACGATGCCACTCTGGTTTTGGAACGGACCATCGGCCACTTTGACCGTCTCGCCGACTTCAAAGCTGACCTTCGGTTTGACCTTCTCTTCACGCTCCCGCATCTGCGCGAGCATGTTGTCGACTTCCGATTGCCGCATCGGGATCGGGCGATCCTTTGTCCCGGCAAAACCAATCACACCGGGCGTTTCGCGAATGAAATACCAGGTCCGGCCGATGAGCTGATTTTTCTCGTCGAGCAGGTGCATGTTGACGATCAGGTAGCCGGGGAAAAATTTTCGCGTCGTCTCGCTCTTCTTGCCGCGCTTGATTTCCGAGACGCGCTCCGTCGGCACGAGCACTTCGAAAACGACATCGCCCATCTCCTCGGTCTTGACCCGCTTCTCAATATTTTCGCGCACCTTGTTCTCCTGTCCGGAGAGCACGTGAACGACATACCATTGATCTTTCGGGGCGAGGACGTGAGCCATAATTACAAGCGGGTGAGGAAATGGATCACGTTGACGAGGATGAAATCGAAAAGCGCGACGTAACCGCCGAGGAGCAGCATGGCGATGATGACGACAAGGGTGGAATCGGTCAGCTCCTTGTAGCGCTTCATCCCCTTCTCCTTCGGGTCCCAAGGCCAGGACGCTTTTTGGAGTTCCAGCCGGACTTCGGCGAAGAAAGTTTTTGTTTTTGTGAGCATTTGCACTGGCGGTTCAAAGACCAGGGCAGGAGGGACTCGAACCCCCAACCGACGGTTTTGGAGACCGCTACTCTACCAATTGAGCTACTGCCCTATTTGGTTCCGCTCTTTCGCGTTAACTTAGTCCAGAATTTCGCTCACGCGACCGGCACCGACGGTTCTGCCACCTTCGCGGATGGCGAAGCGGATGGTCTTTTCCATCGCGATCGGGGCGATCAGTTCGACTTCGACCGAGACGTTGTCGCCCGGCATGACCATTTCGACGCCTTCGGCCAGCTTCACGCTGCCGGTCACGTCGGTCGTGCGGAAGTAAAATTGCGGACGGTAATTGGTGAAGAACGGCGTGTGACGGCCACCTTCTTCCTTGGACAGGACGTAGACTTCCGCCTTGAATTTCTTGTGCGGCTTGATCGAGCCGGGCTTGGCCAGGACCTGCCGCGCTCGACGTCTTCCTTCTTCGTGCCGCGCAGCAGCACGCCGACGTTGTCGCCGGCGCGCGCTTCGTCGAGCAGCTTGCGGAACATTTCGATGTCGGTGGCCGTCGTCTTGGCGGTGTCCTTGAGGCCGACGATTTCGACTTCTTCCATCTTCTTGAGGATGCCGCGCTCGACACGACCGGTCACGACGGTGCCGCGACCTTCAATGTTGAACACGTCTTCGACGGACATCAGGAACGGCTGGTCAATCGGACGCTCCGGCAGCGGGATGTAATCATCGACCGCAGCGACGAGCGCCATGATCTGGGCTTCCTGCTCGGGGTCGCCGTTCAGCGCCTTGAGCGCGCTGCCTTTGACGATCGGGATCTTGTCGCCCGGGAATTCATATTGGTGAGCAGATCGCGGACTTCCATTTCGACGAGGTCGAGCAGTTCGGGATCATCGACCATGTCGACCTTGTTCAGGAAAACGACGATGGCCGGCACGCCGACCTGACGGGCGAGCAGGATGTGCTCACGGGTCTGCGGCATCGGGCCGTCCGCGGCGCTGACGACGAGGATCGCGCCGTCCATCTGCGCCGCACCGGTGATCATGTTCTTGACGTAGTCGGCGTGGCCGGGGCAATCGACGTGCGCGTAGTGGCGCTTGTCGCTCTCGTATTCGACGTGGGCGGTCGAGATCGTGATGCCGCGCTCTTTTTCTTCGGGAGCGGCGTCGATCGAATCGTAGGCACGCGCCTCGGCCATGCCCTTCTTCGCGAGCACGCTGGTGATCGCCGCGGTGAGAGTGGTCTTGCCGTGGTCAACGTGACCGATCGTGCCGACGTTCACGTGCGGTTTGTTGCGTTCGAACTTGTCCTTAGCCATCTGGAATTCTCCTTGGGTTACTTAATCTTTTGCTGCTGTCTTTTCGTTAGGTTATTTTCCGGTCGCGAGCCCGCTCTGGAGCCCATGACCAGGATTGAACCGATGACCTCGTCCTTACCAAGGACGTGCTCTACCAACTGAGCTACATGGGCCGCTGTTCATTGTCCTGGCCAGCCCCACGGTCGCGGGACAAACCGGTTGCTCGCCGTCGTTAGAAGCGAAAGTCCCAAAGTCGGTCAAATTGCATGCCGACCATGGGACTTGCCTCGTTCTCCGAAAAAGCGTCGGCAAACTAACCCCCGCTCTGCGCTGTCAAAGAAATTTCTTGGCCAACCCCTTGGTGGCAAATGCCTGGCGACGTTAATCTCCGACCGCAGATTTCTTCCGGACCATCCAGCCCACGAGAGCAACGAGGAAAAGCAATACAATCGCTCCGATTCCAATGTTGAGCGGCGTGAACAGACCAGGCGCCGGGGTGGGCGTCGGTGTGGCAGTCGGCAGCGGCGTGGGAGTGGCGAGGAGTGCCTCCTCGCCCAGCGCCCTGTTGCGGGCGTCGGTGTCCTTCGGGTTCACCTCGAAAGCCTTGCGGTAATCGGCGGCCGCCTTCTGATAATCCTTCATTAAATGGTAGGTGTAGGCGCGGCCTTTATACAGGGTCCATTTTTTTGGATTCTGCTCGATTGCCTTGCTGTAATCAGTGATCGCTTCGGGCAATTTCTGCTGGGAGCGATTGGCCTCGGCGCGTCGCTCGAGTGCGACCTGATCGGTAGGTTTGGCGGCCAGGAATTTGTCGTAATCGAGGAGCGCATTTGCCCAGCTATTGAGCTTGGAATAGGCAAATCCGCGAAAGCCGTAGGCATCGGCGTCGTCCGGCTTCAATTCCGCCGCTTTCGAAAGATCGGCGATCGCTTCGTCCCATTTGCCAAGATAGGTTTCGGCCTGTCCTTTGCCCAGGTAGCTGCGTTCATCGTCCGGTTTCAGCTCGCTCGCTTTCGTGTAATCGTCGAGGGCTTCCGCGTATTTCCCCACCGCGAGATACATCGCGCCCCGGTTCTGGTAGATCGCAAGGGCGTTGGCCGGGTTCGCCTCCAGCGCGAGCGTGAATTCGGCGATCGCCGGCTCGAATTGCCTTTGGTCGACCAGCGCAAGGGCGGTTTGAATATGGCCGCCGGGATCGGCGCCACTCGATTCTTTGTCTTCGGTCTTGGTCTTTTTCTCCTTCGCCACAGCGATCCCGATCGGCGCGAGGCAAAGAGTCGCGACTGCGACCGCCATTAAGATTCGTCTTATCGCATTCATTATTGATTGTTGCTCACAGTCTTCGTATCTGCGCCCGTCATCGTTTGCAAGCACTCTGGTTGTGACGGGTCGGGCTGCGGCAGGTGCGCAGCCCAGAGAGCGCTGCGCTTGGACCGGCTCGAGGCTCGAAAAATTCTCTGCGTCCTCTACACCCTCCTTGGTTAACCTCCTCCACTTCGACCCAAAGCGATGCCGCGCCAGCACAATTATTTTTCCCAAGGCTATGCCGCTGTTTTGGCGACTGTCCTCATCTGGTCGACACCGTCGCTCTTCCAATTTTACCTCAACCGCTACTACGATCCCTTTGCCCAAAATTTCTACCGCTATTCGTTAGCGTGTCTCGCCATTCTGCCCCTTGCACTCGCTCGCTTTCGTCGTCGGGGTCCGCGGCTCGGCTGGAATGTGCTCGGTATTTGTCTGCTGCCGGCTTTGCCCAACGTTGTCCACCAGGTCACTCAGGTGTTCTCGCTCCATTACATGGGCCCCGGTGTTTACGCCGTTTTCATTCGGTCCTCCGTCATCATGACCGCGCTCCTCGCGCTCATTTTTTTCCCCGAAGAACGTTGGATCATTCGCCAGTGGCAATTTCAGCTCGGGACGTTGTTGGGATTGTTCGGCGCAGTCGGCGTTTTCTGGTTTCAGCCTGATTGGATGGCCGGTCATATTTCGTTAGGCGGGATCGCCATCGCTTTCACTGCGAGCTTTTGCTGGGCGCTTTACGGCGTGCTTGTGAAAAAACCCTCAGCACGACTTGGTGCCATTCGCAGCTTCGGCGTCATCAGCTTTCTCACCTCCGTCATGCTTCTTCCGCTTACCTGGGCCTTTGGTAAAATTGACACTCCGCTGCACGTTAACGCAGAGGTGAACTGGATTCTGATCGGATCGGCCGTGCTCTGTATCACCCTGGCGCATGTTCTTTACTATTTTGCCATCCGTGAGATCGGCGTCGCGCTCTCGCAGACCCTGCAGTTGCTCAGCCCGCTCGGTGCGCTTGCGCTTTCCGCATGGATCTTTCACGAACGGCTCTCCCCGGCACAGCTCTGCTGCGCGGCGGTGCTGCTCTTCGGGGCCTTCCTGGCCACGCGTGTGAAACCTGTGACCGTCGTCGAGACAGCAGAGAACATTTGAGGCCGGGATGACCGAAGCCGAGAGATCCCGATGCGAGAGCTTCAAGATACCGCCACGAGATCCTCTGACCGTTGTCCGCTCCGCTCAGGTAGGCGAAGCGCGCGCGCCCCAAAAACTACATCCCCCCTTTCGAGGGTGAAAACGCGGCGGGCTGGACCCCTCGCGCGGATAGTCAGGAAAAAATCGTCGCGCTGACTATCTTTCTAACCTCACCGTCCGTTGCAGAAGGTCCGATATTGGTGTCAGTCAGGATATAGCCTTCGTTGTTCTAAGCGGTGGGAAATCGCCGAGTTTTTCGTGACATTAGAGTTTGGTTCGAGAGATGAACCGACTGCGGCACAGAGGCGGCACAGAGCGGCGCTCGCGCCGCCTATCACCTCAGTCGATTGGGCGCGGGAGGACAAAGGTCTGGCGGGCAACCGAAGACTGGAGCACAGCCGGCTCGTAGAACTTGCTCAACAATTCCTTGCAAAAAAGATCCGGATTTCGCTCCGCGAAGTCTTGAAAGTCTGCGTAACTCCCACTTAACCGCCGCTCGGCGATAAGCGCGAGAAACGCCGCCGTAATCGTCTCGTGATAAACCTCCGGCCGACCGGCTTTCGCGGCCAGGCGGCGGAGACCTCGCGCCAGGTGGAGGAGCGCTTCGGGAAAAGGATGACGCTCAAGCAGTTCGTAGCTCACCCGGACATGATCGCGATGCGGAAACTGCGCCGGATCGATTCGGCCCTCCTCGAAATCCGCCAGCAAATCCAGCCGTTTCAACCTTCATGATCCTCCTCTACGAGCCGATGGCTGTCGCTAGCAGTCAGATCGAGACCGTAAATCGTCCGCATCTTCTTGATGTGGCCGAGCGTCTGCTTGCTGAACGGCGATTTGCCTTCGAGCGCGTGCAGGGTGATCCCCTCGAGGAGATCGCCTAACGAGAGATCGAGATATTCGGCCAGCGCCTTGAGGGTTTTGACGAGCGTTTTCTCCATCCGCGCCCCGATCTGGACTCGCTCGACCGTCTTGTCTTTCCGATTTGTTTCATTGGGACAATGTTACCAATGTCACGATGTAACGCAAGCTAATTTTGAGCTTTGATTCCGACGCATCCCGAATGCGCTCCTCGATTGCACGTCTTGACTGCGCTGTGATCCGACTTGGTCTACCGACGTTCAACGGTCCCGGATTCCGCGGTGATCTCGGCCGCACGCCGAGATGTGAGCGCGACCGGCACCTTAACGCTCGGGCCGCCGATCTGGTGCAGCGGCATGCCAGCTTCTGACCTGCGGTCGCGCAAGGGACCAATCAAGCATCCGAGCGAAACTCGCCAACGGGGCGAGCAGACTAACTGGTCGTCGCCACGCACATGACGCCTGGGTTAAAATTCCTCGCGTATTGAGGATGCTTTGCCAGGATCTCCGGGCTGAGCCGCTCGGCCCCCTGCTCCGGTCGCGAGCGAAGTTGCTCCCAGGTGACGATGTTGAAAAAACGCTCCGTCAGCGCGCGTAACTCGTGCAACCGAATCCGGTTCAGCCGCCGCCCGACCGGCGGATGCCAGTCCGGATCGAAGTCGAGGTGGGCCCAATCAAGGTAGGGCGCTTGGGCGCGGATCCTCGGGATCGATCTCGGCCGTCGTGCGCGGCTTTTGATGGTGTCCGTTCCAGCACGCGTAATTGTGATGGCGATAGATGATTTTGCCGCTCCGGCCGCAGACGCTCCCGCACTTCCGAGAAAACCTCCTCGATCACCATCAAGTGCTCCGTCACGTTGTGCATAAAGATGACGTCGAACCGATCGCCTGCCGGCAAATCAGAGATTCTACAGGCCGCATAACGAACGCTCGGCACTGCCGCCTGCACCTGGCGCAGCGTCCACGGGTTCCCGGCGAGCTCGGTGCGGAAGCGCTCTCGGCGCCGCAGCTTCGGCGCGTCGAGTTTCAAGTTTCGGATCGATCCCAAGATAGTTCCGCGCCCCGTAAATCAGAAAACCGATACCGTACAAGGTGTGGCCGCACCCCAGATCGAGCACATCCTTTCCCTGAATGTAGTCGCGGACATAGTAACCCCATTCGGCATGGTTGAGGTCGGCCGCCAAGCCGATCAGACCGGGGTGGAAATTCCGGATGCTCCGGCGCGATATCCCCTGGCTGAAAAAGTATCGCGCAACGAGCGAAACCACGCCCGGATATGGTCAACCACGCTTCGTGGCGCGCGACCAGACGAGAAAGGCAACGCCGAGCGCGACCAGAATCGCGGTCGCGACGAGCCAGCTGCCGGTCTCAGGAATGTGCAGGTAGGTCTTGTCGTGGCGGACGCCATCGGCCCAGCCAAGCAGAAAACAGAGAAGCGCCCCGGAGAAAAACATGATGCTAAAGGCGAGCATCGATTCGCCTCGGGATTGGCGCGGTGTTGGATCAGGCGAAGTCATGGCAGCGAAAGCACATTCGTAAACCAGCGCAGGGCTCGGTCAAACTATTTCGTCGTCCAGAAAGCCAGCAGGTAGTATTGGTCGATTGTTAGTCTGCATCTCGTGCTCGTTCTCAAATTCGTCCTCATCCTCGATTTTCCGGCTGCTTTCGAAAGTCCGAAACGAGGACCATTTGGAAACTGACAATGTTCGAACCCTATCGCACCATGGCCCGCCCAAATTTGTGCTCGACCTCGGTCAAGTCGGCGGACCAGAATCCCCCGCAGGAGGCTTAGTTATGAAACGTATCTTTCTCGCAGCTCTGCTCGGTGCCATCGCCATGTTTATCTGGACATCCATTGCCCACATGGCCCTTCCGCTGGGTGAGGCAGGAATTGGAGAAATCCCGAACGAGGCAGCGGTGCTCAGTGCAATGCAAAGCAGCATCGCGAATGAGGCCGGACTCTACTTTTTCCCTGGATTTGGGCTTGGCCCGAATCCGAGCCGGGAAGCGCAACACGAAGCGATGAAGCACATGGATGAAAAACTGGCGCAACATCCTTCGGGCCTCCTGTTGTATCATCCCGCGGGTTCGCGCCCGTTCGTGATGGCCCGCCATTTGTCGATCGAATTCGTGACCGAGTTTCTCGAAGCCCTTCTTGTCGTTTACCTTCTCAGCCTGACCCGCCTAACGACCTTCGGTGCGCGTGTTGCATTTGTCACCGTGGCCGGGGTACTCGCAGCCATCGCGACGAATATTTCCTATTGGAATTGGTACGGGTTTCCCGCGGTCTACACCTCCGCCTACATATTTATCCAGGTGGTTGGGTTTCTCTGCATTGGGTTGGTCGCCGCGTGGGTCCTGAAGAAACAGCCGTTCGCGACCTGATTCAGCAATGTGGCACGGGCCTTGTGCCTCGATCTGCTACACCGCGTCGCAACATATCGGGGCACCAAGGCCGCTCACGCATTGCTCCCCATCATCGACGCTGGGCCGCCTCGTATTCTCTCGTCTTGAGCGCGTAGGCGACAAAGCAGATTCCACCCAAAATCAATATCGCGGAGAGGGTCTGGCCGCGGGTGAACGGTCCGGTCAGCGGCGCGTCCGGCTCGCGAAAATTTTCGACGATGACTCTCACCAATGCATAGAGCAGCAGGAAAAGCCCGGCCAGCATGCCCCGCGGCTGCCGCGTGCGGATACGCAGAAACCAGAGACAACCGAAGAGAAATGCGCCCTCCAGCAGCGCTTCGTAAAGCTGCGACGGATGCCGCGGTGTCAATGTCTGGTGGAAGACGGATTGCAGGCTCGGATCAGTCCGGGCCTGTTCGATCATTGTCTCGAGATTGGGAATCTCCGGGCGCACGGCGTGAGCGGCGGCGAGAGTCCGCGCCCCGATTTCGGGCAGGTCGAGCGCTTCTTTTGGAAATTGCATGGCCCACGCCACCGTCGCGGTCCGACCGTAAAGTTCACCATTGATGAAGTTCGCGCAGCGACCGAGAAACAAACCAACCGGCGCGACCACAGCGATATTATCCGCCAGGCTCAACCACGGGACGTGGTGCCGCCGCCCGTAAAGAAACACCGCGAGAGTGAGTCCGATCATTCCGCCGTGACTCGACATTCCCCCGTCCCAGATGCGAAAGACGAAAAGCGGATCGACGAGCAATTGTCCGGGACGATAAAAGAGCACGTAACCGAGCCGGCCACCGACCACCACGCCTAACGCCGCGGCGAGAATAAAGTCGCCAACCTTGTCCGGCGGCAGAGCGCAATAGCGGCGTTGCGCCAGCCAGCGCAGAAGGAGAAAACCGCAGAAGAAAGCGAGGAGATAAGAGAATCCGTACCAGCGAATCCCGAAGCCCGATCCGAACTTGACCATGAACGGGCTGAAATTATCGAGGTAATACGCGATCAAGGCGGCAAGGTAGATCAGGCAACAGACGATGGAGAGAAGAAAAAACTTTGCCGCACGACCTGCGCTCGGAGCAATGTTTGTGATCGCGTGAGATCGACTCTGACCTTTTGCTTCCTCTTCCTCGCCGTGGCGGATGTTCCTGCCGCCGATCTCGATCCGGCAGCGGTGCGCAGGGCGGCGGAATATTCGACCAACCATCGCGGCACTTCCTTCCTCGCCATTCAAAGTGGAAGGACGCTGCTCGAGGAGTATCCGGGCCGCGCTTCCGCCGATACGCCCCAGCGGATTTACAGCGGGACGAAAGCGTTTTGGAATCTCGCCGCGCTCGCGGCCGAAGAAGATGGTATCCTCAGACTCGACGAGCGCGTCGCAGCTACGATTGCTTCGTGGCGCCAGGACCCGCGCAAGTCGCAAGTGACGATTCGGCAGTTGCTCGATTTTTCCTCCGGTCTGGCGCCGGGTTTCGGCTTGCAGGTGAATGAATACGGCGATCGCGACAAGACCGCGCTCCGCTTGCCGATGGTGGCCGAGCCGGGAAAAGCGTTTATTTATGGGCCGGCGGCGCTCCAGGTTTTCCATCAGGTCTTGAAGGACAAGTTGGAGGGCAAAACCCCGACCGAATATCTCGAGCGCCGTGTCCTGCGCCGGATGCATCTTGGTCCGCAACGCTATCTCGACGATCGCGCCGGAAATCCGCTCCTCGCGGCGGGCTTTGTCCTAACAGCGCGGCAGTGGGCGCAGATGGGTGAGCTCGTCTTGCGGGAGGGAAAGCCGGTCGTTAGGCCGCAAACTCTCGCGCAATGCTGGCGCGGCTCACCGGCGAATCGCGCCTTCTCGTTAGGCTGGTGGAACAACCGCGCCGCGCCCGGCGGACGGGAGTTTGATTTCGAAGCAATGCTCAGTCCGAAATGGTCGAGTCAGGATTGGCGGGACGGCTGTCTTTGCCGCGCTGCGCCGAGGGATCTTGTCGCCTGCATCGGTTCCGGCCACCAGCGGCTTTACGTCATCCCCTCGCTCGAGCTGGTTATCGTTAGGCACGGTCGTGGCGGTCGATTCTCCGACGCGCAGTTCCTGCGTCTCCTTCTCAGCAAGTAAGCCATCGAGGAGAAATCCGGAAATCCAGGAAGTCGACTTCTCGAGGATCGAAGCCTAAGCAGCGCGTCGGCGGTCAGGGGGCGAGAGCGTAAAATTCCACGAGAGCGATACCGGTCGTCCCATTCACGCCCCGCACAATCGCCGTGTAACCGATCCCGCTGGAGCTCGATGGCAACGTCGCGACAATCGCGGATTCCAAGTCGTTCGTTGGCTGAAGGCCGGTGGCGATGATGTCCGTTTGCTGCGTGTCACGCCAATTATCATCGGAGGTAATGAGGGTACCATCGCCGTCGTGCAATTCCAGGATCGGATCCTGCAGCGCACCCGTCACGCCCACGCCGCCTAACGATGGACCAATCGCGCGCACGATCACTCTTTGCGGAGCAGCGCCGACCAGGATCACACCGCCGATCATCACATCGTCATCCGTCAGCACCTGACCGCGAGTCGAGATGTTGGCCAGCTTTGAATCCGCCGTGGAATCGAGATCGTAGACCTCGACCAGTCCGACGCCGGTCGTGCCATTCACTCCGCTCATGATCGCCGTGTAGCCAATGCCGTCAGGGCTCGCCGGCAACGTCGCGACAATTGCGGATTCCAAGTCGTTCGTTGGCTGCAAACCAGTGGCGATGATCTCTGCTTCCTGACTGCTCCGCCAATCGTCGTTCGACGTAATCAGCGCACCACCCGGGCCATAAAGTCCAAGGCTCGGATTCGCCAGCTTCCCCGGTACCGGGAGCGACGGTCCGATCGCTCGCACGATGATCTTTTTCGGCTGGGTCCCTGTAACGATGAAACCGCCGATGCCCGCATCGCCACCGGTCCCCTCAACCAGCCGTGTCGAAATGTTGGCGAGGACCGTAGTAGCTGTTGGCGTTGGTGTTGGTGTTGGTGTCGGTGTCGGTGTCGGTGTTGGTGTCGGTGTCGGTGTTCGGTGTCGGTGTCGGTGTCGGTGTCGGTGTCGGTGTCGGTGTCGGTGTCGGTGTCGGTGTCGGTGTCGGTGTCGGTGTCGGCGTCGGTGTCGGTGTCGGTGTCGGTGTCGGTGTCGGCGTCGGCGTCGGCGTCGGCGTCGGTGTCGGTGTCGGTGTCGGTGTTGGCGTCGAAGTCGCCAGCTTGAAACTCCCGATCCGTGTGCGCCAGTTGAACTGTGTCGTGCTGGAATAGTACTCGTTGGTATACCAGAAGGTGGCGTCATCCACGGGGTCAACCGTGAGCGCGCTGTAGTCGCCCCACCGATTGCCCGTACCGGTCTGGCTGCCCGTGCCATCAAAGAGATGAGCTTCACCCTGCGCCAGGGTGTTGATCGAGTCGGTCACGAGCCGGCCCGCGTAACGGATCTGCGGGTTGATTGCGGAACTGGAGGCGCTGAAACCGATCGCGAGGTTGCCCTGGAAGTCCATCGCCGCACTGCCCATCCAACGCCAGGTCGTGTCGGGCTGGTAGGTACTTTCCTGGAAGACGGTAACCGGACCCGCAGTAACGTCGCGGAGCTCAAACCAGCGAATGCCGGCGACGCCGCCCGAGTTGACAGTGAAGTTACCAACCAGCGATTCGTGATCGCCAAAGTTGCGATAGGCGAGCCGAAACATGAGCCGGTCGCCGATGCCGTCGAGTTTGTTCCCCGAACTTACGCCTAACTCTGGGACGCAGGAGCGCGTGGTGGGGCAGAGGGCGGTGAAACCCGCCGCGACAGGAGTGGCGAAGGTCGTAAAGGTAGAGTTAGCCGGAGTGGCAAAGTCCACATGGAAGTGATAGATCGTGTAATTCCCGGTATCTGGAAACTTGACAAAGGTGTTCGGTGCGCCCGCGGGTGGCAAGGTGAAGCCATTGAGATCGGCCGGCAGGAAAGGCGCGACCGAGGCACCGAGCGGACCGACTGGGCTGATGAACGTGGCGGGCGCACCAGCCAGCATGGAAGTGCGATCGAGGGCGAAAGGTTGTGGACCGAGATACGCCGTACCGGCGGCATTGAACACGTTCATGCTCATGTAGTAGGCGTCGGGCCAGATCGAGAGGTGCGGGTAGTCGAAGAAGTTCGATCCGAGATGAAACCCATAACGATTATAGGTGCCGGTGGCATCGCCCGTGGTGGAGACAGCAACGCATTCATCGGTGATTGGAATGCCTCCAGTCGCGGTCGCGAACTGGGTTATGACCCAACGATCGGCCAATTGATCATAGAGGACGACGGGATCACCGGAGCCGCCCGTCTCGCAGGCGCCGCCGAAGCCGCTCCAGAGTGAACTAATGCTATTCGGCCCGAGGATGGAGTTGCCAGTGGCTTTGTCGAAGACCTGGTAACCTTCGTTCACCATCTGGACATATTGCGTAAGACCGACGGCACCGTTCGTGTCAGGCGGAGCGCAGTTGCAACCGACGCCCGGGAAGGGAATGCCGTCGAAATTCAGGATCGGCGCGGGAATGCTCGGGGCAAGGAAACGAAGGATCGACCCGTTATCCACAACCGGGTCAGGGCTATCGACATGAGAGTTAGGTATCTTTGGATTTTCGGGAGCCTCTCGCTCCTGACGGTGATTGGTAATATCCCAGGCGGGCATCTTGCGCAAAGGAGGCGAGACATCGTTGTGATAGGAAGGGATGACCTGGACGCGGTGCGGGCTGAAGGCCAGGGCGGACGCGCCCGAGAACATGGTGAACCCGCAGAAGGCAAGGAAACGTGCGCTAGAGCCTGAGATTAACGTGAATTTCATAGGAATCGTCAGGAAGAAAGAGACCCGGGATCGGAAAACAGGCTTGAGAGCAGAAGCCGTTCCGCACAAACGGGGCTTCTGGTGCGGACGTCAGGAATCGAGCAAGTGTGCCTGGTTGCTGGCT
>CAWGFS010000021.1:0-22686 GCA_963821915.1 uncultured Verrucomicrobiae bacterium
TCGTCACTGCTGAACCTTATGCGCAGGTAATGAGAATGAAAATAGAGGAAGGCAGAAACGGGACAAAAAAGGTCCCTACGTTTGGCATTTGTTCCAAGTCGATGTTTCGGCGAACTGCGCTCGTCACCAGTAAAAATGCTACTATCGGTGGCCGCCCGAGCTTGGCAGTGAGCGGTTCCTGGGAATTGAAAGACTCTACCTTACCCAGCGCACCGCTTCGGGCCCGAGGCCATTCTTCAGTTCCCAAACCCGCAATGCGGCGAGCAGCAGCCTCTTGGTGCGATAGAGCGTGTCAACAGGCGGTTGCGCAATGGTTTCGTCTTCCTCCACAACCGTGCGCGCAGCCTGGGGTGCGGAAAGGCGTGATTTCGCGGCCGAGAATTCAGTCTTTCGAAGCTTTGAGGTTGTCTTTCTTTGCACAATCAACGGAATTCACTGGGAGAAGCTGGAATTATACGTTTTACCAGATCGCCTTGGACGCATGTCTGTGCGGCTCGTTTTTAAGGCAATTGTCGCTTCATGAAATAGGTAAAAGACCTAGGCCAGGTGCATTCCGTTGGACAACAGGCCTTTTTCACGGTTGGCGGCCAGCCCGCCGAGGCTCTTCCGGAAGCCGATGTCGCCTATTCCGCCTATATCACCTGGGTTAACCGGCTTCAGCCCAGAGGCCAGATCTGGCATCAGCCGCCACGCTCATTCGCCTGCGGTTTACTGACCTGACAATGTGCATTAATACCGCTTATCTGGCACGGTTCCCTGGGGAGGGCGTGCAGGTGTGTGCAGGGCTGCTTCTTTGCTACTTAATCTCCGCGCTCCAAATCGTTCCGGTATACTTCCCTGCACGGTAGGTGATTTGGACATGGTCGCCTGGCTTCACCTTTTCATATTGTCCCCGGTCGGCGTGGACATCGATTTTACGTCCACCGGAAATCAACTCCACCCGCACGAGCCATTGTTCGTTACTTAGCGCGCGAGGATCCTTTCCCGTGCCGCGAACATTCTTCTCCATCACATATCCATTTACGACGATCTCACCTGGCTTGAGCTCGCGCGCGGTCTCGGCTTCGTCGATGGTCGCGGATCCGGGTTCCACTTTTGGTGAAGTGATTGAATTGACCGGTGCCGCAAAAGGTGTTTCACGAATCGCGGCGGCGGCAATATGTTCCTTCTCGAGGACAACGGCTTCGCCGCTCTTTCTCGAGCAGCCTGCGAGGGCAGGGAAAATTATCCCGGACATAATGATCCGCGGGGGGTGGAAAGCAGTCTCGCGGAAGGTCATTGCTCCGTTCTACACTTGCCGACGAATATGGCGAGTCCCGCCGCACCGGGGGGTAGGCACTTCGATGTTGCCTGGGCAAATCGGGGCCTCATAATTGGGGGCAATGACGCCCCGGCCGGTCGGAACGGTGACATTTCTCTTCACAGACATGGAGGGATCGACCCGGTTGTGGGAAGCGGCCCCTAACGAGATGCGGGCGGCGTTGCAACGGCACGACGAAATTATGACGCGGAAAATCGACGCTTTCAGTGGCGCGATTATCCTGGAGCGCGGCGAAGGCGACAGCGTCTTCGCGGTCTTCGCACGGGCCAGCGATGCGGTGGCAGCGGCCTGCGCAATCCAGCGCGAAATGCGCGAAGAAGTCTGGCCAAGCCAGGTGCCGATGCGGGTGCGTATGGCTATTCACACCGGCGAAGCGGACTCCGACTATCGCAGTCCCCAGGTGAATCGCGCAGCACGAATCCGGGCGATCGCGCACGGCGAACAGATCTTGATCTCCAGTGTGACGGCGGGAATTGTGCGCGGCTCGTTGCCAGAAGAAGCCTCTCTGATTGATCTCGGGCAACATCGCCTGCGCGATGTCGCGGAGGTGGAACATGTTTTTCAGCTCCTGCACCCCGGCCTGCGGGCAGATTTTCCGCCACTCAGGGCGCTCGGCAATTTTCGGCAAAATCTGCCCGTGCAACTCACTTCGTTTGTTGGGCGCGATCGCGAACGTGAAACCGTACGGGGATTGATTGAGGGCAATCGCGTGGTCACTCTTGTCGGCTCGGGCGGATGCGGCAAAACGCGGTTGGCGATTCAAGTAGGAGCCGATTTGCTGGGAGAGTTTCCGGACGGTGTTTGGTTTGTCGATCTCGACCCGCTAAATGACGGCTCGCTCGTGACGGGTGCCATCGCGAGCGCAGTCGGAGCGAAAAACGAACAGGGTATCTCCACGATCGAAACGTTGGTCCGGAGTCTGGAAGGGACGAAAACGCTGATCGTTCTCGATAATTGCGAACAAGTTACGCGCGCGTGTGCGGAAGCGGTCGAGAAGCTTTTACCAACAGGGCAGACCGTTCGATTACTCGCAACCAGCCGGGAGCCGCTCGGTTTGGCTGGTGAAATGCGGTGGCGCGTGCCGTCCCTTTCCCTTCCGGATAACGCGATGAGCATCGAAGCAGTTGCGCGTTGCGAAGCGATTCGACTTTTTTTGGATCGGGCAACGGCGGTTCGACCGAGCTTCGCCATCACTGCGACCAACGCCGAACCGATCGCTGAGATTTGCCGCAGCCTGGAAGGCCTGCCGCTTGCCATCGAGCTGGCCGCGGCGCGGACCAAGGTGCTCACGCCCCGGGAGATCCGCGATCGTTTGTCCGATCGCTTTCGTTTGTTGACGGGCGGCCGGGGTCGACATCAAACGCTGCGATCGACCATCGATTGGAGTTACGATTTGCTCTCGGAATCGGAGCGAAGGCTTTTCCGCAGACTGTCGGTTTTTTCCGGCGGTTTTGATTTCGCGGCGTTGGAAACAATCGGTGCGGAGGGCGATCCGCTCGATCAGATCGAGCAACTCGTCGACAAGTCGTTAGTCACAGTCGAGCAGGTGAGCGACGACAGGTCGCGTTACCGGTTGCTTGAGACTTTGCGCCAGTACGCGGTCGAGCGCCTTGCGGAAGCGGGCGAGGAAAACGATGCCCGCGCGCGTCACTATGCGTTTTATCTTGCTGCAGCGGAGCAGGCCTATGCCCGACGAATCGAAGAAGAGGCAACTTCCCTCGCCGGGCTTGAACTCGATCACGACGATTTTCGCGCGGCGCTGACTTGGGCACGTGCAGACCGGTCGAAACTTCTCCGCCTTGCCTCGGCGCTGGGCTGGTTCTGGCATCTGCGTTCCCACTATCGCGAAGGAAGAATGTGGCTCGAGGAAGCGGTGAAATTGAATCCGGACGAACGATCGCCGGACAAGGCGCGAGCTTTGTGGGCCCTGAGCATGATTCTCAGCTGGCAGGGTGATGTGGCGGCGGCGCGTCCCGTCGCAGAGCAAAGTTTGGAATTGAGGAGAGAGAGTGGAGATCCATTGGAACTGGCTCTTGCCTTGGAAGGCATCGGATGGATGCACTTTGCCGCGAACAATTATTCCGAGGCGTTGCACGCGATGGAAGATTGTGTCGAGTCTTACCGCAAACTGGGTTCAGCCAAGCTAATTACGCGCGGTCGCGTCGCGGTCGGGCAGATGCTCATAGCCCTGGGAGATGTCGACCGCACGGAACCGCTCGCGCGCGAAACGTTGGCGGAGGGTCGGGCGCAAGGGGAGTCGAAGTTTGTCCATTATTCACTTCACTATCTCGCTGACTGTTCCTTGTGGCGCGATGAAGGCAGGAGCGCAGTGCAGCTTTATGGCGAGAGCCTGCGGGCTGCGCTCGATTACGGAAACGAAATGGAAGCGGCAATGGAGATGCAAGGAATGGCGATGGGCCTCATGGGTTCGGAACGCGAGGAGGAAGGGCTTCGTTTGTACGGCGCAGCAAACGCGCGCTTCCAGGACCTGCAAACGACCATGGCCGACGAGGTCGCATTTTGGATGAGGTTTCGCGAACGCTATGTTCCGCCAGCACGGGAACGAATGGGAGCGACCGCCGCGGAGAAGGCGGAAGGAGAAGGGCTTGTCATGGGATGGCAGCAAGCGTTGGCGTCTGCTTTTCGAGTTAGCAGTCAGCAAGGACTAGAAAGCGAGAGGGCACGACAGCCTGAGTAGGAAGTTCGGGCGCCGCGATCTTTACATTGGTTCGGTATGAAGAAAGGTAACGAGCATGGAGGGAATCATCGAAAAACGACGGCTAGCCTCGCCGACTGTGACGCCGCAGGCGCTCGCTTGGGATGGAAAGCAGCTTTGGCTGAGTTCGCGTGATCTTGGCGCCCTTTACAGGATCGACAGCGACGAGTGGAAGATCGTCGAGGAATTGGATCCGCCCGGAGTCGTGTGGGCGGGAGTATCCACAAATGACGGTTGGCGGTTTACGATCGGCAAAGGGCTCAACGATGATCGCTACGTCTATCGCTACACGACGACTGACGGGTTCGAGAAATTGTTTGCCTGTCCGGAGTTTACCGGCTCCTACCTCAGCTACGACGGCGAACACCTTTACCTGAGCCAGTGGTATAAGGGGCAGATCCATCGAGTTGACGATGCGGGAAACGTTTCGCGCACGATCGACGCCGGTCTTGAAATCTGCGGGCACACATTCGTAGACGGAACGCTCTATGTCTTGCGCGGGCGAGAGAACAAAGACGTTCCGAACAAGGCTGAAGAGTGGCGGATCGCCCGGCTCGACCCGCGCGAGGAGAATCCGACTGTGGAGGATCTCGCGACCCTTCCGTTCGCAGCCCGCTCGCTTACTTTCGACGGCGAGAACTTCTGGTCGAATCACCGCGCCGCGAACGAAATGGTGGCTTTTGCGCTTCCTGGCTAGCTGACACAGGTTCTAGATTCCTCCCCGCTCTGATCCCGGCCTGCCCGATCACTGCGCAGCAGGAGAGATCGTCTGGCATCAAGAAATAGGCTCGCTCTGCAGGGCGCCTGCGAACTGTTAATGCGAACGCTTTGGGGATATCGACATGAAGATCAGCGCCGAGCAACGGTTGAAAGAGCTTGGCATAAGGCTCCCGGCGACGCCGGAGCCGTTTGGAGCCTATGTGGAAGCGGTGCAGACGGGCAATCTGCTTTTTCTCAGCGGCATGCTTCCCACGGAAGGTCACGGCTCGAAATTCATTGGACGCGTCGGCGCGGAACCGGACGTGGAAACAGCGTGCAAGGGGCTCACCTCGCCACGCTCAACGGGCTCGCTGTCGCGCGGCACCATTTGGGATCGCTTGATAAAGTTGCGCGGATCGTCCGGCTCGGGGTATCGGTCGCCACTTCGGGAGATGTCCGCGATCAACCGAAAGTCGCTGACGCCGCTTCGCAGTTGCTGCAAGACGTCTTTGAAAAGGACAAGAACGCCTGCCATCTAGTCTACGGCGTCGCAAGCCTTCCGGTTGGTACCCCGGTCGAGCTGGAAATCATTTTCGACGTTGGGGAAGAGAAGTAGAAGTAGATATTGGAATGGGGCGAGCAAGAATGAGCGTTACCCCCCGATGCTTTCAGGGCTTTCGCATGACTTCGGTGGTTTCTGCGATACTCGCGTCATTTCAATTGCTCGCTCCAGTACAAGGAAAGGAACATCCGATGGAAAACCCGATTTTTTATCGCACGATACAGGTAGATGGGCTTTCCATCTTTTACAGAGAGGCCGGCCCGAAAGGCGCGCCGACGCTTCTCCTGCTGCACGGACTTCCTTCTTCATCGCGGATGTTCGAGCCTCTTTTCGCCCGGCTTTCCGATCGCTATCACCTTGTCGCGTCCGACTACCCGGGCTTCGGACACAGCGACTGGCCGGACCCGAAAAAGTTCGCCTATACGTTCGATCACTACGCCGAGATCATGAATCACTTCACCGAAGCGCTCGGCCTCTCGCGCTGCACGCTTTACATGCAGGATTACGGCGGCCCCGTGGGCTTTCGCATGGCCTTAGCCCATCCGGACCGCATCGAAGGTCTCATTGTTCAGGACGCTGTGGCGCACAACGAAGGTCTGGGCGCGAATTGGAAAATGCGGCGGGCCTTTTGGGCCGATCGCGCGCCTAACGAAACCGCGCTACGTACAAATCTCCTGTCACTGGCGACGACGCGGACGCGCCATATCGGGAACGATCCCAACATGGAACGCTATGACCCGGATCTCTGGACCGATGAATTTGCCTTTCTCAACCAGCCCGGCCAGGCCGACATTCAAAGCGACCTTTTTTACGACTACCGCACGAACGTCGCCGCCTACCCCAAGTGGCAAGCTTGGATGCGCGAGAAGCAGCCACGGCTGCTGGTGATTTGGGGCAAGTATGATCTCTCGTTCGATCTCGGAGAGCCGGAACGCTACCGCAAGGATGTCCCGAAAGCTGAAGTCCACATCCTCGATGCGGGCCATTTCGCGCTCGATACCGCCGCGGATCAGATTGCACAGCTCGTCCGGGACTTCATGAAGTAGTTGGTGGCGACTGCACCCGCCGTTTACGGATTGACGATCGCGGCCGGCTTAGAGACTCGGGTTACGTTCAAAAATACAAGGGTTAGGAGAAGGCGTCGCTGTATCGTCGGTTTCACGCTTGCCTTTGGGCCGCTCGCGCTGGCCGAGCAACGCGGCGCCATCGACGATCCGGCTGGTTACGTCAGCCTACTTGCCGAGAAGAGGGTGGACGCTCTGATCGTCGCGACGGTCGAGTGGAACAAGAATGCGCATCCGATTAACTGGGTTTATTCGAGACGCGGCGCGACCACCGATAGTCCTTTTCCAAAATTCGCCAGATCGTTGCGACTGCCTTTATCTAAGAACCAATACTGCGTCGTTAGGCGAGCGCGGCCATTTGCCCGCCCGTCAGCTTCAGCTTCCGGGCAGCTTCATTCTCTTCGAGATGTGCGACCGACGATGTGCCGGGGATTGGCAGCATCACTGGCGAATGGGCTAGGAGCCAGGCGATTGCGATTTGGTAAACGCTCGCTTTCTGCTCTTGCGCGACCTTATCCAACGCAGAGTCTTTCAGTGATCGGTTGCCACCCACTGGCGCCCATGGCATGAAACCGAGTCTTTCCTTCTCGCAATACAGCAGCACGTTCTCCCACTTTCGATCCGCAAGATTGTAACGGTTCTGCACCGTCGCGATCGGCACGATTTGGCGCGCCCGCGCGATCTCCTGCGTGTCCACCTCCGAGAGCCCGAGATACCGGATCTTTCCCGCGTCGCGCATCTCCTTGAGCGCGCCAAGCGAATCCTCAATCGGCACCTTCGGATCTACCCGGTGCAACTGGTAAAGCTCGATCCGCTCCAGCCGCAGCCGCTTCAAGCTGGCATCGACACATTTCTTCAGATACTCCGGGCGCCCGTCCGGCACCCACTGGTCGGGGCCCGGCCGCGTGTTTCCGCCCTTTGTCGCGATGACCAGGTTTTTCGGATAAGGATAAAGCGTTTCCTGAATCAGCAGTTCGCTTGTCTCCGGTCCGTAAGCATCGGCTGTGTCGATCAGGTTCACCCCAAGTTCGACCGTACGTCGGAGCACCC
Source organism: uncultured Verrucomicrobiae bacterium (assembly GCA_963821915.1). Lineage (GTDB taxonomy): Bacteria > Verrucomicrobiota > Verrucomicrobiia > Chthoniobacterales > UBA10450 > Palsa-1392. Next base: position 7,413 of record CAWGFS010000021.1, read on the forward strand.
TTTTCGCCTCGTCACGGTCCTTCGGCCAACCCCAAATGCCGGGGCCGGTAAGCCGCATCGCGCCAAACCCGAGCCGATTCACCTCCAAATCGCCGCCGATTTTAAACGTGGAAGGATTCTCTGCCGTCGCCGTGGCCGCTCGCAAAATCGTCGAGCCACCAGCCAGCACCGCCGCGCCGCCCCCGATCGTCAGACCCACAAACCTGCGCCGGCTCAAGCCGGGCCCGCTGCCATTGGTTCTCTCATCGCTCATCGCTTTCACCGTGATACCCAATGCCGCTCTTCGCAACCGTCAGCGTCGTACTATCGGACCCGCTTTTCAGCATTCAATCCAAGCTCTTGAATCTTGGTCAGCAAGCGGTCGCGGTTCTTAGTGCCAATCAACTGAGCGAAATCTTCCTTCGTATGGCTTTATAGGGATAACGTCTTTCTTGGGCTGGCCACGCTTGCGTAGGTGGTAGCTCTACAGAGAGGATCCGGTTCAAACGGGCGCCCTCGGACTTGACGGCGCAACGTGCGCGGCCAGACACTGGCGGCGATGTTGAGCCATCGAATCCGTCCGGTCACGCGTCCCTTGGCGCCGCACGTGGAACATCTCTGGATGGTGCGCGGTCGGCTACCGGGGAGGTTCCGCAATATGATCTTACCGGATGGGGCGATGGAGTTGATCGTTAACCTGGGTGACCCGCAGCGGCTTTGTGCGCCGGACGATCCGGAGCGACAAACCGTTTTTCGCTCAAGCTGGGTCTCGGGTGAACGGACGGAGCCGATCGTCATCACTGAGGCTGGCTATGTCCATCTCATAGGTATCCGGTTGCGTGCGGGAGGTGCGTGGCCTTTCCTCGGAGTGCCGCTGCGCGAATTTTCCGACCAGGTAGTGGAGTTAGACACAATTCTCGGTCGAGAGGCGAGCGAGCTGCGTGACCGGCTGGGGGAGGCGTTGAACGACGACGCGCAGCTCGATCTGGCGGAGAAGTGGCTTCGGCAGCGAATGCGCTCACGCACTCCGCCGACGCGTGCGGTGAGTCATGCGCTGGGAATTATTCAACTGGGGGCGAACGCGGCGCGGATAGGTCGGATGGCTGAGGAGATCGGGATCAGCCATAAACATTTGTTGCGCGAGTTTGAACGCTGCGTCGGATTAACGCCGAAGGTGTTCGCGCGGATCTGCGCTTTTCAGCGAGTGATTCACTCGGTAGGGCAAAGGGCCGGGGTGAACTGGTCGGACGCCGCGGCGAGATGCGGTTACCATGATCAAGCGCATCTCATCCGGGAGTTTCGGGCTTTCAGCGGACTTACTCCGGCGAATTATCTGTCGAAGCGCGGACCGTTCCTGAATTATCTGGAAGTCTGATCGCGGCCGGTGAAGAAATGTCAATTTTCTACAATCGTGCAGGGCGCGCCTCAGTTACGAATTGAATCATGAAGCTGATATACCTTGGCAACGTTCTGCTCCTCATCGGAGCCATACTGTGCACACCTCTCCGTGCAGAAACACCGGCCGGATCGAAAACGACGTCACCTTTGAACCCGATCGCGTTTCTTACCAAACATGAGTGGGACGCCAAGCTTCCGGACTCGCCGGACGGGAAGAAAATGAGGATCCACGCGGAATTCACGTGGTCGCAAAACCGACAGGCCATTCGCATCAGCAATCAGTTCGTGGTCGATGGTAACGCGCGACCATACATTGACGGTCTCTACGCTTGGGATCCGCAGCAGCACGTGATCGTATTCTGGTACGTGGATGCTGGTGGAAGTCTCACGAAAGGCACTGTGAAGGTGGAAGGTGGAAAACTGATGCTCGAGTTCGAGGAGATCGCGGCCGACGGAAAATCATCCGCCTACGTCGCAAAGGTGACACCAGACGGCGAGCAGGGCTGGGGGAACGAGATCTTCGCGCGGCGCGGAACTGAACTCACGCCGATGGTCAAGGTGCGCTACGAGATCGCGGAGTCGCGCGACTGATGGCTACGTTTTTTGGAAGGCGGCTTTCGGTTTTCCTCAAAACAGCGCAGGCGACCGAAGTCTAAGTCGGGGGAATCTCCTCAAACTCGCCGCGCTCACGATTTTTCCGAACCCGGTCCCAAGGAGAGCATTTACCGTTCATCGAAATGTAAACACCAGGAGGCAGCACCTGCACAAATGAGAGTGCGCTGCCTAGGTTGAAAAGGCCGTCGGAGCTGCCAAAGGCGTAAGGGATCATCGCGCCAGTCAGGACGACGGTTTTCCCAGAGACGGCCTGAGCGATTGCGGCTGCCGTTTCCGTCATCGTGTCGGTGCCATGGGTGATGACGATCCGATTTTCATCGGACTGACGGCAATTCTGCACGATGAGGGCGCGATCCGCCTCGGTCATTTCGAGACTGTCGATCATCATCACGGTGCGGATCGTGATCCGAACCCGCGATCTACCTAGCCTGAGCATCTCTGCGATGTGTGTGTCTTTGAAAAAGAGCTGGCCGGTCCGTTCGTCATATTCCTTATCGAAGGTGCCGCCGGTAACGAGGATTCGGATAGCCATTTGGTCAGAGGTTGGAGGTCGAAAGTCAGAGGCCAAGAGCCGAAGCTAACGTTCCGGCGGGCGTGTCGCAATCCTGGCTGAGGAGGACCGTTGTCGCGAGAATGTTAGAACTGATCGAAACGCGCCTCTTCGTCGAGAACCGCCTCTGTTTTTTCGAAGATGGCACGTGCTTCTTCCGGCGAATCGCCGACTGCTGTGAGGCCGAGGCGTCCCGCACTTCCGAGTGCACTGAGCATGTGAAAAACGACGCCGGTCTGGCGGACCTGGCCGAAGTGCAACCCCCGGCGCACGACGATGTCGAAGAGGTCGTCCGGCGTGAGACCGCGATAGCGCGGTGATTCGACATGATCGCTCGCGACAAGAAATTTCTTGCGCCCATTGGGCGTAGAAAAAGTTGCACTTTCCGGATCATAGGTGCCGCCGGTGAGGAATTGGAGAGTCAGGAAAGGATGAGTCGTGCCGCCTTTGCGCAGGTTAATCTCGATCGCGTAAGTCTCCCACGGCGCGGAATCGTTCTCGCGCGTGACCACGAAATCGAGTGCGAATCGGCCGACCACGCCCGCGTCGCGCAGGAGATCGCCAACCTTGGCGGCATCGCGCGTAATAGCGGCGGCATAGGCGGGATCTGCAGGGAAGGTGCAGCCGAGATAACTCTGCCCGCTCGGGCCGCCCAGCATTTGATCGTGCGTCGAGAGCAACTCCACTTTGCCGAGCGGCGTGACGCGCAATTGCACGCTCGGGCTCCGCACTTCCCCGGCGCCGACACCGACCCGCTCCTCCACGATGCCGCCGCGCGCGCGGAATTTTTCCCAGTACTCCTCGAAGCGAATGGCAGCGTGTTCGAAGCGCATCGCGCGGAGACGTTCGCTAATGGCGGCTTCGTTAGGCTGGCCGAGACCCGCAAGGTCGACGAGCGCGTTTCCTTCGCCGGAAACGCCTTCATTGAGTTTCACCACGGCCTGCGCGATTGACGGTCGCTGCTTGCGCATCTGCATCAGCGCCGAACCGACCTCCTCCAGGCTTGTCAACCCGTCAAAGCCGAGCGGGTGATTGATTCCCGCCTGCGCGAATAATTGCCGGCATCCCGTCTTGGTTCCAAAAGAGAGATGACACGGGTCAGCGCCATAGAGAGGAATGCCAAGGCGGAGGGCAAGATTTCGTTCGAAGTAAGTCGTGTTGTAGCAGACGAGATGAGCGCGGTCTTTGTCCGCGATGCTCGCTTCGATCTGTTGCAGTAGGCGCGGGCGCTCAAGGACTTTGAGGCTAAGCGGGCGTGGCGAATCATCATACGGCGCGAGCAATGTAAGCCGGCGCAGTGCGTGACGCGGGATGATGCCCGGGAGTAAATCCAGGTAATACTCGATCACGCTGGGATGAATCGCCTGCGAAGTGAGGTAGATCATCCGCGCTCGCGGCTGGGTCAGGAGCAGGAGCAAGAAAAGGAAGCGTTCTTCGTAGGCCTGCACTTCCAAGCCGGTGATGGTCATATCGATCGACATCGATGGCACGACAACGATCGTTTGTTCGTCTTGATTGAAGGATTCGATTGAGCGCCAAAGCGGCACGAGTTTCTTCTGGAGAGAATCAAACTGGTTGGCCGCATCCTGAGGGGAAAGTCCGGCGGGCAATCCAACAAGTGCGGGATCGGTATTCATAGGTGAAGAGCCTACCGCACGTGACAAGCCGTCGTTGTGGACAGACCTCCAAAGGGCACAAATTGCACCGACGGTTGCGACTTTCGGCAATGCACTCTCGCGTTGTAACTGTTCGCTGCGCGCCTAACGGTGCCCGTTAGGCATCCGATTCTCCTGGGCCGAAATGAAGCCCGGTGGAGGGATAGAAAGTGGAGCTTTATTGGAGTAGCTGGCGTGACCGCCGCGTGCGTCTTTTTTCGGCGCCAAGTCCAGCAATTTGATCGTTAATTTCTTCTTGTTCGGTTTCTTAGGCATCCAGGTTGGTTCTTGATCACGCAGATAAGGTCCGGGCGATTTGTCGCCGACTGAAGCGCAGATGGCCACCCATTACAAGCCAAGAATCGCCTCGATTTTGGAATTTGGGGCATGAAACCTTCGCGGGATGGTCGCGAGAAAACTCAGTCCGTTTGTTCGAGAACGAAATGACCGCGCCCACCGGACCGCTGTCTGGTGACGCATACCGACGGCCGGATTTGGATTTCCGGAGCTGGCTGCTGCGCGTGGCAATTCAGAGGACGGCTGTCAAACAATGTCGTGCATGAGCGAGTTTTCGTCATTAAGCTCGGGTTCGATTGTTCCGTTCGTCTATCATGTAGGCGAGGCAATTCGCTCCTTATGAAAGCCAAAACTCTCAAGAAAAAGATCCGTCGACTCGAAACTCGGCTGCGAGAAGGTCCCAAGAAACTTGCCAAACTGAAACGGAAACTTGAAGCGCTGGTGAAAGCGAATGAGGCGTCGGCGAAAAGAAAAGCAGCCGCCCGAGCTGCCGCCGAGCGCCGAGCCGCGCGGCGCACTAAAAAGAAAAGAACACTTAATCTCTCACCAGAACGTCGTGCCCAACTTGCGGAAGCAATGAGGGCGCGATGGGCTGCCAAACGAGCGGCGGTTGTGCCGAGTCCCGAAGAAACGTCGGCGAGTCACGATTCCACGCCGGGACAGGGCGCGGTGGAGCCGCGCCGGTCCGTTTTTTCCTGGCCGCCCAGAGATCCTCAGAGCTGATCGAAGCGCGGCCTTCCTATGGGCAACAGCATTACTGGCTCTGACATCGTAGCTGCTAGCTCCCCGGAATTCATCTCCTGAAATCTTGGCGAACCCCTTATGAAACTGAGCATTAACAGTCGTGTGATTTGCGCCGTGCGCGCCTTGTTTTGCGTTTTGATTGCTGCGAGCACGATATCCACTCAAGCTGCGGATGAGACGATCGCTTCGCGCAACGCGCAGGTCGATGGGATGCAACTGCACTATCTCGCCGCTGGTCACGGGCCGGCGGTGATTCTGTTGCATGGGTATGCTGAGACGTCGCGGATGTGGCGGCCGATCATTCCATTGCTGGCGAAGAAATTTGCCATTATCGCGCCCGATCTGCCGGGCATCGGCGACTCTGCGATTCCGGAGAGTGGCATTGACATGCTCACTTCGGCGAAGCGCGTTCATGCGCTTGTCCGTTCGTTAGGTATAGAGAAAGCGCGAGTCGTCGGACACGACATTGGGCTCATGGTAGCCTATGCCTACGCCGCGCAATTCCCTGCGGAAACAGAGAAGCTGGCGCTGATGGACGCCTTCCTTCCCGGCGTGCCCGGATGGGAGCCGATCTATAACGCTCCGAACATCTGGCACTTTCGTTTCCACGGAGAATATCCAGAAGCGCTGGTCAAAGGACACGAACGCACCTACTTCGAATACTTCTGGAACTGTACTCGCGGCCGATAAGACTCGCTCTCTTCCGGAAGCCGATCGCAAATCTTATACCGTGGCTTACTCCCGACCAGGACGCATGCGCGCGGCGTGGGCCTATTTCGCCTCCTGGCCGCAACTGGCCAAAGATTTCGCGGCACTCTCGCAGACGAAGCTGACCATGCCGGTGCTTTCAATCGGCGGCGACAAGTCGTTAGGCAAAGAGCTCGGCGAACAGTTGAAACTGGTCGCGGATAACGTCACCGTAATTGTGCTCAAAGATACAGGTCATTGGATTCTGGAGGAGAGGCCGGAGGAAACGACGGACGCCCTGGCGAAGTTTCTTTGAGGCCCTCTATCCCCCGCGTTGCCGGGCGGGGCAATTGATTTCCCCTGAAAGCGGATTCGTAGACGCGGCGATTCAGGGATGGCATTTATGGAGGGAGCGTTCCCGGGGGGGCGGCAAAATGATGAATATGCCGAATGCGATTCCTGTGTTCAGCCTCCATTTTTTCAAACTTCGACTTCTGTTCCGGAGTAAGGAAGGTGGCGATTTTGGCGTTGGTCTCCGCGATACGATCCATTGCACGCTTGGTCGTCTCGCGATGAATCGTTTCCATGTCGGCGCAGGTCTTTTCGATCAGGGGTCTTATCTTCGCCATCTGTTCATCAGTCAGATTCAGACCGGATCGCAGATGATCGAGCATGTGGCGGGACATTTGCTGCGAATCGGGCAGTCGCATGAATGACCGCCCGATCATCGGGGCGATCAGCGCACCGGTGATGGCGCCGGCGAGAAAAATAAGCACGGCGTAGAGAACGATTCTGGCCGCGCGTGATCTATTCATAGTCGTAACCCGCGACGATCGCCGAATCAGCCACTCGCGCCACCGGATCGAAGCGCTGGTTGAATGCCGCGAGTTCATCACTTTTAAAGGCAGCGGTGAGCAGAGCGACCGCACAAGCCGCCAACGCGGCCCAACGCAAGCCACGCAGCAGTCCGGCGTTTGCCGAGCGATTCCCGACGGCTTCGTACCAATGCGCGAGCACCGCGGTCTCGAGACCGTAGGGCATTTCGGCGATCGCGCTAACGGGCGCGCGCCGCGCGAGGCGGAAGATAAGATCGAGGAGGCGGTCAGTGTTCATCGGATGAAGGCCGGGATGAGGGTATCTATTTTGCCGAGCATCTTTTTCATCTTCGCTCGGGCGCGAAAAGCGCGAACTCTAATCGCGGCTCGGCTCCAGCCAGTGAGCAAGTGAATTTCCTGCACCGAGCGTTCTTCGAGATGGAGCAGCGTCACCAGCAAACGATCCTCCGGCGAAAGCTGATCCAGCAATCGATCCAAGAGTTCTTTCGCCACTCGTTCGTCGTCCGGTGACGCGAAATCCGTCTCAGTGCGCGCGAGTCGCTCGATCGCAGCGGACGTTTCCGGATCGAAATCGGACAGCCGCCATTCGGGGCGTCGCTTTTCCGCGCGCAATTCGTTAAGGCAGGTGTTAACGGCCACGCGCGAGATCCAATGCTGAAGGGGCACTTTCCCGGCATAGCTGTCCAGGTTTTGAAAAATCTTGATAAAAATCATTTGGGTCAAGTCTTCCGGACTCATCCGTCGCGGCAGATGCGAGGCCACCAGACGCGCGACGAAGGGGTGAAAGTGGCGAAGGAGATCGCGTGCCGCATCCTCGTCGCCTGTCGCAATCCGTCGCAGGCACGTCTGCTCATCGAAACTCTCATCTGGCATGGGCAATCGCGGAGCGGCTCCACATTACGTTTAAGACACGACGTGCAAGACAAGGTTACATCCGATTTGGGCGCGCATGCAGGTAATTCGCCACGCCGCCCGATTTCTCGACCGAACCGCCGAACAAATCAACGGAGATAAGCCTTGGTGCCGCGGAAGACGAAAGCGGTCTTGGCGAGATTATCGGCCTCGGGATGTAACCGATTGGCGTTTGTTGTGTCTCTTAAGTTTGTAACAGCAATTCTGCTGCTCTGCATAACAATCAAAAGAAACAAATGAAACCAATAAAACTCATTCCTATCATCGTTTGTGTCTCGGCCTTCGTGACTGTCGCACAATTCGCCGGCGCGCAGACACCCGACAATCCTCCGTGCCATCACGGGCAACAAAACCTGACCATGATGCTGACGCGAACGCTTCAACTGACCGACGCGCAAAAGAGTCAGGTCGAACCGCTCGTAACTGCCGTGCGGCCGCAGCTCGAGGCGATTCATCAAAAAGCGCGAGCCGAGGCGGACGTGGTGCTCAAGCAACTCGACACGCAGATCCGACCGCTTCTCACGCCCGACCAACAGAAGCGGCTTGATGCCATGGAGACGCTGCACGGGACCGGTGCGCACGGCAGCGAGTAACGCTGGATCAGGCGGTTAGTGGTGAGGGCTGCGGCAGCGCCGCAGCCCTTTTCGTTGACGAAATGTTTCACACCCCCGGCGATCAAGTGGGCGGCTCTCGATCAAGGGAGCAAACGAGAACGTTTCGCCACAAACTTTCTCGATTTGAATCAATCGCCGGGAGCCACTAGACATCGGCGGTGCATGCTGGCTCTTCATCTCAAGGTAGGCGAACGATTTCGCTCCTCACCGCTACCTGCATTGTGGTGGCCAATATGGTGGGCACTGGCATTTTCACCAGCCTCGGCTTTCAAGTCGGGGATTTGCCCACCGGCTTTGCCATCATGGCGCTCTGGGCGATCGGCGGTGTTTGTGCGCTTTGCGGCGCACTTTCTTACGCTGAGCTGGGCGCGGCACTGCCGCGCTCTGGCGGTGAGTATCATTTCCTCCGTGAGATTTATCATCCGGCGGTGGGATTTGTGGCGGGTTGGGTTTCCGCAACGGTCGGCTTCGCTGCGCCGGTGGCGATCGCGGCGATCCCGTTCGGCACTTATGTCGCCGGCGTTGTCCCGGGGTTGAATTCGCTCTTTCTGTCGTTCGCTGTGATTTGTATCACGACGCTAGTCTTGCTTTGGGATTTGCGATTGGGCAGCGGGTTTCAGAATGCTTCGACCCTTTTGAAAGTAGGCCTGATCCTTGTGATCATTGCCGCGGGATTCTACGTGAAAGGGACCCAGCCGGTCTCGTTTCTGCCAGTGAATGCGGATCGGGCGCTGATCGTGAGCACGCCATTCGCGATCAGTCTTTACTGGGTGATGTATGCCTACTCGGGGTGGAACGCCTCGACTTATATCGTCGGCGAAGTGCGCAACCCCGCACGGGCCATTCCGCTTTCCCTCGGACTCGGCACGCTTCTGGTCACGGTCCTCTACCTCGGCATTAACGCGGTCTTTCTGCGCACCACTCCGGCCGCAGAAATGGTCGGTAAACAGGAGGTCGGCCTAATCGCCGGGCTGCATATTTTCGGGAATGCAGGCGGCAAAGTGATGGCGGTGTTTATTGCCCTCGGACTGATCTCGACGGTGAGCGCGATGATGTGGATCGGACCGCGCGTGACCGTGGCAATGGGCGAGGATCTTGGGGGCCTTGTCATGGCTCGCCCGGCGCAACGCGCGCGGCATTCCAGTCCGCGCGACGCTGGTGCAATTTGCGATTGCGAATCTGCTGATCTTCGTCGCGACGTTTCAGAAAGTTGTGAACTATGTGCAGTTCAGCCTCACGCTTTTCTCTGCTCTCACAGTACTCGGCGTCTTCGTCTTGCGCTGGCGGCGTCCGGAACTGCCACGGCCCTATCGCACCTGGGGCTACCCCATCACCCCGGCGATCTTCCTCGCGGTCAGCGGCTGGATGCTCTGGCACCTGCTCGAAGATCCCTCAACGCGCGAGCCATCGCTTTGGGGACTAGCGACCGCCCTGCTCGGGCTCATTCTATACTACCTCTCGCCGAAGAAGGCGCCTGACGAGGCGCTTTGATCCCGGAGGAATTGGAAGCCAGCAACCAGGCACACTTGCTCGATTCCTGACGTCCGCACCAGAAGCCCGTTTGTGCGGAACGGCTTCTGCTCTCAACCTGTTTTCCGATCCCGGGTCTCTTTCTTCCTGACGATTCCTATGAAATTCACGTCAGTCTCAGGCTTTAGCGCACGTTTCCTTGTCTTCTGCGGGTTCACCATGTTCTCAGGCGCGTCCGCCCTGGCCTTCGGCCCGCACCGCGTCCAGGTCATCCCTTCCTATCACAACGATGTCTCGCCTCCGTTGCGCGAGATGCCGCGCCTGGGATATTACCAATCACCGTCAGGAGCGAGAGGCGGCCGAAAATCCAAAGATACCTAACTCTCACGTCGATAGCCCTGACCCGGTTGTGGATAACGGGTCGATCCTTCGTTTCCTTGCGCCGAGCATTCCGGCGCCGATCCTTAACTTCGACGGCATTCCTTTCCCGGGCGTCGGTTGCAACTGCGCTCCGCCAGACACGAACGGCGCGGTCGGTCTGACGCAATACGTCCAGATGGTGAACGAAGGTTACCAGGTCTTCGACAAAGCCACTGGCAACTCCGTCCTCGGGCCGAATAGCATCTAGTTCACTCTGGAGCGGCTTCGGCGGCGCCTGCGAGACGGGCGGCTCCGGTGATCCCGTCGTCCTTTACGATCAACTGGCCGATCGTTGGGTCATCACCCAGTTCGCGACCGCGACTGGCGGCATTCCGATCACCGATGAGTGCGTTGCTGTCTCCACCACGGGCGATGCCACCGGCACCTATAATCGTTATGGGTTTCATCTCGGGTCGAACTTCTTCGATTACCCGCACCTCTCGGTCTGGCCCGACGCCTACTACATGAGCATGAACGTGTTCAATGCCGCCGGTACGGCCTATCTCGGTCCGCAACCGTTCGCTTTCGATCGCACCGCGATGCTGGCTGGTGCGCCCGCCACTTTCATCAGCCCGGTCGGTCCGCTCGGTGCGCTCGGTCGCGCCTTTCCTGCCGGCCGATCTCGATGGCTCCACCTTGCCGCCCGCGGGCGCACCGAACACCTTCGTCGAGTTTCCGGATACCGGGAATTACACGATCTATCACTTCCATGTGGACTTTGCCACGCCGGCTAACTCTACCTTTACGACCTTCGCCACTCCGGCCGCGGCGGGTTTCACCGCCCTCTGCCCCACCACGCGCTCCTGCGTCCCAGAGTTAGGCGTAACTTCGGCGAACAAACTCGATGGCATCGGCGACCGGCTTATGTTCCGGCTCGCCTATCGCAACTTTGGCGACCACGAATCGTTGGTTGGCAACTTCACTGTCAGCTCGGGCGGCGTCGCCGGCATTCGCTGGTTTGAGCTCCGCGACGTTACGGCGGGTCCGGTTACCGTCTTCCAGGAAAGCACCTATCAGCCCGACACGACCTGGCGCTGGATGGGCAGTGCGGCGATGGACTGCCAGGGCAACCTCGCGATCGGTTTCAGCGCCTCCAGTTCCGCGATCAATCCGCAGATTCGTTACGCGGGCCGGCTCGCGACCGACCCGATCAACACCCTGGCGCAGGGTGAAGCTCATCTCTTCGATGGCACGGGCAGCCAGACCGGTAGCGGCAATCGCTGGGGCGACTACAGCGCGCTAACGGTCGATCCCGTGGACGACGCGACCTTCTGGTATACGAACGAATACTATTCGACCACGACACAGTTCAACTGGCGCACGCGGATCGGGAGTTTCAAGCTGGCGACTTCGACGCCGACACCGACACCGACACCGACACCGACGCCGACGCCGACGCCAACGCCGACGCCGACACCGACACCGACACCGACGCCGACGCCGACGCCGACGCCGACACCGACACCGACACCGACACCGACACCGACGCCGACGCCGACACCGACGCCGACGCCGACGCCGACACCGACACCACACCGACACCGACACCGACACCAACACCGACACCAACGGCTACTACGGTCCTCGCCAACATTTCGACACGGCTGGTTGAGGGGACCGGCGACGATGTGGGCATCGGCGGTTTCATCGTTACCGGGACCCAGCCGAAAAAGATCATCGTGCGAGCGATCGGACCGTCGCTCCCGGTACCGGGGAAACTGGCGAATCCGACCCTTGGACTTTACGGCCCGGGTGGTGCGCTGATCGCGTCGAACGACAATTGGCGGAGCACTCAGGAAGCAGAGATCATCGCCACCGGTTTGCAGCCAACGAACGACTTGGAATCCGCGATTGTCGCGACGTTGCCGGCGAGCCCTGACGGCATTGGTTACACCGCGATCATGAGCGGAGTGAATGACAGGACCGGCATCGGGCTGGTCGAGGTCTACGATCTCGATCCCACGGCGGATTCCAAGCTGGCCAACATCTCGACCCGCGGCCAGGTGCAGACGGACGACGATGTGATGATCGGCGGCATCATCGTGGTCGGGCGCGGCTCCGCAAAAAGTGATCGTGCGCGCGATTGGTCCATCGTTAGGCGGCGTGGGCGTGACGGGTGCGCTGCAGGATCCGACCCTGGAATTGCACGACGGCGACGGCACCCTCCTCGCCTCGAACGACAATTGGCGTGACACTCAGGAAGCGGAAATCATCGCCACCGGCCTGCAGCCAACGAACGATTTGGAATCCGCAATTATCGCGACGTTGCCTCGAGCTCCAGCGGGATCGGTTACACGGCGATTGTGCGGGGCGTGAACGGGACGACCGGTGTGGCCCTGGTGGAATTTTACGCGCTCGCTCCCTGACCGCCGACGCGCTGCTTAGGCTTCGATCCTCGAGAAGTCGACTTCCTGGATTCCCGGATTTCTCCTCGATGGCTTACTTGCCGAGAAGGAGACGCAGGAACTTCGCATCGGAGAACCGTCCGCCGCCGCCGTGCCTAACGACAACAAGATCGAGCGACGGGATGACGTAGAGCCGCTGGTAGCCGGAGCCGATGCAGGCGACGAGATCGCGCGGCGCATCGCGGCAGAGGCAGGCGTCCTCCAGTTCTGGCGTCGACCATTTCGGAGTCAGCATGGCTTCGAAATCGAACTCCCGTCCGCCGGGCGCGGCGCGGTTGTTCCACCAGCCTAACGAGAAGGCGCGATTCGCCGCTGAGCCGCGCCAGGATTGCGCGAGCGTTTCCGGCCTAACGACCGGCTTTCCCGCGCGCGAGCACGAGTTCGCCGATCTTCGCCCATTGCCGCGCGGTCAGGACAAAGCCGGCAGCGAGGAGCGGATTGCCGGCGCGATCGTCGAGGTAACGTTGCGGGCCGAGATGCAGCCGGCGCAGGACACGGCGCTCGAGGTATTCGGTCGGCGTTTTGTCGCCCAGCTTGTCCTTCAGGACCTGGTGGAAAACCTGGAGCGCCGCCGGCCCGTAGATAAACGCCTGGCCCGGTTCGGCCACCATCGGAGGCGGAACGCCGTCTCGTCGCGATCGCCGTAATCGTTTTCCTGCAAGCCAAAACCCGGCGCGAGTCCGGCGGAGAAATCGAGCAGTTGCCGAATCGTCACTTGCGATTTACGCGGATCTTTCCGCCACGCCGCGATCGTGTCCGCGACGTGCTCGTCGAGATCGAGGATGCCGTCTTCGGCGGCGGCGAGCGCGGCCAGATTCCAGAAGGCTTTCGTGCCGCTGTAAATTCGCTGCGGCGGATCGCGGAAGCGCGGCCCGGGATACTCCTCGAGCAGCGTCTTTCCATTTTGGATGACGAGAAAGGAAGTCCCGCGATGGGTCGCCGAATATTTCGCGGCCTTCCGCACCGCTGCGGGATCGAGATCGCGGCGGGCGCTGGGCGGCGGCGAGGAAGAGGAAGCAAAGGCAGAGTGATTTCACGCGATACAAACATTGCTCCGAGCGCAGTCGTGCGGCAAAGTTTTTCTTCTCCGCATCGTCTGTTGCCTGATCTACGTTGCCCGCTTGATCGCCTATTATCTCGATAATTTCAGCCCGTTCATGGTCAAGTTCGGATCGAACTTTGGGATTCGCTGGTACGGATTTTCCTATCTGCTCGCTTTCTTTTGTGGCTTTCTTCTCCTGCGCTGGCTCGCGCAACGTCGCTACTGCGAACTGCCGCCGGACAAGGTCGGCGACTTCATTTCGCTGGCCTCGTTAGGCGTGGTCGTCGGCGGGCGGCTCGGCTTCGTGCTTTTTTATCGGCCGCACAATTGCTCGTCGATCCGCTTTTCGTCTTTCGGGTCTGGGATGGCGGAATGTCGAGCCACGGCGGAATGATCGGCCTGACCCTGGCGGTGTTTCTTTACGCGCGCCGGCAACACATCTCCGTGGTTGGCCTGGCCGATAACATCGCGGTCGTCGCGCCGGTCGGTCTGTTTCTCGGTCGCTGCGCGAACTTCATCAATGGCGAACTCTACGGTCGCGCCACGACCGTGCCGTGGGCCATGCAATTTCCGAAGGAAGCGCTCGATCTGCCCGAGATTGGGGAGCGGACTCTGGCCGCGGCGCACGCCGTGCAGCCGGAGATGCGGCAATCTCGAGGCGATGATCGAGCAGGCCCGGACCGATCCGAGCTCTGCAAACCGTGTTCCATCAGACGTTGACGCCGCGCCATCCGTCGCAGCTTTACGAAGCGCTGCTCGAGGGCGCGTTTCTTTTCAGCTGTCTCTGGTTTCTGCGTCTTCGCACAAGGCAACCGCGCGGAATGCTCGCCGGGCTTTTTCTGCTCCTCTACGCGCTGGTCCGGATCGTCGTCGAAAATTTCCGCGAACCGGACGCGCCGCTGACCGGTCCGTTCACGCGCGGGCAGACGCTCTCCGCGCTGCTCATCGTCGGCGGAATTTGTTTCGTCGCCTACGCGCTCAAGACAAGAGATTACGAAGCGGCCCAGCGGGAGATGGAGAACAAGCTTGTGCCGCGATATGTAACGACTCGTTAGCAGATCGAGCAAAAGGCCCGGCACGTTGCGAATCAGGTCGCGAACGGTGTTTCTTCAGGACAGACCGGCAACCAACCCAACGCAGAGGAAGCCAACCACCTGAATCAGCATGTAGGCGCAGGTGTAAATCGCCGGAAAACCGTACCAATTCCAGTAGGAAATATTCGTCGCGATGGCCGCGAGTATTCCAGCCACGGTGACAAATCCCACTCGCGCCCCGAAGGTCGTGAGGCGGGTCTGGCGAGGAGGTAAACGGCGAGAAAGGCTTCGATAAATTCAGTCACGAATTCGATCGACAAATGGCGCGCCATCTCGAACGGGCGCGAACCCGCCGGATGATACATCAGAATTCCCGAAGGATGGCGCGCGAGATTTTCATCCATGTGTTTCATCGCTTCGTGTTGCTTCTCGGCTCGGGTTCGGCCCAAGCCCAAATCCCGGGAAAAAGTAGAGGCCGGTCTGATCCGCGATATTGCTCTGCATCGCGCGAGCACCGCTGATTCGTTCGGCATTTCGCGTATACCCGCTTCACCCAGTGGGAGCGCCATGTGGGCAATCGACGTCCAAATAAACATGGCGATGGCACCGAGCAGAG
>CAWGFS010000022.1:0-17920 GCA_963821915.1 uncultured Verrucomicrobiae bacterium
CGAAGGTGCGGCCGTCGGCTTCGCGAGTCTTCACAAAAAAGAGGCGATCCCGGTGGACCCAGGGTTTGTCTCGCAACAGCCCGTTGACGCCATCATTACCGAACTCCCTCCCGAGCCCACTCCACCCCCGGAGGAAGAGCCTCCGCCTCCACCTCCTCCGCCTGATGAGCCAACTGAGTTTACAATCGAGGAGCCGACTCCTCCGCCACGGCCCAAAGACGCTCCGCCGCCCAACCAAGAGCATACTGAGCCACGCCATCCATCACCACCTCTCCTGGGTCCCGTCAGCTTCACCTCGGCCAAGGCCAACCTGATCAGCGCGCCCCGACCTACCTACCCTTACGAGGCTCGC
Organism: uncultured Verrucomicrobiae bacterium; assembly: GCA_963821915.1. Classification (GTDB taxonomy): domain Bacteria; phylum Verrucomicrobiota; class Verrucomicrobiia; order Chthoniobacterales; family UBA10450; genus Palsa-1392. The sequence goes on from CAWGFS010000022.1 coordinate 353, forward strand.
CGTTCAAAGCAGACGGGTAGCGGAAAATTCCTTCTCCACTTCGACGGGGGCGGTTCGGTGACTGATGTCGAGGTTGTGCAGAGCACGGGCAGCCCGATTCTTGATCAAACGTCATCTTCCACGTTCCGCCGCTGGCGCTGCAAACCGGGTATCTATACTAAAGTCTACGTCCCCATAACGTACACAATGGAAGGTGCCCAGATGTAGCTGGAGCAATTTTAATGAGAGTCGCATCCCCACTTCCACACAAAAAAGCCCGTATCGAGATCATTCCATTGATCGACATCATGTTCTTCTTGTTGGCCAGCTTCATGATGGTGAGCTTGAGCCAGGTCCACATGAAGGGCATTCGGGTCAATCTGCCGTCTTCGATTGCGGTCGCCCAGCCGACGCCGCCGCAAACAAAAAGGATTACACCAGCCTTTTCGTCGATGCCGACGGACTGGTTCATTTCGACCAGCAGGTCGTGCCGGATGAAGACGTGATGGCGAGGTTGCTGGCGCTCTTTAAGGCCAACCGCGACGCGAAGGTTTTCATCGGTGCGGACAAAGAGGCGTTGCACGGTGACGTGATCAAACTGTTGGATCGCGTTCGTTCAGCCGGGATTGAAAAAGTCGGCTACGAAATCAAAGTCAAGGCGGGCACTCGCGCCGGCGCCGCCGCGCCGGGCGCTGCCGCACCGCCGCCACCGCCGGCCCCGCCACCTTCGCCGTAGCGCCGTCTGGCCTGGGCTCTGCCGCGGGACGTATTCACTCTGCCAGTTGGGCGGTTTTAAAGAAAGCTCCTCAACTGCGCCGCCGCGGTCGCGCGATGACTGATGGCGTTTTTCTCCGCGGAGGGAAGTTCCGCAAAGGTTTTCTCGTATCCATTGGGTTGGAACAAAGGATCGTAACCAAAGCCGCTCTCGCCGCGACCAACGTCGATGATCCGCCCTTTCGCCGTGCCCTCAAAGGTCGCGAGCAGTTCGCCGCCGCGCGCCAGGGCCAAAACACAGCGAAAGCGTGCCGCTCGCGACGAGCCGGGCGGTCGCCGCGCCATTTCCTCGACCAGTTTTCGGCGGTTCATTTCGTCCGTCGCGCCCTTGCCCGCGTAGCGCGCCGAATAAATCCCGGGAGCGCCGCCTAACGAATCGACTTCTAATCCTGAATCATCCGCCAAAACGAGTCCCGGCACCTTCCGTGAGATTGCCCCAGCCTTGAGTCGCGCGTTCTCGGCAAATGTTGCACCGTCCTCGATCACTTCGCCGATTTCCGGATGATTCCGCAAATCCTGCAGGCTGAACTGTGGGCCGAGTATGTGAGCAAGCTCCCGCGTCTTGTGCGCGTTGCGCGAGGCGAGAAGAGGCGGTACATTGGAACTGAGTTGAGACCTTCGTCACCCTGAGTGGGGCGCAACGCAGCCGAAGGGTCCCGTTGCACAATCAATACAGCCTCACTCCCGCTTGAGTCGCGGGCGTTCGCCAAAGATCGCCGTTCCCACGCGCACCAGGGTCGCTCCCTCTTCGATCGCGATCGGGAAATCGCCGCTCATGCCCATCGAAAGCTGAGGCAGGCGGACGTCGAACTCGCGCTTCCAGCTGATCGCGCAGTTCGCGCAGCGCGATGAAATAGTGGCGCGACGCCTCCGCTTCCGGTGCGAACGGCGGGATCGTCATCAACCCTTCGATCGTTAATCGGCCTAACGACAACGACCGCTTCCAGATCACGCCGCAGCGCCTCCGGCGAAAATCCATGCTTGCTCGCTTCACCGGCCACGATTCACTTCCAGCAAGACGCGTGGCCGCACTCCTTCTTCCTCCGCGATGCGCTCCATCTCCTGCGCCAGCGCGAGCGAGTCGATCCCGTGAAACAACTCGAAGAGCGGCAGCGCGTGGCGGATTTTGTTCTTTTGCAGGTGCCCGATGAAATGCCAGCGCAGTCGCGAGGGCAGGAGCGGAATCTTCGCGCGCGCTTCCTGCACCCGGCTTTCACCGAAGAGCAATCTGACCCGGCCTCGATGGCTTCCTGGACTTTTTCGGCCGCGTGCGTCTTCGAGACCGCGACCAGTTCGATCTGCTCAGCAGGTACGGCCGCTTTTCCGGGCCGCTTCCGCCATGAGCTCGACGAACCTGCGCCAGCCTGATTGCGGTTTCCTCCATCGGCGAATTATTCACCGTCGGAGACGACGGGCAAGCCTTCTCCGCCGCGGGTGCTCGCCTGGTAGTCGCTCAAGGAAGATGGTAAACCTCGATCAGAGCGACGCCGGTTGTGCCGCCCGCGCCGTGGACGACGGCGGTAAAGTTGCCGGGATTGAGGTCGACCAGCAGTGCGGCTTCCAGATCGTTAGTCGGCGCCAGCCCTGTTGCCGCGATCGCGCTTTGTTCTGCCCCTTTCCAATTGTCGTCCGTGGCCAGGCTGGTTCCTTGCGCGTCGAACAGGTCGAGCGTTGGATCGAGCAACGGATTTTGAATGCCAGCGCCGGCGAGGGACGGGCCGATCGCGCGAAAAAGGAGCGTCGCTGGATCCGCCCCCGTGATAATTACACCTCCAATCATGACGCCATCATCGAGGCCCACGAAGCCGCGCGTGCTGATGTTCATGAGCCGTCCACCTGATTGTTGCACGTCGTATATTTCCGTGAGGCCAATGCCACCCGCGTTGTTCCGGCCTGACACGACCGCGGTGTAACTGCCGGGGTCGAGCGTGGCCAGAATGGCCGATTCACGATCGTTGCCGGGCGCGAGCGCGGTCTCGCTGATTTCCTGCTCTTGCGTTTCTTTCCAATCGTTGTTGCTGAGCAGGAGTTTTCCGCCGGCGTCGTGCAGCTCGAGGGTCGGATCGGTCAGCGCGCCCGGCACGCCGAGACCGGTCAATGAAGGACCGATGGCCCGGATCAAAATCTTTTTTGGAGCGTCGCCTTGCACGATAAAGCCGCCGATCGAAACGCTCTCGTTTACGCCCACCGCAGCGCGGGTCGAGAGGTTGGCCATGCGCGCCTGTGGCATGACCGAGACGACGACCGCATCGTAGGCTACGGCGTGGATATTGTCGTCCGCGCTCAGCTCGAACACGTAGGAGCCCGGATGGGTGAAGCTGACCGAGGTATCTGCGCTATTCGGACTGCCGAGGGTCGTGTCGTTAGGCCCGGAATAAACCCTCCATTGCACGGTCACAGTTCCGGCCGGCCCGTTGACCACTCCCTGTAGCATCACGCTTGTCCCGAGATCGACGAGTTGATCCGCGCCAGCGTCGACGATTGGGAAACCGGGAGAACGTGGTCCTTCTGTCGGACCGGTGGTCTCGACGACCTCAAAACTGTCGACGTCGATCGTGGAAAGATGATTGAATGCATCGTCGGAGAATCGGTCATCCGGGCAGACTGAAAACGAGAAGAAATTGCCGTTGTCGGCGACCATCCCGCCGTATTTCTTTAACGCGAGCAGGACGGCCTTTTCCTCGACCGTCCAGTTGTCCGGAATGACGAAACTCGATTTGAGCCGGAAACGCTGGCCCATGGCCGGATAGTTTGTCGCGGTGGCCGGAATTGAGGAAGCGTAGTGATTCGCCGGATAAATATATTCGCGCCGTGTCTCCGCAACGACCAGGCGCAGGGCGTGTTCGACCATGCCACGCTCGCATTCGTCGTAGCGCACGAGGGCGGGAAACATCGGCAGGCCCGCAGCGTCGCCCGAGGTCCAGCCCGCTGGGCGGAGCGCGTTCGAATTCAAATCGAACTTCGCGCCGTTCGATGCTTCCCAACCGCCCGTCGTTAGGCGAGCGAGCCACGTTTCCCAGATCAAGCCCGAGCCCGGGGCGACGACGATCGAATGGCGATCGCCGCCCGTGTCGTTCACATCCTGCTGCCATTGCTCCAAGGTCAGGTCGCCAGTCGCCTTCGGCCAGCCTTCGACCGGCATATTCGACGGGATCGGATACCGGCCGTTCGGAAACGCGCCGCCGTCGAGATCCGATTCATCGGGATAATTGAAAAACGGAATCGTCAGGCGCGGCTGATCGTCTGGCACGAGGACGTAGTTCATCTCGTAAAAAGCGCGCAAGGTCTGACGGCTTGAGAGAAGATCGCTTTTCACCTGTGCGATCATCGCCGCGGAATTGGCCAGCACAGGACGCCGCGAGATGTCTTCGTTCCACGCGCTTGTCACCGGCATGATCTGCATCGCGGCGACAATCGCGTCCGCCTCCGGCGTGTTGAATAACGTCGGCGTCGTGGCGACCGGCGCCGGCCCGAGAATTCTGCCCTCCTGATTGATCCGCTCGGCGCGCGCTGAGAGCGAAATAGCGAGGGCCAACGCGATCAGCCGGCAATGAGCGATCCGAAAAGTGCGGTGCATTGTTCTCCGTGTCTGGTCTACGATCCCTTGGGAGAAGCGCGGCAGAATTCAGAGGGAGCAGTATCTGCGCCTCGGATTCGGGTCGATTCCGGACCTGCGGGACCGCCGCTCACCGCATACGCATCCCGATTCGGTGCAACTGATGCAGGCGTCCAAGCGGAAGCCCTTTCCGGACGTGATGACCTCTTCTAGCCGACCAATCCGATCATCTGCCCAGCTAGCTTTGGGCCGATGCCAGCTTCTTCATGTTTGAAGTAAACGAAGGCGTCGCTCCAGTTCGTGTCATTCTCCCTAACGAATTGCGCCCAGCGTGCGACGTCATCGCTCGTGTAATCTTCCCGCCGCAACCGCAAGTAACCGTAATCGGCCGTCACCACGGTCGGAGTCGTCAGCTTCTCGGTCTCGGCGATGCAGAGCGCGACATTGCGTTCCCGGAGAAGCGCAAAAATCGTCTCGTCGAACCATGACTCGTGGCGGAATTCAAAGGCTGCGCGCATCGCTGGGAGCTCGCGCAGAAAAGAGCTGAGGACCTCCGAATCCTTTTTGAAATTCGGCGGCAATTGAAACAGGACGGGACCGAGCCGATCACCGAGCGCGGAAATCACCCGACAAAAATAGGCGAGCGTGTCCTGGCAATCGCGCAGTTTGGCGAAATGAGTGATTTTTTGCGGGGCCTTGAGCGCGAATCGAAAATTTTCCGGCGTTTGCGCGAGCCAATTCTCGATTGTCTTGGGCGACGGGATGCGATGAAAAGTATAGTTGATCTCGGTGGTGGAAAGCCGCTCCGCGAAATAGGGCAGCATCTTGCTCGTGGGAAGATCTTCCGGGTAAAAATTGCCTTTCCATTCCACGTATTGGAAGCCCGAGGTGCCGATCCAGGTTTTCATTACTTTCGCGACGATGCGCTGAGCCGGGCGTGCTGACAACCCGCCGGCTCGTAGCCAATCTTGGAGCCGCGACAGATTGCTCGTTAAGTAGTTTTGCAAAAGCGAAGTCTTCCCCATCAGAAGAACTGCGCATCCGGAATCTTCGAGTCGTTAGGCGACTTCACCCGCAGCGTGCCCGCTCGCCCACGCCCATTGAAAATTGTAGCCGCCGAGCCAGCCGGTCACATCGACCACTTCGCCGATGAAATAGAGCCCCGGCACACGCCGCGCTTCCATCGTCTTGGATGATAATTCGCCAGTCTCGACGCCGCCGACGGTCACTTCGGCCTTCGGATAGCCTTCGGTGCCGTCGGGCCGAACCGGCCAGCGATGAATGAGCCGCGCGAGTTGTTCCAGGTCCGCGGTGCGTGTTTGTTGGAGCGACTTTTGCGGCGCATGACGAGCGCACCAGGCAGCAGCGAAGCGCGCCGGCCATTCGCGTTCGAGTAAATCCTGGGCCGTGCCTTTTGACCCGCGTTGCGCGAGCAGCCATTCCGCGCCGGGACGCTGTGGCAGGAGGTCGAGCGTCGCGCTTCCGCCTTCGCGCCAGTAGGAAGAAATTTGCAGGATCGCCGGACCGCTTAGTCCGCGATGGGTAATCAGCATCGACTCGGCAAACGAGGCGCCATTGGCCCGCGCCATCACCGGCAACGACACGCCGCTCAACGGCGCAAATACCGCCCGCTCCTCGTCGCTGAGGGTGAGGGGAACAAGCCCGGGGCGCGTCGCGGTCAACTTGAGACCGAATTGCTGCGCGATCCGGTAGCCGAAATCGGACGCACCCAGCTTGGCGAAGGACAATCCCCCTGTCGCGATGACGAGCGAATCGCACTCCAGTACACCCTGATTCGTGCCTAACGAAAATCTCTCCCGCTTTTTGACCGATTCGACCCGGCACCCGCAGCGCACGTCCACTTCCGCGATCGCGCATTCCGCCAGCAACATCTCAATGATCTGGCGCGAGCTGAAATCGCAAAACAACTGTCCCAGCTTTTTTTCGTGAAACGGGATTCCGTGTTTCTCGACCAGAGCGATAAAATCCTGCGGGGTAAAGCGCGCGAGAGCGGAGGCGCAGAAGCGCGGATTGCCGGAGATGTAGTTCTCCGGTGTGGCCAGGAGGTTGGTGAAATTGCAACGTCCGCCGCCCGAGATTGCGATCTTCAAACCGACCCGCGCGTTGTGCTCGAGCAGTGCCACGCGCCGTCCGCGCTGCCCGGCCGTCAACGCACACATTAAACCGGCGCCGCCGCCCCCGATCACAATGACGTCGTATTGCTGCAACCGGTGCAGTTTAACAGAGGTCAGTCCAGATGGGACCGAAGATCTCCCTCGTCAGTTCGCGCATTTCACGAACACCATTTTCGCAAGCGGGATGCTCATCTGCTCGGGGGCTTTCGCTAGGCGGTTCGCCGTCCCCGCCTCCAGGCGCTGGAGGAACTCCTCGCCCCGCGGATCGCGGTGTCCTCCGTCCAATTCCGCAGCGAGCGTCGGAAACACGGAAGCCCGCGAAAAGGCGGCCCACTGCGCGCCGAACGCGCTGGCGTCTTGGGTACTTCTGAAGTCCTCCCAGATTCGATCCTCGCCCTTGAAAACCTCGAGGTGTTCAATCGAGAGGCCGGCAAAGCGGCCGTCTCGCCCGAACGGCGACTCAAACTCCGCGCGTGTGCGCCCGAACGTCGGGATCGCCATTCGGTGCATCTCTTCGGCGAGGACCAGGCCTTGATCGACCAGATCCAGCAGCGACGCATACATGGCCTCGATTAGCGGTCGGTATCCAAAGTCGCCCGAATCGTCGCGCGCCATCGTAAGGATGACCAGCCGAGCGCCCGCGCGCATTTCGCGAGCACGATGCGTGAGGAACGATCGCCAGTCCTCTTCCGCCTGCCGCGCGTATGCCGTTCGAGCATCGGGGTCCCTGCTGAATGCGACCTGCACCTGGTCTGGAATGGGCGCAGGTACGCGACTCAACCATTGCACCGCCCAGGCGCTCCATCCCAGCGTTACGCTTTCGGAAGGGAGGATCTGCTCGTAGAACGACCGGCCGACTGCCGACGCGAAGGCGGCGGAGTCGCGGCGGAGGTAGCTGTCCGAATCGATCGCGAGGAGTTGGAAGAGGGCCGTGAAGTCGCTCTCCGGCAAATCGGTGTGGACCACGGAGATCGCGCGCTCGTGCCCGACCCGCGCCCGCAGTGCTCCGATCGCCGCCGCTAGCGGAGCAAGCGAGTTGCGCCCTTCGGATGCGCCGTAGTCCGCAATGACTATCGGTGCGGGCGGCGCTTCCAGCTCAACGTTGCGCGCCGCATGCTCGAACAGCGGCAAAGCCGGCGAAGAACCGGCGGCCTGCACGCGCGAACTACGGTTATAGGCACCATGACCCTCCATTGGGGCGGGTGTGACGACCTTGGAGGCTTCACTCATTGGTGGGCGCTGAAGCGAACATGTCTTAGCGAGAAGTTTGGACCGGATTACACTTTAGCTACGTTTATCAGGCAATACGGCGAGCCGCGATGCTTGTCGCTCCGGAGGGTTGCAGGTTTCAAAATGGCGTACCGAGGGCCAAGATTTGTGCGTACGCGCGATTACCTTTGCCACAATTTGGTGTGTCTGGCCCTAACGATAACAAGATGAGCGGCGCGAGCTAGGACGCGCAGGGCAGCGGATTGACGGGTTGGGTTCATGCGAAGCTAGACCGGACGGCAGCTCGCCGTCGGTCCCACAATGAGAAAGAATCCTATTCACCATCGGACAAAAAGCGACACGATGAAGGCGGAAATCAAGGCGGCTGTCGAGGTGACGATACCCAGTTGACGTGAGCGAATCCAACCGCTTAAACCCAAGCTAAGCAGGGTCGAGTAAATGCCGCAGGCAAAGGTAACGAGGATGAGTGTGCGAACCTCCGGCAGGAAGGTCGGCTTCGCTATATTTGCCGGCGCTCCGGGATGCAAAACAATTGCCAGGGCTGTGCCGGAGATCACTGCAAGAATGAATGACGCGGAAGCGACAGCAGCTGCACCGGCAGCCCAACCCACATGTCGGCGAGAGTTTGGTGATTGGAGCAAGATACCGAGAAAAGTTGCCGCGAAGCCGCCCAGGAAGGCACTGAGAGAAGCGATCTGCCTTCCCGTTTCAGCAACAAATTCCGCGTTGACCGGCTGCATGGCCATCTAACGAGAAGTAGACGAAACCGAGTTCAGGACCGAGTATTTTTTTCTTATTCTCGGTGATTTTGTCATCGCTGGCTTCGTGGTGTTTGGGAGCGGTTGCAGGGTCGCGTCTATATAGCGGCGACCCCATATAGCTTGGCGCTTACGCCGGTCGACGTTTGACAAAATCCCGTCCCGCTCCCGTTAGGCCACGTTGGCCAGGCCGCGGAGTTTGCGACCGATAAATGCTCCGGGAATAGCTGGCCCGCAAATGAAAGCCAATATGGCGAACTCAAATGGCAGGAGATGTGGCTGGAGCGATCGCGCATCGCATCGTGAATCACATTGGCCGCGTTCAAAATGGCGGCGAGAGAAACCGTCAGGCAACTGAGCGGCAGCCATGACCGCGGCCGCGCATAACCGAGGCCGACACCGATTAGGAAGCTCGAGATCATCGAAATTCGCCAAAAGGACCAAATATTGGCAAATGCGACCGAAAACCACGGAATCAGGGGCTCACCATAAGCGGGCCGAGTGAGTGCGCCACGCACGAGATAGGGAGGCAGGACAACGCAAAGCAAGCCAGCCACTGCCGCCACCGCAATCCAAAGAGGCGATAATCTCGGTGGCGGAGTCGGTTCAGGTGTTTCGTGTCTTATCATAAAGGCAACCGTAGCTTGACCAGATTCAAGATCCAAGGCCGTTGGCGAGGGCTCTGGGTTTGAAAGCATAGGTGTAGCCGTGGCTGACGAATATTGGTTTCCGCACATCACGCTCGCCTGACTTTTCTCATAGTGACTATGGTGATTTTTCCATCCCCATCGCAAGTGACTGTCCCCGTCGTGCCAGATTCCCCCTCGTCATGACAGATGGCGAACGCGTCCTCGGCTGCGGTGACCTGCACACACGAGGTGGTTGCGCTAGGAACGATACAAGACTAGTCTCGAAGGAGTGAAAGCCATCGGCGTGAGATGCTTGATGACCGCGGTTTTTTGTGCGTCCGCGATTTGTGTTTTCGCCGGTTCCTTTCAAAGCGCGACCATCACGCCGGGAGGCTCTCTCTCGATCGAGGTTCCTGACAGTCGTTTCCTGGTGATCCGCAATTTTACGCAGGAAGGCGGGACAACCCGTGGAGTCGTAACGGTGACGACTGACAGCGGAACGGCGAATATTCTCGCAGCCGCCATCGTTGACTCGGGCACGTCGTCAACTTCAATCCCGTTGGAAGTGATCAGTAATGTGGTCGTAGCCGGCCCCGCAACGGTAAACGTTACCTGTCCCGCAGACGCAACGAACTGTTTCATCACTTACAGAAAAGAGAGCAACTAAAGGCAGCCCCCACGGATCATGGGAGCGAGCCGAAGAATTGGATCAGGATGAAGAGGCAGACGGCAGCACTCGTCATCGCCTTCTTCTCCGCGATTGCTTCTTTTGTTGTCGCTGGTGATTTCAGGAGCGTAATGATCGAGCCGGCGAGCGATTCTCTGTCACTCGATGTCCCCGATGCCCAATTCCTGACGATCCGCAATTTCACGCAGGAAGGGGGAACTCAACGCGGTGTGGTGACGGTGACGGCGAATGGTCAGACGAACAATGTGCTGGCAGCTGCTTTTATCGACCAAGGGCGATTCGTTCCGCCGGAGTTTATCAAAAAAGTGGTGATTCCTGGCCCGGCCGAACTCACGGTGGCGCCTGTGCCCGGAGCAACGCTTTTTGTAACCTACAGAAGAGGACTCGAGCCGGGAAGCCCATCGCCGACGCCGACAGCCACGCCCACAGCGACAGCCACACCCACAGCGACGCCAACGCCGACGGTCACGCCCTGATTTTCGGCTTGACGGAATATTTGATCTGTTTCAACGCGTGCAATGTCCAGATCAGCAATCTCCACGCGGGTATTGCAACGGTGGTGCAGCGTGCCTGCAGCTCATTTGACGGTCTGACGGCGCGAACCGGGGCCAAAAATTGAGGCAATTGGCAGCGCAAGTGACTCTTGACCAGCGCAGACGCTAGGAGATCACCAACCCCTAAAGTCTCCGCCAAACGGTCAAATTGTCCTTGTGCTTCGAACAGGTAAGAACATGAGACACTGCTTTTCACCTCGTCGAATTTTTTTCCCCTTAGTCCTGCTTCTTTGTTTTTATGGTTGTGCTCTGCCCCTGCGGCCGAACGCGAGCGTGACGCGAGATCGCGCTTTCATCTCCTACTGGCCTGCCCCTGGCGATTCCGGAAAAATTCGGCTTGCGGTTAAAGATATCATCGACATGAAGGGCCAGGTCACGACCGCAGGATCGCAGTACTTGGCTAAAAACTCTCCGCCGGCCCGACAAGATGCGGCACTTCTGCGGGGAGCCCGGCGTTCCGATGTTGCGATCGTTGGCAAGACCAATCTTACTGAATTCGCTCTCGGGACGACCGGCGCGAACGAGTTTTATGGGACGCCAATAAATCCTTTCGACCGCCATCGCATTCCAGGCGGTTCCTCAAGTGGGTCGGCCGTCGCTGTCGCGAATGACGAAGCGGACGTGGCCTACGGCTCCGACACAGCGGGTTCGATCCGGGTTCCCGCCGCGTGCTGCGGCATTCTGGGCTTGAAGACTACGTTTGGGTTGATTCCCCTCAAAGGTGTCTTCCCGCTTTCTCCGAAGTACCTCGATACCATCGGTCCGATGGCGACGGACGTGCCAAATCTGATCAAGGGGATGGAGCTGTTGGATGCAGGATTTTCGAATCGCTACGAAACGGCCAAGGCAAGTCAATCATCGGCAAAGCAAATCACGATCGGGCGACTGTATGTTCCTGGAACAGATTCAAAAATCGAGCAGGCGATCGACGATGTATTGAGGTCTTGTCGGTTTCGAGTAGTTCGCCTGGGCGACGATTTCCGAGATCAATGGAGTCAGGCGCAATCGAACGGGAGCACAATCGCGATCACGGATGGCTGGTTGAGCGATCGCCAGTATCTCGGCAAACCGGGAGTCGGCGTTAACGACTCAGGCCACAATTCTATTGGGTGAATTGCAATACAATACAGCTTACAAAGGTGCGCTGAAGGCACGGCGCACCTGGCGGCGAGAACTGCGCCGGGTTTTCGACAAGGTTGATTATATCGCTCTGCCAACCTTGAAATCTTTGCCGCCGCATAAACTACTCTTCGAGCGATCCGCCATTTTCGAGGCGCGAGTCCTGAGCCTTCAAAACACGGTCGCCGTCAATTTCGCCGGTAACCCCGCGATCGCGATTCCGATTCCCTATCCGGACCGACATTTTCCCGTCACGAGTCTGCAATTGATTGGGCCAAATTTCAGTGAAGGCGGCCTTGTGAACGCCGCACGGATCATTACCGAAAAGGCCCCCCTGGCCTTGGAGAAACGCTCGCGATGAGGGATGGTTCGCAGCCGGAATCGCGAGGAGTACCCAATCGCGACTCAACGTGTCTCCGAGGCCCGGTATTTTGTGGCCTGCTTGTCCTGCTTTGCGTGGCGTTCTCGTTTGCCGCCGCACAGGCCCAGAATGCGGCCGCACTAATCGAAAAAGGGGGCCGGTTTGATGAGCAACTCAAAGAGAAGGAAGCGCTCGAGTGTTATTTGCCAGCGAACCGGCTCGAGCCTGACAATGTGGATCTTCTCGTCCGCATCGCGCGGCAGTATCGCCACTTGATGTCCGACACGACCTCGAAAATGGAAAAGCTTCGTCTCGGAAATATTTCCCTTCAGTATGCTCAGCGCGCCGCAGCCCTCGCTCCAAATGATTCCGAGGCGCAGCTTTCACCCGCGATTAGCTACGGAAAAATGCTCCCCTACATGACAAGCAAGGACCAGGTCGCGGCTTCGCCGCTGATCAAGGCAGCTGTGGATCGCACGCTTCAGCTCGACCCGCGGAACGACACGGCCTGGCACATCCTGGGGCGATGGAATCGCGTGCTGGCGAACGTCAACGTCGTGAAACGACTGTTGGCCAAGGCAGTCTACGGGGACCTGCCGGTGACGACTAACGAAGAGGCCGAGAAATGTCTCCGGAAGGCGATCGCGATTAATCCCAACCGGCTTATCCACTACATTGAACTCGGCCGCATTTACGCTGAAATGGGACGCAAAGAGGAGGCCCGCGCTAATATCCTCAAAGGACTTTCGATGCCTGACAAGGAGAAGGACGATCCTGAAATGAAGGAGATCGGCCGCGAAACCTTAAAAAAGCTGGGATACCCCGCGGGGTGATCGGCTTCGTTAGGTTGTTTGCCGACATGTTTGATAGCCGGACCACTCAGGGATATCGGCTAGGCCGCCGCCCATGAATTGATGGTGCCAAAGCTGCGTCGCGACCACCGCGGTTAGTCCCATTTCCACCGAGAGTCGCGGCAACGAACCAGCTCGCAGTTGGCGAAAATCTCTGCGCCAGCGCGTAACTTCCGCGATGTCAAAATAGCCGGTCCGGCGCAACGATTCGTCGCTGAGCAACTGGGTCACGAACGGTGGTTCGGGATCCATGTGAAAGCTGTCGAGGGGCGCACGAAAGATGACTTTGTGACGCCGAGCTATCGATTTTGGGATCCAGCGCTCCGCCAGACAGGCGGAGCAGGTACTTGTCATGGAACCCGCGGAGTTTCCAGCGCGGATGGAGCTTTGCTGTGAAGTCGAATACCTCCTCGTCGAGAAATGGGTAACGAACCTCGACCGAAGAATGCATGGCGACGCGATCGCCTTTCGCCTGCAGGAGATGCCCCGCCAATAAAACACGTGCCGCGATCCAAACGCCACGATTGAGCGGCGCCCAGCGTTTGGCTCTTTCGAGTGGAAATCCCAACTCATCCCATGGATGACTCTGATTCATGACTTCGCGCATCGACTCGGAGTAGAACCTCAGCTTCGAAATCGCCAACAGCCCATAGGAATCGATCCAGGCATTTTGTCCGCCGAGGGAACTCTCCACTTGCGCACGCCACTCCGCTGGAAAATGGGGCACTTTGTTGATTTTCAAGTAACTGCGCCGGGCCAAATCACTCAGTTTTAATCCCGGCATTAGGTCGAGAAAACCCATCAGCTTTGCCGCTTTGTACCATGGGTAGCCGACCAGCCATTCGTCAGCCCCTTCGCCGGTCAGAACGACTTTCTGGCCGTTGGCGTGAACGCGCTCGGCGAGTTTGAGTAAGGCTCCGCAGGCCGTATCGATCACGGGCGCCTCAGCTGCCTCGATGAGCTTCGGATAGCTCTCGAGCGCCTCGAGATCGCCATACTCCTGTACAATCGGTGGCTTTGCCCCAATGTGCTGCGCTGATAGACTCGCCGCGCTCAATTCATCGAACTCCGGCTCATTCACCCGCACGGTGTAGGTGTTGATCGCCGGCCCTTTGAGGCGACAAGCGAGAGCGAGGATCATGCTCGAATCGACGCCACCGGAGAGATACGACCCAACAGGAACATCCGCGCGCAAGCGCTCTTCGACGGCCTGCAACAGAAGGCTTTCGAACTCATTTACCAGCGCCCTCGAATCGTAGCCCCACAATTCCTCGCCCCGCCGAGGGAAATCCATTTCCCAATAAGCCCGCTCAGCAATGACTGGACTGTCACCCGACCTCCCAGGCGCAATCTGTAAGCAGTGACCGGGCGGTAGAAGTTGCACCCCTTCGAAACATGTGCGCGGTCCTGGCACGGCTGAGAAGGTGAACACCTGATCGAGTCCGCGCCGGTCCGGTCGAGGTGGAACCATTCCGGAGGCGAGCAGCCCTTTGATCTCCGAGGCAAAGAGCAGCCAGTCGCCCTGGCGGCTCCAGAATAGAGGCGCGATGCCAAAGCGATCCCGGCCGAGATGGAGTTCGCGCCGCCGCTCGTCCCACAATGCAATGGCAAATTGTCCGCGGAGTCGCTCCCACATCCCTGCCTGATGATCCTCGTAAAGATGTGGAATGATCTCTGTATCGCAGTGTGTAAGAAGGCGGTGGCCCTCCGCGATGAGTTCTTCGCGCCGCTCCACGTAATCGAAGAGTTCACCGTTGTAGACCACGAAAACACTCTGATCTTCGTTCGTCATCGGCTGTTGGCCCTCGGCCAGGTCGACGATGCTCAACCGCCGCGAGGCGAGGGAAATTCCGCGGCGTTCGAGAAATCCTTCCTCATCCGGTCCCCGGTGGTGGAGGGCGCGCGCCATTCGTTGCACCACCCCCTCCGGCGCCAATCGCTCTCCCCTCAAGTCTACGATTCCTGCGATACCACACATGATCTTGTATCCGAATGATCAACCGTTTTTCCCAACTTTTCGAATGAACTTCCCAGTAAGACCGTCTTTGAACACGAAAAGTTTTTTGCAAACAGCCCATTGTCGGGAGTTGAAGACGATGAAAAAAGCAAACAACGGATGCGCGACAACACATTGAGAGCCAAGGTCCTCCAAAAAAAATGGTCGGCCGGGACATATGCCTGACGTGCTAAAAACGAATTGCTGTTGGGCCAGTGAATGCCTTACCGTCTAACGCCGTCCAACTCCTTCCGTCTGGGTCGGTAGCGTATTTGACTTACCTAGAGGCTTCGCTGATCAGTCGGCCCCTGCGAACAAACGCACGACCATGCAGAAATTAGGAATTGCCATTATCGGAGTCGGTTGCCGTTTTCCTGGCGGCGTAAGCAGCGCCGATTCCCTCTGGAAGCTTCTCGTTGACGGTCGCGAAGGAGTCGTCGAGGTGCCACGCGACCGTTGGAATGTTGAGCGATATTATGACTCCCAACCTGGGGTGGCTGGCAAATCAATCGCGAAGCGCGGCGGCTTTATTGACGGCATCGATCAATTCGACCCGCAGTTCTTTGGTATCTCGCCGCGGGAAGCTCCCTACGTCGATCCCCAGCACCGGCTCCTCCTTGAAACCGCCTGGGAGGCTATTGAAGATGCAGGGCTGGTGCTCGATTTTGACCACGGAACCGACCTCGGTGTCTTCGTCGGCGTTTCGCATAACGATTATCAGGGAATTCAAAGCACGCCGTTCGATCATTTTGGCATCAGCTCCCATACGCCGACTGGTAGCGCCCATAGCATCGCTGCCAATCGTATCTCGTATTGCTTAAACCTGCGCGGCCCAAGCGTGGCCATGGATACGGCCTGTTCATCCGCGCTTACCGCTGTTCACGCGGCCTGCGAGCACATCCGGGCCGGACGCGGGGATGTCGCTCTTGCGGGTGGCGTCACGGTGATGATTACACCTGGCGGATTTATCGGATTTTCGCAGGCGGCAATGCTCTCGCCCGAGGGCCGTTGCGCGGCGTTCGACGCGTCTGCCAGCGGGTTTGTGCGCGGAGAAGGGGCGGGCATGGTGCTGCTCAAGCGACTCTCGAGAGCGATTGCGGATGGCGATCCGATCCAGGGAGTGATCCTGGGGACTTCGATCAATCAGGACGGACACACCAACGGCATCTCCCTGCCTAGTGCTGAGGCGCAAACGCGCCTTGTACAGGACGCCTGCAAAGATGCAGGTATTACTCCGGAGCAGATCGGTTTTGTTGAGGCCCACGGCACCGGGACGGCTGTAGGCGATCCGATCGAAGCGCATGCCCTTGCCGAAGCGCTCTGCCGCAATCGTTCTGCCGCTAGTCCGCTTCCGATTGGCTCGATTAAAACCAATCTCGGTCACTTGGAAACCGCAGCGGGCGTCGCCGGTCTGCTTAAGGCGATGCTCGTGGTCAAGGAAGGCCAGATTCCGCCGAGCCTCCACTTTAGAAATCCGAATCCGCATATTGATTTTGAAAAGCTCAAGTTACGCGTGCCAACCACTCTCGAGCCGTTCCCGCGCGCAACGGGCGAGCGCATCGCCGGCGTCAACTCTTTCGGATTCGGCGGCGCAAACGCGCATGTAATTGTCGCAGCTCCTCCGCCGCGCCGTTCGAAGAAGGTTTCAACTATTCCAGCGAGCCGGCCATGGCCAGTAACCCTATCTGCGCGTTCGGAAAAATCCCTCCGAGCTTCAGCAGCAAACCTGAGCAGTTGGGTGAAGGAACACGCCGAAACCAATGGCAGTTCACCTATTCTGCCGGACCTAACGTACACCCTCGGAGCCCGGCGGAACCATCATGCTCATCGTTTGACCCTGGTCATTAGCAATTGGGCGGAACTCGCCGAGGAACTTGATGGTTTTGCGAAAAACGAAAACGGCCAGAAAACCCGCGCGGCGTTCACCGCGCGCCCGGAAAGGGCGCCGCGCATTGGCTTTATCATGAGTGGCCAAGGGCCGCAGTGGTGGGGAATGGGCCGCGAATTGATGCAACACGAGCGCGTTTTTCGTCGAGCGATCGAGCGTTGCGACACAGCCCTTCGTCCATGGACGCGCTTCTCGCTTCTCGAAGAACTCGGCCGCGGGGAAGAAGCGAGCCAGATGCATCGGACGGAGATTGGTCAGCCCTCCATTTTCGCTATGCAGATGGCGCTCGCGGCACTTTGGAAATCGTGGCGGGTCGAGCCGACGGCCATCGTCGGCCACAGCGTGGGTGAGATCGCAGCCGCATGTATTGCTGGCATCTTTCCCCTTGAAGAAGCCGCACGGATCATCGCCTTGCGAGCCCGCCTAATGGAGGAATGCGGGCGCGGCGAAGGAACCATGCTCGCGGTCGGACTGGCGGAGGACGAGGCCGTCGCACTTATCGCGCGGCGGACGACCGAACGGTTACAATTTCGGCGTTCAACGGTCCGCGTTCCATCACGCTCTCGGGCCCGCGTGTCTCGCTGAGGCGATGGCGGCCGATTTGGAAGAGCAGGGCGCGTTCGCGCGGCGCGTTAAGGTTGATCATCCGTTTCACCATCCGCTCATGCAGCGACCCGGCGGCAGGGGCGTTGGAAGCGGCGCTCGCCGACTTGGAACCGCAGCCATCTGCCATCCCGTTTTTCAGTACCGGTGACAGGCGACCGTTGCGCCGGCGAATCGTGCAATGCCGAATACTGGGCCCGCGGCATCCGTCACCCGGTGCGTTTCGCGTCAGCGGTAGGAGCGCTGGCGGATTTCGGCGTGGATATTTGGTTGGAGTTGAATGCTCATCGGCGCTCGCTCGCGCCAACTCAGGAATGTCTCACCGAGCGCGGAACGAAAGCCCCCGTAATCTCTTCGGCCCGTCGTGACCGCGAACTCGAATGCATGCTCGAGGCGGCCATGGATCTGCATCGTGCCGGTGTCACGCTCGATTTTTCCGCGATGACG
>CAWGFS010000023.1:0-190045 GCA_963821915.1 uncultured Verrucomicrobiae bacterium
CGCATCGGCCGACCGAGCGTGCCCATCGAGCAAGGACATTTCCCCGAAAAAGTCGCCGTCGTGCATTTCGGCGAGCGTCGCGTCGTGTCCGTCAGTGTCTTTCAAACTGATCCGGACGCGGCCGTTCTCGATCAGATACATGGCGTCGCCGGGTTCGCCGCGATGAAACAGGGACGTGCCGGCCGTGACGTCGCGCATCGTGAGCAACTCGCACAGTTCGTTAGCCGCTTCGTCGTCGAGCGCGCGGAAGAGCGGTACCGCGCGCAGCGCCTCGATTTTCATATTGGAAAGGTTGAAGGATCGGTGGTTCTAGTCGCAGAATTTTCGGGATCCTCGCTGGGTTGCTCGCGGTTAAAATTTTCCGCACCAAACAAGCTCGTTAGGTTTTTCTTCCCGCCGAAGCGCCCTGCGCTAGAGATCATGTAGCGCGCGGAGCGCTTTTTCAACATTCGAGGGTCGCAGAATCATGAGCCCGGTTTGCGATTTTGCGGTGGTGGCGAGGTAGGCGTACTCGATATTGACGCTCGCCTTGGCCAGCCGTTCGGCGATTGTGGCAAGTGTGCCGGGTTCGTTGTTGCTTTCGATCATCAGGACGTCGTTCTCGAGAGCGAGCACGCCCCGTTCACCGAGGATCATCAGGGCCTTGGTTGGGTTGCTCACGACCATACGGACGACGGCGTGATCGATCGTGTCGGAGGTGGCGAGGGCGTGAATGTTGATCTCCGCGGCGGCGAGTTCGCTACAGACGCGTGCAAGGGCGCCGGGGCGGTTCCCAAGAAAGACGGCGAGTTGCGTGGCGGTCTCGATTTGCACCTGAGGATTCATAATGGATAAGAATGCGCCGGCGAGCTTGCGCTGACAATCAAACAAATTCCGCCCCGAGTCTCAAGCTAGAGAACGGTGGTTTCCCGCTTGTCGTGCAGTTCGCTGTTTCCGTGCGCAGCCAGCGATTGCCAAAAAAAAGCTCGACACTCGGTTCAAAGACGGCAGATTCCCGGCCGGCCGAGGCCAACAAACTAATGCCTGTTTTACTTAGTGCCTGAATTTTGGCTCTGCAAGGAGGGCCATGTGGCATCAAAATCGCTACCGGGAGGCCGGATGAGAGCGTGGAGGGTAGGCAAAAAAATACAACGCCCGTCCCAACAGCCTCGTTCCGCAACCGGGAGGAAGCGCGGCAGAAAATCATAGACAATTGTAACCAGAAGAATCATTATCGCCGTTGTTTGAAAATACACTCAGTATAAAAAACACAATCCGACTGACCAAAAACCCAGAGGCTAAACACTCCAAATAGAAAAAACACCTATGTTTCCATATAACAAGCGGGCTGCTTACGCCCTATTTTCGAAGCTCAGGCTCGCAGTGATTGTCAGCGCAGGACTCACCATATCGTCGTCGTCGTTGTTCGCCACGGAGGCTGGCAGTCTTTTCGTTACCGACTTAGCCACTGGGTCGGTCACAGTTTACGATCCGACAGGCGCCGGCACGTCTTTTGATACTGGATTGACCAGTCCGCAGGGCATTACCTTCGCGCCGGGGGCCAATGGTTCCCCGAATCTCTATGTTGCAGATGCGGGGGATGGCACCGCTGGCGCAGGAACGATTTTCAAATACGATCTTTCGGTGGGGGGCAGCAGAGTCCCATTTAGGACCGGATTGAACAATCCCCAAGGATTGGCCTTTGATGGATCGGCCATTCTCGTTTCGGAAAATGGTGGGGGTCGCGTTCTCCGCATGCCGGTGGATGGTGGGCCACCAACTATTTTGCAAGTCATTCCCACTCCTATGGGCTTGGCTGTACACGGGCTAAATAATCAAACGGGACTTGTACAAATACATCTGCAATGGGCCGCTCGTCCGCGAAATAGCCCCTCCCCCAAGCGGAACGATTACCGACTTCGATTTTTCGGCTGACGGCAGTAGAGCCGCAAGCACGGACACGGTGGGCAATCTATTTGTCTCCACCGATAGCGGATCGGTTATCGAGGTTGAACCCGTCGGCGGAACGCAGACTTTGTTCGCTTCCGGTTTTACCCAACCCACGGGGATGGATTTTCGGCCGGCGAGGTTTGGCGGTGATACCGATAAAGTTGGCTTCCTTTATGTGGCCGATACAGCGACCGGCATTATTTCCCAGATCTCGCTCGAGGGGGTTGTGACATCGTTCGTGGCCGCAGCGGGAATGCCCAATTATCTAGTTTTCCAAAGTGCCAGCGCGACGCCCTTGCCCGTCGTAGTTACCGGGCTCGCTTCAGAAATTACCGATACGACGGCGACGTTGAATGGCACGGTCAATCCGTCCGGCAGCGAAACGACCTATCATTTTGAGTATGGTTTGACGACCGCCTACGGCAGCACTACCACCTCTACCAGTGCCGGCAGCGGGTTTACAGCAGTGCCGGTGAGTGCGGCATTGACAGGCTTGATCCCCGGAACGTTGTATCACTTTCGCCTAACGGCGACGAATAGTGGGGGAACAGTTAATGGCTTAGATGGATCATTTACTGCGGGAATCTCCGACACGATTCCGCCCATCGTAGTTACCGGGGTTGCTTCAAATATTGGCGACACGACCGCGACCTTGAATGGGACTGTCAATCCAGCTGGCAGTGCAACGACTTATCACTTTCAGTATGGTTTGACGACCAGCTACGGCAGCACGACTACGAGTACGAGTGCCGGCAGCGGGTTTACCGCAGTGCCGGTAAGTGCGGGATTGACCGGCTTGAGCGCCGCCACGGTGTATCACTTTCGCGTGACGGCCACGAATGCTAACGGGACATCTAATGGCGCGGATGCCACGTTCACGACTGCGAACGCGACCCCGGCGGCAGGCAAGGCCCAAAACCTCTCGACTCGAGTGGACGTGGAAACTGGTGTCAATCTTGGGATTGGCGGCTTCATCATCACCGGCACCGATCCTAAATTGGTCGTCATTCGTGCGATCGGTCCCTCCCTGGCGGCCTTCGGTGTTACCGACCCCTTGGCAGATCCAGTCCTGGAGTTGCATGACTCCACCGGAGCCATCATCGCGACAAACGACAACCACGGGGTCATCGGCCACGGTCTCGATCCGACCAATCCGCTCGAGTCCGCCATTATCACAACTCTGCCTCCCTCTCTCTACACGGCAGTCGTCAGTGGCAAGGATGGTGGAACCGGTGTGGCTTTGATCGAGATCTATGACCTGGACGATCCTGCGGTCGCGGGTGAGCTGGGTAACCTGAGCACGCGTGGGCTCGTCGGGACAGATGCGAATGTCATGATTGGTGGCGTCATTGTAGGCCCAGTGGGCGGTTCTGACGCCGCCGTCGTGGTGCGTGCGCTCGGTCCCTCCCTGGCGGCCTTCGGTATCACCGACCCCTTGGCTGATCCAGTCCTCGAACTTCGAAACGGTAACGGAGACGTGATCGCTATGAACGATAATTGGGAGACGGATCCACCTGCTGATAATTATTCTGTCGAGGTGAAGGCGGCCGGCCTTGCTCCAAGTGACGCCAGTGAGTCGGCCGTTTTCGCCAATCTCGTTAGCGGCCTTTACACGGCAACTGTGAGCGGCAAAGATGGCACGACTGGCGTAGGGCTGGTGGAGATCTACCACGTGGCTGCGCAGACGGCCAACAGTTCAGGCCATTAAAAACTATTAGGTTTCGAATAGGTCCGGTTTGAAGGGCCAGCGACTGCATGGACGGTCGCTGGCCTTTTCTTTTAGTCTCAGGGTCGCTCTCAAACGAGTGATTGCCCCGGGTGCGACTCGTAAACATAGTCCACTCAATGAATCAAACTGATCTACCGGTGGCTCCCATTGCCGCCATCAGGCACCATTTTCCTGCTCTGCGTCGTCTCCACGGGAAGGATCCAGTCGCCTACTTCGACGGACCCGGCGGGACCCAGGTTCCAACCGCGGTCGTCGATGCGATGCGCGACTACCTGCTCCACCACAACGCCAACACTCACTGGGCGTTTCCCGACCAGCGTCGAGACTGACGCCATTATTTTTGGGGCCCGATCTGCGCTGGCCGATTTCTTGAATGCTGCGCCTAACGAAATCGTGTTTGGCGCAAACATGACAACGCTCACCTTCCATCTCGCGCGAGCGTTGGGACGTTCCTACGAGAGGCGGCGACGAAATCGTCGTAACGGAATTGGATCACCACGCCAACGTCGCTCCCTGGCGCGCCTTGGAGAAGGAACGCGGCGTCACGGTGCGGATGGCGAAGATGATGCCGGAGACGGGACAACTCGATTTGGACGACCTCGACCGCCAACTCAATGCGCGCACCAAACTGGTCGCGATCGGGGCCGCCTCGAATGCCCTCGGCACCATCACCGACGTTCGGCGCGCAGCGGAAATGGCTCACGCCGTGGGTGCGAAGATTTTCGTCGACGCGGTGCATTATGCGCCGCACCGGCTCGTGGACGTGCATGAGATGGATTGCGATTTCCTAAGCTGCTCGGCCTATAAGTTCTACGGGCCGCACATCGGAGTCCTTTATGGACGACATGATCTTCTCGCGTCGCTCGATTTTCCGAAACTGGCGCCCGCCCCTGACGACCCGCCGGAACGCGCCGAAACCGGAACCCAGAACCACGAAGGAATCGCGGGTGCGGCGGCGGCGGTTGATTTTCTTGCCTCACTTTACCCGAGGGAGACACGCCGCGCATCGTTGAATGCCGCTTTTTCGAAATTGCACGAGCGGGGCGATGAACTCGTTAGGCAGCTTTGGGATGGTCTGAGTGAGATCGAGGGCGTAGATCTTTTCGGTCCGTCTCCGGGCGAGCTGCGGACACCGACGATCGCCTTCACGATCGCAGGCGTTTCGTCCGCCGACGTAGCTCGGCGTTTGGCCGACAGGGCGCTCTTTGTTTCGAATGGAGACTTTTACGCGGCCACGGTCGTCGAGCGACTGGGCTTGAGGAGCGACGGGTTGGTCCGCGCTGGCTGCGCCTGCTACACGACCGGCGAAGAAATCGAGCGACTGATTGACGGAGTGCGACGGATCGCCCGAGGATAGCTCGGCAACCGAACGAAAGGCAAACCATGAAAGCAACCTGGCACGGCAAGACTATCGCGGAGAGCGACGACACCGTCGTCGTGGAGGGAAACCATTACTTCCCGGCTGACTCGATTCGCCGCGAATATTTCCGGGTGAGCGACAAACACACGCATTGCCCTTGGAAGGGCGAAGCGAGTTACTACGACATCGCGGTCGACGGCGCGGTCAACGAAGGAGCAGCCTGGTACTATCCGGAGCCGAAGGAGGCGGCCGCCAACATTAAGGACCGGGTTGCGTTCTGGCAGGGCGTTGTCGTCGAATAACCGCCTAGCAAATCTCCGAAACGAGCTTCTGCATTCGTCTCATGTCACCGCGCTCCCGCACCAGCGCCGGCATCCTCATGTTTCGTCGCCGCGGCGACAAAATTGAATTTCTCCTCGCCCATCCCGGAGGGCCGCTTTTTGTTCACAAGGACAACGGCCACTGGACAATCCCCAAAGGCGAAGCTGCGCCGGGCGAAGACCTATTGACGCGCGCGCGGATCGAATTTGCTGAGGAGGTTGGCCTGGAACCGAAGGGCCCTTATCTCCCCCTCGGCACGATCAAGCAAAAGGGCGGAAAGATTGTCCATGCCTGGGCCGTGGAAGGTGATTTACCACCGGGCTTTGTCCAGTGCTCCAACACTTTCGAGTTGGAGTGGCCACCACGCTCCGGCCAGATGCAAAGTTTCCCGGAAATTGATCGCGCGGAATTCTTTGCCGAAAAACTCGCCCGCAAGAAAATCAAGCCCACGCAAGCTCCATTCTTCGACTGTCTCATCGCCGCGCTCGATTAGTGCGGCATTTTCTTCGCGCCCACCGCTAGAGAAGCTGGTAGGGATCGACGTCGACGGCGACCGCGACGTCTTCGGGGAAGGGGAGCTTGTCGAGCGTTTCGCGAATCAAGCGGCTCAAACGCATGATCGCTTCGCCGCGCAGGAGGATGTGGAAGCGATAATGACCTTGGAGTTTTTCGAGCGGCGCCGGCGCGGGGGCGCCGAGGGTGAATTCCTCGGGCAGCGCTTCTCGCAGGCGGCGCGCGAGCGTTTCCGCGGAAAAGCTGGCGCGCGCTTCGTGCTCGGAGCGCACGGTGATGAGGACGGCATGCTTGAAGGGCGGGAAATCGCAGCGCTCGCGAAATTCCAGCTCCTGCTCGAAATAGCCGGCGAAATCATGGTGGCGCGCGAACTGAATCGACGGACTAAAGGGCGTGTAGGTCTGCACGAAGACTTCGCCCGGCTCTTCGCCGCGGCCGGCCCGGCCGGCGACCTGGGTGAGGAGTTGGAAGGTCCGTTCGCCGGCGCGGAAATCGGGCAGGTGCAGCGCGAGATCGGCGTTGATGATTCCGACCAGAGTGACGTTCGGGAAGTGCAGGCCTTTGGCGATCATCTGGGTGCCGACGAGGATGTCGATCTTGCCCGCGCGAAAGGCGTGGAGCGTTTCGCGATAGGCGTCTTTGCGCGTCATCGAATCGGCGTCCATTCGCTTCACGACGGCTTTGGGGAAGATCGCGGAAACGTTCGCCTCCACTTTTTCGGTGCCGAAGCCGGCGTAGATGAGCGCGTCCTCGCCGCACTCCGGGCAGCGCTTCGGCACCGCCGCGCTGTGTCCGCAGAGGTGACAGCTGAGACGCGCGTTGCTGCGATGAAAGGTGAGGGCGACGCTGCAATTCGGGCAGTCGCGCGCCTTCCCGCAGTTGCTGCAAAGGAGCGAGGTGGAGAAACCGCGGCGGTTGAGAAACAGGATGGTTTGCTCTTTTTTCTCCAGGCGATCGCCGATCGCGTCCGCAGCTTCTCGGACAGGATGGCGGCTGCCTTTTCCTTCCGCCGTTCCTGCCGCAGATCGACGATCCGGATCAGCGGCATCTGACATTGATCGACCCGCTGGGTCAGCGTGCTGAGCACATACTTGCCGCGCGTCGCGTTGTCGTAGCTTTCGAGCGAGGGCGTGGCGGTCCCGAGAAGCGACGACGCATTTCTCGATCTTCGCCCTAACGACGGCGACATCGCGGGCGTGGTAGCGCGGCGCCTCCTCCTGTTTGTAGGAGGTCTCGTGTTCTTCATCGACCACGATCAGCCCGAGATTTTCGAGCGGCGCGAAGACGGCGCTGCGCGCGCCGATCACGATCCGCGCCCGCCCGGAATGCAGCTTGTGCCATTCATCGTGCCGCTCGCCTTCCGACAGATGACTGTGCAGGACGGCCACCATGTCCGGCTGCGCGGCGAAGCGGCTCTTGAAACGCTCGACCGTTTGCGGGGTGAGCGAGATTTCCGGGACGAGCACGATCGCCGTCTTGCCGCGCGCGAGCGTGGCGCGGATCGCCTGCAGATAAACTTCCGTCTTGCCGCTGCCGGTCACGCCGTGGAGGAGAATCGGCGGGTGCGTTTCGGGATTTTCGAGTGCGGTTTCGATTAACTTCAGGGCCGCAGTCTGTTCTTCGTTCATCGCCAGTTCGGCATCGGCAACGAATTCCTCCGTGCCGTGCGGATCGCGCTCCACGGCTTGCTCGCGCAGTTCGACGAAGCCGCGCCTAACGAGTGCGCGGAGGGTGGAATTGTCGAGCGAAGTCTGGCGCAGGAGATCGACGGCCGGCATCGGCTCGGGGAGTTGCGCGATCGCTTCCAGCAATTCCGCCTGACGCGGCGCGCGCTTGCGCAGTTTCTCAATCTCCTCCGGGGTCGCGCTGCGGGCTGGACTAACGAAAAGCTGTTTCTTCCAGCCGATCTTCGCGCTGCGGATGACCTGCGGAAGCAGACTTCGCATCACGGTTTCAACCGGGCAGCAGTAGTAGTTCGCCATCCAGCGGGCCAGCTCGATCAGGCTCGCGCTCAGGACGGGCTTTTCGCCGAGCAAGGCCATCGATCGGTTTGATTCCTTCGGCCGGGCTTTCGTCGAGCGTCGCGACGACCGTGGCGAGAAGCGATTTGTCGCGAAAGGGAACGCGAACGCGCGAGCCGACCGACGACCTTATCGGCCAGCGCTTCGGGCACGCTGTAATCCAGCTCGCGACGGATCGAGCGGTCGACGATGACTCGGACGAAGGCGGACATGCGGAAATTTGATTGCTCACGCCTGCCGGGCGTGAATTGATTCTGGTCGTGACTTTCCGTGCGCCGGCGAACTTATCCAGCGGCGATGCGGTTTCGTCTGCGAAGTTCGCCGAGCTGAGCCGATGATCCGATTTCTTTTCAAGCTGATCATCTGTCTCCTGTTTGCGGCAGCGGTCGGCCTGGCCTTGTTTGCCTGGCGCTCGGGCGATCCGTTTTACACGCTGCTATGAGTGGCTGAGCCCGGCGCGCTTTCAGCAATACGATCAGCTGATCCACGCGGTCGCGACGGCCAACCAACTCGACCCGATGTTGGTGAAGGCGGTCGTCTGGCGGGAGAGCCGGTTCGATCCGCAAAAGCTCGGTGCGGCCGGCGAACGCGGGCTGATGCAGGTGAGTGAGATCGCAGCCCGCGATTGGGCGCAGGAGCATCGAATCGAAAATTTTCGGGTCGAAGAATTGTTCGATCCGAAAACGAATCTCGAGGCCGGCACATGGTATTTGCGTCGCGCGATGTTGCATTGGCAAGAGGTGCACGATCCGACACCGTTCGCGCTCGCCGAGTACAATGCCGGCGCGAGCCGCGCGCAACGCTGGGCCGGTGGCGACGGTACGCAACCGATCTCGGCCAAGGCGTTTCAACGGAATATTGATTTCCCGGGACAAAGAAATACGTCGAGTCGATCCTCGATCGCTACCATTTCTATCAGCGCCGCGGGCGAATGTAGAAGCGATTCGCAGAGGCTTGCACAGGTTTCGGGCCACGGTCCTCAGCCAGTCGGGCTATGCGTTAACACTAGGCATTCCCGCAGGTTCGAAACGTTCTACATGGCGGCTTGCGATTCGTCGAACTTCATCTACAGTCCGGCCTTCGTTTATGGCAGAAAGCAGTGACACGATGGATATGAAGGAGTTCCAGCTCCACGAAAAAGATACCGGCAGCGCGGATGTGCAAGTTGCACTCCTCACCCGCCGGATCGCGCAGCTGACGGAACACCTGAAGAGTCACGCCAAAGATCATTCCTCGCGCCGCGGCCTCCTCAAGATGGTCGCCACGCGCCGGAGCCTTCTCGATTACCTGAGCCGGTCGAAAAACGACCGCTACAAGAGCGTGATCGAGAAGTTGAACCTGCGGAAGTAACCGCAGGCAATCTCTGGCGCAGCTCGCGTTCGTCGCGCGCCGCTCGAGCCATTGGCGAAACCAAGAACACAACCGGCGACCAGGCCGTCAGTGCACCTTGAGTATAGGTTTTAGCCCCGAACGCTTTCGGGGTTAAAACCTACAATCAGGGTGACCGGCCTGGATTTCGCACATCCAGAAAGCAAGTATGCAACACAAGGTCACGGCCCAAATCGGGTCCACGCAAATCAACATCGAAACCGGCAAAATTGCCAAGCTCGCCGACGGCTCCGTCATCGTCTCCTGCGGCGAAACCATCGTCCTGACCAGTGCCGTCTCGGCCACCTCCCTGAAGGAAGGCCAGGATTGGTTTCCGCTCACCGTCGATTATCGCGAAAAAGCGGCGGCCGTCGGGAAATTTCCCGGCGGCTATTTCAAACGCGAAGGTCGCCCAAGCGAAAAGGAAACGCTCACCTCGCGCATGACCGATCGGCCGCTCCGGCCGCTCTTCCCGGCGGGTTATCTTTACGACACGCAGATCATCTCGATCCTGCTCAGCGCCGATGGCGAAAATGATCCCGATATTCTCGCGATCAATGGCGCCTCGGCCGCGCTCTGCGTTTCCGACATTCCGTTCAACGGCCCGATCGGCGCCGTGCGCGTCGGTCGCGTCAACGGCGAGTTCATCGCCAACCCGACCCACGCCGAGCGCGAGCAGAGCGATCTCGATCTGGTTTACGTCGGCACCGAGAACGACATCATCATGATCGAAGGCGCCGCCGACGAACTGCCGGAAGAGGAGTTCATCAAGTCGCTCGAATTTGCCCATGGACACGCCCGCGAAATGATCCGCATCCAAAAGGAACTCGCGGCCCAGGTCGGCAAGCCGAAGCGCGAGATGCCGTTGCTCGAAGTGCAACCGGAAATCCTCGAGATCGCCGACCGCGTGGCGGGCGATCGGATCGAAGCTGCGCTCTATACCGAAGGCAAAGTCGCTCGGAGCAAAGCGGTCAGCGGTTTGCGCGACGAAGTGAAGGCGGCGGTGCTCGAAAAATTTCCGGAGGCCGACAAATTCGCGATCAACCAGGCGTTCGATTACGTCCAGAAAAAATCCTTCCGCAGCAACATTCTCGACAAGCAAAAGCGCATCGACGGCCGCGGCTACGAGGATCTGCGCAAGATCACCTGCGAAGTCGGCGTTCTCCCGCGCGCCCATGGTTCGGCCATTTTCCAGCGCGGCGAAACGCAGGCGATGGCGCTCGCCACGCTCGCGCCGATCGAAGAAGCGCAGAACATCGACGCCTACGGCGGCGGCGAAACCTCGAAGCGTTTCCTTTTGCATTACAACTTCCCGCCCTTCAGCGTCGGCGAGACCGGCCGCTTCGGCGGCGCGAGCCGGCGCGAAATCGGCCACGGAGCATTGGCCGAGCGTTCGGTCGAGCCGGTCGTGCCGAACGAAGAAGATTTTCGTTATGCAATCCGCATCACGAGCGAAGTGATGGAATCCAACGGCTCGACTTCGATGGCGAGCGTTTGCTCCGGAATGCTCGCGCTGATGGATGCCGGCGTTCCGATCAAGACGCCGGTCGCGGGAATCTCTGTCGGTCTCGTGACCGAGAACGACGAGAGCGGCAACCTGAAGCGCTACAATTTGCTGACCGACATCATCGGCTCCGAAGACCATTTCGGAGACATGGATTTCAAACTTTGCGGAACCAAGGATGGCATCACCGGTTTCCAGCTCGATCTCAAGCTCCCGGGCGTCAGCCACAAGATTCTGGGCGAAGCGATTCATCGCGCCAAAGACGCGCGGACAAAGATCCTCGGCATCATGGCCGAAGCGCTCGACAAGCCGCGCGAATCGCTGAGCAAATACGCGCCGCGCATCGAGACGATCAAGATCAATCCCGAGAAGATCGGCGCGCTCATCGGACCGGGCGGCAAAACGATCAAGGGCATCGTGGCTGAGACCGGCGCGGAGATTAACATCGAAGACGACGGCTCGGTTCACATCTACGCGACGAGCGGCGAGAGCATGGCCCGCGCGAAGGAAATCATCGGCGGCATGACGAAGGAAATCGAGGTCGGCCAGACCTATCACGGCCGCGTCGTTTCGATCAAAGAATTCGGCGCTTTCGTCGAAGTTTTCCCGGGCAAGGACGGCCTCGTCCACATTTCCGAGCTGGCTGATTTCCGAGTCAACCGGACCGAAGACGTCGCCAAGATTGGCGAGATGATCTGGGTGAAATGCATCGGCATCGACGACAAGGGGCGAGTGAAACTCTCGCGCAAAGCGGCCCTCAAGGAGCGCGGCGAAATCGAGACTGGCGCACCAGTGAGCGGCGATGTGGAGCGAGTCGACGGCGGCGAGCGACATGCCGATCGAGGCGACCGGGGTCGTCGAGGCGATCGTGGCGATCGGCGCGGTGGACGCGGGGGTCGCGGCCGCGAGCGGCGACATGACGAGGCGCGTCCGATGGGCGAGCCAGGGTCCGCCCCGCCCCGCAATCACACCCCGAAGACTACGAGCCTTCGCGCTAGCGAGGGCCTTCGCCTAACGATAACAACTTTCGCTCGCTCGCGTCGCCAAGATGCGGGATAGACGAATCGTGTCAGGATGGTTTCCTTGCGGTTGTGCGCTCGGCGTGATTTTCCTCGGCACGCCGTTTCCTCAAGCATCGGCGGCGGCCGTGCCGATCGAGATCGGCGGCGGCAGGATTGAGATCGTTTTTCCGGAGGACGATTCTGATTTCCCGAGGGCTCTGACTCGGGAGTGGGTTGCGACCGCCGCCGGCGCGGTCACGAAATACTATGGGCGTTTTCCCGTCCCTCACGTTTTCGTGCGGATTCGCGCGGTCGAGGGTAATCGGATCGATTCCGGGAAAACATTTGGCACGCGCAATGGCGGAGTGATCACGGTCTCGGTCGGTCGTTCGACCAGCGCAGCGCGCTTTCAACTCCGACTGGCTCATGACCCACGAGATGGTGCATCTCGCGTTTCCGAGTGTGCCGGATGAGCATCACTGGATCGAGGAGGGACTGGCGACTTACGTCGAACCGATCGCCCGGGTGCAGATCGGCAATTTGCAGGCGCGACAGGTTTGGTCCGACCTCGTGCGCGATCTGCCGCAGGGGCTGCCCGAGACGGGCGACCGCGGACTCGATTTCACTCATACCTGGGGAAGGACCTACTGGGGCGGCGCGCTCTTCTGTTTGCTGGCCGATGTGGAAATTCATCGGCGGACCGCCAATGCGAAAGGCTTGAGAGATGCATTGCGCGGAATTCTCGAGGCGGGCGGCACCATCTCTTCCGATTGGAATCTGGAGCGCGCGTTGCGGATCGGCGACGACGCGACCGGCGTATCAGTCTTGCAGGAGCTTTACACTCAGATGCGGAGCGCACCGCATCCGGTGGATCTCGATCAGCTTTGGCACAAACTCGGCATCGAACGTCAGGGCGCAACCGTCATCCTGCACGACGATGCGCCTCTCGCTGACATCCGCAAAGCAATTATGCCGGAATGATGGTTTTTTGCTATGCGATGAATCCGACCACCCCATGATAAACGAATCATTCGCCAACCAGCGTTAGTCAGACCGCGTTATCTGGTGCCCGGGAATAATCCACTCATGATCCTCTCCCATTCGGACATGTCGCTTACCCAGCCAGGCAATTCGGTCCGCCCCCATCGATTTTATCCGCACCGGCCTCGAATGATTCGGGGAATCTCCGGGCTCGGGTAAGAAAACAAACAAAAGGAACAAACATGAAATCGAAGACAATCCTCGCCGGCGCTGCAATCGCCGGCTTAATGAGCGGATCGTTCGCCGTCCAGGCGCATGCCGCCAATGTCACCAACAAGGCCGGCGTCTCGCTCAAGCAAATGAGCGATGAGACCAAGGACGTTCATTCCTGCAAAGGACAGAACTCCTGTAAAGGCAAAGGCGGTTGCAAGACCGGCGACAACGGCTGCAAAGGCAAGAATTCCTGCAAAGGAAAAGGCGGCTGTGCGACCGACGGCAGCCATCCGGCCGCGAGCCCCTCAAACTAAGGCGAACGCCTTCGCGCAAATTTGCGCGAGTTGCTGGAGAGCCGGAGTCCTATCCTCCGCTTCTCCTTCTCTCTTGAGATCATGCCCGCCAATTCATTTAACAATTTCAACGACTACGGCATCGGAATCGGCCTGCGCGTGCCGCATTACCGCCACATTCTGGAAAAGAAGCCGGTCGTCGATTGGTTTGAGATCATCTCGGAAAATTTCATGGTCGATGGCGGCCGTCCGCTCGAAGTGCTCGACCAGATTCTCGAGCAATACCGCGTCGTGCAGCACGGCGTGGCGATGTATTTCGGCTCGGCCGACCGACTCAGTCGCGAGCACTTGAAGAAAATAAAGCGACTCGTCAGGCGGACGAATACGCCCTGGCTGAGCGATCATCTTTGCTGGGGGAGCGTGGACGGACGCTACACGCATGATCTGCTGCCGATGCCTTACACATTCGCCGCCGCCAAAGCGACCGCCGCCAACATTCGCGAGGCGAGCGATTTTCTCGAGGTGCCGATCTGCGTCGAGAATGTGAGCAGCTACGCGGAATTTCACGCCTCGGAAATGACGGAGTGGGAATTTCTCTCCGAAGTGGTCGAGCGGGCCGACTGCGGGATTCTGCTCGACGTGAACAACATTTATGTCTCGTCGAAGAATCACAATTTCGATCCCTACGAATATCTGAACAACGTCCCGCCTCATCGCGTCGGGCAGATTCACATCGCGGGGCATTCGAAGTTCGAGAAATACATTCTCGATACGCACGATCATCCGGTGCTCGATCCGGTCTGGAAGCTCTACGCGCACGCGATCAAGCGAGTCGGGCGGACTGCGACCCTGCTCGAGTGGGACGATCGCATCCCGAGCTTCGACGAAGTCCACCAGGAGGCGCTGAAGGCGAATCAGTTTGTCGAAAAACAATTCGAAACCGCAGCGGCCTAACGGAGCTCGCAAGCGTCGTCGTGGCGGCGGTCTATGACCGCCGCAAGCGATCAGACCGACGAAAAGCAGCACCAAAGCGCAGAACGCCGGCGCTCATCGAGCGCCGCTACAATGTCGGTTCGCGGGCGGAGTTGAAGAAGCTGCAAAGGCTGATGGCCTCGGCCATCTTTCGCCCGCTCAACTCGCGCGACGGGATGCAAACGCGCTGGACCGACGGCCGCACGACGAGCGCCGTCGCCGCCGCAGTTCATCAAGCCTAACGATCGGCTCAGCTCCTTCGAGCGGCTCGAGATTTACAACCGCGTTTACTGGTTCCGCGTCCTCGATTGTCTCTACGACGACTACCCCGGGCTGCGCGCGATCGTCGGCGAGCGGAAGTTCCTGAAACTCGCCACCGCTTATCTGGCGAAATATCCCTCCGCCTCTTTCACCCTTCGCAACCTCGGGCAGCGGCTGGAAAAATTCCTCCGCGAGGAACCGCAATGGATCGCGCCTAACGAAGAGTTGGCACTCGACATGGCCCGCTTCGAATGGGCGCAGGTGGTGGCGTTTGATGATGCCGCCCAGCCGAAAATCACGACCGACGATGTGCTCGATACGGCGCCTTCGAAACTGCGGCTTGGACTGCAGCCGTATCTCTCGCTCCTCGAATTGAATTACGCGGTCGACAAGTTCCTCCTCGCGGTGAAAAAGCGCGAAGGCGACTGTCCTGCGGGACGAAGCGAGCAACACCTTCGAGGCGATGCCGCAAACCACCCGGCGCAAACGTCCGGTCCGCCGGCCGAAACGGGAGCGTGTTTATCTCGTCGTCCATCGCTACGACAACATGCTTTACTACAAGCGGCTCGAGCCGGAGGCCTTTGCCATTTTGCAGGGATTGCAGAAAGGCAGGACGGTGGAAAAAGCCTGCGTTGCCGCGCTCGCGAAATCGACCCGAACCGACATCGACTGGACCCGGCAAATTCAGGAATGGTTTCACGACTGGTCTGCGCTCGGCTGGTTTTGCCGGCCGAAAAAATGAGCGCGCTCGTGGAAAAATTCTACCGCTGGTTGATCGCGCTCGGAAGCGCCTTGCGGTCGCCCGTGCTCCTCGCTCATTCGACTTTTCTGGGGCTGGCAATTTTTTCTCACCGGCAAGGGTAAGCTGATGGATCTGGCGAAGCCCACGCAATTCTTCGAAAGCCTCGGAATTCCCTTCCCTCATGCCCAGGCCGTCCTGGCCGGCAGCGTGGAATGCTTCGGCGGATTGCTTCTGCTCATCGGTTTGGCCACGCGGCTGATTTCCGTTCCGCTCATGATTCTGCTTACTGTCGCGTATCTCACCGCCGACATCGATCGCGTTCGCGCCATCTTCAGCGATCCGGACAAATTCGTCACGGCAGACGAATTTCTCTTTCTCTTTGCGGTCGTGATCATCTTCGTTTTTGGGCCGGGCGCGTTTTCGCTCGATGCGCTCATCGGCAAATATTTCAAACGCCACGCGGAGAAGGGGAGCCGACGAATTCGCTCCTGAATGCGGGCAAGATTCTTGCCATCCAACTCTTTTTCGGGATGACGTTCCGAGCCGGTGGAAGTTCGAAAGTGACGCGTGCAATCATCCTGGCGTTGTCGTTAGGCGCGATCACGTCGCTTACTTTGGCGAGCACTCCTCAGCCGGCAACGATCCACTGGCAACCCTGGTCGGATTTCGGGTCCCGACGTGGAATATCCCTCATTCGACCAAGCCGCGGCTTTCGTTTGCACCGACCGGCGCTGTTCCGCGCCGATCTTCGGTGGAGCGAAAATCGAATCCTTCTCGCGGCCAGCCGGCGTCGGATTCAGACTGGTCCGCCTGGCGGGTTGTAGTCCGAAAACGCCCTTCTGCTGGAAGGCGCGCGCAACAAAAGAAAATTCTGCATCCTTTCGCCAAAATTCTTTTGCCAAGCAAACGACCGTTTATAGAATTGGCCACTCGCGCACCTCAGGCGATCCAATCAAAACCCGTTTTTCATTTCTGAAGCCGCCACTACCTTTCATTCCAGCTCGCGCGTTTACCGCTTGGCGGCCGCTTCGCGTGCCGGTTTAGTCTCCGCTGATTTCGTTATGGCGAATTTTTTTCCGCGCTGGACCAACTGGCTCCCACTCAAGATCATGATCTGCGGCATCGTGATCGTGACGGCGCTGGTCGGCGCGACCTGGTATTACGACACGCCGAAATACACGCGCGTCGGATACATGCCGACCCAGCCGGTGCCTTTCCCGCACGATCTGCACGTCACGCAGCTGGGAATGGATTGCCGTTATTGCCACAACGCGGTCGAGGTCGCCGCGCACTCGAACGTTCCCGACACCCAGGTCTGCATGAACTGCCACACGCAGGTGCAAAAGGAGAATCCGAAACTCGAGCCGGTGCGATCGAGCTGGACGACCGGCCAGCCGGTGCCGTGGGTGCAGATTCATCGCACGCCGGATTACGTTTATTACAATCACTCCGCGCATGTGAATCGCGGGATCAGTTGCTATAGCTGCCACGGCGAGGTTAATCACATGCCGGTGGTCTACGATGCCAAACCTCTCAGCATGGCCTGGTGCCTCGAATGCCATCGCGCTCCGGAGAAATTTCTGCGACCGGAAGATCAGATCACCAATCTGAATTGGAAACCGGCGGACGTGGATCCGGCGGCATTCGTCGCGAAATATGGGAAACCCGCCGGGGTGAACGAAGACTGGTCGAAAAAGAAACATCTCACCCAGGAAGAGATCGGCCTGACGTTGAAACAGCGGTGGAACGTGAAGCCGCCGACAAATTGCCAGGGGTGCCACCGATGAAACGCGTTCTTCCAACATCCGGCCTCCGTCGCAAACCGGGAAACAATACTGGCGCAGTCTCGGCGAGTTGAGCGACACGCCGGAATTTCGCGACTGGCTGGAACGGGAATTTCCCGCAGGCGCGGCCGAGTTGACCGGCGACGAAGTATCGCGCCGCAGCTTCCTGAAGTTGATGGGCGCCTCGATGGCACTCGCCGGTTTCGGGTTGAACAGCTGTCGCAAACCCGAGATGCACTTGGTGCCCTTTACGAAGAGCGCGGAGTGGGTCATTCCGGGGAAACCGCTCTATTACGCAACCGCGATGCCGCGGCGTTACGGCGCGATGCCGCTCGTCGTCTCGACGGTGGACGGTCGGCCGATCAAGATCGAAGGCAACCCGCTCCAGCCCGATAGTGACGGGGCGACGGATGCCTTCGCTCAGGCGTCGCTCCTCGATCTTTACGATCCTTCGCGCTCGAAGCGTTTCGTGCAGAAGAATAAGCTGTCCGATCGCGCGGCGTTTGAAAAATACCTCGCCGAGCTGCGGCCGAAGATGGCGGCGAACGGCGGGGCCGGCCTCGCCTTTCTCGTCGAGGAAACGCACTCGCCGACGCGCGAACGACTGCGCGAGCGAGCTCCAGAAACAGTTTCCGCAGATGCGCTGGTGCGTTTACGATCCGCTCCTGAGCGAGGCGCAGCATTTTTCGACCCAGATCAGCTTTGGCGACAACACGCGACTCATTCCGCAGTTCGACAAAGCCGACGTTATTTTCGCGCTCGACAGCGATTTCCTGAATTGCGGCGAAGGCGATCTCGCTTCGATTCGCGGCTTCACTTCGCGGCGCCGCGTGCGCGAGGCCAAGGATTCGATGAATCGGCTCTACGTCGTCGAGAATCACTTCACGCTGACCGGCGCGATGGCCGATCATCGTTTGCGTTACCCGGCGAGCCAGATCCCGGCGATCACCCATGCGCTGGCGAGCAAGATCGCCGTCGCGACCAAGGATTCGGACCTCTCTTCCGTTCTCATTACCTTAAAGGCGCCGACCAAGACCCAGAAATACGACGCCCGCTGGCTCGACGAAGCGGCCCAGGATTTGATCTCGAAGCCGGGCGCCAGCCTGGTCGTGGCCGGCCCGCATCAGCCGGTCGTGGTGCAGCTCATGGTTTACGCGATGAACGCCGCGCTGAAAAATCTCGGGACGACGTTGCTCCTCCGCTCGTTGCCGCCGAGCAAGCGCACGAGCAGCATTCTGCAACTGGCGAGCGATATCGACGCCGGCCGGGTTCAAGCAGCTCTTCATTTTCGGCGGCGATCCCGGTCTACAACGCGCCACGTTCGATCACTCTGGATCGCAAAACGAAGCTTGCGCTCGACTGGCCCGACCTGCAGAAGCGAGTGCCCGATGTCGTTAGGCTGGGTCACTACGAGGATGCGACCTCGGCTTTGAGCCAATGGCACGTCCCGGCCGCGCACTATCTCGAAACGTGGGGCGACGGCCTCACTCCGCGCAGCTCCTACGTGCCGATTCAACCGATGATTCTGCCGCTCTTCGGCGGAATGTCGGAACTCGATTTGCTGCAAATGCTCCTTGGTCAGCCGAAGGTGGAAGGGCCGCAACTCGTGCAGGAGACTTTCCGCCAGACGGCGCCTCCGGGCGATTTCGACGCGGCCTGGAACAAGTTTTTGCACGACGGCTTCGCCGCGCACCTCACACCGAAGGACCAACCGCCCAAGTTCAATGGCAATACCGCCGGCGGCGTCGCGCACACGCTCTGGAGCAACGAGGCGACCGTGCCGACGAAAGATTCGCCGGAGATCGTGCTCATCGGCAGTTATTCGATGGATGACGGCCGTTACATCAACAACGGCTGGCTCCAGGAAATGCCCGACCCGATCACGAAACTGACCTGGGACAATGCGGCGATGATGAGCCCGGCCTTTGCCAAGCACATCGGAGTTAAGGATGGCGATCTTGTCGAGGTGACGATCACCGAGCCGACGCCGAAGCCGCCGCCGCCGGCTAAAGGCAAGCCGCCCGCTCCGACTCCGCCGCCGAGGAAACCGATCCAGCGCCAGCTCGTCATCGCGGCGCTGATCGCGCCCGGGACACGTGGACAACTCGGTCACGATTCCGTTAGGCTACGGTCGCAAACACACCGGTCCGGTTGGGGATGAAGCGGGCTTCAATGGCTATCTGCTCCGCACCAGCTCCAATCCGCATTTCATCGTCGCGGACGGCAAGGGGAGTTGAGAGCGTGTCGGTGAAAAAAGTCGCCGGGCACTACGCGCTTTCCACCACCCAGGAACATTTTTCGATTGAAGGCCGCGGACTCGTCCGGGAAGCGACGCTCGAGCATTATCGGGAGGACGAAGAATTCGTGAAGAAGATCGCGGGCGACGACGAATTGCCGAAGCAGTTGCCCTCGCTCTACACACACCCGCCGCTCACCGCGCCACAGCAGTGGGGCATGACGGTTGATCTCAACATCTGCACCGGTTGCAGCGCCTGTGTCATCGCCTGCCAGGCGGAAAACAACATTCCGATTGTCGGCAAATTGCAGGTCACCCATGGCCGCGCGATGCACTGGATCCGGATCGATCGCTACTACGCGAGCGCCAAACCGTTCAACCAGGATCACGGCCAGTGGCCGGAAGATCCCGAACTCGTGCACGAGCCGATGATGTGTCAGCACTGCGAGAATGCGCCGTGCGAGACCGTTTGTCCGGTCAACGCCACGATTCACAGCGAGGCCGGCCTCAACGTGATGGTTTACAACCGCTGCATCGGCACGCGGTATTGCGCGAACAACTGCCCGTTCAAGGTGCGGCGTTTCAATTTCTTCGATTACAACCAGCGACCGGTCGGCAAGACGAAGATCGCCGGCTTCTCGGTTTATCAGGAATATCTCGGGCCGCTGACGGAAAAAGGCGCACCGCCGACACGATCAAGCTGCAGAAAAACCCGAACGTGACCGTGCGCATGCGTGGCGTGATGGAGAAGTGCACCTACTGCGTGCAGCGCATCGAAGAGGCGAAGATCGCCGCGCAGGTGCGGGCCGGTGCGTCCGACAAGACGCTGATTCCGCGCGATTCGTTTACGACCGCCTGCGCGCAGGCCTGCCCAACGGAGGCGATCGTTTTTGGCGATATCACCGATCCCGAGACGCGAGTCTCGAAGATCAAGGCGGAGAACCGGAATTATCGCCTGCTCGAATACTTGAACGTGGAAACGCGAACGAGTTATCTGGCGCGGATTCGTAATCCGAATCCGAAGATGCCGGATGCGGGAGCGATCGCGGTCGCGAGCCTCGGGCATGGACACGAAGGCGAGGAGAGCAAGGCGAGCACGCCGGGAAGGAAGATCTCAAGCTGCACCTAAAGCGGAGGCAAAACCGTGATGGCGCTGACCAACCAACCACGGTGTCATCCTGACCCGGCGAAGCGCGGCGAAGGATCTCCCGTTACAATCTGCATGCTCTTCGACCAGCAACCGCTGGATTGCAATCGCGAGGTCCCTCGCCCTTTGCGGGGCTCGGAATGACATCGTTAGGTGGGGAATTCTAGCAATGGACGGCCCAATCACAGCACCTGAAGTGATCGCAGGCGAAGCTTCGACGGCGGCGACGCCGTCGCTCGCCCGCGTCCCGCTCGTCCTGAACAAGCGCAATTTCGATTGGGTGACCAATCGCATTTCCGGCGCCGTCGAGAATCCAACCCCGCGCTGGTGGTGGGTCGCTTTCGCCATCACCTCGGCGATCGCGGCTTTCGGTCTTGTCCTGCATCGGTTACCAAATCTCGACCGGCGTCGGCACCTGGGGATTGAATTCGCCGGTCGGCTGGGCCTGGGACATCACCAACTTCGTTTTCTGGATCGGTATCGGTCATGCCGGCACTCTCATTTCGGCGATCCTGTTTTTGCTTCGCCAAAAATGGCGCACTTCGATCAATCGCTCGGCGGAAGCGATGACCCTCTTCGCGGTCATTTGCGCCGCGATTTTCCCCGGCATTCACGTCGGGCGCGTCTGGATGGCGTGGTTCCTCGCCCCGGTGCCGACGCAGTACGCGATCTGGCCAAACTTTCGCAGCCCGCTTCTCTGGGACGTCTTCGCGGTCTCGACCTATTTTACGGTCTCGGTCCTCTTTTGGTACACCGGATTGGTTCCCGATCTTGGCACGTTGCGCGATCGCGCGACCTCCAAGATCAAGAAGTTTTTCTACGGAATTTTCGCGCTTGGCTGGCGCGGCTCGAACCGCCACTGGCGGCATTACGAGATGGCGTATCTGCTCCTCGCCGGTCTCTCCACGCCGCTCGTGCTCTCGGTGCACAGTGTCGTTTCCTTCGACTTCGCCACCTCGGTCATCCCGACCTGGCACACGACGATCTTCCCGCCCTACTTCGTCGCCGGCGCCATCTTCGGCGGCTTCGCCATGGTGCTCACGCTGATGATTCCGGCGCGCGCCATTTTCAAACTGCAGGACATCATCACGCCGCAGCACATCGACAAGATGGCGAAGATCATTCTGCTCACCGGCTCGATCGTCTCCTACGCCTACGCGATGGAATTTTTCATCGCCTGGTATAGCGGCAACGAGTACGAGAAATACGCCTTCTATAACCGCATCTTCGGTCCCTACTGGTGGTACTGGTGGGTCGGCATGCTCTTCTGCAACACGCTTTCGCCGCAGCTCTTCTGGTTCAAGTGGTGCCGGCACAACATCTTCGTCGTTTACTTCGTCTGCATGTGCGTCAACGCCGGCATGTGGTTCGAGCGTTTCATCATCATCGTCGGCGGTTTGCACCGCGATTTTCTCCCTTCCTCGTGGGGCTTTTTCACGCCGACCTGGGTCGACATCTGGACTTTCATCGGCACGTTCGGAATCTTTCTCTCGCTCTTCCTGCTTTTCATCCGTTTCGCGCCCATGATCGCGATGTCGGAAGTTAAGATCGTCTTGCCGGAAGCGGACCCGCATCACGCCACCCCGGAAGAACATCATGTCGTCGCGGCCGGCGGAAAGGAGCGCACATGATCACGCCGAGCGGCAATCGCGTTTACGGGATGGCGGCCGAGTATCCGAGCGCCGCAGCTCTTTACGAAGCGGCGAAACAAGTGCGCGATGCGGGCTACAAGCGTTGGGATGTCCACTCGCCGTTTCCGATTCACGGCATGGATGACGCGATGGGCCTCGGCAAATCGTGGCTCAGCGCGGTCGTGCTTTGCGGCGGCATGACCGGACTGCTTACCGCGTGCGTCCTCGACTTCGGGCCTTCGTCGTTTCTTTATCCGCTAATCGTGCACGGGAAGCCGTATAACTTTTGGACGGTGCCGGCGTTCTTTCCCGATCATGTTTGAGCTCACGGTTCTGTTTTCGGCCTTTGCGGCGTTTTTCGCCTGGCAGGCGATGAATCTTCTCCCGCGCTGGAATCATCCGATGTTTAACTGGGAGCGGTTCAAGCGGGTGACGAACGACGGCTTTTTCCTCGTGCTCGAAGCGCGCGATCCGCGATTCAACGAGAACGATGCTCTCGCCCTTCTCGAACGAACCGGCGGCCAGCACATCACCGTGGTGCACGAGGAATAATCATGCTGCGCGCTTTCTTCCTCATTTTCGCCCTGGTCACGATCGCCTGGCTCGCGGTCTTCGGTTTCCGCGGGCAGAAGAGCAGCAAGCCGGAGATCGAAATTTTCCCCGACATGGTGCGGCAGCCGAAGGTGCGGGCGCAGTCGCGAGTCGAATTTCTTTGCCGATCAGCGCGGCGCCCGCCAACCGGTCGATGGCACGGTGCCGATTGGTTACGAGATGCCGCTGCCGGAGGACGAAGGCACGGCGGTCGATCAGCAGGCGAAATGGCGATGCAACCGCGTCTCGGTTTCAGCGAAGGGACCGACTACTTACAACACCGGCAAAATGGGCGCGAACTGGGGCACCGGAATTCCGCTCGAAGTGACGCCGGCGCTGATGCAACGCGGCGAACAGCGTTTCAATATCAACTGCGCAGTCTGCCACGGCCCGCTGGCGGCCGGTGACGGGATCGTGAAACAATACGGCCTGGCGACCGTCGTCTCGCTGCAGGACGATCGCATCCGCAACATGGCGGACGGCGAAATTTTCAACACCATCACGCACGGCAAAAACACCATGATGGCCTATGGACCGCGCGTCACGGTGCACGATCGTTGGGCGATCATCTGTTACCTGCGCGCGCTGCAACGGAGCCAGCACGCCAGCGCGGCCGATGTGCCGGCGGAACATCAGGCGGATTTGGAGAAAAAAGCGGAGCCCGCAAAGGCCGCGGAACCGGAGAAGAAATGAGCGATCGATCTCACGTTATGCCCGCACCTGAAGGCGAGTTTTTTGAAAACAGCCGCTTTCACGGCTTGTCACTCCTTTGTGGGTTGATCGGCATCGTGGGACTTGTTCTCAGCTTTATCGGCGCGTTTAGATCGCCGGTGCAATTCAGCTATTCCTGGCTTTTCGCCTTCATCTTTTTCTTCACCCTCTGCATCGGTTGTCTCTTCTGGACCATCGTACACCACGTCGTGGACGCGGAATGGTCAGTTGTCGTTAGGCGACAGCTGGAAAACATCGCCCTCCTTCTTCCCGTGCTGGGCGTCCTCTTTTTGCCGATTTGGTTTTGGAGAAAGTATCTCTACCGCTGGATGGATTTGCCGCCCGGGGTCGATCCGGTGCTGGACGCCAAGCATGGC
The DNA here is from genome assembly GCA_963821915.1 of uncultured Verrucomicrobiae bacterium. GTDB lineage: Bacteria > Verrucomicrobiota > Verrucomicrobiia > Chthoniobacterales > UBA10450 > Palsa-1392. Next base: position 23,686 of record CAWGFS010000023.1, read on the forward strand.
TATCTTAACTGGCAGTTCTTCCTCTTCCGCGCCGTCTTCTTTTTTGTCGCACTAACGATCGTCGCCTACTTGCTCCGGCGTTTTTCCGTCCGCCAGGATCGCGACGGCAATCCGCGGTTCACGATCTGGATGCGAAAGGCGTCCTTCGTCGGTCTCCCGCTCTTCGCGCTCTGTCTGACTTTTGGGGCTTTCGATTGGCTGATGAGCCTTAACTGGCACTGGTTCTCGACCATGTGGGGCCCATACGTTTTTGCCGGCACCGCGGGCAGTTCGATGGCGCTCCTCGTTCTCGTGACGGCGGCGCTGCAGCGAGCCGGTTATCTGCAAGGCGTGGTCACGATCGAGCATTACCACATCATGGGGAAATGGCTCCTCGCCTTCACCGTTTTCTGGGCCTACATCGGCTTCAGCCAATACATGCTTTATTGGTACGCCAACATCCCCGAGGAGACGCAGTATTTCATCGTCCGAAATACCGAATCCTGGAATGTGCTCTCCTGGTTCCTGGTCATCTTCCGGTTCTTCGTGCCGTTCGCTCTCCTTCTCCCGCGGGCGACAAAAACGAACCTCACCTGGCTCTGCTGCATCGCGGGCTGGATCGTCTGCATGCAGTTGCTCGACATGTACGTCATCGTCCTGCCCGCACTCCACGGCACCGGCGTTCATCTTAGCATTCTCGATTTTCTGCCGCTGATCGGAATCGGCGGCACCCTCGCCTTTTTCTACCTGCGGATCGTCGGCAAAACCTCCCTCTTTCCGGTGCGTGATCCGCGCCTCATCGAATCGCTCCGCCTGACCAACTAGCCGTGCCTAACGACGACGAAACACTGGCTCATCCCGAGCAGCCGCGCTTCCTGCTTTCCGCCTGGTTGTGGGCGGTGGTGCTTTTTGTTTTTTTTGGCGCGATCGTCGCGATCACTTTCGGCACGATGCAGCGCGGCTCGTCCTACGAAGAGGAACGAGCGAAAGCGCGCGCTGAGAAGCTCAAGACTGCGCGAGGAAGAATGGAACAAGACCTCGAGCAGCTATGGGTGGGTCGATAAGGAGAAAGGTGTCGCCCGCATTCCGATCGAGCGCGCGATGGAGCTGGAACTCGCCGATCTGCAATCAAAAAAGCCCGCGCCCGCCGGTCCGATCGCGACTCCGGCACCTGCCGAGGCGCCGGCGCCATCCACTGGCGTGCCACAACCGGCAACTTCGCCAAACCCGGCGCCCGCGCCTCCGGCTGCCGCGCCGAATTCTCATTCCGAAGGTTCGCCGGTTTCGCCGGCAGTGACCCCGGCCACAACGACCGCTTGGCACTCCTCCGCCCGTGGGCGGGAAAAAGCGCGGCGCCAACCTCGCCGAGTCCACCAAAACGGTAACCAATGAGCTTGACCGAGTTTTTTGCCAAACTGAAGCGTTACGACCAGAACGCGACCGTCATCTTCGATGATGAGGAGCCGATCGGTCGAGCGACGGACCTGGTCATGCCGCGAAAGCGTTGGTTTAAAGGTCCAGCCTCGCCTGACCCCAGGGGCGAAAAAAGTTCGCCGCTGGCGCATTCCGCGGCCGTATCCAAACGTTCATGAGCATGCCCGCCGAATTAACTCAGGAGCCGCCGTTAGGCGATGTGGAAGTCACGACGAGCGACGTCGAACGTGTCGAGCGGGCGCTGATCGATGCTTCGACGCGGCTCCCGGTGCTCGTTTTCTACACTTCAGCGATCGCCTGGCTGCTGCTCGCGACGCTTCTCGGGATTCTGACTTCGTTCAAGATGCATTCGCCCGATTTTCTATCCGGCCTGCCCTTCCTCACGTGGGGCCGTATTCGTCCGGCGCATCTGAATGCGCTGATTTACGGGTGGGGTTCGATGGCCGGGATGGGCACCGCCATCTGGCTCATGGCCCGGCTCTGCCGCACAACCTTGCGGCATCCGCTTCTGCTCATCGCTGGCGCGGCCTTTTGGAATCTCGGGGTCTTGATGGGAATCGGCGCGATTCTCGCCGGCGACACCACCGGCTACGAATGGTTGGAGTTTCCCGGCTTCTCCGCCTTCACGCTGTTCATCGCTTACCTGCTCATCATGACCTGGGCCTTGATCATGTTTCGCTACCGGCGGCGCGGCCATGTTTACATCACGCAATGGTATTTGTTAGGCGCGTTCCTCTGGTTCCCGTGGCTCTACGCCGCCGCGCAAGTAATGCTTTTCATTTTTCCCGTGCAGGGCGTGATGCAGGCCGCGGTTAACTGGTGGTTTGCCAACAACCTGCTCTTTCTCTGGTTCGGCTCGATCGGCCTCGGCACGGCCTATTACATGATCCCGAAAGTGATCGGACGTCCGGTTCACAGTTACTACCTGGCTGCGATCGGCTTCTGGACCTTCGCCCTCTTCTCGAGTTGGACCGGGATGCAACGCCTGATCGACGGTCCCTTCCCGGCGTGGATGATCACCGCGAGCATCGCCGCTGCCATCCTCACGATCATTCCAGTCGCCACCGTCGGGCTCAATCATCACATGACAATGCGCAACCACTTTCCGCTGATGCGATACAGCCCGACGCTGCGCTTCACGGTTTTTGGCGCGATTGCCTACACCGCCTTTAGCATCGTCGGCGTCCTCATCTCGCTTCGCTCAATGGCGCGGATCGTCCACTTCACCGAAGCAAGCATGGGCTACACCTACATGGGGCTCTATGCGTTTTTCACGATGGTGACCTTCGGCTCAATGTATTACATCGTGCCGCGTCTCGTCGGCCGCGAGTGGCGTTATGCTTCGCTCATCAAGCTGCATTTTTGGGCATCCGCCTACGGTATCGGTTTGATGGTGCTGCTCCTGCTGGTGGGCGGTTTCGTCCAAGGGCTCAACCTGAACGATCCGACACTCGCTTTCAGTGAAACCACGCAGACCATCCTGCCTTATCTCCGCGGTTGCACCCTGTCCTGGATCCTATTGATCGTCTCGCACTGCGTTTTTGCCTTCCACTTTGGTTTGATGCTCCTTGGCTTTGGCCGGACCGCGAGCGTCCCGACATTCTTGAATCCGCTCGAAGCTAAACCCGGGGGAGGACACTGATGAAAGGGTTGCAGCCGCTTTTCCTCGGTATCTTCGGCATTTTCGCCTTCTCGTGGCTCGGCATGACGGTGGTGCCAAATCTTCAGATTGGCAGTCTTAATCCCCAGACGGATGAAGACGGTGGCGACGCCTATCCCGTGCCTCCTTCGGGTATGGTAGTGCGCGGCGCGCGCGTCTACGCGGCGAATGGCTGCGTCTATTGTCATTCGCAACAGGTGCGCCCCGAATACGGAGGCTCCGATATTGAGCGCCATTGGGGCGAACGCCGCAGTGCACCACGTGACTACATTTTTGAGCCCATCGTTTTTCTCGGCAAAATGCGCATCGGTCCCGATCTCGCCAACGTCGGTCATCAGCCGGCGGTGGAGGAAAAGAAAGCTGCCGCATCACCATCGGCTCCGGCAGCGGGTGCGTCTCCGGCCGCAGGTCAGCCCGCGGCGGCCACAGCTGCTACTGCTGGGGCGACTCCGCCGGCCGCCGCTGCTGCCAGTCCGGCAGCCGCTGCCTCCCCGGCGCTGGCGGCCACTGCCGCGCCACGTTTCACCTTCCCCCGCGGTCAATGCTGGTGCGCCGGCAACAGTGCCAGCTGCCGGCGATCAGGCAGCGGTTACAGTTCCAACCTCTCTGCCCGCCGCGATCGCGAACGTTGCGGGCCTGACCGCGAGCGGCGAACCGCTGCCCAACACCGCCGCGTGGCATCATCGGCACCTCTACAATCCGCGGAGCATTACCGACGATTCGAATATGCCCGCATATCGTTTTCTCTACGAGAAGCGTCGGATTAGCGGCACCGGTTCCTACGACTCCATTAACTTCGCCGGTGACGAAGCCGAAGCACCCGGGGAGGGTTGGGAGATCGTTCCCAGCTACGACGCCAAATGTCTCGTCGCCTATCTCATGTCGCGCGACCAATCGCATCCCTTGAAAGAAGCGAAATCGCCCGTCACGCTGGCGTCCGCCCCGGGCAAGGAGGCGCAAAAATGAGCGACCAGATTCCAGAGAATCTTCCGCGCCAGGGGATGGATTACGGCGAGACGGAGGAAGTGCAGGACACACATGCCGCGATCTATCGGGAAAAGGTCGAGCCGCGTATCGGGCGGGAACCTCTCTCGCTGTGGTTGATCGCGATTTACGGGCTGGCGGTCTTTTTTGGTGGCGCTTATCTCGGTCGCTACGCCGGCGATTTTAGCGGCAACGGACTCGATTACCTCGGGGGCGCACCTCGGGTCGCAACCAAGGGCAGCGGCAACGCTGGAGCCGAGCAGGCCGCCGAACTGACCCCCGCGGAAAAAGGAAAGAAGATTTTTTCCGCCAACTGCGCCACCTGCCACCAGGCAAATGGCCTCGGCGTCCCCGGCCAATATCCGCCGCTCGCCGGTTCGGAGATTGTCAACGGGGGTGCTCGTCGTCCGACCATGATTGTCCTCAAGGGTTTGCAAGGTCCGCTCACGGTCAAGGGCCAGCACTACGGCTCGGCTGTGATGCAGCCGTGGGAGAAAACGCTGAACGACGAAAAGATCGCCGACGTTCTGACCTACGTTCGTCAGGAATGGGGTAATACTGCCGGACCGGTCAGCAAAGAAGGCGTTGCCGCGTTACGCAAGGAATTGGCCGGCCGCACAGAATCTTGGACTGAACCCGACATCCTCGCCGTGCCGACTGATGCGGAGCTTTCGGGCGGCGCGCCACCGGCGCCGGCGGGCGGAGCGTCGACCCCGGGCACGAATCCTCCCTCGCCGCCGCCGAAATCGTAAGCGGGCGCGCCTAACTACAGCGCCTCCGCCAGCAACTCCCGCCATGTGTTTCGCGCAAGCCCGGCGTGAAAATCGGCGATCTGATGGTGGCGACGGTCCGTGAATAGCCTCTCTGCGGTGCGGTTGCGCTTCACTTGCTCAACCAACGGCTTAGCATTTTTGAGCGAAATCGTATTTCGCCGCCAGCGTGGCGAAACGTAACCCGAGGCTCAAGGAAAGAATCGGAACCTGCTCTCCGACGCAATGGGGTCTGTTACGGGGTCGGTTGCACGCTCGCCGCCGGAGTTGCCACTGGCGTCACCGCCGGAACGACGCCTGCTGGTGACGACGCAGTCCCCGTCTCTGGCGCGACAGTGCCTTGCGCTACCGGATTCAACTTCGTTTTTGCATCGGTCGCAGCGTTCTGCGCGGCCGCTTTGGCCGGGATCGGAGCAGGAGCCTTGGCGGGCGCCGATGTCTTCATCAACTCGCGGCGGACGGCCGAGTCAGGGGCGCCCCGATGGGCATAGAGCACCGAAAGGGCGAGGACGATGATGAAGAAGATGCTCGCCAGCCAGGTGGTGATCGTTGTCAGCACATTCGTCGTTTGCGCGCCGAAAATGTTTTCCGTCACGCCTCCGCCGAATGCCGCGCCGAGTCCCTCACTCTTCGGTCGCTGCATCAGAATGACGAGCATCATGAGCACGGCGACGAGCGCCTCAACGACGAGGAGGAAGTTGATCAGAATGGGCATCGGGACGGGCAATATGACCAATGCGGAGGGTTTGTCCAGACGGGTCCCACGCGATCTAATGGTCCGATGAGACGCATGAGTTTTATCGCACCGGAACCCTGCGATGCACCCAGACGCTATTCACAATCCCGAGGCCGAACATGATCATGAGTGCAAATGAACCGCTGTAACTAATTAGCGGCAACGGCACACCGGTGATCGGCAGGATCGAAATGGTCATCCCGACGTTCTGGAAGATGTGGGTAAAAATAAGAGTGGTGATTCCGATGACCAGCAAGAGCCCAAACAGATCGCTCGCCTTGTAGGCCACAAAAAGACAGGTCATCAGCAACAACCCGAAAGCGCTGAGTAGCGCGATGCCGCCGACGAAACCCCATTGTTCACCGATCGCGGAAAAGATGTAGTCATTGTGGACCGCCGTCGCAGGCAGAAAACCGAGCTCGATTTGTGTGTTCGGCGCCTTGAAGCCCTTGCCCGCCCAACCGCCTGATCCGATCGCGATGAGCGACTGATTAATCGCCCACGCCGAGCCCTGCCGATCGATGTCGGGATTGATGAACGCGGTGATCCGTTCCTGTTGATACGGCTTAAGCCCGATGTAGGCGACCGGGATAAACGCGAGCACGATTAACACGATGCAAATCAGGTAGCGCAATGGAATTCCGCCCACGAAAAGCAACGCCAGCACCACCGGTCCCCAGATGATGGTTTCGCCCAGATCGGGCTGCATCAGGACTAACAGACAAGGAGCACCGACGATTGCGCCGCAGAGCGCCAGACGCAGCATCGGATGCATCTGGCGGAATTGGCTCAGGAAAAGCGCGAGCACCATGATGCCGGCGACGACCGCGAGCTGCGCCGGCTGGAAATTTATCGGTCCGAGATGCAGCCAACTGCGTGCACCGTAAACCTTGGTGCCCGATAAATCGGGTCAGGATAAGGAAAAAAAGACCGGCCAGATACATCGGCAGCGCACCCCATTTCACCCATCGGTAATCGATCAGGCTCGCGACAATGAACACGAGAAAACCGACAGCGACCCAGTTCGCTTGTTTGCGCCAGAACTCGGCCGCGGCCGGATCCTGCCTCATGTAGGTCGCACTGTAGATTGCGATCACCCCAAACACCGCAAGCGCGAGCATGTTGACGAGAAGTAACCAGTTCAGACCCAGCAGTTTTCGAAGAAATGGAGTCATTTACCAGGCAGCGATTTTTTCCTTCTGAAGGATTAAAGATGGCGAACCGGAGCGCAGAAGTCCAGTAGCCGACTGCGATCGAGGTGTAAATAAATTTTATGTAGTTGATAACATGAGACTTACATCAACATGTGTCGGTCGCACAATTGCTGAAGCTTGTCAGTCCGCTTAGCGTTACCTAAACTTGTTGCCGCTTCCTCTCTTTATCGAAAATCCCGATGCCGAAAAAAGCGAAACGAAAAGTGTCCCGGCCGACGCTGCCGATGCAGCGGCATCTTAATTTGCGCCACGAAGGTCGCTGTTTTGATTTGCGGGAAATTTTCGAACGCGTGAATGCGCGTCATTTTCGCGGACGCTTACGCGGCTACAAAGTGGTTTGGGGCCGGCGCCGCAAAGAGCGGCCGAAAGAATATTTCATCTTCGGATCCATTCAGGAGGAAGATCGCGTGATTCGGATTCATCCGCTGCTCGATCAGCCCTTCGTCCCGCGATGGTTTCTCGAGTATGTGCTCTACCACGAGATGCTGCATTCAGTGGTGCCCGACGAAACGAATTCAGCCGGTCGTCGTCGCATTCACACGGCGGAATTTTATCGTCGCGAACGAGCTTTCCCGCGTTATCGTCGGGCGCGTCAGTGGGAAGACGAAAATCTCGCGCGCTTTTTGCGTTGAGTGGCGACGCCACCCGCCTAACGAACCTCCGCCGCTGCCGGGCGATCGTTGAATTCAGACGGCGAGGGTGTCGTTGCTACGTTCTTCTTGATGAGGTACCAGAGCGCGGTCGCGAGCAGGAGGGAGGTCAGTTTCGCGCGCCAGTTGTTCAGGATCAGCTTCTTCATGGTAACGATGGAGTAAAATTTCACCGAGCCGCTGCCGGAATGTCTCCGGCGTAAAATTCCGTTCAATCCGGCGCCGGTGGCAGATCGAAATGGCGCCCGTCTCTTCTGAGACGACGACCGCGACGGCATCCGATTCTTCGGTAATGCCGAGAGCGGCTCGATGCCGCAAACCAAGACTGCGATCGAGGGTTTCGCGCTGGCTGACTGGAAAAATGCAGGCTGCGGCGGCGATTCGACCGTTGCGCAGGATCACGCCGCCATCGTGCAGCGCGGATTTCGGCTGAAAAAGCGTGAGGAGCAATTCCGTCGAAAACGCCGCATCGACGACCACGCCGGTTTCTTCATAGATCTTGATTGAAGTGTCGCGCTCGATCGCGATCAAGGCGCCGAATTGCTTGTTTGAAAGTTGCGTCACGACTTCCGCCAAGTCGTGCACTGTTTCGCGCTTTTCGCTTGTCAGGGAAAAGATGGGATGACCGCCCAGCTCGGCCAGGGCGCGGCGCAGTTCCGGTTGAAAAATAACCACCAGTGCCACCGCGAGGAAAACCGAAAAGCTGCGAATGATGAAGCTGATCACGACCAGGTTCAGGAGTTGCGAGATTAGCGTCAGCGTCAGAAACACGATCGCCATACCCGTCAGCACCTTGGCCCCGCGTGTCCCGCGAAAATAGAGATAGCCGTAATAGATCACCACACTCAGGAGGAGGATCTCGACGGCGCTCCGCCACTTATCGAACCAGAGCTGGGCGAATTCGTGGATGGTCATCGGGTGGCGGCTAGAACGGCTTCCGCGGTGCGGAGAGCATTGGCATTTGGGAGCACGTCGTGGACCCGCAAGACGTGGGCCCCGCGCGCGCGCAGCAGCGCAGTCAGCGCGACGGTCGCGCTCGCCCGGTCCTCCGGCAGACCAGAGACTTTTCCGAGAAACGATTTGCGCGAAACGCCGACGACCAGCGGGCGATTTTCAACCTGCAGACGCGGGAGATTGGCGAGCAACTCGAGGTTGTGCGCGACCGTTTTCCCAAACCCGATTCCCGGATCGAACGCGATGCACATGGGATCAACTCCCGAGCGTACTGCCTGTGCAAATTGCTGTCGAAAAAAATCGGCCACCTCGCCGACCACGTCGCGATAGGTCGGATTAAGCTGCATCGTCTGCGGCGTGCCCTGCATGTGCATGATGATGAGGGCCACTCCCTTTTCCGCCGCGAGCGCGAACATTCCCGGATCGCCACGCCCGCCGGTCACGTCGTTGATGATCGCGGCGCCGGCCTCGATCGCGGCACGCGCCACCTCGGTTTTCGATGTGTCGATCGAAATATGAGCCGGGATGGCCGGCGCGATTTGTCTGATCACCGGGAGGACTCGTTCCATCTCTTCGTTAGGCGAGATTGGCTTCGCGCCCGGGCGGGTCGATTCGCCGCCGACATCGATGATCGCGGCGCCGTTGCGCGCCATTTCGACGCCGTGTTTAATCGCCGCTTCGGTCGCGAAAAATTCACCGCCATCGGAAAAGGAATCCGGCGTCACGTTGAGGACACCCATGAGCAGCGCGCGATTGGTCAGGTCGATGACGTTTCCATCGACTCTCCAGTGGGTTGCGTTCATCACTGTTCAGACTATCACAGTCGCCACTTTATTCGACCGGGCCCCGTCGCCGCTCCGGAGCCCAGCAGGGCGGCGGCACACTAAATGGCGCTTTCAATCCCGGCTGTTTCCCCGATGCTTCGCAGCGCAGAATGACAAAGCCAAAAGATCTCAAATTCCAAATCCTCTCGCTCATGCGCGCGCCAAAATACCGGCCGCTCGACCAGGCCGAGTTCGCCCGCGCACTCGGATTCAAGAGCGAGAATCGAACCGGCGTGAAGGAAGCGCTGCGTGAGCTGGAGCGCTCCGGCGAGATCGCCCGCATCCGCAAGAATCGCTACATCCTTCCTGAGGCGGCGGACCTCGTCACCGGAAAGTTGCAAGTCCATCAGGCTGGCTTTGCATTTCTCGCCCGCGAAGGTTCCGACGAGGGCGACATTTTTATTGCGGCGGAAAATACCGGCACGGCGATGAACGGCGACCGCGTCGTTGCGCGGATCACGCGCGATGCCGATTACGCCCGCGCTCGCGGCGGGAGCAATCGCCCCGAAGGCCGCGTCATCCGGATTCTGGAGCGCGCCCACGACACGATCGTGGGCACCTTGCAGCAGACGCGAAATTTTTTCTACGTCGTGCCAGATGATCCCCGGATGGTGCACAACGTTTACGTGCAGCCGCGCGCGATCCCGGGGGCGCCCCGGCGGCCCGAACCGGCCGACAAAGTGATCGTTAGGCTGGAACCGTGGGAGTCGCGCCACGTGAATCCCGAAGGCGAAATCATCGAGCTCCTCGGGCGGGCTTCCGATCCCGGCGTCGACATGCTCTCGATCATCCGGAAGAACAATCTTCCGCTCCAGTTTCCGTCCGAAGTGCTGGCCGAGGCGGACGAGATCCCGGATGCGGTCGACCCGAGTCGTTTTCAGGAGCGCGAGGATCTGCGGGGCAAATTCATCGTCACGATCGATCCCGACGACGCACGCGATTTCGACGATGCGATCCACGTTGAACAACTCCCTGGTGGCGAGTGGGAACTCGGAGTTCACATCGCCGACGTCTCTGCCTACGTCATGCCGGGTAGCGCGCTCGATCGCGAGGCGCTGCGGCGCGGAAACAGCGTTTACCTCGTCGATCGGGTCATCCCGATGCTGCCGGAGCGCTTGAGCAATGGCATCTGCAGTTTGAATCCGGATGTCGTTCGGCTGACCCGTTCCGTCTTCCTCCGCCTGGCGAAAAACGGTGCGCCGCGCAGCGCCCGTTTCGCCCGCACCCTCATCCAGAGTGCGCGCCGGCTGACTTACAAGGAGGCCTACGCCATTCTGCAAAAAGCACCTGACGATGAGCTCGCACGCCGTTTACACACGGCCTGGAATCTGGCCGCATTACTCCGCCGTCGGCGTTTTGCCCACGGCTCGCTCGACCTCGATTTCCCGGAAGTGAAAGTGATCGTCGATCGAAAAACCGGCCGACCGCTCCGGCTCGAGCGGATTGAGAACGACGAGTCCCATCAGCTGGTCGAGGAGTTCATGCTGGCCGCCAATGAAGCGGTCGCGGCCGAGCTGAAGAACCGGCTTATACCGACGATTTATCGTGTCCACGAGGATCCCGACCCGGAGAAACTGGCCGAGTATCGCGAGTTCGTGATGAGTTACGGATTTAATGCCGGCGACCTGACGCATCGACGGGAACTGCAACGCCTCCTCGAATCCTTTGGGGGAAAGCCCGAAGAGCAGGCACTCAAGATCGGGCTGCTGAAGAGTTTAAAGCGCGCCCGCTATGCGACGCAGCCGCTCGGTCATTTCGGTCTCGCGAAAAACAACTATGCTCATTTTACCAGTCCGATTCGGCGTTACGCCGATCTCATTGTCCATCGCACGCTCGGGGAACGCGACGGTAAACGCGGCGCCCGCCCGTCTGCCGGCGAACTAACCGGAATCGCCGAACACATCTCGACCACAGAGCGCGTCGCCGCCGAGGCGGAGAATGAGTCGGTAAAAATGAAAAAGCTCGAGTTTCTCCAGCTGCAGTTAGCCGAAAAAAATCCGCAGGTTTTTCGCGCGGTCGTGATCGAGGTGCGCAATTACGGTTTGCTCATCGAGTTGCCCGACGTCCTGCTGACCGGGCTGGTTCATGTCTCGTCCCTCAACGACGACTTCTATGTCTTCGATGGCGTCCGGCGGCGTCTGATCGGCCGGCAATCGAGGCGGTGCCTCGCGGTGGGCGATGTCTTGGAAGTGGTGGTCGCGCGAATCGACGTCTTCAAGCGCCAGGCTGATTTCGCGATTGTGAACGAGCGGCCGGTAAAACGCGGGCGCCGGGGCCGTTAAATTTCAAAAAAATTTGCTTCCATTTTCGCTGCGGGTCGGCCTAACATCCTCGCCGTCAAACATGGATAGCATCATCGAATCAAGAGAGTTGCAGATCGAGCGAAAGCTTTTTTCGATCGATCTGCGCGAAAACGGCCGCGGCAGATTCCTCCGCATCACGGAGGACAGTCAGGGCCATCGCAACGTTATCATCGTGCCGATGTCGGGTGTCGACGACTTCGCCGACGCGATCGATGACGTGCTCGCTTCCGAACCGGCGAACGAGAACAGCAGTTAGTGCGTTAGACCTGCCAGCGCCGCTTTCGGCAGCCGTCTTGGTGGACAGATACTCCGTCCAGACGTGGGGTAAACGGTTGCCGCAGGCTATCGCCGTTATTTCTCCAAAAGTTCGGCTGAGTCTCGCTCCACCGGGACCTGCAAGCCGCGACGGGCGTGCCAACGGGCGCTTCGTTGACACCCCAGGCATGCGCTTTAGTTTGCGCTTCGCGTCCAAAGTTTAAGGCGCGAATTCCGATCCCACGATTCACGATCGGCTTCCGCATGGCCAAGAAAACGAAATCCCGTTCCAAATCCGCGCAAAAATCCAAGCCGAAACCGAAGCCCAAATCGGCCAGGGCTCCGCGGTACGTTTACTATTTTGGCGACGGCAAAGCCGATGGCGCGGGCAGCATGAAGCCGCTCTTGGGTGGCAAAGGCGCCAACCTTGCTGAGATGACGCGGATCGGTTTGCCGGTCCCGCCCGGGTTCACGATCACGACCGAGGTCTGCACTTATTTTTCCGAAAACAAGCGCACCTACCCTCGCGGACTCGAGGCGCAGGTCGAGGCCGCGCTCGCCAAGGTGGAGAAATCGGTCGGCAAGAAGCTCGGCGACAAAGAGCGTCCGCTGCTCGTTTCAGTCCGCTCTGGCGCGCGCGACTCCATGCCCGGGATGATGGACACCATCCTCAACCTCGGGATGAACGACACCGTGGTCGAGATCGTCGCGCAGAAGTCGAACAACCCGCGCTTCGCCTGGGATTCGTATCGCCGTTTTCTGCAAATGTACGGCGATGTCGTGATGGGCGTGCAAAAGCGCGCGGGCGAAGATCACGATCCTTTCGAGAGCGTGATCGAGCACCTCAAGGACGAACGCTACGGCAACCACAATTTCCCCGACGTCCAGCTCACGGTCGATGATCTGAAAAAGCTCGTGCAGCGCTTCAAGGATTTGATCAAGGAACGCACCGGCAAATCGTTTCCGCAGGATCCGCGCGCCCAGCTCTGGGGCGCGATCGGCGCCGTTTTCGGTTCCTGGAACAACGACCGCGCAGTCGTTTATCGGCGCAAATACGGTATTCCCCACGATTGGGGCACGGCCGTCAACGTGCAGACGATGGTCTTCGGCAACATGGGCAATACCAGCGCCACTGGCGTCGCCTTCACCCGCGATCCGGCGAGCGGCGAGAAAGTTTTCTACGGCGAATATCTGATCAACGCCCAGGGCGAAGATGTTGTCGCCGGCGTGCGCACGCCGCACCCGATTGCCGCAGCTCGCCAGCCGAAATGCCCGCAGCCCACAAGGCGCTGATGAAAGTACGCGCGCTCCTCGAGCAGCATTTCAAGGACATGCAGGACCTCGAGTTCACGGTCGAAGACAACCGCCTCTACATCCTGCAAACCCGCAACGGCAAACGCACCGGCCTGGCCGCTGTCCGCATCGCGGTCGAGATGGTTGGTGAGAGACTGATCACAAAAGAAGCAGCCATAAAGCGCATTCCCGCCGACTCGTTAGGCCATCTCCTCGCCCCGATTTTCGATCGCAAATCGATCGCCGCGGCGAAGAAAATCGGGAGCGGTTTGCCGGCCGGGCCGGGGGCGGCTTCGGGCCACGTCGTGCTGAGCGCCGAAGAAGCGGTACGGCGCGCTGGTCGCGGTGAGAAAGTGGTCCTTGCCCGGATCGAAACTTCCCCGGAAGACCTGCGCGGCATGATTGCCGCCGAAGGAATTTTGACTTCGCGCGGCGGCGTTTCTTCGCACGCCGCGCTCGTCGCGCGGCAGATGGGCAAGGTCTGCGTCTGCGGCGCGTCGGGGATCGAAATTGATTATCAGCGACGCACGCTTTCCGCGAGTGGCGTCACCTTGAAGGAAGGCGATTACATTTCCATCGACGGAACTGCGGGGGAAGTCTTCGCAGGTGAAGTGACGACCGCGCCCTCCGAGATCGTGCAGGTGCTGGTCGATCGCTCGCTCGACTGGAAAAAAGAGCGCGATCTATCAACAGTACGCCAGGCTGATGACCTGGGTCGATCGCGCGCGAAAGCTCGGGGTGCGAACCAACGCCGACACGCCGGAGCAGGTTGCAGAACGCCGTCGCTTTCGGCGCGCAGGGGATCGGTCTTTGCCGCACCGAACACATGTTTTTCGAAGGCAATCGGATCGACGCGATGCGCGAAATGATCCTGGCCGAGAACAAAGAGGCGCGCGTCAAAGCGCTTGCGCAATTGCTCCCGTATCAGCGCGAGGATTTCATCGGCATTTTCCGCGCGCTCGACGGGCTGCCGGCGACGATTCGTTTTCTCGATCCGCCGCTGCACGAATTTCTCCCGCACGAAAAGGAGCAGCAGCTCGATCTCGCGCGCAAAATCGGCATACCGGTGGAAAACATCATCCGCCGCGTGCGCGAACTGCACGAGTTCAATCCGATGCTCGGCCATCGCGGTTGCCGGCTTGGGATTGTTTATCCCGAGATTTCCGAGATGCAGGCGCGCGCCGTTTTTGAAGCCGCCGCCGCGGTGCAGAAGAAGGGCAAAAAGGTGCGGCCGGAAATCATGATCCCGCTCGTTGGTTATCCGCGGGAATTGAAGCTCCAGATCGAGATCGTGCATCGCGTCGCCGCCGAAGTGGCGAAGGAGAAAAAGACGAAATTCAATTATCTCGTCGGGACGATGATTGAGATTCCGCGCGCCGCGCTCGTCGCGGACGAGATCGCGAAAGACGCGGAGTTTTTCAGCTTCGGAACGAACGATCTGACGCAGACCACCCTCGGGATGAGCCGCGACGATTCCGGCAGCTTCCTGCCCGCCTACGCCGAGCTGGATATCGTGCCTAACAATCCCTTTGCCTCGATCGACCAGAAAGGGGTGGGGCGCCTGATGGAGATCACGCGCGACCTCGGCCGCAAGACGCGGCCGAAGATCAAGCTGGGGATTTGCGGCGAGCACGGCGGCGAACCGTCGAGCGTGAAGTTCTGTCACGAACTCGGGCTCGATTACGTCAGTTGCAGTCCCTTCCGCGTCCCGATCGCGAAACTCGCCGCGGCCCAGGCCGCGCTCGGCGGGTAGCGCCGCTTTCGGACGAAACAGACCAGCTAAAAGGTAGCGATCCTAACCGGATTCGAACCCAAGGCGCTGCCTGACGAGCAGGACTGGACACGAGTCGGATTTTTTGATGCTCTGATTGAGATGCGCCTGTCTCCGGCTGTGCTCGAGCTCGACTCGATGGTCGTGAACATCGAACTAACTCTGACCAGTATTGTGCAGGGCGTGGCGCTCACCTTTTTGATCGAGAACACCCGTTCTGTTCTTTCCATCCATGACGCGATCTCGTGGCTCTATGCGCTAACCGGATTGTGCATCATTTTCATCTTCTGGTCGCGCTCGATTCTTCACACGTTGACTCTTATCCGTTGGCCATTGGAGTTTGGGCACAATTTTCTCTACATCGCATGCACCCTGGCTGAGTGTCTGCTTTTCACCTGCCTGACGAACCCAACAGCCTGGTTTGAGCTGAGCATGGTCTACGGCTTCGGGGTCTGGGTGCTCTTCGCCTACGATTTACGAATGACGAATGTGCGCCAAGGGGATCCGGCGACCGAGACAAGTAGTCGCCTTTGCCAACTGATCAAGCGCGATTCGTGGTTGAACATTCGCGTGCTGATGCCGGGGCTTATTGTGTTTAACGGGCTGTGCGCTGCGTGCTTGAGGGCGTGGCCGGCGTTCTTCATCGGGCAGCATGGGCACGTTTGGCTAATCGTGGCTCAGTTTCTAGGGCTCGCAATTTATCTGCGGTATGTAGTGCGGTTTGCCTCCCGCCTGGCGCCGATTGTGGCAATCCGGCAGGAAGCGCGGCGGGCGTTGGAGGCAGCCAGCCAAACACGCGACTGACACCCGGCCATTACCGGCAACGACAGCAAGGAAGCGGGCTCCGCGGCGCAAGCGGGTCTTGCCCAGGCAAGTGCGGCCGCTCAAACCGCCAATGCAAACTACCCATCAAAGGGTAGCGGAGCAGAGCAGCGAAATCGCGAACCTTAAGGCCAACGTGGCGGGATTGAAGTCGGCGCTGCTGGAGCAGGCGGTGGCCATCCGCAAGGTCAGTGTCCAGGTGGCCTCCGGTCAAGCCAAGCCGCGAATCGTCTCAACTACCGAATAGAGCGGTTCGCCCACAGAGGAGGGCTTTCTGCCGTCGGCTCGAAGAACTTGTCTTACGGCCAATGAACTTCTTTGGAGAGCTCGCTCTCCATGCCATTGGTGTCATAGGCCGTGACCGCGAAGTAGAAGGTCCTGCCTCCCTTCACTCCGATGATTGCCGTCGGATCGGTGACCGTTTCCATGCGCACATATTCGCCGGAAATAATACCGTAATAGACGTTATAACCCGCGATATCCGGTTCAGGATTTCGATCCCATGCGAGCGTTATGTAGGTGATTCTCGTGTTTGGGTCACTGCCGTCCCCGATGAGTACGTCATCAGCTTTCGCCTTGGTTGATGAAAAAGCGATGAGCAAGACCGCGAGCGAGTACAAGGCAGAGAGGTATTTATTCATTTTGGAGGTTTTGAGTGCAGGATGGAACGCGCGTCGGCGTTACGTCCTCCGCGATATTGGCTCAGATCAAGGACAGCGGATCGTGTTGAAGATCACCGAAGCCGTCCGACCCTCATCGGAGCACCATAGCCGCTGCCGCTAAGTATGGACTACTGCCCTTTAGGGAAGGATGCCTGCCTCGTGCGCGAGCCGCGTCAATTCCGCCGCGGAGGGCGTACGCAGCTTCGTCGTGATGCTTAATCCAGAAAACTTGAAACCGGTCCGGTTTGACTGCAGTTGTTGATCGTCTCAGTCACAGACGGATTGCGGATATTGGCCGCGACCGTCCATGACAATGGTGCGTTCGATGGTTAAAGCATCGTCGCCGTAAACGTGAATCTCGCCGCGACTCCCGCCAAAGCGCCCCCGGGCGTAATCAATCGCGTTCTGCTTTCCGTTAGGGCCGGGAAAAGCTGGCTCAACGCCGGGAGCCTCAAACGCGACCCGATTGATGGTCGTGCTTAATCTGCCTCGATGGCCACGTTCGTCTCATTCGTCCCCCAGAGATCGAGTAAAACATGCCGCCTATGCCGTTAAAGGTGGTGTTGTTCCTAAAACCATGCAATGCGCTTTGCAACGCACGGTATGGTTTTCGCCTAACGGTTGTGACCCGTTAACGCAAACCGGGAGCCGGTTTGGACGGCTCCCGGTTGCAATTCTGACTTAGTTCTCGATTACCGTTTGGTTTTCAGCAAGGTGATATCGCCATGGTTGACATGGCCATCGACCGTGATGTCATCACGGAAGTCACTGTCGTCGACCAGCCCACGGCCGATGTGCATCCTGATCTCGTCGAGGTCGGCCCTACTGACGGAGCCGTCGGCGTTCACGTCACCGACCCGCAATGTCATGGTGGCGGATGCATCCACAGAACTGGAGGCACCGTTTACACCCGCGACGTCCACCGTAATATCGGAACCGTCGCAGTTAACGTTCCCAAGTTGCACCGTAACAGTGTTGCCACTAAACGTCGTGCTCAGCACCCTGCCACAGGTCGTGGTCGAGGCGCCAGATATGCTCGTCACGTCCTCCGAGAAGGTGAACACGATCGTTTGCAGGAACGTGCCACCATTTCCCTGCCGGCATTCCACGCCGGGCAGCGAAATATCGAAGTCGCCTGCATTCCCGTGATGTTTCCTCGAGACCGCGGCCGTCTGCGTGATGCCGCCACCGCCGCCGGCAGTAAAGGTGGCGTTGAAGGCCCAATCCGGCTTGAGCCCCGTAGCATCCCAAGTGTTGTTGAACAGGGCCGCAAAGTCGCCGCCGTTGTTATAGTAGACGAAGTTGCCCCCGGGAATGGTGGGGTCCCCCTGGGATATGAAGGCCTCCCCGGACGATTGGCCGTAAAGCTCCGAGACGCTGAGAAACGCGACGTAGGTCGCCCCAGGCGTAAGGGTCAGGCCGCCTGTGGAGAACGTGATATGATCATTCCCCGTGTTCGCGAAATCGAAGTCCGCGCTGGTGTACAAGAGCGTGCCGGCGTTGGTTCCCGTCCAAGTCGCGATGTACGCGCGGAGCAGGATATTGCCGGGGACGCTCAGGGTTGCCCATATAGAAGCCGAAGTCCTGAAGGTTCACGTCGCCGTTGGTTGGCGCCGTAAACGTCTCTCCGTATGTGGCAGTATTCGGGTTGCCAAACGGGTGCCAGAAGTCACTGTATCCGTTAAAATTATTGTAGATAGTGTCGGCGAAGGTGCTTCCGGCTGCGGCAAGAGCCGTGCTCGCCACCAGTGCTCTCATGAGGGTTCGTTTAGTTTTCATCATGTTTTTGTTTTCATGATGTTTAGTTTTCTGGTTACTGAATGGAATTATTTGATCACGCTGAGCGTCTTCATTTCATCGATTGAAATAGTCGGAGGCATTTCGCCTTTTCTGATTTTCTCGATCACGAGCAAAGCGACTTTGCTCGCATCTTCTTTCGTCTTAAATCCTTCATTGCCCGGCAGTGCGGGCACGCTGGTTTGGTGAATCATCAGTCTGCCGTCGCCGAATACGTCATAACCGTAGGTATGGTCTGGGGCGTCAATGATCTTGTAGGTGAGCGTGGTGTTGGCGTAGACGTTCGCCTCCGGAAATTGCACGGAACTCACTCGCAGGTGTGTCGGGGCAGAAGGGGCTTGCGCGAAAGCTTTGCTCCACCCAGCCGAAGCCAAGAGGACGCCGCTCAGACAAAGAACGAACCCGATTAAGACGCGTGAATTGAAGAAGGCGGATCGAGAAGTGGACTGTTTTTTCATAAACGTTTCCTTTCACCCGGGGATGTGCCTGCGACTGCAGGTCTGAAAGAGGGGTGGAAGCCCCCAGGTTAAACGTCCGCGCCAGATCCAGATCTCGTGTTCACCATTCTTCTACGGGGAAGCGTGAAGCGAAGTTTCGAAGAAATTTGAAAATCTTTGTCCGCCGCTGATGATCGTCTTAATCACAGACGGCTTGGGGATACTGGCCGCGACCGTCGATGACGATGCTGCGCTCGATGGTTGAACCGTCGTCGCAGTAAACGTGAATCTCGCCGCGACTCCCGCCAAAGCGGCCGCGTGCGTAATCAATCGCGTCCTGCTTTCCGTTAGGGTCGGGAAACGCTGGCTCGACGCCAGGAGCCTCAAAACGCGCTCCAGCCGCGCATCCTTTTCGATGGCCGGATTTCGATGATTCGCATTAGTGGTGCTCGCCGCGAGCAGAATTAATTTTGCCGAATGGGGCGGGTTTTAGCAAATCAGGCCTAAACCATAACCGCGAACCGGCAGCAGCCACGGCCCACGGGGTAGGCAAATTTCTAGACCGCACGTCTGCAAACGACGGTGGATTTCAGTGGAAATGTTATGCATAAACGTTATGCAATTGCCCTTGTCGCCTTGTGTTACGAGGGAAGCGACCCTAACGGGATTCGAACCCGTGTTACCGCCGTGAAAGGGCGGTGTCCTAGGCCACTGGACGATAGGGTCAGGAAGAGCGCCCAATATCCGGAGCAGTCATCCTCTGATGCAAGGGATTTCAGGCCGCGCGCGCGGTGAGCTTTTCGAGCAATGCTGCGGTGCGCTCCGTGGCGCCGCGATGCGTGTCCAGAACGTCGCGGGCGTGGCGGACGAGGCGCTCACGATCTCCCGGATTACGCAACAGAGTCGCCCAGCGCGTTCGTTAGGGCCGACTTCATCGTTCGGCTGCAGCGCGCCGCCGGCCGCGACGAGGGTTCGTGCCAGGGCAGCGAAGTTTTCCATGTGCGGTCCGAATATCACCGGGCGATCGGCGACGATCGCTTCGACCGGATTCTGTCCGCCGCGCGCGGTCAGGCTTTTGCCCATGAAGACGATCGTCGCGACCGAATACCAGTCACGCAGTTCGCCGGTCGTATCGATGAGCAGACAGTCGGCGGCGCGACGGTGCCGGCTTCGCTCCGCCGCACCGATGGCACGCCGAGGGCGCGCAGTTGGTCCGCGATCTCCCGCGTGCGCTCCACATGGCGCGGCGCGATGATGAGGAAAAGTGCCGGAAATTCCCGGCGCAATTGCTGGAAGATTTTCGCCAGGATCTCTTCTTCGCCCGGGTGCGTGCTGCCGCCGAGCAGGATCGGCCGCTCCGGGTCGATCCCGAGCCTGTCCAAGACCGCGCGCGGCACTTCGGGGCGCGGCGCGACGTTTTCCGGATCGAATTTGATGCTTCCGACCGGAAAAATCCGGGCCGGGTCCGCGCCTAACGATTCCCAACGCGCAACATCTTCCTGTTCCTGCACGCAGATCAGATCGAGCTTTTGGAAATATGGCCTAACGAACAAATTGAAGACGCGGAAACGTCCTTCGGAGCGCGGCGAGAGGCGCGCATTGACGAGAGCGATGCGGAATTTTTCGCCGATGCGCGATCGCGGTCAGATTCGGCCAGACCTCGGCCTCGACGAGGACGATGCGGATCGGCCGGATGACGGCGAAGGCGCGGCGCATGATCGGCCAGAAGTCGAGCGGGGTGTAGAGCACCTCGATCCAGTCCGGCGCCTGTCGGCTGGCCAGCGCGAAACCGGTCGTCGTCGTGGTGGTGAGGGCAATGCGCAGTGACGGTTCGCGTTCCTTCATCTTCGTCGCGAGCTTCAACGCGATCATGACTTCGCCGACGCTCACGGCGTGCAGCCAGGTCGCGCGGCCGTGGGCCAGCTTTGCCCGCGTCTTCCGATCGTAGAAGCCGAGGCGTTGCCCGAATTTATTCCGGTAGTTGCCGCGCCGCAGCATCTTCACGACGTAGCCCGGCAGAAAGAAGAGGAGCGCCAGCGGGAAAAGCAGATTGTAGATGAAGCGGATCATTCGGCGGGCACGGTGTAGCCGAGGGCGCTGACCCCGGCTGTTGGAGGAGCGACGTCTGGCTGGAACGGGGTCAACGACCCCGGCTACAAGGCGCGATCTCATGCCGGGGCGCTCTCCTTGCGTTGCAGAAAGAGGGTCTCGGTCGCGCCGTAGGTTTTGCGCCGCATCGACTTCCCAGAAGTCCGTCGTCGGCAGGCGTTCGGCCGGCCGTTTCTCGAGGACGAAGATTCCATCACTCGCCAGGCGATCAGGCAGGCGGTCGTTGCGCAGGAGCAGCTTGGTGAAAGCGTCGCCCAGTTTCGATTTATCGTAGGGCGGGTCGGCGAAGATCAGATCGTGCGGCTCGGCCGTGCTGGCGTGGCTGAGAAAATCAAAAACGTCCTGTTTTCGTATCCGTCCGCTCAGGCCGGTCTGCGCGAGGTTGCGTTCGATCGCGCTGATGGCGTGGCGGTCGTTCTCGACGAACATGACGGACGCGGCGCCGCGACTGAGCGCTTCGATGCCAAGCGCCCCGGTGCCGGCGAAGAGATCAAGGACGCGCGCGCCGATAACGCGCGCGCCGAGACTCGAGAAAATGGCGGCTTTCACCCGATCCATCGTCGGCCGAATGTCGGTCTTGGGAACGACGAGCCGGATGCCGCCGGAGGTCCCGGCGATGACTCTCATGGCGAGGGAACCGGCGTGGCCGAAGGCTCGGGCGCGATTTCGTCAGGCGTAGCGGGCGCAGCGGGTTCGGGCGAAACGAGCGCCGGTGTGGCTTCGCTCGGCGAGGCGGTCGGCGTAGGTGAAGGCGTCACCGCTTCGGCTCTGGCTTTTTTTTCTTCTTCGCATGGCCGAAAAGACTGCTGATCACGCCGCCGAGATCGCGCAGGTCGCGCCCGACGAGTTTGTCCATCAGGTCGGTTTTCGGTCGATCGACCGTCCCGCTCACCTTGAAGTCGACCGCGGCGTAACCAGGCGGCTCCTTGAGCGCTTGAAAATTCTCGCGGATCGGAGTGAAGAGCTGGCGGCGCACCTTGTCGTTCAGCGCCAGCTGCGAATCGAGATGCAATTTTCCACTGAAACTGATCGTGCCGGTCGCCGAAAGGCGAATGTTGGGCGAGCGCAAAAGCAGTTGGTCGATCGTCACGATGCCGGGGCTGATGTGATATTTGACCTCGGCTTGTTCCAGATGCAGCTGCATCAATTCGTCGATTTGCAGGATCTGGCCGAGCGCGACGAGGAGACTGTATTGCTGCAACTTGCCATCGCGCAGGAAAATTTCGCCGTGGCCCGCGAGCGCGTTGCTGTCGGCCGTCTTGCCCTCGGCGTCGAGGAATCCTTCCACCCGGCCCTGGATCATGCCGGCCGGACCGCCCGCGTTGGTCATCAGTTTCTCCGCCTGGAGATCGCGGAATTTCACCATTGCGGTGAAGGGCGAATCCGGAGCCTGCAATTCCATCTCGAACCGGCCCGTGATGTCGCCGCCGGCGGCGTGCGCGGAGATGTTGGAGAAAACCAGCGCGGCCGGATCGTAGTGGAGCGGCGAGTCGAGATCCTCGATAAAGAAGCGATCGCGCAGCGAGATTTTCTCGACGCTGGCGTTGCCCTTGATCGCAGTTGCGGTGCGGAAGCTGGAACCGAAGTCGAGCCCGTTGAATTTCGCGATCACCCGGCCGGCGGAGTCGAGAAAGGTGAAATTGCCGTTCTTCAGAGTGACCCGCTGCACTTCCGGGGTGAAGACCGGCGGAGGCGTTGCGGCGAGCAGCGGGTTCGTTGGGCTCGGCGGCAACCGCGGACGGAGCGGAGGTGGCGGCGGGAGAGACGACCGGGATGGCGTTGGACGCCGGCGGGAGGGGGCGATGGCGCGACTGTTTTTTTCTCCGGCGGCAGCTCGGGCAGGCGCCATTTGCCCGAGGAATTCTGCGCCCAAACGACTTCCGGTTTGATCAAAGAGACCTGCCGAATCACGAGCCGATCGCTGAAAAGCGACCAGAATTGCACCCGCAATTGGAAGCTTTGCGCCTGCAGGAAATTGCCTCCGATCTTGCCCGGCTCCTGCGGAATGGTGATGCCGTTGAGTTTCAATCCGCCCCATGGGGTGACGCTGATCTGGCGCAAATGGAGGGGTGTGCCGAGCCGCTGGCTGAGTTCCTGCTGAATCCGATGGTGCGTGCCTTGCGATTGCACATACAGGTTGACCGCCGAGCAAGACGGCGAAGGCCAAGACCACGGCCCCGCCGAGGAGCCAGAGCAAAAGTCGGCCAAGTTTCTTCACCGGATGAAAGCTACGCAACGGGCAATTGAAGAAAAGATGAAACCGGCCTAACAAGTTAACCTTGTCAAAGACCTGCGTCATACTAAATCCCACCGCGCGGAGCGCGCGCGCTCTCCGTTGGGAGGAACGGCTGCGCACGATCTGCGGCGACGCCTTCTTTTGCGCGACGGTCGGGGCGGGGGACGCCGAGCATCGCGCGCGAAACGCGGTCGCCGAGGGCTTCGACCGGATCGTGGCGGCAGGAGGCGATGGAACGATCAACGAGGTCGTGAACGGCATCGCCGGGTCCGGACGCGACCCTTGGATTGATGCCGATGGGCACGATGAACGTCTTTGCCAACGAACTCGGTCTGCCGGCAAACGATCTCGGGCGTTGCTGGGAAATTATTCGCGGCGAGCAAACCCGGCTGATCGATCTGCCCATGGCCAACGAAAAACATTTCGTGCAGCTGGCCGGCGTCGGGCTTGACGCGCAGGTGGTGAAGGAAACCAGCCTAACGTTCAAACGAAACTTCGGACCGCTCAGTTATCTCATCTCAGCCGCGCAGATCGCCGGCCGGCGCCCACCGCGGTTGTCGATCGAATCGGAGGACGCGATCACGGAAGAAGGATCCTTCGTCCTCGTCGGCAATGGGCGTCTTTACGGCGGTCCATTCCCGTTTTTCAAGCACGCGGTCATCGATGACGGTTTGCTCGACGTGCTCGTCTTCAAGCAGCTCGGTTACATCGAGCTGATCAAGTATTTGCAGAACGTCATTTTTACTTCCGATATCACCACGCGGGAGGTGGAGTATTTCCAGACCCGCCGCTTGCGGGTGAGCAGCGCCGAAGACGTGCCGGTCGAGCTGGATGGAGAACTGGTGGGCAGCTGTCCGGTGGAATTTCGGATGCAGTCCCGGCGGCTAAGGGTTCTCGCGCCAGTCTAACGACTCTCTCGACGTGGCTAGGATGGAAAGCGCGTCGCCCGGACGCGACTGGCGACCAGCCTGTTTTGCGCAGCGTGGCTTTTGATTCCCAATGACAACGCGAAGCGTTTGCGATATTTTTGCGGTATGCGCCTGTCTGGCCGAAAAGCTTCGTCGCACGCGCCCCGCTGGACGCCTCGGCAGCGCGTCGTTCTTTTGTCGCTGATCGGCGTTAACTTCGCCGTTTTCGTCGCGCAGCAGATTCTCCAGGCCTATCAACCGGCCGCCGTCATCGAATACCTGGGCCTCAGCTATCGTGGCATCGATCACGCCTACGCCTGGCAATTTTTCAGCGCGATGTTTCTGCACGCCGGCGTCTTCAGTTTCGCGGGCAGTATGATTGTTCTCTATTTCATCGGCCGCGACGTGGAGTCGATCTTTGGGCAAAAGCATTTTCTCTATCTTTACCTGGCCGGTCTGGTCGGCGGTGAGCTGAGCCACCTTTTCCTCATGCCCGCGACGACCGTGCTGCTCGCGGCCCCGGGCGGGGTCGCCGCGGTGGTCGTCGCTTTCGCCACGATTCTGCCGGAGTTGGAGTTGACCCAATCGCTCTTCTTCATTCCGGCGGCAAAACTAAAGGCGAAGTATCTCGGCTCCGCCCTTTTCGCGATCGGCCTCTTGCTGCTCGTCTTCGATCGACAGGGTGTGGTCAGCCATAGCGCTTTTCTCGGCGGCGGTGCCGCCGGGTGGCTCTACGCGCATCTCCTCGGCTTCGGCCGGCCTTCGTTTGTGCAGCGCGCGCTGCGACGGCGACGAATCGAGGGAGAACGGCGCCGGCAGATGTCGCTGGACGAATTCATCGCCGAGGAAATCGATCCGGTCCTGGAAAAAATTTCGCGCAGCGGCTTTGGGAGCCTGACCCGGCGCGAGCGGCGGGCGCTCGCGGAAGCGCGCGAAAAAATGACCGAACCACCGCAATAGCGTGGCGGTTGCGGACTCGTTAGGCGAGATTTCTCGGAGCATTCGGCCGGCCCAGGTGGCGGCTACCCTGGAGGCGATCGAAGCCAATTGGCCGACGGACGCTCCACCTTTCCTCGAGACCATCTCCAACTTTCCGTTAGGCGAGGAGGCCCTCTTTCATCTGCTTTCCGTCTCGAGCATCTGCGGCGCGCGCCTGATCCAGCACCCGGAGATCCTTCTCTGGCTCGCGCACCCTGATACTTGCGCCGATCGCCGCGGCTTCGGTCGCATGCTGACGGATCTGCACAACCTCGCCGGCCGGGCGCTCGCTCGCGGCCGATAACTTTCGCATCCTCCGTTTCTGGAAAGGTCGCGAGATGGTTCGGATCGCGCTGCGCGAAATTTCCGGAGCCGCCCCGCTCGAAGAAACGCTGATCGAGTTGTCGCAGCTGGCCGATATTTGCCTAACGACCGTCTACGATCACTGGAATGCTGAACTGCGCCAGCGCTGGGGCTCGCCGGAAAGTCAGTTTGCGATCATCGGCTTGGGAAAGCTGGGCGGCCGCGAATTGAATCACAGTTCCGATGTCGATCTCATCTTCGTCTACCGCGACGAGGGACAGCTGACCGCGAAGTTCAGCTATCACGAATGGTTCACCCGGCTCGGGAACAAGGTCATGGAGACCTTCGCCGCCTCCGACCCGGCCGGTTCGCTCTTCCGCGTCGATCTGCGGCTGCGCCCGGAAGGCCGCGCCGGGCCGCTCGTCCGTTCGCTCGAGAGCATGGAAAACTATTACGCCGGCTTTGGCGAGATGTGGGAGCGGCTCGCGTTGATCAAAGCGCGGTGGATCTGTGGCGACCGCGAGCTGGCTTACGATTTCCTGCGCCAGTTGCAGCCGTTCATTTTTCCGAAAAGTCCCACGCCGGATCTGCTCGACGAAGTCGCCGCGATCAAGCTCCGGATCGAACGCGACATCGTCGGCTACGAGCACCGGGAGCGGAACGTGAAACTTGGCGCCGGGGGCATTCGCGAGATCGAGTTTGTCGTGCAGGCCCTCCAGCTCTTGCATGCGGCGCGTCATCCGTTTTTGCAGGAGGCCGGCACGCTCAAGGCGATCCGCGGCCTGGCCGAGCTGGAGTTTTTGCCTAACGAAGACGCGGGCAAACTCGAGACGGCTTATCGCTTCTTGCGGCGGGTCGAACATCGTCTCCAGATCGAGGCCGAACAGCAAACCCACACCGTCCCGGAAAATGGGGAAGCGCTCCAAGCCCTGGCCCGGAGCCTTGGTTTCGACGGCGGGACCGATCTGCTTTCGAGCCTGCGCGAGCAGATGCAGCCGGGTGCGCGCCATTTTCCGGCGGGTGGTGCGCGACGCGGCACCGGTCAAGGATTCGAGTGCGGTCGATTTCGCGAATTTTCGCGACGAAGGGCAGGCGGCAAAAAACCTTGCCCAGCTTGGCCAGGGCGCGGCGGGATTTCACGTTGCGCCGCGCACCCGGCAGATTTTTCGCAAGCTGCGGCCGCTGCTCCTCACCTGGCTCGGTCGTGCGGCGGATCCGGATGCGACGCTCACTCAGTTTGTGCGCTTCGTGGAAGCATATGGATTTCGCAGTCTGCTTTTCGAGTTGCTGACGGCGAACCCTCGTCTGCTTGAGCTGCTGGTCAGAACTTTCGACGCGAGTGAGACGGCGGGCGGCTGGTTGATCCGCCGTCCGCAATGGCTCGAGGAGCTGACCAGGAGCGGGATGCTCGATCGCACCTTCGACGTGGCGCAACATCTCGAGCGGTTGCAGTCGTTAGGCGCGACGAGCGCGAATCTCGATCCGGTGCGGATTTATCGACAGCGCGAGTTGTTGCGCATTCTCCTGCGTGATGTGCTGAGGCTGGCGCCGCTGGCGCAGCTTCTCGCGGAGCAGAATGATTTGGCGGAAGCCTGCTTGATTTTCGCAGATCAGCTGGTGAATCCCGACCAGGCGCTCACGATTGTCGCGCTTGGAAAATTCGGTGGTCGCGAAATTGGATACGGCGCCGATCTCGACGTTCTTTTCGTCGGCGAGGAGACGCGCGCGGCGCAGAGCTTGATCGCAACTGTGGGGCAATCGAGTGCGGAAGGCCGCCTCGCCCCGCTCGATGCGCGGCTCCGGCCGGATGGCGAGAAAGGGCCGCTGGTTTGTTCTCTCGAAACCTTCCGCATCTACTACGAATCGCGCGCCCAGTTTTGGGAGTTGCAGTCGCTCACCCGCGCGCGCGCGATCAGCGGGCCGCTTCGTTTTGAGTTCGAAGCGCTCGCGCGGGAGCTCTGGCGCGCGGCGGGCGGTCGCTCCGACCTCATGAGGCAAATCGAAAGCATGCTCGTCCGGATCGCGAACGAACGCGGGAGCGGGAATGATTTTTTCGATTTCAAAACCGGGATCGGCGGCATGATCGAGGGCGAATTTTTGGTCCAGGCGCTGCAGATGCAGAGCCGCATCTGGGAGCCGAACTTTTTCTCAGCGATCAAGAAACTCGCGGCGAAGAAGGTGATGGAAAGGCGCGATGCAATCAGCCTGCAGGACGCCTACACCTTCCTCCGGACCTGCGAATCGGTCCTGCGCCGCTGGCAGCATCGCAGCGTTTCCACTTTGCCGGTGACGCGCGACGAAGAAGAGCGATTTGCGCGGCGGATGAACTTCGCGACGATCGACGAATTTCGTGCGCCCTACGGAAAGGCGCGCGAAACGATCCATTCGCTTCGGACCCGCTACCTGGTGGAGTAATTCGCAGGTCGAGAGATCGACCTGAGGTTACGCGGAGCCTGGTCCAAGTAATTTCGCCAAGCTCATAGAGCAGCCAAAAGCTGAGTGCCAGACTAACGGCCAGAATCACGACCAAGGCGCGCGAGCACGAAAACGACGAATGCCCAATCGCTCGCAGTCGAGCGGCGCGGCGCGGCCGAGAACTGTTTCAGGAGTTCGTAATTCCGCGCGTTGGATTTGAACCAGAAGGAAAAGGCGTCGCCGACAATCGGGATGATGCCCACCGCTTCGTTGATCAGGATGTTGAGCGACATGCGCGCGAGCAGGATTTTCGGGAGTCCGCGGCGGGCTGCGGCGATCAAGGCCATCGCGGAGACGATGGCGGAACCGGTGTCGCCGAGTCCGGGCACCAAACCGATCAGCGGATCGAGTCCGAAGCGGAACTGGGTGCCGGGCACGCGGAGGAGATTGTCCATGATAAGTGCGAGCCAGCGGAAGAGCGGCTCGAGTTCGGAGCGCTTCTGTGTTTCCTCCGGCGGGAGCACTTCAAACTCAATTTCCTGAGCTGTCTTCGATGCGGTTGTCATCGAGCGGCATGAAAGACGTTGTCAGTCCTGATCCGCGCCGAGCGGCAAGGACTCTCGCAGGCTACGAGCCATCGCGGTCGCGACCGGGCAACGCGTCGTGACTTGATGAGGCCCTGCTCCGTGCCTTCGGCGGTTCGGCGATGCACTCGGCATGAAGAGGCGCGGGCCTTGCCTTAGCCCGGAATCTCTTTCAGCATCTGCGTGTTGGTCGGGAATTTCTTCACGAACATGAGCAGACGCTCGATCGCTTCAACCGGCTTGTGTCCGGCCAGACCGCGGCGGATGAGATTGATTTTCTCGAGCTCCCAGGGCTGGAGCAGGAGCTCCTCACGGCGGGTGCCGGAAAGGAAAATATCGACCGCCGGATAAATGCGCTGATCGCTGATCTTGCGATCGAGGACGAGCTCCATGTTGCCGGTGCCTTTGAACTCCTGGAAGATCAGTTCGTCCATCCGGCTGCCGGTCTCGATCAGCGCGGTGGCGACGATCGTCAGGGAGCCGGCTTCTTCGGTGTTGCGCGCGGCCGCGAAAAGCTTTCGCGGAATCTCCATCGCGCGCGCGTCGATGCCGCCGCTCATGGTGCGTCCGCCGCCGCCGGTCGCGTTGTTAAAGGCGCGCGCCGTGCGGGTGATCGAATCGAGCAGGATGAAAACGTCCTTGCCGGCTTCGACCAGGCGCTTGGCGCGCTCGACCGCGAGCTGCGCGATGCGGGTGTGGCTCTTGATGTCGCTGTCGTTCGAACTGGCCATGATCTCCGCGTTGGGGCAGGACCGCCGAAAATCGGTCACTTCCTCCGGGCGTTCATCGACCAGAAGGATGATCAATTTCATCTCCGGATGATTTTTCACGACCGCATCGGCGATGTGCTGGAGGAGCGTCGTCTTGCCGGTGCGCGGCGGCGCGACGATCAAGCCGCGCTGGCCTTTGCCGAGCGGCGTCATCAAATCCATGACCCGCGTGGTGTAACGATCGGGCACCGTTTCGAGCTTGATCCGCTCGTTCGGATTGATCGTGGTCAGTTCTTCGAAGGGCCGCAGATCCTGATACTTGGTCGGCTCGTCGTCGTTGATCTTGAGCAGGCGAGTCAATTGCGGGCCGCGATTGCCGCGGCGGGTCTCGCCGTAGATCCACATTCCGTCGCGGAGCTGGAAGCGCCGCACGATTTCCGGCGTGACGAAAATGTCCTGCGGTGTCTGGACGAAGTTGCGTTTCGCATCGCGCAGAAAACCAAAGCCTTTGCCGGAAATCTCGATGATGCCTTCGCCGAATTCCGGTTCGCGAGGCGGCTGGTCGCCATTCGGCAGACTGCCTTGGGCGCGGTCGGGTTCCTCGGAAGATCTGTTTTCGCCAGGCTCGCCGGTGGCTCGCCAAATTCCGCGGCGTCCTCGCGCCGGCGCTGGCTTTCTTGCGAAGCATCTTCCTCGAGGACATCCGGCCCGCCTCGGCGCCCGGGGTTGTCGTTGCCAGATTCGTTGAAAGCGCCGGGTCCGCGCTCCGCGTTGTTGCGGCGCCCGGAACGGCGCCGCGATGGGCGGCGTCTCCGGAATGGGGCGCTGGGTGCCTGGGTAGGCTTGTTTTCCGTTTCTTCGCTCATAATTGCAACCGCCTTTGGTCGAGGCGACACGACGGGTTGTGCCGGCTCGCAGTTCTCAAGCTGGCAGTTTGGCCAGCAACTCGTCAGGGATATCTAAATTGGAATAGACGTTTTGAACGTCGTCGTCGTCTTCGAGGCTCTCGCAGAGGCGCACGACCTGAAGCGCAGCCTCCTCGTCGGCGACATGAACAGTCGTGTCGGGAATGAAAGTAAACTTTTGCCCATCGATGGTGACACTCGCGTGTTTGAGCGCCTCAGCTACGGCGTAGAGCTGATCGTGGGAAGTGAGAATAACATACTGTTCCTCCTCGGTTGTCAAATCATCCGCTCCGGCGTCGAGGGCCAGTTCGAAGAGGCGCTCCTCGTCGATCGTCTCTCGCGGCACGGTGATCTGTCCCTTTTTGTGAAACATGTAGGAAACGCTTCCGCTGGTCGCGAGGTTGCCGTGGTTCTTGCTAAAAATTCGTCGGATTTCCGCGGCCGTGCGGTTCTTGTTGTCGGTCGTCGTTTCGACGATCACCGCCACCCCGCCGGGGCCGTAGCCTTCGTAAACGATTTCCTCAAAATGCTGCGCGTCGACGCCCTCGCCGGTCCCGCGTTTGATCGCCCGCTCGATGTTGTCGTTAGGCATGCTTTGCGCCCGCGCCATCTCGATCACGCTCCGGAGCCGGGCATTGCCCGCCGGATCGCCGCCACCGATGCGCGCCGCGACGCTGATCTCTTTCGAAAACTTGCTAAAGATCGTGCCGCGTTTCACGTCGAGCGCACCTTTGGCGCGCTTGACCTTGGACCATTTGCTGTGTCCCGCCATGAAATGGGGATGGGATGAGTTACAAAACGTGTTTGCCGGACAGACCTGCGTTGCGCGGGGGAGCGAAACCGGCACGCCTCGAAAGAAAGGGCTGACGAGGAGGCAAACCGACGCCCATTGAACCGCAACGGGCGCGTTTTGTCAACGTCGTCGTTCCGCCGCCGCGCTGGAGAATGCATCTGCCGGGCGGTTTCCTGCGTCTTAAGTCTTTGTGAGCGCGAGTTTTGCAGGGAGCACTGGTGCGGTCGGCGCATTTTGCTGCAGTTTGGGCGGAGAGAAAAAGCTCGCTGAGCACCTCTTGCGCGCACACGATTCCTCGATCTGGTGCGCGATACGTGGCGATGCACGCTTCAAGTTACCCGCAGGATTCCGCCGCTCCGCAAAAGGGAGCACGCAGCGGAGTCCGCGTGCCTAACGAGGTCGATGCGGAACTCGTACGCCGGATGAGCAATGGCGATGAAGACGCCTTCGCCACCTTTTACGACCGCTTTGCGCCCGGCCTTTTTTCGCTGATCTACGCGAATCCTGCGCGATCAAAAAGAGTCCGAGGACGTTCTCCAGGAAGCGTTCGTGCAGATGTGGAAACGCATCGCAACCTACGACGCGCGCCGGAGCAGCTTGTTTACCTGGGCGGTCATGATTTCGCGACACAAGGCCATCGACCGCTTGCGCTCCCGGCAACGGCAATCCCGCCTCAACGAGGCCGTGGCGAGTGAGACGAACGCCGTTCCCGCCTCCGGCCCTGCCGATCGCGCCGACAATGCGCTCGCTCGGAGCGACGAGCGAGAGCGTGTGCGGGCGGCCCTTGCCCAGCTCAGCGAAGGCCAGCGCGAAGCGATCGACCTGGCCTTCTTTGCCGGGTTGACACAGACACAGATTTCAGAACGACTGGGCGCACCGTTGGGCACCGTGAAGGCGCGCATCCGTCGGGGACTCCTTGCGTTGCGGGAAGCGTTGGGAGGGATTTCATCGTGAACGAGCAACTCGAAGAGCAGGCAGCGCTTTACGTTCTCGGTCTCCTCGAGGGGGAAGAGGCGGCCGCCTTTGAACTGCGCCTGCAATCGGAGACCGAGTTGCGAGGGTTGGTCGATCAACTCGATGCAGCG
This sequence comes from uncultured Verrucomicrobiae bacterium, assembly GCA_963821915.1. Lineage (GTDB taxonomy): Bacteria > Verrucomicrobiota > Verrucomicrobiia > Chthoniobacterales > UBA10450 > Palsa-1392. The sequence continues at coordinate 55,257 of CAWGFS010000023.1, forward strand.
GCGGCCGCGGTGGCACATTCCGCCCCGCCCCGTGACTTGCCGCCGGAATTGCGCGATCGCGTTCTTGCCCAGGTGCGGAGCGGGAAAACGGTCGCGTTTCCCCGCCGCTCCAACTGGATTCCCTGGGCCATCGCCGCCTGCCTCGCTCTCACCTGCGCCTACCTCGTCGCCGAGCGCAGTGGACTGCGGAAACGCATCACGCGCCTCGAACAGCGCGACATCCTTTCGCAGATCCAGATCGCCTCGCTCAGCTCGAAAGTGGAAAACGCACCGGATGCAAACGCGGTGGTCGTCTGGGACGAGAAAAAGCAGCGTGGCGTCTTGAAAGTGACCAAGCTTCCGCGCAACGCGGCGGATCGCGATTATCAGCTCTGGCTGGTGGATCCGAGATACAAGGATCCAGTCGATGGCGGCGTCTTCCACGTCGCAAATGATGGATCGCTGCGAGTTCCCTTCCAGCCCGCCTCGCCGGTGCGCGAAGCGAAGGGATTCGCGATCAGCCTCGAACGCAAAGGCGGCGTGACCAAAGCTGAGGGACCGATCGTTCTGCTGGGAAAATGAGCCGCATTCTTTTCGCGATCGTTAGTCTGGTTCTGCTCGCTGCGCCGGCCTTGGGGCATTCTTCGCTTGAGCGTTCGGAGCCGAAGGACGGTGAGACTTTGAAAGTGGCGCCGGGTGAGATTCGGATGTGGTTCACGGAACCGATCAAGGTCGGGCTGAGCACCTTCGAAGTGCGCAACGCGGCCGGAAAACAGATTGATCAACGCGACCTGCGCGCGGATGAGAAACAACCGGCGCTGGTCCGTTTGTCGCTGCCGGCCGATCTTTCGTCGGGCACCTATAAGGTAACTTGGAGCGCCGTCGCCCAGGATCTCCATGTGACCAAGGGCAATTTCAGCTTTCGCGTCGCGCCCTAACGAATCGGCGCGAGCGCCTTTTCCTGTGAGCCGGGGTCGCAGACCACGGCCACGCCGCGCGCTGATTGCAGCGCCAGCCCGGGTCACCGAACCAGCCGATGTAAATGGTGAGCTGCTGCGCCTCGGGGCCGGGCAAGCAGCATGCAGAAGTTGAGCGCGTGGAGAAAGCGCGCCTGGCTGATCCAGCGTTTCTTCTCGACCAGCTCGGTCTGCATGATCGCGATCTGGCCGGCCGGCCGCCAAAGCTGATGAACCCAAGCTTGAGCCAGAAGCGGAAAGCCTCGCCAAAACTCGGATGGGCCACCGTGCCCGAGGCTGCTGAATTCGGTTCGTTAGGTAAGGCCATCGAAGTTCAGGCGTCGGTGGGACAGTTGCATCTCGCGCGCCGACAAAGGAGAACAATTTGTGGATTCAGAGTAACGTCGAGGCGAAAACTGTGGTTGTCGTCGGCGCCGGGCCAGCCGGTTTGCGAGCGGCGGAAGTGGCGGCGGCGCCGGCGCGCGCGTCGTGATCTGCGACGCACAACCTTCGGCGGGGCGAAAGTTTCTCGTCGCCGGACGCGGCGGATTGAACCTGACGCACAGCGAGCCGGTTGAGAACTTTCCAGCTCGTTACCGCGCGGAACCGGAGAGGTGGCGCGATTTGCTCGCTGAGTTTGGCCCGGATGCGTTGCGGGCGTGGGCGGAGGAGTTGGCGATCGAGACATACGTCGGCACGAGCAAGCGCGTTTTTCCGCGCGGTCAGAAAGCCGCCGTCGCTCCTGCGCGCCTGGCTCCAACGGCTGCGGGACGCGGGAATCGAGTTCAGAACAGGCAGGCGGTTGAGCGGCCTAACGAAAGAAGGCGATTCCTGGCGGCTCGACTTCATCGACGGCGAACCCATGGTTGCCCGCGCCGTGGTTCTGGCACTCGGCGGCGCCTCCTGGCCGGAGACCGGCTCGGACGGCGCCTGGCCGCCTCTGCTCGCCGCGCACGGAGTGGAGATGGCGCCCTTCGTTGCGGCAAACTGCGGCTGGAATGTAAGCTGGCCCGAGACGGTACTTGAAGCGCGCGGAGGGCTTGCCGCTCAAGAATCTCAAAGTCTGCGCGGCCGGCGAGTTCGTCTCGGGTGAGCTCTTGATCACGCGCTACGGTTTGGAAGGCGGAGCGATTTACCGGCTCGGTCCGGTCTTGCGCGGAATGGCGCGGCCGGAATTGCGGATCGATTTCAAGCCGCAGGTGACGGCAGAAGTGCTGCGCGAACGGGCTGCGCAACTGCCCGCGCCTAACGACTGGTTTCGCGCCTGGAAGCTGAGCGCGGGAGCGGTGGCGCTTGCTGGAGGGTTATTTCCCGGATGACTGCGCCGATCGCGAGAAGGCGATCGCCCGATTGAAGGAATTTCCGCTGCCGTTGGGAGGCCCGCGGCCGATCGCCGAGGCGATCTCAACCGCGGGCGGGGTTTTGTGGCAGGAATTGGATCAGCAACTGATGCTGCTGAAAATGCCGGGCGTTTTTCTCGCCGGCGAGATGATCGACTGGGAAGCACCGACGGGAGGCTATCTTTTGCAGGGCTGTTTCTCCACCGGCACACGCGCGGGACGCGCGGCGGCGGAGTACGCGCTGCGGCTAGTCATCGCTCGAGCGAAGCGCAGGGCTTCGCCGAAAAAGAATCTCGTGGAACGAATCTCCGCGCCTAGCTCATCCACTTCTTCCACCGCTTGCGCAGCGGCTTGACGTAGTCGTCCACATCCACCTCTTTGACGCGCTCAAGGCCTCCCTTGACCGCCTCTGCGGAATCCGCGTAGCCGCGTTTCACACTGCGCATCAGCCCGGGCAGGAAAGCGGGCGAGATCGTGCTCCAGTCGATTTCCCGCAGCGCGCGTTTCAGCGTGAGTTGCGGTTCCTCCGGACGCGAGGAGTAGCGAATCGCCAGACCAATCGCCAGCCCGAGCGCAAGGGCGCCGAGCACGGTCGGGACCGGATTTTCGCGGAGGAAAAACTCCGTCCGCTCCCGGACGACGACTGCCTTCTGGCGCGTCTGGTCCCAGGTATCGGAGGCGACGCTGGAAATCTTCCGCGCGCTCTCCTGCAGCCGGTCCTGTGCACTGCGTCCGCTCATCTCACTGCCAAACTCCGTTTCAGACATCGGATCGTTCTCCGTAAAATTGTCTCCGTTCGAATTCTTCATGACCTAACTTCGCACATCGCGGTCATTTTGCGTCCTTCGATTCGCATTTTTGGAACGAGCGCCTGGAGCCCACGGCTCGATAATGCACGAAGCAGGAGGAAGAAATTCGACATCAGGCAGACAAGAGTCAGGGGCGACGACCGACAAGAAGGCGAAGCGACGCGGTCAAACCAAACGGCTCTAGCGCCAGTGGTGCTTGGGATATTTGCGCTGCAACTCCTGTTTGATTTTGGGATAATTTTCCCGCCAGAAGGTGGTGAGGTCGTCCGTGATCTGAATTGGACGATGGTTCGGCGCCAGCACCTCGATCCGCAACGCGATGCGACCCTGGCCGATCGTTAGGCCATTCTCCACCCCGTAGAGATCCTGAATGCGCGCCGCGATCGTCGGGGCATGGGTGGCGCCGTAAGTGATCTTGGCGTTGCGATCATTCGGCAATTTGATTCGTTCCGGCGCGAGTTGATCGAGCGCGCGCTGCTGCCCCGCGCTCAGCCACGATTTCAGAACCGGCAAGACCGGTCGCTCCTTGATTTCCTTGTAGCTCGTCGCGCCCTGGCAGATCTGCTCGATCAGCAAGGCTCGCTCCTCTTCGCCGATCGGCGGAAGCTCCGAGTTCCGGAAATGCCGCGGCGGCGAAATTGAGCCGCGCGATCCATTGCTCGATCGCGTGGTCCCATTTCTTGAGCGGACAATTTCCCGCCATCACTTCACGCGCCAGAATTGTGGCCGCTCCGTCTGCTGGCACGCGCTCCGATTTCTTTTCCGCGAGAACAAGGTCGTGAAAGAGAGTGACCGTGCGTCCGACCACGCGACGGAGTGATGAGTCGTAGGCGACTTCGGTTCTTTCCTCGATCGCTTCCGGGAAAAATTCACGCAGCCATTCCTCCTTGATCGCGGTCGCGAGGGTGAGCAACACCTGCCGCTCGCCGTCGCTCGATTCGATCTCGCGAATCTCCGAAGCAGTCAGAAGCCGGGCGCGATGAACCACACTTTCACGCGCGAGCACGCCGCGGCGATTGTGCACCAGTGCGCATCGTAGCGTGCCTTCGTCGAGTCGCGCCGCGACTTGATCGGGAAACCCGGCGAGCACGCAGCGCGCGATCGCCCCTGGCTCGGCTTCGTGCTCCGCGATGTCGAGACCTTCGGCGCGGGCGATGGACAGGAATTGTTCCCAGAGCTGTCCCGCCTCGCGCGCGGCGCCGGCGTTGACTCCGAGGCGCGAACAGCGTCGCGGATCGAAGTGATTCTTTTCCGCGAAGCGAAAGGCGCGCAGCAAAATGAAAAGATCGGATTCATCCTCGCCGCCGAGGAAATCCTCGCGCTCGTCGCGCATCTCCCTGCCCTCCGCGCGCCGGAGCAGATTGCGTCCCTGGGTAAGGGCGGCGACGAGCGCAATCCCGCGGACGCAACGCTGTTCCTGGGCCGCGAGCAGCATGCGCGCATAACGCGGATGAACCGGAAAGGCGAGCATGCGCTGGCCTAACGACGTCAATTTTCCCGCCTCGATCGCCCCCAGGTCGCCTAACAATTGCTCCGCATTTTCAAGCGCTTTCGGATCGGGCGGCTCGAGCCAGCGAAACGCCGCGACGTCTTCGATTCCGCTCGCTTTCAAGGTTAGGACGACCTCTGCCAGATCGAGCCGTTTCACTTCCGGAAGCTCTTGTGCGGCGCGCTCGAGATGTTCGCTCTCCGTCCAAAGTCGCAGGCAATGTCCTGGGGCGGTGCGACCCGCGCGGCCGGCCCGCTGGTCGGCCGAGGCGCGGCTGATCTTCTCGATGAAAAGGGTGTTGATGCCGCGCCGGGGATCGAAGCGCGCGATCCGCGCCAGCCCGCTGTCGATCACCACCCGCACGCCATCGATTGTGAGGGACGTTTCCGCCACGTTGGTCGCCACGATCACTTTGCGCTTTTCGTATTCGTCGAGCGCGGCGTCCTGTTCCGCCGGCGGCAGTTCGCCATAGAGCGGTAATGCGACGAAGCGATCGCTCACGCGCGAGGCGCGGATAGCCGAGATCGTGCGCATGATTTCATATTTGCCCGGCATGAAGATGAGCGCGTCGCCCTCGGTCTGAGCTGCAATCCGTGCGAATTCATCCGCCGCCAGATCCCAGATCGGATAATTCTCGGCCCGGACTGGCTTCGTCAGGTATTCGATCCTGACCGGATGCGCGCGACCGCTCGAGGTGAGGATCGGGCAGGGCGCGAGATACTTCGCGAGTCTGTCGGACTCGAGCGTGGCCGACATGACGACCAGCTTCAGGTCGGGGCGTCTCGCTTCTTGCAATTGCAGAGTGCGCGCGAGCGTGATGTCGCCGTAGAGATGGCGCTCGTGGAATTCATCGAAAAGAATCGCCGCGACGCCGGGCAACTCGGGATCCTGGAGCAATTGGCGCAAGAGAATTCCTTCGGTGACGAAGCGAATGCGGGTCTTTTTCGAGGCGACTTTTTCAAAGCGAATCTGATAACCGACTTCGTCGCCGAGCCGGCCGCTGCGTTCAAATGCGACGCGACGGGCGAGCAGGCGGGTGGCGAGCCGGCGCGGTTGCAGGATGACGACTTCGCCGTCGCCGAGCAGGCCGCGATCGAGCAGGATTTGCGGAACCTGCGTCGATTTTCCCGAACCGGTCGGCGCCTGAAGAATGAGTCGTGGCTGGGCGGCGAGCGAGGCGACGATCTCGTTTTCCAGTTCGTAGATCGGGAGATCGCGTGGGATCATGGGCACGTAACACCAGGCTTCCAGCTTGTTTAGTCAAGCGGACTTCCAGTCCGGTGGATTTGCGAGCGGGCAAGGTGCCCGCTCGACGCGACAGCCAGGATGGCTGTATTACAAATCCGCCGCGAAATCCTCGATGTCCTGCGCCGTTGTCGACCAGGAACACATCAGCCGATAGACATCCGGCTCGATGAATTTGTAGAACTGCCAGCCGCGCGCCTGGAGCCGCTCTGCAATGTCGTCAGGCAAATGAACGAAGAGCGCGTTCGCCTCGCGCGGGAAAGCCAGTGCGCCAACCCGCGGCGCGCAGTTTTTCTTCCAGCCGGCGCGCCATTTCGTTGGCGTGCCGGGCGTTCTTTAACCAGACGTCGTTCGCGAGCAGGGCGGTCCATGGCGCGGCGAGGAAGCGGATCTTCGAAGCGAGTTGCCCGCCCTGTTTGACCCGGTAATCGAACTCGCCCGCCAGTTCGCGATCGAAAAAGATCACCAGTTCGCCGGCCGCGAGGCCGTTCTTCGTCCCGCCAAGAGAAAGGACGTTCACGCCGCGCTGCCAGGTGATTTCCTTCGGCTGGCAGCCTAACGAGGCCACGGCATTGGCGAAACGCGCGCCATCCATTTGCACGCCGAGGGAATGCTGGGCCGCAAAATCAGCAATCGCCTCGAGTTCGTCAGGCGAATAAACCGTCCCCAGCTCCGTCGCCTGGGTCACGCTCAGCGCGCGGACCTTGGTCGAATGCACATCGCGGTGTCGGGACAGCACCTCGGCCGCGTGCCGCGAGATCGAGCCTGCCGTTTTTGCCCCCGACGGTCAGCAGTTTGGCGCCGCCGGAAAAAAACTCCGGCGCGCCGCATTCATCCGTCTCGATGTGGGCGCGCTCATGACAAAGGACGCTCTCGAACGGCCGGCAAAGTTGCGCGAGGCCGAGGGCGTTGGCCGCCGTGCCGTTGAAGACGATGAAGGTCTGGCAATCGGTCTCAAAAATTTCGCGCACCTGCGCGCCGACCCGTTTTGTCCATCGGTCGTCACCGTAGGAAACTTCCGCGCCATGATTGGCTTCGGCCAGCGCGGCCCAGGCCTCGGGACAGATGCCGGCGGTATTATCGCTCGCGAATTGATGGCGGTCGCAGCTCGGCATCGAGAAAAATTTCTAAGCGACGATTGGCGCGGCGGCAACTCTGCCTAACGAAAAAGATACGCCTGGCCGGGTTGCTTCCTGGTCTAACCACCCCAGGAGCTTCCCGCCAGGCGACTCACCTCAACCTTCCCAGCCTCGCCCCGAAGGCGAACCTGCGGGGCGGAAAAAATGATGTTTCATTCTTAATTCGGAAACGACCCTGCATTTGGGCGTGCCTGTAGAGGTTTTGGCCTCGCGAAACGCGGGAGCAAACGTGCATCGAGTGTCAGCGTCGTTAGGCGCACTATGTTTGGAGGCCGGCTCGGAGCACGAAAACGTTCAACGTTTTACCTCGAACCTTTTCTTCTCCCTCGCGTCTACGGCTTTGCCGAAAGCCACGCCCCGCTTTATCCTCGCCCGATGAGCTCCCTGCAAGCCGCCATCGAAAGTCGCGGACAACGAATTTTCGAGCTGGTCGATCAACATCCGGAATCGATCTTCAGCAAGGCCGGTTTTTACCAAAAGATGATGGCTTTCTCGATGCGGGACGAAGCGTTCAAGGTGCAGATGTTTCGTTTCGTTGACGTCCTCGCCTCGCTCCGCCGCTCGGACGATATCGTGGAGCATCTGCGCGAATATTTTCACGGGATGGACGGCTTCGTCCCGATGATGCAGACCGGCCTGAAGGCCGCCGGCATTTTCCCCTGGCTGACCGCTTACATTCTGCGCCGCAACGTTTCCGGGATGGCGCGCCAGTTCATCGCCGGGAAAGACGGCGCCGACGTGATGAAGACACTGCGCAAGAAGCGCAGACAGAATATCGGGTTCACGGTCGATTTGCTGGGCGAAGCGGTCGTGAGCGAAAAGGAGGCGAATGAATACGCGGCTCGCGCGATGGAATTGCTCGAAACGCTCTCGCGCGAGACCCGCGGCTGGACCGATCCGTTAGGCAAAAACGCCGAGCTTTTTCCGGTGGTCAATCTTTCGCTCAAGATCTCGGCCTTCTATTCCCAGATGGACCCGGCCGCGCCCGAGGAAGCGATTGCGCATCTCGCGCCCAAGCTCCGCCCCATTCTGCGCCGGGCGAAAGAGGTCGGCGCCTTCGTCAATTTCGACATGGAGAGTTACGCCCAGAAAAACAGCACGCTCGACCTGTTCAAGCAGCTCTTTACCGAGGACGAGTTCGTCGACTGGCCGCACGTCGGGATCGTCGTCCAGGCTTATCTGCGCGATGCCGAGCGCGACCTGCGCGACCTGATCGACTGGGGCCGGCGGCGCGGGACGCGTTTCGCCGTCCGCCTCGTGAAAGGCGCCTATTGGGATTACGAGAAGATTATCTCCTCGCAGAACGGCTGGCCTTGTCCGGTCTTTCTCCAGAAACCGGAGAGCGACGCCTGTTTCGAGAGCTGCACCCGGATCCTGCTCGATAACGAATCGATCGTGACCGCAGCCTTCGGTTCGCACAACGTGCGCAGCATCGCGCACGCGATGGCTTACGCGGACGAGATTGGCGTCGACAAGAGCCGGTTCGAATTCCAGCTCCTCTATGGAATGGCCGGGCCGATCAAGCGCGCCCTGGTCGAGATGGGTTATCGAGTGCGGGAGTATTCGCCGGTCGGCGAACTTCTGCCCGGCATGTCCTATCTCGTCAGGCGATTGCTCGAGAACACTTCCAACGAAGGTTTTCTGCGGGCGAAATTTTCCGACAACCAGTCCGCCGCGCAGTTACTGCGTGATCCGAACGAACTGATCACAAGCGATGCTCAGACCGCCGAACCGTCACCAAGTATGCAGCCGGAGACGGTTCACGATCGACACTCCGCCGAGGCGACACCTACGAGAACGCCCCATGCCGTCAACTTTGTCCATCGCCAGACGCAGGAGCAGATGAGCACCGCGCTGCGCGAGGCGCGCGGCCAGTTTCGGCAAAAAGTATCCGCTCATGATCGACGGCGAGAAGGTCACGACCGGAAAGTGGATGTCATCGCTCAATCCGAGCGCGCCTAACGAGATCGTGGGCGAGGTGGCGGAGGCGGGAATTCCCGAGGCGGAACGCGCGGTCAAGGCGGCCTCGCGCGGCTTTCGACCATTGGTGTCGCACCTCGGTCGAGCATCGGGCGCAATTGCTCGAGCGCGTGGCGGCCATCATGGAGCGGCGCCGTTTCGAGCTCTGCGCGGTGGAAGTCTTACGAAGTCGGCAAGGCCTGGGAGGAAGCCGACGGCGACATTCGCGAGGCGATGGATTTCTGCCTCTTCTACGCCCAGCAAATGCGCACTCTCGGCCGGCCGCAACTCACCCAGCACGTGCTCGGCGAGGAAAGCTATCAGCATTACTGGCCGCGCGGCGTCGCGCTCGTGATTGCGCCGTGGAATTTCCCGATCGCGATTCTTATGCGGCATGGTCTCGGCGTCGATTGTCACCGGCAACACGGTCATCATGAAGCCGGCCGAGCCATCCGTCCGTCACCGGCGCCCTGTTGATGGAGATGTTCGAGGAAGCAGGTGTGCCGCCGGGCGTGCTCAACTATCTCACCGGCCACGGCTCCGTCATCGGGCAGCATCTGGTCGATCATCCGGAGGTCGTGATGATCGCGTTCACCGGCTCGCGCGAAGTCGGCCTTCACATTTGGGAATCAGCCGGCAAAACACTGCCCGGCCAGCGCGAATTGAAGCGCGTCGTCTGCGAGATGGGCGGCAAGAACGCCATCATCGTCGATTCCGATGCCGACCTCGACGAGACGATCGTCGACTCGATTTATTCCGCCTTCGGTTACCAGGGTCAGAAATGTTCCGCGCTCTCCCGGCTCATCGTGCTCGAGGAAAACTACGATCGGGTGATGGAGCGCCTTCTGGCCGCGGCGGCGAGTTTGCGCGTCGGGAATCCCGAAGAACCCGGGATCACCGTCGGTCCGGTGATCGACGAGAGAGCCTACAAACGGATCCTCGAGATGATCGAAGTCGGGCAAGAAAGAGGCGACGCTGGCTTACCAGGCAAAGGATGTGCCTAACGATGGTTACTTCATCCCGCCGACCATTTTCACGGACGTGAAACCGACCGCCCGGATCGCGCGCGAGGAAATTTTCGGCCCGGTCCTGAGCGTGATCAAAGTGCGCGATCTCGACGAAGCGCTCGAAGTCGCAAACGGCACCGACTACGCCCTGACGGCGGGCTTTTTCTCGCGCAGCCCGGCCAACATCGAGCGGGTCAAAGCCGAGCTGGTCGCGGGCAACGTTTACGTCAATCGCTCCTGCACCGGCGCGGTCGTCGGGCGCCATCCCTTCGGCGGATTCAAGATGAGTGGCGGCGGGACCAAGGCCGGCGGCGGCGATTATCTGTTGCAATTCCTCCTCCCGCGGATCGTGACGGAAAACATCATGCGCCACGGCTTCGCGCCGGAAGAGACGCCGCGTTATCGCGACGAGTTTCTCGTTAGGGGAGCCGGCCCGACCGTGGCGAAGTCCTGAACAAGCTCACGGAGCCTCACGGCCGATACGGAACGGGTCATTACGTGGTTAGGTGGTCGCCGGAGTCTGCGGACTGCGCGGTGCACGATCTGAGCGACGCAAACGCATGACAAAAACCCCAAGCGACACGATAAATCCAATCACCACAACGTACACAAGGTTATAAGAAAGCGGGATGGTCATCAGCCAGAAGCAGTAGGCTGCCGAAATGAGCGCAAGCACGCCGACCAGTCCGCTTACCATCAAAAATCGTTTAGTTTTCATAACTACAAACGCTACCGTCTAACGACCCAAACCTCAGCGACCCGGCTCACGGGACGCGTCTAAGGCGACCCAGTGCGGGAATCCATCGGTCATTCGTGTGTCGACTCTAAGACTTCTGGCGTTTACGCAAAGCGAAGCACGTAATCACAGCGCAGAGTACTGTCGTTACGGCGCAAACCGCCATCGCGACTGCAACGCCTTTGACCATCGCGGCGTCGGCGATCTTGTCGAGCCGTTCGGTCGTCGCGGCCCCGAGTTGGTCATTCAGCGCGATGACGCCGCTCAGCGAACGCTCTACTGCGCTCTGCTGGGACTTGGTTAGCGAAAAACCGGACAGTGATAACCCATGGCGGTAGGTCGCAGAGGCCAGCGCGCCTGTGATCGCCACGCCCACCGCGCCGCCGATCTGGCGTGAGAGCATGTTTACCGCCGAGCCATCGCCGGCCTTCTCTTTTGGAATCGCGACCATGATTACCGACGTTGCCGGTGCAACGATCAGGCCGAAACCAATACCGAAGATGCAAATGCCGGTAAGCACATTAACCAGTCCGCCCCAAACGGGAAGGAGCGTCAGCACAGTCATGCCAGTGGTCATGAACGCGAGACAGATCAGGAGCATCGTGCGCTGACCGTGGCGCTCGACGAGTTGGCTGCTTTTAGGTGCAAACGTGATCAGCGCAAGGCCCAACGGACTCATCATCAATCCAGTCTCCAGGCTCTGAAGGTTCAGCACATAACCCAAGTACTGGGGAATGAGAAGCTGGCTGCTGTTAAAGGTGAAATAGACTGTAGCCATCGCCACCGCTCCGCTGATCACGTGTGAGTCCTCCAAGACGCGCACATCGAAGAGTGGCGCCCTATAGTGCAACTCCCGCCAGACAAAGATCGCGGTGGATAAGACTCCGACACAGAACGGCACGAGCACGACGGCTTGACCCCAGCCGCGATCCGGGCCCTCGATGACACCGAAGACAATGCCGCCCAGGCCGAGGATCGAAAGGAGCGCGCCAGGAACATCAAGTGGCCCTTCCTGGAGGCGTCGCGAGGGCGGCACCGTCACACCGACAGCGACGATCGCCACCAGCGCCACTGGCACGACGACGAGAAATGCGGCGCCCCACCAGAACCAGTCGATCAAGGCGCCGCCAACCAGAGGCCCACTGGCGAGCCCGGCGGCCGAAATCGCAGCGAAGATGCCGATCGCGCGATGCCTCTCCTTCGGCGGGAAAAGTGAGCTGATGATCGACAGGCAACAGGGGAATGCAAACGCCGCGCCGAGACCTGAGATGATGCGTCCCGCGATCAAAACACCCGGGCTGGGGGCATAGGCGGAGGTTGCCGCTCCGAGCCCGAACACCAGGATTCCCACCTGCAAGAATCCCTTGCGTCCGTAGCGCTCCGCCAGTCCGCTGCCGAAAACCACGAAACCGCCCAGCACCACCGTGAATGCGTCGAAAGCCCACTGGATCTGGGTCGCCGTCGCTCCCAGGCCCGCGCTCAACGTGGGCGCCGCAACTCCCACGATGGTGATGTCGAGGGCGATGATGAAAACCCCCATCGACACCGCGATTAGCGCTAGCCAGCGGCGCTCGTACCGTCCTGCATCATCGGGAAAACGAGGATGAGGAAGCCAGTGCATCCATGGAATCCCGTTAAAGGCCATGAACTGAAAATATTGAAATTCTTCCCGGAACTCAATCCCGCAGGAAGGAGCCGAGAACCCGGCGAGAGACCCGGCTAGCTGTCGCCCTCTCCCTCAGGCTGGACAACGTAGCGCAACACGATGCCAAAGACCTATCTCGACAGTCTTAAGCGCCGAGGCTCCCCCCTTGCTTCCAAGCTCGCACTCACCTTCGCCCAAGCCGCCTGACTCAGCTCCTAACACCCAAAATCCTTAACAGATCACCTCAGATGCATGGTTAGGCTTTGAGGATTCCTGCTGACCTTTAAGGAGAGAATAGCTCGGACTTGCAGTAGTTTCCGCTTCAGCGGACGAGCGACGAGTGCCGCCGCAGCGAGGTTTCCGGTGGTGTTGAGCACGGTGGCGAATGTATCGGGAATGGCGTCGACCGCGATGAGTAGGCCAATGCTTTCGGCAGGAAGACCGATCGTGAGGAATAATGGCGTTAACATGATGAAAGCGCCGCGCGGGATTCCCGGCGCAGCAAAGGAGAGGAATACCGCCGAGAAGGCGATGATAGCGAAATCACCCAGGTGTAACTCAATGCCGTAAAACCATCCCGCAAACACCGCGCCAATACTCCACGCCACAGGCGAGGCGATTTTAAATGTGGATACCGCAAGGGGGAGCACGAATGCGGTGGTTCGATTTGGGAGTGTCAGGCGTGTTTCAGCACCCTCGACCAACGCTGGCAATGCGGCGATTGATGAACTGGAGCTGAAAGCAATGAGCTGGGCCGGAAGCACAGCGGATCCAAACCGGCGCATCGGAATATGGGCTATCAGCCAGACAACAGGATAAAGCAGAAGCGTGACCGCGATGCTAGCTATCGAATAGGTGAGGATGTAGAACCCGATCGCGCCGACCAGCGCTCTTCCGGCGTGCAACGCCAAAGGCAACACCAAAGCGAAGACGCCCACGGGTGCGATTAAGATCACCCATCGGACGAGCACCAGCATTGCGTCGCCGAGGGCGCGGAAAAACCGGGTGAGCAGCTCGCGCGAAGGTTCGGGTGTGCGTGCGATACCCAACGAGAAAAGGAGCGTGAATAGAATCAGCGGCATCATCGCGCTGGTTGCTGCTGCGGCGATTGGGTTCGCTGGGAGCAGAGAGGTTAGCCAGCTCGAGAATGTCAGGGCATGTCCACCCGCAGTAATTTCACTGGCCGCTTCGGCGGCGCCCGCCGGGAGCTCATGCGCACCAGCGTGTGCCGGAAGAAACCGGGAAATCGCCGGCGCCAACGGCATGATCAAGATTGCAGTGCCGACGAGGAGAAGGAAAAAGACAAGAAGGGTTCGTCCGCCGATCCGTCCGATGGACTTTATGTCGCCGACCGAGCTTACGGCGATGACGAGCAATGAGACCACCAATGGTATGACGGTCATCCGGATCGCATTCACCCAGAGGGTTCCGAGCGGTGTGACGAAATCGACGGCGTGAACCAGAGTCGGGCTTCCCGACGCAGCGATGGCAACGCCCGCACCCACCGCCGCGGCAAGAGCTGTGAGGACGCGCGTGTTTTCGTTCACAATCAATTCTAGCGTCTAGAGTACTGAAGGTTTCCGTCGCACAGGCTAAGTGCGCCAAAATGATCTCAAGCCTAACCAGACACAAGATCAACGACTGCGCGAGTTAGAAGTGATGTTCGTATGCTCCAAAAATGGGCATAAGGACGGTCCGCGGTTCGATGCATCGACTAGGTTAGGTGTTCCGGTGCAGGTGGCGTGACGGTCACTCATACGCGCGCGCGGGGGAGCCAGTCGCGTTGGCGAACAATCATTGATCACATCATCAAGTCGCCACCGTTGATGTCGAGGGACGCGCCGGTGATGTAGCCCGCGGAGTCGGAGGCGGCGAAGCAAATCAAATCGGCGACTTCGAGTGCAGTGCCGATACGCGGCACGGGATAGCTCGCAGCGAGGCGTTCGAGCAAGTCCTCCGAGGCATGTTCGCGCGTCAACTCGGTATCGATCATACCGGGACAGACGGCGTTCACGGTGATGCCGAACTTGCCGAGCTCCTTCGCCGCGGCGCGCGTCAGTCCGAGGAGCCCGGCCTTCGATGCCGTGTAGTGCGCACCGCCAAGCGTGCTTACCATCCGGCCGGCCGAGGACGAGACATTAATTATGCGGCCGTAGTGCTGAGCGCGCATTGCCGGAAGAACGGCTTTCGTCATCAAGAACGGCGCGGTGAGGTTAACCTCGATCGCTCTGCGCCATTCCTCAGCGCTGAGATCGGGGAAGCGTGTCGACAGCGGAAGTGCGGCGTTGTTGACGAGGATGTCGATCCGTCCGAAGCGTTCGAGCGTGCGGCGCGCGATCTCGTCGGGAACGCTGTCCGCCGCGACGTCGCCCGGCGCGGCGAAGGCGCGCTCGCCAATGTTTTTCGCAAGCGCTTCGGCGCGCTCGCGGTTGCGGACGTTGACCGCGACCGAGGCGCCGCGCTCGTGCAGGCGTGTTGCGGCAGCCCGTCCGAGGCCGCGCCACGCACCGGTTACGATGGCGACGCGCCCCGCGAAATCAGAGTTTTCCATTCAGGAGAATTGTTTCACCGGGCTTAAGATCGGCGCACGTTCACGAACGCCGCGATCACGGCACCACTAACTGCCCTCGAGTAATTTTACTATTCATGGATAAACTGCTTCGCCTAACCAGAATTGGGCGAAGGTTCGCCTTTAAACACGAACATTTTTTCGTCTCACATGGCGATTGTTGGCCGTCGTGTTGTTTGTTGGGAGGCTTCGGGGGCCGATGCGGGAAGGCGCGCGGCTTACTTCAAGAGCCGGATGACTTCGTGGATCATGATCGCGATCGGCCAGGCGCTAACGATCGTGACGAAACCGAGGACCGCGGATTCCAGCCGGAAGCTGCGACTGGCATCGGCCCGCAAGACTTCCTTTGCCAGAGCCGCTGAAGTTCGGTCGCCGCCAGGGTGAGTCATTTCCGCCAAACGAGCCGTCGAAGCGCCGCGGCTGAAAGTCGATCACGAGACGCGGAAACCGGCCGCGCGCCGCGGGGCGACGATCGTAGCGGGACAACCAGCGTGACCGATCGACATCAAGCAGGCGGCTTCATGGTTCTTCCTCAAGCACGGGGAGTGCCGTCACGAAGGCCCAAATTGCCGTGGCCCATTCGAGATTCGGGGCACTCTCGCATTGCGAAAAGAATTTAGGACGAATCGGAATTTCGTCCAATTGAGAACCGCGGCCGCGTCCTCGCCTCCGAAGGGTCCGCAATCTCCAATCGCCGATTAAGCTGTCGCGTCCCGGCACCGGCGATTTTCTGCAGAATCCGCAGCCGGGAGGCTTCCGAGCTGTCGTGCCAGATCGGTTTGCGTTTGAGGATGAGCGCGCCCTCTTTTTCCAGCAACAGGCCCCAGCCTAACGGCGCTTCCGGTTCGCGCAGGAGTTGATCGGGCAGGACGAGGTAGAAAAGGTTGGCGCAGGCGTAGCGGGCGAGCTTTTCGAATTTGCGGCCGTCACGGAGCTGGTTTTGCAGGGCGATCAACTGGCGCGTCACACGCTCATAGCCGCGGTGCTCGATCGCGCCGAAATCGTGGGCGTCCCATTCGGGAAAGAGGGTGTCGCCGGTGCGAAGAGTCGGATAATGGATGCGCAGATGTTTCTCGAGAATCTGCCGGCGGCGGTAGACGGATTCGAGACGGGCGAGCATCTCTCGGCTGCAGCGATCGTCGCGGCGCAGGTCGGGCGCGGATTGCTTGCATTCGAAGACCACGGTGTGGCCCAGGGTGCCGTTTCCTTTGCGGACGGTAGGCGGCGACGTCGGCGCGGTAACGGCATTGCGGGAGTGAAACTTCGAGCGCCGTGATCGGGTAGCCGTTCTCCTGCGCCCAGATGAGGGCGAGGCGTTTTAGTTCCAGGTGCGCGGCGGTTTCGCCACGGCGGGAGGATTTGTCATCCTGAGGCGGCGAAGCGCGTTGAAGAAGCTCACGAGCTTTTTCGTTGGGCTGCGCTCTGGAAGGATGTTGCAGGTCGCCTGCGAGGTTCCTCGCCGTCCTTCGGTTCGGGATGCCAGGTTGGGGCGTCGCGCCTAACGACGTGTCCATTCCGCCAGCTCCTTCGCCCAGTAGGTGACGATGAGATCGGCCCCGGCCCGCTTCAGGCCGGTCATGATTTCGAGCACCGCCGCCTTTTCCTCGAGCCAGCCTTTCTCCGCGGCCGCTTTGACCATGGCGTATTCGCCGCTGACATGATAAACCGCGGTCGTTAGGCCAAAACGCTCGCGCACCCGCCAGAGAATATCGAGGTAAGGGAGCGCCGGTTTCACGAGGATGATGTCCGCGCCTTCGGCGACGTCGAGCGCGACTTCGCGGAGCGCTTCAGCGGCGTTCGCGGGATCCATCTGATAGCTGCGCCGGTCGCCGAACTGCGGCGGACTCTCGGCCGCTTCGCGAAACGGACCGTAAAAGGAAGAGGCGAATTTTGCCGCGTAACTCATGATGCCGGTCTGGTCGTAGCCGGCCGCGTCGAGCGCTTCGCGGATGGCGCCGATGCGGCCGTCCATCATGTCGCTCGGCGCGACCAGATCGGCCCCGGCCGCAGCGTGAGAGAGGGAGGTCTTCACGAGCAATTCGACGCTTTCGTCGTTCAGGACATGGAAATGGTCGCCGTCGATCCGGGTGACGCCGCAATGCCCGTGGCTCATGTATTCGCAAAGACAGACATCGGTAATAACGATCAGCTCAGGGCATTCGGCTTTGATCGCACGGACCGCTTGTTGCACGACGCCATTTTCAGCATAGGCGCCGGAAGCGGCTTCATCCTTTTCCGTGGGAATGCCGAAGAGAAGGACGGCTTGCAAGCCGGCGGTCTGGGCGCGGGCGGCCTCCGCGGCTATCTCATTCGGAGCGAGTTGGTCGACGCCGGGCATGCTGCTGATGGCGCGGCGGGCACTGATTTTCTCGTTCACGAAAAGCGGAAGGATGAAGTCGTGCGGACTGAGATTGGTCTCGCGCACGAGGTTGCGCAGCGGTGCGGTGCGCCGGAGACGGCGCGGGCGATGAACCAATTTCCTCACCCGGCGAGGCTACGCGTACGGGTTTCGGGGGGCAAGCGTTTGGGCGAGGCGCATTACACCGGCTCGGGATGACAAGAGCGGTGGTGCAGTGTTTGTTGGGTTCGTTATGCGGCGAACCTTGCCTAACGAAAAGCGAAGTTATCTCCTGATCGACGTGAGCAACTCGTTCACCAAATTCGCCTTCGCCACGAGAGCAAAGGTTAGGCGCGACAGAGCGGGTCGAGACCGCGCGCTTGAGCGGAGCGCGTATCGACCGGCTCCTGCGGAAGCGGAGAGTCGATCATGTTGTGGTTTCGTCGGTCGTGCCGAAAAAAAACGCGCTTATTCGCCAGTCGGCGAAGGGTATCAGAACGCTTTTCGTGAGCGCGAAATGCGAGCTCGGCGTGGGCGTTGACTATCCGGAGCCGGAGTCGATCGGCGCCGATCGCCTGGCGAATGCGGCCGCGGTCGCCGCGCTTTACGGGACCCCGGCAATAGTGGTGGATTTTGGCACCGCGGTCACGTTTGATGTGGTTTCGGCCGAACGCTCCTACGTCGGCGGCGTGATCGCACCCGGTCTTGAAGCGATGACCACCTATCTCTATAAGCGCACGGCGTTGCTCCCGAAGCTGACCCTGGCCGAGCCGCGACACGCGGTGGGTCGCTCGACCAAGGCCGCGATGATGGCGGGCGCCATTTTCGGTTACCGTGGGTTGGTCAAGGAGATCCTGGCGAAGATCAGCGCGGAGTCCTTTGGCCGGCGGCAGGCGCAAGTCGTCGCGACGGGCGGCTACGCGCAATTAATCGCGGCGCGGCTCCCGGAGATCGACGCGGTGCGGCCGCATTTGACCCTGGAAGGTTTGCGCATCATCGGGAATTTGAATCGTTAGGCAAGAATTGGGAGGATGAAGAAGAGCGCAATTGGAATCGATTTCGGAGGCACGACGGTAAAGGCCGGGGTGGTGTCGGATGGGAAAATCGTGGCTCGCGTCACGCCCTTGCGGACGCACGATTTTTCCGGTCACGACCCGCTCCTTGCCGCGATCCGCGCCGCGATCGACGAGTTGCGGAAACAATACCCGGAAGTGTCGGCGGTTGGGGCGGGATTGCCCGGGATGGTCGACAGCATCAATGGCCGCGTTTACCAGCTGTCCAATGTCCCCGGCTGGGAGGATGTCGCTCTGACTGCGTTACTCGAGGAATGGACCGGGCTGCCCGCGGCGATCGACAACGACGCAAACGCGATGGCTTATGCGGAATGGCTCTTTGGCGCCGGCCACGAGGGCGTGAACGTGGTTTGCGTGACGTTAGGGACGGGCGTCGGCGGAGGCCTGATTCTCGACCGAAAGCTTTATCGCGGGAGCCGGCTCGGCGCGGGCGAGATTGGCCAGATGACGATTGATCCCAATGGCGTTCCCGGACAGTACGGGAATTTCGGCGCGCTCGAAAAATACGTTGGCCACCTGCAGATCGCGCAGCGCGCGGAAGAGCTCTATCAGGAAGCCGGCCTAACGAAAACGGAGGAGGAATGTTCGCCGATCGAGCTGGAAAAGTCGGCCAGGGCCGGCGATACGATCGCGGCCAAGGTCTGGGCGGAAGTTGGCTTCGCGATTGGGATTACGCTTTGTGACATCGTCTGGCTGCTCAACCCGGATCGGATCGTGATTGGCGGCGGGGTGGCTCATGCGGGCGAATATGTCTTCGGGCCAATTCAAAGAGTAATCGAGGAGCGGACAATGAAGATCTTCCATGAAGGCCTAACGATCGTCCCGGCAAAGTTAGGTAACGATGCCGGAATAATCGGCAGCGCCGCCCTCGGACTCGACAAGGCGGAGGCCGGCGTCTAGTTGCTCCGAACGACAACCTTGCGGTGAAGCAGTTGCTCGCCGTCGAATTCGAAAAAACCGGTGAAACGTGCGCCGCGAATCAGGAGCGGCAGCCAGTAGCGGTCGTCCGCCCACATCTTGTCGTAGGGAATGGCATCGAGCGGGGTCCAGAGCGGCGTCGCTTCATCGGTCTCGCGCGGCTGGCCTTCGAAATCGTGGGCGAGAAAGACGACGCAATGCAGGCTGTGACCATCGCGGAACTGAAAGTGCAGTTCGCCGCGCTGTTCGGTGTCGAGCGGCGTGACACCGAGCTCCTCGAACGTTTCGCGCAGGGCCGATTGCAGCGGTGTTTCGTCCGAATCGACCTTGCCGCCGGGTCCGTTGATCTTGCCTGCGCCGAAACCGCGCTTCTTCCGGATGAGGAGAATTTTCCCTTCTCGCACAATGAAGAGGAGGGTGGCACGGACGCGCGGTTGCCAGATTGCCCAATTGGTCATGTCGCTCAAACTCTTATATCTTGTCCGCAGCGAGGGGCACGAACTTGATGCGATGGTGACAAAAGCGGGGGAAAGCGCGGCGATTTTTTTTCTGGTTCTGAGTTCCTTTGCGGCCAACGTGGTGGCGCCGACGACGTCGGAACTCGAGGATATGTATTCCGCGGCGGCCCAGGAGCTGGACGCTGGACACTATCGCGAGGCGCTCAAAAAACTCGACGCGATAGACGCCCGCCAGCCCGACATGGCAGCGGCGCAAAATCTCCGCGGCGTGGCCTGGATGCGCCTAGCTGAATATGGCAAAGCCGAGACGGCGTTGCGCAAGGCGCGCGAGATCGACCCGGATTTCTGGGAAGCGCGTTTCAATCTGGCGGAGGTGCCGTTCTTAACTCAGGACTGGACCGAGGCGCGCCGTCGTTTCACGGCCCTGGCAGCCGAGCCTAACGACCATCTGGACGGCGCGACGAGCGATCTCATTCAGTTCAAAATCCTGCTGACCTTCCTGCTTGAGGGCAAGGAGAAGATGGGCGCGCCGATCCTGGCGAAAATCAAGGCTTCGCCGGAAGGCCCGGCTTTTTACTATGCGCAAGCCGCACTCGCTCTGCGACACAAGGACCGACAGGAAGCGAAGTCCTGGATGGCGACGGCAGCAAAGGAATTTTCGCCGCAATTGAACAAGCTTTTTGCGGAATCGTTTTACGAAGTGGGCTGGCTGCCGAAGCCGGAGGGCGCGACGCCTGTGGCGCTCGAGGTCACGTCGCCGGCCGAACGCTTGGCACGCGCCCAGGCGGATCTGGCACGGGCGGAGCGGGCTTACCGTCGGCGCGATCTCGAAGGAGCGTGGCAGTTGCTCGATCAAGTCGACGCGACGGCTCCGAACCAGGCGGTCACCTACAACCTGCGAGGCGAGATATTGCTCGACCAAGGGAAGATCGATGAAGCCGAAACGGCTTTGCGGAACGCGTTGGCGGCCGATCCACAACTTCTGGCAGCGCGCTACAACCTGGCGCGGGTGCCTTTTGCGAAAAAAGACTACGCGACTGCGCGCAAGGAATTGGAGGCGCTCCTCGGTGCAATCTCCGGTGGCAAGGAAAAGCAGAGAGAACGGCTGATCCGATATCAGATTTTTTTAACGCTCCTGTTGGAAGGCCACGAAGGCGCGGCGCAGAAGGCGATGGACGAGTTCAAGATGATGGACGACTCGCCAGCCTTGTATTACGCGCAGGCGGCTTGGGCTTTCCAGCACGGAAATCCCAAGCAGGGAAACAACTGGGTGGCCAACGCGAGCAATCTCTATTCGGCGGAACTGAACCGCGCTTTTGCCGCGCCCTTCTCCGACCTGGGTTGGGTGAGCAATGCTACGGCGCCCTCTGGGTCGGCGATGCCTGCACCGGAGGTGGTGCAGAACGTTTCGGCCAAAGCGGAGGCCACGCCCGACAGCGCCGCTACACTCGCCAAATCCGTGGAAAAAGTGTCGTCCCTGCCCACCGTGGCGCAATCCAAGCCAATTACGCCCGCGCCTTCGCCGAAACCGACACCAGAAGTTTCAGCGACACCCGAGAAGGTCGCGGACGTGAAGAAAAGCCGAAAGCAATCGTCAAGCGCTTCAACGAAAACGGTGAAGAAGCGTTCTACTCGCTAAGAAATCCACGGACGACGATAACGTGCCGGTTTCTCGTTCGGGGCAGACGGCTTCCAGCGAGCGCGCGACTGTATTGGCAAATTCTCCTCCCGTCGCGCTACCGACTCCGGCGGAAGTCAGCCAACCGAGACGCCAGAATCTGGGAGACAAGGTTGTGCGGGCACTGCTTTACCCTTTCCGGCATCGAGGGGAAAAGGCTTCAGTTCCTCCGGTGGCTGGGTCTACCGTCGCCCCAAGCATGGGCGTCAGCCCCACGCCGCTGCCGAGGCGCCGGCCGAACAATTAGAACTTGTCACCGTCGGTCCGTGACGGTTTTATCCAAATTGTCATGCAATTCCGAAAGCTCAGTGCAATTTTGCTCTTGTTCCTGACTTCTTTCGCGATCTCTGGAGTTGCTCCAACGAAGTCGGAACTCGAGTCGATGTACGACAAAGCCTTCCAGGCTTTCGATGCGGCAAACTACGATGAAGCGCTCACGGCACTCGACGCGATCGATGCGCGCCAACCCGATCTTGCGGAATCGCTCAACCTGCGCGGCGTCGTCTACATGCGCCAGGGCAAGTATGACCGAGCGGAGGCGACGTTGCGCAAGGCGCTGTCCATCGAGCCCAAGTTCTGGAACGCAGGCTTTAATCTGGCTGAGATCGCCTTCCTAAAGAAGGACTGGGCCGAAGCGCGCAACCGTTTCGAGGTGCTGATCGCGCGCGAAAACGAGGGGATGCAGTCCGAGATGAGCCAGCTCATCCAGTACAAAATTTTGCTTACCTTCGTGCTCCAGGGGAAGGAGAACATGGTCGATTGGATCCTGAACCAGTTCGAGCTCGCGAAGGGTAGCCCGGCGCTCTATTACTCGAACGCCGCAATCGCGCTCCAGCACGGCAACCAAAAGGAGGCGACGGAGTGGATGAGCGCGGCGAAGAAGCATTTCGCCGCACCGCTGAACGAGCTTTTCGCCGAATCGTTTTACGAAATCGGCTGGATGCAAAGACCAGCCGGCAAACCGCGCGCCGCGCTTGAGATTACCTCGGCCGCCGAGCGCGCGGAGCGACTCAAGACGGATGCGAAAGTGAATTTGGAAAAAGCCGGGCGCGCCTTCGAGCAGCGTGACATCGATGCCGCCTTGAAATTCCTCGACCTCGCGGAAGCCGCTGTGCCTAACGACGCTGCTTCCGACAATTTGCGGGGTGAAATTCTGATGGATCAGGGGAGGTTCGACGAAGCGGAGGTGGTCCTGCGGAGGGCTTTCACGACCAATCCGAAATTCCGCGAAGCGCAGTACAACCTTGCGCAGATTCCGTTCAAGAGAGGGGAATACGCAAAATCGCGCGATCGGCTCGAAGCTCTCTTTGCCGAGACGCCCGGTGACGACTTGAATCAGGCAGCGCAACTGATCAAGTTCAAGATTTTCCTGACGTTCCTGCTCGAGAATAAGGAGAGCGAGGCGCGGCAGTTGATGGATCAGTTCACGTTCACCGGGGATAGCCCCGCGCTCTATTACGCGCAATCAGCCTGGGAGTTTAAGCATGGCAATGTTGACCGGGGGAATGATTGGATTACGTCCGCGCAGAAAATCTATTCGCCCGCGCTCAACCTCGTTTTCGCCGATTCGCTTTACGATATCGGCTGGTTGAAGCGACCCGCGAGGAAGACACCGCCGATCGAGGCCACCCTCGAGCAGGCGGGGGCGCCACCAGCCACCGAACCGAAACCGGCCATGCGTCTCGGCCTGGCGGGCGCTACCTGGGACGATGGGTGCAGGTGGAACAACGGGAAATCCGCCGACGGGCCACACGACCCAAGCGGCGCCAAGCAAAGCGCAGACTACTTCGATTCCCACCGCACTCGCAACGCCGGTCTTGGCTCCATCGCCGACGGGCTCTGCACGGCCAAACCCAGCGTCTGCAAAATTGTCTTCGACTCCGCTCGCGCAAACCACCTGTTTCGGTGAGTGCCGCTTCGGCAAACGCTCCGGCGGTGACCGTGCTCGGAAGATTCCGCCAATGGTTACAGCCCGTGTTCGCCGGGATGTTGGATGCCTTGCCCAGTCCCCGAACGCTGCTGGTCGGTGTTCTGCTAGTGGCAGGAATCTTGCTATTGGTTTGGTCCATCGTGCAATTCCTTCACCGCAATCTCCCTGCCGGTCTGATTCAAGGGTCGCCCGTTCCGTTGACTGAGCCGCCGCTCTCCGGTGACATCTCTGAGGCGGGCGATGAACAAAAAATATCGAGCAATCTGCTGAACTATGGTCCGCCGAAACTTTCGCTGCAATTGCAGGCGAGAGAAACGTCCGTCGATCCGACTGCTCTACCCTCAGTCGCGGCGAATGATGACGCTCTGGGAGTTCAGGAACTGCTCAACGACATCCCCGAGACAAACTCGGAAGCAGTCGAGGAAATTGCCCCTCGCGCTTCGTTTTATTCTGAATCTGCCACACGCGAAGAGGAGAGAGCTTCAGTCGAACAGGAAGCCGTTTCCGAAACCTCTCGGCCACACGATTCGGAGGAAGTTTCGCGGGCCGCCGGGGAACCTTCCGCCCTTGCGATTGATTCGGAAGTTTCGACGGAGATTGAAATGCCGCTGGCCATTGCCGAAACCACCTGGCCGGTGACGGATCTGGAAAAGGGACAAGAAACTCCGCAGTCCACCGTTGCCGACCTCGCGCCCCTTGGGGAAGAGCTTGCCGCGCCGGACGAATCGGTTGGCCAAGGCCAGCCGATTCCGCAATTGACTGCCGCGCCATTTACCGAAGCCGCCTTATCCGAACCGACCCAGCCCGAACCTGAGTTCACGGACGGCTCCGTGAGTCCCTGAGCGGTAGCGGCGGAAACGACGGCCAGTCCGGATGCCGCGCAGTCTGCCGCCGAACCCTTTCTCCTTTCCTTCTATGATCACCGCAACCGAACCGACCTCACCGCAACCAACCACTCCAACTATCATGCAAGAAATGACGATTACTCCACCTCCGGCAGCCCATACTTTCTCACCGACGATGCCGGCTCAACGGCCCGCCGGTGCGATGCAAACTGCGGTTCAGTTAACGTTCTCGATGGAGATCGGCTCGATGCAGCTTACGCCAACCTTTGAAATGCGTGATCTGCAGCTAAAGCCGACTTCGCGAGTCGTGACAATGCGTTTGGCGCCCTGCCAGGCTCCGCACCCGCCTCTCGATTTGCAGATCACTTTTGAGATCGTAAAGATCGAGCTTGAAGGCGAGACCATCAGCACGGTTCGTCTCGTGCCCTCGGCGCAGGAAAAGCCAGCCGTCATCTCTTCGTCGTCTTTCGCCGTCGCGAGGTTTGAGCTCGAGCCCAATTCGGGAATCGCTTCGGTCCAGCTCACGCCCTCTCATCAGGCCGGCGCTTCGGTGCACCTGACGGCAGGCTTCCAAATTTCAGCCATCGAATTTTCGCCGGGTTTCGGAATAGCCGCCATCGTGCTTAACTCCACCTCGCGCAACGTTTCTCTTGCAGCTGCCGGGCGCCGAACCCACGATTGAGGACGCGCCGGTTTTCGCAATTGAGAAAGTTGAGATGAATGGAAGCCAACTGGGCCTGATTCAGGTGACCCAGCTCAGCTCTGGACATCTCTAAAGCTCTATCGCGGGGATCCGGGAAGCCCGCGTTTTCTTACTTGAAGCTTACCCAGTTGAGCGAGCGCAGGGACTTGGGCAAAAACTCCCCGTTTTGCCTAACGAGCTTCCCGTCGAAGTAGATTTCGCCGCCGCCGTAATCTTTCCGCTGAATGCTGACCATGTCCCAGTGCACCTGGCTGCGATTCCCGTTGTCCGCCTCCTGGTAGGCCTGGCCGGGCGTAAAGTGGAACGAGCCCGCGATCTTTTCGTCGAAGAGGATGTCCCGCATCGGATGCATGATGTAGGGATTACAACCGAGCGAAAACTCGCCGATGTAGCGCGCGCCCGCGTCGGAATCGAGCACCGCGTTTAGCTTTTTCGTCTGGTTGCTCGTCGCTTCGACGATCTTCCCGTCGCGAAAATCGAGCCGGATGTTATCGAAGGCGGTGCTCTGATAAATGCTCGGCGCGTTAAACGTCACGTGCCCTTGCACGGAATCCTTCACCGGGCAGCTGAAGACTTCGCCGTCAGGAATGTTGCGATCGCCCCCGCAGATGATCGCCGGGATCCCCTTGATGCTGAAACGCAGGTCTGTTCCGGGACCTTTGATCTGCACCTTGTCGGTCTTTTCCATGAGCGTTTTGAGCGCCTTCATGCCGGGTTGCAGCTTGCGGTAATCGAGTGTGCAAACCTTGAAGAAGAAGTCCTCAAACGCCTCGGTGCTCATCCCGGCGAGCTGCGCCATCGCCGGGGTTGGCCAGCGAAGCACGACCCATTTCGTTTTCTGCACCCGCTGGTCCTGCAACGGCCGCAATTTTTTCGCGACCAGCTTCATCCGGTCGATCGGCACATCAGCCAGTTCGCTGATGTTGTCGCTCCCGCGAATCGCGATGTAAGCGTCCATTTTTTTCATCCGGGCGAGTTCATGGGCCGCGGTGAGATCGAGCGCGCGCCCGTCGATCTCGAGCGCGAGCTCTCGCGTCACGCGGGCCCGCTGCAGTTGCACAAACGGGATCGCCTTCGCCTTCCGGGCCGCGCGAATGAGCGCGATGGTCATTTCATCGGGCGCATCGAAGGCCTCGATCAGGACCTTTTCGTCGCGTTTGAGAGCGGTGGAATAATCAACCAAAAGGGAAGCGAGCTTGTCGAAACGGGCATCTTGCATAGAGCGTTATCATTCCACCGCGAAGAAGGGATGCAACCAAGGCGGCCTCCAGACTCGTGCTCGTAATCGGAACGCGTCGATCAGAAGAGCGAGCACGAGGAAAGATCTGGACGAGCGAAACTGCGGAAGCCGTCCCTGGAAGCGCCGCAGCGAGTCCAGTTTCGCCAGGCGAAGGATTTACATTCGTTCCAATCGCGCCACGAAAGCGCCGTCGATGCTGTCGCGAAAGGGTAGGCGTTTTTCTGATTTCGTTAGGCAGAAATCGCGCTGCTCTTCGCAGGAACGCCTCGATCACCTCTTCGTTCTCCTCCTGCTCCAGGCTGCAGGTGCTGTAGACCAACGAACCGCCCGGTTTGAGCAACGGCACCAGCCCCCGGAGAATGGCCAATTGCAGCCGCTGCATCCGAACAAAATCATCCGGCCGCAAACGCCAGCGGACATCGACTCGCCGCCGCATCACGCCCGTGTTCGTGCAGGGCGCGTCGAGGAGAATCTTGTCGAAGGAATGAGCTCCAAGAGCCGCGGCCCGGATCGATTTTTCGTCCGACCAATCGCAGCGCTACAGTGCGCGCGTTAGTAATTCCCAGCCTAACGAAATTGTCGCGCAAACGTCGCAGGCGGGTTTCGTCCCGATCAGCCGCCACGAGCATGCCCTGATTTTGCATGATCTCCGCGAGATAGGCCGCCTTGCCGCCGGGCGCGGCGCAGGCGTCGAGCACCGTTTCACCCGGGACAGGCCGCAACATTTCGCAGGCGAGCGCGGTGCTCGGGTCCTGAATGTAACAATCGCCCGCTCTCAGCGCCGCGCCCGGCTCGCGCAATGTGATGAAGTTGTGAGTCTCCGGCAGCAGAGCGCTCCCGGGATAGCGCAGAAGGAATTCAGGCACCGTCGTTTTGAGCTGGTTGATCCGCGCGTAAACCGGCGCCGGCCGGTTGTTCCACTGGCAAAGCTTCACGACTTCCGCGGCGTCGAATTGGCGCGACCATTTTTCAATCAGGAATTCCGGGGTGGAAAAGCGGATCGGCCGCGGCTGGTTGTCGGCCGCCTTCGTTAGGGCGTCCTTCTCTCGGAGCGCGCGACGCAGGATTGCGTTGATTAAGGAGCGCACTCCAGACCGGGCCAACTCCACCGTCTCGAAAACCGCAGCATGCGCCGCGGTCTCGATCAACAAAATCTGATAGAGCCCGAGCCGCAGGATGTCGCGCGCGCCCGGATCGACCGGTTCGGAGCGCAACTTGGCGATCCAGAAGTCGAGCAGGCTCAGGTTGCGCAGGACGCCGTAGAAAAGCTCAAGGACAAAGGCGCGGTCGGAAGAACCGAGTGAAGTGCGGGCAAAAATGTCCGCGACAATCTTGTCGGCAAACTCGGTGCCACGGCGCCAGCGTTCGAGCGCCTCGAGAGCGAGAGAGCGGCTGGAAGGCATAAGGTAGCGCAAGCTTCCGGCTTGCCGGCTTCAGGGTGCAAGCTGGAAGCTTACGCCGCCTTGGTTGTTAGGCCGGACTGGTCCGCGGCCGGCCAATCGAGGTGTAGTGGAAGCCGAGCTTGCGCATCGTTTCCGGATCATAAAGATTGCGCCCGTCGAAGATGAGCGGGGTGTGCATCTTCTCCCGCACCGTTTCGAGATCGACGTTGGCAAACTCCGCCCATTCCGTCGCGATGATGAGCGCCTCGGCGTCCTCGACCGCTTCCAGCGCTGTAACCGTTAGGCGGGCGCCCGCGATCGATTTTACTTCGCGCGCTTTCTCCATCCCTTTCGGATCGTAGGCGGTTACGTGCGCGCCCTCGCGCAACATCTCGGCCACGAGCTCGATCGCGACTGAGGAACGAATGTCGTCGGTGTCGGGTTTGAAGGTCAGCCCCCAGACGGCGATTTTCTTGTCGCGCAAGACCCAGAGGGCATCGCGTATCCCTTTGAGGAAACGCTCCTTTTGCGTCGCATTGATCCGCTGCACCTCCTTCAGCAGATTAAACGGCACCCCGAGCTGCTCGCTGATGGTGATAAACGCAGCGATGTCCTTCGGGAAACAGGAGCCGCCGTAGCCGATACCGGCGTTGAGGAAGTTTCGCCCGATACGCCGATCCATGCCGATGCCGTCGGCCACTTTTTCGACATCGGCGCCGCTCGCTTCGCAGATCGCGGAGACGGCGTTGATGTAGGAAATCTTGAGCGCGAGAAAAGAATTGGCGGCGTGCTTGATCAATTCCGCGCTGTTGATGTCGGTCACCAAAATCGGGGCCATGAAGGGCTCGTAAACCTTCTTCATCAGGTCGATCGCGCGCTCGCTTTGCGCGCCGATCACGATTCGATCGGGTTTCATCAAGTCAGCCACCGCGCAGCCTTCGCGCAGGAATTCCGGATTGCTTACGACGTCGAACTCCGCGCCGTGCTTGTTATAGCGCTTGATCGACTCCGCGACTTTTTCGCCGGTCTTCACCGGCACGGTGCTCTTGTCGACGATCACTCGATAATCGGTCAGCACGCCGGCGATCTCGCGCGCGACGCTCTCGATGAAGCTGAGATCGACGCTGCCGTCGGCATCCTGCGGCGTGGGCACGGCGATGAAGATGACCTGCGCGTTATCGACGCCCTCCTTGATGCTGTCGGTGAAGCGTAGTCGCTGCGCGGAAACGTTGCGATGCACGATTTCCTCGAGGCCCGGCTCGTAAATCGGCACCTTGCCCTTCCGAAGCGATTCGACTTTGCGCGAGGTCGTTATCGACGCAGATTACGTTGTGGCCGACGTCGGCGAAGCAGGCGCCGGTGACCAGACCGACATAACCGGAACCGATGATTGAGAGATCCATGGGAAATTTATGATTGCTGATTGCTGATTTGGCTGCGAACCGCGCTCGTTGATTTCAAACAGAAATCAGCAATCAACAATCAGAAATATCATTGTGTCTGGTTCGTTCCGGCGGGATCGAAATTCAAGTCGAGCCCGAATTTCGGAAATGCTTTCAGGGTGAAGGTGAGCAGAACGCCGTATTCCTTGACGCCGCCATTGTTTTGAATAATCCCGCCTAACGACGCTACCCAGCTCGTCAGGTCGCGATAAACCGACAAGCGCTGCTGTTCGAGGATTTTGGTGGCGAATTCATACTGTTCCAGCGACACCGACGCCCCAGTTGTCGTTGATCCGGTAATAACCGCCGACAGTGAAGAGGCTGCTGTCGAGGAAAAACGGATTATTATTCAGGTAACGATGGCCGAAGGTGAGAGTGGTGTTCGCGGTTGGCTTGAAATTGATGCTCGTGTCCACCTCGGTGAAGCCCTTGTCGAAGAGCGGAATCTGCGAGTCGATTACCAGCGTCGCCCACGGGACCGGCGTAAAGGTCAGTCGATTGAAGACGTTCGAGAAATCCGTGCGATCGAGCGGATTGTCAATGTTGACGTCGAAGAAGGTTTCCAGTTCCAGCCAGCTGACGGTCAAGTCGTCGCGCCGGGTTTGGAGGCGGTTGCGCACGCCGACGCGCGCGATCGTCCAGTTATCGATCGAATCGATCGAGGTGTATTGCGGGAAATCGATCGGGTTGAGTTTGGTGGAGGCCTGAACGCGGTCAAACTGGAGGATGGTCGCGGGATCGATGTTCGGGGAAGAGACATAGGAAAAGTTGGCGAACGGCTGAATGATGTGACGCAAGCCGTCGAGCCCAAGCGCGCGGTTCTGCACCTGGTTCCATTCGCGCGAGAGTTTGAACGAACCCTCGAGTCCGGCGTTGAAGATCGAGCGGAAAGCCGCGCCGGTCGTCGGGTTTGGAACCCCGGTTTGCGGACTCGGCAAGCGGAAACTCGGGCGCAAGCGGGTCGGGTGGGTTAGGGAAGAGCGTAGGCGAGAGATTTTGCGTCTCGCTGTAGTAGGTCTCGCGAAATCCCACCCTCGGCACGAGCGCAAGCCATCCGAAATAGGTGTTCGGATAGGTCAGTTGGTGGAAAGAATCGATCCGAAAGGCGCTGTAATCCTCGTTGATCGACCCCGCCGGAAAATCCAGGCGCAGCTGGCCGGCACTGGTTTCACCTTCGTAGAAAATTGGACCGCCAAAAAGGCCGTGACGCTTGATGTCGAGGGCGATTTCCGGCAACCGCTCAGTGGTTTCGATAAAGGTGTTAAGCTGAAAACGGCTGTAAGCCGTCAAGGTGTAGAACGGACTTGTTTGGGTGACGGCCACGACGTTGTCCGGTTGCGGATTGACCCGGAATTCCGTCGGGAAAAAGTCCTGCAGCAAAAAGATATCGCTCAGTTTGGTCATTTCGACGGTCGCCTCCAGAGTGTCTGTGATGTGGGTGCGGTCCTGGATCGAGAAACGGTAGCGGCTGGTCGGTGTGCCGTTACGGGGCAGGGAGGTGCGATTCAAATCGGGATTCTGATCCTGCAAATAGTAGGAGATGATTTTCGCGACGCTATTGTTCTCCTTCCCGTAGTGAATTTCGGAATCGAACCCGAGCGCGATGCCCCGGCGAGTGCGATAATCGAGCTTCACCGTGCCGACGATTTTCTCGCCGATCGGGAAAGTGATTTCGCCGAGAAGTGACGGCCCCCACGAACTAAGATAGGCGGGCGCAATCGAATAGCTGAAGGAGCGGTCGAGCGACTGATAGAGATAGGGCCACCAGAAAACCGGCGTCTGACCGATGTAGAAGGTGACGTTCTTGAGAATGACTCGATCGTTCTGATAAATCCGGACACTCTGGGCGTTGAGATGGAAATCCGGCTGCGACGAATCGTCTGTCGTGAAGCTGCCGTTCTTGATCGTGTATTCCTCGTCCGAGTCGCTCGTCACAGTTTTCCCGGACAAGAGATAAGGGTAAGTGCCGGAGCGCATCTCTTCGGCGCTGATCGCTTTAGTGTCGAGGTTGTAGGTCGCCTTTTCGCCCATGTAGAGCGTCACGCCGCGATAGATGCGGACATGACCCTGCAGATACACCGTGCGCTTGGCCGAGTCGTATTGCGCGAAATCAGAGTAAATATCGGTATCGCCGAAATGGATTGCGACATTGTCGTGCGCAGTGGCGAGGCCGTTTTCGTACGTCGTCTGGCCGGTGGCATTGATCTCGATCGGGAGCGAGCCGGGTCCTTCCAAATCCTCCGCGGCCGCGTTACCGGCGGCGAGCAGGAAAAAGAGCAAGAAAACCAGCCTTCGCATCGCGGACGCCGAAGGTAACGGCGCGGGGGATCGGTTGCAAAGTGAAATGGCGAGTCTGGAACCTCTCCTCCCGATCTTCGTCCGAATCTTCCTTGCCTTCTACAGGCGCAGCGTGAGCGCGGCCATCTGCTGATTGAGCCCGCAGGTGGTCACGACCGCCCGGCGCCACGCCTTTCCCGCTGAGCTCCGAACCGTCGTTAGGCCGGAACCTGCCGGCGCGTGCAAAATCGGCGGCAACATCTGCGCACGCAATGCCTGCGCCGCGCAGATCAACTGCCAAAGCCCGCCCGCGGCAACGCTTTCCCCAAGCGCCGGCTTCGCAGTATAAAGCGCGGCGGTCGGAAAATGCTTCGCCGCCGTGGCGCGCTCGGCTTCGTCGACAAAGGTGCCATTGGCGCTCGCGATCAGGATGTCGACGGCTTCCTTGCCTGGAAACGAGCCGCAGATCATATCGAGTTGCCTAACGAGTTCGCTCTGTTTCGCAAAATTTCCGCCCGCATGAATATGCTCAAGCGCGAGATCGCCCTTTCGTGCCAGCAAGACCGCCCCAGCGCCTTCACTCAGGATCATCCCCTTGGGCGGCCGCGCGAACGGCTCGATCGGTGGCTCGGGGCGGAGCAGCCGCCACTTGCGATAGGCGTCGCAGAGCAGCCAGTCGGTTTCCTCTGCGCCTACCACCAGGCAGCGGTCCAGGTCCGGATCCGCCATCAAGTCCTCCGCCATCTTCAGGGCAAGAATTCCGACCGCCCCGTCGCCAACCAGCGTGTAGCTGGCGCCGGTGATGCCGAGAATCGCCGCGAGATGACTGGCCGGCGCATTAAAGACCGTCTCCGGAAAGAGGAGCGGGCTCGCCGCTGACGCGCCCGATTTCACGATGTCGTGAAAGAAGCGCCTGGTGTAAATGACCCCGCCATTCGAGATCGCAAAGACCAGCGCGGTCCGGGCCGCGCTCACTTCATCCAGCTCGAGCGCTCCCGTCGCGCAGGGCGTCCAGGCCGGCCAGGACTGCGAAGCGCGAGATCGCGCTCGCCCGGCGGAGCCGCGGATGCCGGCTGCCTCCGCTATCGCGGCCGGCGGCACGGGAAAAGCATGAGATTTTTTTCCCCCTAACGAGTCGCCGAAAATTGCCCCTTCCGCCTCGGCGCCGGCGCAAAAGTTTGGCCCAGACTTCGTCAATCGTGCGGCCGAGTGGTGTGACCCATCCCAGGCCAGCGAGGCGCAGGCTCATGCTGCCAGCGTCTGGATTACGATCGATGCGTTGGTGCCGCCGAAGCCGAACGAATTCGAGAGGGCCGCAGCCGGCGCGGCCGGGCGCACCTTGTTGGCCACGATATCGAGATCGAGCCCCACATCGGAGACGCGGAAATTGATGTTGGCCGGCAGAAACTCGTTCCGTAGCGCGAGGATGGTGAGGACCGCCTCAATCGCGCCGGCCGCTCCTAACGAGTGACCCAACATCCCCTTGGTCGAGCTGACCGGCACCCGGCCAAACAGCTCCGCGATCGCACGTCCCTCGGCCGCGTCGTTGAAGGGCGTCGCCGTGCCGTGCGCGTTGATGTAATCGATCGCCTGCGGCGCTAGCGCGGCGCTCCGCAACGCGCGTTCCATCGCCTGGCGCGGACCGATCCCCGAGGGATTCGGCTGGGTAAGATGGTGGTTGTCGGTTGAAATGCCGTAGCCGGTAATCTCAGCGAGAATTTCCGCGCCACGCGCCGCAGCCTGCGCGAAATTCTCGAGGGCGAGAAGAGCCGCGCCTTCACCGAGCACCAGGCCGCTGCGCGCGCCGTCAAAGGGCCGGCATTTGTCCGGCGTGGCCGCTTGCAGCGAATCGAAGCCGACAAAGACCAACTCGGAGATGGCATCGTAGCCGCCGGTCAGGACGCGGTTGTAGCGGCCCGTGCGGATACATTCAAAGGCGTGGCCGATTGCGTTTGTGCCCGAGGCGCAGGCGTTGCGCGATCACCTGGCAGGGGGAGTTTAGGCCGCAGGCCTCGAGCGCATCGACCGCCGGCTTTTGCGGCGGATAATTGGCGATCCAAGCCGGCGATCCCGCCGCGCGCGTTCCCGCTAGCTGGAGGGCACGATAATAATGCTCGCCGAAACTCATCCCGCCGCTTGTCGTTCCGACGACGGTCAGCTCGGGGCGGAAATCCGGGGCTTGTTCGAGCAGCTCGGCGAGCGCGCCGATCATCATGCGAGAGGCGCGATGAAGCCGGCGGGATTTGCGGTCGTTAGGCATTACGTCCCTCAGCCATTCGTCTGCAACCTGGCCGGCCGTGGAACAGCGGCATTGCTCGACCGGGAAACGCGTCACCGGCGAGACACAGTCGCGCGCCTCCCGTAACGCCTTCAGGGTCGCCGCGAGGCCGACGCCAAGCGGGCTAATCACACCCGCGGCGACGACAGCTACGCGCGATCGATCCGGCCCGGGTCGATGGTTGGTTTGTTCCGTCATTGTTTCGAAAAATCGCCCCGTTTATTCCGCTTGATTTGCCTCCCGATCCACCTTACATAGCCGCCAGAAATAGCGGTTCCGGACGTTGGTGAATTGTCAGTTGAGTTTATTCAGTGGCGATTTGAAATCCGATAAGCGGGAACAGTGACCGAGCAGCGTTTCCAATAAAGAATAAACTCAGATGGGTACCAAACTATACGTAGGAAATCTTTCCTTCAATACTACCGAAACCGACCTGCAGGATCTTTTCGCCCAGGCTGGCGCGGTCCAGGAAGTCACCCTCATGCAGGACAAATTTACCGGCAAATCGCGCGGTTTTGCCTTTGTCACGATGGGCAGTGAAGCCGACGCGCAAAAAGCGATCACCGACTTCAACGGCAAGACCGTCGAAGGCCGTCCCCTGACCGTAAACGAAGCGCGGCCGCGTGAAGCGCGACCGGGCGGTGGCGGTGGCGGTGGCGGTCGAGGCTACGGCGGCGGTGGTGGCGGCTGGCGGCTACGGCGGCGGTGGCGGCTATGGCGGCGGTGGTGGCGGCGGCGGACGCCGCGACGGCGGCCAACGGCGCGGACGTTAAGCGGTCACCAAGGACAATTTTCGAAAGCGCCTGGGTCAGCCCAGGCGCTTTTTTGATGGGCTGAGAGCTGGCTCGGAGCGCCGGCAGGAAGTAAATCCCAGCCAGGTAGACCTCGGAAAGACTTCAAGTTGTGTAGAAAGAGTTCTTTGCCGACTTAGGGCGGTCTTGTTGCCGAACGGCGGCCTAACCTTCCCTCGAGAAGCTCGTAGGAAAGAATGCTCAGGCAATAAATCGCTGCCGTCTCCACCCGCAGGATGATGGGACCCAGGGTGAGGGGAGTGCAGCCGTGCGACCGCGCAAGTGCGATCTCAGCCGGGGTGAAATCGCCTTCCGGCCCGATCAGCATGAGGACGCTCGCCGGGCGCGTCCCGTCGTAGGTCTCGGCGTAGTCGGCCAGGATGTTTTTCAAATGCCGCGCGCCCGGCTGGAGCGAACCGACGAGCCGCAGGTCGAAGGAGCGGTGCCGGCAGGCGCGCAGACCGGCGTTGCGGACGACATGCCAGCTTCTGCGCCGACGGGCGAGATCACAGATTCGATCTCGCGGAAGAAATCGTCAGGCGAGCGTGGAAAATGGATGTGCGGGAGCCAGTTCTGCCCGCATTGCTTGGCCGCCTCAAGGGCGACGGTCTGCCATTTCGCCTGCTTCTGTGCCGCGCTGCCGGGGTCAAGATGCACCACGGTGCGCGCGGAAAGGAGGGGAAAGATCTCGGTCGCGCCGATTTCGACCGATTTCTGCACGATGAGATCCATGTTTTTCCCCTTCGGTATGGCCTGGGCAAGGGTAATGCGGGCCTGCAGCGGCGGGGTGACGGCCTCCTGCAGAATGTGCAACCGGACCGCGGCGGAATCGAGCGCGGTGATCTCGGCGGTGGCTTCGCGTCCCTGCCCATCGAAGAGGACGACGCGATCGCCCGGCTGAAGCCGGAGCACGCCGCGGGCGTGGTGCGCCTCGGTGCCGGTCAAGGCGGCGGATGACCAATCGTTAGGCGCGAGATGGAAACGATGCACTCATGAGGAAGGATGAATAGGGACTCGTTAGGTTCCGTTCAACCTTCGATTTTCGGGGTGTCGATGCCGAGAGCGTCAGCCAGGTCCTGCAGGTGTTCTTGCTCTTGGGCGATGATCTCGCGCAACACTTCGCCGAGAGCGAATTCGCCCATGGCGTCGGCCTGCCGGATCCGCTGGCGATAGTTGATCAGGGTTTGGCGTTCGTTCTCGAGATCGAAGCGGAGCATTTCCTTCGGTTTGTCCGAGACTTTCACTTCCTTCGGCCTGTTGACTGGTTTGCCATTAAGGTAATCGATCTGTTTGGCGATTTGAATGGCGTGAGCCAACTCTTCGCCAGCGTGCTTTTCGAGCTCCTGCGCAATGTGGTTGAACTCCGCGCCTTTCATCGTCTGGCTGTAGATGACGTAGGCGATGATGGCTTGGTATTCGCGCGCGAGATCCTCGTTGAGCAAATCGACCATCTGTTTGCGGCTGATTTTCTTGTCCATACTAATGGATTCGAAGGAGCGAGGGATCGCGATTGGGCGAAATCTTGTGCGCGAGCAAAACGCCGTGCGCCGGGCTCTGGCTAACGGAAGAATCCCTTGGCACGTTCGAAGAAACTCTTGTGCAGCGGGGTATTGTCTTCGCCGCAGAGGGCCGCGAATTCCTCCAGCTTTTGGCGTTGCTCGTCGTTCAGGCGGCTCGGCACTTCCACGAGAAGTCGCGCGAAGAGGTCGCCCCGCTCGCGGCCGTTAACGTGGACCACCCCTTTACCGCGCAGCCGGAAGGTTTGTCCGCTTTGCGTCCCGGCCGGCACCTTCAAACTCGCTTTTCCTTCCAGGGTCGGGACCGGCACTTCGCCGCCAAGCGCGGCCAGGGTGAACGAGATTGGAACTTCGCAAAACAAGTTGTCGTCCTCGCGTTGGAAGATGGGGTGCTCCTTGATGTGAACCACGATATAGAGATCGCCCTGGCCGCCGCCGCGTATGCCCGCTTCGCCATTGTGTGCGGAGCGCAACCGCGAGCCGTGGGCGATTCCGGCTGGGATCTTGGTCTTGATCCGGCTGGTTTTTTCGGCCCGGCCTTCGCCGTTGCAGACGTCGCACGGTCGCTCGATCACTTCGCCGAGTCCACGGCAGCGCGGGCAGGTCTGCGAAACTTGGAAAAATCCACGTGAGCTGACCACTTGACCGCGTCCGCGACAGGTCGGGCAGGTGACCGCGCCCGATCCAGGCGCAGCGCCGCTCCCCTGACACTTGTCACAGGCGTCGGCCTTGCGCACTTCGATTTCTTTTTCCACGCCGAAAGCGGCTTCCTCGAGCGTAATCTGCATGTCGTAACGCAGGTCGCTTCCGCGCTGGCTGCCGTCGGCTTGGGCTGCGCCGCCGCCGAAAAAGGTCTCGAAGATCCCGCCGCCGCCGCCTGCGCTGCCAAAAACTTCGCGGAAGATATCAAATGGATCGTGGAACCCGCCGCCGCGGCCGCCCTGGGCGAAGGCGGCATGTCCATAGCGATCATAGGCGGCGCGTTTCTGTTCGTCGATGAGGACGTCGTAAGCTTCGCCAAGCTCTTTGAATTTCTCTTCCGCGTGCGGGTCGTCGGGATTTTTATCGGGATGAAATTTGACCGCGAGCTTGCGATACGAACGCTTGATTTCATCGCCGGACGCATTGCGTTGGACGCTCAAGATGTCGTAGTAGTCGCGCTTGGCAGTCATTCGGGAAAGTGATCAGAAACTGACGAGTAAGGAGAATCCAGCAGTAGTCGCGCCGGCTACTGGTTACTCATTACTGTTTTTCCCACTTGAGACGACAACGCTCGAGGGCCGAAGGAGCCGGTCCTTGAGCCGATACCCTCGCCGCATCTGCCGCAGGACCACGCCTTCGGCGACCTCGTCACTCGGCTCGTGCGCGATTGCTTCGTGCAGATTCGGGTCGAACTTTTGCCCCTCGGCGTCGATCGGTTGAAGGCCGTTGTCGGTGAGGAAATCCGTCAGCTGTTTCAAGACCATGCTCATGCCCGAGTAGATCGGCGATCGCGCGCCTTCGCTCTTCGCGGCGGAAAGGCCGAGTTCGAAGTTGTCAACGATCGCGATAAGGCGCTCGAGGAGGGCGCTGTTGGCGTATTTGACCGCCTCTTCCTTCTCGCGGGTGGCGCGCTTCTTGTAGTTATCGAAATCGGCCTGACTGCGCAGCGCGAGATCGCGGAAACGATCGAGATCAGCCTGCAGGCTGGCGGTCGGATCGTCGTTGCCGTCAGAGCCATCCGTTTCAGGGGCGACCGTGATCGGGGATTCCTCGCTAGGCTGCGCCGTTTCCGTGACGGGAATGTGGCGGCGCTCGGATCTTGAATTTTTCATGTCTTTCGAACTACGATCAAAGTGATGTCGTCATTCTGCGGATGTCCGCCAGCGAAATTGCGGACATCATCAGTCAGGCGGGCGATAACTCCCTGCGCTCCTTCGCTCGCGCTGGCGCGGACGGATCGGACCATTCGTTTGGGGCCGAATTCATCTCCGTTCGCGTCGAGCATTTCGGTGACGCCGTCGGTGTAAAGGACGAGGCAATCATCACGTTCGAGCGGGACAGAAAGGTCGCCGGTTATCCTATCGAACACGTCTCCGTTGTCAATGCCGAGGGCCATTCCGGGGGGCTTCAAAACCTCGACCTCGCCGGTTGCGGCGCGGTAAAGGAGCGGTGCATCATGCCCGCCACGCGAAAGCGTTACGTGGTTATTTTTATGGTCGAGAATGACGTAGGCCATGCTGATGAACATGTCCTCCTTAATATCGGGATAGAGTTGGCGATTGACCTTCCGCAAGACCTCGGCGGGTGACTGGCCGAGGCGCGCTTCCGCTCGCAGGACGCTGCGGCAGATCGCCATGATGAGCGAGGCGGGCACGCCCTTGCCCGAGACATCGGCGATGACGACGCCGAGCCGGTCGTCGTCCACTTTGATGTAGTCGAAATAGTCGCCGCTGACCTGGCGCGCCGGGATGTTAATGCCGGCGATATCGAAGCCGTCGATCGGCGGCGGTTGCGAAGGAAGAAGGATGCGCTGGATGTCGCGGGCGATTTGCAGGTCGTGATCGAGCCGTTTCTTTTCGTTCGCTTCCGAATAGATGATCGCGTTATAGAGCGCGAAAGCCGATTGCTCGGAGATCGATTTGAAGACGACAAAATCGCTCGCCGAAAAGGGGGGGCTCATCGGGCCGTTGGCCACCGCGAGGACGCCCATGTTTTGTCGCCCATAAAGCAACGGCGTTACCATGACGGAAGCGGTCCCGAGGGCGGTCTCGCGCAAATTTGCCAGCTCCGGCACGTGTTCCATATTGGTGAGGTGGAGAGCCTCGCCGCTTTTCCAGGCACGGCCGAGCAGGCCTTCGCCGGCATCGACGGGGTGGGAGCGGAGATAACTGTCAAGTGCGACGGGCGTGGAGGCAGCCTGTTGCAAGATGCGGTCGGGCACTTCGACGAGTGGCGGACAACCCTTGGAAAGGAATGCCGGCTTCAAGCGCGCCCCGGTGCGATCGGCCATGTAAAGCGCCCCACCGTGCGCATCGAGGATGCGGACCGAGCTTTCGACGATCAGGCGATGCAGATCATGCGGCCGGATGACATCGCGAAAGGCTTCGCCGAGGCCGTGGAGGAAATCGAAAACGAGATTTTCCTCGACCTGGATTTCCTCGTTCGAGCGTTCGAGGCGACGGATACGCCAGCGCTGCCGCTGATAAGTCAGCAGCCAGCCGACGAGCGAAGCGACGAGCAGCCCGAAAAGAAGAAAGCGCATGGGAGCGAAGCGAGATTACTTCGCTGGGCTTTCGTGTTGGAGGTCTTGTTTGAGGTATTCGAGGACGTCCTTGAAGCGGGTAAGATTTTTCGGTGCCGCCTGGCAGAGCGCTTCGTGTGCCTCGATCATTGTTCCCACCTGCTCGCGCTTCGCGGTCGTCGACTTTTCGGCCGGGTCGCCGTTGGTCTGCGTGAGCGCCTCGCACGGCGGGGCCTCGACCCCGTCGACCTGAATGT
Organism: uncultured Verrucomicrobiae bacterium; assembly: GCA_963821915.1. GTDB lineage: Bacteria > Verrucomicrobiota > Verrucomicrobiia > Chthoniobacterales > UBA10450 > Palsa-1392. Next base: position 94,480 of record CAWGFS010000023.1, read on the forward strand.
CGAAGATTTGGTCGAGCCCCAGACCGGAGAGCAATTCGCGGCTTCGTTCGCCGCAGTGAATGACATGCAAGGAGCCCTCGCCGAGTTCCTTCAAGCGCAGCGCAATGCCCGCCATTGTCCCCATGAAAGTCGAGTCCATCATGACACACTCCTCCAGGTCGAAGACGAATTCGCGGTAACCTCTATTCACCATCTCCCGCGCGAATTCCTTCAGGCTGCCACTATTGAGGAAGCTGCCTCGGCCCGCCACGCGGACCCATACTACGGAACCGTTGACGCCTACTTGAATCGAGGACTGCACGACTAACTAAAGATAAAATTTCGCCGGAGACTGTCAATCGATCCGTCCGAGTCCTCGGCTCGCTCAGGATACGGCGCGGATCCACTCCGACGCAAACGGCGGGGCAGGGTCCCTGGATATCGCGCGGAAGGACTAATGAATGCGGATGCATTGAATGAGCGCGCCAGGCGCGTCTCATTCCCAAAGATACGATCGTCTCGTGGCCACAATCCGGCCGTCCACGATGAGCGTTGCGCGCCAGGAGATCACCCGGCCATCGTCGAAAAAATCGTCACCGATAATCGCAAACTCCGTCTTGTAATGGCCACGCGCGCGGGGATAGGAGACCTCGCGGGCCTGGACGAAAGCGTGCAAATTTTCCTGGCGATATTCGAGCCGCACACGCACGTCAGCGGTGCGCCGGGCTTGCCAAAAGAAATCAAAATAATTCCCAAAACGCTGATGCTGATCGAGCGCGGTGATCGCGCCATACATGCGGTAGCCGCGCTCGAAGCTGACCGCCGCGTTGACCTGACCGGTGAGCGGCTTCGCCTTGGGATCGAGGAAATACTGCAGGACCTTGCGAAACTCGAAGTCCTTGTCGAGCGCGACGGGCAATGGCTGCGGCTTCTCGACCTGGTAGGGTTGGGGCGGCGCGCCAGCGCAACTCGCGAGAATGAGACAAAGGACGGCTAACAGGATTCTCACGACGCGAGCATCAAACGGGAAGTGCGTCTCGGTGTCAATCGCGCCGCCCGCATTGGGGATGGAGTAATGGCATAATGGAGATTGCCGACCGGGAGTGGGTTCACTCCATCGGTTCCGTTCGCCGACTCCGACGAGACCGTCTAATTTTCCGCCGTGATTGCGGTGCAATACGAGCGCGGAGTCTATCTACCTAACGAAAACATTTGGCTCGATCCGTCGAACGCAAGACCGTTCGCTTTTGTTTCCCATGCACACAGCGACCACATCGCTCCGCACGACGAGATCATCGTTTCGGAACGTACTGCGCGCCTGATGCAGGTGCGCCTTCCCGGCAAACGCAACGAACACGTCCTGCCATTTGGTCAGCTGACGGCGGTCCGCGGCCTGAGTGTCACACTCCTGCCCGCCGGCCATATTTTCGGCTCGTCCCAGTTCTTTCTCGAAACCGATGCCGGCACCCTGCTTTACACTGGCGATTTCAAGTTGCGACCCGGCCGCTCTGCCGAGGCGACAGAATGGCGACGGGCCGACACTCTTATCATGGAGACGACCTACGGCCTGCCGCGTTATCGTCTCCCGCCGACCGACTTTGTGGTGCAGCAGATTGTCGCCTTCTGCCACGAGGCGCTCGAGGGAGGGGCGACTCCCGTGCTGCTCGGCTACTCGTTAGGCAAAGCGCAGGAAATTCTTTGCTCGCTCGCGGAAGCAAACCTCCAACCGATGCTTCACGGCTCGGTCTATCGAATGACCCGCATCTACGAGCAATTTGGCCAAGCTTTCTGCCCGTTCGAGCGCTACGACCCTAAGGCGGTCACGGGCAAGGTGCTCATTTGTCCGCCAAGCGCGAACCGCTCGCGCATGATCCAGCGACTAACGAACAAGCGCGTCGCGATGATCAGCGGTTGGGCAGTCGAGCCGAATGCCGTCTACCGCTACCAGGTCGATGCCGCTTTTCCGCTTTCCGATCACGCCGATTACGATGACCTGTGGCGCTACGTCGAGCTGGTGCAACCAAAGCGCGTCCTGACGCTGCACGGCTTCGCGGCGGAATTCGCGCGCGATCTGCGCGACCGCGGCATCGAAGCGTGGGCTTTGGGCGAGCAGAACCAACTGGAACTTACCCTGCCCAGTGCGCCGCGCGAAATCGTCATTCCCTGCGCCGTCGAGGTCTCCCGCCGCGCGAGCGCGCCCTCCGAATTCCAAGCCTTCGCCCAACTTGGCGAAGAGATCGCCGCTACTCCGGCGAAATTGGAAAAAATCCGCCTTCTCTCCGAATACCTGCGTGCGCTCGACCCGGAGCAACTCCGCATCGCGGCCATTTTCCTAACCGGAAAGCCATTCGCGCAAACCGACCAGCGGACCTTGCAAGCCGGATGGGCGATCCTTTATCGCGCGCTGCTCGGCGCGAGCGGGCGCGGCAATGCCGAGCTGCGACAGATCGCGAGCAGCCACGGCGACGCGGGCAAAGCCACCTTCGAAGCGCTCGAAGGTCGAACCACGCCCGAGCCCTTTTCGTTGGGCGAAGCGCAGACTCTTTTCGAAAATCTGCACAAAACGCGCGGCCCCGTGGCCAAGACCGAGCTGCTCGAGGCTCGGCTGAAAAAACTTTCCCCCATCGAGGCGCAGTACGTGGTGAAGATTTTGACCGGCGACCTGCGCATCGGCTTGCGCGAAGGCCTGGTCGAAGAAGCGATCGCGCGCGCGTTCGATGCGCCGCTCGATGACTTGAAGGAAGCCCATATGTTGTTAGGCGACATCGGCGAGACTGCGCTCCTCGCCGCGCGCCGTGAGCTCGATCGCGCGGAACTGACCCTCTTTCGTCCGATCAAGGTTATGCTGGCCAGCCCCGAGCCAACCGCGGAAGCCATCTGGGGCCGCTTCGCGAAGGAATCACCTAACGAATCGGTTATCCGGGGCGAAGCCGAGGGCTGCCGCGGTGACCCTCAGAATCCCTCTCGACCGGGCGGCCCTGACGAACAGGTGATCTACGTGGAAGACAAGTTTGACGGCATCCGCGCGCAACTGCATCGCGGAACGGCACGGGTGGAACTTTTCTCGCGCGATCTGCGTCGGATCACCGAGCAGTTCGATGAGATTGTGGAGCGAGCCCGCGGCTTTATTGACGAGGTGATTCTCGATGGAGAGATCGTGGCCTTCGAGCATGGAAAGAAGCTAACGTTTTTCGACCTGCAAAGGCGCCTTGGACGCAAGAGCGATGGTGCTGATTTGTTCGCCGTGCCGTCCGCGGATGTGCCCGTCGTCTATATTGCGTTTGATCTCCTCTGGCTCAACGGGCGATCACTCCTGCGGGCGCCATTGCGTGAGCGGCGCGAACTGCTTCATGGCCTAACGATGCCGCGACAGTTCCAATTGGCGGAGGTTTCGCCGGTCAGATCGGCTGAGGAAATTGAATCGGCTTTTCAGCTGGCGCGCCGGCGTTTGAACGAAGGGCTCATGATCAAGGACCCGGGGAGCAAGTACACTCCGGGCCGGCGCGGCCTCTCGTGGTTCAAGTTGAAGAAGGAGCTGGCCACGCTCGATGTCGTGGTGGTGGCGGCGGAGTTGGGGCATGGAAAGCGCAACCATGTCCTGAGCGATTATACCTTTGCCGTGCGCGACGAAACGACTGGAAAGCTTTTGCCGATCGGAAAGGCCTACAGTGGCCTAACGGATGTTGAGATCGCAGAGTTGACCGAACATTTTCGCCGGAACACAATCCGCGATCGCGGCCGCTATCTCGAAGTAAGGCCGGACACCGTATTGGAGATTGCGTTCGACTCGATTCAACCGAGCAAGAGGCACGCGAGCGGTCTTGCGCTGCGGTTCCCACGGATCAAAGCGATCCGGCGCGACAAAACGCCGGACGCGATCGACACGCTGGCCTACGCGCGCAAGCTGGCGGAGAGCATTCGTTAGGCGCATCCTAGTGATCGGGGTTAAGGCCCCGGATACAAAGGGCGCCGACATAGACTATTGTGGGTTGGGCGTCGCGGTGTGGTTGGGTTCCGGCGATGTCTCTGCCTGGCTCTCGCCTCTTTTGGCCCGCCGTTCGGCGCGCTTGGCACGGTGTTGCTCGGCCGCGCTCTTTCTATCCGAGGCGATCGGAGTGGACGAGGCAACGGGCAGGGATGTAGCAACTTTCGACGGCGAAAGGGTGGCGGTCGCGGCTGGCTCTACGGCGGCGGCGGTCGGCGAGATTTCCGGGCGGCTCGGCTTTTTGCCACGCCTGCTCCTGCATCTTTTGTTGGCGCTCGGCCTGGATTTGCGCCTGCTCCCGCTCGCGCCGTTTCTGCTTCTCCTCCTGCGCCGCACGCGCGGTGTCTCGACGCTTCTGGTCAGCTTGCTTGGGCGAAACGACGTTTTCCGCCGGACTGGGTTGTGTCGGTTCCGCTGCTGTAAGCGGTGTTACGGAGGGCTGTAGTGCGCTTGGCCGAGGCGAGATAGCCGAAGCGGAATTTGGCCGCAAGGTCGCGGCAGGCGTTCGGCAATGCGGGCGGCGCCGGAGGGGGATTGCTGGGCAAAGGCGCAGGCGTCCCAACCGGAATCGCGCTCGCGGTCGAAACCGCCGGATTCACGGCCTGACCCACTTTTACTGGGACGGGTCGCGAAGGAATGGAGGTTTTTTGTTCCGGCCTAACGAATCGTTTAGGCGGGAGATTTGCGGGCGGGGTGACTTCCGCCTGCATCTTGGCACGAGCTTTTTGCGCCGCCGGCGCATCCCTGATCCCTGTCCAGCCGCGTTCGGCTACCGGCTGTGCTATCGTCCTAACGACGCGGTTCGGACGCGCCGCGCGCTCCGCCGGGCGAAAATCCATCGTTGGCAGCGCGACGACGTCGTCGCGGAAGACAGGAGCGCCGGTATTGAAATCTTGTCTCCTTTCGAGTCGGAATCGTTCGATCGGCTGTCGGCTACGTGACCGCAGGTCGTCATAGCTCGGACCGCGATCGACGATCACCGAATTGTTATAGGTGATGTTGGTCACATTCGTCGTCTGGTTGATGATCGTGACATTGCGCTCAATGGGAACGATCTCGCGCGGAGCTCACATTGCGGCCGAATTCGCTAGCCGGAACAAACGCGTATTGCTCCGGGCCAATGTCGTAGTAATTGTCGGCCCAATTGCGAATGCCGGTCTGGCGATCGAATTGCGCCTCCGGTGGCAACGGCGCCCAGCCGACATAATCGTTCCCCTTGCGCCACGAGACCCAGGCGGGCGCCCAATGTTCACCTGGCACCCAGACCCAGCCGACGCTGCGGAGGCGAATCCAGCGGCCGTAGTGATAGGTCGCCCAGCCGAATTGTTCGTCGGAAATCCAGGTCCAACCGGCATCGGTGTAAACCCAATGGCCGTTGGTGTAGGGCCGCCAGTCGCGCGATTGGGCGGCCTGACGCGGCTGGAAAACGTAACCGTAATCGCCTGTCTCCATCCAGTCGCCGTACGGCTCAAGTTTGCGATAAAACGTGGAATAGGAGCCGTTCTCGACGTCCGGAGCGAAGGTGGCCGTCGGAGTTGAAGCCGACTCAGCGGTCTCCGGAGTGGCGGTCGCGGCTGGACGTTTTCGCGCGGCGGCGAGCGCATTCATGCGGGCCACGAGTTCGGCCTGGAGTTGGGCCATCTTTTTCCGATCATCAGCCTGACTCTCGGCGTGGAGCCGCTGCTGCACCTGGCGCTCGATTTCGGCGTTCCGTTCCGCTTCGGTTTGTTGTTTCTGGCAGGCCCCGACGCCGAGGGCGAGGGCGGCGAGGAGGGAAAATAGCAAGGCTCTTTTCATAAGATAGTGGGACCGGATTGGTTCCGAGTTATTCGAAACAAAACGGCATCGCGCCATACGCCGGTTCGTTAGTCGTCGTTAGGGGTGGACGACGGCGAAACGTTAGGCGCAGGAATGATTGTGACCCTCTCGATCTGCCCAAGTCGAGAATGCTCCCATTTTCCATAACCCGCGAGGAGAGCAAAGATGACCAGGATCGCCAGCATCAGCTTCAAGCCGCTGGCTGGGGCGCGCGTCGTGCCGGGAGAGCGCGCAGGTGGTCCAGGCAAATCCATTTAGAAAGTATCTTGCGGAAAGGACCGGGTCGCAATGCAGGGAAGGAGGAAAACGTCCAACGTCCAACGCTCACCGTTTAAAATCAGGAGAAGGCAGCACTCGTTTTTTCTCCCAAACAGGGAAACATCTACAGACGCAGCGCGGCGATGGAGTCCATCACGCGTTGGCTAAGACGAGAGTAGACCTCGCGGCCGCTGCCTTCGAGGTCGGCCGCGGTGAAGTGAAGCGGCTCGCCGACGACGATGGTGATCGGACAAAGGCGCAGCCTGCCGCCGCCCCGGGGCAAAGCCTGGTGCGCGCCGAAAATTCGCATCGGCACGACCGGCGCGAGGGTTTTCGCGATGACAAACCCGATGCCGTTCTGGGGCGGCTGAAGATTGCCGTCGAGCGTGCGCGAGCCCTCGGGAAAAACGAGCGCGCCCTGGTTTGCGCGCAGAATGCGGATGAGCGCCTTGAGAGCGCTGCGATCGCCGCCTTCCTGGTCGATCGGAATTACGTTCAGTTTCGGCAGCAACCAGCCGAGCACCGGGACCTCGAGGAGTGATTTGCGCGCGAGGAAATAGATAGCGCGCCGGCAGCCGATGCCGGCAAAAGGCGGATCGAGATAGCTCTCGTGATTCATCGCGAGGATGACCGGTCCTTCCTGGATGACGCGCTCGGGATGCACGACGCGAAAACGGAAAAAGACCCGAGCGACCAGTCGGGTAAGATGATAGATCGCGAAATACCAGGGATTCACGGAGTGATCGTCAGGCCCTTGAGTTTCAAGCGACCGATGATTTCCCCGACGACCCCATCGATCGTTAGGTTGGAACTGTCGATGACGTGCGCATCCTCGGCGATGATGAGCGGAGAGAAGCGGCGCGAGGAATCCGCCTCATCGCGCACTGTGATGCGATCGCGTTGTCCCTGCGCTTCGCGCCGGCGCCGACGAATATCCGGCGAGGCATCGATGTAAAACTTGAAAGGTGTCTGGGGAAAAACGACCGAACCGATGTCGCGGCCTTCCATGACAAGATCGTTCGCTTCGCCAGAGCGACGGAGATGATCGACGAGAATCTCGCGCAGCCGTGGGACGCGGCTGACGAGCGAGACGTTTTCGTTCACGCGATCTTCACGCAGGAATGGTTCGGGATCGACGCCGTCGATCAGGATAAGTGAATCGAGATCGCGCAACTCGCATGAGATCGCGGCGCGCTCGGCGAGCTGCTCGATTGCGGCAGCGTTTGCAGGAGGAATGCCGCGCTCGAGGACCAGCCAGGTCATTGCGCGATACATGGCGCCCGAGTTGACGTAGGCGAAGCCGAGCCGGCGCGCCAGTTCGCGGGCGACGCTGCTCTTGCCTGAGGCGGCCGGACCGTCGATCGCGATGATCTTGTGTCCAGTCGTTGAGTTCATCGCAAGACTGGCCAGCGCCGCGGCTAATCTACCTCCGGGCGAGAGTGCGAGGGCAAACTGATGACCGGCGTGGTGGTGCGAAAGGTTTTTGGATTGACAAGTTCGTCCAGCGTTTTTTCGAAGCCTGGGTAGGAGGTCGCGACGCAATCCACATCCTGAATAACGGTCTCGCCTTCCGCGAACATCCCGGCGACCGCAAACGCCATCGCGATGCGATGGTCACCGAAACTGGAGAGACGCGCGCCATGGAGCGGGGCGCGACCGTGGATCTCGAGGCCGTCTCTCAGTTCCACGACCTGAGCGCCCATCGAGCGCAGATTGTGGGCAATAGCGGCGATCCGGTCGGTTTCCTTGACACGCAATTCCTGGGCGTGCCGAATGATGGTCGTGCCGTTGGCAAGGGCGCCGGCGACAGCGAGAATCGGCAGTTCATCGATCAACTGCGGGACCTCCTTGCCTTGAATGACGGTGGCTTTGAGATGCGCGCCTGTGATCTCGAGAATGCCGCGCGGTTCCACCTGTTCGACGTCCTCGATCGCTTCGCGCACCTGCGCCCCCATTCGCACAAGTACGCCGAGCAGGCCGGTGCGAGTCTCGTTCAAACCAACGTCCCTTACGAGAACGTGTCCGCCGGGTTGAGCGGCTGCGGCCACCAACCAGAAGGCGGCGGAAGAAATGTCACCCGGGATGCTGAAGTCGCGCGATTCCGGTACCTGATCGCCGAAAACGCTCACCCCGCCTTCGTCCTTATGAGCGCGGACAAGAAAATAATTGAGCATCAGCTCGGTGTGATTGCGCGTCGGGACTGACTCCTGAATGATAGTTTTTCCTTTCGCGAAAAGTCCTGCAAAAAGAAGCGCGCTCTTCAGCTGCGCACTCGCCACCGGGAGCGAATACTTGATTCCGTGCAGGGGCGCGCCTTCGATGCGCAATGGCGCCGTTTCGTTTTCGCCTTCAGCTTCAATCTTCGCACCCATCAGACGGAGCGGCTCGATGATGCGACCCATCGGGCGCTTCGAGAGGGATCCATCGCCGACCAGCCGACTTGTGAAAGGCTGCCCCACGAGCATCCCGGCGAGCAGTCGCATTGTCGTGCCGGAGTTGCCGCAATTAATTTCGGCTTTCGGCGCAGCTAACTTTCGCCGTTTACCGTGCACGATGAGCACCTCGGCCTCGGGTTGTTCGATCTTAATCCCCAGCGCACGCATCGCGACAACGGTGTTCATGCAATCGTTGCTTCGGGAAAAGCCGCGTAGGACGCAGGGTCCGTTGGCGAGCGACGCGATCATCACTGCGCGATGGGAAATACTCTTGTCGCCCGAGACAGTGATCTCCGCTTCGATCCGGGGTGCGCGTTTTATTCGAAGGTCATCCATGGTCTAGAAAAAGGCGCCCAATCCGCCGGCTGGTCCGCAAACGTCGAAAAGAATCCCAAGTTGCGCCGAAATGTCCAGCACTGTGGCGCGAACGATCGTCGCGGGCCGTGCGGAGCCGCCTCGAAGCGAAGCGCGTGACTCGCTAAGGGACGAGAAAGATCTTGTTCGTGTAAGGGTCGCGCACTTCGGTGCCCGGCGGGAAGCCGCGCACGTCTACATAGCCTTGGTCGGGTGCGTATGGACTGGTGACGAAACCGGGCTTGTTCGGCACCGGGATGCCATAAGGAATGTCACCCTTGGTTGGCTTGACCGATGCGGCGGGCGCAGGCGTTTCCGACGGCGGGACCTGGGTGCTGGCATAATCAGGCGTCGGCGTCGGCTGCACGCCCTGCTCAAACGGTTGCTGAACCGGCGGGTATTGATTCTCAGGAGCAGGTTGATAGGCCGCGTGCCGACGTGGCGGCGGTGGCTCCGGTTCCGAACAGGCGTTGATAAGGAGAACCGTAAGGAGCGCGAGCAAGATCGATTGTTTCATAAAGCGTTGCCTCGGACGATGTGTCTCGTGTTGTAATTCATTCGATCGCCAGTGACAAAGAATATTTGCAGCGGATGCTCCGGGCCAATCCGTTTTCCGACAATAAATGCAAATGCGCGGACACTCCTTTTCGAATGAAAAGAAATGGAGCGCAGCGAGGACATCATCCTGGTAATCGACGACGACCGAGCGAGCCGACGCATGCTTGCGCGAGCATTGAATGAGGCCGGTTACACCTGTCGGGAATCGTCCGGCGGAATCGAGGCGCTGGAAATGTTGCGCTCGGAAGTTCCCTCTCTCCTCCTGCTCGATTTTCACATGCCGGGCCTCAATGGAGCCGAAGTGCTCTCGCGGCTCCGAGCGGATGAGAATCCGGCCATCGCGCAGTTGCCGGCCATCATGCTTACCGGCGACGGTGGTGAGGAGAGTGAATTACTTTGCCTTGAGGCCGGCGCGAACGATTTCGTAACCAAACCGATCAATCTACCGGTGTTGCGGGCGCGGATCGATACGCAGCTGCGACTTGAATCGTTGCGCCGGCAGTTGCAGCAGCAAAACGACAAACTGGAAGCGTGGCGCGAAGACTTGGAGCGCGACTTGGCGGCGGCGCGGTTGACTCAGCGATCACTGATCCCGCAAAAGCCGCCACATTTACCGGGCTGGGACGTGGCGGCAACCTATCGGCCGGTCATTCAAGTGGGCGGCGACATCTATGGCTGGCTGCGGATGTCGGATCGGCGCACGCTTTTTTGGATGGCGGATGCCACCGGTCATGGGGCGGCCGCGGCCTTGCTCACAGCGCTGGCGAAGCTGCTTTTTCATCACGGCAACACGGAGCACACGCAGCCGGCGGAAATCATGGAGGCAGTGAACACCGACTTACGCAGCATCTTTGGGGGGCGTTCATTTATGACGGCGATGTGTGTGGCGCTCGATCCCCTGAGCGGCCGGGCCGACGTAGTCGGCGCCGGACATCCGCCGCTCCTCGTGGCGCGTCGCGGGAGTGCGACCGAATTGGTGAAGTCGATGGCGCCGCCGTTAGGCTTGCTCGAGCATTCACAATTTGCAGAGACAGCCATCGAGCTGCGGCCGGGCGACGGATTTCTCCTCTATACCGACGGACTCTATGGCGCGCCGAAAAAAGAGAGCGAACGCTGGACGCCGGCGCGCTTGCGGGCATTGATCGAGGGAGGTGAAGCCAGTGCGCAGGCTTTGCTCGGCAAGGGAATTGACCGCGGCGCCCCCGGGGCGGGCGTGGCTTTGTCAGATGATCTCGCGGCCGTTGCGGTGCTGCGCGTGTTTGCGGAAGGCGTGTAATTTTTTTTCACTCGATAAAAAATTAGTATTGCTCTCGCACTGCCCAACGATTAATCAGCCTCTATGCCCAAAACCACAGCCAAAAAAACACCCTCGAAACGCAAGCCAAATGCAGCTTTTATGAAGCCCGTGCAACCGGACGATAAGCTCGCTGCCATCGTTGGCTCGAAACCGCTCCCGCGCTCTGAGCTGACCAAGAAGCTCTGGGACTACATCAAGAAGAACGGCCTGCAGGACAAAAAGAAAAGGACGCAGATCAACGCGGACACCGCCATGCGGCCGGTCTTCAACGGCAAGAGCCAGGTCAGCATGTTCGAGATGACGAAGCTCGTCTCGGGTCACCTGAAATCGACCTGATCGCCTAACGAGTTCGTCAGCCTGACGGCTGGAATCCGAGGGAACTTTTTGTCGCCCGCGGTCAGGCTTCCTGTCCGCGGGCGCTTGCCTTTACCAAACTGCTTCGCGCTGGAACGCACACTGCGCCTTGCGTCCGGGACACCTCTCGGCGACTGGTTCGGCGTGAAAAACTTCCGTCTTGGCTTCTTCGCGGCCGCGCTTTGCGCCGTCGTTCTCAATTCCGCCTGGGCGGAACCGAACTGGTTGACTGATTTCACAAAGGCCCAGGCTGAGGCCAAGGCAGGCGATAAGTTGCTCCTCCTTGATTTTACCGGTTCAGACTGGTGCATGTGGTGCCGACGCCTGCAGGCGGAGGTTTTTTCGCAGCCGGAGTTTGAAGAGTATGCCAAGAAAAATCTCGTCTTGATGGCGGTTGATTTTCCGCGGGCCAAACCGCTCACTGCTGAAGTGCGAAAGCAAAACGCAACCCTTGCCCAAAAATTCGAGATCGAAGGATTCCCGACAATTGTGATTTTGAACGGCGACGGCAAACAGGTCGGCCTGCTCGGTTACGTGCCCGGCGGCCCGGGGGCGTTCATCCGCGAACTTGCAAAGGTTCCGAAGAGCTAGCTTGCCTGCGAATTGCCCGATCAGTTGACTTTGGCGCCGTCGAAGGCCTTCTGCAGAACAGCGGCGAGTTCGCGCCGGGTGAATGGCTTGGGCAGCGCGCCGCGGAATCCGTAGGAAAGGAATTCCGAGAGTGCCGCTTCGTCTGAATATCCGCTGCAGATGATGGCATTGACCTCAGGGTCGATGTGACGCAAGCGCTCGATCGTTTCCACGCCGCCCAGGCCGCCTCGGACTGTAGCATCGAGGATGACGGCGCGGAAGTATTCGCCCTTGCGCACAGCTCGTTCGTAAATGCGTACCGCTTCAGAGCCATCCGGCACTGCCGTCACTTCGTAACCCATCGTGGCGAGGAGTTGCGAGGTTAGTTCGCGAATGGCCGATTCATCGTCCATCACCAGGATGCGCTGTTGATTGAAATGAAACGAGCGGTCGTTAGGCTGGAGCGAGTCGCTCATCACCTTGCCGCGAGCGGCGGGGAGATAGAAGGCAAAGGTCGCGCCGGCCGGGGAGCTGTCTTCGAGATGGAGAAAGCCGCCGTGTTTCCGGATGATCGAATAGCTGATCGCCAGGCCAAGGCCGGACGACGTCTGCTTGGTTGTGAAATAGGGATCGAAGATTTTGTCGACCAGCTCCGGTGGCACGCCGGGACCATGGTCCGCGATCGCTACCTTAATGTAGCGCCCGGCTTCCAGTGGCAATCCGCTCCGCTCGTCGATCTGTACATTTTCGGCGCTGACATTGACGCTCCCGCCGTTGGGCATCGCTTCCCGCGCGTTGATGATCAGTGCGTTGATAACTTGTTCGACCTGGCCAACATCGATCTCCGCCTTGCCGAGGTGATCCTCAATCTCGATCGCGGCCCGCAAATTCGAACCGTGGAGCGAGAATTCCGCAGCGTGCTGCAGGAGGTCCGAGACCGAGGCGACCTTCTTCAAGGGAGCGCCGCCTTTGGAGAAGGTGAGCAGTTGGTTGGAGAGCCGGGCGGCATGCTGAGCTGCCTGTCCCGCTTTGGCGAGGAACGAGAGCAGATTACCGCTGTGGTGGGAGGGCGCTTCGAGTTGAGCGAGGCCGATGTTGCCCGAAATGACGGTGAGAATGTTATTCAAGTCGTGCGCGATCCCGCCGGCGAGCGTGCCTAACGATTCCAGTTTACTCGTGGTCAACCGCTCGTCTGCCGCCCGCTTACGCTCGGTAACATCACGGAAGAAAACGGAGATTCCGCCGCCGCTCGGATAGGAGTGCACTTCGAACCAAGTCCTCCCCTTGATGTCGAGCGCCTCGAATTCAATTGCGATCTGGTCGCTCATCACTGCCCGGTAGTTCTGCTCGAAAACCGAACCCGCCAGGTTGGGAAATTTAGCCCAGATGTTTTGCCCGAGGAGCGAATCGCGGGCTGCACCGAGCATGATTTCGGCTTCGGCGTTGAGGTAGGTAAAATTCCAATCCGTGTCGACGGCAAAGAACCCGTCGCTGGTTTTCTCCAGAATATCGGTCATCCGCCGCGCCGATTCCTGGAGAGCGGCCCGGGCGTGATTCCGTTCCTCGAGTCCTTGAATATGGCGTTCCGCTACCGAGAGGCGCACGCTCAGACGGCGGGCGTCGAGCGGTTTGGTGAGATAATCGTTCGCGCCAGAAGCGAGCGCTTGCTCGAGATCCTCGGGATTGGCCCGCGCGGTCACGAGCAGGATATACATCTCGTCGCCATTTGTGCGTGCCCGCAGATCGCGGCAAAGCTCGACCCCGCTTTTGCCGGGCAACATCCAGTCGAGAATCAGAAACGGGAACGTTTGCCCTTTGGCGAGCTCCGCCTCTGCTTCTTCCGCGCTGGCGCAGGCAACCACTTCGTGGTCGCGTTGCTCGATGAGACGACGCAGGTTGCGCCGGCTATCGGGGTGGTCCTCAATCAAAAGAATTCTCATGGCCTTCGGAAAAACTGTCTCCATTCCACAGACCACTTGGGGCGACCGTTACGGCACCCGAAAATGGGAGAATGGCTCGCTGCGTCCTTCGCTGCAGCAGGATGACTGCCAGTCGAAGGGACGTTTCGGTAAATTTTCGTTGCCGGACGGCGCTTTTTGAACCTTCATCCAGGACGGCCGATCTCTTGCGTTGACTTGCTGGTCTGCTAGATACAGCCCAACTCAAACCTGTGAAATTGCCAGCCTATTTCCCGGAGCCGTTTGGTCGGCGCTGCCAGCTCGATTGTCCTCTGCCTCGCGGGGCCACTGGCCGCACAACCGCCCCCCGCGCCGCCAACCACAAGCCCCTCCATTCCGGTGGCGAAGGCTGTCGAGACGCCCGCGATCAGCTACAGCGCAGTGCACGTGGACGGGCCGTTTATCGCGATGACTTTCGACGACGGCCCGAGCGAGAAACTGACGCCGGAATTGCTCGACATCCTCGCCCAGCACCACATCCACGCGACTTTTTTTGTCATAGGCAGGAATGTCGTGGAACACCCCGAGATCCTGCGGCGGGCCGTGCGCGAGGGCCATGAAATCGGCAATCATAGCTGGTCGCACCCGGCTTTTGGCAAGATGCGGGACGAGAGCGTGCGTGCCGAGCTGCAAAAGACCGACGACGCGATCCGGACGGCGATCGGCGTTCGCCCAGTCCTGATGCGGCCGCCCTATGGCTCGATCACAGCGCGACAGAAAAAATGGATCAACTCTGAATTTGGTTATCGCATCATCCTCTGGGACGTTGATCCGCTCGACTGGAAAAGGCCGGGCCCAACTGTCGTGACGAGCCGCATCGTTCGGGAAACGCGCCCGGGCTCGATCATTCTCTCGCACGATATCCACCCCGGCACGATCAAAGCGATGCCAGGCACGTTCGACCAGCTTCAGGCCAAAGGGTTTAAGTTTGTCACCGTTTCCGAGTTGATCGCGATGGGCAAGCCGATGCCGCCGAAAGAACCGGGCACGGAAGGGTCGAGGCCCGTCTCCTCGCCGGGTGTCATCCCGATGACGCCACAACAAGTCCCCGCGGCCTCCCCGGCCCCCGGCTTGGCAAATCCGTAGAGCGACGGCATGGTCGCTGACCTTTATTTGCAGTTGCGCAGCCGGACGGAGGCGGCTCTCTCCGCGCTGCTCAAGCTGACGGCCGACATGCAGCGTGAGCCCGCGATGCTCGACACTCTGCAGAACTTGCTTAAGGATGTCCGCGAGCCACTCCTTTTCGTCGTCGTGGGGGAAGTGAAGGCGGGGAAATCCTCCCTTCTCAATGCGCTTTTTGGTCAGGAGTTCTGCAAAGTCGATGTCCTCCCCGCGACCGATCGGATTTACATTTTTAAGCACGGTCCACGCGAACAAAACGTCGATGTCGCCGCACACGTGACCGAGCGCTATCAGCCGATCGAATTTCTCCGGGACTTCAACGTCGTCGATACGCCAGGCACCAACACGATGGTCGCCGAACATCAGACGATCACGGAGAATTTTATCCCGCGCGCCGATCTCGTTTTGTTTGTCTTTTCGGTCGTTAATCCGTGGGGTGCTTCTGCCTGGGAGCTGCTCCGGTTTGTAAACCAAAAGTGGCTGAAGAACGTCGTCTTTGTTCTCCAGCAAGCCGATCTGCGCGATCCGAGTGAGGTCAAAGTAATCGAGCAGCATCTCCGCGAAACGGCCAATCAAAAGCTCGGTTTCGCGCCGCCGATTTTCGCGGTCTCTGCGCGGAAGGCATTCCTCGCTCGCACCTCGGGCGTCGATAAGGAGCGTCTCTGGAAGGAGAGCGAATTCGCGGCGCTGGAACAGCACATCAACCTGATGGTCGACCGATCGAGACACGGTCTCCCCAAGTTGATGACCACGTGCCAGACAGCGACTGTGATGCTTGCCGACAGCGCCGCGCGGGCGCGTAACATCCTCGACACCATCGTGCGCGACGAAGAACAGCTCGCCCGGCTCGAAGGGATTCTCGAAACACGTAAAGAGCAAACTTTGCGACAAGTGGGCGGCTTCCTGCGCGGAATCGAGCAGGCCTGCCGGCGCTGCGAAACGGAGGGCCAGGTGTTGCTCGAGCACAATCTCTCTTTCTGGCGCACCTGGCGGTTGGTTCTCGGGAAAGCGGAGTGGCAGGAGAAATTCCAGGCCGACCTCGAAACCAAGATGCGAGATCTGATTCAACCGCAAGTCGAAAACGCGCTCCAATTGCTCGAGACCGATTTGCGCAGCCTTTGGCCGCAATTGCAGGACACGATGGAGAACCAGTTCAAAGGCGATTCTCGCATGCAACTCAGCCAGACGATTCCGGATTTCGCGCGGCAACGGCGGGAGCTGCTCCAGTCCATCGAGCTCACGCTTGTGGAAAGGATTGCCGGTCGCGGCATGGAAGCGCAACTCGAGCGGATGTTTCGCGAGACGGCGACATGGATGCGTGTTCCCGCGGGAGTCGCGGCGGCCGGGGGCCTGGTGACGATTATCGCAGCGATGAGCAGCGCCGCGGTCGCTGACGTAACAGGGATCGTCGCGGCGTCCGCATTTATCGCTGGAACGCTGGTGGCCTTCGGTCGGCGCCGAAAAATTCTGGCTGAATATCACCGGCAAATGGAATTGAAACGCGACGAGCTAGTCGCGGCGATCGAGCAGCAGTTGCATCACGCGATCGATCTTTTTTACGCCGAGATCGGCGCGGTTTTCCAGCCGTTACGCGCTTTTTGCGCCTCGGAGCGCAAACGCTATGATCCG
Organism: uncultured Verrucomicrobiae bacterium; assembly: GCA_963821915.1. Classification (GTDB taxonomy): domain Bacteria; phylum Verrucomicrobiota; class Verrucomicrobiia; order Chthoniobacterales; family UBA10450; genus Palsa-1392. The sequence continues at coordinate 110,797 of CAWGFS010000023.1, forward strand.
CTGCTCAACCGGGTGGGCGATATCGAAAAGACTTTCGCGGAATTATCGGCCGACCTTGTGCGGAACCGCTAAAAAGGCACGCGGCCGAATTTTCCCGTTGTAAGCTGCGCTCGCCAACATCGCTTGCCCTCGGATGCTGCCGGGGCGCGAACCCCGGCTACAGGTTAAAACAGAGCGAAGATCGCGTGCGTTACTTCTTGGCCTTCGTTTTGGTCGAGTACTGCTCGGCCAGGCGCTGCTCGGTCTGTCGGCGCGCGATCACGAAGTTGTTGTTGTCGCCGTAGTTTCTCCACGGCCCGGGAGGGACGTCGCGCGCTTCGACAAATTGCCAATCCGTTAGGGACATCGGCCCGAGCCCAAGATAATCGCGCACTGCCGGCGAAACATCGAGCCCGGCGCCATGGTTCAGGTTCGGTCGCGGTCGTTCGTTCCGGAAAACGTACTGATAATGATCGGTACGGAACGGACCACAATCTTCCCATTGCGCGTAACAGACCCTGTTGCCGCGACGGATCGCTACCCAGCGATCTTTGCAAACCGAATGCCCCTGCTGCACGAATGCCTGTCGAAACCATGGGACAACAATCGGCGCTTCGGGCTTAAACTGTCCATGCGAGACATCGTTATAAGGGAGGGCGCAGTAAAACGGGTTCTGCCGCGGGACGAAGTTTACCGGGATGTAGTTGTGCCGCCGTGAGGGATCGGGGCTGTCGTAACCGCCGTAATTGCGCGCCCATTGCGAGTCCCAGGAACTTTTGTGATTCGGAACGGGATTATTTGCGGTCGGCATTTCGCCGATCCAAAAAATGGTTGTGACAATGTCCGTCTTCCACGGATAACGGGAAGAAGAAAAGCGCGAGGTGGTCGGAACGAAAACCTGCGGCTCGACTTTAAGAAGCGCCTGGGCGCGCAGTTTCATTGCATACTTCGCAAAATCCGCGCTGCTTTCGTAGGGCGACTGCGCCTCGACGAACGTTACGCCTGCCACGGAGCACGCGGCCAATAAAGCCAGGACGGTTCTTCGGTGTGCGAGCATTTGCGTCTTTCGTTCTAGCCAGATCGGACGGACAGGCAAGCCTGTTTCATCATTCCTACTTTAGCACGATCCATTCCAGAACCGCTCACCCCCGGCTCAATAAAGTGTCCCGGCGAAAGAGTTCGTCGCCTATTTCCGGATAATCCATCGTGAAATGCAAGCCTCGACTTTCCTTCCGGCTGAGCGCCGAATCGACGATCAACGCCGCGACGGTCGCAAGGTTGCGCAGCTCCAAGAGGTCCACCGTGATGCGGAAATTCCAGTAAAATTCCTGGATCTCGCGCTGCAAATTGCGCAGGCGCGCGCTGGCCCGCTGCAGCCTCTTGTCGGTCCGGACAATGCCGACGTAATCCCACATCAAGCGTCGGATTTCGTCCCAGTTGTGATAGATGACCACCAGTTCGTCCACGTTCTGCACGTCGCCGGACTTCCATTCCGGAAGCGAGACTGATCCGGCCGGATGGGCCGGTGGACGCGTATGGATGAGCGCCTCCGCCGCGCGATGAGCAATTACCAACCCTTCGAGGAGTGAGTTGCTCGCCAGTCGATTTGCCCCGTGCAAACCAGTGCAGGCCACTTCCCCGATCGCGTATAAACCGGGCAGGCTGGTCGCGCCATCCACGTTCGTTTTGATTCCGCCACATTGGTAATGCGCGGCGGGCACGACCGGGATCGGTTCCTTCGCCATGTCGATGCCATTGCGCAGACAGGTCTCGTAGATGTGGGGGAATCGCTCCTGCAGGAACTCGCGCGATTGGTGCGTGATGTCGAGATAGACACATTGCGCGCCCGAGCGCTTCATCTCGGCATCGATCGCACGTGCCACGACATCGCGTGGCGCGAGCGACCCGCGCGGATGCACGCGTGCCGTAAAATCGTCGCCTTTGCTATTGCGCAGGACTCCGCCTTCGCCGCGCACAGCCTCGGAGATCAGAAACGAGGTCGCTTGCGCATGAAAGAGGCAGGTTGGATGAAATTGCACGAACTCCATATTGGCAATCACGGCGCCGGCGCGCCACGCCATCGCAACGCCGTCGCCCGTCGCGATCGCGGGGTTGGTCGTATAGAGATAAACCTTTCCGCAACCGCCGGTCGCGAGGACCAGTCGATCAGTGCGAATCGTTTCCACCGCGCCGGAAGCTTCATCGAGGACATACACGCCGAGACAGTGGTCCTCGGTGGCGAAGCCAAGTTTCGCCGCGGTAATCAAATCGACCGCCATGTGATTTTCGAATAGCTCAATGTTAGGCGATTCCTGGACTGCGCGGAGCAACGTCGTCTCAATTTCGTAACCGGTGAGATCATGCACGTGGAGCACGCGCCGTTTGGAATGCCCGCCCTCCCGTCCAAGATCGAGCTCGCGATGACCGGCGACGTCGCGCTCGTCAAAATGGAGACCCAGTTCCATCAGTTCGCGAACCCGCTCCGGGCCTTCTTTCACCACGGTCTCGACCGCGACCGGATCGCACAGTCCCGCGCCCGCCTCGAGGGTGTCGCGGATGTGCAGCTCAAACGAATCTTCACCGCTCGTCACGCACGCCACGCCGCCCTGTGCCCAGGCCGTGTTCGAGTCCACCCCCTGGCGTTTCGTGATGATCGCAACGCGGCCGTGCTTCGCCGCTTTGATTGCAAAAGTGAGTCCGGCAATCCCGCTGCCGATCACAACAAAATCGAATTCCCTCATCCGAGCAGAATGTTATCGATCAGGCGGGTTTTACCGAAAAAAACCGCGACCGCGAGGAGCGAGCGGGGAGCGATCGTTAGGCGTGGTTGCAGGTCTTCCGCGCCCACGATCTCGGCATAATCAATCCGGGCGAGCGACGCCGACTCGATCTTTTGCCGCAGCGCTGCGAGTAATTTACCGGCGGATGTCTCCTTCGACTGTGCCGCCTCCAGCAGCGACTGTTCGGATGATCGGTGCCTGAGTTCGCTCTTCCGCGTTGAGGTATTGGTTACGTGAGCTGAGCGCAAGTCCGTCGGCTTCGCGAACCGTCGGGCCGGAGATGATCTCGACCGGGAAATCGAGATCGCGGACCATGCGACGAATGATCGCCAATTGTTGAAAATCCTTTTCGCCAAAAAAAGCGGCGGCCGGCGCGAGGAGATGAAACAATTTCGCGACCACGGTACAGACGCCTCGGAAGTGACCCGGCCGCGACGCCCCGCAGAGCCTCTCGGAGAGCGCGGTTTCTTCGACGAAGGTCGACCGATCGGTAAAATACATTTCGTCAGGCAAAGGGCGAAAAATCATATTCACGCCCTCCGCGCGGCAGATCTCCTCATCGGCCGATTCCGGCCGGGGATAGCGTGAAAAATCCGAGCCGGGCTCGAACTGCAGCGGATTAACAAAAATGCTGACCATCACCTCGCCGTCCGGGCCAGCGTTTTTTCGCGCCAGCCGAATAAGTGAGACATGTCCAGCATGCAAGGCACCCATCGTCGGAACCAGGACGCGTCGGTTTTTTTTGGCGCACGAATTCGAACGCAGACCCTCGATGGTCGAAATAATTTTCATGTGTCGTCGTCCCGGGTCTCTACACTCTTGCGTGGTTTGCTGCGACGTCTCGGTTAGGGAGATGTCATTCGCTTGCGTTGGTTTCGGCGGACTGGGAATGCTCCAGCCAAATCGCCTGCCGGGCAAAACGAAAGCGGCGATGGCCATAATCGCGCCAGCCAGCCTCGCACGCGAGATGGTCGAGTTCTTGGAAGGAAAAGGAGCGCTCGACCGAGGCGCGCGCGTCGTTGCGAGTCATCTCCTCGCGAAAAACCGTGGCGGTGAGCAAATCGACGCCGAGTTTCGCAAACCAGCTCCGGCACAGATCGGCCACCAATACTTTCCCACGCGAAAGGCTGCGGCAACGACGCAGCAGCGCCACCGCTTGATCGCAGCTGAAATGATGCAGCGCGAGCGAGAAGAGCACGATGTCGTAGGAATTCTCGTCGCCGAAATGATGGATGTCCGCGCAATGGTAGCGGATCTCGGGGAAGCCGGCGCTCAGCTGTCGCGCAATCTCGATCGTTGACGCCTGAAGATCCACCGCGTCGATTTCCACCTGTCCGCCGGCCTTGCGGGCAAACTCAACGACGAGCCGGGGAATATCGCCGGAGCCGGTGGCCAGATCGAGAATGCGTACCCTATCGTCCCGATCGATCCAGCGTCGGAGGAAATGGCGGATCAAACGATAGCTGCCGGAGTAACGATTGAGGATTCGCAGATTGCGCAGGTCGGACAGAAGCTCGGGCGAGATCGGCTGCGGTCGATCCATCCACTCCGGATCGGCCGGGTCGAACCGGCGTCTCAACGTCGGTGGGTCCCTTGCGCCGCGTTGAGCCGCGACGTCTCTCCTAATCGGGCCGCAGAGGCCGCTCTCAGGTTCGAATTCATGAAAGAAACCGCTGCCATGACTCCGGCAGCGACGCAGTCTCGACTTCGCTCCCAATCCGACCTTCGAACTCGGCCCGGAAAGAGGTGCTCGTCCCGTAGACCATGATCAAGTCCTCCGAACCCTCGACTCGGATGGCATGGGCGACGCCCGGCGGAATGACAACGGCGGCATTGTTAGGTCCGCGGTGGTCGTCGCCGTCGATAAAAAGCCGCATTGTCCGCGGCGGCAAACCGGCGCGCGCCTCGCGCAGGATCATCTCGGCCCGGCCTTGCACGAAAAACATCACGTCCCATTGCTCGTCTTCGTAGCGGCGAAGCGAAAAATTCTCCGGTTCATCGATGAAAAGACGCCGGAACCATTCGTTAGGCAAGGCGTTCTTCGGCACGCTTGGCGGATGGATATGAAAACCCTTCGCAGTCTGGGCGAACATCCGGGCGGCCGACCATTGTTGGGGCCAGAATCCTATTCGTGCCAGCGTCCCTTCATCTCGGCGCGCGAACTCGCCGAACAATCCGCGATGGCGTTGCGGATGGATGGTGCGGGCGAAAATTTCCACCCCAGGGATCCAGGCCTGCGCAACTTCCGGGTCGGTCCGGTTTGCGCTCGTCAACTGGCCGGCTTCGACGCCAACCTCCGCGATCCGCTCGGCAAGCGAGCGCACGCCATAATCGCGCACCGCGAGCGCGGCTTGCGCTTCCGGGGAGAGACCGTGCCAGCGGTCGGGTTTGTTTTTGTTCATCGCAGTCGGTTTACTTGCCCAATGAAAAGTCAGCGCGTTCCCGTGAGAGGTTCGGATTGTAGTAGGGATCGCGTTCCAAATATTCCGGCCAGCGCTCCCGCATCACCTCGGTCTCGAGCGCTTCCACGCTTCGGCGCCGCGAGGCCGATTCGTGGTGATACAGCTTGGCGAAGGGCGTGTAAACGATCAGATAACCAGCCCGTCGCATTTTCAGGCAAAGATCGACGTCGTTAAATGCCACCGGCAAGCGCTCTTCATCGAAGCCACCGATCTCTTCGAAAACGTCCCGCCTGGTGAGCAGGCACGCCCCAGTGACGGCGCTGTAGTTTCGCGTCATTTGCAGTTGGCGACAGACGCCGGGCGATTCAGCCGGCAGTCCGCGGAAAGCGTGCTCGGCGATTCCTCCCACACCGACCACGACTCCGGCGTGCTGCACGGTGTCATCGGGGTAAAGCAGGCGCGGGCCGACTGCGCCGACCTCCGGCCGTTGCACGTGCTCAGCCATGATGGTGAGCCAGTTCTGATCGATCACCTCGATATCGTCGTTCAAAAAGAGCAGCCACGGACTATCGCAGTTTTCAACCGCGAAATTATTGATCGCAGAATAATTAAAGGGGCCGCTGAAGTGCAGCACGCGGTGTTCTAAGCGTGCGAAATATTCGTGCGCTTCCGCCGACTGGCTGTCGTTGTCGACGACGACGATCTCGTAGGGAGCGTAAGCCGTTCTGCTGGTCACGCTCTCAAGGCAGCGCGCCAGGAGATCGATCCGGTCGCGCACCGGGATGATGAGCGAAATCTTTTTCGCCTCGGTCAACTCGCGTTTGACCCAATAAGCATGGGTCCGCCAATCGACCGTGACATGGCCGGGCAAGTGCCGTCGCTCGAGATGCGCCTCGAGCGCCTGGCGGCCGGTTTCGAGCGAACCGGGCTTGCGCCGGATATTATCCGCGGTCGAGGCAGGGCTGCGTCGCCAATGATAAAGCACCCGCGCAATGTGATGGATGCGGTTTGTGCGTTCGATAATGCGAAGAAAAAGATCGTAGTCCTGTGCGCCATCAAACTCGGAACGGAATCCGCCCACCTCCCGCACCAGCTCGCGCCGCACCAGGGTCAAATGGCAGACGTAGTTGCAGGAGAGAAAATAGTCCGGCGACCAATCGGGTTTGAAGATCGGGGTGTCGAAACCTTGCTCGGTCAGTTTGTCTTCGTCAGAGTAGATCAGATCTGCGTCGGGATGATCCTGCAGCCATTTCACGTTTTGGAAGAGCGCGTCTGGTTCGAGGATATCATCGTGATCGAGAAAAGCCACCCAGTCGCCCCGCGCCATGTCAAGCCCGCAGTTGGATGCGGCTGAAATCCCGCCTCTTTCCGGGTCTTTGGCCAGGACAATGCGCGCGTCTCGGGCCGCCAATTCCGGGAGCACGCTAACAGTTTCAGGGTTAGTCGAGGCGTCATCGACCAGAACGAGTTCCCAATTTTCGTAAATCTGATTCAGGACCGATTCGACGCACTCGGTCAGCCACTCCACCGGGGTGTTGAAGACCGGCGTGATGATGCTGATGCACGGCTGGGAACCAAAGCTGCGCCCCTCGTCGCGGAGCGATGCGATCTCCTCTTTCTGGACCCGATGCGCCTCGAGCCATTGTTGGTATTCGCTCGCCGGCCCAGAATCACCGCCAGATCCGGCTTTGGGAAACCTTTTGCGCACCTCCCGCACCAACTTTTGCGGCAACCGGTAAGGCGCGAGCAGGACCTGGCCGATCTTGCGTTCGGGTGATTTGCGCAGCGCTTGTTTTTCCTGTTTGAGCTGCTTCATCTCCCGTTTCGCTTCTTTGGCCTTGAGGAGCTTCTGCTCCAAGGTCGCGATATGCCGGTCGGCCGCTTCCAATTCCGACATGCGCGTGCGAAGCCTTCGCTCCAAGCTACGCACGTGACGGTTTAATCTGGAGAACGCGCCTTCCACCGCACGCACCTGCGTCGCGCCGACTCGCTTGCTTTGTCCGTCAGCTGGAGTGCAGCCGGCTCCAGGTCGCTGATATCGCAATCGTAGTTTGGAAAAAAGCTGCGCGTGCCGAGATGAGCGACCAGCGGCGGACGACGCTTTGCTGCGTCAGCGCCGGGCGCTGGAACCAGGACAAGATTGGAAGCAAGCGTGGACAGGCGGTCGAGGGTCTGCACGTCTTCGGCCGTGGCGCTCGCTGCCGGATAGAACCAGATGGCGACGTCAAATGGGCCTGCGCCGTTCTCGCCCAAGGCTTCAAGCTCGCAAATGCTCGCGCAACTGACAGTGTCGATTCCTTCCTGCCGGCATTGCTCGACAAATTGCGCCGCCTCGCTGCCGACCAGGAGCAAACGGGTAGGCGCGAACTTGCGCGTAACAATCCGCGCGAAGTCCGGTCGCGCGGTTTGAAAAGGGCGCCGTTGCACGTGGTCACATTATAATGATTGCGGCGGCTCGCAGGCAAAATTACGCTGCAGTCGCACACGTTCCCGGTTCGCGCCGGCCGCTTTGCATGGTCGATTATTGCGTTTACTTCTGCTACCGCGCGGCGCTGGCGTTGATCACCGCGCTCCCGTTGCGCCTCGTTTTTTCCCTTGGGAACGGGCTCGGTTTTATTGCCTGGGTCCTGCTGCCGACTTATCGGCAACTCGCCCGCCGGAATGTGGAAATTGCCTTCGGTCCGGAGAAGTCCGCTGCGGAGAAGAGCAGGATCGTGCGCCGTCATTTTCAGCGGCTCGGGGCCAATCTCCTCAGCGGGATGAAACTGAATGCCATGCCGCTGGAGAAAGTGGTGGCGCTCGTCGCGATCGAGGGGGCTGACGAAGTCTCATCGCGAGCTGCGCGCGGGCCGGCCGGTGGTGGTCGTTCTCAGTCACCTCGGCAACTGGGAGTTTCTTGCCCAAATCCTGCCGCAGTACTTTGCCTACACGCGGATGAGCACCGTTTATCAAAAGCTGGGTAACCGCCACCTCGATCAGTTCGTTAGGCAACAGCGAGCTCGCTTTGGCGTCGAGCTCTTCGACCGGAGCGAAGGCTTCCAAGAGGCAGTCCGGCTCCTCCGCGGCGGCGGGATGATCGGGATCTTGAGCGATCAGCACGCGGGCGACCATGGCCTTTGGACGCCGTTCTTCGGGCGGCTGGCCTCGACTTCGCCGCTCCCGGCGCTGCTCTGCAAACGCACCGGCGCGGCCCTAATCGCCGCTTCCCTCTATACCGACGGCTCCGGGGAAATGGCGGATGATTTTCAGCCCGCCCTTCGACTCGCCTAACGACAGCGTTCCATCGCTGACCGCGAAGATGAACGAGATCATCGCAGAGGAAATTCGGCGCGCGCCGGAAGATTGGTTCTGGGTTCACAATCGCTGGAAGACGCCGCGGCCGAACTGGCTTCTCGAGAAATACAAGCGCGGACTCTTCGTCCCAGAAACGGTGGGAACGAAGGGTCTGAAGCCATTCCGTATTCTCATCCGCGGCAGCAATTGGCTGGGCGATAGTGTTATCAGCGTGCCGGCAGTGCGGGCGATCAAGCGTGGCCGACCCGACGCGCACGTTACCGTGCTGGCGCCGGAAAAGATCGCGGCGATCTGGCGACTGGTCCCGGAGGTCGACGAAGTGATATCGTTAGGCCGAAAATCTCTTTGGCATGCGATCGATTTGATTCGGAACGAGCCGGAATTTGATGCCGGCGTCGTCTTTCCGAACTCTTTCCGCGTGGCGCTCGAGCTCTGGCTGGCCGGCGTGCCGCGCCGAGTTGGTTACGCCGGGCATCGCCGCCGCTGGCTTTTGAACCAGATCGTTCGGAAGCCCGAGCGGAAGGGGCCGCCGCCGCACCAGGTGGAGCATTACCTCGACATCGCGCGATCGTTAGGCGGAGAGGCCAGGGTCGAAGAGATTGCGATCCCGCCCCGGCCATCGGCCAAGCCCGCGGAACTAAGGTTGGGACTCTGTCCGGGCGCGGAATACGGACCTGCGAAACGCTGGTTGTCCGAACGTTTCGCCGCCACGGCTGCCGCGATTGGCGGACGGTGGGTTCTTTTCGGCACGGCCCAGGACGAGGAGGTGGGCGCTCAAATCGCCGCGACTCTGGGTGATGGCTGCGTCAATCTCATCGGTCGCACGACTCTCGAGCAACTGATCGAGGAACTTCGGAAGTGTCAGCTGCTTTTGACGAACGACACGGGCACGATGCATCTCGCGACTTTGCTTGGGGTTCCGGTCGTGGCGGTTTTTGGTTCGACCGAGCCGAGCCTGACAGGTCCGTTAGGGAAGGGAAATCGGATCGTCAGGCATCAGGTCGAATGCAGCCCGTGTTTTCTGCGCGAATGTCCGCTCGACTTTCGTTGCATGAAAGCGGTGAGCGCAGAGGAAGTGGCGGCGGCGATTCGTGATTCGTGAGTCGGAAGCGTTCCGAATCAGACCCGCTCACACTTTCATCACTTCAGCGTCCTTGCGCTCCAGATGGTCGTCGATCGATTTGACGAAGCGATCGGTCAATTTCTGAATTTCCGCTTCAGTATCGCGCAGTTGGTCTTCGGTCGCTTGGCCGGCCTTTTCCATCTTCTTGGCTTCGTCCATCGCGGCTCGGCGATTGGCCCGGACACGGACGCGCGCTTCCTCCGCCATCTGCTTGAGCGACTTGACGAGATCCCTACGCCGCTCTTCCGAGAGCTCAGGAATTGGCAACCGAATAAGCTTTCCATCGACCAGGGGGGTGATGCCAATTTTCGATTCTTTCAATGCTTTCTCGATGTCGCGCACGGTTGAGGCATCAAACGGTTGTACGACAAGTAAGCGCGGTTCCGGTGTTGTGATCAGCGCCAGTTGCTTCAATTTCATGGCCGACCCGTAGGCCTGCACATCGACGTTCTCGACCAGAGCCGGCGATGCTTTTCCGGTCCGCACGCTGGCAAATTCGTGGATCATGTAATCCACGCTTTTTTCCATCGCCATTTCGGCTTCGAGGAGGATTTCGTCGGCGCTCATAAGAGGTGGTCAAAGAAAGCTGGGGTCGCCCGAATCGCAATCGCTAATCGGTCACGAGCGTACCGATTCTTTTTCCGAGCACGGCGTCGCGGACGTTCGTTGGTTGAAGCATGTCGAAAACCAGGATCGGAATTTTGTTATCCATGCAGAGACTGAAGGCAGTCGAGTCCATCACCTGCAACCGTTTCATCAGGGCTTCGTTGTAGCTGATTTGTTCGTAGCGTTGGGCATCGGGATGCAGCTTCGGGTCGCGGTCATAAATACCGTCAACCTTGGTTGCCTTGAGGATGATGTCCGCGCCAATTTCGCTGGCCCGCAATGCGGCTGTCGTGTCGGTCGAAAAATACGGATTGCCCGTGCCCGCGACGAAGATAACGACGCGACCCTGCTCAAGGTGCCGGACGGCCCGTCGGAGGATGAACGGCTCGGCGACGTTTTGCATTTCGATCGCGGTTTGCACCCGTATCGGAACGCCGGTTTGCTCGAGCTGGCTCTGCAGGGCGAGGCCATTGATGACAGTGGCGAGCATCCCCATGTAATCCGCGGTCGTACGATCCATCCCGCGATGACTCGCCGCCAGTCCGCGCCAGATGTTGCCGCCGCCGACCACGATCGAGATCTGCACCCCGAGGTCGTAGACCTCCTTTACCTGCCGCGCGATTTCCTTGACGATCTGCGGCGAGATCGTGTCGCGGCCGCCGGTTTCACGCAGCGCTTCGCCGCTTAGTTTAAGAACAATGCGTTTGTAAGCCGGCGTTGCACTTTCCATCTCGCGCGGGATGATCGATCAGAAATGCGGTCTTGTGGAGGAAAAACCGCGCAAAAAATCAGCGGCGCTCATCCGGCGCTTTCCTTCCAGTTGCACTTCCTCGAGGCGGAGGGCGCCGCGGCCGGTGGCGACGAGGACTTCCAAGTCGTTAGGCGTGGAGATCGTTCCCGGGTCGCCGATACTTTGATCGCTGACTGTTGCGCGAAAGATTTTCAATTTGCACCTTTTCCCGGTCGTATCGGAAAGCTGGCTGTAGACGCCCGGCCATGGATCGAAGGCGCGAATTTTCCGCTCAATCACTTCAGCCGGCTCCGACCAGTCGATCTTCCCATCTTCACGAGTCAATTTCGGCGAATACGTGGCGTCGGCGGTCTGTTGCGAGATGCGCGGTGCGCGCTGGCTGGCGAGGAGATCGAGCGCGCCAAGCAAGACGTCCGGCGCGACCTGGGCGAGGCGATCGTGGAGCGATCCGCCGGTCTCGTTAGGCAGAATCGCGACCTTGACCTGCAGAAGCATGTCACCGGTGTCGAGACCTTCGTCCATGTAGATGACGGTAATGCCTGTCTCCGGGTCGCCGGCCGCGATCGCGGCCTGGATCGGCGCCGCGCCGCGATACCGCGGAAGGAGCGACGCGTGGAGATTCAAACAAGCAATCCGTGGAATCTCGAGCACGCTCTTCGGCAGAATTTGGCCGTAGGCCATGACGACGATGACATCCGGCGCAAGCCCGCGAATCTCCGCAATCACTTCGTCGTTTCGAATCCGCACCGGTTGAAGAACCGGCACCGACGAGGTAGCCGACTCCGCTTTGATCGGCGGAGCCTGGACCTGTTGGTCGCGCCCGACGGGTTTGTCGGGTTGCGTGATCACGCCAATCAATTGGTGTTGTGGCGTGTGCAAGAGAGTACGCAGGGTCGGCCGGCCGATTTCGCCCGTGCCGATGAAGACAATCCGCATGCCGCCTTACGGCATCAAACTGTGAGGCGCGACAGCCCGACGGGCACGACGCGGAGCGGCGGCCCGCGCCATCATTTTGTCGCCGGCAGTTACTTCGCGCTGGCCGACCGACGACGCGCAACCGGTACAAAGATAGTCGTAAAGCTCGCGGTCCGGCAGAACGAGGAGGAGACGTTCGCGCACCGGCATCGCCGCTTTGCACTTCTCGCAGTAGAGACTGGAGGCCGTGAAATTTTCAAACTGCGGCTGACTCATGTTCCCCATTCGAAACCGTTTCGAGAATGTGGTACAAGACTTTGGCCGGCGGCTCGGTCGCGTCCACCATTTGCACGCGGTCTCGATAATGTTCGAGCACCGGCTTGGACTCGGCCTCGTAGGTCGCGAGGCGGCGTATGATCACTTCCTCGTTTGCGTCATCAAGGCGATTATCTTTCAATGCGCGTTTTTTCAACCGGGCGAAAAGCGCGTCGCGATTCGGGCAGGAAAGATGAAAGACCTTTTTCACATCGATCATTTTATCCATGATCTCGGCCTGACCCACGTTGCGCGGAATGCCATCAAGGACGAGCACATCGATATCGGGCTTGAACTGGTGCGCATCGACCGCGGCATCGATGCGGGCCTTCCAAAGCTCCACCGTGATGTCATCGGGGACGAGCTCGCCCCGGCTGGAATATTCGAGGAACGCACGCCCAAGTCGGGTGCGCGTGTCGATCGTGCGAAAAACGTCGCCGCAAGCGCAATGAAAGAAGCGCGGGATCGAGCCAAGCGAGCGACCTTGGGTGCCCTTGCCAGCGCCGGGCGCGCCAAAGAGAAGATAAGTCGTGTATTTCATCGCGAATAAAGCTCGTTATACCCGAAACTGTCTTGCCATACAATGCGCAATGCGCCGCACCTCGTGGCGTTCAAGGGGTGTTCGCCTAACGACGAGTGACGCTGAAAGGAACAATCAACTTGCGGAGACTACACCCGTCGGGACGACGTTGACTCTGCGACCATCGCGATCAAACCGAACCTGACCGTCGATCAGGGCAAAAATCGTATAGTCGCGACCGAGGCCAACGTTTTTGCCAGGCAAAAACTTCGTCCCGCGTTGGCGGATGATGATGTTGCCGGCGACCACTGCTTTCGCTGCCAAATTTTTTTACACCGAGCCGCTTGCTAACGCTGTCGCGGCCGTTCTTGACGCTGCCTTGTCCCTTTTTATGAGCCATTGGAAAAGTTGAAAGTTGAGAGTCTTACTCGGCGGCCGGCGCCTCTTTCTCGGAACTTTTTTTCGATTTCGACCCCAGCTTGATTCCGGTGATCTTGACCCGCGTCAACTTCCGGCGATGGCCGACGGTGCGGTGATAACCTTTGCGGCGGCGGTACTTGAACGCGATGACCTTCTTGTCCTTGCGTTGCTCGACCACTTCGCCAGTGACGCTGGCGCCCGAAACCGAGGGGCTGCCGTGTGTAATTTTTTCGCCGTCCGCGTGCATGAGCACGTCACCAAAAGTCATCTTCTGGCCCGCATCGCCCTCGAGCAGATCCACGTCGATCGTATCACCTTCTGCGACGCGATATTGCCGCCCGCCTGTTTTGATAATTGCGTAAGCCATGGCCTTGGGAAAAGTCGCAGACAGTCACACGGACCGGTCTCTTTGACAAGCGGAAATCCCCGCTTTAGTCGGATGAGACGCTGTCGAGCTTCGGTGGGGCGAGACGGGATGGAGTGTACCGCCAATCGACGTTGACGCCTGCATCGACGGATTCTCGCCCGGTCTTTCCTTATCCTATGCCCGCCACCAAGAGCGTGATCTCGCCCTTGGCCGGGTGCGCGTCATAGTGGGCCAGTAATTCGGCGGCAGTTCCACGCCTGAATTCCTCGAATTTCTTCGTCAGCTCGCGCGCGACACAAACCATCCGACCGGGCATAAGGTCCGAGCATGCGGCCAGCGTCTTGGTGATCCGATATGGAGATTCGAAAAACACGGTGGTTTCCGACCGCTCAGCCGCCGCGCGCAATTCGCGTTCGCGTTGACCGCTCTTCACTGGCAGGAACCCGCGATAACAAAATCGCTCCATTTGGAATCCCGAGCCAACGAGCGCCGTCGTGATCGCTGAAACGCCTGGCACGATTGTGAAGGGCAAATCCCGCTCAATACATTTGCAAATCAAGCGTGCTCCCGGATCAGACAAGCCGGGCATGCCCGCGTCCGTAATCAGCGCTATCGTCTCGCCCGTCGCGAGGCGCTCGACTAATTCGGCCGTTCGCCTGGCCTCGTTATGCTCGTGGTAACTGAGCAGCGGCTTCGGATTTCGAAATGGCGAAGCAGATTTCCGGAATGCCGCGTGTCCTCGGCCGCGATCAGATCGGCTTGTTTCAGGACCTCCAACGCCCGGATAGTGATGTCGTTCAGGTTTCCGATTGGCGTGCCGACGACGTAGAGCATCGCCGATTATCTGCCGGGAAAGGGTGCCACGCCAATCGGCCGTTCTCGTTGCCACGGACCACGGGATCGGGGTATCGACCGACAAAAGGAGCAAGCCTTTCAAGGCTACGATTTTCCGCTCGCTTTGGTGTCGAGATAAAGCACAACAAAAATCGCCGCCAGCCACGGCCGCAGAATCGCGTGCGTCAGACAGCTTAGCAGCGTCGTCAGGCCGGAAAGCAGATCCGGGGAATTTTTCGTCGCCATCGCTTGCACCATTGTGGCGGCCTGTTCCAGGCTGGTTACCCCGCGCATCCGGAAGAGCACCACCGGGAGCTCGATCGCGACGTTCACGGCAATAATTACCAGCAGCCAGAGCGCGGCGATCATTGCGCCGCGATAGAGCGGCCTTTGCGCGCGGGGGCGATCCGTCCCGCTTCGGGCCAGATCTTTGCTTTCCTGTAAGGCCTCGATTGCCGTCCTCTCGCCGAGCGCGCCGGCCTGTTGCCAGAAGAGAAAATTGATGAAAAGCCGGGCCACCATGTAGGCCACAAAGATGAGCAGCGACAGCATGAGCAAGAGCCCACTCACCGAGGCTGCGCCGGCTGCCATCGAAAGCGCCACGAGGAACGGGATCACCGTCCAGAGAAGATAGCTGCCATAAACGATCAGCCCGAGAGTGAACATCCGGGTCCAAAGCGGCTTCGCACGGCTGAGAAGTTCACGCAGTGCCGGATCGCGACCGGCATAAAGATCGGCGGCGAGCAACTGCGTGGCAGCGAGGGAAAACGGCCAGGCGATCACGAGTAGCACCAGCATCACAAACGCAACCGCCACAGCGACGACAACGGGAGCCGACGGCGCCTGCTCTTTCGGCATCTCGAGAAACGGCGCCGCGAGCTGGAGAAGAAGTGACGGGAGCGAAACGAGCAACGCGAGAATAAGAAAGCGTCCAAATCCCTTGCGGTAAACCCGCCAGCCGCCCGCAAAGATTTCGCCGAAGCTCTGACGCCTAACGACGGATCTCGCGGGTTCAGCCTCTTGCGGCTCAGCCGCTTCGTCCGCGAAGATTTCCGGCAGCTCTCCCGCCCGGATCCAGCGCTCGCTCCCCGGCTCGCGGATTTCGTTCTCGCGAATCAGGCGGCCTTCCCGCTTCCACGCACGCAGTTCTTCGAGGTCAACCGGGCCGTATTCCCTGCCCTCCACGCGCACGATCCATTGGTCCTCCATCCGGCTCATTTACGCGCGATTCCCAACAAAAACTAGCGGCGGCCTTTTGCTCGCGTTCCCATTCCTGTCATTCCGATCCGCCGCGGGACGGAGAGGGATCTCTCTTTTGCGTCGACGTTTTCCTTTCCGATTGAACGCGTCGACTGCAACCGCGAGGTTTGAAAGCCCGGCCTCGCCCGCTGCGCGGACTGCGTTACGGCTCGCCGCTACGCCGCCTCGGGACGACCAAGTCGTCGGGAGCATTGTGGCGCCGCACCAAAATTCCGTGGGCGTACCGCGGGCTTGGGCTAACATGCCGCAGTGAGACTCCTGCTCGTTGACGGTCATTACTACGTTTACCGCTCCTATTTCGCGATCCTTCACCTTTCGAATTCCCGCGGCGAACCGACCAACGCCATCTTTGGATTCACCAAATCGCTCCGGCTCATGTTGAAACATTTGCAGCCCGATCTCGGCGCGGTCGTTTGGGACCAGGGGCTGCCGCAGCGCCGGACAGAATTGCAGCCGGGCTACAAGGAGACGCGCAAGGAGATGCCGCCGCCGATGGTGCCGCAGCTCGACTACATCCAGGAGCTGACCCCCTGGCTTGGCTTTAGCAATATCTCGCTGCCCGACACGGAAGCCGACGATTTGATGGGCTGTTATGCAATCAAGGCCGCGCGAACGCGGCATCGAAGTGGTGCTCGCGACTAACGACAAGGACCTTTATCAACTCGTCAATTCAACCGTGAAAATCTACTCGACGGCCAAGGCGGATCTCGGCTCGCCGAAGGATGCATTCGCATTGTTAGGCGAAGAGCAGGTCACGGCGAAATGGGACATTCCGCCGGCGATGATCGGCGACGTCCTCGCCCTTGCGGGCGACGCTGTCGATAACATTCGCGGGATTGGCATCGGGCGGAAAGCGGCGGCGAAACTGCTGCGCGAATTCGGAAATCTCGACGCGCTCCTCAACAGCATTGATCAAATCAAGACGCCGAAGACCCGTGACAAGCTGGAGAAAGGGCGCGAGCAAATCCTGCAAAATCGCAAGATGGTCGAGCTTGACTGCCATTTGCCGCTCCCGGTCCCGATCGAGGACCTGCAGCATCAGGCCGGATTATCCCCGCCTGATCGAATCGATGGAGAAAAACGAGTTCAAGTCGCTCCTGCAGGAAGTGCGCGACGAAGCGGCCCGAGCCGGGCGCGCCGTGCAGGGTGAGCTATTGTAGACATTCCGCTCTCGCTCCGAAACGGAGGCTGTAAACAGCGGAGACCACGTCGATCGAAGGACTTAACGGGCTTCCACTCCCTTTCTCACGTTGCCCAAAGGGCGGCATCTGCAAAATCTTTTGAACGCTCCATAACCACCACTGTCTATATACTCTGGTTAAGGCGATTCGGGCGGTGGCACGTTCTCGCATTCGAAGGTTTCTCCGCGTGCCCTGCCCGGATCTTTTTTGTACCTGCGGCTTGTTGCCCGCCGTTCTTCCCCCATGGTAGATCTATCCGGGCGATCTGGGTCGAGTTTCGCCGGGGTCACGCATGAATTTCTCCGAGGAAGATCTCCATCTGATCGATCTCGCACTCCGTGAAGACATCGGCAGTGGCGATATCACGAGCGAGTATTTTGTAGACGAAAACGACCAGGCTTCCGCCCGTGCGATCGCCAAGGAGCGCGCGATCGTCGCCGGGACGGAAGTGGCGGCCGAGGTCTTTCGCCGGGTCGATCCCGGGTTGCGCGCTGAGATCGTGCAAAAGGATGGCGCCACCGTAGCCGGCGGAATGGCTGTTCTCGAGGTGCGCGGACGGGCTCGCTCGATCCTCACCGCTGAAAGGGTCGCGCTCAATTTTCTCCAGCACCTCAGCGGGATTGCGACCTTGACGCGCCAATTCGTCGAAGGGGCAGGCGCCCACGGGGCGAAGATTCTCGACACGCGTAAGACGACTCCGGGTTTGCGGAAGTTTGAGAAAGCCGCGGTCCTGGCCGGCGGGGGGACCAACCATCGCTTCGGGCTTTTCGACATGATATTGGTGAAAGACAACCATCTCCTCGCGCGGGACGGACTCGCCCGGCTAAGCGCCGCGGTCGAGCGGGTTCGCAAGGAACGGCCCGGCCTGCGCATCGAAGTGGAAGCCGACAACCTCGATCAAGTCCGCTCTCTTTTGGAGATTCCGGGCGTGGAAGTGATTCTGCTCGACAACATGCGTGGTACGCAGATGCGCGAAGCGGTCGCGATCGGCAAAGGGAAGGTCAAATTCGAAGCGAGCGGCGGGGTCAATTTGCGCAACGTGAGGCAAATTGCGGCGACCGGAGTCGATTACGTGTCGATCGGCGCTCTGACCCACTCCGCGCCCGCCATCGATTTCTCGCTGGAACTGACACATGTTGCCGCCTGACCGGCTGATCGCGGCCGAACTAAGAGCATCGTTAGGGGAAAACGGCATCGGGCAGCGCATTATCGTGTTGGAGTCAACCCGTTCGACGAATGATTTTCTTTTGCAAATGCTCACGCCTGAGCTGCCGGAAGGCTTCGTCGTTTTCGCCGAGCAGCAGACCGCCGGCCGCGGCCAGCGCGGGCATCGTTGGGAATCGGCGCCTCACCAGGGGCTTTGGTTTTCAGTCCTGCTTCGACCGCGTATTCCGTCCGCTGAATCGGCTCGCCTAACGACCTGGGCGGCGCAGGCTATCGCCAATGCGATCCGCCGTGAGACCGGGCTCGAGCCGGTAGTCAAACCGCCTAACGATGTCCACGTCAGCGGACGCAAGGTCGCCGGTGTTTTGGTTGAGACGAAGGCTGGCCGCGGTCAGTCGTTCAGCGCGATTGTCGGGATCGGAGTGAACATCAATCAGGCGCCGGACGAATTCTCCGACGAGCTTCGCGCCCGCGCCGGCTCGCTCGCCATGGCGCTCGGGCGGAAGATCAATCGCGCGGAGTTTGCGGTTGCGCTGCTGCGCGAACTGGAGCGGACGCGGGAGTTTGCGCTCGCGGAAACGGTCTTGGGCAACCGCGGGTCCGGGAGGGCATGGTTCCGCATCCAGATTGTCATCCTGAGCCGCGAAGACGGGGAAGGACCCCCAGTTGCAATTTACGCTTTCTCGTTATGCGAAAACATCTATTGCAACTGCCAGGTTCCTCTGCGCTGCGCTGGACCGGAATGACAGGCGCGGCGCTCGCCTGCTCTCAAACTCGTCGCGCATAACCAGCGGAAAAGGATCACTCCGCCGAGCCGATCTCCGCCAACCATTGCCGGTAAATCTGCGGCGAAATCTCCGACGGCTTGATTTCGCTCCGTCCGCCCCAAAACACGTTGGTATAGGAGACCGGAATTCCACATGCAACGAGGTGTCGATCGATCGCCGCTTTGTGCTCGAGGAGCCGCGCCTTCTCAGTCCCGTGCGCGACCGCCATGATGTTGACGTTGCGAAATTCCGTCCCAGCTTCGCGCCAGTAACAGTGAGTTAGAATCTCATGTCGCCCGACCTCGCCCCCCGCTTCCACTTCCCGACCTGGCGGCACCGCCCAATGAAACAAGGCGTTGAAACGCGTCACGCGGACTCCGCCGGCGGATGGCTTCACGTGTTCGAGGAAAGTGGAGAATCGTCCGATGATTTTTCGCTGGGTTAGTTCCTCCGCGATCGCGAAAAATTCCTCGAGCGAAACGCCGGCTTCTTTGGCGCGCGCGACCCACGGCAACTCCCGGATTTCTTCCGGCGCGAATTCCCGTTTCAACGTAGTCAGCACGGTCCACTCCTTTTCGGTCAGCGTCGCGGGCTGGACGACGATCATCGTGGCTGGTTGATCCGCCTTGCTTCCCGGTTCGACATTCTTTCGTCTCACGTGACCCACGCCTAATGTGAAAATGCCCTTCGCCGGCATTAGTCGAAAATGTTCGGCGCCGACAATGCCGGAGAGGAGTTCGCCGTGGCGTTGCAGCGAAAAGCCGTGTGGCACTTTCAGCGTTGTCCAAAGCTTGTATTCCGATCCCGGCGTGACCGCGTCCGTCGAACGCAGCACAACGTGTCCGGAAAACGGATCGCGTTGCGACATCCAATCAAAGGCCGCGTCTATTTTTTCCGGCGGCACCTTCCAGGCAACGAGCGCGCCATCGGCAAGGTTGGTTGCGAGCAAGGTCTGCCGGACGCGCCGGATCGTGCCCGCGCGCAACATCGCGATGATTCGCTCGAGCACGGTCTCGACCGGCAATCCCGCTCGCTCCGCAATTTCCCCAAATGGCTCGCGCACGAAACCGGCGATTTTGTCCTCCGAAATGGCGAGGATGCGCGCGTTGATCGGATCGTTATGCTCGATCGGCACGGTGTCGTTAGGCAAAATCTTCATGCGGAGACGCAGGCGAAAACGGCGAGAAAATGGCAGGTCGTGCCGAAGAGCACAAATAAATGCCAGACGAAATGGGTGTAGCGACTGTGTTTGCTGACAAAGAAAAAAACGCCGCCGGTATAAGCAATCCCACCGGCCATCAGCCAGGCCAGGCTTGGCGTTGGCACGTGCAAAATTAGTGGCCGAAACGCGACCAAAATCAGCCAGCCCATTCCCAGGTAGAGCGTCATCGAAAGCTTCTTCCGTCTGCTCGGTGCCGTGGACGCTTTTCAAGATGACACCGAGGATCGCGAGCGTCCAAACAAGCGCGAGAATCGTCCAGCCCCATGCGCCGCGGAGCGGACCGAGCGTGAATGGCGTGTAAGTCCCGGCGATGAGCAAGAAAATCGCCGAATGGTCGATTAGCTGGAAGATCGATTTGATCGGTCCGCGCGGCCAGGCGTGGTAAAGCGTCGAGCCGAGATAGACGAGTAGCATCGTGGCGATGAAGACGGCCGTGCCGATAAAAAAGTAGCGGTCACCGCCGCGCCAGGCAGCGACCATGAGAATCGGGCCACCGATCAAGGCCGCGAGCAGGCCAAGCCCATGACTGACGCTGTTGGCCAGTTCTTCGCCGAAAGATTGATCCCACTTCGGATCGTGGCACGACGATTCAGTAGCGTTCATTTCTCCCGCAATCATGCGGAGCTAACTGTTACGTCCGCGCTGCAATCTCGAAAGAGAAAAAGAATTGCAGAGCGCGCCCTGCCCGCGTGCGAATAATTGTTGCGATGCCAAAAGCGATTTTTTTTGATGCCGCCGGCACGCTGATTCGCCTAACGAAAAGCGTCGGCGCGCATTATTCCCTGGTTGCGGACGGGCAGGGCCTCACGCTCGATCCGGAGCAACTCACCCGCGCCTTCGCGATCGTCTGGAAGGAAATGCCAATCCGTCCCGCGACCGGCGAGCCGCGCGAGGACGACGACAAAGGCTGGTGGCGCGATCTGGTCGAGCGCCTGCTTGATCGCGTCTCTCCGCGGATCGACCCGCTCGATCGGGACGCGTTTTTCGAGGCCGCCTACGGGCACTTTGCCGAGGCTGGCGTGTGGGAACTTTACCCCGAGGTGAGAGATGTGCTCGACGCGCTCGTGCCGCGTTACGAGCTGGCGGTCGTCTCAAATTTCGACGGACGCCTGCGTATGATTTTCGAGCACCTGGCACATCTCGAAATATTTCCGGCATGTTTTTCTTTCCAGCGAGTTGGGCGCGGACAAGCCCGATCCTTGGATTTACGAACGGGCGCTCGAAATTAGCGGTCTTCGCCCCGAATGAGGTGCTCCACGTGGGCGACGACCCGGAGCGAGATTGGGCGGCCGCCAGTTCCGCCGGCCTCGAGGTTTTCCGGCTCAATCGGCCGCAGAACTCGTTGCGTGATCTCATGCGGCTGTTGTTGTAGGGCGACCGCATCGCTTCCGGCGGTGTCGTTCCCGGGTGCAGATAAAGTGCCCGCTCGACAATTCGTTCGCTTGGTTGCGCGAGTGGCTGAATCATCGTAAAAACTGAAGCTCGCGCCGATCCGGCGTGCTCGAAGTTTCACGGGGGTTGGTAGCTCAATGGTAGAGCAGCGCCCTTTTAAGGCGTTGGTTCTGGGTTCGAGTCCCAGTCAACCCACTTCCTTTTTTCTCCTCTAGTTGTCGGTGCGCGACCTAATTCTCTGGAAACGGAAACGGTCGGAAATAAGCTTCACCGCGAGCGGCCTGAGCCTTTTATTTTCCATCCCGCGCTCTTTTTGAATTAACGAGCCCGAGATTTCAGCTTGCGCCGGCGGCAAATTCGAGGCGTGCTTAGAGCGGGAAGGGATTTTGAGTTATGGCCACGCCTTCTGCAGGGGATCTTCGGAATTTTGCCATCGTGGGTCACGCGTCGTCCGGCAAGACGATGCTCAGCGAGGCGCTGCTCGCGTGCGCGGGCGTTATCGGGCGCATGGGCAACATCGCGCAAGGCACCACCGTTTCGGACTATCACGTTAGCGAGCGGCAGCACCAGATTTCCACACAGACTTCGCTGCTGCATTGCGCGTGGATGGGCAAGAGGCTGAACATCCTCGACACGCCGGGTTATCTCGACTTCATGAGCGAAGCGCTCGCGGCGGTGCGAGTGGCGGACTTCGCGCTCGTGGTGGTGCACGCGCAACATGGCATCGGCGTGGGCACCGAGAGGGTGTGGAATGGCGCGACGGAGTGCGACATTCCGAAGGTCATCGTGGTCAACGCGGTGGACAAACAGAATGTGCACTTCGACGAAGTGCTGGCCGACGCGCGCGCGCACTACGGGCCGAAAGTTTTTCCGTTGAACGTGCCGATCAATCCGGGGCCAAATTTCAACCAGGTGCTCGACGTGTTGCGCAACGAAGTCGTGACCTATGAAACCGACGGGCGTGGGAAGTTTCGCGAGGAGCCGGCGACGGGCGAATGGAAAGAGCACGTCGAACAACGGCATCGTGAATTAATCGAACTCATTGCAGAATCCGACGACACGTTGCTGAACAAATTTTTCGAGCAAGGCTCGCTGTCGGAGGAGGAATTTCGTGCGGACATTCACGCCGCGGTGCAGAAGCAGATGTTGATTCCGCTCTTCTGCACGTCGGCCACATCGAACGTCGGCGTCGCGCGCCTGCTCGACTTCATTGCCAAATACGGTTCCTCGCCGCTCGATCACGAGAAGGTCGATGCACAAGACGCGCGCAGCGGCGCCCAGCTCGAAGTGAAACTCGGCGGCACCGAGCCAGTGCTGCAAGTGTTCAAGACGATGAACGAAGAACACTTCGGCGAGCTTTCGTTCTTCCGGATTTATTCCGGGCAAATCACGAACGGCGGCGATTCGTTCAACGCCAACCGCAACGTCACGGAACGGGTTGGGCAGATTTTTCAGCTCAACGGCCAGACCCGCGAGCCGGTGTCGCGTCTCGGCGCGGGCGATATTGGCGCGACCGTGAAACTCAAGAACACACACACTGGCGACACGCTTTGCGCCCCGAATCATCCGGTGAAACTTCCCGTGCCGGAATATCCGCGCCCGAACATTCACGCCGCGCTGAAACCCAAGGCGAAAGGGGAAGAGGACAAAGTGGCCGCGGGGCTCGCGACGTTGCACAACGAAGATCCGGCTTTTGTTTTCCGCGCCGATCCTGAGTTGCACCAGACGATCGTTTCCGCGCAGGGCGAACTGCATCTCGAAGTGATCGCTGAGCGTCTTCGGCGGCGGTTCCACCTTCATTTCGACCTTATCGAGCCGCGTGTGCCGTATCGCGAAACGATTCATAGCCCCGCCGAGCACAGGTATCGGCACAAGAAGCAAACGGGCGGCGCAGGGCAATTCGCCGAAGTCGCGCTCAGGCTCGCGCCCGCGCCGCGCAACTCCGGCATCGCGTTCAGCGAATCACTTTCCGGCCAGTGCGTGGACCGGGTGTTCGTGCCGTCGGTCCAGCGCGGCATCGAGATCGCGTGCACAGAAGGAATTCTCGCCGGCTGTCGCGTCGTGGACGTCGAGGCAAATTTTTACGACGGCCAGATGCACCCGGTGGACTCCAAGGACATCGCATTCCAGGTCGCGGGCTATTGGGCGTTTAAGGAAGCGTTCAGGAAAGCGCGGCCCTGTTTGCTCGAACCGATCAATTTGATCGAGGTGCGCATTCCCGAAGATTGCATGGGCAAAGTCGTGGGCGATCTTTCTAGCCGTCGCGGGAGAATTCTCGGCACGGATGTCGAGGGACAATTTCAAATCATCCGCGCCGACGTTCCCGCGATGGAACTCTACCGCTACGCGAGTATCCTGCGCTCGCTCACTGGCGGACGCGGTGTGCACTCGGAGCAATTCAGTCGCTACGAAGAAATGCCGCGCGAGATCGAGCAGCGCGTGATCGACGAAGCGAAAAAAGCTTGAGCAGGCAACGGTAGCCCGGCGCGTTGAGCTTCACTCGTAGCGGCGCAAGGCCTCGTATCGCCGCCGCAATTTTCCCCGCACGGGCATTTTGTCGTAAAATGCCTCCTCCCAATCACCGTACATCGCCGCTAGTCCAGCGGACTCTTTACGCCGATGCCCGCGAGGCAACGTCCTAACAGGCGCTTGCAGGCGCCGAAGACTCGCGGCCGAATCAGGAAGTCACGGGAGGAACGTTCGCACCTTCGCGACTGAAGCGCTGATCGTTAGACGAATGCGCGCGCTGCTAGTCCTTGCAGTCTTCTCACCGGATGCGAGACGACGTGGTGAGAAGGCGCGAGCATCACATCGAGCGATCGGAGCGGCTCCGCCTCGGGTGATGTGTCGGGAGGCGAGGGTCTACTGTGGCAGCTGCAAAACATGACCGCCAAAAGGCGGATGCAAAGCCGCGCCGCATACATCTAACGAGACCCCAAGATCAGCGACCGCGCGAAGTAGAAATGATGTTTGCATGCTCTCAAAGCTAAACATAAGGACGGTCCGCGGTTGCTGCATCCGTCTGGTTAGATGACATTTCCGATGAAGATGAAAGCAATGAACGTCGCAGCACCCCAGACATAGAGTGTAATCGTAGCGCAGTGACGCCACTCCTGAAAGGTGCGGAGGAGGCCGAGAACGGGAGCGATGAGTGACAGGAGTGTCCCAAATCTCAAGCCTATCCAGCAGCGCGCGCGCTCTCCGATGAATTCGCCAGGGTAGGCCGTGAAACACCCCAGGTCAGCATCATCTTCGCGGTCCTCTTTAGGCGATGGTTGGAGTACGACTAAGGTCCTATATCGTCCCGACTGCAGGCGCTTAGAATCATGGGGAAGGAGTAAAATAATATGAAAATAAAGATCCATAATATGGCAGCGTTTGTCGCTGTCGTCGCGTCCGTCGTCCTGCTGGGGACTGCGTCCGGCGCCATAATTAATAAGTGGTTTGTAATGGGCGAGCAGACCATCAATTCCACCGATCCCAGTGTGGAGATCAAGACCACAGGGAGTCGATGGAAGAAAGACGTCAAGCGGGTAAAGCTCTCTGTCGAGGGCGCTGACGTCCAGATGATAATGGTAGTCCTTGGCTGGGACAATCGTCAGGACGACACGCTGCCCGTGGGAACCATAAAGTCAGGGGGAGAGACGGCCCCGAAAGATGCTCCGGGACTTAAGGGACGCCTGACATCGGTCAAGATCCAGTACAAGATCCTCGGGGGTAAACCGACGGCCACAGTCAAGATCTGGGGATATGATTGACCAGCGTGACCGCTGACCAGAGCACTAGCGCGATCTGATCTCCTAGCGGCCGATGGAAAGAGCCGAGTCGTGACTCTAAACGGAACCACGGCGAAGGCCGAAAAGTTTCCGAACACGGTCGTTTTCGACAAAGAATAATCCGTGTTTCGGGTTTAGAACCCGCTTCCAATGTCGTAGGCGCAAATCCGTGCGCCTTACACATGAGTAATTACATCTAACGAGAACAAGATGAGCGACGCCGTCGACAGCGCGGCGGGCGGTTGTCGG
This sequence comes from uncultured Verrucomicrobiae bacterium, assembly GCA_963821915.1. Lineage (GTDB taxonomy): Bacteria > Verrucomicrobiota > Verrucomicrobiia > Chthoniobacterales > UBA10450 > Palsa-1392. Next base: position 136,114 of record CAWGFS010000023.1, read on the forward strand.
TGGCGTCGCGAAATCAAGACGAGAAGGTCTATGGGTCGCGTCCGTCTGTTTCCTGGGCGGCGGACGTAGAGTGACCAGTCTTGGCTCGATATCGGCCAGATCTTCGAATTCCAACAAGCAATACTTGACTTGCTTTCCGGGGCAGACGCCCCATACCTGGAATCGTTCTGGGGGAACGCCGAAGCCCTGGTGAGACTGATTGGTCCCCGCAAAATTGCGAAACATCGCTTCGAGCGACTTTGAATCCGACTAATGCGGCGCGCGCTCAACGACCGGCTACAACTCGCACCCCAGGCATATTCCGCCCTGGTTTCTGCTGGTCGGCCGCTTTGCCAGCGGGTTGCCAGGCGTGCTCCTGCCAGAAAGCTTGCAGACCCGCCAGGCTACCTCGGAAGATATTGCGTTCCGCTTTTTTGATGTTGGCGACACTCTTCGGGTACATGGCGCGCGGAAGATCACACGTACCGTCACCCGTGTATTGCCAAAGGTGCCAACGATCCCACGGCGCCGTGTTGCGCGGTTCGGAATGATAGTTCGCGATCCATAACCAGCAATTGGCGAGAATTTGTCGTTGCGACGAGTTTACGCCGCGACCGTTCAGCATGGTGCGGAGCCGATACTCACTGCCATAAACACCGGGATACTTCCCGGTCCGCTGCCGAATCCGCTCAACAAACGTGACGGCTTGATCGACTCGCATCGTGCCGCCCGGATAGTGATCGTTCTTCTCAAAATCGAGCACCAGCAATACTCCGTCCGGGCGTAGGTTTTGGCCGTGCCACTGTGAGGCCACCATGGTCAGGAAATGGTCGGCTTGTCGAACGGGATCGGTAGCATCGCCAAAATGGTAGGCGCCCCAGAGCAAACCGGCGCGCGTCGCCGCGTCTTGCCGGCTACCGTAGTAGGAGTCACGATCGAAACGTGGATACGTGGCTTCGTGAATCACGCCGACGATGCCTTCACTTTTCATCCGCTCGAAATCCACACGCATTAAGTCGTAATGCGACAAATTGACGACGCTGTTTGATGCAAACGCGCATACCTGGAAAACCTGGAGCACCAGCAAAATGCGAGTAACGGAAATTTTCATCCTGAGACCTCCGTCTTAACCGGAACCCCTCTCGACAACGCCGGCTCGAATCTACCCTCTAAATGCTGGTCGGGACCATCAGTGGGGCTGAGGTATGTGGCGATTAGGCTCGAGTCGCAGGGCAGACGTCAACACAAATCTTTGAGAATCGGGGGATTATTTTCGAACTAACGCCGCGGCGTATTGAGTGAACGGCAGGATCTTTGCTCACCGGAAATTGGTGCGACGGTTTCATGACGCCGATAGCCAGGCAAAGGTCCGGCGCCGCTTGATTAAGAAAAGCGAAAGGGCAAATTTAAATGGAGCCGACGGGGAGTCTAGCGACATAGATCGGCAAACCGACCGGTCGAAACGAGCGGGAGGGAATGAGTCAACAATTTCGGACCTCGTCTTCGCGGTTCCTAAGTATATTGGACCAAAGTCCCATAGCGGCTGCCGGCAATGCTGGTAAAATCACGCTTGATTACGTCATCCGACGCCTCGACGAGCTTTCGGCAGGCCTGGAAACCGGTTGAAAGGCTTAACCTTCGCTGAGACACCGCTTGCGCGATCTCCAGATTCAACTGGAGCCCCGAGTCATATGAAGCGAGACCGCTGTTAAAAAGCGACTCGTGAAAATGGTTCCTCGTTCCGCGCGGATTTGGCGCAGCCAACCCAAACAAACCGGCTTATGAGATTCGTATTGCTCAAAGCAGAGCGTACTCACCCACTGGGCGATTACATAAGCCATTAGAAAAGGAAATAGGTCATGACAAAATCAACCCAAACCCTTACGCAAAGCGGGCTACTGGCCGTGTTGCTGCAACGCCAGCGCTACAGAGTAATCCAGTTGGCTCGGCGTCGTGCCCACCGTAAGCGTGTGCATGCCGCTTTTGGGGATATCTTCACTTGGGCTCGGCGCGTGCTCACTGCGCCAAACCTGGTCGACCGTCCGCGCCACACTTGAGTCTTTCACCAAGCCAATTGGCATGTCTCACCAAGTACACACCTACACCGAGCTCCGGCAACAGATTCGCGAGGACCTTCGGATCCAACATCCCGAATGGATCCAGCCAAGTGGCGAATGTCCCATGTGTGATTTGTACGAGGCGCGCCTGATAGAAGAGGTCGACAGTTTCAGGAGAACGGAATCCGACGAAACTGCCGCTGATATCCATCGCGTCCTCGAACAGCGACTAAACTGATTCGACCCGGCAGCTGTGTGATAGCTCCACCGCACGAGAAGTCGTGACGCTGATGAGTTATTGGCGCGCGGGACGCAGAACATATTTGCAAACTTATGAAGGATTCTGTCGTCAGAGGATGCCTGGCACGGCTTCTCTATCAACGGCAAAGCGAAGGTTTCACTCCGTTCGGGCAAGCTGAGCACGCGGTCCCGCCTCCGGTAGGCATAAATCGGCGTGACTGGTTGCGCGCTGTGGCCCAGCGTTCAGAGTATCGCCTCATCGACTGGACCCCCCTCGAAGATAAAAGCGGGATGGGCCTGCTGTCCGGATTCGCCAAGATAGACGACCTCGGAGTTAAAGTGCTCGAAGCTGGCTTCGAACTCCCGAGCGGGGTCTCCGTTGATAGGACCCAGCGAACCAAAGTTACGTGGCAGCAGCAAACGCCGATCGCAGCGATCACTCCTTCTTATCACCACTCTCGCATTCCTGGCGGTGTACCTGTTGATCGGGGTCGCCGTGCGTCTATTTCGTCACGCGTTACCGACTGCCGCGCGGACAGACCCGGAATGGGGCGCTCACTGGACCAAAGGCCGGAAGACCAAAGACAATGCCATCCCGGTTCTTTCTCGAACATCGGTAACAGCGCGGGCGATCATCGCTCTTTGGCTTTGCCTCAAGTTTCGCTTTTGGCTTCCACCGCTCGGCTGCGGCCGGTCTGTTATTTTCGTGCCCCTTTACCAAGTGCCAGCCGATAGCGTGCACATTTCTTCGGCGGGCGTTTAGCTTTTAGAAATATACATGAAAAAAACGGTCGCAGATCCCGGACGCTCGCTAGATCTGCATAAAGAAAGTGACCGGTGAGGGCCTTAACCGAGCCCGACGCCAAACCTATTTTTCTCGCGTGAAATTGCGCCAAGCCCTGCTCGTTTCAGCGAAAGTGCACCGCATTCTCGAACACGGGCTCCGACAACTGATGGCCGGGAAGGTGGACTCCGCCACCGCTCGCCGCGAAGCGAGCCTTGCGGTTTGCGAGCTTGGCTTCCCGGATTTGTTCGAGTGGATAGATGAAGTTCTCAGCCTGAATGTAGCGCTCCTCTCAGGATGGCGCGACTACACAAGCGGCTTACACCGAGCCGTCTTGGATCACTGGCCTGCACAGGAACTGTATCGCGTCTTCCCTCGCCCAACTCATCGGCAATGGAACGGGCTCGATCTCGAAAACATTATCGACGGTGAACCACCTCAAGGTCGATGGGTCGAAGCTGGCGGCCAGCTCTACGATGGCCGGATGATCGCGCTAAAGGACTCGTCCGTCTGGACTAAGATTAGCCGATTCGGAAAGCCCTATTCGCCCTTTGATTTCAACTCCGGAATGTCGACGAAAGGTGTCACGCGGGCTGAGGCGAAGAGATTCGGGCTCATCGATCGTGACAGGCAGATTTGCCTGCCGCAGCTCTCGCCGCCGAATGACGTTATCCTGTGGGAACCGGAAGAGGAACTCACTGACCGCTGTGGTGCCCACATTAGATTTATGAAACAGGTCTCGATGTCTAGGACACTGGCCGCCGAGAGCGGTGGCAAAGCGTTACGCGCTGAAGCCGCTCGCGTCCACCCTGGTGCTTTTGCGACGTTCCGGAGCGGCAAGAGTCGGGTCTTGTCAGAGCGCAAACCCGCCACTGCCAAAAGGCGGTAAGCGGAGCCAAGCAAGAGACCAGATTCGACCTGGCTGACGAGAAGAAGTCACGAAAACCCGCTTGAGCGCTTCCTGGCTCATCACCGGTCACTTGGTCTGACTCGAGAAGTCCAGCAACTCGGTTCGAGTCGTTTTTCTTCGGTTCTGCGCACTTTTCTTGCGATTCCGGCTGCTTTTCTCTTTTGGAAAGAGTGAAGACAAATCCGGATAACCCGGATCAACAAACCAAGGTAGCTGCGCCAGTCGCCGCTACTCGCAACTCAAAAACCGATCAACTTCTTGCCGCATCGAGCGAGTTTGGAACGAAAGGCGGTACGGTGACAAAAATTGTGCCTCAGAAAAATCTGGCAATCCCGACCAAGTTCTTCATATCGTTCGATTTGATGTCCCTCGACGCCCCTAATGAACTCCACCTACGAGCTGCTGTTGCCTATATCGAACTGGGTATGTTCGACGAAGCCCAGGCAGAAATGGAACAGATTGACCCATCCAGCCGGCTTTTACCGGAGCTTTTAGCGACCCGCATTCCATTTTATCGGATTTTAGGAAAATGGGACCTGATCGCAATCGTGGCTAGGAAGCTCACAGAATGGAACCCGGAGGAGCCAGGAAATTTCGTCGATTGGGCCGATGCGATTTGGCGTACAGAATCAATTCACGCGGCCCACGCGATCCTGACGCGAGCAGCGAGCCTGCATCCAACTGACCCGACGATTCAGTTCAACCTGGCGTGCTACGAAGCGCAGCTGGGAAGTCTCGACCGGGCGAAAACGCATCTGAAGCGAGCGAAGGAGATTGATGCCAAGTTCGGGTTGATGGCATTGAAAGAACCAGACCTGGCGCTGCTCTGGTCTTCGCTGACCAACTGAACAAGGACGACGCGGTGAGCCAATTTGAGACTAACATCGACACGAGCGTTTTGTCACGATGCGCCATCATATAGGTCTGGCTCGCTGCCACTCTACCGCGGAACCGCCGCGGAACGGGACCCGCAAAGTAAGACAACTCAGCTACGAATCCCCGTTATTTTCCTGGCTGTTTCAGAATAAGAAAAAGTCCGCCCTAAGTCACCACCCAACTCAAGGCTGGTGCCCGTAAGCCTCAAGTTCGGCACGATCGAGTTTGCCGTCACGGTTCTTGTCGGCTCGACGCATTAGGGCCACCGCGCCACCGCCGCGACGGCCGAACACGATCGCTTCTTCCATTGTCACTGCGCCATCCTCGTTGGCATCCCGCAGCTTGAACGCCGCGATTTGGTTCCGATCGCCGGCCGCCCATTCCTCTTGAGTGAGGCGACCGTCCTGGTTCTTGTCACGAAAAAGGAAGACCACGTAAACAAGATAGTCACCTGCCTCCTCGCGCGAAAGCTTCCCATCGTGGTTGGCGTCGGCGAGATCGAAACTGTCCTTCGTGCGGCTCTCAGCCGGGGCCGACTGTTGGGCGTTTTTGTTTGCGGCGCATCCGTTGACAACGCATAAAAAAAGCGCCACCAAACCGATGGTGACGCAGGCAGAAAGAATGCGATGCGAGATGGAAGTTTTGATCTTCATATTTCGGGTTGTATCTAAAAGTCCTTGCGATGCATCAGCGAGGCCGGCTGTATCTGGTCGGTCGCATGGCTGCTCGTGCAGGTAGCGGGGGACTGTTCTGCCGATGTTTGGCGCGCCGGACTGGATCGCGCGCAGCATGTCATATCGCTCGCGATCGGCTTCTACAACCCTTTCTGTAGGACCAGCTGAATGTCTTTACGTGCCGCGGTGAACTTGTAGGTCTTGCCGGGCTCCACATTCACTCGTATTTCCGTCGGCTTCGCGCCCTCCAGGCTCACTACCGGATACACTGTCAAGGTGTGCGAACCCGCGGCCAACGGAGCATTATAGCTGCGGTTGTAGCTGATCTGGGCCGCTTCTTTCCCATCGATCTTGAGACCCACGATCGTGGGACCAAGGGTGGCAGATCGCATGATCACAAGCCGGCCCGCGGCCAGCTCGTTTTGCACCGGCGCCGGAGATTCCTTGCCGGCGGCTGACACGTTTCCTGGATGACCAAGAAACAAGCCGATCGCGAGACATGTGAGGATCAGCATGAGACAACTGCGCTGGAGATGCGGATTGATCTTATTCATGGCCGCATTCTGCCAATCCACCGGCGAATCCGTCAACCAATAGTAACGTGGAGACGGGAAGGGCGATCCACCTGAACAGCGCGGATCGGTCCTTCGCCTTCGGCCCATCTTTGGACACGGTTGAAAAACGCTGGTCACCCGTTGTCGGCCGCCTGCCCGGCATTGGCATTCTCGCGCAGCCTCGGTTCTGTTATAAGCGGGGACGGTGAAGATAGACAAACGCCATATTGACCAACCGGAACCGCGCTGGCAGGCGCTATTGGCTTTTGTCGCCGTCGCCGCGATTTTCCTTGCGCTGCCCCGGTCGCTCATCGTTGGGCCGACCTGGCTGCTGCCCACGCTCATCAGCGTGCTGCTCGTGCCGACGGTTGTAAGCCATCGCCTCGGCAAACTGAAGCTCAACCGCATCCTTGGCTTTGCCATCAGCTCACTCATCACCGTGGCGCTCATCGCTTCGGTCGTGCTGCTGGTCCACTCGCTTCCTTCGCACAGGGAGCCGCCGCTTCAGCTCTTGTTTTCCGCCGCGCTTCTCTGGCTTACGAACGTCATCGTCTTCGCCCTGTGGTATTGGCGGATCGACGGGGGCGGCCCGGCTCGGCGCCAGGAGCGCAATGATTTTGGGAGCGAGAGCTTCCTCTTCCCGCAAATGCAAATCCCGAGCGGGGAACGGAGACAGTTCTCCTGCTCGGGCTGGCGCCCCCATTTTGTCGATTACCTTTTCATCGCCTTCACCCAAAGCTCCACCTTCGGCCCGACCGACGCGCCGCTTCTTGCCCGCTGGGCGAAGATTCTCGCTATGATCCAGGTCTTCATCTCTCTCTCGATCGTCGTGCTCCTGATTTCGCGCGCCGTCGGGGCGTTGTGAAATACCGAGACAATCTGACTCGGAAGCTCGCCAAGGTCGCCGCATCGCCCGGACCGTGATCATCGCCGGGAAAAATGGAACCACCGGCGTCGGTTTGGTGGAAATTCACAATCTCCAATAGCGTGCGGTGCAGTATCCTGCCTTTCAACGCTACGGGTCGGGATCACAAATGCCGTCACGCTGACCTGAAAAACGGCAGGCCACAAAGCGGTGATTCGGCCTGACGAAGCCAGGCACTTCCCCGAGCGGTCAAACCTACGTCTCGGCTCGCCCCTTCCCACGGGCCGCGCACGGATTTTGCTTTCTGGAGAATATAGATTTTCCCGTCCGTTCGGACATCGCCTATGACTTTGCCTCTCGCTCGCCGCTTTCTGACTCTACCCCTCGCGTGTCTTGGCGTGGTGATTTTATCCTCGGAGACGCGGGGTTATGTGCTCGAAAACAAGTCTTGGCCGGACGGAACGGTCATCACCATGCAAATGGAGTTGGGAGCGCCGTCGCAAACGCTTCAAGACGGGAGCAAGACGTGGAATGAAGCGGCTTCGCCCGCGATCGACGCTTGGAATGCAGAAATGCAGGACGTCCAGTTGGCCGCGGCGATGAATTCTACCAAGGCGGTCGCCTCGGGTGACGATGTCAATTCCGCCTCCTTTTCCTCCACCGTCTTCGGCGACTCTTTCGGCTCGGGAGTTTTGGCGGTGACCTATTACCGGACACAGGGAAGCACCTTCCAGGAAGCTGATATTCTCTTTAACAATGCCCAACCTTTCGATTCCTACCGCGGTGATTTGCAGTTCAACTCCCAAGGAAAATGCATCTGCGATATCCAGCGTGTCTTTCTTCATGAGCTGGGGCACGCCTTGGGATTGAATCATCCGGATGGCGCGGGCCAGCATGTCGATGCGATCATGAATTCGGTGGTCAGCGATTTGAGTCAGTTGACCGCGGACGACGAGGCGGGCATCCAACTTCTTTACGAAGCGCCGACGCCGTCGCCCGCTCCGGACACACCCGGTCGCCTCATCAATATCTCCACTCGAATGCAGGTTGGGACGGGGAACGAAGTCCTAATTGGCGGGTTCATCATCCAGGGAGATGTGTTCAAGACAGTAATCCTGCGCGCGATCGGACCCTCACTGAGCAACAGCGGTCTGACGGGCGCACTCCAGGACCCCCAGATGGAGCTCTACGATTCGACTGGAGCGTTGTTGGACAGCAACGACAACTGGCAACAGAGCGTCGACTCAGGTGAGATCATCGCTACCGGGCTCGCGCCGGCCGATCCGCGGGAGGCCGCGATCGTCGTCCGCCTCGCGCCGGGGAATTATACCACCATCATTTCGGGCGTGAATAATACGACTGGGATTGGCCTCGTGGAAAGTTACACACTCGATACGAACGCTTCCCACGCCGCCAATATTTCCACCCGCGGCCGCGTCGGAGTGGGCAACGAGGTGTTGATCGGCGGCTTTATTGTTGGCGGACACACCACGAAGAGAATCATCGTGCGTGCGATCGGACCGTCGTTAGGCGGGAGCGGGCTCTCAGTGCTGGCTGATCCGGTGGTGGAATTGCACGGAAGCGATGGTCAGCTCATCGCCCTGAATGACGATTGGGCGAGTGGGTCACAGCAGGGCGAAATTACCGCAACGGGGCTTCAGCCTGGCAATGCACGGGAATCCGCGCTTATCGCCACCATCCCATCCGGGCAATTACACTGCAATTGTGCAGGGGGTTAATGGAGGCACGGGTATCGGACTAGTGGAGATTTACGATCTGGACGAGTGAGCGGAAACCCAAATTGAAAATGAACATTCCTGCCTTAGACTCGTCAGACGTTTCCCGTTCCATTCCCTAAATGAAAAAGTCACTCGGAGTTCTCATTTTTCCAGTCCTCTTCGCGCTCGGCTTCATCGCCAATGCGACCACTGTTATCCCGCCGAATTTCGACGAGCTCGTTGGTCGAGCACAGATCATTTTCGAAGGTGAAGTCACTGGCCTCCAGTCGCAATGGATTGGGGAGGGCGCCGAGCATCGCATTGTCACCTTCGTGACTTTCAAGGTCGACGACACGCTCAAGGGCGATCCGGGCGCCAGCTACTCTATTCGCATGCTCGGTGGCACGGTTGATGGCCGGACGATGGAAGTCACCGATGCGCCCAAGTTCAAGGTGGGTGACCACGACATTCTTTTCGTCGAAAACAACGGGAGCCAATTCATTCCCCTCGTCGGCATTCAGCACGGACGTTTTCGGGTGCAGAAGGATCAGGCTGGGCGCGACACCCTCATTACTGGCGACGGTCAACCGCTGGCCGACATCAATCAGCTGGGCGGCAACGAGGAGACGATGGCTTCGAGCAAAGCGTCTCTTTCCCTCAATGATTTCAAGTCCGCCATCCGCTCTCATGTTCGGCAGCAGGCGCAGGCGAAGGCGAAGATCCAGTAGTCGCTGGCTCCGCTTCGTCGCGGTCTGTGGTCTGGGTCTTTCATCGTTAGGCACGGCTCGTGCCTACGTGTTGGAAGATTCTTATTGGCAGATCCCGGTGGTCCCGATGCGGGTCCAGATGGGGCCGGCCGATTTTCCGCTCGCCGACGGGAGCACCGATTGGAATTCGGTCGTTGAAAACGCGCTCGCTCTCTGGAACGAGCAGATGGATCGCATGCAATTCAGCTGGACCGTGGCGGGGACCGGCACCCCCGCGAGCGAAGGCGATGGTGTGAATTCGATTCAATTCAGCTCCACGGTCTACGGTGACAAGTTTGGGCCATCGGTCCTCGCCATCACCTTGATGGACAGCACTGGGGACGAGATGAACGAAACGGACGTTCTTTTCAATACGGCGAATTCATTCAACTCCTTCCGCGGCACAGCCTATTCGAACTATGTGACCTCCGGCTTTGATCTGCACCGCATCGCGCTCCATGAGCTCGGACATGTCCTCGGGCTTGATCATCCTGACGACCACGGGCAAACGGTCGATGCGATCATGAACGCGAATATCAGCGACCTTTACACTATCCAGCCCGACGACGTTGCGGGCGCCGTTTCTCTTTATGGCGCGCCACCGAGTGCACCTCCGCCGACCGGCAACGCGCAGACCTTGCAGATCTCCACTCGCGGCAGTGTGGGCACGGGAGACAATGTCATGATCGGTGGCTTCATTATCGACGGGAGCACGACGAAAAAGGTCATCATTCGCGCGATTGGGCCGTCATTGGGCGCAAGCGGCGTCGCCGGTGCGCTCGGCAATCCGACGCTCGAGCTTCACGACAGCACCGGCGCCTTGCTTCAGTCAAATGACGATTGGCGGACCAACCAGGAGCAGGAAATCGTCGCCTCCCATTTGGCCCCGGCCAATGATCTCGAATCCGCCATCGTTGCTGATCTCGCTCCTGGCAGCTACACCGCAATCGTTTCTGGGGTCGGGGGCGGCAGCGGCATCGCACTCGTCGAAATCTACGATCTCGAGCCCTCCAACGGAAAACTCGCCAACATTTCCACTCGCGCCCGTGTCGACGTTGGCGATGACGTCATGATTGGCGGCTTCATCATCAATGGTCCGCAGAGCCAGAAGAATGTTATCCGCGCGCTCGGCCCTTCCCTGACAGCGCAGGGAGTCAGTGGGGCGCTCGCTAATCCAGTCCTCGACCTCTACAATAGCAACGGCGACTTGTTGATTGAAAACGACGATTACTATACTGGCCGCGTCTACGCTGTTATCGGCGGCTATGGGCTTCTCCCCGGGAGCCTCTACGAACCGGCGATTTACTTCGAGGGCGCGCCAGGGAGCTTCACGGCCATTGTCAGCGGAGTCGATGGGACGGCTGGCGTCGGCTTGATCGAAATCTACGCCGTTGATTAGGCCTCGTTGGGCCGGGATCGCCACAGGGCATAGGCGGGGAAACCACTCAGAACAATCGCGAAGCCGATCCCGCAGGTCGCAGGCGCGAGAATTGCAAGGTCAAGGATCAGCAGCGTAGCCAGCCCAATGGCGAAAAGCGGCACAAGCGGATAGCCCCAGGCGCGATAGGGTCGCGGCATCTCCGGCATTTTGCGACGTAACACCATGACGGCCGCGACGAGCAGCAAGTAAAAAACCAGATCGGCCGCGACGATGTATTCCAGCAATTGGGTGTAGACGTTGCCGTAACGCACCACGCCAGTCGCTGGGTCGGTGCTGATCGTGCGCGGGAGGGTAAGCAGCGCCGCCCACAGGCCTTGTGCGACGAGCGCAGCCGCGGGCACGTGCTGGGCGTTGGTCCGCGCAATCGCGCGGAAAAACAACCGGTCCCTTGCCATCGCATAGTAAACCCGTGCCCCGGCAAGGATGAGGCCATTGTTGCAACCGAAGGTCGAGACGAGGATCGCCGCTGCCATCACACTCGCGCCGGGCGGTCCAATGACCGCATTCATCGCGGCCACCGCGACCCGGTTCTGCGGCGCTTGCGCGATCTCGCCTAACGACAAGGTGGCGACGTAGGCGAGATTGGCCAGCACATAGAGCGTTACGACCAGCCCGCAGCCGATCAGGAGGGCACGGGGCAGGGTGCGGCCCGGGTCGCGAACTTCGCTTCCGGTGAAGGTGACATTGGTCCAGGCGGTCTGCGCGAAAAGCGGGCCGACCATGGCCTTGCCGAAAATTAGGACCAGCGCCAGGCCGCCGACCATCGTCAGACCCGGCTGCGCTCGCTGCGGAGTCCACCCGTTCGCCCACGGATTCCACCAATCCGCCGCGCGGGCGGCGCTGGAGACCTGCCAGCCTAACGATAGCCCGACGACGATCAATCCAATGAGCGCGGCGGTCTTGGCGAAGGTGAAGGTATTTTGCACAAGTTTGCCGACCTCCAGGCCGCGGGTGTTGACCCAGGTGAGAAGAAGAATCAGCAGTACCGCGATGAGTTGCTCCGTCGAAAGACTGATCGCATACGCGCCCACGAGATGGACTGGCCTAACGAGATAGTGCTCTGTCCCAATGGCCGGAAAAAAGACCCCCGCGAATTTGGCAAAAGCGATGGCGACGGCCGCGATGGTGCCGGTTTGGATGACGAGGAAAAGCGTCCAGCCGAAAAGAAACCCGATCGCCGGTCCATAGGCCTGGCGCAGGAATACATACTGTCCGCCCGCGCGCGGCATCATTGCCGCCAGTTCCGCGCAGCAGAGCGCGCCCGTGATGGTGAGGAGGCCAGCCATCGTCCAGGCGAGCAGCAACCAGCCGGGCGCACTGATCAGGCGTGTCGATTCGGCCGAAGTAATGAAAATCCCAGAGCCGATCATCGAGCCGATCACGATCATGGTGGCGTCGAGCGAACCGAGGCCGCGGACCAGCTTGTCGTTAGGTATGTCCATTCGTCAGGCTCGAGGGGCGGCGATGGCGATCCCCGCGCTCAAAAGCTTGGCCCGCAGTTCCCGTGCAAAGGCGACCGATTCCGGATTGTCTCCGTGAATGCAGATTGTCTCGGCCTTTACTGCGACATCGCTGCCGTCGATCGCGCGCACCCGATTCTCCTGCAGCATCCGCAGAACGCGTTCGACCGCGGCGTCGGGATCGTGCAGCAATGCATCCGGGCGCGAGCGGTGAACGAGCGTTCCGTCGGGCAGGTAATTTCGATCGGCAAAAACTTCATTGGTCACACGTAGCCCGACTCGCCCAGAGGCTTGGGCGAGCGCACTGTCGTTAGGCGCAAAAAGAGTCAGCGACGGATCAATCGCAAAAACGGCGCGCGCGATCGCATCGGCCAACGGCGCGTCGCGCACCGCCATGTTGTAGAGCGCGCCGTGGGGCTTCACGTGATTGGGCCGCACGCCAAACGAACGGGCGAGCCCGTTGAAAGCGCCCACCTGGTAAGCCACCAGGGCGAAGACTTCGTCAGGCGTGACCGGCAACTCCTGGCGGCCGAAGTTTTCCCGGTCCGCCAGGCTCGGGTGAGCGCCCACCGCGACTCCTGCGTCGCGGGCGGTGATGATGGAAGCCTTCATCATCGCAGGATCGCCGGCATGAAATCCACAGGCGATACTGGCCGAGCTGACCAGTTCGAGCAGCTCTCGCTCGCCAGGCGCGCCTTCGCCCAAATCGGCATTCAGATCGATCGACAGTTTCATGAATTGCGCAGAGCCAGACCGACCCGAAAAAGCTGGAGATCGTTTTCGCGCTCGAGGAAAAGCGCGCTCGCTTCGGCTGGCGTGACTTCCTCGAACCGCACGACGTCGTTAGGCTGGAGCTGGGCCGCGGCCCCGAGATCGACGGTGATCACGTGCGCAATCCTGGGATATCCGCCGATCGTTTGGCAATCCCCGAGAAGCAGAATCGGCTGCTCATCGTTCGCCACCTGCACGGTCCCGGGGGCGACCGCTTCGGAGAGCATCTCCCGCTTGTTTTTCCGAGCGAGCTCCGCGCCCTCCAACCGCACTCCCATCCGGTCCGCCTGCGCGCTGACCCTGAACGCGGTCTCCAGAAATGCTTTCCATGCTTTTTGCTCAAACTTTGCCCATTCCGCGCCGCGCACGACGCGCAGAATCGGAATGCGCATCGCGGTCAGCGCCCACCCCTGTGGGGCGCCCCAGGGCGCGACTTGGCCGGTTTCGGGAGCAAGAGTGGTTGCTTTGCCTAGCGAAAGCTCATCGCCATCCTGCAACGCGCGACCCTTGTAACCACCGAAACCGGAACGGAGGTCGGTCGAGCGACTGCCCAGAACCGCCGGAACCTCGACCCCGCCTCCGATCGCGAGCCAGGCCCGGCAGCCGAATGGCGAGGCGCCGACTTTCAGTAGTTCCCCAGGCCTGACGAATGCAGGTCGACCCGCGGGGACATTCGTGCCCGCGATCTGGACCGCAAATTCCCCACCGCACCAGGCCACTCTGCGCGCGTCGGCGAAACGGAGTTGCACCGCGCCAAGAGTGATTTCGAGCAACCCAGCCTCCGTCGGGTTGCCCACGAGCAGGTTGGCGATCTGCGCTGCGCGAAGATCGAGCGCGCCGCCGTGCGAAACGCCGAGCGCGCGATACCCCGGACGTCCCAGATCTTGCACGCTCGTCAGGGGCCCGGCGCGAACGACGCCTATTTTTCCCATCTCTCGAACTCGTCCCGTCCGATTTGGAAAAAGTGCACCCGGTCGCCCGCGCGGAAGAGCGCGGCCGGTTCCCGTGTCACATCGAAAAGCCGAAGCGGTGTCCGCCCGATAATGTTCCAGCCGCCGGGCGAACGGAGCGGATAAATGCCGGTCTGCGGGCCGCCGATCCCAACCGATCCGGCGGGAACGGCGAGCGCGCGGTGACTTCCGGCGCGGTGTGGCGAGCTTCGCGGGCAAGCCGCCCAGAAATGGAAACCCAGGTGTAAACCCGACGCAGCGCACGTCGTATCGGGCAGCCGCATGACGTGCCACGACGTCGTTAGGCGAAAGGCCGCAATGTTGCGCGACCAATTCGAGATCGAGGGCGAATTCCACGTCGTAACAGACCGGTACCTCGACCAGGCGCGGTTTGGCCGCTGCTCGGGGAAGGCGTCTTCTTTTCCGCAAGGCAACACCAATCGCCTCACTGGCGGCTTCGAGGTTCTCCGGCGACTCGAGAAACAGCGCGACGCTGGCGAAGGCCGGCGCAATATCGCTGACGCCAGAGATATTCGCCGCTTCGAGTTTGCGCATCGTGGCGAGAACCTCGCCTAACGAATCATCGACGCGGACGATCAACGCCGAATCGCCAAGCGGTACGATCTCCATGGGCACGGTCGAGTCTGCTTCGGAGCACGGTTCTTGCCAAGCTTTGGACGGAGCCGCCCCGCACGTTCTGCCCTGGTGTCTCCGTAGCCGTCAGTGTCTCGGGATTTCACCGGTGGGCAAAAAGCGTCCCACCCGGAGAGGAATCAGAAGCTGAATGTTAGGCCGGTCACGAGATGGTGTGTGAGCGGTGTTACTTCTATCGACCCGCCGGGAATGTCGAGCGAGCCGAGATTCGCATAGGTGAATTTGTATTCAAACATCAGGCCCCAGTGCCGGTTGAGCCCAATATTCATGCCCGCGAGCGCTTCTACCCCCGGGCCGTGCAGCTGATATTCCTCATGAAATGTGCCGCCGACATTCGACTCGACATGCGGGATCGCGGCGCCGAGTCCGATGCCCGCGTAGGGCTGCAAATGGCCGAGGAAATCTTCGCCGCGCTGCCCGGGGAACCAGCGGTAGACGATGTCACCGAGAGCGTAATTGAGTCCGTGCGAAAGGCTGAACGACTCGATCGTGTCGTCGATCCGTTCATTGTCGTTCACGCCCACGCCACTGCGCCGGCCCGTGACAGACACCGTGTCGCCTGTGTTGGCATACATCTTCATGTGAAAAAATTCCGCTCCGAAACCCCAATGCGAATCCTCAGAAGGAAACCAAAGCGCCCGCAGACCGTAGTAGGGCGGGCTCGAAAAATCGCGCCCTTTAAAGGAAACGTCGTGAAAAGTGAGATCGGTCCCGCCGCTTTGCTGCAACTGTAGATCGTTATCCTGCGTCAGCGCGACGCCGGTGAAAATCGAGAGTTCCACTTCGGCCTTTGCCACCGGTCTGAACCCGACCAGGAAAAAAAGGAGCAGGGCAATGAGGACGGGGCGGGGAAAAAATCGCGATAAATTTCGGGCGAAGCCTTGTCGACTCATAACGAGATCACTGGACGCTGCGCGAGCAAAGACTTTGGAACGGCGTCTGTCAATTTTTCCCGATCTGTCGGGAGCGCAACCGCCGTGGTTCGACAACGCCGCTGTTGCTCGTAACGTTGTTCCTATTGAGTCGCTCCGCTACGGGTGATCGGTTCGAAAAGAAAGGATCAGCGCGACATGAGGCGTGAAGCTCAAATGGTGACAGTGCATCCAAGATCGCCACGATTCTTCCATGCGGCCGTCGGGATCCTCGTCTTCTGAACCCTCGTCGCCCGCTATTTCGCCAGTTCGTAGAGGTATTCCACGTAGGACATGACCGCGTCATCGAACCCGGCGATCTTCGGATTCGATGACTCGATGAGGTAATATTCATCGGGCGCGTGCGCGCCACTACCGTGGCCGAGTCCAAAATGTCCGGCTCCCAGACTGAGCGGAGGATTAGTGAAGACATACCCTGGCCATGAGCCCCCGAGTCGCGGGAGAAAGACTGGATCGATCCCGTGGTTTTTGTAAACCGCTTCCTCGGCCTTGATGATCGGCGAATCGGGCGGCGTCGTCGTTGGGTCGTAGCCGCCGGTCATGTTGACGTCGATGTCGCCGTAACCGCGTTTGGCGAGATGCGCCTTCAAGGCCGCGAGCGCGCCTTCGGCGGTCTGGTTAGGCACGAGACGCAGGTCGAGTTTCGCGATTGCCTGGTGAGGCAAGATTGTCTTGCCGCCCGGGCCGGTATAGCCGCCGATAATTCCTTCGATGTTCACCGTCGGGGTGTCGGACATCCGTTGCAGCGCCTCGGTCCAGCTAATGTCTTTCACCCACTTTTTCACGCCCATGATCTTCTTCGCGTCGTCCTCGTTCAGGCGCTTGGCTGCGGTATCGATCAACGACTTCTCGAACGCGGTCAGCGGGCGCACGTTTTTCGTCAGGCCTTCGATCGCCGGCTCGTTGCCATCCGCGCTCACGAGTGTGTTGAGGGCCTGGACCAGGTGCCAGACCGGACTGTCGACTCGCGCTTTGTTCGAAGAATGAATATCCGTCAACGGACCGCGGCCCCATTTCTCGCCATTGGAGGTGAGCTCGACTTCGATCACACCCTTTGCACCTAACGAAATCGTGACCATTCCGCTCAAGTCCTGACTTGCGAAGGGCATGAAGATTCCACTGCATTTCGCGAGCGCTTTCTCGACTTCTGGCTTATGCACGACCTGGCCGAAATGCGGCGACCCGATTTCTTCTTCTCCTTCCGCCACGAAGACAAAGTTCACCGGCATTTTGCGGCCGGCGGCTTTCATCGCATGGAGCGCTTCCAGGAAGGTCGCCTCCGGACCTTTCTGATTCACCGCGCCGCGGCCGACCATGATTTTGCCCACGCCCGGTTTATCCACGATCGCGGCCTCAGTCGGCGGCGACGACCATTCCTTGGGATCGAACTGTTTCACGTCATACATGAAATAGAGTCCGACCGTTTTCGGCGCCCCGGCGTCGAGGGTCGCGAAAACGCCCGGCTTGCCGTCGGTCGCGACTCGTTCCGCACGTTGGAACCCAGCGTCCTTGAGGAGCTGGATCATGTAATCGGCGCCTTCCGGATAACCGCGATCCTCTGCCGCGATCGAAACTTGCTTGATCCAATCCTGCAAGCGCCTGACCGCTTCGTCGTGCTGCTTGGTGACCTGAGCTTTGACGTCTGAAAAATCGTTCCCGGCGGAGTAGGCCAGGGGGGCGCTCGTCGCGAGGGCAAGCGCGGTGAAGAAGTGAATCAATCGGATTTGCATCCGTTTCTCATCGCGTCCCGTCTCGGGGATGGCAAATCGAAAGGCGAATTTTTCCAGCGAGGAAAAAGACGTAAAAATTTCTTTGACGGATAATACCATGTTGCATACACTGTGTGATACATAGTGTATTGCACACCGTAATGAGCCTCGACCTCAATTCCGATCTCTTCAACAATCTCCGCCTCGAACTGCGCCGCGGTCTGCTGATTGTCGCTGTTCTCGCCCAGCTGCGGCACGAACATTACGGCTACACCCTGCGCAAGGATCTGGTCGCGCTCGGAATCGAGATTGATGAGGGAACCCTTTATCCCCTCCTGCGCCGACTCGAAAGCCAGGGCCTGCTCGAGAGCGAGTGGCGGGAGGAAAACAACCGCCAGAAACGCTTTTACAAACTCTCCCGCGAGGGCCGCGCCATCCTCAAGCAGCTCCTCGCCGAGCTCGAGAAGATAAATGCCTCCCTCACTCGCATCATCTAATCCCTAACGACCTAACCAAAACATGCAACTACTCGATCGCTATCTCACCGCCGTGAAATTCTGGCTTCCGCAAAAACAGCGTGAAGACATCGCCGCCGAGCTCGCCGCCAATCTCCAATCCGAGATCGACGATCGCGCCGCCGAGCTCGGCCGGCCCTTGAACGATGACGAGATCGCCGCGCTCCTCAAGCAGCACGGCTCGCCGATTCTCGTGGCCTCGCGCTATCAACAAGAACACCGCACCGTGACTTTCGGGCGACAGCTCATCGGTCCGATCCTCTTCCCGTTCTACTGGACCGCAATCAAGGTCACACTCGTCCTCCTGCTCATTCCTGGCATTGTTCCGGCGGTCGTGCTTGGCGCGCGCACACACGGACAGCCCTTTTCGCAATTCGGGCATGCGCTCACTCGCGTCGCCTGGCTCTCCTTGCCCGCACTCTTGATCGTCACTCTTGTCTTCGCCGCCATTGATTTCGCCCTGCGTAAATTCGGCATTCTGGAAAAATGGGGGAGCGATTGGGATCCGCGCGCTCTTCCCACGCCCGCGCGTCAGGCGAAACAAGTTCGGCGCTCGAGTTCAATCGCCGGCATCATCATCCAATCGCTCTTCATCCTCTGGTGGTGGAATCACGGAAGCATTCCTTATCTCGTCGTGACCAACGCCGGCGCGCAGGTGCATTTCGCGCCGGTCCTGACCGCGCTTTACGTCCCGGTCCTGATTATTGCCTTCATCCATCTGGCTCAACATTGGATCAACCTCGCGGAACCCGACTGGCGCTGGCTGCCGCCGGCTACTGGACTGGCGACGAGTCTTCTCGGTCTGATCGTCCTTTATCCACTCCTCGGCACGTCGCCGTTGATTTCGATCAGCCAGCCAAACGGCCTGCCGATCAGCGCGCGAGAAGCCGCCCAGATCCAGTACATCCTCGGGCAGTGTGTGAATTGGCTCTGGCTTGGAATTATGGTCGTCGGTGCGATCTACGCCTGGCGCCTGGCCTGGATCGCGTGGCAATCGTTCCCGCGCAACCCGCCGGGAGCGACCAAAAACGGAGTGGCGCACGTCTGATTACACAAAGTTGAATCCAAACGCGGCGGCACTCGCATCTCAGTCAGTGAGATGGGCGCACTTCGGCAGGACATTCGCTTCGGCTGGCGCCAACTGCTGAAGCATCCCGGATTTACCGCGCTCGCCATTCTCTCCATGGCGCTCGGGATTGGCGCGAACACCGCCATCTTCAGTCTGGTTGACACCGTTCTGCTTCGCCCGCTGCCGGTGCGCGAGCCCTCGCAACTGATCGCGGTCGACGGACAGCTGCGCAACGGGACCGATTTCACTCTCCAGTCGTATCTGAACTACAAGGACTATCGTGACCGGAACACGCGTCTTCTCGGGTTTGCTCGCTTATCGCTTCGTCGTCGCCAGCCTCAGTCACAATGGCGTGAACGAGCGCGTCTGGGGCTTCGATGTTTCAGGTAACTACTTCGACGTCCTCGGAGTGAAGCCGGCGCTCGGGCGCGGTTTTCTCCCGGAAGAAGATCAGACGCCAGAACCAGCACCCGGTCGTGATTCTGAGTCACGCCTGCTGGCAAAAGCGCTTCGCCGGCGATCCCTCCATCATCGGCCGAAAGATTCTGCTTAACACTCATCCCTTCACCGTCGTCGGCGTCGCGCCGGCGGGTTTTGTCGGGACAGAGGTTGCGTTCGCGCCGGAATTCTGGGTGCCATTAATGATGGCGAAACAAATCGAGCCGGGCAGCACCTGGCTCGATATGCGCGAGAGCGACAATCTCTTTGTCATCGGACGGCTCAAGCCGGGCGTCACGGTCGAGCAGGCGAAAGCGCAACTGGACGGCATCACCGGGCAGATGGCCAAAGAGCATCCAAAAGAGAACGCCGGACGCAGCGTACTTCTGATGCCGCCGGGACTGTTCATTCCGGATATTCGAAATTCGATATTCGCATTCTCTGGTCTGCTCGCGGTCGTCGGCGCGCTCGTCTTGTTACTGGCTTGCGTCAATCTGGCCAATCTCCTGCTCGCTCGCGCCACGGAACGACGGAAAGAAATCGGTATCCGGCTCGCCATCGGCGCCAGCCGCGGCCGGCTCGTTAGGCAACTCCTCACCGAGAGCATCATGCTTTCGCTTGCCGGCGGCGCGGTCGGCCTGCTCCTCGCGACCTGGACCAATCACCTCGTCAGTTCGATCAGGTTGCCGACCGATATCGCGCTTCTCTTCGATCTTCGCATCGACTGGCGGGTCCTCGTCTTCACCCTCGCCCTTTCGATTCTCACCGGGATGGCCTTCAGCCTCATTCCCGCGTTGCAAGCTTCCAAACCCGAGCTTGTGCCGGCATTGAAAGACGAAAGTTCAATGGCCGGTTTTCGTCGGTCGCGTCTGCGCAATGGGCTCGTCATCGCGCAGGTCGCGCTTTCACTTGTCCTGTTGATCAGCGCCGGATTGATCGTGCGCAGTCTGCAGGCCGCGCAACGCATGCGGCCGGGATTCAATCCGCAGAACGCGGTCGCGCTTTCCTTTGACCTCGGCCTGCAGGGTTACGACGACGCGAAAGGTCGCGCCTTTTATGACCGGATGATGGAACGCGCGAAAGCGATTCCCGGTGTGCGCTCGGTCGCGGCCACCGATGTGCTTCCCCTCAGCTCTGGACTACAGCTCGAACACGATCTACATCGAAGGCCAGCCAGTCCGGAGTAGGAGCGACCTGCCGCTCGCGATTCCCTATTCGGTCAGTCCGAGATTTTTCGAAACAATGGGGATGACTCTGCGCGGACGCGATTTTCTGCCTAACGAAAACAAGAAGGAATCGCGGGTCGCGCTCGTCAACGAAACCTTCGCCCGTCGCTTTCTGCCCGGTCAGAATCCGATTGGCAAACGCTACAACCACAGCGGGCCGACCGATCCTTTCTGGGAAATCGTCGGAGTCGTGCCCGATGGCAAATACAACACCCTGGGCGAAGAGCCGAAGGCGGTGGTTTACCGGCCGCTGCGCTATTTCGATTCGCAATTCACTCTCGTCGCGCGCACCGAGGGCGATCCGCGGACAGTCCTTGCCGCTTTGCGCCGCGCCGTGCAGGAGCTCGATCCGACTCTGCCAATTTACGACGCCAAGACGCTGACCGAACACATGAACATCCCGCTCTTCCCGGCCAAAATGGCGGCGGGGGTTCTGGCCAGCTTTGGCGTCCTCGCGCTCCTCCTCGCGGCAGTTGGCATTTATGGCGTGATGTCCTATGTGGTCGCGGGAAGGACCCGCGAAATCGGATTGCGCATGGCACTCGGTGCCCAGGCGTCCGACGTCCTTCGGTTGGTTTTGCGACAGGGAATGCTCCTGGCCTTGATCGGAACGGCGATCGGCCTCGTCATCGGTCTTGGCGGAACGCGGTTACTCAAGACTTTGCTTTACGGAGTGAACGCAGCCGACCCGATGACCTTCACGGCGGTCACGCTGCTCCTCGGATCGGTCACATTCCTGGCCTGCTGGCTGCCGGCGCATCGTGGCGACGCGTGTCGACCCGATGATCGCGCTCAGAACCGAATAGCCGTGTTACTTCAAAATTCGGCGATCACAAAACCGGCGTAAGTCCGCAGCCGCGTTGCCCAACGAGCCCGCGAGAATACTTGGCAGCCGCGCCGGTGCGAGAGCCACGCCCAAGGCTGGCGAGCAGGCAAAGAATCGGTCCGATGTAAAGAGGCTCCGGCGAGCATAATCCGCGGAACGGTTTCGCCTTGATCTCCGATTCGCCGGTGCTTGGCAGACTAAACCGGCGAATCTTCTTGCAACTGAGCCCACCAACTCGCTAAATCCGCCCGCGTGCTCTTTAACTCGCTCACTTTCGTCGTCTTCTTCGCGGTGGTGGTGAGCGCGTATTGGATGATGCGCTCCTGGCCGGCACGCAAAAACCTGCTCGTGGTCGCGAGTTATGTTTTCTACGGCGCGTGGAATCCGCCTTTCGCCGCCCTCCTCTTCGGCACGACCGCGATGGATTTCTACCTCGGCCGGATCATGGGCAAACAAACTCAGCCGGAGGCCCGCAAGGTTTGGCTCGTGATCAGCGTCGCGGTCAACCTGAGTATGCTCGGTTTTTTCAAGTACGGGAATTTTCTCCTCGAGAATTTCCAATGGGTCCTGGCGCGCGGCGGGATCGCCTACCAACCGCCGCATCTTGATCTCTTTCTCCCGATCGGCATCTCGTTCTACACCTTTCATTCGCTCTCCTACACCCTCGACATTTATCGCGGGGTCTTGAAGCCGACGCGCTCGCTGCGCGATTTCGTGCTCGCGGTCTCGTTTTTCCCGCAACTCGTCGCCGGTCCGATCGTGCGCGCGGGCGATTTCCTGCCGCAACTCGAGGCGCCGCCCAAGCCGCAGCAGGGCCGTTTCTTCTGGGGCCTGCTCTTGATGACGTTAGGCCTTTTCGAGAAAGTCGTGCTCGCCGACACGCTTCTCGCCGGGTCGGCCGACACGGTCTTCGGCTTATGGCGGTTCGCTGGTCGCGCTCGATTCGTGGGCGGGCGTGATGGCATTTGCGGGCCAGATCTTTTTCGATTTCGCGGGCTACTCCATCTGCGCGATCGGCGCGGCATTGTGCCTTGGATTTCATTTGAAGGATAATTTCCGGTTCCCCTATGCCGCGGTCGGCTTCTCGGATTTCTGGCGGCGCTGGCACATCTCGCTCTCCACTTTCCTGCGCGATTATCTTTACATTCCGATCGGCGGCAACCGCGCCGGCGCCGCGCGCGCCATGATCAATCTCATGATCGTAATGTTCATCGGCGGATTGTGGCACGGCGCGGCCTGGACCTTTGTCGTTTGGGGCTTGCTGCACGGTTCCTATCTCGCGCTCGAGCGCCTAACGAAAGTCATCGTCGGCGAGGCGAACTGGACGGAGCATCTGCCGGTCAAGTTGCTTCTCGGCCTGGGCACTTACTTCGCCGTCTGTGTCGCGTGGGTTTTCTTTCGCGCGCCGGATTTCACCGTCGCCGCGCGCATGCTGAGCGGAATGTTCGGCGGACATCCGCAGGGCGACGCGCTCCTCTCGACGCGCGAGATTTTGCAGATCGGAATCGTGACGCTCGGCATGTTCATCGTCCACTGGTCGCTGCGGGACACGAGCATCGAGTCCGCCGTCAACCGGATGCCGGTTTGGGCCGTCACCGGGATCTGGATCTTCATGGCCGGCGCCATCCTGCTCACGCAAGGGAATAGCAATGCATTTATCTACTTCCAATTTTGAGCGGGTAATCCCGACCAAGCCGTGGCGCGGGATCACGGTCAGCGTCGTGATGACTCTTGTCGTCGCGACTGCGGCCTGGGAAATTTATTGCCGCTCGCTCGCCTACGGGCCCAGCCTGAACGATACCGGCGATCTCTGGGCCGAAGCGCGCCGCCGCGTCGAGCCCGAATCGCTCGTCATCGTGGGCGATTCTCGCGCCCTTTTCGACTCCGACCTCGACGAACTCGAAAAAGGTTTGGGCAAGCGCCCGGTGCAACTCGCGCAGCCGGGGAGCACGGCGTTTCCAGTCCTGTCCGATTTGATCAACGACACGCGCTTTCACGGCACCATCATTTGCAGCGTTGTCCCGAGACTGTTTTTCGCGCCGCCGGGTTCGCCGCCGATGAATCGTTCGGAAAAATCGGTGCGCCGATCCCACACCCAGACGTATGCCCAACGCGCGAGTCACGATCTCGGGATTTATCTCGAGAAATGGTTCGCCTGCATGAAGCAGGACGACCTGACGCTCGGCGCGCTTCTTGAGAAATTGCCGATTCCGAACCGGCCCTACGCCCAAGTGCCACCCCTGTTGCCGCCATATTTTGCCTCGCTCGATCGCGAGCGCCGCGCCCGCATGGTCGAACAATGCGCGCGGCCAGGAAAATTGCAGGATCGGGTGAAGCATCGCTGGGCTCGGCTCTTCACCCCGCCGCCGCCGCCGAGCTTTATCCCGAAGGATGTCTTCGCGAAAAAAATGCACGCTGCCTTCGAGGCCCGCTTCGCCGACACCAAAGCACTCGTTGATAAACTGCGGGCGCGCGGTGGCAAAATTGTCTTCGTCCGCTTTCCGTTGAGCGGCGATCTCAAAGACGCTGGAAGATCGGACGACGCCGCGCGCAGCGACTTGGGATCGTCTCCTCAAGGAAACTGCCATGCCCGGCATTTACTTCGAAGATTTCCCCGAACTGGCGGACTTCACCTGTCCCGAGTGGTCGCATCTTTCCGCGGGCGACTCCGTCGAGTTCACGAAACGCCTCGTCCCGCACCTCCGCGCGGCGCTCGGGAGTGAGGGAGATGTGAAGTCGGTTGCGTCCTCCCCTTAACGACAGAAGCTCTCCCTCATGACGCCGACGCGGTTCGAGATTCGCCTCGCCGACGTCTCCGATGCCGGACTGATCGCATCGCACCGCGCCCGGATGTTCCAGGAAATGGGGCTCGTGCCGGAGTCGCTCTTCGAAACTTACCGATCCAGATGTGAAACGCGTATTCGCGAGATGCTTCAGAGCGGCGAATACATCGGCTGGTTGGCCTGGCCTAACGAATTTCGCAATAAGATCGTGGCCGGTGTCGGCGTCCAATTGCGGCGCACTCTTCCGCATCCGGTCGGCGAACCGGGCGGTGAGATCGCCATCGCCGAGGGCCGTCATGCCATCGTTATCAATGTCTTTACCGAGCCTGATTGGCGACGGCGCGGACTCGCCACGTTCTTGATGGAGCGCCTTATTGACTGGGCTCGCGCCGAGCGTCTCGACCGCCTTGTGCTTCACGCCTCAGACGAGGGTCGCGCGGTTTATGAGCGCCTGGGGTTCGTTCAGACTAACGAAATGCGTTTCAAAGACCGGCTCGACATTCTGGAAGTGGGGCAGGGTTGTTAGGTAGACTCAGCTTCCTCACGAGCAAGACAACGCTGTCGGTCGCGCAATAGGTTGATCCCTGCGCCACGACGGGGTCATACTGTCGGCCATGGAGAACACCCACGTGAGCCGGACGACCTTTCGAACAGCGTTCGTCCTCATGCTCGTCCTCGCGGTGTCCTTTGCCTTCCTCGCGGTGGCGTGGCCGTTCCTGATTCCTCTGCTCCTCGGTGCGCTACTCGCGGGGTTGTGCGATCCGCTCTACCGCTGGGTCACGCGACTGTTCGGCGGACGCAGGTCGCTCGCGGCTGGGATAACGCTTCTGATTCTTTTTGTCCTGATCGTTGGGCCTCTGAGCGCGTTCGTCGGAGTGGTCGTAAAGCAGGCGTTGGCAGTAAGCAACCAGGCCCTGCCGTGGGTGCAGGAGCATTTTGGGGCGGTGAGCGCTTTCAACGCGCACGACTGGCTGGCACGGCGTTTCCCGGCGGTCGCCCATTACGTTCCAGAACAAGACCAGATCGTCGACGGCGCGGCTCAGTTGGCCAAAGCAAGCGGCACCTATCTGGTCGGGGGCGCGACCCAGCTCACCGCGAGCACCGCCACTTTTCTGCTCAACCTCTTCGTCATGCTCTACGCCATGTTCTATTTCCTCCGCGACGGCGGCGTCATTCTGGAGAAAATCTTATACTACACACCGCTCAGCCACGGAGATGAGGTGCGAGTCCTGGAAAGGCTCCGTTCCGTCACGCGCGCGACGATCAAGGGCACGGTGGTCATCGGGATCATCCAGGGGACGCTGGCCGGGATTGGCCTTTGGTTTGCCGGACTCCCCAGCGCGGCCTTTTGGGGAACGATCATGGCCGTGCTCTCAATCGTGCCGGGAATCGGCGCGGCTCTCGTCTGGTTGCCAGCAGTGATTTACCTTTTCGTCATCGGCGAGAAGCTCACTGCCACCCTGCTCCTGATCTGGTGCGCAGCCGTCGTCGGGACGATCG
This sequence comes from uncultured Verrucomicrobiae bacterium, assembly GCA_963821915.1. Lineage (GTDB taxonomy): Bacteria > Verrucomicrobiota > Verrucomicrobiia > Chthoniobacterales > UBA10450 > Palsa-1392. The sequence goes on from CAWGFS010000023.1 coordinate 161,791, forward strand.
ACAACATGTTGCGCCCAAAGCTCGTCGGGAAGGATGCAAAAATGCCCGACCTTCTCATCCTCATCGGCACGCTCGGCGGGCTCTTTCTCTTTGGCCCGATCGGATTCATCATCGGACCGCTCGTCTGCGGACTATTCCTGACCGTCTGGGAAATCTACGGCGCGACGTTCAAAGATGTGCTGCCCCCGGTGGGCGAGCTCGTTACCGGCCGAGATCGAAAAGACTGATGCAAATCTGTCGGCCAGTGAAGAAAGCGAAAGCAAAACGCCTTGAAACGATGGAGTAGTTCCGACGCGTATACTTTCCGAAGAACTCGCGCCCATGATGTCTCATATGTCCCACATCGATTTTATCGGCATTGGCGCACCCAAATGCGGGACCACCTGGCTTTCCGCCCAGCTTGAGGCCCATCCGCAAATCGGCTTCGCCCCGGACAAGGAGGTCTATTACTTCGCCGACACGATCCTGCGTCGGATCGCGAGGCAAGGAACTGCGCTGCTTTGAGCGAGGTGACGCTTGGTATCACGAACAATTTCCCGCCGCCGCCAAGGCCGCGGTCGAGACCGGCGAGGGCAACGTCATGCATCGCGGCATCGGCGCGGTGGTGGGCTATGCCGACGAGAAGCCGGTCGTGGCCGACTGGCGCGTCGTCAAGCTGGGCGACGGCAAGTTCGTCGGCACCGGCCCGTTCTACGGCGGCGCCCACTTCCAGATCGGCCCGATGGCGCTGGTGACCGACGAGGCGAGCGGCGTGTCGGCGGTGCTGGCCTGCAAGCGCGTCCAGGCGGCCGACCAGGAGATGTTCCGCCATGTCGGCGTCGAGCCGTCGAAGGTGCCGATCCTCGGCCTGAAATCGACGGTGCATTTCCGCGCCGACTTCCAGCCCATCGCCGAGACCATCCTGGTGGTGCAGTCACCCGGCGCGCACATCACCGATCCGGTCGAGATGCCCTACAAGCATCTGCGCAAGGGCATCAGGCTGCGGCCGATGGGCCCCGTCTGGAACGGCGCTTAGCTCGGACCGAAAGGCCGGCCGCAGCGCCCACACCATCGGCACGGTGGTGAGCGCGATGCAGGACACCGCCGCGAGAGCGATCGGCAGGCCGACGGCGTCGCCCAGCAAGCCGGCAGCGAAGGGGCCCGTGGCACCGGCCACCGAGCCGCCGGTATAGAAGATCGCAAAGGCGTGGGTGCGCCGCTGCGGGCTCACGAATTCCGGGATGGTGCCGTAGAGCACCGACGAGGTGCCGTTCAGCATCAGGCCGACGGCGGGCAGCAGCACCAGCGCAAGCGGCAGCGACAGCGGCAGCAGCGTCGAGGATCAGGATCGTCGTCGCCACTTCGGTGAGGATGACCGAGGGCACGACACCGAGCTTGTCGCCGACCCAACCCATCACCAGCTTGCCCGCGGCACCGCCGGCGAACAGCAGCGACAGGCCGAGGCCGATGGTCGGCAGGTCGGCGCCCTTGTCGCGCAGCAGGAAGGGCAGAAAGATCATGAAGCCGGTGCGCACCAGGTCGTCGGCGATGTGGATGGAGAACAGCAGCCAGTAGGCCCACGGCCGGTCCTGGCCGGCCATCGCCTTCGACTCACCGCCCTTGGCATGCATCGGCACCGGCTTCAGCGAGGCCAGGATGACGCCCGCGCCCAGCACGGCCAGTGCGGCGACCACGATCAGCGCCTGCTGCCAGCCGAGCGCGGCGGCGATCACGGCGAACAGCGCCGGCAGCAGCACCTTGCCGACGTCGCCGGTGAAATTGTAGGTGCCGAGCGCGGTGCGCGAGCGCAGGCCCGGGAACGCCGCCGAGACCAGGCTGGAGCCGATGGGATGCTGCGTGCTGCCGCCCAGGCCCGCCAGCAGGAGGCCGGCGATCACGCCGTAGAGCGAGCCGGTCAGGCCGGCGAGACCGTAGCCTATGGCGATCAGCACCGTGCCGGCCGCCAGCACGCGCACGCCGCCCAGGCGCACCGCCAGCATGCCCGACGGAATCTGCCCGCTCGCCATGGCGCCGGAATAGACGGTCTTGAGGGCGCCGATGGCGGCATAGCTCAGGCCGAACTGGGCCTGCAGCAGGGGATAGAGAACGTTCAGGAGATCGGTGAAGCCGTCATGCAGCGCATGTGCACCGCCACAGACCGTGAGGGTGCGGCGGGAGGAAATCGGCGGGGAGACGGTGACTGTCATCTCCCCGTCACAATACTACCGACCGGGCATCGCCCTGAACCAAAAACCGATCTGCTGCTGGAAATCGTTTTCGGCGAAGGCCGTGTCGGTGATCAGCGAAGGCTTTCCGTCGCGCGGATAGCGCACGCTCGCCAGGCGCTGGAACTTGGTGTCGCTGAGGTGCAGCAGGAGGACGTCGCCCTGGCGGCGATGGAAGATCAGGTCGTGAATCTTGCGGATGTTGGTCAGGCTCACCACGAAGCGGTCGTTGCCTTCCTCCTGGGCGAGCTGACGCACCGGGATGTCGCGACCTTCGTTGGTGATGCCCATCAGGGCCGGCGCTTCGGGCGCCATCATGTTGTCCTTGCCGCTGGTCTGGATCCAGCGCACCAGCCGGTCGCCGCGCGGCGACAGCGTGTAGCGGGGCGTGCTCTGACCGAACAGGCCCGACGTCGTGCAGGCGCCGGCGGGAAGGGCGAGAGCGGCCGAGAGGAACACGCGCCGCGCCAATACGCTGTGGGTCAAACCTTGTCCTTCCCGATCTTGTCCATGTCGATCATCACCGGCGTGATGGTCTCGAGCGCGCCGCCGCGGATGGCGCGGAAGAAGCAGTTGTGCTGCCCGGTATGGCAGGCGACGCCGGTCTGGTCGACCAGCACCAGCAGCGTGTCTCCGTCGCAGTCGACGCGCAGATCGACCACGGTCTGGATGTGGCCCGACGTGTCGCCCTTGCGCCACGCAGCCTTGCGCGAGCGCGACCAGTAACAGGCGCGGCCCGTGCGCATTGTCTCGGCGACGGCGTCGCGGTCCATCCAGGCCATCATCAGCACCTCGCCGGTGTCGTGCTGCTGGGCGATCGCCGGCACGAGTCCCTGGGCGTCGAACTGGATGGCCGCGATGAAGCTGTCGATCGCGGCGGACGGATAGGTGACGGATGCTGCGGTGGGCATGGCTTGGCCTCCCGGAAGAACGGGGCGTATAATCGCCCGGTAACTGCTTGGCAAATCGGGAATCTCGTGAAGAAGCCGGCCAAAGCCGCCCAGCCCAGCCACGATCACGATCACTGCGTCGAGGATGCGCTCGCCGCGGCCGAAAAGCTGTGCGCCCGGAAGGACCTGCGCTTCACGCCGCTGCGCCGGCGCGTGCTCGAGCTGGTGTGGTCGAGCCACAAGCCGGTCGGCGCCTACGCGCTGCTCGACCAGCTGCGCGACGAGGACCTCGGCTCGGCGCCGCCGACGATTTACCGGGCGCTCGATTTCCTGATCGAGAACGGGCTCATCCACCGCATCGAGCGCATGAACGCCTTCATCGGCTGCAGCCATCCCGGCGAGGCGCATCGCGGCTTCTTCCTGATCTGCGGCGAATGCGGCAACGCCGAGGAGCTGCACAGCGACGGCCTTGCCGACTCGATCGCCTCGAGCGCCAGCCGCCGCGGCTTCGCCGCCCGCGACATGACCCTGGAAGTGACCGGCACCTGCGGCGACTGCCGCAAGGCCTGACGCTCACAGTCGGCCGAACAAGCCGATCAGATCCGCTTTCAGCTCGAAGCCGATGCCCGGCGCGTCGGTTGGCGCCGTCCGCCCATCGGCCACGACGGCGCCGTCGGCAAGACCGCCGAAGGGCGGGAAGCTCAGCGGATTGACTTCGGTGCCGCCGAGGCCGAGCGCGCTCGCGACATGCAAGGAGAAGAGGTGGCCGCCATGCGGCCAGAACGAGCGGCGCGACCAGCCGCGTCCTTCGAGTGCGCTGATGATCTGCAGATAGCCGGTCAGGCCATAGCAATGCACCGGATCGAACAGCAGGATGTCCCGGTCGCGCCGGAGACCACCGTGGCGATCAAGCAGCTTCGCCTCGGCGACGGAGAACAGCGGCTCGCCGGCAGCGATCGGGTTGGGGTAGACGGCCGTCACCGCCGATTGAGTCTCGAAATCGAGAGGATCGCAGACGTCTTCGAGCCACATCAGCCCGAGCGGCGATAGAGCCTTTGCCGCCTCCAGGCCGCGATCGATGTCGCAGGTGTTCATCGCGTCGACGGCGAGGCAGCCTGCGCCATCGAACACTTTCCGTGCAGTCTCGATGCGCTTCAGGTCCTGGACGAGGGGAGCGGCGCCGATCTTGATCTTGGCCTTGCGGTAGCCCTGCTCGCGCAGGGCTTTCATCTCGTCCGACAGGCGGCGGAGATCATCGCTGGGATAGGGATAGCCGCCGCTGGCGTAGACCTCGACATGGGTCGCGCCGGCCGGGTCGATCCCCAGGCGCTGCCGCAGGAAGCGATGCAACGGCAGGCCGGCGATCTTCGCGGCCGCATCCCACAGGGCCATGTCGAGCGTGCCGATGGCGACGCAACGTTCGCCATGGCCGCCGGATTTCTCGCCCTTCATCATCGCTGCCCAGGCGCTCAGGGGCTCGACGTCGCCCGCCTGCAGGAGGCGCGGTGCAAAGCGTTCGCGGATCAGGCCGCCCTGGGCGAAGCGTCCCACCGAGGAAAAGCCGTAACCGACGACCGGCTTGCCGTCGCGCACGACGTCGGTGGTGAGGGCGACGATGCTCGTCGTCAGGCCGCCGGAAGGGATCGTCGGATCGCAGTAGCGGGAGATGTCGACCGACTTCTCCCGGATGTCGACGATGCGCATCGGCGCCAGCGGGTCTCAGGCGTTGTGCGCCCGGTTCAGCCGGTCGAAGCCTTCGGCGAGGTCGGTCTTGAGATCCTCGACGTCCTCCAGCCCGATATGGACGCGCAGCAGGTGCTTGCCCTTGGGCCACGGCACGGCCGTGCGGTACTGGTCGGGATGGGCCGGGATCATCAGGCTCTCATAGCCGCCCCAGCTGGCGCCCATGCCGAAGATGTCCATGCCGTCCAGCATCGCCGCCAGCGCGTTCTTGCTGTAGCCGTCGCGCAGCGTGAAGGAGAACAGGCCGGACGAGCCCTTGAACATGCTTCTTCCAGTTGTCGTGGCCGGGGCAGTCGGGCAGGGCGGGATGCAGCACCTTGTCGACCTCGGGCCGGTCCTTCAGCCAGTGCGCCATCTCGACGCCGCTCTTCTCATGGTGGCGCAGCCGCACGCCCATGGTGCGCAGGCCGCGCAGCGCGAGGTAGCAGTCGTCGGGCGCGGCGTGGAAGCCGAAGCTCTGGCAGGCGGTCTTCGCCGTCTCGAACATCTGCCGCGTGGCGCAGGAGATGATGCCCATCATGGCGTCGGAATGGCCGACGATGTACTTGGTGCCGGCGTGAATCGAGAGATCGCAGCCGTGGTCGAACGGCTTGAAGAAGAGCGGCGTCGCCCAGGTATTGTCGATCAGGACGGCCGCGCCGTGCTTCTTGGCGACCGCGGCGATGGCGTCGACGTCCTGCACCTCGAAGGTCTGCGAGCCGGGCGCCTCGAGATAGACCACCTTGGTGTTGGGCTGGATCAGCTTCTCGATGCCGGCGCCGATCATGGGATCGAAGAAGGTCGTCTCGACGCCGAAATTCTTGAGCGTGGTGTTGGCGAAGCGCCGCGCCGGGCCGTAGGCGTTGTCGGTCAGCAGCATGTGATCGCCGGTCTTCAGGAAGCCCACGATCGCGCCGGTGACGGCGGCGAGGCCGGACTGCACGGCGATCGAGCGATGCGCGCCCTCGATGGCGGCGACCGCGTCCTCCAGCGCCTTCTGGGTCGGCGTGCCGTTGCGGCCGTAGCCGTAGCCCTCGAACGGAACGCGATTCTCGAACTTCTCCATGGTCGGGGAGAGGATGGTCGAGGCGTGATAGACGGGCGGATTGACGATGCCGAAATTGTTGGCGGGATCGCGCCCGGCGACGGCGAGAACGGTGTCGGGGCGGGTGTAGGTTTTCTTGCTGGTCATGGGATCGCACTATGGCACACGCTTCAGCGCGGCGGCCAGCGATAGAGGTCGGGCCACAGCACGCGCGGATCCTGCAATTCCCTGGCCTCGCTGCGCACGGGGCGAAAGCCCGCTCTGCGATAAGTGTCGAGCGCGCGCGGATGGTCGAGCGTGTTGGTGTTGAGGACGAGCCGCGTCGTGCCGCGGGCAAAAGCCCGTTCGACGGCCCGGTCGAGCAGCCACGGGCCGATGCGGCGGCCGACATAGGCGAGGGTCAGGCCGAAAAAGACCAGTTCGTCGCCGGCCAGTTCGAAATAGCCGACCAGGTCGCCGTCGTGACGGGCGACGTGCAGTTCATGCCCGGGCTGCGCCAGGAGCGCGGCGAGGGCGGCATCGGACAGCAGGCGCCGCTCGTACCACAGCCAGGGCCGGCCGACGCGGTCGTAGAGCTCGCGGTAGAAGGCGGCGGTCGGCACCGCGATCCTTTCCAGCACCACGTCGATGTCGGGCGGCAAGCCGCGCCGCGTCCAGTCGGCCGGCGCCATCGCCAGATGCGTGACCGTGATCGGCAGCCGGCCGTCCGCGCGCGGCGGCGGCTGGTGGGCGAAGAGATCAGGCGCCAGTTCAGGCGCCGGTGACGATGGGCGTGTCGGCACGGCCGCCCCATTCGGTCCACGAGCCGTCGTAGATCGCCGCTTCCGGCGCGCCGGTCAGGTAGAGGCCGAGCGCCACGACGCAGGCGCTGACGCCCGAGCCGCAGCTCGCCGTCACCTTCTTCGACGGGTCGAGGCCGGACGCGGCGATGCGCGCCGCAAGCTTGTCGGCCGGCAGCATGGTGCCGGTCTTGGGATCGAGCAGCTCGTTGTAGGGCAGGTTGAACGCGCCGGGCATGTGACCGCCGCGCAGGCCGGCGCGCGGCTCCGGCGCCTCGCCGCGAAAGCGGTTGGCTGCGCGCGCATCGACGATCTGCTCGCGCTTGCTGTCGATCAGGGCCTTCACGTCGTCGACCGACCGCACCAGCGTATTGTCGATGCGCGCCGTGAAGTGCCGTTCGCGCGGCGGCGTCGGATCGTCGGTGACCGGATGGCCCTCGCTCATCCACTTGGGCAGGCCGCCGTCGAGCACCGCGACATCCTTGTGGCCCATGGCGCGGAACATCCACCACACGCGCGTGGCGCCCAGCATCGGCGTGGTGTCGTAGACCACGATCTTGTTGCCGTCGCCCAGCCCGAGCTTGCGCACGCGCGCCGAGAACTTCTCGGCCGACGGCAGCATGTGGGGCAGCGGGCTCGACGTGTCGGCGATCTCGTCGATGTCGAAGAACACCGCGCCGGGAATGTGCTGCTGCACGAACTCCGCCTTGGGGTCGCGCTTCTGGGCCGGCAGGTAGAACGAGCCGTCGACCAGGCGGATGTCCGGCGCGTCGAGGCGGGCGGCCAGCCAGTCGGTGCTGACCAGCGCGTCGGGTCTTGCGTAGTCCATCTGGATTTCCTCTAGGCCAGCGCGATGACGAAGCGCCGGTTCATCTTGCCCTTGTTCTCGATCTTGATGCACTCGACGCGGCCGATCTCGCCGGTGCGCGCGACATGCGTGCCGCCGCAGGCCTGCAGGTCGATGCCTTCGATGGCGAGCAGGCGCACGCGGCCGGCGCCCATCGGCGGGCGCACGCTCATGGTCTTCACCAGCTCGGGCCGCGCGGTGAGCTCCTCGTCGGTGATCCATTGCGGCGTCACCGGCCGGTCGAGCGCGATCAGCTTGTTGATCTCCTCGGTCACCCATTCCTTGGCCGGGACCTCGCCCTCGAGGTTGAAGTCGAGCCGGCTCTTGTCGGCGCCGACCTGGCCGCCGGTGACGTTGCCCTTGATCACCGCCGACATGACGTGGAGTGCCGTATGCATGCGCATGTGCAGCAGCCGGCGGTCCCAGTCGAGGACGGTGTGGACCTTCGTGCCGACCGCGGGCCTGGGCGCGTCGGGCGCCAGAACGTGCAGCACGTCTGCACCATCGGCTTTCACCGCATCGACGATGCGGGCCTCGCCGCCGTCCCAGCGCAGCAGGCCGGTGTCGCCGGGCTGCCCGCCGCCGGTCGGATAGAAGATGGAGCGGTCCAGCCGCACGCCGCGCTCCTCGAGCGCGGTCACGGTGGCGTCGGCGTCCTTGAGATAGGCGTCCTGCCTGAAGAGTTCTTCGACCATTTTAAGGATTTAGGCCCTCGCCAGCCGCGCCGCAACTTCCTGCGCCGTCGGCATCGAGGGCGCAGCACCCAGCCGCTCGACGGAACAGGCGGCCGCGGCGCTGGCATAGCGTGCCGCCTCGACGGGCGTGGCGCCGGCCGACATCCGCGCGGCCAGCGCGCCCACGAAGCAGTCGCCGGCGCCGGTCGTGTCGACGACCTTGGCCTTGAAGGCGGGGATGGCCGTCGCGCCGTCCGCCGTCACCACGACGGCGCCGCGTGCGCCCAGCGTCGCCACGACGGCGCGCGCGCCCTTGGCGCGCAGCTTCTCGCAGGCGGCGGCGACCTCGCGCACGGGACTGGCGGCCCGCAGCTTCGTTCCGGTCGCCTGCGACAGCTCGATCTCGTTCAGCACGGCCACGTCGACCGCCTTCATCAGGCGGTCGGCATGCGGCACGAACGGCGCCAGGTTCAGGATGGTGCGGGCGCCCGCGGCGCGCGCCTGCTTCAGGATCGCCTCGGTCGCGGCGATCGGCGTCTCGAACTGCGCCACCCAGACCTCGTCGTCGCGCGGCGCCTCGCGGACCATCTCCTTGGTGAAGTGGAGGTTGGCGCCGGAGGCGACGGTGATGGCGTTGTCCTTCTGGGCGACCTGGATCAGCGCGACGCCGGTCGCCGGTCCGTCGATCTCGCGCACGCCGGTGCAGTCGATGTCGTTGTCGGCGAGGAAGGCGCGCAGGCTGTTGGAGAAGGCATCGTTGCCGACCGCCCCGATCATCGCCGTCGCCACGCCGAGACGAGCGGCCGCGACCGCCTGGTTGAGGCCCTTGCCGCCGGGCAGGAACGACACGGTGGCGCCCAGTATGGTTTCGCCGGTGGCCGGCCGGCGCGCGCTCTGCACGACCACGTCCATGTTGAGGCTGCCGCAGACGACGACGCGAACTCATGATTGCCCTCAGGTCACCGCGGCACGAGCCGAAAAAACCGGATCGCGCCACGCTTGCGTGCGCAGGACGTCGCCCAATGTCGCCGCCGCGTCGAACACGTCGCAATATCGGAGATAAAGCGGCGTAAAGCCGAAACGCATGATGTCGGGCGCCCGGAAATCGCCGATCACGCCGCGGGCGATCAGCGCCTGGACGATCGGGTAGGCGTGCTCGTGCGTGACCGCCACGTGACTGCCGCGCGAGGCATCGGAACGCGGCGTGATGATCCTGGTGCCGAACGCCGCGGAGAGGGGCTCGACGAGATCCATGAACAGACGGGTCAAGGCCAGGCTCTTGGCGCGGAGCTGCGCAAGGTCCGTCGAGTCGAACACGTCGAGCGCGGCCCTCGAGCGCGCTCAGCGACAGGATCGGCTGGGTGCCGCACAGCAGCTTCCGGATGCCGGAGGCGGGACGATAGCGGTTCTCCATCGCGAACGGCTGGGCATGCGCCCACCAGCCGGAGAGGGGCTGGACCAGGCGGTCGTGGTGGCGGCGGGCGGCGAAGATGAAGGCCGGCGCGCCGGGACCGCCGTTCAGATATTTATAGGTGCAGCCGATGGCGAAGTCGGCAGCGGCCGCGTTCAGGGTGATCGGCAGCGCGCCGACGCTGTGGCAGAGATCCCAGACGACGAGGGCGCCCGCTGCGTGCGCCTGCCCGGTCAAGCCGATCATGTCCCGCAGCGCGCCGGTGCGATAGTCGACATGGTTGATCAGCACCACCGCCGTCTGGTCGTCGATCAGCGAGCCCGAGGTCGGTCCCGCCGGGGGCGAGACGGAGTGTGACGCCGGCGCGCGACGCCGCGACGCCTTCGGCCATGTACAGGTCGGTCGGGAAGCTGTCGGCTTCCGCCAGGATGACCGCGGCGGTCCGGACGCAGGCTGAGCGCAGCATGGAGCGCCTTGTAGACGTTGATCGACGTGGTGTCGGTCACCACCGTTTCACCGGGCTCGGCGCCGATCAGTCGTCCGACGCGATCGCCCAGCGTGTCGGTCAGCGCGAACCAGCCGGCCGTGTTCCAGCTCCGGATCAAGCCCTCGGCCCATTCCTGCCGCGCCGTCCGTTCGAGCTCGGCGAACACCGATTTCGGCGCGGGGCCCAGGGAATTGCCGTCCAGATAGATGACGTCGCTCGGCAGATGGAAGCGATCCCGCATTGCACGCAGGGGATCGGCCGCATCCAGCGCCGCGACCTCGCTCAAGCCGGCAGGCATGGGCGGCTCATTTCATCCACGGCGGCAGCGGCAGGTTCTTCTCGCGCAGGAATGCCGGATTGAACAGCTTGGACTGATAGCGCTGGCCGCCGTCGGCCAGGATGGTGACCACGGTCTTGCCCGGACCGAGGTCGCGGGCGAGCCGCATGGCGCCCACGATGTTGATGGCGGTCGAGCCGCCCAGCACCAGTCCCTCATGCTCGATCAGGTCGAACAGCACGGGCAGGGCTTCCTCGTCGGTGATCTGGTAGGCCATGTCGATCGGCGTGCCTTCGAGGTTGGCCGTGACGCGGCCGTTGGCGATGCCCTCGGTGATCGAATTGCCTTCGGCCTTCAGCTCGCCCTTGACGAACCAGCTGTAGAGCGCCGAGCCCATCGGGTCGCTGAGCGCGATCTTGACGTTGGGGTTGCGCTCCTTCAGCGCGCGCGCCACGCCGCCCAGGGTGCCGCCGCTGCCGACCGAGCAGGTGAAGCCGTCGACCTTGCCGTTGGTCTGGTCCCAGATCTCCGGCCCGGTCGTGCGGTAATGGCCGTCGCGGTTGGCGGTGTTGTCGAACTGGTTGGCCCAGATCGCGCCGTTCGGTTCCGTGGCGGCGAGCTCCTCGGCGAGCTTGCCGGAGTAGCGCACGTAGTTGCCGGGGTTGGCATAAGGCACGGCCGGCACCAGCCGGAGGTCGGCGCCGCACAGGCGCAGCATGTCCTTCTTTTCCTGGCTTTGCGTCTCGGGCATCACGATCACCGAGCGGTAGCCGCGTGCATTGGCGACCAGGGCGATGCCGATGCCGGTATTGCCGGCGGTGCCCTCGACGATCACGCCGCCGGGCTTGAGCTGGCCGCGCTTCTCGGCGTCCTCGATGATGGCGAGGGCCGCGCGATCCTTGACCGAGCCGCCCGGATTGAGGAACTCCGCCTTGCCGTAGATATCGCATCCCGTCGCCTTCGAGGCGGCGATCAGCTTGATCAGCGGCGTGTTGCCGATGCTATCGATGAAACCTGACCGGACATCCATGACGTGCTCGCTCTGCTTGGCCCGCGCTTCCCCGGCGGACGGTAGACAGGGAGCCGGGGCCAAGGCAACCAGCCTTGCCGCGTTCCTTCCGTCGCGCAGTTCGTGATGCGGCCATGGCTTTCGAGGCGACGGCGGCGGCTCGCCCAGGGAATTTCCGCAATTTCCGCAAGCGATATGCCAATCAGGGACCTTAGTCGCGCGCATGGCGCCTGCTTTCGTCGCAGCGTTCTCGCCCTGTCGGCCCCGCGCGCAACAAAAGGAATTTTTGCGTGCCGTTGCCGGGATCTGAAATTACCGTCACGGGCAACAGGGCCTTTTCGAACCGCAGCAACCGACAATCCGTGCAGGCAATGCCAGCGGACCGGAACCGAAGAAGCCGGAGAGCGTGGGTTGTTTGAGGGCCCATCTGTCGATCCTCTTGGCGTGAGTGTCGACAGGGATAAGCCACAACATTGCTCAGGAACGTCAAGCGAAAGATGGGCAGGGATGCTGCACGGCGGCGCAGAGCGTGCGGCATCGTGCTAGCGCCAGCGCGCCCGCACCGCGTCGCGATTGAGCGCCAGCCACTGCAGGGCGATCACGCCGATGGCGTTGCCGATTTCGTCGCGCTCCAGCATGGCGCGCGCCTCGGCGAAGGGCAGCACCTTGACCAGGATGTTCTCGCCTTCCGATTCCAGGCCGAAGATTCCGCCGGCGTTGGTCGTGTCGACCCTTCCCAGGAAGCATGCGCAGGTCTCGGAGCAGGCCCCCGGGCTTATCACCACGTCGTGCATGGCGATGACGTCCTTGATCTCGAGCGCGGCCTCCTCGACGGCCTCGCGCCGCACCAGCTCCTCGGGCGATTCGTCGTGCTCGATGATTCCGGCGACGATCTCCCAGGTCCAGGGATGGCGCTTGGCGACATAGGCGCCCGCCCTGAACTGGCGGATCAGCACGACCTCGTCGCGCAGCGGATCGTAGGGCAGCACGGCCGCGGCGTGTCCGCGCTCGAACACTTCGCGCCTCAGGACGGCGCTCTGGCCACCCTGGTAGAGGCCATGGCGGAAGAAATAGCGACCGACGCGGAAGTAGCCCTGGAACGCCACCTCATGGCCGACCAGCTCGACCGTTTCGTTGGGCAGGGGAGGCGCAGCCATGGCAAAACTCCGGACGCAAAAAGGGCCGCCCCCGGATGAGAGCGGCCCAGAATTGGCTCCGGAGGAGGGATTCGAACCCCCGACCTAGCGGTTAACAGCCGCGTGCTCTACCGCTGAGCTACTCCGGATCGGAAGCCGTGCGCCGGCGCGGCATGCCGGGCGCGAGGGCGCGGTTTTGACAGAGCATCCGCGCCCACGCAAGGCCCCTGGGCTCGGGGAGTCCGGATCGTGCGATTTGTGGAGGCCTGGGCCGGAATCGAACCGGCATACGCGGATTTGCAGTCCGCTGCATAGCCACTCTGCCACCAGGCCGCACGAGGAGCGCGGTGCTATACGCATGCCGCGCAACAAGGGTCAAGCCGGCCGCGACCGTGCGCCCTTTGACGCTATTGCCGGCCGCCGCCTATAAAACAACGCAATATCTTGAGGTCACCCCATGACGGATTTCGCGCTCGCGCGCCGCAACATGATCGACAGCCAGCTCCGGCCCAACCGGGTGACCAACGCCCAGCTGCTGGCGGCGATCGGCGAGCTGCCCCGGGAGCGCTTCCTGCCCGAAGCGACGCGTTCGGTGGCCTACGCCGACGACGACGTGCCGCTCGGCAACGGCCGCTACCTGATGGAGCCGATGGTCCTGGCCCGGCTGATCCAGACCCTGCAGGCACGCCCCGAAGATCGTGCCCTGGTGGTCGCGTCCGGCCCGGGCTACGGCGCCGCGTTATTGGCACGGTTGGTGCACTCCGTCGTTGCCGTGGAGAGCGACCCGGCCTTGCTGGCCGCCGCCGAACGGACAGCGAAGGAATTGGGCATCACCGGCATTCGACAGACGATCGGCGAACTGGAGCAGGGGGCCGCCGCATCGGGGCCCTACGACGTGATCCTGATCGAAGGTGCGGTCCAGATCGTGCCCCAGACGATTTTCGATCAATTGGCGGAGGGCGGCCGATTGACGACTGTAATCGCCGGCACGCCCGGTGCATCGGGTGTGGCGCAGCTCTTCATGAAGGAGGGTGGCCTGGCATCGGGGCGTCCACTGTTCGACAGCGGCACGCCGTCTCTGCCGGGTTTTGCACCGGCGCCACGGTTCACCTTTTGATAGATGACCTTTTGGTAGATATGGCCGGTCAGTTCTAGGGCTACCAATGCCGTTCATACCAGTGATAGGGTACCAGCTACAGACGGGGGTAATTTAAATGCGTATCCGGCCCAGCTTGAGGCTCGCGCGCGCAGCAACGGTGTGCGCCCTCGCGGTCGGGTTGGGGGCCGCTTCTGACGCCTGGTCGCAGAGCCTGGTTCAGGCGCTGTCGACCACCTACAACAGCAACCCCGACCTGCTGGCCAGCCGCGCATTGCTGCGGCAGACCGACGAAACCCTCGCCCAGGCCGTCGCCAACTGGCGGCCGAGGGTCACGCTCTCGCTCGAGTACAACAAGGTCGAGCAGGATTCCATTTCGATCCGGGCGCCCGCCACCTACTACATCCTGAACGGCCGCTTCACGACCCTTCAGGTGGTCCAGCCGCTGTTCCGCGGCGGCAAGACGGTGGCCGACACCAAGGCGGCGCAGGCCAACATCCAGGCGCAGCGCGCCTCGCTCGCCGACACCGAGCAGAACGTCCTCCTGGCGGCCGTCACGTCGTACGCCGACCTGGTGCAGAACATCGCCATCGCCGATGCGCGCCGCAACAACGTGCTCGTGCTCATCCAGCAGCTCGATGCCACCCGCGAACGCTTCCGCGTCGGCGAGCTCACCATCACCGACGTGTCGCAGGCCGAAGCGCGGCTCGAGGGCGCCAGGGCCGACCTGGTGCAGGCCGAGGCGCAGATCCGCATCGCCGAGGCGGCTTTCCAGCGCGCCATCGGACAGAAGCCCGGCCGGCTCGGCGAAATTCCCCTGATCGGCGGACTGCCGATCAGCGAGGACGAGGCGATCTCGCTGGCGATGGATTTCGGGCCGCGCGCCGTCAGCGCCCAGTATCGAATCTCCGCCGCCAGCTATGGCGTGAACAGCGCCGTCGGCGACCTGCTGCCCCAGGTCAATCTGGTCGGCGTCATCCAGCAGCAGTTCGACCTGCAGGTTCCGACCGACCAGTACTACACCTACGGTTTGCGCGTGCAGGCGACGGTGCCGATCTATCAGAACGGCAGCGAATGGTCGCGCGTGCGCCAGGCCAAGGAACTGGTCGGCCAGCGCCGCAACGAACTCGACAGCGCGCGACGCGCGCAGGCCGAGAACGTGATCCGCGCCTGGCGCCAGCTCGACTCCTCGCGCTCGCGCGTCACTTCGTTCGAGGCGCAGGTCCGTGCCAACGAAGTCGCCTTGAACGGCGTGCGCCAGGAAGCCCTGGTCGGTTCGCGCACCACGCTCGACGTGTTGAACGCCGAGCAGGAACTGCTCAATTCCCAGGTCAGCCTGGTGCAGGCCCGGCATGACGTGCAGGTTGCCTATTACGGCGTGCTGGCCGGCGTCGGCCGGCTGACGGCGCGTACCCTGGCACTGCCGGTCGAATATTACGACGAAGAGAGGTATTATAACGAGGTCGGGTCCAAGTGGATCGGCTGGGGGACCGGCGACTCGGGCAAGCCGCCGACGCCGGCCCCGACGACATCGACGAGCGGGGGCTTTGGGAGCAATCGATGAGCGATCCCAGGAGTGCCAACAACGACCCATCGATGGACGACATTCTGGCGTCCATCCGCAAGATCATCTCCGACGACGAGGCGCGCGCCCAGGTGAGCAGCCAGCAGGCGGCGACCCAGGCCGGTCGACCGGGCGTTGCACCGCCGGAAACGGACGCGAAATCTCGGCCCGACGGGCACGACGACGTGCTGATGCTCACCGACCTGATCGAGGACGCCAAGCCCGGTGCCGGTGACGCGTCGCCGGCAATCCCGCTGCCGCGGATCGACCCGGTGCACGCCGCCGACATGCCGCAGCCCTCCGTCGAACCGCCGCGGCCCGAGTCCTCACTGGTTGGCGCGGCAGTCGCCGGCGCCGCGACATCGGCGTTCGCCCGCCTCAATCAGGCCGTCCAGGACAGCGTGCCGCCGCCGGTTGCGCCCGATCCGGGTCCGTCCGTCGGCGGCAGCGGCAAGACCGTGGAAGATCTGGTGAAGGAGATGCTGCGGCCGATGCTGAAGGAGTGGCTCGACCGCAACCTGCCGCCCATGGTCGAGCGCTATGTCGAACGCGAGATCGTCCGGCTGACCCGCCGCTGACCCCAGGCACCCCCCAGGAATCGAACGCCACGGTGCCACCTCCGTGGCGTTTTTCGTTATAAGGCAAGAGATGCTCGACAAGACCTACGACCCCAAGGAGATCGAAGCCCGCCTCTACCCGGAGTGGGAGAAGAGCGGCGCGTTCCGCGCCCATCCGGAGCAGCAGAAGCCGCCGTACTGCATCGTCATCCCGCCGCCCAACGTCACGGGCAGCCTGCACATGGGCCACGCGCTCGACAACACGCTGCAGGACGTGCTGATCCGCTGGCGCCGCATGAAGGGCGACGACGTGCTGTGGCAGCCCGGCACCGACCATGCCGGCATCGCCACGCAAATGGTCGTGGTGCGCAACCTCGATCAGGAAGGCATCGGCCTTGCCGTCGAGGGCGCGGATAAAGGCGACGGCAACAAGAAGCTGCTGAACCGCGAGGAGTTCCTCGCCAAGGTCTGGGAATGGAAGGCCTATTCGGGCGGCACCATCACCAGCCAGCTCCGTCGCCTCGGCGCCTCGTGCGACTGGTCGCGCGAACGCTTCACCATGGACGAGGGCCTGTCGCGCGCTGTCCTGAAAGTGTTCGTCGATCTCTACAAGGCCGGCCTGATCTACAAGGACAACCGCCTGGTCAACTGGGACCCCAAGATGCTGACGGCGATCTCCGACCTCGAGGTCGAATCGCGCGAGGTCAGGGGCAGCCTGTGGTACTTCCGCTATCCCATCGAGGGCAGCGACGAGCACATCGTCGTGGCGACCACCCGGCCCGAAACCATGCTGGGCGACACCGGCGTTGCCGTGCATCCCGACGATCCCAAGTGGAAGCACCTCATAGGCAAGCACGCCATCCTGCCGCTGGTCGGCCGCCGGATTCCGATCGTGGCCGACGACTATTCCGATCCCGAGAAGGGCTCGGGCGCCGTCAAGATCACTCCGGCGCACGACTTCAACGATTTCGAGGTCGGCCGCCGCCACAACCTCGAGGCCATCAGCATCTTCGACAAGTTCGCCCGGCTGAACGACAAGGCGCCGGAGAAATATCGCGGGCTCGACCGCTTCGACGCGCGCAAGAAGATCGTGGCGGAGATGGAGGAGCTGGGCCTGGTCGAGAAGATCGAGCCGCATACCCACGCCGTGCCCTACGGCGACCGCGGCGGCGTGCCGGTCGAACCTTTCCTGACCGAGCAATGGTACGCCGACGCCAGGAAGCTCGCCGAGGCGCCGATCGCGGCGGCGCGCGACGGCCGCGTGAAGTTCGTGCCCGAGCGCGGGCGCGAGGAATTCTTCCGCTGGATGGAGAACATCGAGCCGTGGTGCATCTCGCGCCAACTCTGGTGGGGCCATCAAATTCCCGCCTGGTACGGGCCGGACAAGAAGATCTTCGTGGCGCTGACCGAAGACGAGGCGAAGCACGAGGCGCGCGCGCACTACGGCAAGGACGTGGCCCTGCAGCGCGACCCCGACGTGCTCGACACCTGGTTCAGCTCGGCGCTGTGGCCGTTCTCCACCCTGGGCTGGCCGGAGCAGACGGTCGAGCTGGCGAAATACTACCCGACCAACGTGCTGGTGACCGGCTGGGACATCCTGTTCTTCTGGGTCGCCCGCATGATGATGATGGGCATGCAGTTCATGAAGGAGGTGCCGTTCCACACCGTCTACCTGCACGGGCTGGTGACGGACGAGAAGGGCCAGAAGATGTCGAAGTCGAAGGGGAACGTGACTGACCCCCTGGAGCTGATCGACAAATACGGCGCCGATGCGCTGCGCTTCACCATGACGTCGATTGCGGCGTCGCAAGCGGGCCGCGTCCGCTTCGCGCCGTCCCGCGTCGAAGGTTCGCGCAACTTCGCGACCAAGCTGTGGAACGCCACGCGCTTTGCCGAGATGAACGGTGCGGCGTTGCCCAAGGATTTCGATCCGGCGTCGGTGAAGCTCACGGTCAACAAGTGGATGCTGGGCGAGCTGGCACGCGCCAACGCGACGGTCGACAAGGCGCTGGCGGAATTCCGGCTGAACGAGGCGGCGACGGCGCTCTACGAGTTCATCTGGGGCATCGTCTGCGACTGGTACGTCGAGCTCAGCAAGCCGATCCTGCAGGGCGACGACGGGCCGGACAAGGACGAGACACGCGCCGTCACGGCCTTCGTGCTGCGCGAGACGGTCAAGCTCCTGCATCCGGTGATGCCGTTCATCACCGAGGAACTGTGGGACAAGCTCGGCCACCGTGCCGAGCATGGCATGCTGATCGGCCAGCCCTGGCCGGTGCCGGCGCCGACCGATGCCGCGGCCGAAGGCGAGATCGGCTGGCTGGTGAAGCTGATCTCCGACATCCGCTCGGCCCGCGCCGAGCTGAACGTGCCGGCCGGCGCCAAGCTGAAGCTCCTGGTCGTGGGTGCGAACGATGCCACGAGCAAGCGCCTCGACGTGCACCGCGCCGCCATCGAGCGGCTGGCGCGCATCGAGGGCATCGAGGCGGCTGCCGCCGCGCCCAAGGCTGCGCTGCAGATCGTGGTGGGCGAGGCGACCTACGCCCTGCCGGTCGGCGACGTCATCGACCTCAAGGCCGAGCGCGCGCGCCTGCAGAAGGAAATCAGGAAGCTGACCGACGAGATCGCCAAGATCGACGCCAAGCTCGGCAACGCCGCGTTCGTGTCGCGCGCGCCCGAGGAAGTCGTCGAGGAGCAGCGCGAGCGCCGCGCCCAGGCCGAACAGACCCGCGCGCGATTGAGCGCGGCGCTGAAGCGGCTCGGGGATCGAGGTCTCAAGCGGTACCAACGCGGTTCCGGAGAGAAGCTGCGAGACGCGCGGTCAGCCTAGCGGCCTGGTCCACCAGTTCGAGGCGATGGTGAGGTCGGAGCGCCGCAGCATCTCGTTCTTGGCGAGATCGCGGTCGGCCGAGACCACGACGATCTGCGCGCCGCCGTGCTCGTGGATCAGTGTCGAGGCGTGGGACAGCAGCGCCTCGCCGACCGTCAGCCAAAGGTGCGGTTCGAGGACGCAGAAATCGTCGATCAGATACGTCTCGCCGCCGGGATCGAACACCGGCGGCGCCGGGAACTTGCGGGCGATCAGGAAGCCCTGGAGCTCGCTGCCTTCGGTGGCGACCAGGAAGAACGCGCCGGGCTCATCGACCAGCCTGGTGAAGAACGTCTCCGTTGCCGCCGCCGAGTTCGCGGCCTTTCGCCAGAAGGTCGGCTGATATTTCTGATGCTGGCGTCGGCTGCGTTCCACCATCGCCACGGCGGTCTGGATGTCGCTCGTCCTGGCGCGGGCGGACGTCCAAGGGATGCCACCGCCGTTACGACGCCTTGCGCAGGTCCGGCACGTAGGGCCGCGACGCGAAGTGCTCCTGGTTGTCGCCGCGGGCGAAGCGCAGGCCGGCGCGGCGGATGGCTTCGTCGTCGACCGTCTCGAGCGGCACGAAGTAGCGGTCGTCGGTCTTGATGATCGTGTCGTTGTCGACCCGGTTGTAGCAGATCAGCAGGGTCCAGCGCCGGTTGGCCGAGCGGTTGGCGTCGGAGCGGTGGATGGCGTTGCAGTGGAAGATCAGCGCGTCGCCGGCCTCGAGCTCGCAATACTCGATCGGGCAGTGCTCGAGGATGTAGCGGCATGCGCTTGGGATCGACCTCGTTCTGGGTCGGCGACAGCGGCGTGTGGTCGATGCGGCCGAGCTTGTGCGAGCCGGTGGCGATCTGCAGGCAGCCGTTCTCGCGGTGGTCTTGTCGAGCGCCACCATGACCGACAGCAGGTCGGGCCGGAGGCAGCCGTTGTAGTACCAGTAGCCGTAGTCCTGGTGCCATTCCCAGGCGCCGCCGACCTCCGGCTCCTTGGCCGTGAGCTTCGACTGGTAGTGATAGACCGGGCCGCCCAGCAGCGCGCGCCGAGGTGTCGACCATGCGCTGGCTGCGCGCGGCCAGGCCGTAGACGCGAATCGCCGGCACGGTTCCACAGCGCGATGCGCGTCGCGCGGCCCTCGCCGTCGCGCCGGTCGAGGATGCTGGAGCGCACCGCGGGATCCTGCTCCATCGCGTCGGTCAGGAGCTTCACCTCGTCGGGCGCGAACAGGCCGCGCGCATAGGTGAAGCCCTTTTCGTTGAACTCGGCCGTCTGCGCGGCATTCAGCATGTTGGGCATGGTTTCCTCGGCCTAAATCGGCCGGAAGACGTTGCGGCCGTCTTTCTGCGCTGACCGCTGACCTTACGCCCAAGCTGCTCGCGCGTCAGCATGTCGGCCAGCAGGGCCGGATCGTTGCCGGCCATGGCGACGAAGCGATCGCCCGAGCCGTCGAGGCGGCCGAGGATATAGGCCTTCTCCGGCGCGTCCTTGCCGTAGGCCACGCAATAGGTCTCGATCGTGCCGGTGCCGCCGGGCCTGGTGTTCACGCGCTCGCTTGGGCCGGGCATCGAGCTCGGCCTGCAGCTTCTTCGGATCCTCGCGCCGCCACGGGCCCTCGGTCGGTTCGGTCGAGTAGAGGCCGGCGGAGTGCTTGGTGAGGTAGTTGCCGTTGGCCGTCACCATGCCGAACGAACCGGGCTTGCGGCGCACCACGTTCATCATCTCGGCGATCGAATGGGTGACGTAGTTGTTGCCGGGCCCGCCGAAGAAGGGCAGGCCGCCGGTCACGCTGATCGGCCGCGGATCGTCCGTCGGCGATGCCGATCTCCTTCATCGCCACTTCGACCGCCGAGGGAAAGCAGCTGTAGAGGTCGAAGGCCGCGACGTCGGCCGCCGTCTTGCCCGCCATGTCGAGCGCGACCCGGGCGCAGCCCCTGATGGCGGGCGAGGCGTCGAGGCGGTCGCGCTCCGACACCACCCAGGTGTCGGTGCCGTCGGCGCAGCCATGCAGGAACACCCAGCGCTCCGGCGGAATGCCCCATTCGCGCGCCTTGCTCGACCGAGGTCATCAGCACGGCGGCCGCCTGGTCGATGATGGCGTTGGCGTTCATCAGCCGCGGGTAGGGAAAGCAGATCCAGCGATTGTCGTCGGAGATCGTCGCCAGGCGCTCGGCGCTGTAGCCCTCGCGCCGCGTGGCCAACGGATTGGCCTTGGCGACCGCCGCCAGCCGCGCGAACAGCCGGCCCATCGCCGTCATGTGGCTGGCGACGTCGCGCTTCAGGCCGCCGCGGATGGCGTTCTCCAGCAGGGGATAGAAATGGATCGCGGCCCGCAGCTCGTGCCGCGCCTCCTCGTCGGAGAAGCCGAAGCGCTTGTCGCCGACCCGGGTCGGCTCGCCGCCGGGATCCTCGTTGTGGTCGATCTTCAGCCCGGCCTTGCGCGCATTCTGCGTCGAGCGCAGCAATTCGGCGCCGCAGATCAGCGCCAGCCCGGTCTCGCCGCTGGCGATCTCCTCGGCGAAGCGGTTGACGAGGTACTGGGGCATGTTGCCGCCCTGGTGGGTGTAGATGAGCTGGCGCGGCGCCGCGGCCAGGCGATTGGCGACGCTCTTGGGCGGGTTGGTGCAGCGGCCGAAGGGCGAGGCGAAGCGCGGACTGACGTCGGGGAAGAATTCCAGGACGGCCAGCGCATCGATCTTGCGGCCGAGCGCTTCCGGGCCGATCGACGCGCCTGTGTCGCCGAGCGCGAGCCGGGCGGCTTCGGCGCAAAACGCGACATTGGAGCGCTCGCTCGACGGCTTGCCGGTGGTGTCGGTGATCTGGCCGCAGCCGACCAGGATGGGCGTCCGCGGATCGATCATTTCACCAGGGCCTTGATCTCGGCCTCGCTGAGGCCGGCTTCCGCCAGGACGCTCCTGGTGTGCTCACCCAGCCCGGCGACCTTCGGGCCGCTCTGCAGCGCTGAGCCGGAGAAGCGGAAGGGCGGCGCGGGCGACTTGTACGAACCGGCGCTGTCCTCGATGGTGCACAGCGAGCCGCGATGCGCGACCTGCGGGTCCTGCAGCGCTTCGGTCACGGTGAGATAGGGCGAGCAGGGCACGCCGTGCTTCTCCAGCGCCGCGACGCACTCCTTGACCGTGAGCGTCTTCGACCACGCCTCGAACTCGTCGACGAACTGGTCCCAGTTCATGCGCCGGTCGGCGTATTTCTCGAAGCGCGGATCGGTCAGCCAGTCGCGCCGGCCGGCCGCCGTCGCCATGTCCTGGAAGGTTCGTTCGCTCGCCGTCGCCAGCATGACGTAGCCGTCCCTGGCCTCGACCGGGCCGTACATCGGCCGCGACGGCATCTCGAAGTCGAACTGCGCGCGGTTGACCTCGCCCAGCAGCATGCCGACCAGGGTCTCGAACATCGAGACGTCGACCATCTGGCCCTTGCCGGTGACGTGGCGCTGGTGCAGCGCCGCCAGGATGGCGCCCATGGCGTAGGCGCCGCTGGCATAGTCGGCGACGAAGATGCCGCAATTGTCCGGCCGCTCGCGGCCCTGCTGGTAGAAGAGATGGGCCATGTCGTAGCCGGTCGAGGCGTGGATGACCGGCGCATAGGCCGGCCGGCCGGCGGCGGGGCCGGTCTGGCCGTAGCCCGAGATGGCGCCGTAGATGATCCTGGGATTGATCTTGGCCAGTTCGGGATAGTCGAGGCCCAGCCGCTTCATCACGCCGGGCCGGTAGTTCTCCAGCACGATGTCGACCTTCGCCACCAGCTTCTTCACCGCGGCGATCGCCTCGGGCTTCTTGAGGTCGAGCACGATCGAGCGCTTGCCGGCATTGAGCTGGCCGAACATCGTGCCGGCGCCGTCGCGCTGCACCGGCCGGCTGCGCATCAGGTCGCCTTCGGGCGATTCGACCTTGATCACGTCGGCGCCCATGTCGGCCAGCAGGCGGCTGCAATGCGGGCCGGCGATGGTGGTCGAGAAGTCGAGGACGCGCA
The DNA here is from genome assembly GCA_963821915.1 of uncultured Verrucomicrobiae bacterium. Lineage (GTDB taxonomy): Bacteria > Verrucomicrobiota > Verrucomicrobiia > Chthoniobacterales > UBA10450 > Palsa-1392. Next base: position 184,324 of record CAWGFS010000023.1, read on the forward strand.
GGCCGTGCAAGCGGCCGAGGGCTGGCTTCCGTCATTCGTTCACCGCTCAATGAGAATGAGTACGACGCCGCCCACCACGAGGATGCTGCCGAGCCACTCGCCGACGGAGGGCCGCTCCTTCAGCACGACGTGCGAGGCGATGAAGGTGAAGACCAGCTCGATCTGGCCGACGGCGCGCACCAGGGCGGCGTTCTCGAGCGTCATGGCGAGCGCCCAGCCGGCCGAACCCAGCACGCTGAAGATGCCGACCCAGACCGACGAGCGCCAGTTGAACCAGACCTTGCCGAGCTGCGGCCGGTCGCGGCGCGAGAGATAGGCCGCCATCAGCACGACCTGGATGGTGTTCATGCAGGCCAGCACGGTGATGCCGCGGATCATGAAGTCGCCGTCGGGCAGCAGCTTGGAGGCCTCGCGGATGGTGCCGGCGGCGATGGCGAAGATGGCGCCCGAGAGAATGCCGTAGAGCGCGCCCTTGTGCGTGAGGTCGGCCAGCACGCTCCGGACATTGGCGAACGAGCCGCGCACGCTCAGGATCATGACGCCGCCCAGGCAGACCAGGATGCCGATCCAGGCGCCGAACTTGAGCGGCTCGTGGGCGATGAAGGTGGCGAACAGCGCCACGAACACCGTCTCGGTCTTGGAGTAGACGGTGCCGACGGCGTAGTTGCGCAGCGAGAAGGCATGGATCATCAGCGAGGTCGCGACGATCTGGGCGACACCGGCGATCGTCACCAGCCCGAGAAAGGGCAGGGAGATCGACGGCACCTGCCGGCCGGTGCCGAACACGAGGAAGGCCAGCATGCCGAGCGCCAGCGGCGCGCCGTAGAGGTAGCGCACGAAGTTGGCCCCATCGACGCTCAGGATGCCGCGAATCTTCTGCTGCATCGTCGTGCGGATGTTCTGAAACAACGCAGCGGCGACGGTTATCGGTATCCAGAGCGGCACGTTTCCTCCCGGACGGCAGTGTAGGGAACTGGCAGGTGTGAGTCTGCGGCCCTAATTCCGCGGGTCGAGTGCGGCGGCCATGAGAACTTCATCGTAGTAGCGGCCGCCCTGCTTCAGAGCGTGGACTTCATGTCCGTACGCGACAAATCCGCAACTGCGATAGAGCCGCTGCGCTGCTTCGTTTTCGCTGACGACGGTCAATTGAACCAGTTCAACGCGTTCTCTCGCATGACCGAGAACCGCTTCGACGAGACGTTTGGCGACGCCGGTACCACGTGCGATGGAGCGAACGTACATGCCCCACAGCAAGCCCTTGTGCGCCTGCTTTGGTCCGGCCTGCGTGCGGTAGCCGGCCATGCCGAGAAGACCGGTTTCGCGAAATGCCCCGAATACATCCGCCTTCGTCAGGGCCTCTTCAAACTGCGCCAGCGACCGCGAGCATTCGTGCTCAAAGGTGCTGCCGAAAGCTTCCGGGGCCTGTTGAAGCGCTTCCAGCCGGATCTCTCTGTACAGACGCGCGTCCGCTGGCATCAGGCGGCGGATTTGGACTTGGGAACTATCTGTCATTTTGTGTCGTGGCCTTACAAGCTCGGTCCAAACCCTATGAATTGGCTGCGACCCTGAGTAAAGTTCGGGCCGTTTTCACAGCGTGCGGCATCAGGCGGAGATCAGGCGCAAATGGCCAAGAAAAAGCAACCCAAGCTGCATCCCAATCCCACCTTCGACAAGGCGAAGATGCCGAGCCGGCACACGACGGTCGGACCGGAGCGGGCGCCTCACCGGTCGTATCTCTACGCCATGGGCCTCAACGAAAAGCAGATCGCCCAGCCGATCGTGGGCGTGGCGACCTGCTGGAACGAGGCCGCGCCGTGCAACATCGCGCTCAGCCGCCAGGCCCAGGCCGTCAAGATCGGCGTCGACCGCGGCGGCGGCACGCCGCGCGAGTTCACCACCATCACCGTGACCGACGGCATCGCCATGGGCCACCAGGGCATGAAGTCCTCGCTGGCCAGCCGCGACCTGATCGCCGATTCGGTCGAGCTCACCATGCGCGGCCACTGCTACGACGCCATGGTGACCCTGGCGGGCTGCGACAAGTCGCTGCCCGGCATGATGATGGCCATGCTGCGGCTGAACGTGCCGTCGGTGCTTCATGTATGGCGGCTCGATCCTGCCCGGCAAGTTCCGCGGCAAGGACGTCACCGTGGTCGACGTGTTCGAGGGCGTCGGCATGCATGCCGCCGGCAAGTTCTCCGATGCCGACCTGCACGAGCTCGAATGCGCCGCCTGTCCCGTCGGCGGGCTCGTGCGGCGGCCAGTTCACCGCCAACACCATGGCCTGCGTCTCCGAGGCGATCGGCCTGGCGCTGCCCGGCTCGGCCGGCGCGCCGGCGCCCTACGAGACGCGCGACCAGTACGCCGAGGCTTCGGGCGAGGCGGCGATGAACCTGCTGCGGCTCGGCATCCGGCCGCGCGACATCTGCTCGCGCGAAGCCTTCGAGAACGCCGCGGTCGTCGTGGCGGCGACCGGCGGCTCGACCAATGCCGGCCTGCACCTGCCGGCGATGGCGCATGAATGCGGCATCAAGTTCGACCTGCACGACGTCGCCAAGATCTTCAAGAAGACGCCCTACATCGCCGATCTCAAGCCGGGCGGAAAGTACGTGGCGTTCGATCTCTACAATGTCGGCGGCATCCCCATCGTCATCAAGGAGCTGCTCGATGCCGGCCTGCTGCATGGCGACGTGCTGACGGCGACCGGCAAGACGCTGGCCGAGAACCATGCCGACGTGAAGTTCCCGGACGACCAGGACGTCGTCTATCGCGTGAAGAACTGCCTCACGCCGACCGGCGGCGTGGTCGGCCTCAAGGGCAACCTGGCGCCCGACGGCGCGATCGTGAAGGTGGCCGGCATGCAGCGCCTGGTCTTCACCGGCCCGGCGCGCTGCTACGACAGCGAGGAAGCCGCCTTCGACGCCGTCGTGAACAACAAGTTCAAGGAAGGCGAGGTGATCGTCATCCGCTACGAAGGGCCCAAGGGCGGCCCCGGCATGCGCGAGATGCTGTCGACCACGGCGGCGCTCTACGGCCTGGGCGTCGGCGAGAAGGTGGCGCTGATCACCGACGGCCGCTTCTCCGGCGGCACGCGCGGCTTCTGCGTCGGCCATGTCGGGCCGGAAGCGCAGGTCGGCGGGCCGATCGGGCTGCTGAAGAACGGCGACATGATCACCATCGACGCCGTGAAGGGCAGGCTCTCGGTCGCTCTCACGGAGAAGGAGCTCAAGAAGCGGCGCAAGGCGTGGAAGCCCAGCAAGAACGGCTACACCGCCGGCGCGCTGTGGAAGTACGCCGAGCTGGTCGGCCCGGCGGTCGACGGCGCGGTGACGCATCCCGGCGCCAAGAAGGAAAGCCACGTCTTCGCGGATATCTGACAGGCATGGAACTGATCAAGCCGGACCGCGGACCTCCAGGTCCGCTCAAGATCTTGAGCGGGCCGGTCGAGGCTCCGCGGTGCCGGCAAGACGGCTTCTTCTCGCCGCCGCACTCGCCGCGCCGTTTGCGGCGCGGGCCGAGAGCAACTGGCCGACCAGGCCCGTCCGCATCGTCGTGCCATTCAATCCGGGCGGCGCCATCGATGCGCTGGTGCGCGTGATCGCCGAAGGACTCACGCAGCGGCTGGGCCAGCAGGTGCTGGTCGATCCCAAGCCGGGCGCCAACACCATCGTCGGCTCGGAGATCGTCGCCCGGGCGGCGCCCGACGGCTACACCTTCCTGGTCACCACCAACTCGACCCATACCAACAACCCGTCGCTCTACGCCAAGCTGCCGTTCGATCCGGTCAAGGACCTGATGCCGGTGTCGCTGGTGTCGCTCGGCACCATCCTCGTCGTCGTGAAGGCCGACGCACCGTTCAGCGACCTGCGCGGCATGGCCTCGTGGGCCAAGGGACTGGGACGTCCCGCCACCTATGGCAGCTGGGGCATCGGCTCGAGCGGCCACCTCTACGGCCTGATGTTCGAGCAGGCGTTGGGCGGACGTTACAGCCACGTGCCCTATCGCGGTGACGTGCCGGCGATCCAGGACGTCGCCAACGGCACGCTCGACCTGACCTGGGCGAGCCCGACCAGCGCCAAGGCCCAGATCGACGCCGGCCGCGTAAAGCCGCTCGCCGTCGCCGGCTCCAAGCGCTCGGCCTCGCTGCCGCAGTTGCCGACTTTCGCCGAGCAGCTCGTCGCCGGCTTCGACCTCAGCCTGTTCGTCGCGGCCTACGCGCCGGCCGGGACGCCGGCCGAGATCGTCGATCGCCTGTCGCGGGAGATCAAAACCGTCATCAGCCAGCCCGAGATCGCCGAGAAGCTGATCGCCCAGGGCCAGACTCCGGTCGGTTCGACGCCCAAGGAGCTGGCCGACGTGCTGGCGCGCGAGACGCCGATCTGGGCCGAGCTGATCCGGCAATCCGGGGCAAAGGTCGAGTAGCATGAGCCCTGCCGACATCCGGTCCGCCTATTCGCTGGAGGCGCCGACCTACAATTCCAGGCTGACCGAGGTCGGCCGCGGCACGCCGATGGGAGAGCTGCTGCGCCGCTACTGGCATCCGGTCGGGCTGGCCGCCGATGCGGGCGCCACGCCGCGTCCGGTCAAGGTGCTGGGCGAGGAGCTGATCCTGTTCCGCGACGGCGCGGGCCGCGCCGGGCTCGTCTATCCGCGCTGCTGCCATCGCGGCACGACGCTCTACTACGGCAAGGTCGAGGAGCGCGGCATCCGCTGCTGCTATCACGGCTGGCTGTTCGACGTCGAAGGCCATTGCCTGGAGATGCCGTGCGAGCCCAACCCGGCCGGTCCGCAGTGCCAGCGCGTGCGGCAGCCCTGGTATCCCGTCGAGGAGCGCTACGGCCTGGTGTTCGCCTATCTCGGCCCGCCCGAGAAGAAGCCGGTGCTGCCGCGCTACGAATGCCTCGAGGTCATGGGAGCGGGTGAGTTCGTCGAGGCCGACGATTCCTCGATCGGCAGCGGCGGCATCGTGATCGCGCCCTGCAACTGGCTGCAGCATTTCGAGAACGTCGTCGATCCCTATCACGTGCCGATCCTGCACGGCACCTTCAGCGGGCCGCAGTTCGTCGAGCAGATGGCGGCGTTCCCCAAGGTGAAATTCGAATACGGCCGGCAGGGCGTGAAGGCGACGTCGCTGCGGCCCGGACCCGACGGCAAGAAATTCCGGCGCGTCACCGAGGCGGTCGTGCCGACGCTGCGCGTGGTGCCCAATCCGCGGGTGGCGCAGTACGGCATGGTCGAATCGATCGGCTGGACGCTGCCGATCGACGACACGCACTACCGCATCTACGTCGCCGGCCGCGTCAGGGAGAAGGGCGAGCTCGCCAAGTTCAAGTCGCGCTACAACGGCAAGACCTGGGCCGAGCTCACGCCGGAGGAGCATCAGAAGTTCCCCGGCGACACCGAGGCCCAGGTCGGGCAGGGCGCCATCACCTTCCATTCGGAAGAGCACCTGATGTCGTCCGACCAGGGCGTATCCATGCTGCGCCAATTCTTCCGGCGGCAGGTCGACATCGTCGCGAGCGGCGGCGATCCGGTCGGCGTGGCGTTCGACGAGGCCGGCGCCTACGTGAAGTTCGACGCCGGACAGTATCTGGACGACTAGGTTGGCCGCCTCAGCACGAAGCCGAGTGCCCGGGTTGGAAGCGGCGGCGCCGGCGTCGGTAACGGCGGCGACGGAAGCCTGCTGTTCATGTCGCCAAAGAAATCGTTATGCAGCGGCGAT
>CAWGFS010000024.1:0-13325 GCA_963821915.1 uncultured Verrucomicrobiae bacterium
AGCGCAACACCCGTTCCTTCCCCGGACCGCGATTGTACTGACCGCCGATTTCGTCACGATGGATAGCGGCACCGGTGCCGTCCACATCGCGCCCGGTCACGGCGAAGATGACTATTCGTTAGGGAAAACGAACGGTCTTCCCATCCTCTCGCCGGTCGACGATCTCGGCCGCTACACCGAGGAGGTCGGTCTGCCTGAACTGGTCGGTAAATACGTCTTCGAGGCCAATGTCGATATCGTCAGACTGTTGCGCGATCGCGGGATGGTCATCGCGGAGCAACCTTACCAGCATTCTTACCCCTATTGCTGGCGTTCAAAAACCCCGATCATCTTCCGCGCCGTCGAACAGTTTTTCATCCGCATCGACGACCTGCGCGCGAAGGCGCTCGACGCGATTACCAAAGTGACCTGGATCCCGCAGTGGGGCGAAAATCGCATTGCGGGCACGGTGGAATCGCGACCCGACTGGGTGATCTCGCGCCAGCGCAGCTGGGGCGTGCCGCTGCCAGTCTTTTATTCCGCCAACGGCGAGGCGTTGCTGAACCCGAAGTGGATTCGCAACCTGGCCGATCTCGTCGCGCAGCGCGGCTCCAACGTCTGGTTCGAGCTCGATGATGCCGCGCTCGCCCAGGCGCTCGGGCTTCCGGAAGGAACCCGCCATCGCAACGACACGATCGACGTCTGGATCGACAGCGGCGTTTCGCACTTTGCGGTCTGCGCGACGCACCCCGAGCTACGCGATCCTGCCGACATGTATCTGGAGGCAACCGACCAGCACCGTGGCTGGTTCCAATCATCGCTCATGACGAGCGTCGCGCTGCACGACCGCGCGCCTTACAAGACCTGCGTGACGCACGGCTTCGTGGTCGATGTCGACGGAAAGAAAATCTCCAAGTCGAGCACCTACAACAAGCCGATGGACGCCGGCCATTTCGTCGACCGGTACGGCGCCGATCTCGTTAGGCTGTGGGTCAGCAGCATCAATTACACCGATGATGTTCCCTTCTCGGAAGAAATGTTTACCCGCCTCGGCGACACCTACCGGCGGATTCGGAACACCCTCCGCATCTTGTTAGGCAACCTGCACGATTTTGATGTGATGAATGATGCCTTGCCCTACGAGCAACTGACCCTGGTCGACAGATGGATCTTGGACCGACTCACGTATATCAACACAAACTGCTTGTCCGCCTACGAGGCGTTTGAATTCCACAAAGTTTATCAGGCGCTGAACCAATTCTGTGCCGTCGAACTGAGCAGTCTCTACATTGATATCACGAAAGATCGCGTGTATTGCGACGCGGCAAATTCGCTCCGCCGGCGCGCGACGCAGACGGCGATGAGTTGGATCTTCAATGCTCTTTGCAAACTGCTCGCCCCGATTCTCGTTTTTACCTCCGAAGAGGCTTGGGGACACAGGAATACAGGTAATTCGATTCACCTGCAGAGATTCCCCGACGCCGGCTGGATTGACCGTCATTCGTCAGACAAGGTCAATCGCGCCATGATTTTAAGGTCATTTATTAGCCGCGAGATCGAACGCGCTCAGCAGGACAAGCTCATCGGCAGTCCGCTCGAAGCCAAGGTTATTTTGACGGTGCCAGCGAGTGAAACGCTCGAAGACTGGATCGCGGACGACGAAATCAGGGCGGAGCTTTACGTTTTAAGCGACTTGACTGTTAACATTGGGTCAGAGTCTTCGGTTATGGTTACGAAAACGCCTAACAAGAAGTGCGCACGCTGCTGGCGGCATCGGCCGACCGTCGGCACGATCGCGACTCATCCCGATTTGTGCGACCGCTGCGCCGCGGTCGTGGAATCCTGCGCGTGAGAATCGTACTCCTTCTCACCCTCCCCCTCTACGCGCTCGACCAGCTGACCAAATATCTGGTCCTTCGCTTCATCGATCCCTACGAGCCGCGCACGATCATCCCCGATTTCTTCAGCCTTGTGCACGTCACGAACACCGGCGCCGCCTTCGGCTCATTCCGGAACAACAACGGCTTCTTCATTGCGCTCTCTTGCGTCGCGCTGGTCGTCGTCACCGTCCTGCTCATGCGCAAGGAACCGCGCGACCCATGGCGTCGATTCGCCCTTGGGTTACTTCTTGCCGGCGTCCTTGGCAACCTCACCGATCGTCTCCTGCACGGTCATGTTATCGATTTTCTGCTCTTCGATCTGCACCTGCCCTTCGCCCACCCCTGGCCGGCCTTTAACGTAGCCGATTCCTGCATCTGCATCGCGGTCGTCTGCTTTATGATCTACTCGTTCCGCGACTCGCGGGCAGCGAAGGGTTCCGCCTGACGGCTGAATACATCCCGGTCTCGACAGCCACAACGCGACCAGCGAGCGTGAGTATGTGAATCCCGCCGGGATCGAGAAAGAACCGATGTTTTCGACCGCTCGTGCGCTCGTGGATCGACTGTGCGCCGCCGGTCACATTGCCTACTTCGCAGGGGGCTGCGTGCGCGATCTCGTCCGCGGTCAGGTTCCGAAAGACATCGACATCGCGACCGATGCGCGCCCGGAGGAGGTGCAGAAAATCTTCCGCCGTACCTACGCGGTTGGCGCGCATTTCGGCGTCATCGTCGTTTTGGAAAATAACCTGCAATTCGAAGTCGCGACCTTCCGCGCCGACGGCGTTTATATCGACGGCCGACACCCGGCAGAAGTGCACTTCTCTTCGCCGGAAGAAGACGCGCGCCGCCGCGATTTCACGATTAACGGCATGTTCTTCGATCCGACTAACGACGCCGTGATTGATTTCGTCGGTGGCCGCAAGGACCTCGGCGCCCGTCTCGTGAGGGCGATTGGCGACCCGGCGCAACGTTTCGCCGAAGACCGGCTGCGGCTCCTGCGCGCGGTCCGCTTCGCCACCGTCCTCGACTTTGAAATCGAGGCGGCGACCTGGGAAGCGATCGTTAGGGCAGCCGACACGATCGGCGAAATAAGCGCGGAGCGAATTCGGGAAGAGCTGGTGCGGATTTTCCTCTCGTCTCATCGCGCACGCGGCTGGGATTTGCTCGACGCCAGCGGATTGATGAGACAAATCCTGCCCGAGCTCGAGGCAATGAAAGGCTGCGAACAGCCCCCGCAGTTCCATCCCGAAGGAGATGTTTTTCAACATACGCGCCTCATGCTTCAGCTTTTGCCTGACAAGGTTTCACTCGCGCTCGTCCTCAGCGTTCTTTTTCACGACATTGGTAAACCGCCAACCGCGAGCGTCGACGAAGAAGGCCGGATTCGTTTCAACGGCCACGATCGGATAGGTGCGGAAATGACGGAAGCGCTCATGCAACGGCTTCGTTTTTCGCGCGCGGAAATCGACGCGACGGTCGAAGCGGTGCGACAGCACATGGTCTTCAAGGACGTGCCCAACATGCGGATCGCGCGACTGAAACGCTTCATGGCCCGGCCAACCTTTGTCGACGAGCTCGAACTGCATCGCGTCGATTGCGCGAGCAGCCACGGAATGCTCGATAACTATGAGTTCCTCCAGCGCAAGCGGGAGGAATTCGCCAGTGAACCGATCATTCCGCCACCCCTCGTAAGAGGCGACGACCTGATTGCGCTCGGAATGAAACCTGGACCGCGTTTCGGCGAAATCCTCGAGGCGGTCGAGACCCGACAATTGGAGGGCGGACTGTGCGACCGCGAAGAAGCCCTCGCCTGGGTGAAAAAGGAATATGGCCCGGAGGAAAGAGCGAAGTAAGAAAAAAGCCAATGCTAAAACGTTGAACGTTCAAAATAGGAGGAAAACCCCGCCGGTCCTTTCTGCATTGAAACGTTGGACGTTAAACGTCGGACGTTGAACGTTTCCTCCTCCATTCCATGAAGATCCTCATGATCAGCAGCGAAGGCTGGCCGCTCGCCCGCTCCGGCGCGCTGGCCGATGTGCTTGTCGCCCTGCCGCGCGAGCTGAAGGCTCGCGGTCACGAAATCGCGCTCGCCATGCCCTACTACCGCGAGATTCGCGAGAACAAAAAGATCAAGCCCAAGCCGCTCAGCGTCAGCCTTGAAATCCCGTTAGGCGAGAAGCGCCTCGCGGCTGATCTTCTCGAAGCGCGCACAGCCGAAGATCTCCAGATTTTCTTCGTTCGCTGCGACGAGCTCTTCGATCGCCCCGGAATCTACACCAGCAAAGGTGAGCCGTACGCGGACAATTCCGCCCGCTTCATCTTCTTCAGTAAAGCCGCGGTCGAGATCGCGCGACGGATGACGCCGAGCCCCGAAATTCTCCACTGCCACGATTGGAGCGCGGCCCTCATTCCCGTCCTCGTCCACGACCAGGCGCTGCCGTTTGCGACCGTTCTTTCAATTCATCACCTCGCTGACCAGGGCAATTTCGACAGCTGGGATTTTCCCCTGACGAATCTTCCGGGCCGCTATTTTGACCCACGGGGAGTCGAGTATTTTGGCCGCCTGAATTTGCTCAAAGGCGGCATCCTCTTCGCCGACCGCATCGTGGTCTCAAGCAAACCCTACGCGCACCAAATCCAAACCCCGTCGTTAGGCGAAGGCCTCGACATCGTGTTGCGCGAAAACGCTCAACGGCTCTCGGGTATCCTCGGTGGCGCGGATTACCGCCGCTGGAACCCGGAGACCGACAAGCTGCTTCCCGTTCGTTACGCCTCGGAAAGGCTCGAGCTCAAAGCCGCCTCCCGCAACGCCCTGCTCGATCAACTCCAGCTCGCCCCGGCACCACGCGGTCCGGTCTTTGGAATGGTGACGCGTCTGGTCGGTGCGAAAGGCTTCGACATTCTCATGCCGGTGCTTGACCGGCTCCTGGCCGACGATGTGCGCCTCGTCATTCTCGGCAAAGGCGATCCGGCTTACGAGACTGCGCTCGCCATCGCAGCCCGCAAATTTCCCGAGCGTCTCGCCTACCGGCACGATTACGACGAAACGCTGGCCCACTTGATCGAGGGCGGAAGCGACATTGCGCTCATCCCTTCGCGGGTGGAGCCTGGCGCTTTCAGCGCGATGCACAGCCTGAAATACGGCGTGCTTCCAATCGCGCGCGCGACCCGTGGGGTCGAGCAAATCATCGTCGATTACGATCCTTCGACCGACTCCGGTTACGGCTTCCTCTTTTACGTCTACGGAAGCGAGCCGCTCTGGGACGCGATCAAGCGGGCCCGGGAAGTTTTTGACGATCAGGAGGAATGGGAGCGCTTGCGGCAACGCGCCGTGGCGCTCGATTTTTCCTGGGCACTGGCCGCGGAGCGCTACGAGGCGCTTTATGGCGAGTTGATGACGCAGGTTGCCGCAGCCTAAACGCTCGACGATTTTCCACCCCGAAGGACATAGAGTTCATGGAGAAGACAGGTACTGAAGGGCACGTAAGCGACGACCGGCAAATCCCGAGGTCCCTTCACTTCATTCAGGAAGGCAATGAAGCCGCGGCGCGCGGTGGTCCTTCGTTAGGCTCGATTTTCAATCCGAGTTGATGCAGGAGGTTGAGGTCCGCATCGGCGGCAGGGTTTGCCGCGGTCAGCAACTTGTCGCCGTAGAAAATGGAGTTCGCCCCGGCAAAAAAGCAGAGGGCCTGGCCTTCCCGCGTCAGTCGAGTGCGCCCGGCTGCGAGTCGCACTCGCGCCTTTGGAAGCGCGATCCGGGTAACCGCGATCAGCCTAACGAGTTCAAAAATATCGATTGGCGCTTGTTCGGCCAGCGGCGTGCCAGGCATCGCCATCAGGCAGTTAATCGGCACACTCTCCGGCGGAGGATCGAAGGTACTCAGGACCTCGAGCATGCGCAGCCGGTCGCCGACGGTCTCGCCCATTCCCACGATCCCGCCGCAACAGACCGACATCCCGCTGGCTTGGACCGCCGCGATGGTTGTCAGGCGATCGCTGAAGGTGTGGGTGCTGACTATCTTCGGGTAAAACTCCGGCGAGGTATCGATGTTGTGATTGTAAGCGGTCACGCCTGCTTCCTTCAGCTTGCGCGCTTCGTCAGGCCCGATCTGGCCCAGGGTCACGCACACCTCCATCCCGAGCTGGCTTACCTCGCGGATCGTGTCGAGCACCTGCTCAAACTTCGATGTCCCGTCGCGCACCCCGCGCCAGGCCGCACCCATGCAGAAGCGCGTCGCGCCTTGGAGGCGCGCCCGTTTCGCCGCGCTCATGATTTCATCGACCGGCATCAAGTCCTCGCGCTCGAGCCCGGTGGAGTAATGCCCGCTTTGTGCACAATAGGCGCAGTCCTCGCTACACCCGCCGGTTTTGATCGAGAGCAGGCTGCAGCGCTGCACCTGCTCGCCCCGCCAATCTTGCAAATGGGCAGCGCGACTCTGCGAGATGAGATCAAAGAGCGGCTGATCGTAGAGCCGTTTTAGTTCCGCGAAGTCCATTACGGTTGCGCGACCGTATCGGGGACAATGGAGGCTCGCAAATTGAAATGTGCTCAGCGCACCCACCAGGGAGCTGGATAAAAGGTGCGCGGATCGTTAGGCCAGGCAGTTGACCGGGTTCTCCGCCGCAAGCGCGCTTCCTGCATCTCCCGGCCGCGCGGCGTGCGCCCGAAAACGGTCACCGGTGTACCGACGTCAACCGCGTTGAAGATCGCGATTGCCTTCTCTTCGGGCAAACGGACGCAGCCGTGCGAGGCGGGATAGCCAGGTAAATAGCCCGCATGCATCCCGATCGTATTGTTGAAGCGAACGAAATAACGCATCGGCGCGGCGACAAACTTCCCGCCGCGCGGCACAGGCATGTCCGAGTCCGCGTCGGCTACGATGGTGTTGCCGCGCGCGTCTTCGATTCGGCCATAAAGAGTAGAGAAATGGTTGCGCTCTTTTTCCATCACCTTGAAAGAGCCGACATCGGTAAGATGACCGTAACGTCCCGATGAAATCGGGGTTGAAAGCACCGCGCGTCCATTGCGAATCAGATAGGCGGTTTGTTCCTGCAGGTCGATTTCGATCGATGTGTCAGGCGTCTGAGCAAAGGTGGAGGCCGCAGTGATTGCAGCGACGCAGAAAGGCAGGATGGCGCGCTTCATCAAGAAACAAACAAATCGGGTCTGAAGGTTGACGCAAGTGCCTTCACTGCTTCGCGTCACGGTCGCGGCCCCAAGCCTGCCTCCATTCAGGCAAAGTCTCCCCGTTGGGGGAGAGGCGACGTCCAGAATACTACACAGCGATTGGCGCCCTGATCGCGGGATGGGGGTCGTAGCCAACCAATGTGAAATCAGTGAAACGGAAATCGTGAATGTTCTCCACCGCAGGATTCAATTCCATCCGCGGAAGCGGGCGTGGATCTCTCGCCAGTTGCTCACGCGCCTGCTCGAGATGATTCCGGTAGAGATGCAGGTCACCAAAGGTGTGAACGAATTCGCCACTCGTTAGGCCGGAAACCTGGGCAACCATGCGGGTGAGAAGCGCGTAGCTCGCGATGTTGAAGGGCACGCCGAGAAAAAGATCTGCGCTCCGTTGATAAAGCTGGCAGCTAAGCGCGCCATCCTGAACGTGGAACTGGAAGAGCGCATGGCAGGGCGGCAACGCCATCGTGTCGACCTCCGCCGGGTTCCATGCAGTGACGATGAGCCGGCGGCTGTCGGGCTTCTTCTTGATCTGCTCGATTACGCGGTCGATCTGGTCGATTCGTTCGTCGTCAGGCCCGCGCCAGTCGCGCCACTGCGCGCCGTAGACCCGGCCGAGATCACCCTGCTCGTCGGCCCATTCGTTCCAGATCGTGACTCCCTGCTCCTGGAGGTAGCCGACGTTGGTGTCGCCGCTCAAAAACCAGAGGAGCTCATGAATGATCGATTTGAGATGCAGCTTTTTCGTCGTGAGGAGCGGGAAGCCGTCGCGCAAATCGAAGCGAGCCTGTGCGCCGAAAACCGAAAGCGTGCCCGTTCCAGTCCGGTCGCTCCGCGGCCTTCCCTTTTCCAAGACGAGCCGTAGGAGGTCCTGATATTCCCGCATGGTCGAAACGCAGCGTAACGAGCTCTAGAGGACGCGCCAGCGGGGGCGCTTGCTGTCCGGATTGGTTTCCCAGAGCCGGCAGCCACCAGGATAAGCGTTGCGGTTGTGGCCGAGTTCGACGCCATCGGGCAGGTTCTCGATCACCTTGGCGTTGCCGCCCCCGAGCACGACGTCATCGGCAATAAAAGCCTGCTTTAACAGTTTGATCGCGCGCACGGCTTCGCGTTCCCAGGTTTTGCGGCCCAGCTCTTGCAAACCTTCGTCGCCGAGCTGGTCCTCAATGATCCCGTCATTTACGTAAGGCAGATCACCCAGTTCGAGCGGAAGGACGTGATCCGGCCAGACGAGCGCGGACCCCAGCCCGGTCCCCAGGCCGAGGAACAGCATGCGTCCTTTGCCGCGATAACTGCCGAGCGCCTGGAGCGCGGCGTCGTTGATAATCCGCACCGGTTTCCCGAGCGCTTTGGCAAAATCAAATCCGACCCAGTTCTTGCCCAGATGTTTCGGGTCCGTCATGATTTTCCCGTCCCGCACCGGGGCGGGAAATCCGATCGCGACCGCGTCGAAAGCCCAATCGCTCGTCGCATTCTTGATCTGCTTGACCGCCTCCTCCGGCGTGAGCTTTGGACCGGATTCAAACTTCCGGCGCTTCTCCTCCTGCGAGATCATCATCTTGACGTTCGAGCCACCGACGTCGACGACGAGGATTTTCTTCATGCGCGTTCGTTAGGCAAATTCTTGATCGGCGACAACCGCATTTTAGCGGCGTGTTGTTTCTCGGCCAGCTTTTTCGCCTGGCGCCGCGACTGTTCGCGGAATTGCAATTGCGCCTGCGAACGCGGCGCGCCCTCCTCGGGTTTCAGGCGCACGTAGCTGCCGTCGGGTTGCAGCTCACGTGCCTTGCCGTAGTCCGTCAGGAAACGTGGCAATATTTCATTGATGATTTCGTCGCGCACCGCCGGCGACTCGATCGGGAATGCGATTTCAACCCGCCGATAAAAATTCCGCGGCATCCAATCGGCGCTTGCCAGGTAAAGATCTGGTTTGCCGCCGTTGGCAAAATAATAAACCCGGCTGTGCTCAAGAAAACGCCCAACGATACTGATCACGCGAATGTTCTCGCTCAGCCTGGGAATCTTCGGCCGGAGGCAGCAGATGCCGCGGATGATGAGATCGATCTTCACTCCGGCACAGGAGGCTTCGTAGAGTTTTTCGATGACTCCCTGGTCGACGAGTGAATTAAGTTTGGCCACGATCCGTGCCGGCCTGCCGGCCGCGGCGTGATCGTGTTCGCGCTCGATCAGGCTGATCAGACGGTTGTGCAGGTCGAACGGCGCGACGAGCAATTTTTTCAAGCCCGGATAGCCCGCCAACCCAGTCAGGGTGTTGAAGACGATCGCGACCTCCTCAGTCAACTCCGGAGCAGTCGTGAACAGGCTGAAATCGGTATAAATGCGCGCGGTTCGCGGATGGTAGTTGCCGGTGGCGAGGTGAACGTATTGGCGGAGCCGGTCAGGATCACGCCGCACGATCAGAAGCGCTTTGCAATGGGTTTTCAATCCGACCACTCCGTAGACGACATGAGCGCCCGATTCCTCGAGGCGGCGCGCCCACTGGATGTTGGCCGCTTCGTCGAAGCGCGCCCGCAGTTCGACTAGCGCGGTCACCTGCTTGCCGTTGCTCGCCGCGTCGATCAGCGCCCCCACGATCGGCGAATCCCCACTCGTCCGGTAAAGCGTGATCTTGATGGCAAGGACGAGCGGATCGGTCGCCGCGCTTTCCACCAGTTCGACCACTGGATCGTAACTTTCATAGGGATGGTGCAACAGGATGTCCTGTTTGCGCATCGCTTCGAAAATATCGGCGTGCGGCGGCAACGCCGAATCGCGGGCCGGCTGAAAGACACGGTCCTTCAACTTGGCGAAAGCGTCGTTCGCGACCAGAGGCGCGAGGTGCGTCATCGACAGCGGTCCATCGAGTTTGTAGAGATCGGCCTCCGTCAGCTGAAAAAATTCGAGGAGGAGATCGGAGAAGTCGTTAGGACAATCCGCTTCCACTTCCAGCCGCACGGCGTTACCCCGGCTGGAACGCCGCAGCTCCTGCTCGATGCTGCGCAAGAGGTTATCCGCTTCCTCCTCGTCAACGTAGAGATCGCTGTTCCGCGTCACGCGAAAGGCGTGCACGCCGTCAAGCAGGAGGCCGGGAAAAAGATCGGCCACGTGCTGTTTAATGAGGGAAGCGAGGTAAATGTAATTCCAACTGTCGTCACCCTTCTCTCCGCGCGGCAGATGGATCAGGCGCGAGACGGCGCGCGGCACCTGCACGATGGCGTGCATCGGTTCGCCACCTTTTCTGGCCCGGGCCCTAACGAGCAAGGTTGTGACTCTTGTTCAAGAGCTGCGGAAAGGGATGACTCGCGTCGACCGCGAGCGGGGTAAGCATGGGGAAAACCTCCTGCTGGAAATAGCGCCGGGCCCAGGCCGCGCGCTTCGCGCTCAGTTCACCGATGTGACGAAGGTGGATATTGTTCTCCTGAAGGAGCGGCTCGATCTCCTTGTTCCACAGGGAATATTGTTGCGCCACCATCTCGTGCACGACGCGTTGGATGGCCTCAAAAATCTCCGTCGGGCTCATTCCGTCCGGTCCGACATCGCTCGTCTCGCTCGCGATCTGCTGCTTGATGCCGGCGACGCGAATCTCGAAAAACTCATCGAGGTTCGAGCTCACGATTCCGAGAAACTTGACCCGTTCGAGCAGCGGCTGGGTTGGGTCCTGCGCCTCTTCGAGGACGCGGCGATTAAACTCGAGCCAGCTCAGCTCGCGATTGATGAAATTCTTCGCGGCGGAAAAGTCGGGCTCGGGCGGCACCTCGTTAGGCGCAGACATTGGCACAACGTTATCCGGCGAAACATTGGTTGCAGGGTTGACGTTCGACGGCATCGGTAGAGCAGGCGCGCGGCACATCCACGACCGGACGAGTAACTAACTCGCGACCGCCGCCCTTCGCAAATGGCTTGGGTACGGGGAGACGTCGACCCGGCGCGGTTTACTACCGATTTGATTAGCGCTCTGCCGCCCTTTCGGAGCCGCTCAACACGGACCGAGGTCAGCGCCGCCCGCAACAAGATTGACGGACACCATATTTCACCCGCAACCTCCGCTATGGCGCGGGTCCGAAAGAAAGCGAAAATCGGCCGGCTGGAACTTGAAGTGATGGAATGGGTGGCGATCGGGATCGCCTTTCTCGGCCTCGTCGCGATCTTCTGCATTTTTTTCATCCGGCGCCATGTCCTCGAATATCATCTCGAACATACCTACGGCGTAAGCGATCCGGAGTTTTTTGGCTCTGCGCTCGCTCTCTCCGACCCGGTGCCGCTGGCCGGGAATAAGATCGAGCTGCTGCAAAACGGGGACGAATCTTTCCCTGCCATGCTGGCCGCCATCCGCGGCGCAAAAAAGACGCTCAACTTCGAGGCTTACATTGTTTATTCCGACGAAGTCGGCCAGACGTTCCGCGATGCACTGATCGAACGCGCCCGGGCCGGGGTCGAGGTGCGAGTCCTCCTCGACGGCCTCGGCTCGGGTTGGAGTCTGGATAATTCGGACGTCAGATTGATGAAGAAAGCGGGCTGCAAGTTTGCCTACTACCATCCCCTTCTCTCGTGGCGGATCGATCGCGCCAATCGCCGCTCGCACCGGCGCGTCCTGGTCGTTGACGGAAGAGTTGGCTTCACCGGCGGCATTGGGTTTGCAAATCAATGGTCCGGCCACGCCCAGGATCCGAAGCATTGGCATGACGTACAGGCTCGGGTGGAAGGTCCGCTCGTGACCGAGTTGCAGCACGCGTTTGAGGAACACTGGATTAAGACTTTTGGCGAAACCCTCAGTGGCGCGGATCAATTCCCCGCGCTCGGAGCCGCGGGCAGCCTTCGGGCGCAGGTCATCGCCTCGCATTCCTTCTCGATGGCGCCGCTGCCGTTGACCCAGGCGATCTCCTTCGCCGCCGCGGAAAAGCGCATTTGGATCACCAATGCCTATTGCACTCCGAGTGACGACCAGGTCGAATTGCTCGTCAAAGCGGTACAGCGCGGCGTCGATGTCCGCTTCATCCTGCCGGGCCGGCATAACGATCAGCCGCTCACGAAAAGCGCCGGTCGCGCCGCTTACGGCCGGCTGCTGGAAGGCGGAGTGAAGATTTTCGAATACCAGCCCACCATGATCCACACCAAGGCGATGGTGATCGACGGGATGTTTTCGCTTTTCGGCTCATCGAATTTCGATCCGCGTTCTTCCGAGATCAATGAGGAGCTCGACCTCGCGATCTACGACCGGGAGTTTGGGAGCCGGATGGAAGCGATGTTCGAAAGCGATCTGAAGCGCTCAGGGCAGTACACGCTCGAGCAATTCAGGAATCGCTCGCTCTGGGAACGGATAACCGAAGAGTTGATGCTGCCGTTTCGCTCGCAGTTGTGAAGAGGGACGCCCCTGCGGCGTCTCTGTTTGAGAATCGAGGAAGGGACAAAGCCCGGCGTCCCGCGAGCGCGCGACGCATGAACCGTAACGCCGCCCTGAAAGGGTGAGGCCGGCCTTTCAAACGGCGACGGACCTGGCGATTGCAATCCGCGGTTTCGTCTTCGGAAGCGCCCCTATGGCATAGGGGAGGTTCCTTGCGGCGCTTCGCCGGCTCGGGATGACAGCGAGGACACCGACGCGCCGCGGCAAAAGGTCCTTTGAACATACAGCTGGGGCGAGAGGATAACGAGATCGGCATCCCGTCCAACCGCCAGCACACCCTTTCTCTCCCATCCCATGGCACGCGCCGGCGTTTCCGTCGCCATCCGGACCGCCTCGTGCACCGGTGTTCCAACCCCCTGCACCATTTGCTGAACGAGATCGATCATGCGCGCCGCGCTCCCCGCCAGCGCTGAGCCATCTGCCATCCAGCAGGCGCCGTCACGTACCAGACACTCCGCCCTGCCGAGGGCAAAGCGACTGTCGTTAGGCAGACCAGCTCCGGCGGTTGCGTCCGTCACCAAACAGATCCCGGCTGCGCCTTTCGCCCGATAAAGCATCCGCATCAGCGTCCTGCCGACGTGATGACCATCAGCGATCAATTCGCAAAAAATCGCCGGCTCGCTCAAGGCAAACTCGAGCAGGCCGGCTACCCGCTCGCCGTCTCGGCGTCGCAGCGACGACATACAGTTAAAAGTGTGAGTGACCTGGCGCATGCCGCGCTCAAAAGCCGCACGCGCTTCGTCGTCCCAGGCGGCGCTGTGCCCGCCGCTGCTGGCAATTCCGTTACTCGTTAGGCGAGCGACCAGGTCGAGCGCTCCCGGAATCTCGGGGGCGAGTGTGACCCGTTGGATGGCCGGCGATTCCCGGAGAAGCCGCATAA
>CAWGFS010000025.1:0-286298 GCA_963821915.1 uncultured Verrucomicrobiae bacterium
TTCCCTTTCTAAATCAATGAATTGGACTCGCCTTTGACGCCGGCGGTTCCGTTGCATTAGCGGGCGATCATCGTGTAATCGCGGCGTCCAGGGGACGCCAAATGACCAAGGGGCGATATCGTACAATTCCGGCGTCCACGAGACGCCCAAATGACCAGGCCAATTGTCCGAGATCCCATTTACCGACGTCGCCGCTTCGATGCCGAGATCATCGAGCTGTGCGTCCGCTGGTACATCACCTACCGATTGAGCTATCGGGATCTCGTGGCGATGATGGCCGAGCGCGGCATTGTCGTGTCGCACACGACGATTCATCGTTGGGTGATTCGCTATGTGCCGGAGTTCGAGAAGCGATGGAACCGCTTCGCACGACCGGTGAATACTTCCTGGCGCGTGGACGAAACTTATATAAAGATCCGGGGCAAGTGGAGTTATCTCTATCGGGCTGTCGACAAGCACGGCAAGACGGTGGATTTTCTGCTTCGGCCGGATCGCGGTATCGCCGCTGCACAGGCATTCTTTCGCAAAGCTCTATCGACGAGTTTGCCGAGGTGGCCGCGCAAGATCACGCTCGATGGCCACTTGCAGAGTCACATGGCCCTTCGGCTTCTGCGGCGGGAGGATCCGAAGTGGAAGTATGTTCAGGTGAGAAGTAACCAGTACCTCAACAATCTCATTGAGCAGGATCATCGAGCGATCAAACGCCGATGCGCCTCGATGGTGGGAGGCTTCAAGTCTTTCGGGAGTGCGGCCATTACCTTGGCCGGCATCGAGCTTGCCCATCGGATTCGCAAGAGACAATTCTCGTTCGGGCGCGGTCGATATCAGAACTTCGGGTCGCTAAAGCAAATCTGGGATCGAGCACTCGCCTAATAGTTCGCCAAGAAGTGAATCTCAACGTCCCGCTCCCGGCAGGGGTCGAGGCCGGGACCCAGTTTCTAACGCCCGTAATGCAACAGTTCCGGTTGGATGAAACTTGAACACAGCGTAGCGATGCAATCTCCGTGCCGGCTGTCAAGTCGACTCGACGCGTCGAATTCAGAGGAAATGTCCAGTCACCCCCGCAACGGGTGGTGGCTTCGCCGTAGCCGATGGTGGCAAGCCTGCCCCTGGAATAATCGACGTCCCTCATGGTCTGCAATAAACGTCCCGCCTCGTCGGTCTGGTGTGTCGGAACAGAGTGTTTCCGGCGTCTGTCGTAGGCCGACGTCGGTGTATGGAGCAGATCACATGCAGCCCCTTTACTATATCGCCTATGCACGGCCACAGGATCTTCAGCAGTTGCCGGCCGTCGAGTTAGCCGCGGCCGCTCTTCTTAAAGGCCACGCGCCGGAATCGGTCCTGAGCGAAACCACCAGCGAGCAGGATCTCCGAAAAGCACAATCGGAAGGCCGGCTTTGGGTTGCGCTTGCGCGCGAAAATCCCATCGGTTTCGCGCATGTAGAGGTGCTCGGAGTCCATGGGGTGCATCTGAAGGAAATTGACGTTCACCCTGACCACGGGCGCCAAGGCCTCGGTACCCGGTTGCTTGTGACTGTTTGCGAATGGGCCGCGTGCAGCGGGTACTCGGAAGTCACTCTGACGACCTTTCGCGACGTTCCCTGGAACATGCCCTTCTACGCGGGCCTCGAATTCGAGGTGGTTTCAAAGCACGAACTGAGCGCGGAGCTGCTGCATATCGTGGCAGATGAAACGCGCCGCGGCCTTGATCCCGCGCGCCGAGTCGTCATGAGGCGCCGACTGCCGTGAACAAAGAAGAAGGCCGGGACAAATTGTCCGTGCAGCTGCGCCAAGCCTGCGCGGACGATTTCGACGAGATCCTGAAGATCAATGCCGAATCCGCACCCCATGTTGCGAAACTGGAAGCGGAAGACTTGCGCCAATTGGTGGCGCTTGCCAGCTTTGCCTTGGTCGCCTCGGATGGCGTCCGCGTGGTGGGCTATGCGCTGGCCTTCTTGAGTTCCGATGCCTATGAGGGCGACGAATTCCAATCCTTCCGAACCAGATTCGTTGAGCCCTTCTTGTATATCGATCAAGTTGCGGTCTGCCCCAAAGCAAGACGCGCCAATATCGCCTCGCAGATGTATGAATGGCTGCAGCAAAGGAGTCGTGCACTTGGCATCTTTACCTTATGCTGTGGGGTGAATCTTCGACCGGCGAACCCGGTTTCAATGTGGTTTCACAGAAAGCTAGGCTTCAAGTCTGTTGGTGACCTGGAAACCCGCGATGGTCTATTGGTAGCCTTGTTGCGCAATGAAGCACTGCCTTCGGCCTTCCGCGCAATCACCAAAACGAACGAACAGGACCT
Source organism: uncultured Verrucomicrobiae bacterium (assembly GCA_963821915.1). Lineage (GTDB taxonomy): Bacteria > Verrucomicrobiota > Verrucomicrobiia > Chthoniobacterales > UBA10450 > Palsa-1392. The sequence goes on from CAWGFS010000025.1 coordinate 2,309, forward strand.
GCCGCGTCTCTTCGAAGTGTGGGAATCGTCGGTTCGGGCCTCGCATTCGTTTTTGACCGAAGCCGATATCCAGTCGCTCATTCCGCTGGTCAAGCGCGAGCTTGCGAATTTCAAGCCAATCTATTGTTTGAGGGCAGGCGATGGAAAACCCTTTGCCTTTCTGGGCGTCGCAGGGTTCAAGATTGAAATGCTCTTCGTGCATCCCGGCAATCGAGGTAGTGGAGCAGGGCGGTTGCTGTCTGAATTCGCTATCAAGGTGCTGCACGCAAGCAGCGTCGATGTGAATGAACAGAACTACCAGGCCATTGGGTTTTATCGACACCTCGGATTTCATCGGACCGGTAGATCGCCCTTGGATCCTGCTGGGAATCCTTTTCCGATCTTGCATCTAGCATTGCGGCCTCAGCTACATCACCTCCGGATTGCCAGGCCGGTCAGCGATCTGGCGCGAACTCGGACGATGTATTGTCGTGGCCTGGGTCTGCGAGTTGTTGGCAGCTTCGAAGACCACGAGGGGTTCGATGGCCTCATGCTCGGGTTGGCCGGTGCGAGTTATCACTTCGAATTCACGTATTGCAGAGCGCATCCGGTCGTTCCGACACCCACGCGCGAAGACCTGACAGTTTTCTACCTGCCATCTTCCCGGCAGTGGTACGACGCATGTAACAGGATGCGCGCCGCTGGATTCAAGCAGGTTGCCGCTCCGAATCCGTATTGGGACGTCCGCGGCCATACTTATGAGGACCAGGATGGGTATCGAATCGTCTTGCAAAATACCGAGTGGAACAACGTTGAGGAGCATCATTTTGCGCTGCCCGACGCGCTTCGTGATGTCACTTAAGATGGAGGCAGCGAAGTGAGGGTAGATCGACGAGGTTTCTATTGCTCGCCACCGGCGGTGTGCTGGCTTGCGCTTCGTCGCTTGCGTCGGTTTCATGCAGCGCCGCGTTCGAGGTTCAAGGCCATCGTCTTCGACGCATTTCCGATTTTCGATCCGCGTCCCGTTGCGGCGCTGGCCGAGACTCTTTTTCCCGGGCAAGGGACCCGCGATCATGAATGTCTGGCGCACTCGACAGTTTGACTATCAATGGCTGCGCGCACTCGCCGGGCGCTATGCGGATTTCCTCCAGGCGACTGAAGAGAGCCTGTTGTTCACTGCAAAGCAATTGCAGCTGGAGCTTTCCGCAGACAAGCGGCGAACAGCTGATGTCCGCGTGGTCGAATCTCCAGATGTGGCCTGATGTGCCAGACGGCATTAATGCATTGCGTCAGGGCCGGCCTTCGATTGGCGCTCTTGTCCAACATGACTGCTTCCGTGTTGAACGACGGTCTCAAGAAAGCCCGGCTCGAGGACGCGTTCGAGGCCGTTTTGAGCACCGACCGAATTCGATCGTACAAGCCCGATCCTCGGGCTTATCGAATGGCGATGGACAAGCTGCTATTGTCGCGCGAAGAAATACTTTTCGTCGCGTTCGCGGGCTGGGACGTTGCCGGCGCCAAGTGGTTCGGCTACCCGACCTTCTGGCTCAACAGACAGGGCAGCCCGACGGAGGAGTTGGGTGTGGAAGCAGACGCATCGGGACCGGACCTGAATTCCCTTGTTCAATTCGTGTTGAACAACTCGAATGTGGTCGATCACGGACGGAACGTACTTTCCAACGAGCGAAGAAAGTGGGGCCGAAATAAGCAGATGGAATCCTCGGTCTTCTTAAGATCAGCCGGCGGATAACGGTAACCAATCCGTCATTCGAGGCGAACTAACAAGAACGTTAAGATGCAGTTCAAAGAGGAGCATCTCAGAGGCCTTCTGATCGGCGGTCTTGCCGGCGATGCGGCGGCTTATCGTCTTTTCTTGGATCACCTTAGTGCCCATTTGCGATCTTTCGTGCGCAGCCGCCTGGTGCAGCGGCCCGAAGATGTCGAGGACTTGGTTCAGGAGCTATTGTTGGCGATCCACAATCAACGCCATACCTATGATTGCGATCAACCACTGACCGCATGGGTACACGCGATCGCGCGCTACAAGTTCATCGACTACCTACGGCGCCGATCGCGCAAGGAGTCGCTCCACGAACCGTTGGACCAAGACGCTGAGTTCCCGTTACTACGGATATCGGCGCTCAAGAGGCGCGCTACGACATGGCCAAACTGCTTCAGATACTGCCGGATCGCCAACGGTTACCGATCTTATACGTGAAGATCCAGGGAGCTTCGGTTGCCGACGCTGCCAGGCGGACGGGGATGTCCGAGTCCGCGATCAAGGTGGCCATTCACCGAGGCCTTAAGGCCCTGGCGGCTGCCGTAGGGAGCTTGGCGTGAAGACGGAACAGCTGGTGGCGCTGCTCGCAACTCGTGTCGAAGCAGTCGATCGGACGCTCATCGCGCGACGCTGCGAGTGGGCGCTTGGCGCGGGGATACTCGGGACTCTCGCCATTGACTTTCGGCGCCCTGCACCTCAACCCCACCTTGTCGCGTTATTTGCATCTTCCGATGTTTTGGGTCAGAGAGGTTTATTGCATCGCGTTGGCGGTGGCTGGCTTCTTTGCGGTTGCTCGACTAGGCCGTCCCGGAGTTCGGCTAGGTTGGGTGCCGTTTGGCGTCATCGTGCCCGTGCTCGTCATGTGGGTGTTGGCGGGTATCGCGCTGCTGGCGACGCCGCCGCAGGCTCATGTGCGAATGATTCTGGGCGAATCGGCCGCTCAGTGCCCCTTCCTCATCGCGTTGAGCGCTGTGCCTGTCTTCATCGCATACCTGTGGATATTGCGCAGTTTTGCCCCGACCCATTTGCGCTTGGCGGGCGCTGCCGCGGGCTTTGCCGCAGGTTCCGTCGGCGCATTTCTGTATTCCGTGCATTGTGGAGAACTCGCGGCACCGTTTATTGGTATCTGGTACCTGCTCGGCATGCTAATTCCGACGGCGATCGGTGCATTACTCGGCCCCCGACTCTTGCGATGGTAGCCGCAAACAAAGAGACGCCGCTGTAACTTTCTGCATCCTGCGAGCGAACTAGCAGAAGGTCGTAGCAAAACGACCGTTCGATCTTTGGTCGCGATGACGAGGCAGCACTTCGTCATCCGTAGCCACTTACTTCAGGACGCAGCAAATGAAAACAGTCATTTACGGTATAGGCGTATTGTCGATGATCGTTGCCGGCTCGGTTGCAGCGCAAGACGACGAGCGTTCTAGCGATACTCACACGTTGATTGTCACGGCATCAAACACGACAAACAATCAATTGTTGATCTACAACACCAAAGGCGCATTGCTGAAGCAAATTCCGACCGAAGGTCAAGGCGGCGTCGGCGGCAACGCGGGAGGTATCGCGCAGAACCACGACCGGCTGGCGGTTGTCAATTTCGGATCGGGCACGGTGACGGTGTTCGCGAAAGACGCGTGAGCGCGCTGACCTTTCATGTTGAGCAATTGATTTCGACGATCTCCAAGCCCGGTCAGCGTCGCGTTCGGCCACGATCATTTGTACATATTGACCGCGACTCATGTGGAATCACATCGGATTGACCGTGGCGGCGTACACGTCACGGCCGACGGCGAGTCGGCGCTGCTCGTGGGAGATGGATCGGCCGCGCAGGTGGGAACCTTGGAAAATCAGCTGATCTTCAGTGAAAAGAGCAATGCGATCGAAACCGTCAACTTGAATGGCCGTGGTGCAATCGCTGGGTCCGCGGCGCTGGTCGCAAACATCCCATCCAACGTAAATGCCCCGTTCGGTCTGGCAACGCGCGGCAACGATGCGTACGTAACGATCGCCCACGCGGATGAGATCAGCCTGGTTCGACATGATGCGGTTTTGACGGTCACCGGTTCGGGAACGCAGCACGCGCCGTGCTGGGTAACGCTCGACGGCCCTTTCCTATTCTCTGCGAATTCGCCGAGCCGTTCGGTGTCCCGGTATGCGGTCTACGGTCAGCGAATAATACAGGACGCAGCAATCGTCACTACGTTTAGCGGCAATCCCACCGATATCACCTACCATGCCGGCTTGGCGGCGGTCATCGATGCTGACGGTACGAATTCGCATGTCTCTGTCTTCAAGGTTGACGGGGACGGCAATTTCTCCTTGAAAGGTCTCGCCACCATCAACGGTGTTGCCACGAACGGCGTCGCAATTGTCCGTTTGGACGAAAATGCCGATGATTGAGAAGACGCGGCGGTGGTTGGAGCCATGATGCGATTTCAAACTCGATTGGTCGGAATTCTTGCTTTTGTGTCGATGATGCCCGCATTTGCCGGCGTTCCTGATGACCCGGTGCGACTCGGGGCGGACGCACTGCTGGCCGCGGCTGCCTCGCTCGCACCCAACAAATCGCGCCACTAAGACTGCTCGTTGTTCGATGAGCACTGATTTCGAACGGTCAGCTCGTGTGCAGAATTGGACTCTCCAAAGGCTGCGGCACTGGGCAGCGGTTCCGCTGCGCTTGATTGTCGGTTATGGCTTCATGGCTCACGGCTACGCCAAGATCTTGAAGGGACCTGAGCATTTTGTCGACATTCTCCATGCGATCGGTGTTCCTGCGCCCGAGCTCATGGCCTGGACGACGATCTTCATCGAGCTCGCGGGTGGGTTGGCCGTTCTGGCCGGCGCCTTCGTATCGTTGATCAGCATTCCGATGGCGGCCATTTTGCTTGTGGCGACATTTACGGTGCATCTGCCGAACGGTTTCAGCTCCATCAAACTTCAAGCGGTAACTGCTTCCGGGGCTCAATTCGGCCAGCCCGGCTACGAGACCGACCTCTTGTATCTTGCTTGCTTGGCAGCGCTGGTGTTGGGTGGCTCAGGCCCGTTAGCCGTGGAGGGACTTCTGACCACGCTCGGCACCGCACGGGTGCGACGCGCTCCCGCGGGGTTTCATTAGAAGCGCCCATGATTATCCCCCGGCACCTACAGTTCTGTCACCACGGTGGAGCGCATCGAGAAACCAATTGTAGTTAAATCTCTCAGCGAGGTCTTTGAACGTGAAAAAATGCACCTGCCTGTTGTTCGCCTTGTTCGCCGCATTGGCGACATCGCCCTTGTTTGCCGAAACGACGTCCGAAACTCTTCATACCGTATCATCTGAAGCATTCACGGTGTATGTTGCCGGGCCGAGTGATGCGCCCGAAGGTATCGTCCTTGCACACGACTGGTTTGGCGTTTCGCCCTCTTTTTTGGATGCGACGGAGAGGCTGGCAAAGCTCGGCTATCGAGTGGTGGCCGTGGATCTTTATGGCGGCCGGCGTGCGACGACTCATGAGGAGGCGGGTACGCTGCTCGGGTCGCTGGATGCCGATCTCGCAGGGCGGAAGATCGATGCGGCAATCCAGTCACTGAGCGCGCGGCCGCGGAAACTGGCGGTCATGGGATTCAGCATGGGGGCAAAGCACGCTCTGTCGGCCGCTCTGCGCAACAATTCGATTCGGGCAATCGTGTTGTGGTACGGGGAAACCGTAAACGATCCGCACCAACTGAAGAGTCTTGGCGGTCCGGCGTTGCTGATCGTCGGTTCTGCGGATGGACCCACAGCCGCCGAAAACGGGGCGGCTTTCTCCAAGGCTGCTGATCAAGCGGGTGGGGCCGCGGAAGTATAAATGAAACTGTCGCCAATCGAATTCACCCAAAGCCAGTCCAACGAGATCGAAGCGTTTCTGGCGGAAAGAAGATCCCATGGGCCATCCGTTCCTTTGTCCGCACCTGGACGCATGGAACTCAAGGATCGCAAGATCCGCGCCAACGTTATTAGTCCCGGCACGATCGATACACCGATCTTGGCGCCGCTTCCGAAGCAGGCCATCGCCCAAATCGTCGCCAGCATCCCGATGGGGCGCATGGGTAGCGCGGATGAAATTGCCAAAGCGGCGGTATTTCTGGCCTCGGACGACTCGAGTTTTGTCACCGGTATCGAATTGTTCGTGGATGGCGGTACGGCGCAGGTCTGACGGAAGTCGCGGTAAAGCACCCTATCGAAATCTGTCGTTGACCGGTCGTCTCGATGTAGTTCTGCACGCAGCCTCGGAGCATCATGAAATTCTATTCGCAGTTGATTGGACTACTTGGAATGCTGGTGGCGGTGCCGGCTCTCGCCGGCATCCCCGATAGTCCTCAGCAGGTGCAGCCGCTATCGGTGGGCACTCGAGCGCCGATCTTCGCGGCCCGCACGACGGAGGGCACGCTGCGGACCTTTGAGCCTGACAGTTACAAGAAGCCCACGGTCGTACTGTTCTATCGAGGCGGTTGGTGTCCGTACTGCAATGCGCAACTGAGCGACCTGCACCTCGTCGAGCCGAAACTGCGCAAGAGCGGGTTTGAAATTGTGTTCTTGAGCACCGATCGACCCGAATTGTTGTACTCCAGTCTCAAGGCGACCGACATCCACTACACGTTGCTATCAGATAGTCACCTGGAAGCGGCAAAGGCCTTTCATGTTGCTTATCACGTGGATGACGCAACGATCGCCAAAATGCGGGAATACGGTGTAGATCTCGAGGCTACGACCGGTACCAAGGAACACGAACTACCGGTCCCCTCGGTATTTATTATCGACACGTCGGGCACCATTCGTTTCGTCTACTCGAATCCCGACTATAAGATTCGCTTGGGCGCCGATGCACTTTGGACAGCAGCGCAGCCTCTCGCCACGATCAAATGAACATGGTGCGTGCCGCCGCGGCTGTGTCGATTTATGATCATCCATAAAATCGCGGCGATCGTTCAGCGACAACCGTCTGAGTTTTTCGCGTCATGAAAGATCAAGATTCCCATCTCGTGGAAGCAAATCGATACCCGGAGCCGAAGCCATGACTATCGAAACCGCCTATACACCGCCCAAGGTCTGGACCTGGGCCAAGGAGAGCGGGGGCCAGTTCTGCCAACATCAACCGCCCGGTGGCCGGGCCGACACACGCGAAGGAGCTGCCGGTGGGCCGCCACCCGCTGCAGCTCTATTCCTTGGCCACGCCCAATGGCGTGAAGGTAACGGTGATGCTGGAGGAATTGCTGGCGCGGGGTCACGCGGGGGCGGAGTATGACGCCTGGCTGATCAACATCCGCGAGGGCGATCAGTTCGGTTCGGGCTTCGTGGGCGTGAATCCGAACTCCAAGATTCCGGCCCTGGTGGACCGCAGCGGGCCGACCCCCATTCGTGTCTTCGAGTCCGGCGCGATATTGATCCACTTGGCTGAGAAGTTCGGCGCCTTCCTGCCTACCGGGCCTGCGGCGCGTGCGCAGTGCCTGTCATGGCTGATGTGGCAAATGGGCTCGGCGCCTTACCTCGGCGGCGGCTTCGGCCACTTCTATGCCTATGCGCCGACCAAGATCGAATACGCCATCGACCGCTTCGCCATGGAGGTGAAGCGGCAGATGGACGTGCTCGACCGGCGCCTGGCCGAGAGCGAGTACCTGGGCGGGACGCAGTACACCATCGCCGACATGGCGGTCTGGCCCTGGTACGGCGCGCTCGCCAAGGGATTGGTCTACGAAGCCGGCGAGTTCCTGCAGGTGGCCGAGTACAAGAACGTCCAGCGCTGGACCGATGCGATCGCCGAGCGACCGGCGGTGAAGCGCGGGCGGATGGTGAACCGTATCGTTGGCGATCCGGCGAGCCAGCTGCACGAGCGGCACGAGGCGAGCGACTTCGACACCAAGACCCAGGACAAGGTCGTCGCGGCGGGGTGAGCCGTTCCGTTGGAGTAATCATATGAGGATTGGCTCAGTGGACAGATGGGCGGCGCGATTCTAAGGGTGAGGGAGCTTGAGTAGTGCTCAAAGTCCCGGCGCAGCTGGCCCGCCCCGAGCAGTGTAATGGCATGCATCGCGCGCCCTAAAGCGCACGGCGACACGGCGTTTTGCGCACAGGCAAAGCCATATGTCACAGCGAACACTCGGGTTGCCCGCAAGACCCCCGTAAGCACGATGGAAGTACACTCAGCCACTGCTCCGTCCACCAACAAGCGTCCTTCGTGCTGCACCGGAGGGAAGACCCCGGGGTATGGCCGTGCTGGCGATCACCGCGTCAATTACATTTCCCCGTGAGATGACCCCCCTCATCGCGAGTGACTAGATCGGCGCGCACTAAAGGCAATCGAATGGCTGTCTCACTGAAATCGAAAAGGCAGTTCGCGGTGCATCAGGGCACGTAATCCTTGCGGATTGGCAATGAGCGAGAAAGCCGAACAACAAACGCCGGGAAAATCCAACAATCTCGGGGGGGTATGCAATAAAGTGACGATGAGTCGGGTCTTGATGTACGAACTGTTCGTCTTTCGAAACACTCGTCGATCGAGAAGCGCCCGATATTGAGCATGAGCCAGTGACCATGATTCAGCACGATCAGCAATCAAGGTGGAAAGCGTGGATGCGACTGCTCGCAGTCGATATCCGGCCTATATCCATGAGTATGTCGCGAAAGTCGACTTCGCTTTCGAGCGGCGTACGAACCGAGGGTCCCTTTCTGCCGCGATGCGACCGTCGGTGGGGCGCCCCGATTTGCGACTGGCGCTTACTCCGCGCGCACGTGGGACTAGACAATGAAAACACTGATTGATGCGTTCATTGGGTGGCCCGAGCGTGTTGCACAACATCATCTCGGCTCGTTGGCGCAGCTCTTTGCGCGCATTGTCGTCGGTTGGGTGTTTCTTCGGAGCGGGTGGGGCAAGCTCAACAATCTACCGGCGATGATCGAGAATTTCGCTAGTTGGCATATCCCGGCGCCCCACATTCTCACGTCGTTCGTATCGGGCGTCGAGTTCTTCGGCGGGATATTTCTGTTGCCCGGCCTGTTGACGCGCGTTTCCGCTGGTGCGCTGGGCATCACGATGATTGTCGCCATCGCCTCCGCAAAGTGGGATCAGGTCGACTCGCTCGAGATTTTGTTAGGATTTGACGAAACAGAGTACCTCGCGCTTTTTCTTTGGCTCGCCGTCGCCATCGCCGTCGCCGGTCGCTTCTCTATCGATCGGTTGCTCAACCGCTCTCTGCGAGCGTGACGTCAGCTTTAAGTACTGCGATCGTTTGCCGTAGCGCTTGCATCACTCTCGGCCTCGGCACCCAGTAGATGCTCTCGTGACTAATTGTTCATTCCACCGGCGTCGCACCTCATTTCGGGCCAGGCCGTACCCGTTCGACATTTAACATCTAAGGGGCTAGGCGACGGGGGCGGTCGGCTGACGTCACTACTATTGCGCCGTTTGCGGCCAATCTCACAGCACTAGCGGCATCGATGCATCGATACCGCGTAATCCACCTGTGACTAGGGCGACTTGGCAGCAAGTCATCTAGTTAGTGATGCACGCGTGTTGGACGGCGGCTTGCAAATCGGCCAAGTCGGCAACATTTGAAACCGTCTGCCGGCCCACCAGGATACCGGGCGTTCCGCGAATACCTAACGCCCGCGCTTCGTTGGAATTTCGCGTCAGCGAGCGCTTCGATCTCGGCGCCATGTTGTTGGAGATCGCGATGCATCCGGCTGATGTCAATGCCGGCGCGCAGCAACGTTTCGTCGACCTGTTCATTCTGAGAAAGACGCGGTGCCGAAATCAAAGCATCGTGCGCCTTTTCGTACTGACCCTGCCACTGAGCCGCCAAGGCGCAACGTGCCGCGTATACCGATACTCCGCCGAAGATAGGCCAATCCTTGAAAACGACTGCGACCTTGGGATCCGATTTAAGAAGAGATCGAAAGCTGGGCGCTAGCTTTCTGCAAAACGGGCAGTTAAAGTCAAAATACTCGACCACGACGACATCAGGACTGGTTGCCCCGAATACGGACACACCCGGTGCGTCAATAATCCGCTTCTGCGCATCTGGCGAAATCAACGATGGACGTTTGGGCGAAGGCGGCGACGGCAACTGCCACAATTGCCGCACCAAGAAGGGCAGCAGGACCGCGGTTTGGGGCTTGATGGTTGATTTAATTCACCTTGCTAATCCCAAAGACTTAATTGGATGCAAAAAGACAGCGAATCATCGTGTGGCCTCGCCGCCGGCAAGGCCGCGTTTCTCGGCGCACCAAGTACACGCCGCGCGGGCGAACTCAGCGATTCTCGACGGCGATGATCAGCCCGTCCTGTAGCCAACCCGCGAGCAGGGCTCCCGCAACCTCGGGAGCCCTCGGCAGGACTCTATTCTGGCCGCGATGGCCGAGCATATCGCCGCGAAGCTCGCTCCATCACAGGCCATCAGGAGAGCGTGTTGCTCGATCGAATCGACGGCCCGAAAATGCGGCGACGAATTCTTTGCGCCAGACCCGCAGCGCCGTCGGCGCGTGCAGGCGCGCCGCTGCCGGCGGTGCTTTCTTCTCCGAGAGGGCGGTCCAGATCGCCGCACAGTTGGTCGATATCGACCTCATACGCAATGTGGGGACGATACGCAAGATTGCATGATCCCAATCGATGCCCGATAGGGCGTCGGGCGGGATGGGTGTCGCGTCGCGGCCATCGAAGGCGCGGCGTAACGACCAGTCGAGCCAGGCGAGCTCGGCGACCTCGCGGTCGTCGGGATACAGTCCGCTCAGGGTGCGATCGAAGTCATCTCCATAGTCGCTCAAGGTCCAGCTATGCGGCGGGTGCGACTCGATGTGCCTGCGGGCCGCGGCTTCGAAGCCCGCGTCACCGAGCCAAGCCCAGACTCGCTCGAATGTATCGCGCAGGCAATCGAGGAGCTGCGCGCGGTAGGCATGGTGATACACGGCGAGCCGCGGAGACGGCATCACCGTGGATCTGCGCCCTGATTTCGTCGGCGCCGCGAATAAGGTGTTCGCGCATGCTGCGCTGAACGGCGAGCAGGTTCATGCCGCACGCTGCCACGCGGCCGCAAGTGCTCGAGCAAGGTCGAGCTCCGTGAGGAGGTCGCTCAGCGGCGGTATATCATCGTCGCGCTCAATCATGGTGGCGACCCCGACTGAAGCGAGCACACGCCGCTCTGTAGAGCGACCAGACGGGATCGGAAACGGGATGATCGTGCGTATCGATGAGCAAGCCTCGACCGTTGTCGCTATGTCCGGCAAGGTGAATCTGGCGCACGCGTTCGGCGGGCACCCCGGCGAGATAGGCGAGCGGATCGAAGCCGTGATTGGAGGCGCTGACATAGATATTGTTGACGTCCAGCAGGAGGTAACAACCTGTTCGACGGCACATCTCGGACAGGAAAGCCCATTCGGACATTTCATCGTCGGCAAAAATCATGTAGGTCGAGGGATTTTCGAGCAGCAGCGGACGTTCGAGCACGTCCTGCGCAAGCAGTATGTTCGCGCAGACGACCCGCATCGCGTCCTCGGTATACGGGAGTGGCAGGAGGTCGTGCGAGTTGAATCCTTCGATCCCGGTCCAGCAAAGGTGGTCCGATACCCATAGCGGCTGCACGCGATCGGCGAGCGCCTTCAGCCGAAGCAGATAGTCGAGTTTAATGCCGTCGGCCGAGCCTATCGACATCGAGACGCCGTGCATGGCAACCGGGTATCGGTCGCGGATCGCCGCGAGTATGTTCAGCGGCCGTCCCCCCTTTACCATGAAGTTCTCGGAGATCACTTCGACGAAGTCGACGGGTACATCGCCGCGGAGAAAATCCTGGTAATGGAGCGGCCGTAACCCCAACCCAAAACCGGCAAACGAGGCAACGGACGTGGCGGGCATTGACGGATCTCCGAGTTCAGGCTAGACAACGGGTTCAGCCGGCACAGGCGCCGGCTGAATTCCCGGTTGCGTTACTTTTCCGTGGTAGAGCCGTGCTGAGCGCTGCACTGTTGCGCGGACAGATCCTTGAAGCCCTGGCCCTTGCACGAATTTTGACCCTTGCACGCATGGCTCCCGGACTTGCAGTCCGATTGCCCTTTGCAGGAGTTGACCCCGTAGCAGGGCGCAGCTGCTTGGGTGCCTTGGTCGGCCGCATAGGCGGAGGCCATCATCGCTCCGTTCGTGAATGCAAACAGGACGGCGGCCGAGGCGAGAGTCAGGTGTGACTTCTGAGTAAACATCGAAACATTCTCCTAGATTGGTGAGATTGACAGTATCAGTACATCTAGTAGTTCGACGCGTCAGCGAGATCGGTTACGGCCCAACAATCCTTCGTCTGCGGCTGCGTCGACTCGAAGTCAGTGGCAGGTGCGCTAGTGTCGTCCGACAGAGTGGTCACCCGATTCGGTATGCCGCGACGAATCGTTGCGCGAATGTCAGCGCCTTCGACTTCCGTCGCCAACTCGTGACTTGCAGCGGTTCTGTCGAAGCAGCGGCGCGTGCACCAATGAAGCTGAACGACTTACCGCAAGGGGGCCGTCGCGCTTCCGACAATCGGTCCTTGTTGAGTTCGCTGCAGCAAGACGGCGACACGAGTGGCGTCAGCGGGGAACGAATCCACCGGCGCGCGAAACACACTCTCTTGTCCGTTCCAGACACCGAGCGTGCGGAATTGTCTGACGATATTGAATTCTCTGAGCGTCCTCCCTGGAGTTCTCTCCTCGCCCAACGTTGGTAGCCGCCTGCGGCAGGTAAGCGATGAGGTTGACGTCGTAGCTACTCTTGATCCGGCCGTTCAGGCACGGTGACGATTAGCTCGCCGCGAGCCACGTCGATGAGGATCGGAATCGTGATGAGGGGCTCGGCCATTGCCGCCATGATCCGAGGCTTATCCGATCCTACGAAACTGCGACGCCCATCGACGACCACTTGAGGCGTAAATGCCGATGACAGGCCCAGCGTCTCAACGTAGCGCCGCTGACGCTCACGTGCCATCGGTAAGGCGAAATGGTCGCGCCACCCGATGCTGTCCCAATAGTCGACGTGAAAAGCCAGGGCGAGTGCATTTGGCATCTGCGAAAGCACGCCCAACAACGCATCCGCTGGCGGGCAGGAGCTACAGCCCTGGGAGGTATATAGCTCCACGACCACTGGTCCGCGCGGGGAGCTTGATTGCGCCCGCAGATCCCCAGCCGATCCGAGCTGAAGGCCAGCGCAAATAAGGACAAGAAGGGCAGCGCGTTTGCACAAAGTCATGGGATACCTCCGGTGATGGCGGTTGTGGATTAATGTTGCGGAATTCACCAACGCAACAGCCGTGGACCGAGCCACGCACCAATAGCAGTGGGGATCAACATTCCGAGCAGATACCATGTTGCGATGAACGGTGTGGCTAGCTCCGGGCAATGCAGGGTATAAACGAGTGCACCGATGGCTCCGGCGGCGAACCCCGCACCCGCGGCCGCCCAACGCAGCCGTGTTGGGGCAAGATCCTTGAGGATCCACAGAAAGGAGAAGAAAAGCGGCGCAGAGATGAATGCGATCAGGAACGGACACACGGCGAATGTGGTACCCAGGAGTAAGTGGACGCGGCTCTGCGAATCGGCTGAAAACAGGCTAATCGCAGCCAGAATCCACATGATGAGCACGACAACGGCAATCCCTGTCGGCAAGAGACCGAGCCGAGTACCTGGACGCCCCAAGCGTGCGACGCAGAGGACCGCGAGCACACCCAAGCTCGCGCAATACAGTTCACGAACCCAAAACGCGAACTCGGATACTTCATGAGGCAGCGCCGGATTCACGTGGAGGACTCCGGCGGTCAGGATGAGCGCAGCAAGTGCGCCTGCGGTCATTCCAAGCACATGGCGCCACGTCGTCCGCCTGGCGTCGACCGGCTCGAGGTTCGCCGCTAGTACCGCAGTTAGATTCTCTGTTCTCATACGGGCGTCTGTATCCTCGCGCGCAATCGCTTCTCCTAGTTATTTCGTTGGAGATGAAGGATTGGTTACAGCCACGAGTGCTGTGATCGTCGCAGGATTGACCGGGCGCACCGCACCGATTGGTTTCACTCCGCTGCCCGTTTCAGAGCGGCGGCGCAGAATGCCTGCAATAAATGGGCTGGTTAGCCGGTCAATTGTGCGGGGGCCAGGCTCCCTCGGGGGATTGAGACCAATTCACCCTCTCCTGCGCAGTAACTAAATAGGAGCCTTGGCGAGCACGCCAAACCCCTCACTCAGCGGGTCGGCGCATCGGAGGCACATCTGGCGGCTCATGCCGTGACGCTTCGAATTGACGCATCCGATCCTTGATTTCTGCTAATTCCCGCTCGACAAAAGCTATCCGGTCGAGGGTGTAGTCGATGCCCGAGTAATTCAGTGCTTCTGACCACGTCGCCACTTTGTTCATCAGACGACGAAACGCCCCGGGTCCCCCGCTCATGTCAGTTGTCATGGTCATTTCCTCAGTGAATTGTTTCCGATAACCCGTCAGACGCGCCGCGGCAGGAGCACCAAGTCGGCCGCTTCCTCAGCATCTTTGAGGAGCGTCTTGCGCGGCGTGCCTATCTGCGCACGCATGGTCAGCCCACGCGCAAAATCCGTGACTTGGATTGCGCGCACGGCTACGGGAAAGTCAGACGGGATTTCTCCCGCGCTGATCCCGTCCCGGAAACGGCGCTCCACCAGCGCCGCGCCGCCCGCGACCGCGCTCTGCAGGAACCGCTGAACCTCAGCGTCGTTCACAAGCGGCGCGACGCACATCAGAAGGCAGCCCCGGGCGGACCCTTTCTCGGTCGCACTTTCGACGGCGTACCTCAGAAAGCCCGCGATCGAGTCGCGAAGACTCTGTGGCGAGAGGAGTGCCTTCGCGGCTGATGCGCCCTTCCGTTCTGCGTACGCCCTAAGGACGCGCAAGAATATCGCCCGCTTGTCCCCAAAGACGGCATACAGGCTCGGCCGTCCCACACCCATCCCGGCGACGAGATCGTCAATCGTCACTCCGTCGTAGCCTTTCGACCAGAACACCTGAGTCGCCTTTTCCAGCGCCCCCGTCTCGTCGAAGCTGCGCGGTCGACCCCGCGGCCTAGCGGTATTTTGAATCATTTGGTTCAAAACTCCTTGACAATGTCCATCGCACCAATATATAACTGAATAGTTCGAAATTAGCAAGCCGGCTCTGGCCTCGCGGGGCCTCACGACTCGACCTTCACCCTTCACCACGGAGACGCCCATGGAACATTCGATCGCTCTCGTCACCGGCACCACCTCCGGGCTCGGTTATGCGGCAGCCCGCCTGCTCGCCGCAGAGGGCTACCGCCAGATCATCGTCACCGGGCGCAGCCTGGCCCGGGTCCAGGAAACGGCCGCTCAACTCGCGGCTGAGACCAAGAAACAGGTCTTCACGCCGCTGGAGCTGGATCTGGACACGCCGTCCAGCGTTCAGTCCGCCCTCGCCGAGCTGGTCAAGCGAGGTCAGCCGATCGATTTCCTGCTGCTCAATGCAGGGATGGTCCCAGGTAAGAAGCGCGTGCTCACTGCGGCGGGCGTCGAGGCTTCTCAGGCCCCGCTGATCGGCCATCATCAACTGACTGTCGGGTTGCTCCGCGCCAACCTGCTGAGCCCCAACGCGCGGATTGTTATCGCCGGCGCGGAGCCTGCCCGAGGGGGCGTCCCCATGTTCAAGTACACCGACGTGCCAGCCTTCGCGGCCAAATACCACCAGGGTGACCGAACCGCCGCTGTGGAAGCCCTGATTCGCAACGGGCCGAACGTGAAGTACGTGCCCAACAATGCGTATGCCGACGCGAAGCTCATTATCGCTTGGTGGGTCGCGGCGCTGGCGCGCCGGCTACCCTCCGGCATGGCCGTGTACGCTGTCTCGCCCGGTGGGGCGACCGCCACCAAGGTGGTGCGAAACGCTGGCCCGTTGTTGAAGTATCTGTTTATCCCAATCGTGAACCTCATTCCCGGCATGAATCAGACGCCGGAGACCGCGGCCCGTCGGTACCTCCAGGCGTCGGAGTTCGGAACCGACGTCTCAGGGCAATTCTTCGCCTCGGCTCAAGGGAAGTTCTCAGGCCCAATTGAGGCGCAGCGCCACCCACACCTCCACGATCGCGCCAGCCAGGAAGCCGCGTGGCAGGCCGTCGTCAAGGTCTCTGGCGTCGATTTCTCTTCCGCAGCATCCTTGAGCGCGGTGTCCTGAAGGAGCGCCGGTCGCGGCTGAACTGATTCCGGTAACCCGAATCAGCAGGCGATTGCGGAGCTACATGATCGTCCACGGGGTCTTACGGTATTTTGAAATAAATAGTTCAAAACGTCCTTGACCACGGTCATCGCGCCTATTATCGTACCAAACAGTTCAAAATCAGCAAAGCAACCCTAACCTCGCGAGGAGAATACACATGGAACGGTACCAAGGTAAAAAGGTGGTGATTATCGGCGGCACGAGCGGCATGGGGCTCGCGACGGCGAAGATGCTCCTCGATGGGGGTGCGCGCGTTCTGGTGACGGGTCGCTCGCAGGCCGGCCTGGAATCGGCGCAGAAAGAGCTTGGAAAGGACGCCATCGTGGTTTCGAGCGACGCGCGGTCGTTGACGGACATCGACGCCCTCGCCTCTCGGGTGAAGGCCGAGTTCGACACCTTCGACCTGCTCTTCGTCAACGCCGGGTTCAGCATCCGAGCGCCTCTCGAGAGCATGACCGAGGCTGTCTACGACGAGATGTTCAACCTGAACGCCAAGGGACCGCTTTTCGCGGTGCAGAAGCTCGCGCCGCTGATCAACCGGGGAGGCTCTGTCGTCCTCACGACCTCGATCGCCAACGTCAAGGGAATGCCCGGCAACGCCGCATACGGAGCCGCCAAGGCCGCGCTGCGATCATTCGCTCGGACGCTCGCCGCCGAGTTGCTTCCTCGCGAGATTCGCGTCAACGCGGTGACGCCCGGTCCCATCGACACGCCGATCATCGGCAAAGTGTTTCCCGATAAAGACGCGGCCGCCCAGATTAGGGAGAAGATGACCGGCATGGTTCCCGATGAAGCGCTTCGGGACGTCGGAGGAAATCGCCAAGGCCGTCCTCTTCCTCGCGTTCGACGCGACCTTCACGACCGGCGCCGAACTTCCGGTCGATGGCGGTTGGTCGCAACTTTGAAGGCAATGCATTGCAGCATTACATGCGCACTTAGGAGGGTTGAGATGGCTGAATCATTGGCTAAGCGTTGGCGGCAATTCTGGCAGACGATTGTGGTAACCATGGACGCCGATCCGCACGAAGACGTCCACTCCCGGCTGAGGCGGCTAGAAGAGGCGGTTTTCCATGCGCCGGCACCGCGAGACCCCGTGGTTCGGGGCCCGTCGGTGAACACAACGGAATGACGACTCGCTCATCGAGCGAGTCGACATGCGTAAGTACGCCTATGTTCGCGAATGCGGACCAGGGAACAATCAACGACATGCATTGCGAGGAATGAGAAGAGATGGACTCTACTGATGTAATGTTTGGCATTATCCTTCTTGGATTTGTGCTCTCGGGCATGACCGCTCGAGCGGAGTATCTGGGACTTAAGCGCGGACGCAAACCGTTAGAGAAAAGCCGCCCTCTTGCCGTTGCCCCGCCGTGCCGGTCGCCGGGCCTTGAGGATACACGATCCACAAAGCCTCAATCGGAGCCGGCCGCCCACGACGCAATCTCAGCGGCAGTCAGGCACTGCATACCGCCCGCCGTTTAAGTGGTCGGCCAGGTGGGCCGATTCGCGTTGCGGTGCAAGAGGGCTTGGCTGCTTGCGAATGACAGTCCGCGCAGCGGGGATGTTGACCTCACGTGATGGGAGATGTTTCGCTGCTGCGAATCGGCCTCGGTCTTGTCGGCCGCCACGAGCTTGTCTGCTGAGCGGTAGTCGAATTCATCTTTGTAAAACAAGGCCTCAAGGAACCCGGCCCTAATTATGCGCGATAAGGCGGGCGCTATCACACTCGACGTGGGCTACGCGGCGTTCGCGGTACTGCATCCGCTTCACAGCTGAACTTCGCATAACGGATTGCGTGGAAAATTCGCCCCGGCGCTCAATTGCGATCGGATGCCGTTAGCCTTGAACAGTGGTTTTAGGACGATCAGTACCGCTGTCCACCTCGTTGTGCCAGCGTCCTTTTTCGTCCTCGTAGGAAATCCGTGTCGTCTCGCCCGGCGCGGCCTGCTCGCTCGCCGCAAGTTTCGCGGCCTTCCGAGCTGCGTCGCGGGAGGGAAACGGCTCGGAATACGTACCGTTCACCTCGTAGGCCCACCCGCTATCGTGCTTAACAACCTTATAAGTGATCTTGCTCATATTCGGTCCTTTAACAACTTCAATGCCAATCTCCGCAGGCCGGGTAACCCACCCATCCTCATCGTCAACTTCACACTCCTCCGGGGGCTTCGTCACGATCGTCGTCATTGTCTTCGGTACCAGTTGTCGGCGCTGGGACGATGCCTTCGGATACCACATTGCTCACCAAGTCTCCTCGGTCCAGGTAAAACGTCAAGGTCCCCGGGCATTACTCGGCAATCATATCCGGTCGGCGGAAATGCAATCAAACCTTCATGTGGATCTTGCAAGGTGAAGCGACCACTGAAATGCGCAAGACTCTTACCCGTTATACGGTGGATGTCCAATGACACTCCAAAAGATCGTTTCGGCGGACAGACCGGCCTGGATCGCGGCGCGCTTGATGCGGCGCTCGTTGCAGGATTTCCATGTGGCGGGTGGTGTCCAGCAGATCGCGCGGCTGATGATGGGGAGATTCCCGAGCGCTATCCGCTTACACCGTTGGCTGCTGCGATTTGCAGAAGAGGAGTTCCAACACTGCGCCAAATCGCAGAGCAATACAAGGCGCGGACGCTCAAGAATGTGCAGGATAGCGACAGTGATCCTCTTCAGAGACACACCGTCAGCCGCTAACGCACAAATTGTGTGTACGTGAGAAGAAGCCATTCATCGCACTTGATGCGAAAGGCATGACGAGGTTACGAACCGCTGATGCAATTGCCCGCATTGTCGAGGAGCATAAAATTCAGGTATTAAATGTTGCGGGACCGCGGTTGAGAGCTGGCCCCAAGGCTATGCCTTTGCGCTCAGGTGATTCGATGTTTGTTTTGTGGAGCGTGCAAAGCAGGAAATGTTGACCGCAACCTCCATGGACAGATCTACGGTGTTCCGCGAAACAAATGCGATCTACCCCACAAATGACGCTTCACTTCCCCAGCGGTATCGCGTTGGGTGGCGGCGTGACGTGGGCAAAATCATACTCAGTCGTGTAATGGCTACCTTCGAGGACGGTCTCCGATTTCAAGATCAGATTCTTTGAAGACACCCAGATCTTGGCATCGCTTTGGTCTCCGTCCTGCTTCATGTGCACGTCATAAACAGCAGTTGACTCCCCGCTAACGCTCTCGTTACCGCTGCGGCGGCAAGTCTGAACCCCTGATAGATCGTCATCCAAATCCTTGATTGCGATGTTCATCGCATGCCACTTGCCGTCGGTTGTTTGGACGTATTTGTTGTCCACGGTCTGGACTTGATGCGTCACAGTCTTTTTCCCCTGACCGTCGGTCTTCGTCAAGATCAGACTGTGAGGTGTTCGGCCGGTCCCCAACATGGCGTTCTTTACCGTCGAGCAATCATCGGCAAGCGCCGAACCCGTCGATACGGCAAGTGCGAAAGCGAACAAGACGCGCGAATTCTCGATGTACATGCGATGCTCCGGTATTCCCCCTCCGTATATAACCGAAAATACCACTTGTAACCGCCATGCCCGTACGAATGTTCGGCGCCGCCGCTCCATGCTCCGTTTGACGATACCTAGTGGCTCCCGGTGCGACTGAAGCACCGAAAACATTCAATTCGGCGCAACGCGATGGCTAACAGCCATCGTCGGTACAGACAGATTCCGGCATCCAGACATTCTTATTCGAGGCCGCCCCGAGGGGGCATTCCGCCGTGGCGGGAAGACAGAACATTTCCTGTTATTAGTGATATGCCAATGTTGTTTCGACGAAGGGGGCCAACGGTGCAGTTCCCAAGGGATGCCCTGGACGTCCGGCACAATCCCCCGCGCCATCGCGACTGCTATTTTCGGTCAGCGCTCGTTCGAGTCGCCGCGGTGAAAAATTCCTCTCATAGAGCGTCCGTGAGCCTCCGTGAAGCGGCTGCAATGCGACCTGGAGAAATCATTATGGCGAAACAGTGTTTACAATCGAGGCCCTTTCTCTCGGGCGGCTTCGCGGCGATTGCGGTGCTGCTGTGTTACTCAGTTGCGGCAGAGACTTCCTCGCAGACTTGCGAACGCCTCGCGGGCGATAGCGTGGCCATGGATTCAATAGACACCACCGCCGCAGTCTCTGCTTGCTCCGCGGCAGCCGCGCTGGCGCCGGGGGACTCCAAGCTCCAATATGAATATGGCAGAGCGCTTGAAGCTTCCGGGAAGACCGACCAAGCGAAGCAGCTCTATCAGTGGCTGGCGACTGACAACTTTTCGCCTGCAACCGCCGCATTAGCGCGCCTCGCGGGCCCTTTGACGGGTAACGCGGCGGAGCGAGAAAAAATAGCCAAGACACTCGCAGGCCTTTCATCGGTGGCAGCGCATCTGTCGAAGGCCGGTGTCGCCGAAATAGACGTTCCGAACAAACTACTTGCTGTAACGGGTAACGATGAACAAGCAATTCTTGCCTGGGTGAAAAGCCAAACCCGGATCCTCCCATATGTCGGCTCGCTGCGCGGAGCCTCTGGGGTGCTGATGGATCGAGCCGGCAACAGCCTCGACCGTTCCCTGTTGCTTGCGGACCTTCTCCGGCGCACCGGCAAGAATGCCCGCATTGCGCGCGCGCACGTAGGGGATGCGGCAGCGAAGGCACTGAGGGCATCGTTCCTGGAAGGGGCGCACGTAGTCGCCGTGCCTCCTGCCAGGAGTAAGGCCGACATTCTCGCTCTCATCGGCAAAGATCCAAACCTCGACGCGAACCAAATCGACGAAGCGGTTGTTCGAACGATGGCCGATGCCGCCCAATTCAATGCAAACGTTGCGAAAGCGTATAAAACTGTTGCGCCGGCGTTGCTTCAAGCGCTTGGCTCTGTTGCCGCCGGTGATGCGAAGCTCATCGCGGACGCAGATCGCGCCTTGGCCGATCATTTCTGGGTTCAATATCAGCGCAACGGGAGCTGGGCGGATTTGGATCCGGATTCGGACGCCGTGGGGACACTTCAAGCTTCGCAGACATTCCTGCCGGACCAGTTGCCAGCGGAGCTAAAACAGCAGGTCGCGATTCGTGTCGTTGTGGAAATGTCAAAACGCGGAAAACTTACCGACGCCGTGCTAATTGCCAAATCTATGTCCGCCTCAGAAGTGAATGGTCAATCCATTGCATTTGCTCATACGCTGTATCCGAGAACGACGCTCGATGCGATTTCGAAAAAAACCAACTTTCAGGCCGCGTACCTCGACGATATCTATAATGCAAACGTCGTCTTGCCGCTCCTCCAGATTGGAAACGAAATATATCATGGGCAAATGTACTCGTTCACTGGCTCAGTGGCCCCGGTCACACCGGAGAATCTGGCGGCTCTTGGCGGCACCGCCATCGTCAACGGCAACAAATTAGCCTCGTCAATTGCGTCAGTCTTCGGGTCGGACGATACGGGCGGGGCGACTGTCACGTCCAAAGCTGATGTCGTAACTGCTGAGTGGATCGAGATCTCGATTACGGTGCCAGGACAGCGCCCGGCGACTCACCGGCGCATGATTTTTGATTTACTTGGAGATGCTGCACGCAACAGTCCGCAAGATAGTGCACATTTCGTCGTATCTGATGCGCTCAGGAATCGGCGGGCGCTTGCGCTCGGCAGTAGCCTCGATGGAATTGTCCTGGCTGCGGCGCCGACAGAAAATTATATAGCCACAAAATATGCCGCGCTGCTGTCTGCTGCCTTTGCGGAGGCGGGGGGTCGCGCCCGAGATCCGCAAGCCTTGCTGGAACCCTCTGAGGTCAAGCTCCGGGAGCGCATGGAAGTCCAGCTTTGGAGTTGGGCTCTGGCTCGTTCTTATGATCGAGCACTGGGGACTGCGTTGCCAGTTGCTCCCAATATCGCCCTTTTCTGGCAAACCTTGGTGGGCGGCGACCAATCGAGCTTCGCCATAAATTACTCCTTCGACATCGTTTCGAATCAGATCGTCAACACCTTGAAGTTTGAAGACCAGATCCGGCAGGGGGTCATTGATACGGTAATAGAAGCCAAACTGCTTACGTGGACTTCGAAGGTGAAGAACACTGCGCTTGCTATGTCGGACGATGTTGCTGCCGGCCGAACATGGGTGTCTTCCAGATTATCGGCCGAGGTTGGCCAACTGTTTGATCAGGAAATCATTGTTTCTCCGACCGGTAATCTCCGAAATAGTGCGCTCTGGTGGCGCATCGATTCCAACACAGGTAACACGCTGGGTATCGATAGCGCAGGGCGGGGCGTTGCAATGGTGGAGTACGCGGAGGTATTGAAAAACTTTGTAATCGCGGCAGGTTGTCTTGCAGTTGTTGGATTTAACGCAGCTAGCGCTCCGCAATCCACTGGTCAGCAAGTCATAGGCGTTGTTCGGGCTGGGATGTGCGCGCTCGGATTCGGAGTAGGTGCGTTTGCCGGCGAGGTCGGAGCTGCTATCGGTTTTTCGGAGGCCACTGTGTCCGTCGCAGGAAGCGTCGGGGGTGCGCTAACGGCGGTCAATGGGGCGGCGGCTGCCGGCGGCACCTATATGAGCTCCCAAAATGGGAAGAAGTAGGGGGGGACGCCCGACATGCTGCTGAAACACCGCCTCTATTGCGACGCTGAAAAGTCTTCGACCGTACTGTGAACGCGGACAGCGAGTCGATAGTGGTCGTCGGCGTGATCGTCAAGAGTGTGGCGCGCTCTGGAGTGCCTCTCATGAGCGTGAATTGAAGCAATGTTTAAAGACTCCATAATCCGGACTTTGCACGCTACGGCAAAACTGACTTGCTTGATTGTCGTAGCAACAGTGTCAACTGGCCGCACGGCCGCCGCCGCCGGGTGCATATCCGATGCGCCGCCGAATGGTCAACCGGCCATCGGTCAGACGGTACCTCCCGAATTCTGCGTGGCGGGGGCTGCCGGCCAGCACTATTACCTCTGGACCATTCCAGATTCCTTCGCCGGACGACAGTTCACCGTAAAACTCCAATCCCTGTCCGGCGAAACCAGCATCCTAATGGTGCAGTCGCTCGACGCGGATCCGCGCAAGGGGCCCTTCCATCTCACTACGCTGTGGCAGGGAAAAACCACCATCGCGAATAGCAACCTGGAGACGCCCTCACTGATGCTCAAGCCGGGGCTCTACGGGATCGCTGCAGCGACCGCCGAGCCGCCGGGACTTTTTCGCCTGAACGCCGCGGTGGATACCACGCTGACCTCATCGCCGCCCTCCTCACCGACTCCGACTCCGCCGATCCCGGGCGCAGCGCCACAAATCGCCGCGCGCGCCTGTTTCACCCGCCTCGCCGCCGGTACTCGACCGCGAGTCGGTAGCAACTGCGGCAGAAACTGTGGTTCCCTGGACCATCGATGCCGCGGGCGCCAACACCCGCTGGACCGTGATACTGCAGACGACGGCCGGATCGGGACCGCGGTTGGCCCTCATGGAACCCGACGGGAAAGACATTACGTTGGATTCCGGCGGCGCCGATAAGGCTGGGATACTGCACTATCCGGAACTCGGGCTTGCCGCCGGAGCATATAAATTTCGCATCCAGGCAAAAGAGGGTTCACCACTGTCGCTGCGTGTTTATGCGATTGGCCCGCGCGATGCAACTCACGTGACTTCTCCGAATGCAACGTCGGCAGATGCCTTTGTCTTCAAGGCGGGCGCCTTACTCTCGGGAGTCATACCAGAAAAAGGCGGCAGCACGGCTTTCCAGTACGTCGCACTTGTGGTGGATGAGAGCTGGAAGAACAAGAAGTTCGACTTGGTATTGCGGGCGTCGCCCGCGGATCGCAAAGACCGGTTGACCCTTTCTTATGTGTCGCCGCTGGGGGCCGACTTCGGTTCTCGCAGCGGCAACGGCCAAGTGCGCTTCTCTAATTTCAATCTCGACCCGGGAAAGCATTTGTTTCGCATATCGGCGGGCGTGCCGGACGATTTGCCGTACACGCTCAGCATTGAAAGCATCTCGCCGCAGGTCCCAGGCGAGGAACGTGAACCGAATGACGTCGCGGCACTGGCGACGCTAATCCCTGCCGATGGAACGATTTCCGGCCAAAGCGACGGCGACTCGGACTATGACTTCTTTCGCTTTCACACCGACGGAGCCCCGCAGCTCTGGACCATCACCTGCGACGGCAAAGGCGTTGACTGGTTCACCCTGCTCGGCGCCGACGGCGAGGGTCTCATTCAGGTCAATCAATTTCCGAACGATCATGCGCAAATGTCCGGCGTACTGCTTGCGGCGGGCGATCATCTCATTCGACTTCGCAGCACCGCTTCACACTACGTTCTCAAAGTAACTCGACAGTCGGCCGCGCCGGTCGAAGCCGGCGGACATCCCGCCGCCTATGACGCGCCGACCACGGTGTCCGATGAAATTGAGCCCAATGACGATCCTGCGAGGGCGCTACCGCTGGCCCTCGATTCCAGTCGGGGAGGACTGAAT
Organism: uncultured Verrucomicrobiae bacterium; assembly: GCA_963821915.1. Classification (GTDB taxonomy): domain Bacteria; phylum Verrucomicrobiota; class Verrucomicrobiia; order Chthoniobacterales; family UBA10450; genus Palsa-1392. Next base: position 26,713 of record CAWGFS010000025.1, read on the forward strand.
GATCGCAACGGAGATCAGGATTACTACCGTTTCACGCTGCTTGGCTATACCCATGTACGGTTGACCTTGGACGATGCCGGGCAAGGCCACCGCAAAGCCATTTTGAGTTGGGGCAGCGATCAGCGAACCATTGCCACATTGGCCAGCAGCCCCGAGCAACGCCTGCCATTCTGGGACGGTGTGCTGGCCGCGGGCGACTACTACGTCCTGATCAAATCCGACGACATCGATGCCTCGATCTACCGCCTACGCCTGGCCAGCAGGGATCCCTTCGAAACGCAAGTGCAAGCGGCAGCGCCTGCGGTGCACGCCGGTCTATCCCTGACGCCGACACAAATCGCGGCCTTTTCACCGCGTGCGCAGACCGTCAACGGCAAAATCGACATCGTCTCGAAAGCCAGCACTCCCGTTGACCTGAATATCATCCCTTACGTGGCGGACGAGCGCTGGCATGCAGGTGTCAGCAACTCGAAGATGCACCTCGAGCCGGGCGCGAGTGCGACGGTGACGATGGCCATTCGAGTCGCTCCCCAAGCATGGGCAGACCACCCGGTGCAAGTCGGTATCGGCCTGAGAGATGCGACAGGCGGACACGTCGCCGCACTCACCACCATAGCGCCCGCGCTTGGGGCGCCGGAGGTCAACGCGACGCCTTTTTCTGACGTTCCACAAGCCCTCGTCGGCGGCCTCGATGTCGCGTGGTCGGCGCTCGGCGGCCAATCACGAGACGCGCACCCGGAACTCATCGATGGTTTGCTCACTGGCGGCGGCAGCTTAAAACTCAAGAAAGCCGATGCGACGCAGCGCTTGACCGTTGCCCTAAGCGGCAGTGGAACGATTAAACTGAAGGGCGTCGCCTTGGTTGCGGCAGGATCGGTACCCGCGGGCGATCGCTTGAGACATTTCCGCATATCGAGTTCTACCGATGGCACCCAGTTTACGCCGCTCGTATCCGGCGAGCTGTCGTCCCAGACCGACCCGCAATACTTTGTTCTCGACAAACCCGTCGATGCCCGGTTTTTGGGGCTGGAGATGCTCGACGCTCATGACCCGAACGCCTCGACGATCGCGGTGGCGGAATTCATGGCCATTAGTGATCCGCAAAGCCCGCCGGCCACGGCTTTGCCCACCGAAATTTCGTCCCTCCTGCTGGGCGGTCATGTTGTCTGGATGGACCCGCATCCCTTCGCCACCACGCTCAGCGATCTCGACTCGCAAGCCATGCTTAGTAGCGCACCGAAGCGCGTCCTGAGTGTGGGATTCCCTGCAGGGAACACCACGCCTTTGTCGTGGGCGATCGGCTTCCTGGATGATCGCGCCGCTCGCGTGGATTCACTGGAATGGTCTTATCCCAACGATGAAACACCAAGCAACGCCATACCGAGTGTGCAGGTGTTCGGGACTGCCGCGGGGCCGCGCGGACCGTGGGAGCCGCTCGGTATCTGGAAGCTTGCGCCGCAAGGCGCAAGCACGCCGTTCAAACTGTCGGCCCAGCCCTCGTTGCGCTTCATCAAGTTTGTCGCAGCGGCCTCCAAAACCGGATATTCGGAGGATCTGCCCTTACACCTCGCGGTGCGCGCCGCGGTCGTGGCCAACGAACGCCCTATCTTTGCACTGACTCCTTCCACCCCTACCGAAATTCCTTCCCTCGCAACTCAAAGTGCGGATAAGCGATTGACCATTGGTGCCTCGGTGCAGGGCTTTGTACGTCTCGACGCCCGCAGCGATCGTTGGACCTTCGATAATCCCCAAGGACCGCGCAGCATCCTCTTTACGCTCGCGAACGAACCTTCAATGAACGCAACCTTGTTGGTCAAGAATCAGAGTGGCAAGGCCGTACCGCTGACTGAGAACTCCCCGAGCCCCGACATACGTCAATACAAGGCCGACTTGCCCGCCGGCAGCTATACCGTCGATGTGAGCGAACCGCCCATTTCGATCGCGTTGGTCTGGGATACCAGCGACAGCGTTCGCGACTGGCTGCCCTCGATCATCGCAGCAGTGCGCAGCGTTGCCGAAGACGCCACGCCCGGCCGAGTGGAATTCAATCTGTTTCCATTTCGAGATCCAGCCACCCAGCCACTATTGAAGGATTTCACCGGCGACGCAGCAACGCTGTTTTCCGCGCTGCAGTCCTACGATTGGAAAGATAATTCTAGCTCCGCAGAGACTGCCCTGATCGGTGCGAGCCAAGCACTCAAAACTCGGACCGGCCGGCGCGCCATCGTATTGCTGACCGACGCGGAAACCAGCAGTTTGGCGCAGACGGGACCTCTCTGGAACGAAATAGATCAAACCGGCGCGCAAATCTTTGCCCTGGCTGTCCCGACCAAAACCACGGGAGAAATGGCGTGGCGCTCCCACGACTTGATGATGGACTGGGCGACGACGAGCGGCGGTTTCCTGCAAATGGTCGGTGACCAGGGCGCATTGGAAGCCAGCTTCAAACGCGCGGTGGCCGCCACCCACACCGGCTCGACCTACACCCTGTCCGCCGCTGCTCTCGCCCCGCAGGGACCAGGGACACTGACCGTCTCACTCGCGCCGCCTACCAAGTTACCTCATGCCTCCACCAGTGCCCCATCGGTCGCACTGGTGTTGGACGCATCGGGGAGCATGTTGCAGAAGATCAAGGGCCGACAAAAAATCGAGATCGCGCGCGCGGAACTGGATCACTTAGTCCGCGACGTACTGCCCGAATCGACGCCCGTTACTCTGCGTGTATACGGGCAAGGGGGCAGAGGCTCCTGTACCAGCGATCTGATGATGCCATTGGCCCCGCTCGATCGACAGCGTGCCGAGCAAAGGCTCTTATTACGAGACACACGATGCCCCCACCCTCGATGCCGCCATGAACTGAACGCGATACGCCCGCAGTTCGACGTCGTCGATGACTCCGGGAGGACCGTCACCACCGGCGCAATTGGATCTACCCCGATCACATTGCCAGCAGCTCGTTATACGGTTGATCTCGACGGCAGCGCCGACACCGGCACGGCCGTCGAGATTCAGGACGGCAAAAATCAACCATCGCGCTAACGCAATGATTGCCTCCTTTGCATTACTGTCTGTCTCGCCGGAGCGAGAGCGCAATCGCGAAATTCCGCGGCGACAGTCGTGATGGAGAGTTGTCGAATCTCACCGAACCGTCGGGCACCTCATTTTTTGGAAGGCGCATTAGGATGCGACGAAGGCCGCGAAATTTCTTCCGCGAGAGCGCAGTGACCGGCTAAGCGTGCATAAATTTCCGTTTCGTGAGCGGACCCCGCATCTCCGACTCCTGTGTCGGTGATCGCGCGATCCATCGAATTCGCATCTAGGGAGTCATCACCAGCGGAAAATCCGGTACCCCTCCCGGCGCCTGCGTGACGGGCGACTGGGCGCCCTTGGTGAGCTCCTTCACCCGATCACTCACGTACAAATCCAGCATCTTGAAGGTGATGCGTCCACTTTTCTGGAAGTCCGCTGCGCCGTTCAACCCTTCGATCACGGCCTTGGCGAAAGCACCGTTGCCCCAAGCTCGGTCCTCGAGTGAGTACTGCCGTCCGGTCGAGGAGCTGAACACCACGACGCCGTTTTCGGCACTCGCGAGCTCGTTGACGACCTCGGTGACATCGTTGAAACCGCCCTTGCGCGCACCGCCGAGTACGTTGCCGGCGTGGCAAGTATCCAGAAAGAACACTGCCTTGCCGGTGAGCGCAGCGAGCGTCGAGCGGAAGTCGTTCATGGTGACACCGGTACGCTTGAGCTTGTCGGGGTCGGCATTGACGGGCAGATAGACATAGCCCAGCGCTGGATCGTTGAGTCCGTGCCCAGAGAGAAACACCATGCCGACATCGTGCTGGGTGACTTGCTTCTGCAGCCAGTCGAGCCCGTCGACCACATCGTCGCGGGTCGCCTTGGCATCGGTCAGCAGGCGCACCTGCACGTCGCGGTACAACTTTCCGTTTTGCTTTGCGATGGTGGCCGCGAAATCGTCCGCGTCCTTGGCGGCAAGGCCCAACTTTGGGATGTCGGGGCTGGTGTACTGGGACACGCCGATCGCGAGCACGAAGAGCTTGGGCCGGATGACGAATGCGCCGGCCGCGCCATCCGGGGTCGCGCCTTGCGGACGACCCGTCGAGGTCGAAGCGTCCGGGACCGCGGCCGCATTGCGCCCCGTCCACGTCACACGCACCGTGGCAGGCGTCGAGACACTATGGCCATTCTCGGCGAAGATCTGCACTTCTGCATCCTGAGGCGGCAGAGGCACCACGACCTCGCGCTCCTCGTCAGCCGGAGTGCTGCCGCACGAGGCCGCGCTCGTCCGGCAGCGCACGCCCGTTGACACGTGCATAGATGGCGGTGATCGGCGCATCGGTGGGGGTGCGTGCATGCACGCGGACTGTGATCTTGTCCGCCGAAGTGCGCACATCCGCCGGCGTCAGGAGGTCCACGACCGGCGGCAGAATCCGTGCGATGGAGGGCTGCAAATCCGGCCGACGGCCAGACGCGGCGTCCGCCTGGCGCAGAGCCTCGCGCTCGTCGAGCGTGTCGAGCACCCGATCGATGACATCGGCCGGGGAATTTCGCGCGGAAGCGCGCTGCGGGAAAGAAATCCGCTGCCTGATCGGTGCCGCGGTTCACGTGCCACCCGATGAGATCCTCGCCGCCCGCCGAGGCGTCGAAGTACCCCGAGGGAGTCCAAAGCAGCCCAGCGCTTGCGATCGCCGTGCGGGAACAGCGCGAGCAGTTCCGTACCGTCAGTGATCCGGTACCACCGAATGGTACCGTCGTCGTAAAAGGCGACCATGGTCTTGCCATTGGCGGCGATATTGACGCCAAAGGCGGCATCCGGTGCCGGGTGTTCCCAGATCAATTTGCCGGTGCGCTCGTACAAGCGCACCTTCCAGAATGTGCCGAGTGCAAATCGCTGCGCATCGGGGCTCACCGCAAGAGCGAGAGATCTCTCGTTGGGATCCAGCGCGAGGGGCTGCCCGTCGAAATCGGGGTGTTGGAAATCCGAACTCCAGCGCTCGATGTTGACGCCGGTGACTTTCGGTGGAAGCAAGTCGCCTGCGGTACCCGATTTGAGCTCGCGCCGGCGGACGTCGAAGACATACGGAGAGGCGCCGTCGCGCTCGAAGGCGAACTGCACGCGGCCCGCATCCTGACTCAGCGCATAGCCTCGATAGTCCTGGATCGGATCGCCCCACACGTCGGTCTGCTTGTTGCGCAGCTGCGCCAGCGGCGATGTGCTGTGCGGATGCCAGGCGTTGCGCGCATCGATCACGCCCCGGAAGTCCGCTCCTGATACGAGCACGCCACCGCCGGGCAAAGCGCTGAGCGCGCTCACCTTGCGCCGGCTCGCGGCCGCAATGTCCACGGGCTTGCCCTGACCGCCTTCCGGCCAGTGCCGGACGATGACACGCTCAAGTTCCCAACTTCCCGCGGCATAAAGATCGCGCCCGTCGCGGCTCCAGGCGACGCTGGCGAGCACGCCGTTGGTCACACCGCTTACGTCCGGTGAGAACCGCACGGCCAGGGTATTGGAATCCAGGACATCGATGCGGGCCCGCTCGAGTTCATTGGCATAGCCGAGCGCTAGGCTGCGGCCGTCGAGCAATACGTCGTGTTGTGTGGCAGAAACATAACAATGTATTGCTGAGACGTGAACGAAATCTTGCGTGAACCTGGTTTTGGGGCGTTTTCAAAGGATCTGCTCGGCCTCGTGCAAGCGGGCTCGGCTTTGGTCAACCCGGCGTATGCGGCTGGCATCGAGGTGGCGAAATTTGTCGCCCAAACCAGCGCGCGCTGCCTCATGAACAAGGGGGACCGCGAGTTGGGGGCTGTCGTCGTGAGCTTCATTCGGCCCGAACATTACCCACAAGGCATTCGGGAAAGCCATGATGTGCATGACATGACGGGAAACATGTTTTTCGACTACACCATCTTTGGTTACAAACGGGCTCTGCCCGTCATTCGGGAGAAAAAGCGCAAGCGATGAGTGAACTGAAGAAAACATCGCGTCCAACGCCGAAGAAGAAGCCAGTCGCTCCGGGCCGAGCGAACAAGAAACCGAAACCGGTCGCAAGCGGAAGCGGACGTAAAACGCGCCAAGCCGGAAGTGCGGCGGGCGATCCCGCTCGATTATGTCACGACCGACGACGTGAACCTGCGCGCCATGCCCGACATGGCTGCGGCGAAAATGAATGGTGGTCTGCTGGGCAAAGGCACCCGGGTGAAAATCGCTCCCCAAGATTGGTGGTATGTGGAAGTCGACCACCCAATGACCGCCTCGGGCGTTCTGCGCGGCTGGGTCTCCAACTCGGTTCTGCGCCGCGCTACCGACGACGATAAAGGGCCGACGACGGCCGCTGCCCGAAGTGCCGCGCCGCCGCGCCGCCCGATGTTGCCGCCCATGCCGTGCTGCGAAAAAAATGGCCGAGTCGATCGTGAATTTCGAAGCGCGCCGCGACGCCCATGGCCATCTCCGGGTTTACATTCTTCCCGCCGGCGACGGTGGCGGTCGCTACGAGGTTGCCGGAATCAACGATCGCTATCACCCGCAGGAGGCCGCGAGGCTGCGCCAACTGATCGAGGCCGCTCGCTTTGACGAGGCCGAAGATTATGCCGCGGAAGTGATCGCGGACTACACCGATGTCGTCTCCAAATGGACGACCGTGCCGGAGATCGAAGCCTACCTGCGCGACAGCGCCTTTAATCGTGGACCGGGCGGCGCGGCTAAAATCCTGCAAATGGCGCTCGGCGTGACGGTCGACGGCGGCGTCGGACCGGAAACGCTAGGCGCGCTGCGCAAGGCGGAAAAGGATCCGGTCAGACTTCTGGCCGTGCTCCGCGTGGCCCGAGAACAGTACGAGATGAGAGTGGTCGGCCGGCGGGAAAAATTCTGGAAGGGTCTCGTCAATCGCTGGGACAAGTCGCTCGCCTTCGCGCAGGGCGTAGCCTGAGCATTAATGTTCGACGACTTGTCGCACATCACGTGCGGCAGTCCTTGCGATGAGGCTGATGAAGAAAACGCGCGGTTCTTTCTGAACACGAATGCGCGCCGCCTCAATCTCGCGGCTAAATCGATGGCGCGCGCGCCGCTCGCGTTTCATCGCCGTCTCCCCGGCTACCAGCCACCCGCTGATCGATGTTCCCGAGCTCGCGCGCCTGCTCGGTATCGGGCAAGTGCTGGTAAAAGACGAATCGAGTCGCCTCGGGCTTCCTGCGTTCAAGATTCTCGGCGCATCGTGGGCGGTTTATCGAGCGCTTGAGGCAAGCGTCTCGACCAATCGCTCGAACCGTGGCAGACGATCGACGAACTCGCCGGCGCCTGCGCGCCGCTCGAGCCCACTGACGCTGGCGACCGCGACCGACGGCAATCACGGCCGCGCCGTCGCGCACGTGGCAGCGCTCCTTGGATTCGAAGCGCGGATCTATCGTTCCCGCCGGGACCGCGCAGGCGCGGATTGATGGCATCGCCAGCGAAGGCGCGACGCGTCGAGATCGTGGACTGGCACCTACGATGATGCGGTCGAGCGCGGGCCGCGCAGGAGGCGAGCGAACGCTGCCTCGTCATTTCAGACACTTCCTGGCCGGGCTACGAAGAAATTCCCGCACTGGGTGATGGAAGGCTATTCCACCATCATGACGGAGATCGACGACGAACTCGCGCGCCATGGCGACAGAAAATCCGGACCTGATTGCGGTCCAGTTCGGCGTCGGCGCGCTCGCCGCCGCAGTCGTTAGGCACTATCGCCGCTCCGGGCCTAACGAGTGCCCAAGAATCCTCAGCGTCGAACCGCTCCGCGCCGCCTGCATGCTCGCCTCGATGGAGGCGGGCGAGATCGTCACCGTCCCGGGCCCGCACGACTCAATCATGGCCGGCCTGAACTGCGGGCGACCTTCAATCATCGCCTGGCCGATTGTGTCGCAGGGCATCGACGCTTTCATCGCGATTCCCGACGAGCGAGCGCGCGAAGCGATGCGCGCGTTGGCCCGCGCGGGAATCGTCGCCGGCGAAACCGGCGCGGCGGGTTTGGCCGGGTTGATCGAGTTGCTGACCGGGCCCGGAAACACGCAAAACCGCGAGGCTCTGAAGCTCGATGAACACAGCTGCGCCTTGATCTTCGTGACCGAAGGAGCCACCGACCCGGCGTCATACAGGCGGATCGTGGTGAGTGAAGTTCATCGACCGCAGACGTGATCTCGAGTCGAGTCGTCGCAGAGTCGAACGCAGTTGCGTGCCGGCTCGATCTCCTGGCAACGCCGCCTTCTACCGCCCTGAAGCGAGCCGCTGCAAAGTCAGCCTAACGAGATCTTCGGCAGTCGCGATTTCCTTGCCGCTTTGCTGAATGTCGCGCACCGCCTTGTGCGCCTCGACTTGCTTGTAGCCGAGCGCGATCAGCGCCAGGACCGCTTCGTTCGCCTGTTCCTGCTCCGGTGTCGGCGCCTGCGCACCGCTCGCCACTTCCCAGGCCGCCGCCACGCCCAGCTTGTCTTTCAATTCGAGAACGATTCGCTCCGCCGTCTTCTTGCCGAGCCCGCTGATCTTGGACAGATGACGCCACATCGGAGTTCACCACGGCACTCTTGAAATAGCTCACGCTCATTCCACTGAGAACGGCGAGCGCAAGCTTCGGGCCGATCCCGCTCACGTGATTGACGAGCAATCGAAACAAATCCCGTTCCGCCGCGGTCATGAACCCGTAAAGAATCTGCGCGTCCTCGCGCACGTGCAGATGGGTCAGGATTTGCACCGACTCGCCCGGCGCGGGCAGCTTGTCGTAGCTCGAAAGCGGGATGAAAACCTCGTAGCCGACGCCGCCGACATCGACGATCGCCTGGGTGGGAAGCGCGCTCGTTAGGCGGCCGTGCAAAAAAGTGATCATGTGTTTTTCAAGATGAGCGTCAGGTCAACCCAGCGTCCTTTCGCAATGTCGAAACCGTGGGTCGAGAACTTCCGATAACCGCTCGGCAGCGTCGGGTAAAGCTGATCTGCGACATCCGATGGCAAAACGACGAAGTGCGGCCCGGCGCGCTGCAAAAATTGCGGCACCTGATCCGGCTGCAAGGTGGCGTAGTCGCGGCCCTCGAAACGGCTGTAATAAAGAAAGCCGCGAACCCGGCTCCGGAAATTCCAGACCAGGCTCGGCGCGTCGAAATCGTAGGCGGCAAAATCCATCTCGGGCTGGAGATACGGTTCCGCCTTTTTGAAAAGAACCGCCGAGGGAAAGAAAGGCGCAATCAAAGGGAATCCGATCAGGGCCACCGCGAGCATGACTGCAGCCGTGGCGAGCGACCAGCGACGGAGCGTCCGTTCGGCCACGCCGGATTCCAGCCAATGCCTCGCCAGCAAAAGCGCGAGAAGCGGAAAGGCCGGCAGAATGTAGTGCGGCAACTTCGTTTTCACGATCGTGAAGATGACGACGATCACTGCGATGCCCACGATCAGATAAAGATCGAGCGCGTCGCGCTTCTTCCAAAGGCGACGGGTGAGCCACGGAATTTTTATCGACCATGGCGCGAAAGTGATAAACACGGTGAGGAAATAGAACGGCAGGGAGAGAAGCGCGGCCAGAATCGAATTTCCGCCGTGTCCCTGCATCGTGCCGAACGAACGCCCCACGACGTGGCGCCCAAGACCGACCTCCAGAAATTCGCCGTGTGTCCGCAGAAGCGCAGGCACGCCCCAGAGCGCGACGAGCGCGAGCATGAGCAAAGATTCCCCTAACGAAAAGAAAACGACGCGCGAAATGCGGACCCGGCCGCAGGAATTGCATCACGATCACTGTGCCCAACGGCATCCAGCCGATCGGTCCCTTGGCCAGAAAAGCGAAGGCCAGCGAAAGATAGAACATCCACCACCAACCGCGCAGATTGCGCGGACGGACAAACGACGCTCCGCCAGGTCCCGCCGAACCGATCCCGCAGCAGTTCGTAGCCGGCCCAGTGCGCGAGCGTCATGAAAAGCACCAGCCACATGTCGGCGACCGCGGCTTTGGCATGGACGAAAGTCTGCAGGCAAAGCGTGAAGATGATCGCCGCCCAGAACCCGGCGCGACTGAGATCGAGCCGCCGTCCCCAGGCAAAAATGGCGACCGCCGTCAGCGCCGCCGCGACGGCTGAAGGAAACCGAGCGGCAAATGGATTTTCCCCGAAGGCGCGGAAGCTCGCGACCTGGAACCAATAGGTGAGCGGCGGCTTGTCGAAACGGTAGCGATTGTTGAAATACGGCACGACATAATCACCGCGCTCGATCATCTCGCGCGAGGCCTCGGCGAAACGCGGCTCATCGCGGTCGACCAGGGGCAGCGCCCAGGTGCCGGCGAGATGAAAAAGCAGACACCCAAAGAAGAGAGCCGCGAAATTGCGAGTTGCAGGTTGCAAGAGAGCGATTCAAAGATGGCGAGGGCCGAAAAACAACCGGCAAATTCTCGATGCATAAAATCGCGCCGGTCTGGAAATGGCTGTTCGTCATCGTGCTCGCGATCGTCGCCATCGCGGCGGCGTTTCATTTCGACGGCGCCGTCCGAGCCTGGGTGATCGAGCATTCCAATCGCACGCGCGAAACAATTCATGCGCAACGTCAGCCGCTACGGCGACTGGCCGGAGCACGTCGTGGCCGGTTTGCTCCTCGTCGCAATCGCCTGGTGGCGCGGGAGCAAACGCTGGGTGCGCATCGGCCTAACGATGATCCTCGCCTGCGCTCTCGCTGGCATTGCCGCACGCGGACTGAAGATCACGACCGGCCGCGCCCGCCCGTCGGTCAAGCAGGAACTCGGGTGGAACGGCCCGCGGCTCAGTCCGAAATACAATTCATTCCCCAGCGGACACACTGCTGCGACGACGGCTTTTTTCGGCGTGCTCTTCTTTGCCAACCGCCGTCTTGCACTCTGCTTGCTGCCGATCCCGTTGCTCATCGCCGCGTCGCGCATGTATGTCGCGGCGCATTATTTGTCGGATGTGATTTGCGCTGCGATCATCGGGATTCTGTGCGCTTGGCTTTGCGTCAGGGCCTGCCTCAGATCGCAAGTCGTCCGCGAAAGCTAGCCGGCGTAGCCCCAAGCTCCCCGCCGTGAGCTGCGCGCAGGCGAAGGTGTTTCGCGCGCCGATTCCTGCAATGGAAACAGGAACCAAGTTTGGCAGTTCATTACATTATCATTTCAATTTCATGATATTCGCTCGCGATCTTTCGCATTCGACTCGAAGATCGGCTATATAGCGCGCGCTCCCTAGGGCTCCCTAGGGCTACCAATGGCGCAATCGCTGAAGGCGAGCGGCACGAGGCCCACCATTTCACTGCGCATTCAAACTCTAAATGAAGAAATACCTTTCTACCTTGTCCTTGCTCTCCACGTTGCTTGTCGCGTTTGCCTCGACGACGGCGAAAGCTGATGACGTCATCATCGAGGACGACGATGACCCAAACGCGCCAATCACGATACGTGACGCTGGTATGGGATCGCAATCCCGAAACCGGATATCGCGGGTTACAACGTCTATTACGGCCGCGCTTCCGGCGACTACACGCGCCTGGTAACGGTCACCAGATCCGACGGCGATGATCGCGGTGAAGGGTAGCAAGACGATCTACTTCGCGGTCACCGCCTACAACACCGATGGCCTGGAGAGCGAGCTTTCCGAAGAAGTTCATTGGCCGTAATGCCTAAGACTCACGATCGGGAGCGTCGGTTTCGAGAAGTCGCGGTGGCCGGTTGGCTGGCGGAGGGGGTGGGATTCGAACCCACGAGGGCTTGCGCCCTGCCGGTTTTCAAGACCGGAGCCATCAACCGCTCGACCACCCCTCCCCTGAGCTCTGATCTTTGTCGTCGAGCCGGCGACAACACTAGCGCATCGGGTGACGGCGCGGCAAATCTTCCGTGAAGCCCGCGCAGGCAGGTGGCTCGCCCGAGACCTCTGAATGGCAGGACTCGGTTATCGGGTGCCGGCGAGCTCGGCGTTGACGAACTTGACCAGGTGGTCGGTGAGATACGGTTTCGCGAGGAAGCCGTGCCCTTTGCCCCGCTCGAACTCCGGCCCGATCAGCTCGGCGCTGTAGCCGCTGGTAAAAATGATTTTCAAATCGGGCTTGTCGATCATGAGGGTATGCGCGAGCTCGCGGCCGGAGATCGACTCGGGCATGACCACGTCGGTGAGCAGCAGGTCGATTTCGTGGCGGCGCGTGGCCCAGATTTCCAGCGCCTCATGTCCGTTGGCTGCGGAAAGAACGTGGTAGCCGAGCGAGCTAAGGGCGGTGCTCACGAATTCGCGAAGCATCTCTTCATCCTCCACCAGGAGAATGGTGATGTCTCCCGAAGGTGCGGGCAGCGCCGAGGTTTCGGCTGGTTCGGCGGTGACTTCCGCAGGCGGATCCTCGAGGACGCCATCGCTGACGGGCAGATAAGCGCGCATCACCGTGCCGTGGCCGGGCGCGCTCTCCACTTCGATCCAGCCGTCGTGCTGCTTGAGCACGCCATAGACGGTGGCCATGCCCATGCCCGTGCCTTTGCCCGGTTCCTTGGTGGTGAAGAACGGCTCGAAGATGCGGCTCATGGTGGCCGCGTCCATCCCGTGTCCGCTGTCTTTCACCGTCAGGCAGACGTGGCGGCCGAGTTGGGCCTCCGGATTGCGCCTGCGGTAAGCCTCGTCGATCTCGACGGCCGCCGAAGAGAGAGTAAGCCGGCCGCCATCGGGCATGGCGTCGCGGGCATTAAGCGCGAGGTTCATGATGATCTGATCGACGCTGCTCGCGTCGGCGAAGATGAGCGGAAGCTCCGGCGCGAGGTCGCGTGTCGATTGCGATGTGTTCGCCGATCACACGGCGAAGCATGCTGACCGTTTGCTTGACGATTTCATTCAGCTGCAGGGGCCGGCGTTGGATCATTTGTTTGCGGCTGTAGGCCAGAAGCTGGTGGGTGAGCGCGGTGGCGCGCACGGCCGCCTGCTCAACTTGCCGAAGATACGAGGCGAGTTTCTCGTCGAGTTTCGGACTCCCGTTCTGCATCATCGAGGCGTATCCGAGGATGACGGTAAGCATGTTGTTGAAGTCGTGAGCGACGCCGGCGGCGAGGCGGCCGACGGCTTCCATCTTTTGCGCCTGGCGAAGTTCATTTTCAAGACGCACGCGATCGGTGATGTCCTGGAGGATAAGGAGGTGGTAGGAAGCGTTGGCGAGTGCCAGATTCTCCGCCGAGACGAGCACCTCACGCACGTCGCCGGCAGCCGTGCGAATGCTTGCCGCGAGTCCGCGGACGAGACGCCGCCCAGCGAGGGCATCGTGGAGCACGCTGTCGGTCGTGGGATCGCTCCACCACTGCGCCTGACCGGCGAGCACGGCCTCGCGCGTCGCGCCAACGAGATCCAGAAAGCTGGCATTTGCGTCGAGGCAGTCCGAGCCGTCGGGTCGCTGGATGACCATCGGCACAGGACTGCCGTGGAAAGCTTTGGAGAATCGCTCCTCGGAACGTACGCAGGGCATCCTCGGCTGCGACACGCTCGGCGACTTCGTCGGTGAGGCGAGCGTTGGCCTCGCGCAGCTCGATGGTGCGCTGGTTCACGAGCGCATCGAGTTCCTCCATTTGCCGGGACGGCCATCTGCGTGAGCTGCCACTTTTTCGAGAGGGCGTGGGCCATCTGGAGGACCTCGATGTTGTCGAACGGTTTTTTGAGAACGAGCACTTGATCCGTGTTGCCGATGGCCTTGGAAATCTCGTCCCACGAGTAATCCGAGTAGGCTGTGCAAATGACGATCTGAAGATCGCGAAACTCCGCCCAGATGCGGGTGATGGTCTCGACGCCGTCCCAGCCCGGCGGCATCCGCACATCCACAAACGCGACGGCATATGGTTCGCCGGCCGCGACGGCGGCGCGCACCTTCTCGAGCCCTTCCTGTCCCTGAAACGCGGAGTCGACTTGAAAGGTCAACTCGCGTGCATTGCCGTGCGTCTCGCCGAAAAGAGCCGCTTCTTCCTCGTCGAGTTCCCCCTGCAGGAGCGAGTCGACCGGACTGAGGACTTTGCGAAAGTCTTGATGAATCGCCGGGTTGTCGTCGATGACCAGGATACGATTGTTGGTGGTCAGGGAGGCCGGTGGTGTTTTCATGAATCGGAGGCGACGGGAAGTTCGAGAGTAAAGGTGGCGCCACGGCGGACGCCAAGGCTCTCGGCACGGAGTGAGCCGCCCATTTCCCGGGCGGCGAGCGCGCCGCTGTGCAGGCCGAAGCCGTGGCCGTTTTTGCGGGTGGTGAAGCCATGCGAGAAAACCAGCGCGAGATTTTCCTGCGAAATGCCGATCCCATTATCCTTCACGACAACATGCACGCTCTTTTCGCCCACGGGCGCGATCGAGACCGTGATCCGCTTGTCGAGGCGCTGCACGTCGTCGAGCGCGTACTTGGCGTTGCGGAGGAGATTAATCAGAATTTGCAGCACCCGGTGCCGGTCCACTCGCACCGCTGGTGAAGGGGAAAACTTCCGCTCAAGGATTACGCCGTGCCGCTCGAAGGCACCGATGTTCATCGCGATCGAGTCCTCCACGAGCTGTTCCGCCTGGAGGTTTTCGAAAACGCCGCTGACCTTGGCGTAGCTCTGCTGCATCGCCACGACCTCCTTGATGTGTTCGATATTGCGCGCGAGCAGATCGACTTCGCTTAGGAGCTGGGTATTCTCTTCGACGAGGTACTGACTGAGCTTGGTCAGGTAACCTGGGAGTTTTTGCCCGCTCGGATCGTGCGTGAGATAGTCGCCGAGGTCGCCATTTCGTCCGGTGAGCAACGCCGCAGCCTTGCCCAGCTTTGACACTTTCGAGCGCCGCAGCTTTTCGACCACGAGTCCGGCGGAGACGTTGACGCTGTTGAGGACGTTGCCGACGTTGTGCAGGACACCGGTGGCGACCTCGGCCATGCCGGCGAGGCGCGAGGTTTCGAGCAACTTTTGCTGCGAAAAGCGCAATGCTTCCTCGGCCTGCCGCCGCTCCGTCATGTCGCGCATCACAGACGAAAAATATTCCGGTTCGCCCTCCGAATTCTTGTGCGCGATAAGCACCTGCGAAACATAAACCACCCGACCGGCTCTCGTGAGGATGGCTGTCTCTCCGGCCCACGATCCGTTCTGCACAGCCGCCGGGAATCCCTCGCCTACGATGATCTCGCGCGCCCAATCTGGGTGAAAATCGAGAGTTTTCAGCCCGGTGATGTCTTTGTCCCGGGCTAGACCCAGGATTTGGCGCCCCGCATGATTCAGATAGAGTGCGCTACCGTTCGGATCCGCGCTGATCACGATGTCCGGCGTCGCCTCGAGGATGGCGGTCAGACGGTCGTGCGCCGCTTCGGCGCGTTGCCGCTCGCCGATCTCGCGCTGGAGCGCATTCACTTGGTCCCGCAATTCCCGTTGGGCATCCTGCAATGCGTTGTCTTGCGATTGGATCTGGGCCAGCATTTGGTTGAAGGCGTCGGTCAAGATTCCGACCTCGTCACCACACACTTTGTCTGCGCGGACGGAGTAGTCCTTGTGGTCTGCGATGGTGCGCGCGGTGCCGGCCAGCCGGAGGATCGGATTGGTAATGAAACGCAGAAATTGTCTCGAAAGGAGGAAGGCGAGAAAGAGGGACGCGGCGAGAACCAGAGCAAAAATGCCGCCATAGAGTTTTAGCAACTGCGACGTCATCGCCTGCAAATCAGCCAGGAGGTAGAGCGTTCCTTCCCGTTTGCCATCGAGCATGACAGGCTGCGCAAGGAGAATTCGATTGCCATCGATCCGGAAGCCCGAATTCAGCCGAGTCGCTTTGATTTCGAGCTCATCGCGCACGGCTCCAAAAAAGGCCAGCCGCTGCTGGTCCATGAGCTCAAGACGTGCGCTCACGATTTGCGGCATTGTCTTCAATCCAGCCAGGATTTGGCCGGCAGCACCCTCATCCTGAAACATGACCGCTGGGGCACAATTGTGGGCCGTGATTTCACCCACGACGGCGAGCTCGTGGGCGGAGTGCCGTTTGAGGGTGTAGGCCTGGAAGCAAAACAGCGCCGCAAACGCGAGGAGCAGCACCACGCCCGAGATTAGCATGATCACGAAGGTGATTTTTTCCCGGATAGGACGATCGCGCAGCTTTTGCATGGCTGTCAGCTCACGACTCGAGGAATGTGGAGTGATCGATACTTCATTTTAGCCAAGCGTGATGGACAGCGGCAGGATTCGCCTCCCGGCTTTCCCGCAGCGCGAATCCCACACGCCCAGCTTCGAATGCAAAGCAACAATCGTGCTACTTCCCCGCAGTCGACGAAGGATAGCGACGCTGGAACACATTCTGCTCCCAAGTGCGCGACTGGGCTCCGCGCATACCGGCACCGGCAGTCTCGTTCACGCGAACCCGGAGAAAAGGTCAGTACGACGTTGAGAACTGTTTAATGAATTCCTGCACAGACAAAGGGGAAAAATCCGCAACACTCAAACCGGAAATGCCGAACCAATTTCCAGGGAAGGCGAGTTCTCTGGATTCCAGTCGCAAGGGTAAAGGCGTTTTGACTACCGTGCTGACGGCAGCAGTGGCATTGGCAATGGGTTTCGGGATTTGGAGTTTGTCGCGCCAGCTCGCGCCGGAACTGATCAGCGAGTTGGAATCGCCCGAGGCCGCCGCCATGGCCGTTATCCCCGAGAAAGGCATCGCAGTGCTCCCGTTTGAGAATCTAAGCGAAGATCAACGGAACGCGTTTTTGGCCGATGGCGTCCAGGATGACATTCGCACCACCCTTGCCAAAGTGGCGGACCTCAAAGTCATCAACCGCACTTCCGTGAACACTTACCCGGCCGGAACGCAACGCAACATGCGCAGGATAGCCCAGACTCTGGGCGTTGCCTACGCCTTGGAAGGGAGCGTCCGCCAAACTGGTGAAAACGTAAGCATCACTGTCACAGCTGATAGATGCTCGGACTGGGGTTGCTGCGTGGAAAAAAAACTACAACGGCGGCCTGGGCGACGTCTTTGAAATCCAGCGCGACATCGTATTGCGAACTACGTCTCAGCTCAAAGCCACCGTTTCGCCGACAGAAAAAGCCGCAATTGACGAGCGCCCGACCAAGGATCTCGTCGCCTATGGCCTTTACGTTCGTGCCAAGGCGCTCATCGCAACGATTTCTCTCAATACCCAAATCAACGAAAAGCTGCGCGAGGCGGTTCAGTTGGCCGATCAAGCCATCGCGAGGGACCCCGATTTCTTTCTCGCTTACTGCCAATTAGCCTCCGCCCACAATTATCTCTATTTCTTCGGCTTCGATCACACGCCTGCCCGTCTGGCTCTGGCGGATGGCGCGCTCAAAGCTCTCTTTCGCCTGCGTCCCGAGGCGGGGGAGACTCATCTCGCTCGGGCTGATTTTTTTTATCGCTGTTATCTCGACTACGAAAAGGCGCGCGCGGAACTCGCCATCGCCCAACGCGCCTTGCCTAATAACTCAGAGATCTTCGAGTTGACCGGCTATATCGACCGACGCCAAGGCCTCTGGAATGAGTCCGCGCGGAGCCTGCAAAGAGCTCTCGCGCTGGATCCGCGCAACTTTTTCATCCTCCAGCAGATCGCCCTTAGCTATCAAGAGTTCCGGCAGTTTCGGGCCATGGCTGCGGCCCTGGACCGTGCGCTCGCCTTGGCTCCGCATGACCTGGACACCCAGATCACCCGCGCGTCGGTCGACCTCGAGTGGAGAGCCAACCCGCGACCCCTCCACGAAAACATTCGAACAATTCTGAGGGAAAATCCGGTCGCGGCAGCAGACCTGGCCGCTCAATGGTTCGACCTCGCACTGTGCGAACGCGATTCAGGAGCCGTCACCGAGGCTTTGGCGGCGATCCCGCCTAGCGGGACAGCCGCGGATCTCAATTTTCCGCGCTCCTGGTGCGAGGGTCTGGCCGCCCGCGCCAGAGGCGATACTGCCACGGCTCAAGCTGCTTTCCTCGCCGCTCGCGCGGAACTCGAACGCACGGTGAGCGAGCAACCCGATTACGCACCGGCGCTGTGCGTGCTCGGCCTCATCGACGCCGCCCTCGGCCGCAAGGATGAAGCGATCCGCGAAGGCCGCCGCGCGGTCGAGCTGCTGCCCATTACGAAGGACTCGATTGACGGCGCGGAGTTGGCGAAACATCTCGCTGTTATTTATGCCTTGGTTGGCGAGAAAGATCTCGCCATTCAGCAAATCGAGACGACCTTGCAAATCCCAAGCACTTTGAGCTACGGCAATTTGAAATTGCATCCTTACTGGGATGCGCTGCGCAGCGACCCGCGTTTCGAAAAAATCGTGGCTGATCTCGCACCGAAGAAAACCGAGGAATCGGGCGTCTCGGTAAACTAGTCCGAGTGGCGCGCCAAACGAAGGCTCGCACTACAAGCCCACCCAATTCGTCCGGCGGAACCGAGAATAAATCTCGCCTCGCGGAAGCGCGCTCCAGAAGCTTTACCCTGGACAACCGAAGTTGTTCATCTGAACGTATATCATGCCGAGGAGAAAGAATCGATCGGGATCGCGAGGCTCGGAGGTAAACCAGAGCGATCTACCAGTTGTTCGCGACGAAATGATCGAACCGATCACGGAACGACCGCTCCCGCAGCCGATGCGCGGCCGGGGCGCGTCCACTAACCCGGCGAACCGCTTCGAGTCGCTGAGCGTCGATCCCGATCCCGACGAGCAACCGGACGATGAAGTTCCCGCCCTAACGACGAGATTTTACCGGGATTTCACCCGCACTATCATCGCGCATAACGACAGCCCCGATGTCGGTTTCGAGTCGAGTGTCAATCCCTACCGCGGCTGCGAGCATGGTTGCATCTATTGCTATGCGCGGCCGACGCATGAATATCTCGGCTTCTCCGCCGGACTCGATTTCGAGAGCCGCATCATGGTGAAAGAAGACGCGCCGGAGCTTCTCGCCGCGGAACTTTCCTCGCCCCGCTGGAAGCCACAGACGCTCGTGATGAGCGGCGTGACCGATCCGTACCAACCGGTTGAACGACGCCTAAAGCTAACACGACGCTGCCTCGAAGTGCTGGCTCGCTTCCGCAATCCGGTCGGGATCATCACCAAAAATCAGCTCGTCACCCGGGACATCGATTTATTAGTTGAGCTGGCGGCGCATGACGCCGCGGCGGTCAATATTTCCGTCACTTCGATCGATCCAAAACTCCAGCGCATCCTTGAACCGCGCGCCTCCTCCCCGCGCGCGCGATTGGAGGCCATCACGCGTCTGCGAAAAGCACGGGTTCCAGTGGGGGTGATGGTTGCGCCGATCATACCCGGCCTCACGGATCACGAAGTGCCCGCGATCCTGCAAGCTTGCGCCGACGCGGGCGCGCAATTCGCAGGCTACACCGTCGTTAGGCTGCCGTTCGCGGTCGCGCCGCTTTTCGAGCGCTGGCTGGCCGAGCATTTCCCCGATCGCAAAGAAAAGGTGCTTGGTCGGATCAGGCATCTGCGCGGCGGCGGGCGATTGAACGATCCGCGTTTCAACAGCCGTATGCGAGGGGTAGGCATTTTTGCCGAGCAGATCCGCGCGCTCTTCGATGTTGGCTGCAAACGCGCGGGGCTGGGCGAACGGCCCAGGCTTTCGACAGCGGGATTTCGCCGGCCTAACGAGCAACTACGACTCTTTTGATCAACCGAAGGGTCGGTGCCGCGCTCGGGACGACGAATTGTGAGCGTTTCTTGCTTCCCTCGCTCCAGGATGGGATAAACACGCTCGCCTTCTATGACTCCAGTAAAAGTTTGGCTCGGCTATCCCTATCCCCTCGGCGCCACCTGGCTCGGCAACGGCGTGAATTTCGCGATCTTCTCCGAGTCCGCCGCCTCGGTGGATCTTTGCCTCTTTGATTCCCCCGACGCACGCCAGGAAAACATCCGCATCCCGATGACCGAACACACCGACCAGGTGTGGCACATTTTTCTGCCCGATGTGCGGCCCGGACAGCTTTACGGCTTCCGCGTTTTCGGACCCTACGATCCCGAACGCGGGTTGCGCTTTAATAGCTCGAAGCTGCTCATCGATCCCTACGCCAAAGCGATCTCCGGGCGGATCAATTGGGCGGACGAAATGTTTGGCTACGTCGTGGGCGACCCGTCCGAAGACCTGACGCGCGATTTCCGCGACGACGCCTGGGGAATGCCCAAGGCGGTCGTGATCGACAACGCGTTCGACTGGGGCGCCGATCAACCGCCGCGCACGCCATTGCATCGCTCGGTGATCTACGAGCTGCACGTCAAGGGATTTACCAAGCTGAATGAGAAGTTACCGGAGGAAGTGCGAGGCAGCTACGCCGGCGTCGGTGGCGAAGCATCAATTAGATATTTGAAAGATCTCGGCATCACCGCGGTCGAGCTGCTCCCGGTGCATCATCACATCAACGACAAGGCGCTGGTCGATCGCGGCCTAACGAACTATTGGGGCTACAACACGATCGGCTATTTCGCGCCTGACTCGAAGTATTCCTCAAGCGGCGCGCTCGGCGGCCAGGTGACCGAGTTCAAAAGCATGGTGCGCAATCTTCACGCCGCCGGGATCGAAGTGATTCTCGACGTCGTCTACAACCACACCGCGGAAGGCAACCACCTGGGTCCGACGCTCAGCTTCCGCGGGATCGATAATCAGGCCTATTACCGCCTCAGGCCGGAAGATCCGCGTTTCTACCTGGATTTCACCGGCACCGGCAACACCTTCAATCTCCTCCATCCGCGCACCCTCCAGCTCGTCATGGACAGCCTGCGCTATTGGGTGAACGACATGCATGTCGACGGTTTCCGCTTCGATCTCGCCTCCACCCTCGCGCGCGACGCGAACGGAGTGAACAAGCTGCACGCCTTCTTCGAAATCATTCACCAGGACCCGGTCATCTCGCAGGTGAAGTTGATCGCCGAGCCGTGGGACGTCGGCGAAGGCGGCTATCAGGTCGGCAATTTCCCGGTCCTCTGGGCGGAATGGAACGGCAAATATCGCGACGCGGTGCGCAGTTTCTGGAAGGGCGACGAAGGCAAGATCGGCGAGCTGGCCTATCGCCTGACGGGAAGCCCCGATCTTTACCAACACAGCGGGCGACGCCCCTACGCCAGCATCAACTTCATCACCGCGCACGACGGCTTCACCCTCAACGATCTCGTCAGCTACAACGACAAACACAACGAAGCCAACGGCGAAGACAATCGCGACGGCGACAACAATAATCACTCGTGGAATCACGGCGCGGAAGGCCCGACCGACGATCCCGAAATCAAGCAACTGCGTCGGCAGCAACGCCGAAATTTCCTCACCACCCTCTTCCTTTCCCAAGGCGTCCCGATGCTGACCGCTGGCGACGAATGGGCCCGCACGCAACAGGGGAACAACAACGCTTATTGCCAGGATAACGAGATCAGCTGGCTCGATTGGAACCTCGACGACGAACAGAAAGCGCTCCTTGATTTCACCAGGGAACTGATCCGCTTCCGCCGCGAACATCCGGTTTTCCGACGACCGAAATTCTTCCAGGGCCGCCGGATTCGCGGCTCCGAGATTCGCGACGTGATGTGGTTCAACCCCGGCGGCAATGAGATGACGGACGACGAATGGAACTCACCATTTGTCCGTTGCCTCGGCATGCTCCTGAGCGGCGACACGATCGACGTGCAGACCTTCGAAGGCGAACCGATTCGCGACAATAGCTTTCTGCTTCTGATCAATGCGCATCACGAGCCGCTGCAGTTTGTCTTGCCGGGCCAGAAAAAGGTCGAGTGGCAGCTCCTGCTCGATACCGCGTCAGTCGACGGTTTTTGCCGGGAGCCGCAAAACTTTGTTTCGGGCGATGAAGTGGAAATTCCAGAGCGCGCCACCATGCTGCTCAAGCTCATCACCGGCTCGACCGCGCAGGCCCGTCACGAATCGTGGAAGAAGCGGCAGTTTGAGGCACCACATGATGGTGAGAACCGGCCGGAGCAATCCGCGGCGAAACCGTCGCCAGCCGACACCGAACAGCCGGCGCCGACGTCGGCCGAAGGGTAAACGCGAGATGCGCCCGGCGCGCGAAGTTGTAGAGTGAAAGTATGACACCGACAGCACTCATCATTGTGGTCGATCGAGGGGGATTAAAAGCATACCGGGTGAACGAAACACCGACGCGTGGAGCGAGTCTGCAATTGGTGCAGGCGTTTGACATTACCGACGCCCACGGACGCTACGACGAAAAGCTCACCGACCAGGCGGGCCGCTTCCCGGTGAGCGACGGCAACGGCCGGCATGCCAACGCGATCGCGGAGCGAACCGCGCTCGAAACCGAAAACGACCGGCGCATCTGCAAGCAACTCGCCGAGCACATCGCCGAAGTGGTGAAACGCGAAGGCGCCGACGGCTGGTCGTTCGCGGCGCCGGCCTCGATCCACTCCAGCGTGACGGAATTGCTGCCGGCACCGATCAGCGCTCGGGTCGTCGAGCACGTGAAATCCGATCTGGTGAAGATTGAGCCGTCGAAGTTGCACGAGCACTTTCGCTCGCTTCAGCCGCTCTAATCTTTGCGCTATAATGGTGGATGCAACTAGCGGTAGGAATTTCATATCGGGGCGTCGAGAAATCGGACCAGCTCGATGAACTGATTCGCGGCAAGGCCGCGCGGCTCGATCGCTTCTGCGATCACATCAGCCGGTGCGACGTCGTCGTCGAACATCCCAATCATGCGCAACGTTCAGGCAATCCCTTCCGGGTAAGGATCGACGTCACCGTCCCGCCCGGCCACGAGCTGGTGGCAGATGAAAAGCCGGCCGCGCACGAAATGCACGAGCCATTGAGCAAAGTGATCAACGACGCCTTCAAGACGATGGAGCGCCTGCTCAAAAAGCTCGTGGAAAAACAGCGTCGGGATTAGCGCGTGGCACACCCACGTTGCCCCGAGACCTTGGCTTCCTCCAGACCGCCTCCCAAGCAAGCCGTGGACCCGATACAAGGATGATAACGGGCGGAACCCGCGAATTTTGATTCGCGCTTAAGCCTTTTCGGTCGGTGCCGATTCTTTCTTCGCGGGCCGTCGGAGCAGCGTGATCTGTTTGATCCTCGCCGAATCCGATGGGCTCCATGTCGCCACTTCCGGGTCATCCTTGAACGCTTCGTGGACGATGCGGCGCTCGTAGGAGTTCATCGGCTCGAGCTGCAGCGGCCGGCCGGAGATGCGGACACGCTCGGCAAGCTGCCTCACGTGATGCACGATCTTGTCCTGGCGCATCGAGCGATACATCTCGCAGTCGACAATCCACTTCGGCGCATCGGGATTCTTCGCCTGGAGCAACCGGTTGAGGAGGAATTGCACCGCATCGAGCGTATCTCCATCGCGGCCAATCAACCGATCGGCTTCCTCGGTGTAAATCTGCAGCGTCGGATTGCCGCTTTCGCCCCGCGTCTCCTCGATCTCCACCACAAAACCGAGGTAGCCGAGCATCGTGTCGAGCAGCTCCTTCGCATTGGATTTCGGTTCAGCGTCGGTGCTCATCAGCGGGCCTTTCCTTTGCGTTTTGCCGGCTGATTCACCTTCTCCAGTTTCGGCAACGGCTGGTTCCGGTTCTGATACAACTGCAAAATCGTAAAGAGGTTCTGAGTTGTATAATACAAAGCGAGCGCGGCTGCAAAATTGTAGCAGAAGACAACGAAGATCAGCGGCATGAACATCATCACGCGCTGCTGGGTGGCGTCGCCGCTCTTCGGGGTGACGTGCGTCATCCAGAAACTGGTGCCGGCCATGATCAGGGGCAGAATGTTAATCGGCCATCCGAGCCCCGGGAGGTGGCCTATGGTGTCGGGTTGCGAAAGATCGCGCACCCAAAGGAAGCTCGCATTGCGCAACTCGACCGCCTGACGCAGCATGGTGAAAAGGCCGAAAAAGATCGGGATTTGGATCATCATCGGAAGACAGCCGCTGACCGGATTGACGCCGTAATCCTTGTAGAGCTTCATGACCTCGGCGTTCATCTTCGTCGGGTCGTCCTTGTACTTTTCGCGCAGCTCCTGCATCTTGGGCGAGAGCGCGGCCATCCGGCGCATCGACTTGTTCGCCTTTGTCTGGAGCGGCCAGAGGATCAGCTTGATGATCGCGGTCAGGATCAGGATGGCGACCGCGTAATTGCCGACGAACCGATGGATCAGGTTCATCATGTTAAGCAGCGCCTCGCTCACCAGCTTCCAGAGCCCAAAGTCCATGATCTCGGCCTCGTCGTGCGTCAGCTGCGCGAGGCGGTGGTAGAGTTTCGGACCGAGGTAGAGCTGGAATTGCACGGTCGCGGTCTGGCCCGGCTGGACTTTGAAACCCGGCATTCCCATCGCGCCCTCGATGCCGTATTCCGGTTGACCGTCATTTTTCTTCCGCGCCTCGAAACGCTGAGCCCAAACATCGGTCGCCTTCGTGCCGAGCGGCGTAATGAGCGCGGCAAAAAACTGGTTGCTCACCCCCACCCATTCTGCGCCGGCGATCTTCTCGTCGAAAAACTCCTGGGCGGCGCGCTTCTGGACCCCGACGAACGGATAATTTTGTTCCGCGAACCAGCTGACGTCGGTCGACTTGGTCTTGCCGTTGATGCACCAGGTCAGGCGCGTGTAGTTCGGCAGATCGTTCCGATGAATCGGCGCCGCCGAGCCGAGCGCGACAAAGTAGCCGGGATTGGAATAGACAGCCGTGCCGTTGTTTTGGAAATCAAACTCCATCTGCGCGACATAATTGTCCTTCTCGTTAGGCGGCGCGGGCAGGCTGAACTTCTTGCGCAGCGTCACGTCGTTCGACAGCGCGCGCTCAAACTGCACAGTGCCCTGCCCCGGCACGATCGAAAATTCCTCGAGCACCGGCGTCGCAGGCTTCTCGATGATGGCGCCGATCGGCAGGCGCTGGCGCGCATTCAACTTCACCGGCGCTCCGTTCTCCCCTTTGTGCTTTGGCAGGATCGCCTCGGCAATGCCGCCGCCGCGATTCGTCAGCAGCAACTCGAGATCGGCATTCCGCAGCGTCGTCGTTTTTTCGACGAACGGCGCCGGAGTCGGGGTCGCCTCGTTAGGCGAGGTAGTCGCGCTGGTAGGGCGAGACTCCGTCGAGCCAGGCGCCGGGCTCGGCGAAGTAGCAACCGTTGCTCCCGGCTCGACAGAGTCTCGCCCCAGCCGCGGTCGCCGGACTCGGCGAAGCGAGCAATCTTCGTCGGCACAGGCGCCGGATGCTTCGCCATGTAAACCTGCCAGGCGATCAGGCCGATGATGCAAAGCGTTACGGCAATCCAAGCTTGTCGGTCCATAGACTGCCGGATTATTCACAGACCGCGAATTGCCAATTCATTGAACGCTTAACGTTGAATGTTGAACGTTGAACGTTTTCACCTCCGGCACAGGATCTTCCCCCTGCCCGCCCCACGGCTGGCAGCGTGCGAGTCGTTTCAGCCCGAGCCAGCTCCCGCGCACCCCCCCGTGGCGCTCCACCGCCTCGAGAAAATAGGCCGAGCAGGTCGGATGAAACCTGCAACCAGTCGACGGTCCCCCGAGCCACGAAAGCAGCGGCGAGAGCGTCCATTGGTAGGCACGAATGAGGAAACGAACGAGCAAAACCATCGTCAGGGGCGTAGGATAGAAGCGCGCCCTACTGGACGCAAATCTTGATATCCTCCTGCTCATCCTCGTCATCGAACCTGTAGACGCCGCCCTTTGGGTGGCGTGGGATTGGCGCCGTTGCACATTGCGACGTCTTACCCCGCCCTACAGAGAGATGCGTCTACAAAATCCCTGCGCGCTGCGCCAAACGCAGCCACTCCGCTTCCAGCGCCGCGGAGTCGGTCTGTGCCGCCGATCGGACGCGCGATCACGACGAACCAAATCCCGCCTTTCAGCGCATGCTGATTTCGGCGCACGATCTCGCGCAGCCGCCGGCGGACCCGATTCCGCACCACCGCCCCGCCCACTCGGCGTGACGTGATCAACCCGACCCGGAACCGCTTTTCACCATCCACAGGCAACACGCCGAGCATGAGCAGTCCACCACGCACCGCGCGTCCCTCTTTGCGCACCCGTTCAAATTCGCGACTTAACTTCAGGCGACGCGCCGCGGGAAAGCGGAATCGCACCGCGTCGCTCGTCAGATCATTCATCGGGCTGGCAGCCTAACACATCGACCAGACGTTCGCTCCGGTCATCGACACCTGATCGTCACGATTGCGCCCTCGAATTTGCCCGGCACCCATGTCAATTTTCGCCGCTGATGCCGACCGGTTTTCTTGTTTCCACCGCGCTCCTTGTCGCTTCCGCGATAGCTGCTTGCGGAGCGAACGACAGCGGAAAAGCCGCCCACGTCGTGGTCGTGGTGTGGGACGGGATGCGGCCTGATCTGATCACGCCCGGAAATGCGCCCACTCTTTCCGCCCTGGTGCGTGCCGGTGTCATTTTCAAACGCAATCACGCTGCCTATCCCAGCTCGACGAATGTCAATGGCGCGGTCCTCGCAACCGGTGTCACTCCCGGTCACAACGGCGTAATTGCCAACCTGGAATTCCGGCCCGCGATCGATCCGGCGAAACCGTTCGATACTTCGGATTTTCCGGCGCTCGACGGAAATCGCGAGATCAACGCGAAATACCTTGGCGCGCCGACCATCGCCGAGATTCTCCAGGCGGCGGGTCACTGGACGGCGGTGGCGGGTGCGAAACCGGTCGCGCAATTTTTTGATCGCTCCCGAACGAGAACGAGTGAAGCGGCGAAAAAGTCGACCGTCGTTTACCGCGGGAAGATTCTCCCTGCCGATGCCGGAGACAGGATCATACAGCGCCCTCGGCCGTTCCCGGTGCGAAAAACTTTCCCCAACCAGAGCGAAGACGATTGGACGACAAGGGTCCTAACGGACGTGCTCTGGGCCGACGACGTGCCGAAATTTTCTCTCCTTTGGCTGAGCGAACCGGATTTGACCGAGCACGAAACTGCGCTCGGCGCGCCCGCCGCGCTGGCGGCGATCAGGAGCAGCGATAATAATCTCGCGAAAGTGATGGCGGCGCTGAAAGCGAAGAACGCGCTGGCGAAGACGGACATCTTTGTCGTCTCCGATCACGGATTTTCCACCGTCTATCATGTGGCCGATGTTGCGGCGCGGTTGCGCGAGGCGGGTTTCGACGCGGTGCGCGCTTTCGGCGAAAAACCGAATCGCGGGCAGATACTCGTCGTTTCACTCGGTGGAAGCGTCACGTTCTACGTCGTCGATCATGAGCAGGCGGTGATCGAAAAGTTGATCGATTTCCTGCAGCGCTCCGACTTTGCCGGCGTCATCCTGACGCGCGAAACGCATGAAGGCACCTTCACCTTTGCGCAGGCCGAGGTCGATGCGCCAGCCGCGCCGGACGTGCTCGTTGCCTGTCGCTGGAACGACCGGCCTAACGAATTCGGAATCGCCGGACAGATCGCGTCCGACATCGGTCGGAGCGCCGGCCACGGCAATCACAGCACGCTCAGTCCGCACGACATGAACAACACGTTGATCGCGAGCGGGCCGGATTTCCGGCGCGGCTGGAGCGACGAAACGCCGAGCGGCAACATCGACCTCGCGCCGACGATTCTTTGGATTCTGGGGGTCAAAACGACCCACCCGATGGATGGACGGATCCTGCGCGAAGCGATGGCCGATGCTCACGAGCAACGCGTCCGTTGCAGAGAAAACGATGGAAGCGCAGCGCAACCTCGGGGGTCTCATTTGGCGACAGCATTTGCGCACCGCGACCGTCGATGGCGTGACCTATTTCCTGGAGGGCAACGGCAGTTCCACGTCAGAGCATCCATAGCGATGCTGTGGCCGGGGGCGCTGATCCCGGCGGGGAACCAGCTTTCAACGCGGTGAGCGGTCAGGTGTCTATATCCCCGCCGGGTTAATGGCGCCGGCCGCAATCGCACCGATTTTTTCTTGCGCGTCAAAAAGTTTAATTATCTTTCTCGCTCCGATGGTCTCTTCGATTTGCCCTCTACAAGTTGTTATCCCGAGCCGCGCAGAAGACGAGGGTCCCCGCAAATGCAACGTCAGTTTCCTGGCCAACGGGGGACTCGAAGCGCAAAGGTAGGTCCTCGCGCTGTGAACGAACTTCCCTGGTTCTCCATGATTGAAGTTCGAAATCTGACCAAGGCTTTCGGCGCGAAGCTGGCGGTGAATGACGTCTCGTTCAGCGTGCAGCGCGGCGAGGTGCTCGGGTTTCTCGGCCCGAATGGCGCCGGCAAATCCACCACCATGCGCATGCTCACCGGTTTCATCCCGCCGACCGAAGGCGACGTCGTGATCGGCGGATTCAAGATCGAGGAGAACCCGATCGCGGCGAAACGCCTCATCGGTTACCTCCCGGAAAATGCGCCCTCCTACACCGACATGACGGTGCGCGGGTTTTTGAACTTCGCCGCTGAGCTGCGCGGTTTTCGCGGGGCGGAGAAAGCGCGCGCCGTCGATCGCGTGGTCGAGATGTGTTTTCTCGATTCCGTTTTGCACCAAAGCATCGAGACGTTGTCGAAAGGATTTCGCCATCGCACCTGCTTCGCGCAGTCGATCATTCACGATCCCGCGGTGCTGATTCTCGACGAGCCGACCGACGGACTCGATCCCAACCAGAAACACGAAGTGCGAACCTTGATCCGGCAGATGGGCGAGAAAAAGGCGATCATTTTTTCGACCCACATTCTGGAGGAGGTCGAGGCGGTTTGTTCGCGCGCGATCATCATCGACTCCGGCCGGATCGTCGCCAACGGCACGCCGGCGGAGCTGAAGCAAAAATCGACGCACGCCGGGCGCGGTGACGGTCCGGATCGCAAACGGCGACGCCTCCGCCGTAAAGATGAAACTCAGTGAACTGAGCGGCGGCGAGCGCCTGACGATGCTGAGCGAATCGCCCGTCGCGGTCCGGCTTTATCCAAGAAATAATTCCGCGCGCGGTGAACTGGCCGCCGCCATCGGGCAACTCGCGGCGCGAGAACATTGGCAGATCGAAGAACTGCACACCGAAGAAGGCCGGCTCGACGAAGTCTTCCGCGCATCACCCTGCCGGAAACCGCTCCACGAAAAAGCTGATGGTTGAGACGATTGCAGACAGAAGCAGTTGTGTCCGCGCGCGCGGAGCCCGGGAAGCGGTCTTCGCTGGGCAACATCATCACGATCGCGAAACGCGAGGTGTCGGGCTACTTCGCTTCGCCGGTGGCCTACGTTTTCATCGTCATCTTCCTCCTCCTCGCCGGCTTTTTTACCTTCATGGTGGGCGGATTTTTCGAGCGCGGGCAGGCGAGTCTCGAAATGTTTTTCGCCTGGCATCCGTGGCTCTATCTCTTCCTCGTCCCGGCGGTCGGGATGCGGATGTGGTCGGAGGAACGGCGCCTCGGCACGATCGAGTTGCTCCTCACCATGCCGATCACACCGTGGCAGGCGATTGTCGGAAAATTCCTCGCCTCCTGGGTGGTGCTGATTCTCGCGCTCGCGCTCACTTTTCCGCTCGTCATCACGGTCAATTACCTCGGCCATCCGGATAACGGCATCATCGCCGCCGGCTACGTCGGGAGCGTGTTGCTTGCCGGCGCCTACCTCGCGATCGCGGCCATGACTTCGGCCATGACGCGCAACCAGGTGGTCAGCTTCATTCTCTCGGTCGTGCTTTGTCTGTTTCTGATTCTCGCCGGCTGGCCGCCGGTGACCGATCTGCTCGTTCGCTGGGCCAATCCGTGGTTCGTGCAGGCCATCTCCGCCTTCAGCGTCATGACTCATTTCGACGCCATTCAGAAAGGCGTGCTCGATTCGCGCGACATCCTTTACTTCATCTCCGTGATCGTTTTTTGCCTCTTCACCACGAGCGTGATCCTGCGCGCCCATCGCGCCGGCTGAGCTTTTCCACGATGAAAAAGAAGACGCTTCAGACAGGTCTTTTCTCCGTCATCGGCGTCGCGGCGATGTTGCTCATCCTGATCGCGTTCAATTTCATCGCGGGCCGGGTAAAGCAGCGCGTCGATCTCACCGCGGAACATGCCTACACCCTCTCCGCCGGCACCAAGGCGATCCTCGCGAAGCTCGATACGCCGGTTCAGATTCGGTTTTACGCCTCCCAAAGTGCGGAGGGAATGCCGGTTTTTCTGAAGACCTACGCCCAGCAGGTCGATGATTTGCTCGGCGAATATCGGCAGAATTCGCGCGGCTTGATTCAAATCCAGAAGCTCGATCCCGAGCCGGACTCCGACGCGGAAGATTCCGCCAAGCTCGAAGGCGTCGAGCCGCAACTCCTCTCGAATGGCGAGCGCGTCTATCTCGGTTTGAGCGTCAGCCTCCTGGATCAGAAAGAAGCGATCCCGTTCCTCAGCCCGGAGCGCGAGCGCCTCCTGGAATACGACATCTCGCGCGCCATCGCGCGCGTCATGACGCCGGACAAAGCCGGTCATCGGCGTGATCAGTTCGCTGCCGGTGATGGGGACGGGTGCGATGATGCCGATGCAGCAACAGGGTGAACCACCCTGGGTCTTGATCGAGGAGCTGAAGCGCGATTTCAACGTCAAGGAAATCGAGCCGAATGCGACCACCATCCCGGACGACGTCAAGGTGCTGCTCGTCATTCATCCAAAGGGAATTTCCGAGGCGACGCAGTTTGCGCTCGATCAGTTTGTCCTGCGCGGCGGCAAACTCATCGCCTTCCTTGACCCCTGGCGGCGCTCGATCCTCAGACTGCTTCGGCGGGTTTTGGCTCGCCGCCGAGCAAATCGAGTCTCGACAGACTGCTCAAGGCCTGGGGCGTGACCTTCGAAGATTCAAAGGTTCTGGCCGACTTGGATTTCGTCGCCCGCACCGGCCAGGGCCGCGCCCCCGCCGTGCTCGCGCTGAACGAAAAGGCGATGAACAAGGACGACATCGCGACCGCCGACGCCGGCAATCTGTTCGTGGTCTTCGGCGGAGTTTTTGGCGGAACACCGGCCCAAGGCTTGAAGGAGACGGTGCTCCTTCATTCATCGAAGGATTCTGAACTGGTCGACCCGATGATGGCGCGAATGTCGGGCGAAGAGATCGCTACGTCCTTCAAACCTTCCGGGATTGAATACCCGCTGGCGATCCGGCTAAGCGGGAAGTTCAAGACCGCATTTCCGGAGGGAAAACCGAAGCCGCCGGAAGCCGAGCCTAACGAGAAGAAAGAAGAAGCGCCCGCGCCCGAGACCGTGCTCAAGGAATCGAAGCAGGAGACGACGGTCGTGCTCGTCGGAGACAGCGACATGATCCAGGACCGCGTGGCCGTCCGCCAGAGTCGGGAACCCGTTCGGCCAGCGATTGTTCATGCCGGCGAATGGCAACCTGGCCTTTGCCGAAAACTTGATCGATCAACTGACGGGAGACAGCAACCTGATCGCCGTCCGGAGCCGGGCTTCGCGCGAGCGGCCCTTCACGGTCGTGAAGAAGATGCAGGCCGATGCCGAGGCAAGTTACCGGAGCAAGATCAAGGAGCTCGAGGATGAGCCTGGCCGATACGCAACGCAAGATCGGCCAGCTGCAAAGCGGCAAACAGGAAGGGCAGCGTTTTATCCTGTCGCCGCAGCAGCAGGAAGAGCTGGCGAATTTCCGGAAAAAGGAAGCCGAGGCGAAAACTCAGCTTAAAGAAGTGCGCAAGAAACTGCGGGCCGACATCGATTCGCTCGAGAATCGAATCAAGTGGCTCAATATCGCCGGAATGCCCGCGCTCGTCGCCCTCACGGGTCTGGCTATTCGCCATCGTTAAACGCCGACGCTCCGCTGCCCGATGAATTCCCGCCAGCTCGCTCTCATTCGTCGTATTCGCAGTCGTGCTCGCCGCGATCGGATGGATTCTCTTCCATCGCGGAGCGCGCTCCTGGGAAAGCCAACCGACCTCCGGCGACGCAAAAGTGATCGAGTTCCCGCTGAATGATGTCGCGCACATCACGATCAAGGATGGAACGAGCGAATTGAACCTGGTCAGGAAAGAGGATGGCTGGGTGGTGCGCGAACGGGCGGATTATCCGGCAAACTTCGAGCAGGTAAGTCGTCTCCTGCAAAAAATCTGGAATTTGAAACCGGTGCAAACTCTTCAGGTCGGACCTTCGCAGCTGGGGCGCTTTGATCTCGTGGAACCGGCAAACGGCGCGAAGGGCGGGACTCTGCTCGAGCTGAAAGACAAGGACGAAAAACGAATCGCTGCCCTGCTCGTCGGGAAACAGTATCTCAAGAAATCGAACCAGAATTTCGGTCCGGCAGGAGGATTCGCGGCAGGCCGCTACGTCATGCCGGAGGATGGCTCGAAACGCGTCGCCCTTGTCTCCGATCCACTCCAGGATCTCGTAACCAAACCCGAGCGCTGGTTGAACCTTGATTTCATCAAGATTGAGAAGCCAAAAACGATCGCGCTCGACGGCGCGACGCCCCACGATGAAATGGAAACTGGAGCGCGAGAATGAATCGGCCGACTGGAAGTTCGCAGACGCGAAACCGGCCGAAGAACTCGACAAAGCGAAGGCCTCGACCTTGGCCGCGTCGGTTTCCAACCTGCGTTTCACGGATGCCCTCGACCCGCAGGCCAAACCCGAGACGACTGGCCTCGACCATCCGTCGAGCGCGACGATCGAAACCTCCGACGGCTTCACCTACACGTTGAAAATCGGAAAGCTGAATGGCGAGGGCTACCCGATGACGCTTTCGATCGAAGCAACGCCGCCCGCACAAACCAGCGTCACCCCTAACGAAAAGCCGGAAGACCAAAAGAAGCGCGAAGAGGAATTCTCGAAGAAGAAAAAGACGCTCGAAGAAAAACTGGCGAAGGAAAAGAAGTTCGAAGGCCGACCATTTCTGATCAACAAGTTTGCCATCGAGCAACTGCTCAAGAATCGCGCCGACCTGATCAAGGCCGAGCCAAGTCCCGACGCCGGCATCGCCAACTATCTCGACCAAACCCCAAGTTCCGGTCTCATCCCCTGCCCGCCCGAGTGCAAAACCTCTGGCAACCCCTCAAGGCCAAACCTTAGAGCCTAACGAGCTTGAGAAGAACCCTCTGTTTCAAGGAAAAAGTAGCCGCCCCGACGCGCGTGCGCTACCCAGTCAGAGGATTTGCGATCACTCGTTCTTCGAGCGTCCGCCGATAAAGCGCCTCATATTGAGGCACGATCAGATCGGCGCTGAAATGTGATTCAGCGTGTCGCCGGCCGCGCGCGCCCATCTCGTCTGCCCGCTCGGGAGAATCGGCCAGGAAAGCGATCGATCGCGCGACGGCTTCGGTATCACCGAATGGATGCAGAAAACCATTCTCGCCATCGACCACCACTTCCGGAATGCCGCCGACTCGAAAGGCCACCACCGGTTTCGCATGGAAAAGGGTTTCGAGAATGCTTAAGCCAAAGCTCTCGCTCTCCGAGGTGTAGAGACCGGCATCGGCGGCATTTAGATATTCTTCCACGTCGCGCACCCGCTCTTTCACTGTGACGCGCGCGCGCAGATCGAGTTGATCGAGAAACGGCTCATAAGGGGCAAACGAACCGCCGGCCAGGATAAGCAGGCGGATGGGCCTTGAGCTTTGCGCGGCGGCGAAGCTTTGCAGGAGAAGATCGATCCGCTTCAACGGGCGAACGTTGGAGATGTGCACGACGAGAAACTCGTTATTCGTCAGGCCAAGCTCGCGTCGAATCGCGTCACGCGATCGCAGTTTCGCGGCCGGCACAAAAAAATTCCGGATGACCTCGACCGGTCGCTCGAGTTGAAAAGTAGCGACCGTCTCCTGCCGCAGACTTTCGGAGACGGTCGTGATCGCATCGGAGTGCGAGAGAGCGTGTTCGATCGCCGGCCGATAACTCGGATCCTGTCCCAGCAATGTCGTATCCGTCCCGTGCAGGGTGGTGATGATCTTCGGCGCATGCGCCCCGGCGCCGCTCAGCATCTGGACCGCGAGATAAGCCGCGGTCGCGTGCGGCACCGCGTAGTGGACGTGGAAGATGTCGAGCTCGGAATCGCGCGCGACCTGCGCCATCTTTACCGCCAGCGGCAGGGTGTAATCCGGGTAGGTGAAAAGGCTGTATTCGTTCACGATCACTTTGTGAAAGAAGATTCCCGGCTGGGCGAGATCGAGACGAATGGGCTGGGCGGAACTGAAAAAATGTACCCGGTGCCCGCGTTGCGCCAGCTCGGACCCGAGCGCGGTGGCGAGGATCCCGCTCCCGCCGATCAGCGGGTAACAGGTGATGCCAATCTTGAGCGAACCGGGCTTTTCCATTCTAGAAGAGGTGCACCGAGGGAGGAAGCTCGCCAAAATTTTTGATCAGGAAAGCGTCGGGCGCGTAAAGAGCCTGCGCGTATTCGACTCCGGATTCGAGCCCGAGCAGCCGGGCACGCGCAGTTTGCAACTCGATGTAGCGACGGGTGCGCAACTGAGTCTGGTGGCATTCCATCAGTTCAACCCAGCGGGCAAAATATTCGCTGATATCGACGCGGATCGTGCGTTGCTCCTGGCCAGACTCCGCGCCCGGTGTGATCGCGTATTCCAAGTGACGCCTGATCGCGATGCGGCGACAGATCGCGCAGTTCAGCCAAACCGCCGTAGCGCGCAAGTCGCACGGCGTTCCGGCAAAGATGACTAACGACAATATGATCGGGATGCTGATCCGGCGAAGCCACTGGCGAGAGAAGGACGTCGGGCCGTGCGGTGCGGATTTGTCGCGCGATGGCGATGTTGTTCACGGCGCAGATCTCAAGGTGCGCGTCGCCGCCCATTTCGAGGAAGTCGATCTTTGCTCCGAGGATCTGGGCGGCGCTGCGGGCCTCCGCTTCGCGCTCGTTAGGCGCGCCGTTGCTCCCCGCTTCGCCGCGCGAACAGATGCAGAGCGAGATCTCGCTTCCGCGCGCCGCTTCCGCGAGTAAGACACCGCCGCAGCCGAATTCGAGGTCGTCCGGGTGCGCGCCGACCCCGAGAATACGTAGTTTGGAATCAGACATGTATGAAGTGTAGTGCAGTTGTAGCCGGGGGCACTGACCCCGGCTACAACTGCGGGATGTAAGCGCGATCCGACTCGCTGATCTCGTCGCGCGCGATGAATTGGACGCCGGGCGCGTCCGTCCGTGTTCAGATATTTGATCTCACTCGCACCGGCGACGTAATGCGTGCAGCCGATGACCGATTGCATCCAGCGCAGACGCGTGTCGCGCGTCGGACTGATCTGGGTGACGTCATGTTCCTGTAGCGGCAACTTCAGATACGATTTCCCACCTTTGTGCAGGAGCAGGCCGTCAGGACTGATCCGCGCGCGCACCAACTCATTCTCGTAGGTCACATCGACGAAATAATCATCGATCACGGCCGCGCGACGCCGAAACTCCGGATCGCCGGAGCGCATCACGCGGAGCCCCTCGAGCAGACCGAGACGCCGATACATCTCGAGACAAAAATCGGCCACGTTCTCCGCGTCGAACTTTCTTGAAATCTTCCACCAACTGATCTGGGACGTAATTGGGAAGCTGCCGCGCCATTTGCTCCCGCCATTCGGGCAGGACTCGCTTGGCGAAAAGCGGCGAGAACTGCCTTTGCAGTTTGTTCGCGAACCGGAAATTCAGCCTTTGCTCGTGGCCGCTGCGCAGGTCGCGAAGAATTGAGACCGTCTCGCGCGGATCGTGGTCGCTGTCGTGATAAAAGAAAACGATCTCGCCCCCGATTTCGCGTTGCAGGCGGCGGGCGGTCTGGATTTTGGAGAAAAGAAAACGGCGCGGAAAAATTCCGCACGGTTGTTGTCCAAAACAAATAATTGGCACCGCCATTTCGTTAGGCGACGGCTCCGGGTCGCGGAAGAGCGTCTTCTCAAGCAGGGCGGAAAGGGTGAGGACCGCGACGCAGCCGAGCACGTTGTACCAGAGGTAGCCGATCTTCGTGCTGTAAAAGAGAATCAAGACGAGCGCCTGCGAAGTGAGCGCGGCGACGAAGACGGCAGAGCCGCGAACAAAGCGGAGAAAGAATGCGACCAGAAAAATCCCGAGAATACTGCCGTAAAAGATCGAACCGAGAATGTTGATCGCCTGGATCAGGTTCTCGACCAGGTTGGCGAAAAGCGCGAAAGAGATGGCGACTCCGCCCCAGGCGGCGGTGAGCAATTTCGAAGACGAAGAGATAATGATCGTCGCTCGCGTTCGGATGCAGCAGCGGGCGATAGAAATCCACCACCGTGGTCGAGCCGAGCGCGTTCAATTCCGAGGCGCTGGAGGACATCGCGGCGCAGAAAATGACCGCAATGAGCAGCCCGATGACGCCGTGCGGCAGATAGTTCAGGACAAAGCTGATGAAGACGTAATCGGCGTCGTTCGTTTCGAGCTTTCGGATCGGCCGCTTTCAGGGTTTGCTTCACTTCGCCGCGAATCGCCTCGATCTCTCTTTGTGGTCGCAGGACGGCGTTCGTCGCGGCATTAATCGCCGGCGCGGAACGCGGACTCCAGCGCAGTCGTTAGGCCACGGACGCCGGCCTGCTTTTCGCGCGAAGACCTGATCGTAACGAGTCTGCAGCGTCGCCAGCTTGCCCGCCTGCTCGCTCTGTGCCGCGCGCTGGTAGGCTGGTTGATTGAAAAAGATCGGCGGCTTTTCGAACTGGAAGAAAATGAAAACCATCACCCCGGTGAAGAGAATGAAAAACTGCATCGGCAACTTGAGCACGGCATTGAAGAGCAGCCCGAAGCGGCTGCCGGCGAGCGACCCGCCGGCGAGGTAGCGCTGCACCTGCGACTGGTCGGTCCCGAAATAGGAGAGCGCGAGGAAAGAAGCCGCCGAGCAGGCCCGACCAAAAGGTGTAGCGCCGCTGGAAATCGAAGGAAAAATCGACCGCGTTGCAGTTTCCCCATCTTTCCCGGCGACGGAGACCGCCTGGAGAAAAGAAACAGTCGGCGGCAAGCGATGCAGAATCATGCCGAAGGCGACGCCCATCCCGGCCAGGATGACGGCCATCTGCCACTTTTGCGTGTGGCTGACGGCGGTCGTTCCGCCGGAGGTGGTATAGACGACGACGAAAGAGGCCGGCGAGCAGGATCGTTAGGCGCAAGATTCCAGCCGAGGAGCGCGGAGAGAATAATGGCCGGCGCATAAATCGTGATCCCGGCCGCCAGACCGCGCTGGAGCAGAAAGAGAAACGCGCCTAACAAGCGCGTTTTTTGATCGAAGCGCTGCCCGAGATACTCATAGGCCGTGACCACCTTGAGCCGGTGATAAATCGGGATGAAAACCGCGCAGACCACGATGAGCGCGAAGGGCAGGCCAAAATAATTCTGGAGAAACCCCATCCCGCTTTCGTAGGCCTGGCCCGGGCGTGGAGAGAAAAGTGATCGCGCTGGCCTGCGTCGCCATGACCGAGAGCCCGATCGTCCCCCAGCGAATGCTCGAGTCGCCCTGCAGATAATGCCCGAGATCGTGATCGGAACGCGTCTTCCACCACCCGTAAATCGCGATCGCGAGGAGCGTGCCGAAGAGCACGGCATAATCGAGGCCGCTCACAAGAAGAAGCGGCTGACGAAGTAGAAAAACGCGACCTCGAGGACGAAGAGCGATGACGACCGCGAGGTAGGCCCTGCGCCAGCTGCCGAAGAGGCAGCGGGCATCCGTCTCGTCAGAACTGATTCTCGTTCACGGTTTCTCTTCGTTGAGACGCTGCAAATGTCCAACGGCAGTGCGCGCCCTCCGAGAGAGTGGCGGCATCGAGATCGTCTCCATGCCGTCATCGGGGCGCTTTGCCTAACGAAATCATGTTCGCGAAAATTCGATAGGCACCGAGCACACCGGCCGGGAGTTCACGAAACCAGGAGTAACCGGTGTAAACGAACCAGCCTTTCTCGCAGCGCGCGACGAGCAGGCCGCCGTCGCGCGGAGGTTCGCCCGGGTCGTTGCTGGAGAGAATCGGCGTCCAGGCCGGCGTCCCATTGATCGGGAAAATAGAGACCGCGTTCCTGCACCCAGCCGGCGAAATCCTGCGCCGTGATCTTGTTCGGAAAATTCAGGACCGGATGATCCGGGGCGAGAATACGGACCTCGGCGGTTTCATCGGTCACCCGATCGTGCGAAACCTGCAGCGGCGTACGGGAGTTCGTTAGGCTTGGGTCCGGGAGTCGTGTTGTATTGAACGATGACAACGCCGCCCTGTTTTGCGTAGGCAAGCAACTCCGGATACCACGCGCTCATGCGCTCCGGATGCACATTGTAAGCACGCACGCCGAGAACCACCGCGTCGAAACGCGCGAGGTTTGCCGCCTTCATGTCCTGGTCGGCGAGAACTTTCACGTCCGAGCCAATCTCACGCAGGCTTTCCGGAATCGCGTCGCCCGCGCCTGGGATATAACCGACCAGTGGCGCCTTGTTCTCCAATTTCCGCCCTAACGAGCTTCGCCTGTGCAGGCGAGATAAGCGTCTGCGGCTCGATGTGCGAATACTCAATACGCTGACGGCTGAACGCCCTTGTTCGCTCGCCCGAGTCGGAAATGAACGCGGCGCGCAGCTCTCCTTCACCGGCCGCTGCGGGTGGCGTCAGTTGGAAGGTGCCGCTCATCTCGCTCTCAGCGCCTTCGAGTTTTACCGGAATGGAGACGGGCTCCACTTTCCAACCGGCGGGAACTTCCAGGGCGACGTTGCCGCTGAATTTCTCGGCCGACGCGATCACGCGCACGTTGATCGTCTTCGCCTTTTCGCTGCCAAAAACAAAGACCGGCCGCGGAAGCTCGACGAACGCTGGCGGCGCGATGACGAGCGGCTCGCTCACTTCGCCCGCGACCCGGTCGACCTTCCGAAACCGAGGCTCCAATGAATAGGTGATCTCCTCGCCGCCGATTTGCAGCGTCACGTCGACCGGAAACGGTGGCGGATTCTCGGGACGGCCGATGAGCGTTTGATCCGAGACCGCGTAGGTGCCGACCGTGCCCGGCTGGCGCAACCAGTAGGGCTGGGAAAACGGCAAATCCTTCGGCAACGCGATCGTGGTTTTCTGGATGAAGAGTTCGTTAGGCACAAGGACTTTTCCAACGGCGTGACCTCGCCGTTCGTCAACACGCGGAGCGATTGGAATTTCACCGCCACCGGCGAGCGATTGATCGCCTCGATCTGAAGCGTCAGATTTTCGCCCGGCTGGGCCATCGGCTTTTCCGTGACCGCTTCGAGGTGCAAGCCGAGACAAGCCGCGATGATGCCGTCGAGCTCCGACCGCTTTTGCGTGACCCACGAATCGTCGCCGAGGGCGCGCAACGTTTGGCGAAGTTCGAGCAGCGCGGGAACGGACGCGAAGGGCTGCGTCGCGTCGAAGTCGCTTGAGGATTTCGTTGATCTTCTCGCGACACCTGTCGCTCCTTCGGAACGCGCGCCCAGGTCGTGTCGATACCATCGAAGATCCCGCCTCCGTTTTCGATCGGCTTCCCGTCGAGAAATTTGAAATATTCCTTCCGCTCGCCGCGCTCGATCTCGACGCCAAAGCCCTGGCTCTTGTGCATGCTCCGGCTGGCGGCGGCGATCTCGGGATACGATTTGCCGAGGAGCGGTTGATAGCCGCCCGCTTCGAGGCTGATCAAACCGGTCGGATCGAAGGGCTCATTGCGCGACTGCGCGCGGAACGCGGCCCACGAATTCCAGAGCAATCGGCTCGGTTGCCACGGTCTGCACAAATTTGAGCTGCTCTGGAAAACGCTTCGGATCCGCCGCCGCGCGAAACGCTTCCTCAGCCAGTCGCGCCGACGCGGTGTGATGACCGTGCGTGTCGCTGTCTTCGGTCGGGAAACGCGTCACCACGAGATCAGGTCGAAATTTTCGGATCACCCAGACGACATCCGCGAGAATTTTTTCCCGATCCCAGATGCGCAAAGTTTCCTCGGGCGATTTGGAAAAACCGAAATCGTTCGCGCGAGTGAAGAATTGCCGGCCGTGATCGATCCGCCGTGCGGCGAGCAGTTCCTGCGGTGCGAATGACACCGAGTTGATCGCGCAACTCCGGCCCGATCAAATTCTGGCCGCCATCGCCGCGGGTGAGCGAGAGGTAGGCGGCGTCGTAAAGCGCCCCGTTCGCCCAATAAGCGATCAGGCGCGTGTTCTCATCGTCCGGATGCGCCGCGATGTAGAGGACGCGGCCGAGCACGTTCAGTTTCTCGAGCGCGAGACGAATCTGCGCAGAATCCATCGACTGCGGCGCCTCGGCGGCGCGAGCGAGACCGCCCAGAACTAACCGACGCGAGCACAGCCGCCACAAGACAACGCGAGACCGGAAACATGGAGCGATTCGCGACGAGACCGGCCGGTCCCGATCGTTAGCGCAGACCGTCGATCAGCAACTGGCTGTTCCGGATCGCCGATCTCGTCGGGATTCTCCCCGGCTTTCAGCAGCTCGATCGATTTCTCCGCTGCGGCTTTGGCTTCCGCCTTGTGTCCCAGCTTCGCCTCGATCTGCGCCTTCTTGTAATAGAGGAAGTAGCGCGCCGGCTGTTGCTTCTCGATCGCCTGATCAACCCATTTTGCGGCCTGCGCGAGGTCCTTGTCGTGCTCGTAGTAGAAACTGGCCGCTTGATAATAGAACGTCGGCTCAAGCGATTTCGGATCCTTCAGCGCGGTCGCGATTTCCTGGTTCACTTTCTCCACCGTGTTGGTCGTCAGTTCGACCGGCACGCGGGTTTTGTCCCACTTCAGGACGATCGTGGCCCCGTCGTCTTTCAGATTGTCGAACGCGATCGTGAATGACTCGACCGGGTCGGCGAGAGCCGACGGCTTGACGGTGACGCGCAACGCGTCCGCATCGGGCTTGTAGCCGTAGGCGCCCCAGAGTTTCAAATTCTTGGAAAGAATGATGGTCCACTCGTCCTTGTTCGGGATGGTGTAGAAGGCGTATTCCCCGGCGGCCACATCCTGGCCCCCGATTTTGACGGCGTCGCTGAATTTGATCTTGGTCGGAGAATTCGCGCCGGTGCGCCAGACTTTGCCGTAGGGAACCAGGCCGCCAAAAATCTCGCGCCCGCGCATGTTGGGCCGGGAATAATCGATCGAGACATCCGTCAGGCCGACCCGTTGCGTGATCGTGGCATGCTGGCTCGCGTCCGGAAATTCAAATTTTTCTTCCGCGGCGCAGAGAGCGGGTGCGAATGAAGCAGCCAGAATACAAAAAGCGGCGGCGCAGAGACAGGACGAACGATGTGAAGTCATAATGGAGATGAGTGTTAAACGATTGCAGTAACGAGAATTGGCGGATTGCCAATTCGTTTAAGGGAGACGCTCACGGGGAGAGAGTCAAATTTGCGCCTTATCCTGCATCTCCCGCGCTATGATTTAATCAACTGATAGACCTCCGGCGCCGGCAGGCGCAGCAGGGTGACATCGACAATCGTGGTGCGATGCGGTTGGATTAGCGCGCTCATCTGGCTGCCGATTCAGCGGAAGCCGCAAGGGCAGGTACGAGACGAGCGGATTCTCCCGCGGCGCCGCCGGCTCGATCGCGGTGATCTCGAGAGCGAAATCGAAAACGTCGCGCAGTTGATCGACCCAATTCTGTTCTTTCCGAATGAATTTTTGCACCCGCAGATAAAAGAGAATCGAATTGGGCGAGACGCCGCTGACCGATGTGTCCTGAATCAACGTCTGAATCGGGATCGTTCCTTTCTCCTGCTGGTTCGACACGAAAAAGACGTCTGATTGAGCGATGGGAATCGGCAGGCCGTCCTGGTCGCGCAACCGGATGACGATCTGCGCGTGCGGATCGTATTGGTTGCGCGGATCTGCGAGGAAGTTGAAAAAGCCGGGCTTTTGCATCTTGCGGGCGCTATCGAAAGTTTGCCCGGTCTCGCGATCGTAGGCCGCGACAGCGCGTTGCCAGGCGGCGGGCGTGCGCTCGGGCGTTTCGAGAGCGAGTTTCAACATCCGCTCGACCTGATCCTGCGGAACGGTCCCGGAAACAATTCCCATTTTATCGCCGGTATGGGCGCAACGATACGGAATGCCGCAGGGAACCAGCGGCCGATCCTTTCCTGCGAAGGAGGCGGATTTGACTTCGTAGTATTCTGGAAAATCTGTCTTCGCCTCCGCCGCCTGGACCGCCGCCTTGATCGCGGCCCAGGGAAGAAATGGCGCCCCATCTTTCGGACCGATTTCGAGATGATTGAAGTTCAGGTTAGCAGCCGAGACGCGCACGACGCCGTCGGAGCCATCCTCGTGCGCATAACGAACCGGAAACTCGAACCAGGCGGGGTCGGCCTGCGTGCCGACGATGACGAATTCCTGCACTTTGTAATCCTCCACCATCCGGGAATCGCCGCGGGTGAAGGACAGATGCAGGTCGATCGTCGGCGACGCGCCAAGCTCGAGCGACTGGAGGACCTTCAGGCCGCGTTGCGCGCCGCGTTCGAAAACGAAGCGGCCCCAGCGCGCCACCTGCCCCTGCCCGATGCTTGCCCAGCCGCTCCCCAAGTTCGCGCCCGCGAGATAAACCAGGTTACGAATCGGAGATGGCTTCGGACTGAAGAGCTTGATCCAAGTGCGGATGACAAGCGCGCCCGGTGCTATGGATGACGACATGAAATCCGCTCTCGAGCAAAGTCCGATGCTGCTCGAGCAAAGCGCGGTTCAGGCCGCGCGCGATGTCGGCGACCGAAACCGAATCGTTGAGGCTGACGTAGCGCGAGAGATCGACTTCCACCACGTCGTAGCTGGCGCGCAGACGTTGCGGCAGAGTGCCGTAGATGTTCGCGATCGAAGTCGGGTCCGGCGTGGGACTTTCCGAGCTGTAACCGTGAATCAGGACGATCGGTTTCATGGAGCAGCCGAGTTTGTGCAGGATATCCGGATTGCTTCGCCGGCAACAAGGACAAATTCAGCCTGCTTGCCTAACGACCGGGTCGATGAACGTGTTCGCGCTACAATTTGTCATCCCGAGCCACGCCTGTGACGCAGCCCTGCAAGGGAGAGGCCGGACCTCCAAACGGCGGGGCGCCTCACTATCGAAGCCCACGCGTCCTGAGAACAAGGAGACGGCCATTGCAATGCGAGATCCTCATGTCACTTCGCTGACTCGGGATGACAACGCGGCGAGTTGGAGAAATGTACGATCATGAAATGGATCACGCGTAGCGGGGTAAAGGT
This sequence comes from uncultured Verrucomicrobiae bacterium, assembly GCA_963821915.1. Taxonomy (GTDB): domain Bacteria; phylum Verrucomicrobiota; class Verrucomicrobiia; order Chthoniobacterales; family UBA10450; genus Palsa-1392. The sequence goes on from CAWGFS010000025.1 coordinate 69,750, forward strand.
CGACCGGGTGGCTTGTCCGTGGTTAATCAGAAAGTTTGTCGATCCCAATGCCGAGTTTGTCTTTCTGCCGCCAGACACCGACTGGGCGAACGTGAAGGAGGGAACGGTTTACGATGTGCCGAATTGTGAACTAGGGCATCACGGCGAGGACGTTTCCTTCGACTCCTTCCTGAAGAAATACGAACTCACCGATCCGGCGCTACGTCTCCTTGCGGAGATCGTTCGCGCAGCCGATTCGCATCCCTCCAACCCCCACCCTGCCGGTGAGGGTCTGCGCTGGGTGGCGCACGGCTTCAGCGCGCTCGGCTTGAGCGATGACGAAATCCTCGGATGCGAGTTCGTCGTTTATGACGCGCTTTATGCCGAGTGCCAACGCCGCGTTTCCTGATCGAAGGATCCTGGCGACGTTACCATCCCTCTAATGAAAAACTGGCGCTCGCTCGCGGAATTTTTCGGCCTGCGCCGCAACCTCGTCATCCTGCTCATCGCCATCTTCGCGATCGGTGCGGGCGAGGAATTGTGGATGCGCTTCATCCCGAAATATCTCCAGGCGCTCGGGGCGACGGTTTTCATCATCGGAACTTTCGATGCGATCCGCACCTTGCTCGGGGCGATCTACGCTTATCCCGGCGGTCTCGTCGTGGATCGGTGGGGATTTCGCCGCGCCTTCATCGCTTTCAACGTTCTTTCCATCGCAGGCTACGCGGTCGTTCTGCTCGTGCCGCATTGGGGCGCGGTGATTTGCGCCATGTTTCTCTTCCTCTCGTGGACCTGCTTTTCTCTCCCGGCAACCTTTTCCCTGATTGCCGAAACGCTCGAAGCGAATCGCCACTCGATGGGGATCGGAATGCAGTCGGTGATCAAACGATTGCCGATCATGATCGCTCCCTTTCTCGGCGGCGTGCTGATTGATCGTTTCGGCATGATCACTGGCGTGCGGATCGGACTGCTCGTCTCGATCGTCTTGTCGGCCGCCACGATCGGCGTGCAGCGACAATTGCGCGAAACGCCGTCCCCGACCGCCGCGGCGATTCCGGAGCGCTGGAATTTCTGGCGCAGCCTAACGAGTTTCAACGCGCCACTGCGACGTTTGCTCCTGAGCGACATTCTCATCCGCTTCTGCGAACGGATTCCCTTCGCCTGGGTGGTGATCTACGCAATGGACTACGTCGGTACGGATGCGAAGCAGGTCGGCCTTCTGACCACGATCGAGATGCTGGCGGCGACGCTCTGCATCATCCCGGCATCGCATTTCGCCGATAAATACGGACGCGAACCGTTCGTCTTCGTCACCTTCGTCATGTTCACGCTTTTTCCCTTCACGCTTTGGTTATCCGGCAGCTTTGCGATGCTCGCGCTGGCCTTTGCCATTCGCGGACTGAAGGAATTTGGAGACACATCGCGCAAGGCGCTCATCATCGGCTACAGCGATCCGCAACGGCGCGGGCAGATGATCGGCGCCTATTATTTGGTGCGCGACCTTCTCGTCAGCACGGGCGCGCTGGCTGGGGCGCTGCTCTGGAAAATCGGACCCGGCGTCAATTTCGCCACGGCCACCGTGCTCGGAGCGATCGGCACGATCTATTATCTGATCTACGCTGCGGCGCGACGTCGCGGAAGCGTTCGGCGCGTGAGCGTAAATGTAATGATCGGGGGTTGCACCCGATCTAAGCATTGGTGCTAGCAATTCACCAGCAGCTCATTCGCGCTCGCGGTCGTCCCAGGCAAGGTCGGCGTGCCTCTGCGAGTACCGTTTACCTACGCGGGACGAGTCTGCTCGAGCGACGGCCGAGAGGGAGCAAATGGAGCCTAGGGGATTCGAACCCCTGACCTCCTCAATGCCATTGAGGCGCTCTACCAACTGAGCTAAGACCCCGCGAAAGAATTCCGATTTTCGGGTCTCGCCGGTCGGTTTGCAACGAGGAAATTGCGAGGCGCCATATCCGCGAGCGACCGATGACCGACGAGCGAAATCTCGGACGCCGCTCTGCGATCTTCCGGGCTGCGCCGAATTCGATTCGCACGCTGCACTTCAACTAAAAGGTGAAATTTAGACCAATTGAATAGCGATTGCGCGTATAATCCTGACGTCGGATCGGCGGAAGCGTTCTCGCTGTGCTGAAAGCCAAGATCGCAGTCAATCCGGCGGTTAATCTGGTAGCGAAGGCTGGCTAAAACATCGTAGGCATCTGTCGCGAAACTTGCGCCAGTCGGTTGCACGCTTCCTGTGGTCGAGACTCCGCCCTGATTGTCATTGTGTTGATAGTCAAAGCCGACCGAGGAACTGATCCTGGCGGTGAAAGCATAGCGAAACTGCAATCCGGTGCGAAACGTAATCTGACCTGTAGAGTTCTGCTCTGTGGCCTGCTCGACCCCGTATCGGGCGGTCCAGCCAATTGATGAGTGGCTTCCCCAGAGCGTAATCAAGTGATCCTTCGAACTCCGGGTCGACCTCGGACCCTCCCTGGTCAAACGAGCGGAAGCTTACCCCACCGCGAAACTGACCTTGCAGCCTGCGATTGAACACATGCTCCACCCCGGCCAGAGCAAAGTTTGTCGTAGAGTCCAAAGGATTGGTGACATAGTTGACCACGAGAAAGCGGTAGTCGGCGACCAGAACCGTATCCCGCAAGAGGTCAAAGCGGAATTCTTCACCGAGTGTGTTCTCCTGACGATCGGAAAAGGCCGCCGTCGCGCTGTCCTCGTATCGGACCAGCAAAAAGGAATAGCTGCTGACAGTTGAGAACCGGCGACGACCACTGATAGGCAGCCGAAAGGCCGTCTGCCGTCGCGAAATAGTTCCCGGCGCGCTGGGTCGGACCAACGTTGGCTGCGAAACTCGGCTCTGAGGTATAGACCGCGTTTACAGTCGCGCCCAAGGTGAGCCGCGGCGATGCCTGATAGCTGAGGGAAAGATCCAGCGAGGTGTTGACATCCGTCTCTCCGTCAAATCTCTCGACCACTCCGAACGCCGCCAGCGCCTTGAGGTCGAGCGGCCCTCGCAACCGATCGTAGGAGAGCGTAAGTTGTTGGTCCGTGAACGGTGATCCCGAGCCATTTCTCGTTGTGTTGGGATTGCTATCATACCCACCATGGACTCCGAATGAGATCAGGAAGGGAAATGTCCACAACGCTCGACTCTCATCCTCGACTGCGTTCGACGTGGTGGTATTCTCGGGACCGAGTTCCACCACCGGATCCGCCCAAATAGGTGGAGGCTGCAATAGCACCAGGCCCGCCATTAGGAGGCTCAATCCGAGATGGCGGACGGATTGCCGTCGCACGCGCGGACGACTCAGAAAGGTCGCTTTGGCGGGAGGCGACTATCCAGTGATCCGCTCCGACACCTTCGCGATGCATTCCCAGTGCGGCATCGGATTTGGAAAGAGTTATTTGCGGCGTAATGCAAAATCTGCAGCACTCAACTTTCGAATTGCCCCCGGTTGTCTTGGCTCCGTTATACCACAGAGACTTGGAACGAACAGGAATTTGTGCAATCAAGGTGCACTCTGATTTCATTGGAGGTCCGACCTCAGGTGTTTCTGCCAGGAGGCCCTTTCACAGATTTGTTTCGAACCCTCAGACGATCTGGCAATCCCCTCCTGGCAGCTCCTCCATTTCCGGTCGTAGGTTGAAACGCTCAGGGTGAGCCGAATTTGTTTCCGTCGCTCTATTTCGCTGGCTCCGCGCCTAATCAGAACCACAGCAAATCAGTGAAAGCCGTGTAGGCAATTCATACAAAAGTGTATCGAAAACAATACTTAATTCTGCCCGCGATCGGGCACGGATTGAGATCACTTCTTTGTTAAGTACCAAAAAATCACCTCTTGAAGACGCGAAATGTACGGTCGATCCTCAGGAACCTTTCGGCACAAAACTTGCTCAACTAATACGATGCTTATCGTCTTGGGCCTGTTCGGATTGTCCGCCGCCTCGGTGGCGCTGCTGGTTCACGAATTGAGGATCGCGCCGGAGGGCTACGAAGATCACAATGGCTTCCATATCGTCGATAAACCGGCGACAGGGTTTAAGACTTGGATCTTCAGACACCGACCCGCCGCGGAACGCCAGCCGCGAAGAAGCTGCCGTCATCGCGGAAAAGCGCACTGTCAAGGCCAGGCGAGAACTAGGCTCGGTCACATCTGCGGCGCAGTGAACTCGCCTGCCCACGCCGGGCCGGTGAGTCAATCGCGAGTACAGCACCGCGCTAGGAAGAACGGGCATGGCGGGCTTGCCTTCGGATCCAACCCATCCCGCGAAGCACGCCACTCAAACGGAGACTGCGAGATTACCTGGTCTACGTACCTCAGGTCACCCTTTCGACGCACGCCTTGTGCGGCTCCAAATCTCCGACGCAAGGTTTCTATCACAACCAATCCGATGCCGAGCAACGCCAAGGCCGAACCGCCTTCAGGCACTGCATTGTTGCCGGCCAGAGAAATTGAACTTGCCCTCTAGTCGACGAATCTTGTGAGCTAAAAATCCAGGTCCCGAACGGTCGATTCGAACGCCTGGTTGGTGCTCGCTAATGATCCCGGTTCCCATGATCGTTAGAAGACCTCCACCTTGGTTTACAATGGTTGAGGTAAGCAAATCAAAGGTGAAGCCGCCGACGCTCCAGATCGCAGGCATCGGTGTTGATGGATCAAAATTCCACGGAGCGTTAAAATTCGCCGCCGTATTTTGAGCTATACCACCGAAGCTTCCGCTAGCTGCCCTGCACCCTGGCATTATCCCATGACGTAATGGTATCGGCTGTATTTAGATTGCCCGTATCGTATTGCACCTGGCCGGAGAAACTAATGGAACCTGTGATCAATGTCGCCGTGGCGACCTCACTAAAAAGGCCGCAGCTGAGAAAACCTGCAGCGAGGATGGCGATGATCGATTTCGATGTCTTTTTCATGGGATTGCTTTCGATTTTGTCAATTTGGCCGCTTTTGGAAGCGCAAAACTCAGATAATCGGATTTACAAAGCAGAGTATGTGCCAATTTTCATACTGAATATTATAAATACTTATATCGTAGAGATAGTTATAATAATAACAGAACGATCTTTAATGTGGATATTTGTAAAGTATGCCGACGTTTCTTGTCTCAAACCCGCAAACGCAAAACTTCTGGCAACATATTCCGCGTGAGAAGGAGAAGCCTTCACCTTCGGCGTAACAGCCTCGACCGACCCCTCAAAACAAGCGCGAAGTTGTTGGGCCGTCAGTTGCTTCCAAATATACTAAGGTTGGATACTTCGACTGCGCTTTTGGAGCTCTTTAAGGGCCTGCCTGGCCTCTGTCGCCATGGGCTCCTCGAGGGTAGCGGCAAACGCCCGCTCGAGGGTTTCGCGGCCCTCCGGCTCAAGGTTGGTCTGCAGCTGAGACATTCCAAGGAAGAAAAGGGCTTTCGCGTCTAGCGGTTTGCGCCGCGCACTTTCTTGCAACAATTGGATTGTGCGCGCGTATTCCTTTTTTCGATAGCTGATCTCGGCCAGGATTTCGGAAAGTTCGGGATCTTCCGTTAGGACCTTTCGGGCTTTCGTGGCCAATTCGCTGGCGCTGGCATTCTTGTCAGGATCGCGCACGTAGAGCGCCGCCAAATGCTTTTGCGCAAGAGCGAAATCAGGGGAATCTCGCAAAATCTGCTTGAGAGTCTCGATAGCGGCCCCGGTTTGATCGCGCTGGGCTTGGGCGACCGCCCGAGCGATCAGCGCCGGAAGGTAATCTGGATCCGCCGCCAGCACCTTGTTTATCTCAGCCTCCGCTGCCACGGCATCCTGCGGTTTCGACTCGAGAGCCGACATCGCGAGGAATTCTCGGGCATCTTTCGCCTGGGGGGCATTCGGGTTGGTCTCAACCAGCTTTTGCATCGCGTTCTGCGCCTCGTCGATCTTTCCCAGTCTGTAAGCGGTCCAGGCGAAGTCGCGAAGTACGGCGGCGTCATCGCGCAGGCTGATGCACACTCTCTTGGAGGAGACTGTATGCCCACGGGAAATTTCCATTATCGAACGCGATCCGCCCCAATAGGCCGGCTACTTGAGGGTCCAGCGGCGCCAGATCTCTGGATTTTTTGGCGAATTCAAGACGCCTTCTCGTCCGTTATGCAGCGGCCCTGAATACAGTTGCGCTAGTTTGAGCGCGGTAGAGGCAAGGCTCGGGTTCGATGCAAGGGCTGCCTCATACGCCACGGCTGCGCGGTCAAATGCGTTTTGTTTCTCGTAGATTTCTCCCAGGCGCATTCGTGCCACGACGTCATTCGGATCTTGCTTTGAGCATTTCCTCCATTTCGATTGGCAGTCGGTGCATTATTGGGACTTGCGAGTTATCTGGCTGAGAAAATTGAGCCTGCGCTGCGCCTCCCTCTTGCTCGGAAAATCGTCGGGAGTTGCGACCGCTTTTTGGAGGGCTACGCGGGCGGTATCGGCCTGGCCCATCATGTAATGAGCCATCGCGAGGTGATATTGGATCTCGGGATTGGTCCCGAGCTTGCCCGCGCTATCCTGCAGCAGGCTCAGGGCCTGCGGATAGTCGCCTCGTTTGTAGGCAGCCCAGCCGAGGGTATCGACCACCGCAGCGTTGCCGGGGTCGAGGGTGCGTGCCTTCTGTGCCAGCTCATAGGCTTTGTCCGGGCTGATTGAGATATTCGGCATAAAGGTAGGACAGATTATTGAGAGCCGGAACAAAGCTTGGGTTGAGCGCGAGCAGCTTTTCGTAGGCCGCGCGCGCCTCTGGATACGCTTTCTGCTTCTCACGTACGGTCGCCAGGGTCATCAGGGCACTTTGGTTCTGGGGCGCTTTTGCGAGAAGCGTCTCGAGTTCGCGCACGGCTTCGGGAAGCTTATTGGTTGCCAGATAACTGCTGACCAGCATCTCATAGGAAGGCGCGGAGTTCGGATCCAGCTCGAGAGCTTTTTTCAGAGCCAGCTCGGCCTCCTTCCATTCTCCTTGAGCAAGTCGGACTCGCCCTTCCAGGACATACGAGCTCGCGCGATCGGGATGTTTCTCCAATTGCACCTGCACCCGGTGCGCGGCGGCGGCAAAGTCCTTGGCTCCGAGATCGATGTTAACGAGCTGCTCCACAGCAAGCAAATTGTCGGGCGATAACTCCAGAACCTTCTCGAAGGCTTTGCGGGCCTCCTCCGTTTTGTTTTGCTGCAGTTCGGTCAGCCCAAGAAAAAAATAAGGTTCGGGAGCGTTTGGCGTGACCTTGATCTGTTCGTGAAAGATGCTGGCGGCGTCATCGAACCGGCCCGACCTGCGGTAGGCATCGGCAAGAAGGAGTTGGGCCGGTCTAAAGCCGGCATTTTTCTTGAGCAAGTCCTCCAAAGCGCTGATGGCCGCTTGGCCATGATCGGTACGAAGGTTCAGTTCGGCGCGCAACAGAATCGCTTCGGTATAGTTAGGATCGGTCGCCAGCGCTTGATCCAAGGCAACGGCGGCCTGCGAAGTCTTGTTGTCCTGAAGATAGGCTCGGGCGAGCTTAGACTTGATGGCCGGAGAACGTGGGTAAGCCTGGTCCAGGCTTTCCAGGACGTCAGTGGATTTCTTGATCTCGTGTTTCGCCAGCCAGATATCGCTTTGCAGCAATCGGGCATCGAGATTGTCGAGATCGCGGGAAAAGACGTTTTCGAGCAGTGTCAGCGCCTGGTCGTACTTTTTCTCTGTGAATGCAATCCGAGCAAGAAGGATCCAGGCAGGCAAGAAATCGGGCGTTTCGCCGGTAAGGGCCTGCAGGTAGGCGCTCGCCTTAGCGCCACTGCCGGTCCGTGCCTCATATTCAGCGTACGCGATTTTAATGCGCGATCGAGGCGGAGCCAGTTCGGCCGCCATTTTGAATTCAGTTCCCGCCCCTTTGGAATCCTTCTGGAGCAGATGAAGAATCGCCCCTAGCTGATGGGCCTCAGGCGATTTTGGATTGAGCGATAGAGCGCGGGTGATCAATGTTTGCGCTGTCGCCAAGTCTGATTTGCGAATCGCAATGTTTGCCGCGGCCAATTGATACCAAATTGTGTCTCTTTGCGGAAACTTTTGCAGCGCTTGTTCAGCAATGTTTATTTCTTCGGGCGTCTGAGCAATTTCCGTTAGCAACATTAAGGCTTCCCCGTTGGCCGGAGATTGCTGCAACACGAAAAATACTTCCTTTTTCGCTTCAGCGGGTTTTCCGACCGCGTTCAACGCGCGCGCCAGCCTGAGCCGGTTTTCCAGATCGTTCGGAATAAGCTCGCGCGCCTTGACCAGAAATGCTCCAGCCTTAGCTGGATCACCTTGCTCCAACCACATCTGGCCCAGGCGCGCCAGGGCGGTCGGATCTTGTTCGCCGAGACGCAGGACATTAAGATATTCGATTTTGGCTTTGTCATAGGCACCGGATTCAAAATCGTTTTCAGCTCTCTTCAAAAGGCGGGCTCTTTGGCCTCTTTTGTGCACCCGAGTCCAATGCAACTTACCAGCAGGGCAAGGAGAACGATCCGGACGGCAGTAAGGAATTTTGACATCTTTGGTGAGCTAGGAAATAGGGTCGCGATTACTCAGGCTCGGCATTGCCGCGGTCAGGGCGCTCGATCCCGAGTTTTTCCATTAACTCATAGAGCGTAGGCCGGCTGATTCCAAGTTCGAGAGCAGCGGAGGTAATTTTCCCTTGATGTCGCTTCAATGCCTTTTGCACGATCTCTTTCTCCACGGCTTCGCGAGCCTCTTTCAGGGTGGCGGGCGTTGTGTTGGAGAGATCGGTCAGCTCAAGATCATCGGCTGTTAGACGTTTTCCGTCGGCCATGATCACCGCGCGCTTTACCCGGTTTTGCATTTCGCGAACGTTTCCCGACCAGCGATGGCGATAAATGGCACGCAATGCGTCGGGAGAAAAGGCCAGACTTTTTTTGTTATTCTGCACCGCGTAGCGCTGAAGAAATTCCCGCGCGAGCAGGGCGATGTCATCTCCGCGATCTCGTAACGGAGGCAGCTGAATCACGACCACAGCCAGTCGAAAATAGAGGTCTTCGCGAAATTTTCCCTCACCGATCGCCTCCTTGAGATTGGCATTGGTCGCGGCGATGACCCGCGTATCGATCTGAATCTCTTGACGTCCGCCGACCCGTTGAAACCGTTGTTCCTGGAGAAAACGAAGGAGTTTGACCTGAAGCGAGGGCGGAAGTTCCGCGATTTCATCAAGGAACAATGTTCCATCGGAAGCATTCTCGATCAGGCCTTTGCGCTGCATGTGCGCCCCGGTAAACGCGCCTTTTTCATGGCCAAAGAGTTCGCTCTCCAGCAGATTCTCGGGAATGCCATTGCAGTTGATCGCGACGAACGGCTTTTCTTTGCGCGGACTTCGTTCGATGAATGGCAAGGGCGGCCAACTCTTTCCCGGTGCCGCTTTCACCTAAAAGCAGAACCGGCGCCGTGGTCCCGGCAACCTTCCGAATGTAGGCAAAGACCCCTTGCATTTGAGGACTTGCCCCGACCATCTGTTCGAATTCCCCGGCGCGCGCTTGTTGCCTGAGTTGGCGATATTCGCGTTCCAAATTGGCCAGGTAGATGGAACGCTGGAGGACAAGTTTTAGTTCGTCCATTTCCACCGGCTTGCAGAGGAAGTCGTAGGCTCCCGCTCCGACTGCTTCGATCGCATTTTGCCTTTCGCCCTGACCCGAGATGATGATGACCTTTGCCGCGGAATCGATCGCGAGAAGCTCACTCAGCGCCGCGAGACCTTCCGCACACTCGTTAGGCTGGGGCGGCAGCCCAAGGTCGAGTAAAGTCGCAGCCGGACGCTCTTTCTGAAATGCTTCGATCGCCTCGGTGCGGTCACCAGCCATGCGCAATTCGTACTCTCCGCCGAGCGCCCATTTCATCTGAGTGCGGATTTCTTCGTCGTCGTCGACGATGAGCAGTGTCGGTTTCATTCTGGCCGTGGCTTCAGAGGCAACAAGACGCGAAAGGTCGTGCCGGTTCCCAACTCACTCTCCACGGATATTCTCCCGTGATGCGCTTCGATGATTATCTTGGACTGGAACATTCCGATGCCGAGACCTTCTTTTTTCGTCGTGCGGAAAGGTCGGAAAAGAGACTCTTGCACGAACTCCCGGCTCATCCCACAGCCATTGTCGGCGACGACAAATTGAGCCCAGCCATCCCGGTGGCTCGTCTCTATTCTCACCAGTCCCTCGTTCCCGACCGCATCGGCAGCGTTCAGGAGCAGGTTCATGACCACGCTCTGGAGTTGCTCTCGATCAGCGGGAAAACTTGGGACGGGTTGAAAATCTTTCACCCATTGCGGGCCGGAATCGCGGTCCACCTGCGCGACAGCCTCAGCGAGCAGGGCATTGAGATTTAGTTCTGCCGGCTTGAGCTCGAGACCGTCTTTTCAGGGCACCCGCGCGGGCGATGAGTCGATTGATCCGCTTGCACGGTGCTGCCGATTCCACGCAAGGCATCTTCGCGAAAGCCGGGATCGTCGAAATGCACCGGCAAGTTTGTCAGCATCAGGCTGAGCGTCGAAGCCGCGTTCTTGAGATCGTGGACGAAAAACGCCGAGACCGTTTGGAATGCCTCGCGTTCCTTGCCCGCGGTCATTTCGGCGGCCAGGCGCAGGTTGAGCAGACTGGCACCGACCTGACCACCGATACATTCGAGCAGGTCAATGTCCTCGACCGAGTACGGGGTGCCGTTGACGCGATCCGCCAATATGGCGGCGCCGAGGCACCGATCGTCGGTCCGCAACGGCACGCAAATCCGATGACCGCCATGACTGAATTGGCCGGAGCCGATTTTTCGCAGTTCTTCGGCCCATTCTCCGCTTGATGCATCCAGGTCAAAAGGGCGGGTCAACTCTTGCAACCTCTCGACAACCGGTCCAACCGGGCCGGACCCGTCTGAGGAGTCATTGTCTCTCTGCGGTCGTGCCGGACGTGGAAGCGACAAGAACCAGCCGGCCGCTCTGGGAGTCCGCCAGCCACATGGTGACTGACAATGCGCTAAAGATTTCGGAAAGGAGCCTCGCGACGGCAGCACAAAGAGTTGATGGATCCTGGGGACCGGACATGCCTTCGGTAAATAGCGTCCACACTCTTCGAAAGTCATGCTGTGGCCGCTTAAAGTGCCGGCCGACGAATGCCTGGATGCCGCTGCCGGAACTTGTCGGAAAGCAGAAGAATCGATAGGAGCACGACTCCGATCAAGAGAAGGAAACGACTGGAGTTGAAAGCTGCGTGCGTCCTCCAGGCGCGCAACGACTTGAGCCAGAAGGCCAATGACAAGAAGGTAGCTTCCCGCCAGAAGAACGGTCAGCGAGGCGTGCAGGACAACGCGCGAGGGATAGACATCGATGTCACTGAAGGCGCCGCGAAAACATGCTATTCCCATTAACAGGCAACCGAGCAGAAGAGCTGCCGTTTCAAGGTTGCCCAGTTCGCAGCGCGTTGCCCGAAAAGAGCAATGCCTGGCTCCGGGTGTAGATCATCACGCCAAATACGACGCCGAGCCCGAGAATGAGAAATTTGATTCGCCATCGGACGGTTCCGACAGCTGAGCGGAGCGTTCTTTCAAGATTCATCAAAATCAGCACCGTCCCGAGAAGAAGCAGCGCATTCAGGACTCTCCCGGGAAGAGCAAAGCTAAGCCATAAGGTCGGATCAGTTTCGCTGTAGGGCAGGATATGAACCAACTCCGTGCGAAACGAGATGGCCAACGTGACAGGGAAGAGGGAGCCGAACAAGACAAAGCAGGCGCCACTTTCTAAAGAATGCTCGATATTCCCCTCGGGAATACGTTACGCTAAAGCAAAACCAGACGCCGGGAAGCAGCGAGGCTGCGACAAGGGCCAGACTTTGCCAGTAGTCGATCCTCTCGGGTGAGCCTGCCTCGAGAGAAATCGCTTGCAGCACGCTTTCGGCCGCGAAGATCAGCATTCCCGCGGCGAAAAACCAGCTCGCCGCTTTCTGACGACTGCGGAAGGGGGCGATCAACGCCAGGGCGACGCAAAGGGAAGCGGCCACAGCGGTCAGGCCGAAAGTCAAATCCATATGACCCTCTCTATAGCGGGGCCAAGGAATGATCGTCCTCGATTCTCCGGAAGCGATGCCTGGACGCTTCGAATTTGTCAGCATCGAGGAGTGGTTCGGGATCCAGGAAACCAGAACATATCGGGAAGTAGCGGCTCAGGCCAGGCAATCTGTTGCCACGGCTCACGCCAGCGGCGCGACATCTCCTTCAGAGGTCCAGCTCTCCTCCGATTGAAGCATCGCTGAGATCCTCTTCGTGGCGTCCAATGGGTTTTGACCCGAGAGTCGCTGTCTGGCTTCAGGGACCGGCTGAAGCCCTCGACGCAAATCGCGACAATTCTCGCGCTCGCAGCGCGCATCCTGTCAGGAGGTCTCGTCTGGCGAAGATCGGGACGCCTTTTTTCGCATCTACCGGCATATGAATTGCTATAATTACCATAATGGCCATATCTACACAGGATATTGGCCGGCTGTCCCAGCGTCCTCTTCGGCGGCCTCCTTCTCTTGCTTTCTTGCGGATTTTCCTCCGCAGATGATGTGACACTCCAATGGGCCAAGAATCCAGAAAATGATATCGCAGGTTACCGCCTATACTACGGGGTGACGAGCGGCGACTATCCAAATCAGATTGACGCTGGGAATAACACGACCGCGACAGTATCGGGTCTGAATGCCGGGACAAAATACTTTTTTGCAGCCACCGCTACGACACCGGGGGCCTGGAAAGCCCGAAGTCGGCAGAGGTTGCATACACAGTCCCAACCCCAACTCCGACGCCGACTCCGACTCCGACTCCAACACCGCCGCCTCACTATCTCCTTAACATTTCCACCCGTGTCCACCCCGGCCAGGACGTGATGATAGGCTTTCCTCATCGCTGACGACGTCGGCAAAGACGTTGTGATCCGAGCGCTCGGTCCGTCGCTGGCTAACTTCGGCGTACGTCTGGTCCTGGCCGATCCAGTGCTGGAACTATACGATTCAACCGGCGATCAGATCGGGCAAAACGACAACTGGACGTCGCTCCCTCCAGGCACTGTTCCGGCCAAGCTGCAACCGTCGAACGTGGCGGAATCAGTCATCGTGACGACTTTGCCGCCGGGCAGTTACACGGCTGCGCTACGGGGTGCCAACAATTCGTCCCGCAACGCGCTTTGCGAGCTTTATGATCTCGCACCGGACAACTCCGAGGTGCGCAACATATCCACCCGTGGCTTGGTCGGCATCGGTGATGATGTCATGATCGGCGGCCTTATTCTTGGCGGGTCCGAACCTACAAAGGTCCTCATCCGCGCTATCGGACCTTCCTTGAGTACGTTCGACATCACTGGAGCGCTGCACGATCCAACTCTGGAGCTGCACAACGGCGACGGGTCCCTCATCTTCACAAACGACAACTGGCGCACTGACCAAGAGCAACAGATACTTGATTCGAAAATACCTCCTTCCGACGAAAAGGAATCCGCGATCGTTGCCATGCTACCGCCGGGTAGATAACCGCGATCGTCAGCGGCGTTGCCAACTCCACGGGTGTGGCTCTGGTCGAAGTCTACAAGATGGATGGCACGCCCTAATAGACACTTGAAGTAGGCAACAGATTTGGAAAGCCTGGTCGTCGCTTCGTCTCCGTTGCAGCACAGACGAACACAGATTTCAGGGAAACTTACTAATGGAACTCTCCGTGGAAATCTACGCTGCAACGGAGCTGAAGCCGGGGCCAGGCTTTTCAATCCGGGGTCTATTTCAACAGTCTTCTGGCACCATCTAATGACTTTCCCGCCTGCTGCTTGTTCCAGCTAACAACGAGGTCGAACGGCCTTGGCTGCGAAGGATAGACTTTGGGGAATGCGCTGAATCAAAACGCACTCTCTCCGACCATGATGATATCCCCTCCATGCACATACAGAGGTTTCGTGGGTCTACCTTGAAGAATCGGACGAAGATCAAGCACCTGGGTACGTTGTTGGCCGCCAACGACACGAACCACGCTCACTTTACCAAGCGTCCCAAATTGGTCGGGGCCGCCAGCCTCCATGATGGCCTGCAAGACGGTGGTGGGCCGGTCGAATGCATACTTCCCGGGTTTCTTCACCGCGCCGCCGATTACCACCGGCGTGACGCTGGTCTCCAACGTCACAACGACGGTGGCGTTCTGGAGTTGCGGTTGTAGAGAGCCTCCAGTCTACGCTGAAGGTCCCCGATCGTTCGGCCGCCCGCATCGACTTCTCCAATGAAGGGCAGGTTAATTTTTCCGTCGGCCTGGATCGTTTGCGACTGGCTCAGTTCAGTGGTCCCCGGGAAACTCACCTTGATCACATCTCCCGGAGACAATGTTACCGGCATCCGAGCCAGAGACTCATCAGGAAAGCTGGTGGAAACAGTAGTCTCGCAACTGGCAAAGGACAGAAGAACGAGAAGAAGAAAGCAGGCGCTGACAGCAAAACCGCATTGTCGCCCTTGTGAGACGTATTTCCACCGGGTCGGCAGTGGCGCGAGCGCAGAATTCGGGTGCATAAAATTCCTAACGGCAGAGGCAAGTAAGATCATAGGTCGCGGGTAATTGAGCGATTATTGGCGGGGCCACTTGGGGAGTCCAGCATAATCTACGCAGGCCAAGTCCCGTGTTGCGAAATTCTGCGCGATCAACGCCATGCTAAGCGTTTGGCTGTTTTCAGTGCATTTCGTTTGTGCCCCCCAGCCATCCGAACCGCCCCCGCGATCTCTCAATCGAATTTTCCTGGACAATGCTGCGGCGCCAAACGGAGTCACGCTCGTTATGCGCGCCTCTCAGTGAAGGCGGGCTTAAATCGAATGTCGCCGGCACGCTACCATCAACCCGCAAAAGGCGAGCGCGAGGCCAAGCATCGCGCCAGTGGAGCCAGCGTCAGGCACTGACACCACCACTGCCTGCGTCGTTGTGAGGTGGATAAACTCCAAAGGGCTAAAGAATTCAATATCCCCTTGGATCGGGTTTCCGGGCGGATAATACGAGTAGTAATCCCAAATGCCAGTCTCGCCCAGAGGACCGCCGCCTTGGTCTTCCGTCCACACCCCCAGCTGCAGGGTCAAGAGGTCCAAGTTCGGACCAAGGAAAAAGCCATGCCAGGAGAATGCTGGAAGCAGCGAGTTACCCGAGAAGGAGACGACGTCCGAACTGTAAAATGGTTGGAATTCATTCGCGTCGATTATGTGGTCGTTGTTGAGATCTTCCCCGGTTAGCGAGCCGCTGATGTATCCTCCCCCGGTAAAGCCACCCTGATAAAAATTGATGGTGATCGGTACGGCACGTGCCTGCGGCGAGAGAATGCAACTGAGGCTGAGCAACAGCACAAGAAAGCCGCGCCGCAAAGTCGATGTGATCCTGGTCGACTTCATCGCGGATTGAATTGACGTGGCACGTTGAATTGCGCGTTTCATTAAAGCCTTCCTTTACCCCGGGGATTCTGCTCCTACGATCCGGAAGAGCATAACTCGATCCAGATTCCATACGTTGGTGCATTGTGATGAAAATGCCGTTCCGCTGTCAATCCCGAAGTTGGCCCGACTCCAGCGGTGGTAGGATCGATCGATTGTCCGCCGGGCGGTCGAGGGGATTAGCCTTTCATTTCGACTTCCTCCGACGTCGACTGACAATGAACGAACACTAGCGACGCCAGCCTGCACCATTGAAGCAGGATTGATCATTCCGACACTCGATTTTTTCCGTCAGAGACCTCCGTTTCTCCTCGACGCAACCACCAGAGGAACAAAAAGAGCGGGATCAGCGACAGCATGAAGAAGACGGGCCCTCCCTTTCTGTGAATGATGCTGTGAATCATCTGGGGGCCGTAGTGCACACAGAGCAAACCGATGACGAGAATCCGAAATCCGTTGCGCAAAATTCCCAGCGGAATCACAAAAGCCACCAACGCGATTCGGCGCCACGGGCTTTTCAAAAAGAGATGCGCCACGAGGAGGCTGGTGATGAAAAGAACCAGACTCGAGCGGATTCCGCTGCATTCCTGCGCGACCTCGATAACGATCCCCGGTAGCTGGAAGACGGTGCCATCCCGCACCAGCGGGGTGCCGGAAATGTTGAAGAAGAGATTGGCCGCGTCGGCCGATGCCAGTTTGGAAGCCGTTTCCAACCAGTAAACCAGCTCGTCGGGGAGCGGGACCAGGAAAATCAAGAATGCGAACGGAAACCAGAGTGCGCGCATCCACGCTTTCCCGAGAAAGACAAATCCGCCTGCCACGACAAAACAGACAAACGCAAGGATCGTCAGGGCGAGATGATCGTTCGGGCTGAGCGACGCGAAGAATCCCGGGTAGGCGAATCCGGCGGCGAGGGCGGCCGCGCCGATGACCAAAGGAGGAATACTCCAAGCGAACGACCTTGAAGACTCGGGCGGCAAGCCGTCGCGCCGGAGGTAAACCAGCCAGGCGAACACAAAGGGGATCAACAAGATCTGCGAGTGCAGCTCGCTTCCGACCGCGAGTGTCGCCAGGGCTCGGAGAGGCAAAAAGAACAAGCATGAGAGAGCGAGAACAAACAGGCCGAACCTGCGAAAACGCTTTGCCTGCCGCTGCGGCATTCCGGGCAAAGATTGCGGAGCGATAGCCACTGGCTCTGAATCTTCGCCGGCCGTTGAAGATTGGCGAGGTTCCACCTCCAGATTCATTTGGATCGATAGCCCCGTTTCTTGAATGGATGACAAAACTCATTATGCCTTCCACACCTTGCCAGGGCCGACCGGAATACCTGCCATGGCATTGCGGGTGTCGACGATCAGCGGCGCCCAGTCCGCCAGTTCCTCGTAATCAACGCAGGCATGATTGGTCGCGATCAAAACGAGATCGAAGCTTTGCACCGTCTTCTTGTCCCACGCCACCGATTTCTTGCCGGCCCAATGTGAGTGTTCCCGCGTCGGCTTGATCGCCGGCACGTAGGGATCGTGGTATTCAACCTCGGCGCCGCGTTCGCTGAGCAGATTCATCAAAACATAACTGGGCGATTCGCGCTCGTCGTCGACGTTCGGCTTGTAGGCGAGACCGAGGACCAGAACTTTGGAACCGTTGAGAGCTTTGCGTTGAGAATTGAGCGCTTCGGCGACCCGATGCACCACATGTTCGGGCATGGAGGTATTGATCTCGCCCGCCAGTTCGATAAAGCGCGTGTTCCTGCCGTACTCACGCGCTTTCCAGGTGAGATAAAACGGATCGATCGGGATGCAGTGACCGCCCAGGCCGGGCCCGGGATAAAACGGCATGAAACCGAACGGCTTGGTCTTGGCGGCTTCGATCACCTCCCAGATGTCGATTCCCATCGCCGCGTAAACCAGCTTCAGCTCATTGACCAGCGCGATGTTGACGCTCCGAAAAATGTTCTCGAGCAGCTTGGTCGCTTCCGCCACCCGGCAGGAGGAAACGGGAACGACCGTATCGACCGCTCGGGTGTAAAGCGCGATCGCCCGTTCCAGACAGGCCGGCGTATAGCCACCAACCACCTTTGGAACCGTCTTCACCTTGCTCTTGTCGTTGCCGGGATCCTCTCGCTCCGGAGAAAACGCCAGGTGAAAATCAACGCCGGCCTTCATCCCGGACCCCTCCTCCAGAACCTGCCGCAGCTCGTCGTCGGTCGTTCCCGGATAAGTCGTGGACTCCAGAACCACCAGCGTCCCCTTCGCCAGATGCGGCGCGATCGCCCGGCCAGTCTCGAGAATGAACGAGATATCCGGCTCGCGGTTCTTGTTCAGCGGCGTCGGAACACAAATAATTACCGCGTCAACTCCCTTTACGCGGCCAAAGTCAGTCGAGGCGCAGAGCCGCTTCTCTTTCACCTCTTCCAAAATCGTCTCCGGCGCAATGTGCCTGATATAACTTCGCCCCTGGTTGATCGCATCCACCTTGGCCGGATCAATATCGATCCCCAGGACAGAGACCTTCGCGCGGGCGAATTGGATCGCCAGTGGCAACCCGACATAACCGAGACCGACAATGGATATCTTCATTTCGCTTGGGGTTTTCTTTAGGTGTTCTGATGGGCGCAGTAAATAGGAGTCATCGACCGCATAGACGCACTTTGATCAAAGGTGGCTCCGGAATCTCTTAGGCCGCGGCATGAATCACGAATAACGAATTCACCGTGCTCGACGGCGAGAACATTTGGGGCGCAGCACCCGTTTCGCATGCCGCTCAAGTTGCATGCAATCATTTCTTGATTTCGTGATGATGATTCCACACCGCCCAAGGCGCGCTGCCCCGGCCGAAGATCGTCTTCAAGGTCCTGCTTTTCCTTGAAGGTGTCCATGCAGGCCCAAAAACCGTCATGCGGGTAGGCCATCAGCTTGCCTTCGCCGATGAGGCGGTGAAACGGCTCTTCGACCAGTTCTTCGCCATCGTGCATGTAGTCGAAACACTTCCTGCCGCAGGACCATGATATCCGCCGTTCATCCTCGCGCCGGACTTCCCGATGTGCTCGATGCTCTTCACGACTCCGTCCGGGTCCGGCGTCGATCGAGATGGAAGCTCGCCCGCGGTTTCACACTCACAAAGCAGGCGATATTCTCGGCTCCTTTGAAATGATTCGATGACCGCAGGGAGTGGGACATCCGAAAGGCCATCGGTGTAGTTGGCCAGAAACATCTCCTCTCCTTCAAATGCTTCTGCACGGCTTTGAGACGCTGGCCAATGTTCGAGGTGAGCCCTGTGTCGACGAACGTGATGTTCCAGTCATGAATGTCGCTGCTCAGCAATTCCAGGTTCTTGCCCCCGTGCGGACAGCACGAAGTCGTTGGAGAGGCATTCGTCGTATTCGAGAAAGTACTTCTTGATAACGTCAGCCTTGTAGCCGAGGCAGAGGATGAAGTCCTTGTGCCCGTAGTGGGCGTAATACTTCATGACATGCCACAGGATCGGACGGTAGCCGATCGGCACCATCGGTTTGGGCAAGGCTTCGGAGTATTCGCGCATGCGCATGCCGAAACCACCGCAAAATAAAACCACTTTCATAACATTCCCTTGCTGTATTTAACTCACCGTTTAGAATTTGCCCCGCGGATCCATCAGAGGAACCTCGACGTCCGGTATCGGAACTATGCATTTTCCATTCCACTCCCGAATGTAGGAAAGTTGGGAAACAATCTCCTCCTTTAGATTCCACGGCAGAATCAAAAACGTAGTCTGGTTTGGTCTCCTGAATCTTCTCTGGTGGGAAAATTGGAATATGCGTTCCTGCGGTGTATTTTCCGTGTTTGTACGGGTTCCGGTCCACCGTATAGTCGATGAAATCTGTCCGGATGCCACAGTAATTCAGAAGAGTGTTGCCCTTCCCAGGGGCGCCGTAGCCCACAATCTGTTTCCCTTGCCGTTTGGCCTGGAGCAGGAATTCTAACAGGTTGCGCTTGATCGCTCTGACCTTCTCGCCAAAACCTTCGTAATAGTCAAGCCGGTTCACGCCTTCCTTCTCCTCCCGACCGTGCAATTCGGTTACTCGAGATTCGGTCGGTTTGCCTTGCGACTCCAGTGGCAGGCGTAAATTCGCAGCGATCCGCCGTGCGTCTCGAGTTCTTCTACGTCGAATATTCCCATCCCGTGCGCGGCGAAGATCCGACTCACGGTGAGAAATGACAGATAGCTGAAGTGCTCGTGGTAAATGGTCTCGTATTGGTTTCCATCGACCAGGCGCGACAAATGCGGAAACTCCATGGAATCCCTCAGGCCTCCCATTTCAGGATTTGATCGCAGGACGAATTAGGAGATCCGTGACTTCAGCTGTGGGGGGGAGGGCAAGAGCTTGGGCGACCATTGCCGCAACGGCCTCCGGTTGAAGCAAACTACAGGGCACATACTCGCGTCCCTCCAATTCGCAAAGGAAAGCCTGCAGCGGTGTTGCGGTCCGGCCAGGAAACACGCTGATCACGCGGACACCGAGGGCATTCACTTCCTGTCGCAGGCCATCAGCCAACCCCTTCAGGGCATGCTTGGTGGCAGCGTAAGTTACGGTGCCTGGAGCTGGGTGGCTTACCACGCTGGAGTTCACGAACACGATCTGCCCTCTGTTCGCGCAGATTTCAGGCAGCAATTGCTTTGTGAGTGCGAAGGGGGCAAGGACATTAACTGTCATCAGTCTGCTGAATTCCTCCACAGTCGAATCCTCGACTCGCGAAAGAGTCATGGCAGCTGCACTGTGGACAAGGCAATCGATGCGCCGGGCTGATGAGCGAATCCGTTGGGCGAGGGCTGCCACGGCATCCAGGTCGCCCAAGTCAGCGACGATCAGGTTTGACTCGACGCCCGCACTCGCCGTCAAGTGTCCAACCTCCTCCAGCTTACTCAGGGTTCGACCGACAAGGCAGCACCCAACGCCATACTTGGCCAACTCAAGGACAATTGCTCGCCCAATACCGCTGCCGGCGCCCGTAACCACGGCGAAGCCTCGAGGTGATTCCTTATTCTCGGACTGAGGCTCGTTGTTCCGGCTCTTTCTCATTATAGTGAGGCGATCGGTCCAGCATCCTTGTCGAGACCCGGAGAAGCGCGTTTTTGGAGTCCTTTGCTCGCCAGAACTCCGTGCGCGATCAACCGCTCAACAGCGCCATTCACCGCCATAAAGTCAACTCCGCGCGTTCGGCCTTCTTTGGGAGGTCGGATCGCCGTCTGAAAGATTGAGAGCCCAAGAGCATCGCCATCACCTGTTGCGGCGATTCCTTTATGCCGCGCATTAGGTTAGGTCATCTGGCATCAGCCCGGGCCTTGATTGGGATCCGATCCAAGTCGTTTTTAGTTGGTCCTGACGGCCTAGCCGGTCGGGCGCAGCGAGATAGCGTGAATTGGCTTCGAGATCGATGATGAAGGGCATGCAGCCTTGGCCCAGCTTAAATCAATCAGCGAGTCTTTAATAAGCTGCGTCCTGCTAGTTTTCGAGCACGAGAACCCAATCGCCATCGCCGGCGCTGTTCTTGACGGGTGGCGCGAAGCTATGGGCGCCCCAATTGACGAATGGTGAGCCCAAGATCATCGAGAAGATGCCATTTGTCGGATCGTACCAGCGTGCTGTCACTGGTCCTCTTAGCTTTGTCATATCGATCGTGATCGTTCGGCGGGTTGGCATGTAGACGACTACAAGCGAGCCATCAGACGTCCGCGCCGCTGTGGCGTAGTCACTTTGGCTCACCTTGCCGGTGTCGGTATAGGTGCCATAACCAGACTTCATCACAGTGTGGGCTTGGTCGGGCACAAGATCGTACCAGGGGCGCGGCTCGAAAAGCTCCTTCATGTACCCCAGTTCCGACACACATTTCGTCGTCAAATGGTCCTGCCATCCGCTAGAAAAAGTCCAAATAGAATGGTTCCCATAGTGCTTGCCCGTAGCTCCGCAGGTCATCGACCAATAATCCTGTCTCCGGTTCACCAGAGGCGTGCCCAGTTCCATGTTATTGGCCTCCGGAGGCGAACCGACCGTTTCCTCATCATAGTGGTCTTCAACGACGAAAACAGGTTGAAAACTAGAACGATTGTACTCGGTTAACACTTGCGCGTAGGTGGGACTCCAAGTGTAGGTCGCGTCGAGCGAGACGATGAAGCTCCAATTAGGATCAGCCAGTGAGCCCTGTTGAGCGCCCAGCTGAATCGTGTGGATGTGCTTCCTGTCCCTGTCCTTGATCCCGAGAGCTAATGCCACGGTGTACGGGTCGCCTCCTGTCGTCCAAGTCGGATGATCGTAATCGTTCCCATGCTGCCACACGATGTTCGGAAAATCCTTATAGCGCTTGCCTAAGTACTGACCATAAACTCGACACTTGGCCACGCCGTTGTCCTGCATCGTAGGCGTCCCTTCGGGACGATAATAACTGCCCGTATCCAGCGGGTCGAGAAAGACTGTAATGCCGTATGTTGCCGCGAGATTTATGATGCGGTCGACATGGGCGAAATAGGTCTCGCGGGGCGTGGTCAGATCATAGGTGGTCTTGCCTGCATTGAATCCGGTAAACGGAGTGATCCCATCGTAGGTGCTGCTGTCAGAACGTCCTGCCGTATAGGTTCCGCATAGAAGATCCATCATCACTACGTTAAAACCCGCTGCCTGGCGGTTGGCAAAGTAGATCACCGCGTCGGCTTCGGAAATATTGACCATCAGAGACCAGGCCGTATCCCCAATTATCAGGAACGGCGTGTTGCGCTGATCGACCAAGTATCGGCCATTGGCACTCTTCATAAGCGGGTAGGTTGGTCCTGCCAGCACTGGCGTCACAAATGCTAATGAAATTAGCGCCAAAACCGCCACCTGCCGCAGCAGGGATTTCCGTTTGCGGCCATCCGGTGTGATCAGGAAATCATGACGCGCGCCATCCAAGGGACTTGCGAGGCTTACTCGTATGAAATTTTCTCGCGGACTGAGCGATATTTAGCATTCATGATCACTAAGAATTTTCGCTTTCATGCTGGGATTGGTTCGATCGCTTATTGGCCGCAGTTGGTACAGCTATCGAGGCTTCAGAAACTCTTTCCAACCAGATTTCACGCCAATAGGGGAAAATGCTACGGGGACAAAAGTAGCGACACGCGCTGTATTTCGCCTGACATATTACGCCTTCGAGTGTGACTGGTTCTGACGCTAAGTGTAGCATCTTGCCGGTCTTTTCGTCAATGATTTGCTTAATTCGACTTCGTATCTTATACACTCCGCCGCAGTATGGCACCATTTCAGCGTCCCATTTCATGCCGCGATTCTTGTAGTCCTCGTCAATCGTGCCCAGAATTGCATCGAAACTTTTAACGCGAACCACTTCTCCAGGTTGCAGATTTAAGGTGACCGCGGGCGTCGACATACCCGTGGAAATTTTGCCTTGAGTGCGAGGATGGCGAGGCTCTCCCCGAACCATCTGAAAGCCATTATAAATCCAATAAAGAATCCGCCGGATCGAACCGCCCGGAGCGCATCGCGAGATTAATGCGTTGTAGGCCGCATAAGAAAGGACTCCCAGCATCCACTTCAAACTGAAGTTGCCGGAAGTGTAGTCCTCCCGGTACTGTCCCCAGTCTCGCGGTGAAAGCGCTGTGCTCGCCTGGAGGAGTTGAGTAGCCTGGCAGAAATACACCGGCTCGCTCCCTGGGACATCGTCCTTTGTGCAGGCATTGGCCAGGAGATCGCCTTCGCTGCAACCTCGCCCACTTCCATCTCTGGCACCGCCCGGAGTCTCTGGCGAAACCTCGCTATCGCGTCGTTCCAAAGTTGAATTGCATGTTCGCTTGAGCCAGGCCTCTTTCCAGAAGATCAAACATTCGGCCTGACAGCCGCCGTGCGCCCTGCCATCGCACCGGACACGTTCCAAGTGAACGGCGTCCTTGACGCGGCGGCCGCCGGAGTAGTTGATCGTGTCACAGGTTTTGTGCGCACGTTTGTAAACGCGCAGCCGTTTGCCACAACATTTAAGCATCTCTGGCATGAAGGGCATGCCGTCCACGCAACCATTTCGGTCCAGCGTGGACAGGATCTCCTCTTTGCTTCGCACCTCGATCATTTCGCCGGCCTTAAGAGCCAGACACATTGGAATCGACCTTCCTTGCATGATATGGAAAAGCCAAGCGCGTCACACCGACCCACCACCACGAGCAAGCCAAATCCATCCGGTCACCCGACGCAGTTTGATTCTCGCCGGGCCAGTGATGTGCAACGACCAAACATAGAATCCACGCCAGGGCGGTGTGGCGCAGGCGACCAAGTAACAGCGCAGCTTCTCGAGTGAAGATAGTGGCAAGTAGTGAATCGATCTTAGATATTCAAGAATGAACGCACAGTTTCGTGGCAAGAGTATCTTTCGCCCACTCCAGGCCGGATCGTGCCAGACTAACAAATTCTTCCAGCTTCCGGTCGCTTCAACGGAACTCCCCGAATGAATTCTGTAGCGGAACAGCACCTCCGGCACCTCCAGTATTTTTCCCAGCATCGCCAATTCGGCCACCTTCATCCAGTCAGCCGCAATAGATCCCCAGGGGCGTGCTTGGCGCAGGTAGGATGTTCTAATGACACCGTAGATCGCCATGCCGTGGAGGAGTCGCATAAGGACGAGTCCAAGGCGTTTGTCTGGACTTCGTGCGACCGTAGAAACGCGATCCCAACAGCGACCAAATCCGGGCCTAATCACAGATCCATTTTCATCGATGAATTCAAAGAGCGGATACACCAGAGCAACGGACTCATCTGCCTGCTCCATCACTTCCATGCAGCGGCGCAGCATCGTTGGGTAACACTCGTCGTCATAGGTCGCGAATTTGAAATATTTGCCTTCAGCCAGTTCGAGCACCCGACGAAAGTTCCAAGTCGCCCCCCGGTTCGAGTCACTGCGGAAATACCTGATCCTGCTGTCTTTTCGCGCATAAGCCTGGCAAATACCAGGCGTTCCGTCTGTCGATCCATTGTCGGAGATAATCAATTCAAAATCTCCAAAGTCCTGGCCAAGCAACGAATCTAGCGTCCCGGCAAGATACTTTTCACCGTTGTAAACAGGCAAACCAAGGCTAAGTAATGGCCTTTTCATATTAGGGTCCTGTCGCATTCCGCTGGGCAACGATCTCCGCCTTCTGATCCTTCACTGAGACAAAACCTGCGTGCTCAAAATTTGTGGTGATACAGTCTGGCTAAAGGACGAACAAATCGGCTGTTAATCCTCTACAGGAATGGCTACATTCGACAATCCTTTGCGGGCGGGAGTGTGACATATGTGCCCAAACGGTGAATCCCGCATTTCGCTTCGTCGCGTCACACTGCCGTGATTAGCGGAATCGGTGTGGAAGACTCTTCACTCTGGTCCTCAGGGCAATCCGTTTTCTTATCTTACGAAACCAGCTCCGGTTCTGGCCCGCCATGGTCCCCCCAATGTGATGATCAAAGGTGTATCGATCTGCTTGTTCGTTTCTGACGACTAAATCCGGATGCACACATCCATCCAGTTCACGCATTGGAATTCCCAGTGTGCTATGATCGCCTCGGAAGTGTGTGGCATCCGGCCCAGCGCCAATGTTCGTCACGAGATTCTCGTTCGGCTGAATGGACAACCCGCCGTAACGCCAGCACGCAAAAAGCCATTGATAATCCCACGTATCAATTTCTCCGCGATGCAGCCGGTCAAAGACATCCGTCCAATATTGCCGTTCGAGCGGGTTGTCGAGGATTGTTCCCAACCAGCTCTTTTTCGACGCTGCCGGCCAGGCCGCAACTTTGACGTCGTAAAAGCGCCAGGCGCGTTTCCACGTCGCCCATCCCCAACTGAGTGAATACCTGGAGAAAAAGTAACTGCCGCTTCCGCGCTGGTTGCCATCTTGGAAATTGTCGCCACTCACATGCATGACGCGGTGGTCTTCGCGGTATCGGTGCAACATATCTGTGCAAAACGTGAAGAAGGACGAACCTGGCAGGCAATCGTCTTCTAAAACGATCGCCTCGGCACATTGATCGAAAACCCAGTCGAGGCCCGAGGATAATCGGCGGCGGCACCCGAGGTTTTCGTTCGCAAAATTCGTGATCAATTCACACGGCCAATCGGGACTGGTCACGATCTTCCGGGTTGCTTCGCACAGGCGGGCATCATCAGATCGCTCGGGGCGGGGACCGTCCGCCACGACAAGCAGGCGGCGGGGCTTTGCAGCACGAACGCGTTCAAAGACCTGTGCTGTCAGGGCAGGACGGTTGAAGACGAAGAAACCGACGGGTGCTATCTCGTTTTTCATCCACGACGGGTCAGAATTTCGGTCCTCGATTTCGCAGCTCCCGGACGGCGCTCCCGATTCGCTGACCAGGTTCGGGCGCTTTCACCGATTCTCTTGTCACCCAAGTAAAATCGCCGAACACCATCCCAAACTTCGTTCCGTCCTCCCCAGTAGATTGTGGATACGGTATGACCTGAGAAATGCTGAGACTACAAGCATTTTCCCATGCATCGATCACGACTCCACCCGCACAAATAAAAAAATCGATTCGATACATGCCGGGTTTCAACCAAGGTGTCGTGAGTCGAAACTGACCGGCGATCCGATCACAATCTTCAATCCAAATCCCTAAGAGTCGCGAATCGCATTGCGTAACTGTCGCCCCGCTTGAATCGACCACATGCGCCGAAAGCCACATCTTGCCAATCGGCTGTTGGCGCCGGCAGATCTCAAAATCGATCGTCTTCTCTTCCGCGCTTCCAAAATACTCCCGGACCGCGCGGGCAAAAGTGTAGCGGTATTCGCCGCTGCCGGCCCGGCGATCCGCCGCTCGGTCATCCCTATCTGCCTGTAAGAAGCTCGATTGATAATGCTCCACTGCTTCTTTGGCTCCTCCGTCAAACACAATCGAACCGTTGCGCAGAATAAGGCCACGGGAGCACAAGAGAGAGATGGCCTGCAGGTTGTGGCTGACGAACAATACTGTGCGCCCGCCAGTGGCCATGTCGCGCATTTTTCCAAGGCATTTCTTCTGAAACTCGGCGTCGCCCACCGCCAGCACTTCGTCGACAATCAGGATTTCGGGCTCCAAATGGGCCGCAACGGCAAAGGCCAGTCGGACATACATCCCGCTCGAGTAGCGTTTGACCGGGGTATCGAGAAATTTCTCGATCTCGGAGAAGGCGACGATCTCATCGAACTTCCGTTCGAATCTCGACCTTCGTCATTCCGAGGATGGCACCGTTGAGAAAGATGTTCTCACGCCCGGTGAGTTCCTGATGAAATCCCGTCCCAACCTCCAGGAGGCTGGCCACCCGACCTCTGAGGCGAATTTGGCCTTCGGTCGGTTCGGTGATCCGGCTGAGGATTTTCAGGAGAGTGCTCTTGCCGGCGCCGTTTCGGCCAATGATACCGACCACCTCCCCCTGCTTCACTTCGAACGACACGTCCTTGAGCGCCCATAACTCTTCGCTCCTCGCTCTCTCCCCTCCGCTCTTCCGTTTTAGCCAGCTCAACGGGTTCCGCACTGCATTCTCGAGGGCGTGGCGCAGTCCATCGCCCTTGGCCCGCTGGTGGCCGATGGTGTAGCGCTTGGAAAGGTTTTCGACGGAGATGATGGGTTTCGACATTCCAGAAGACAGAGATCAGAGGATAGAGGTCATTTCCGAGTCACAATTTCGGCGGGGAATCGCCGGCTTGCGTCAAAAACCAGCATCGCGAGTCAATAGGCTTTTCTGTAAACTTCCAAGTCTTTGGCGGAAGTGAGTTTCATTGTTCCGGTTTTTTCCGTCCTCTGACCTCCGACTTCGGATTTTCTAGATCACGTCCGCAAATGTCCGCTCGGTTTTGCGGAAATACGAGATGCCGGTAACCAGAAGCAAAACGACACCAAGCATGGAAACAATCAGGCCCGGAAGGTAAATGCCTTGCTCGCCACCCAGGATCGCCCAGCGAAAGCCATCGATCACTCCAACCATGGGATTCAAGCGAATAGATGAGCCGCCATTTCTCGGGGACGACGCTGCTGTAGAAGCCAACCGGCGAGATGTAGAGCCCGAACTGCACGATAAACGGCACGATGAATCGGAAATCACGGTATTCCACCATCAGCGCAGCGATCCACAGGCCCACGCCGAGAGACGCTGCAAAAGCAAGCAGCACAAACAGCGGCAGGAACAAGATGTTCGGCGACGGCGCAAACTGATACCAGATCATCAACAACACGAGGAACGCCGCCGAGATGATAAAATCAACGAAACTGGTGATGACGCTGCTGGCCGGGATCACCAGCCGCGGAAAATAAACCTTGGTGATCAAGTTTGCATTGCTGACGAGACTATTGCCGCTCTCGGATAATGCGGTGGAGAAAAACTGCCAGGGCAAGAGGCCGCAGAAGACAAGGATCGGGTAGGGCACGCCACCGGATGGCATCTTGCCGAACTTGCCGAACACGACAGTGAGCACAATCATGGTGAGGAACGGCCGGATCAACGACCAGGCCACACCAACCACGGTCTGCTTGTAACGAATCAGGAGATCGCGCCAGGCGAGAAAGTAAAAGAGCTCCCGATACTTCCAGAGGTCCCGCCAGTATTGTCGTTCGGTTCGACCAGCCTCGATTACCAATTCGTCCGTAGATTCCATGCGATTGAAGAGTGCGCGATTGTTAGACCTCAGGCGTGATAACCGGGTCGAGCCCGATGGATTCCAGCCAAAGCCGTATATTTACAGCAGCGACTTCGTGCCATCTGGGTCTACCGAATAGCCGGCCGACTATTTCGGAGCGAGCAGCCGCCGTTCCGCTGAAGAGCTGTTCAATTTGGTACAGTTTTCTGCGCAGAGCGCTCCGGCGTCGCCGCAACTCATTGTAATAGATCGTCATGTCTCTGGTCCAATCGAGCCAGCGAGACCTCAACCCGGCGGCAATCGCGGGCTCAAGGAAGGGCATGCATGCTTGAACTGCGTCCTGAATCATTGCCTCTATTCTTTGGTCATATTCAGGGTGGAATCCATCAGTCGAAGGAGTTGCCTGTTGGGAATGCATGCGCCAGCTCGCCCAAGTATCAGGGACGTAAACCGTATCCGCGACCAAGCCGGCTCGCATTTCCCAATCAAAATCGCCAATGGAACCCCACCTAGTGGGAAAATTGCCGATGCGTGGGAACAGAGAGCGACGAATCAGGAGTTGGGTGATCGACAGGCAAACATGTCGTCTCGTCAGATGCAGCAGACCGTCATAGGGCGCCCGACGCACGTGCGGCCGGCTCAGCAAATCCCCATTGCCATGGCCGAAAGCAGTGCAGTCTGTCCACCACCGGGGGACGACGGGAGCGCCAACCTCGTCGATGACGACCAAGGGGCAGTGGGCGAGATCACAGTCTTGGTGTCGATCCAACGCTGCAACCATCTTTTCGAGACAATCGGACGCCATTGTATCGTCGCTGGTCGCGATATAAACAAACTCGGCCTTCGTTTGGCGCAGACACTCGTTCCATGCCGGATACGGTCCCTCGCGCGGTCCTTGGGCGATGCGCATGCGGCGTTCGCGGGTCGCCAACTGTTGTATGAACTCCCATGCCCCGTCATTCGAATAACTGTCATAAACAAACAATTCCCATTCTTGCAGAGTTTGGCCCAAAATCGTGGCGAAACGCTCCTGCAAGAACGGCAGCATATTGAGGTTCGGTACGCAGATGGAGACGCGCGGGGTCATGTGGATGCGATAGCGACCTGCAATGCCTTTTCGCCTTAAGGCTCCTCATCGGCAGATGTCTTCAACTCGCCCGGCAAGGGGGAAAGACGCTGGTCTCCCAGCCGTATGACCTGCCGTGACGCAGAAGCCACAAGAAGAAGGCTGGCTGGGCGCGCGCTGAACTCAGGAGATCTCTAGCCCAACTCCTAAGCCGCCAGGATCGCCAATGCAATCTGCTCAGCCGCCAATAAGCCACGGCCAGGCTGTAGCAGAGCCCTCGCTTGTCATCCGGCCTCAGATCTGGGAAACGAGAAAGCAACTCTGTCCAAAGCAGACGTTCGTGCTCCCAATAGCTGGCTTTCTTTGTATTCACTATCCCTCCAAGCCGATGACTCGGATTATCGTCGGCTGTCTGGACACATCCAACCGTGTTCACCGCACAGATGGGGCCACAGATCCCCAGCCTGCAAAA
Source organism: uncultured Verrucomicrobiae bacterium (assembly GCA_963821915.1). Taxonomy (GTDB): domain Bacteria; phylum Verrucomicrobiota; class Verrucomicrobiia; order Chthoniobacterales; family UBA10450; genus Palsa-1392. Next base: position 99,309 of record CAWGFS010000025.1, read on the forward strand.
TAGCTCTCTATCCTCAGTAACACGAAAGCGAGGATCAAAGCCACCGCACAACTTCAATGTTTCGGTATTGAACACCGTGCATTGGACGGAACATGGCTCACGCTCGGACAATAACCAGGCCGTCCCGTCCGGCGTAAGCAAGAAAGGAGTGGAAAACTGAAATCCGATCATCGTCCAGAGCGTGTCGTCCTCAGTCCCATCAGGCATTCGCATGTCACTAAAGTAAAACCGGGCCTGGCCGGATGTGCCACCGATCGCCGCAGCAACTCTTTCCAGATGGGTTGGAGTCCAGTAATCATCCGAGTCCAGAAACGCGGTCCACGGATGACGTGCGAGTCGGATTCCATTGTTCCTCGCCGCCGAGACGCCTGAATTGGGCTGACGGACATATTCAATGACATCCCCGTATTTGCTGCAGACCTCCGCGGTATCATCGCTGGAACCATCATCCACCACAATGATCTGGCTAGCGCGGACTGTTTGCCCAAGCACGCTCTCAATCGCACGTTGCACCAGACGACTACGATTGAAAGTCGGGATAACCACCGAAAACCGAACGGAGCCGTGCGTCTGCAGGTCAAGCGCGCGGCTGTTCGCAAGGGGATCGCCGTCGTCTGGGGATGCATTCGCACCGGGATTTTGGTCGACAGCTTTCTGATTAGTGATGTAATCCACAGGCGAAGGCGGAGGCTATTGCGGCGGAAAGACGGGGCGACGCGGCGGTCGAGATCAAAAGGATCTGAATCTTAACTGCGCTGGCTGACAACATCGACATCATAACAGCACAACTTTGCCAACGCTAGAGCGGTTAATACAACAACTGGATTCGATAACCAGCTGTGCCAAGACGCCGATTCCTTATTGCAGCGAACTTTCAATAGAAGCGGTTAAAATTGCGGCGCAGGCAATCCTCAGCAGCTGCCCAAACCCGCGGAGCGATAACATCCCAGGTCCACTTTTCAAGAAACGCATTGTACGCTCGTTCCGCCATGGCGTTGGCTGACTCAGGATCCTCGATCAACGAGATACAAGCGTTAGCAAAAGCTTCCGGATCGTCGGCCAGAAGCAATTCTCTGCCATCTTGGACATCGTAGCCGAGCGCCCCAAAGCTGGTTGAAACCACCGGACATTTCCGACTGAAGGCATCGGCGATTTTCACTCGGGTCCCGGCCCCGATCCGAATCGGCACGATCGCCAGAGACCACGAGGCCACCTCCGGAGCCGGGTTCTCAACCCACCCAAGGGCATCGACGGAGAGATCGTCGGGTTTGAGAGCGCCACTGCTATCCTGGCCCACCAGACGAAGTCTCACCCCCGGAATAGTCTGCTTTATCTTGGGCCAGCACCGTTTGATAAACCACCGCACGCCCTCCAGGTTGGGCAGGTAACTATACAGTCCCATAAAGCCGATGCGTGGCGGCATCGATGGTCTTCGCGGTAGCACCTTTGAAGGTCGCGCAAAACCATTCGGAATGACATAAATGGGCGCTCGCCCCCCCAAGGTTGTCCGATCGATCTCACTGCAGACGGCGAGAATATCAAACCTTCGGGCGAGGTGATTTTCGTGTCGATGCAGCGTAGTCACCCGGTATGCTGTTTTCAGCCAACTGCCAAAGCTGCCGCTCCGCTGCATTTGACTGCTCTCCATGCTGCTTGGGAGGTCGTCAATATCCACAACCGACCGGCGCCAAGCAGCATTCCTGAAGAAATTCGCCGTGCGCGATTTGAAAAACCAAATGAGATCGAACTGCTTTTGCGCTTCGATCAACCACGCTTCGTTCTCCTTGCTGACCACGAGACCGTGAATATTTGTGAAGTTCTTATCGAGTGCCGCACTTAACCGGGCAGATAAACCGCGGACGGGTGCCAGATGGACTTCCATCTCACGCCCAAGCGCGAATTCGGCCGACGTTTTTGCCTTGATGTCGGAACCGACCTCATGCGCACCAGCAACAACAAGGGTGAGATCGCTGATGCGCTGGAGGGCGCGCGCAACCTGCAGCGCCCGCAACTGTCCTCCATAACTCTTGTCATGGGGCCAGCAGGGGCTCAAATACATGATACGAGGAACGCGCATCATCGTCAGCCTCTTTGGATTAGCCGCCGCTGCAACGAAGAAGAAACCGGATTTGCCATTAGCAATTCATTTAGAAGCGCAAGCAAATAGTGTGTTTACGCCTGGCGGGCATCGTTCGATTCGGCTTTGGGGTGAAAAAACAGCTGAACGTAGAGGTAAGCGAGCGCTTCTCCGACCACGTCCCGAACTCCTTCGCTGAACCGCCACCAATGCGCACCGTCATAGTCAGGGCTACTTATCGCAATAATTCCGACGCCTGTTTCGTCGCCGAAGGCCTTTTGAAAAAGCAGCCGTGTTCGTCGCGCGTGTGGTCCTTCTGTGATTACGTTGATTGCATGCGGATGAAAATTATTCGCGCGAAACCAATCTCGCAGCGCAATGGCGGCCGCGTACGTCCGGTCCCGCGCCATGACTCTCGAAGGGACCATCTGCACACCAGGCACTCCCGCCGCCTTGAGCCGAGCTGCTCCTACGCTTGCTGAAGTATTGTAGTCATTCGTATAGCCCCCCGTTCCATTCACCGGTCCTCCCGTGGTAAAGGCGCGTTCATAGTTGCGCGATGCGAACTCTGCCGCAGCCGCGTGAATGGCAAAGTCCGGAATCCAGCCTTCGACTACCAGAACATCGGAATTCGCGCGCTGCGTAACCGCAAGAAATGGAAAGATAGTAAACAGCAACAATGCGCCTCCAGCCAGAATCGCAAGAAAAGTCAATAGCCATCCGACCCAGGAAAGCCCCCAGCGTTCCTTCCTTAGAATCAGTCCCGCCAATGCCAATTGTTTCACGCCGCCTTGCAATTACGGGAAATCCCAGACTAGCAGTTTTCGCGATTTACGGCGGCGCTGAAAATTCCGGATATTCGCAGGAGTAAGTATTTGACTCATATTTGCGACAAAGGGTGCGCAGGGCGATGAAACGTCGGTTGGGTCAGCACGGTCATGACGGAGAAATCCTCTTATTCAAACTGATGTTCTGCGGCCTATCGCGAACTCTCGCAGGGCTTCCAATAGACTCAGTGCCGTCCGGCGCGAAGGAGGATAAGCGCAGATAAAGGCGACTCCAGCTGCAGAGCCAGCGGGACCGCAAATCAACAATTGCATCCATGGAGGACGGTCGACAACCAGGGAAAGCGTCACAAAGGTCGCGCCGCAGACCACTCCCCAAACCGGCAGATGGCGAACGAACCCGCGCCAAAGATCGGCCGTACTCACGGGGCCAGACCGCCCTGTTATGCGAAAGTAAACGGGCAACTGAACAAGGATGCCAGAAATCGAGTAGGCGATTGCCACTCCGGCCGGCCCGAATGGAAGGCCGGCCACAAAAGAGCCAATCGCGACGCTTGAAATAATTCCACTAGTCAGCAACATATCTCTGCCGCGGCCCTGGCTTTCCAGCAACCAGCTGCAGGTCGCGGCAAGCGGATTAAAAAGCGCGGCGATGGCGAATCCTCCAAAAATGACAACAACCCCTTCCCACTTAGGCCCGAGCGCAACCAGTGTCAGCGGACGGGCCAAGGTAAGGCACAAAGCGCTGAAAATGGATCCTGTTAGTGCAACAGCCTCATAAACTCGAAGAAATGTATTCCGATAGCGATCCGGTTGATCTTGAACCATCGACAAAACCGGAATGAAAACTGCGTTGATGGGAGTTAACAATTGCTCCAAGGGGCGGCGAAGAAGAGCCCCGGCTCTCGAATATAGGCCGACCGGATTCGGCCCATAATACCGGCCAATCAGAAGGCTGTCAGCGCCTCCGGCTAACGAGTAGATAAAACTGCTCGCCGTCAGGTTGGCTCCGAATTTCAAAAACGATCCGGTTCCGCTGCGACGGACGGGTAACTGAGGGCGCCAGCGAGACACCGACCATGTCAGTAGAAGCCCAGCCAGGGGCAGGGATAATTGGAACCCAACCAAGGACCAGTAGCCATATTTCAACCAGGCCATGCCGACTCCCACCGCCACACTGACCAGCATGGAGCCGATCTCGATCAGTGCGATCGCCTTGAAACGCATCTGCCGGTTTAACAAGGCCATGTGCTGGACCGCGGAGCCCGTCAACAGGAAGCTGATCGAAAGTATCAAGGTAATGCCAACCAGGCGCGGTTCGCGGAAAAACCAGGCGATTACAGGCGCACAGGCAGCCATGACAAGGCTGGTCAGACCGCTCAGAACGACGTTGATCCAGAAAAGATTGGAGACCTGCGCGTGAGTGATTTTTTCGCGTTGTATAGTGGCCGTGGAAAGGCCGGCGTCCTTGAAGACGCGCAAGAAGCCCATCACGGTCATTACCATGGCCAATAGCCCAAAATCCAGGGGCGTGAGCAAACGCGCCAAGATCATGGTGGACACCAGGGTCAAGACTAACTTGGCGCCCTGCGCCGTCATCGTGACAAAGGCGCTCGATATCGTACGGGCCTTGAGGTCCGACCGCAGGTGGTCAGTCGCAAAATGATGTTCCAGTGAAGCGTTCGCGCCGATGCCGCAATTCTTCGTTGGCGTCTTGTCTCTTACTCTCATCAATTTGTTCGGGTCGGCACCACCGACCCGTTGTCCGCGCGGGGTGGGATTCTTCAACGCACGGCAAACTCGCTTTCGCGCCTGTTGCCCTGGCTGAACTGCGAAATTACGGTCTCGTCAGAGTGCTCGGTCGGTCGAGTTACGAAAGATATCATCGCGCACCGTTCACGGGTTTCCGGCTTTGCTCTGATCTCAACCTCTCCCTGCTAGACTCGCAGCAAGCAAACGGTCTCGGACACGCCGAACGAAGCAACGAATCGTCGTCATAGCGCTGCGATTCCCATTCCCGCAACCGCCGGCGACAAATCGTCGTTATGGGAGAATCATAAGTCCTTCGGGAGGACCCGGAGCGTCATTGCCGGGAGGATCTACGCCATTCACATAGCGATAACCCGCTGGAATCCTGGCAATGTTCGCGTCATTGAAAGCTCCCGGAGGAGAGGCGGGATCGATTGGAGGCCAGGTCAAACTACCGAACCAGCTTGGTGCGGCTGCGAGATAATAACTGTTTGGAATGCTATGATCAGCAATATCTGGGTCCCAGATTAAGGTCTTCGTGAAATAATTATAATTGCCGTGCCGGATAATGGTGTTTTTGACATTGTAATCAAGTTGCTGATACCCGCTTGGAAAACTTTCGACTGGATTATAAGCTGGCGGTGTCGTAGCCGTGCGCGTCCCCGTGTAGCCTGTGTTACCAATGTTCGGAAAACCAAGCCGGTAGATCAGCTGTGCCTGAGGATAAGCATTGGTCTCGGTGTCGTACGCACCCGAGGTTCCCGTTGGAAATGAGGAATCCCCAAGGACATTACCAACGACGTTGTAATAGTTGGCCATTCGGTTGAGCTTGACCCCAATGAGGCCACTGGCTGTGGTATAAGCGGTTGGAATACCAGCTGTGTAAGGTTTGGCTGCGGCCCAGTTGCGGAAAATTGTATTGTGGCTCGAGGAGCCAAAGTAGCCGTCCGTTTCTATGCCGTTCCCAACAATGTTTCCTTCCACGAGGTTGAAACTGTTGTGCGGCCCGTGATTGAAAGAGATGTCCGAACCGGCAATGGTCGTGGCGGTGACTGCGTTCTTGCAAAAATTATAGGCAACCACATTGCACGAAATTCCACCGCCACCATCGCCCATAATAATCTGAGGGAATCCTCCGTTTTCGCAGATGTTGTCTTCGATGAGGTTCCACGAGCAGTTGTTATAAAGGTCGATCCCCTCATGGTTTGGGCCGAATGCAGTATAGGTGTCGTGGGTATAGCAATGCCTGATCTCGCTCTGATTGAACACGACCAGCAGCATTTGCTTGCTGGATGATTTCCTAATCTCCACATCCTTAATCCAGCATCCCCATGTTTGCTCGGCGTAGATGCCGGGTCCCGTGTGATTGTCGCAATCTATCGTTAAGCTCTCCAATCCCACGCCAGTGACCGGCGTGGTTGCATACGGAACCAAAACAGGTGAGCTGGTGAAATCGCATGGCAGTGGATGGTTCAGGGTGACCGTGCTTGAAGTCTTGGCAGTTACAAGGAAATTGATTTTCTGGGCGCTCGCATATCCAAGCACGTAGGAAAGATTGGTTTGCGTGATGTGAACCAGCTTACCCACAGCAAAACTTGACGTATTGCCCAGCGTGAGCACGGTGCTACCAGCGGTGGCCCCGCCCGTAATGGCCGTGCCGGTCGTTGGATACGGCCAATCAGCACTTCCGAAATGAATTACCTCGAAGTCCCCACTAGCCTTGATAATTGTCTTACCTTGGCCAGCGCCCCGGATTGAATAGTTGTTCTTGGACTGCTGGAGTATCCTGCTGCTGATCAAATACGTCCCTGCGGGCAAATACGCCACCTGATTCGTGCCGCAAGCCGCGATCGCCGAGTTGATTGCGGCCGTTGCATCAGTAGTCCCATTGCCGTATTTCGAAGCATCCACGGTAGCCCCAATGCTTGTTCGATCCGGAATACCACCGGGCACTCCGACGTTGCCTTGCCACATTGCAAGGCGGTCCGGAGGAACGATTGCGGCAAATGTTTGACCGATCGATAAAGCGCACAGCGAGAAGAGAAACAAACGGCGAGTCACGCTTGCAACGAGCATGGATGAAGAAAGAAGCAGATCTGAGACCAGTGACATAAAATATTATAATTTTAAGAATTTTTGTGGAGCTCATAGCCAGCTTGGCACCCACTAATGAGCGTATTTTCTCGCAACATGTGCACAAAAGCGCGCCGCTGATTTGCAAGAAGCAACCTTCCCGCCCGTTGCTGCGGCCCACTATGGAGTTCGTCTAGTCTCTCGGCAACCAATTTTCCGACGTGTAATGCAAGATTATTCCCTCGTCATTTTTCTCCAGCGAGAGTGATAACGGCAAATTCGCCAGGTCTCCTACGGCAGTCGGTCTTCGTTTGAAGCCAACAACTTCCGCCATCCGCCTACGAATATTTTCGAGAATATCGATTCAATGAAGGTTCCCGCTTCCGAAGACTCCAAACCTTTTCCAGAAATCGAGGCGTCATCTGAGTTCGGAGTTGCATCCCACAACGGTCGTTCTTGAGACACTGACTCGGTCTTTTCGGATTGCTCTGCTCCCAGTCGATGCCTTTAGCCAACTATTTCTGCAGTCTATGGGCGAAGTCCCTGGAAAACATCGCCGCTCCATCGGCGTTCAGGTGCTGCGAATTGTAGAAGTTCGCGCGATTCCGGGAGATGGGCGAATCGCTGTAATCCCATAGGGGAATCGCAAATTGATCGCAGATCTCCCGGAACGTGGCAAAGATTTCCTTTCGGTTGCGTTCGAGAACCTGCATTTGATCGTATTCTGGCGAATAGACGAAAATCAGCGGAATGCCTGATCGTCGACAGATCTCTCCCACCTCAGCAAGGTCCCGCACCCCCTGCGGTTCGATCCCGACCCGAACTCCATCCGGGTTTTTACCCCGAAACCTCTCGAAATCCTCCGTCCAGCGAGTATTCCTCGGGAGGAAGCCCTGAAAATGGTCCTCTTTGGGTTGGATCCCCGCAAGCGCCTCCAGCCCGAGAACCCACGTAAAGCGCATGTCCTCGACGGCATATCCGTAAAGAGGCAAATACTTCCATTTCCAGGCACCGGGATAGACACGGCGAACGCCGGCGTAAATCGACTCTTCGTTCAAGTAGGGCAGGTATTGCGCCGGGTCATAGATTTCGTGGGACGTTACAAGGGAGAAAGGATCGAGATTCTGGATCACGAGTTTCGGCCTCTGGTTATGCTGCAAATACGCTTGCAGACGCGCCAACTGCATATCGGTCTGCGAGCCGTTCAGTCCAATGTTGAATGTGCTGCGTCCAGTGGCCTGTTCGATGATGCGCGGATCGTAATGCGTCAGGGCCCGGGAGGACCCGCAAATAACGATCTCGGCATTGACCTGGCCCGTCACAATGCGGTTCATAACTCCAAAGCTGGAAGTACGAATATCTCTGAGGCCAGAATTGATTGCCAGATCAACCGCGACCATCGCAACACCCAATAGGAGGAAGAAGGTACTCAGGCGAACCACTGCCTGGCGGGTATGCAAGGTTCGTCCTAGTGGGTGTCGCGATTGCTCCCTGGCTTGTATACTGTCGTCCTCTCCCCCTTGAACTGCAGCGCGAGGCTCAATGCCGGGCTGATCCGGGGTGGTTGCCGGGTGCGTTTCGGAAATCAAGTGATCAGAATTGAAAATAAATAAATTGTGCCTGGCGATAAATCCCGAACAGGACAACTCCAATGACGAATGAGACGTATGCGCTCCAGCGGAGCGCAATCGGCCATTGAGAAAAGGTGTATCGCAACCGACCTGTGGATTGAAAGAATTCCCAGCACTCCAGCAAGATAATCGCTCCAATGGCGACCGGCATCTGGCGAAGCAGGAACTGCTCGGTGCCGATGGCGTTGAAGTTCCATCCCACCCAGAAATGTGTCAAAATGTAAGACACGTCGCCCAAGTCGCGCGCCCGGAAGAAAACCCATCCCACGCAGACGAGCATAAAGGTAATCACGATTTGGATTATCCTCCGGGCAAGACTCTCTTCCGGCAGGCCGATACTGCCCATGACGCGATCACGCCACTTTTTGGTGGCGGTGCTTCCCAGCAGATAAATTCCGTTCAGCAGTCCCCACACAACATAGGTCCAATTGGCACCGTGCCAGAGGCCACTGATCGTGAACGTGATAAGAATGTTCCAGCACCAGCGCGGGAGCGGTACCCTGCTCCCACCCAGTGGGATGTACACGTAATCGCGAAACCAGGTAGAGAGGGAAATATGCCAGCGATGCCAGAACTCGTGAATCGAACGGGAATGATAGGGAGATACGAAAATTCTCCATGAGATTGAAACCAAGCACGCGCGCCGTGCCAATCGCAATATCCGTGTAACCGGCAAAGTCGCAGTAGATTTGGTAGGCGAAAAACACGGTCCCGAGCGAAAGTTGAAGTCCATTGAAATTCTGCGGCGCCCCGTAAACATCATTCACGTAGAGCGCAAGGCGATCGGCGATCACGAGCTTCTTGAATAAGCCCAGGGCGATCCGCCTTAGACCGCTGGCGATTCTTTCGTAATCGAATTCATGACGCTCGTAGAACTGATGGAGAAGATGTTGAGGGCGTTCAATAGGGCCTGCGACAAGCTGCGGGAAAAACATCACATAAGTGGCATAGGTGATGAGATTGTATTCCGCCTTCTGCTTTCCGCGATAAACTTCTACGACATAGCTCAGACTTTGGAACGTATGAAACGAAAGGCCTATAGGGAGGATGATATGCATGAGCGGTTTGGACAGATCCCAACCCGCGAAGTTCGCCAGGCCGACAAAATTGCCGGTGAAGAAAGCGAAATACTTAAAAACGAAGAGCACGGCACAGGTAGAGATAATGCTGCCGACGAGCCACATTCTTCGAGCTGAGCCACTACTGCGTTCAATGTAAATACCAGCCACATAATCAATGAGGATGGTGACGAAGAGGATGAGAATGTAAACTGGTATGAACGCCATGTAGAACACGCAACTGGCAACCAGCAGCAGGGGTGTTCGCAGGCGATACGGCAGCGCGAAATACAGAGTGCATACAACTGGGAAGAAGATGGCAAACTCAAGCGAGTTGAAAAGCATCGTCTCTATTTACGTTCCTGCGGAATCTTTGGAGGAAGCAATGACAACCTGCAAGGCCTCGGAGATGGGAAGGATCCTGATTCCAGACCGAAGGGAATAACGAACGATTTTATCGAGCAGCGCAGGAGTACACCCAAAGCGAGTAGGCGACTCGGACACGTCGTGGGTCGCGAGAATGAGCCACCCATTGCGCCGGACGTTCTCTTTCGTCAATGCTGCAATTGATTCAAAATCACCCCGGCATTGCTCGATGAAAAACGCCTTCAAGTAATTGAGATCGACGATGCCGGCGTTGAACGTCTGGCCGCCTCCGCGGGCGCAATCGTAGTGTTTGGCCGTTCGCCTTTTGGTTTCAGGACGGGGATGGCTGATGGGATAAGAAAGACACCTCATGCGTGTCCCCGGCAGCAGTTGGGCGACGGCTTGTTGGTTTCGCAGGATGGAGGCTTCGAATTCTGCTGGATCGGTGTCCCAGGAATGGCAATGATCAAACGTGTGGCAGGCCAGTTCGTGCCCCTGCCGGACAAACTCGCCCAAATCTTCGCGCGAGAAAATTTCCCCCGTTGGCGCGGTCTTACCCATCAGCCCGAAGGATGCGTAGTATGTGCCGATGGCGTCGTGCGTGCGAAGAATGGAACCGCCATTGACCAGCGCCGACTTTGGAAAATCATCGAATGTAAAGGAAATCAGAGGCGCTTTGAGCTGAATTCGGCAGGGACGACGGCCGAACAACTTTGCCCGGTCGCGTTGCCAACGGATCTGCAGCCTGCGCCAAACACCAGTTGCGTTCACGCTGGCATATTGGCGATGGCTGGTCGGCTGATTCCCCTCATTCCGGCTTTGTCTCGCCGCCGGCTATGTGTCGATGCGCGGCGCGAGGCCCAGGCTTCCCAAAGGTTGCGCAATCGTTGCCGGGGAAAACTTCGATCCCGCCACGATCCCTCCATCGCATGAACACCAATATTTCCAAACTGGTGCCATGTGCGCTCGTCACAAACATCTTCGGGAAAAAGAACGGTCACATCGCCGGCAAGTTGCGGGTTTTCAGCGAACGTGCGCGCGAGCAGTCCCGGACCGGTGGTGTTTAAGACGTGGAAATCCGCCCGGAACAGACGCGGAATGCCGTGCATCATCGGGTCCACCCACGCGGGATCTTGCCGCGCCTTGACGCAGTTTCGAATTACCGCGTCGAGAAACGGATGGCCGGGCGTCGCGCCGAAGCCGTAATTGCCAGGCTCCCAATCCATCCCGTAATCGCGGCGCAGGCAGCGGTTGAGGGTCAATTGCTCGAACGGAAACACACAACCATACGAAAGTAGTTCTTCCAAACCGGTCGCAAAAAACACGTCGAGGTCGAAGTAGAAACCGCCCAGGCGATACACCGCAAGGTAACGGAAGAAATCATATTTCTGAATCCGGAAGGGGAAAGTTTCAAAGACCTCGCGGTATTCCGGAAACTCCTTCTGTACAAAGGCGATTACGTCATGATCAGTAAAGAAAAGATATTCAAAGCGGGGATTCAGCAACTTTACATTGGCCACCGCCGCCTTGGCCATGAGCGGCAGATTACCATCTTTGCCGGTTTGAATGATTCGCGCAGGGATTCGGGATGTTGTCATATTCAGATCAATCTGAGCTGCAGACTTCAAGCAGCCTTGCCCGTCGACGGTGCGGGAACGTAGACATTCCGGCTTTCTACGGCTGGTAAAAACAGCCACCAACCTATGCCAAGCATAAGAAACGCATTCCAGAGAGGGCTCCGGCGGGCAAAGATCGACTCGGAAACGTTCATCAGCAGCGTCATGCAAAAAAACGCAAATCCCAATTCACCGAAGGGGGATCCCCGAATAAAGGCACGAGCATGGCGCGCACCGATAAACAATAACATAGTTATCAGCAAAACGATGCCAACAGCGCCGCCATCGAGATAAGTTTCGAGATAGCCATTGTGCGCTGTTTTGAGTTCCGTCATATAACCGCCCACGTTAATCGCGCCCACTACATCCCAATAGTTCAGATAGCCTATACCAAGCAATGGATCGACCGGGTGGCTTCGAACGGCCTGCCAGATTTCTGTTCTGTTCGTAAGGGTGGGATTGCGTCCCAACATTTCCAAGAGCGGCCCTGAAATGTTGAAGAGGTTGTCGGCGAGATAAAATAGCGGCACAGCGAACAAACAGATGAAAACCACGCTACTTTTGTTCGCTTCCAAAAAGCGGATCTTCGTCGCCAGTAGGAGCAGGCAGCCAACACCAAGGCAAATAATCGACGTTTTGCTGTCACTTTGGAAAAGCAGCCAGATGCCCATGACCGAGGCAATCAACCATTGTAAAACGGGTGCTTTAAGCCACTCTTTCGGTTTTCCCGTTATTTTTCCGCATAACTGCCAAAACAAAATCAGACCAAACACCGCCACATCTTCTCCAAGCGAGTTTTTTTGCTCCGCAACGCCGAGGACTTGCACCATCCCGCTATGTGACCAATAATTGCGCCCCAGATCAGGGAAATACTTGATAACAAGCACGGAGAAACCGAATAATATAAACGCACAACGAGAAAACACCGTCTTAATGGCCTCCATGGGGTGTTGCTCGGTCAGAATAATCAGGAGAACGGGAATCGCTCCAACTTCCTTGATCCATCGTTTGATGGTCGGAACCGGGTATTCAGCCCACAGGATAGTAAGCCCGAGATAGCCCAAAAATAATGCCAGACCGACATTGTTACGGACGAGAGCGCCCCAGGAAAACCTTCGCCGTGCGACCACTACGATGGAGATAACGATTAAAGCAGTCCAAAACAACCCGTCGACAGGACTCCCTTCCAGGTCTGAAGATGCGCTATTACCAATTCCGAGAAAAAACCAACTCCACCAGGACAGAGGCCTTGAGCCCAAAATCAGAAGCCATATCAAGGGAATCCAAAGCGCCTTTGAGAACTTTGGCCGGTGCTTGTTGTCCTCACGCCATAACCAGACAATGATGAGCGTGAAAACGAAAGTGGCAACCTGGCGTGGCATATTTAATCGAAGGCACTACCTAAAGTTGATCTGGCAGGACTACAGATGCTGTTATAGTCGATTTCGAGAAGAGTAAAAACCGAGCCTTCGTGTGCCGCGGTGAACTCCCGTCGAGAAGCAAGGAACGTCCAACGGAATCGCCGAAGCCAATTTGTGGGTGATACCACTTTGTGAGCTATCGATCCGTGCGTTAGAGGAGGTTAGTTATACAAGTGTCCATCGCTACTCCATGAGTTGCCGTCGCGTCAACTCTGTAGTCAGGATTTTATGGATTGCAGTCGTATAATTGGAATTCCCCGCAATGTGAGCGCGTACCATTTTTTCGACTACATTCCCACGCAGGTGGGCCCGTGACAACGACAAGGGATTTAGCAAAATTCGTTGGATATAAGTAGCCAATTGATCTCGATACCAAACGCGAAAGTGATAGAATTTATGCCTACCTAAGAACATGCGTTCAAGGCGCAAAGGAGCAAGCGCCCGATCGATTTTGGCGAGCCATTGCGGCATCCCGTAATCATAGGCGTATTCGGCTTTGGCGATAAATTCTTGCCGGGCTTGTGCGAGCCTCGTCAAGACCGGCCATGTGTGGCGGCGTAGGGCGCGGTCGGTATCTACGGTATCGAGCGCCGGATTCCCCTTTGCAATCAGCTGCAGCAAGGGCCCACAACCGGTAGCCAACTCCGGCGGAGCTCGGTAGGCTAGTGCGACGAGTTCGTTGTCAAGGAATGGCGAACGAGGAACGAGCTGGGATTGTTCAACGGCGAGACGCGAGTAATGATGCCAGGGGACTTGTTTGAACGCGATGAAAGAAAGGCGGTGCCCGGCCGATTCCGTCCGGTAGGTCTCCTCCGCTTCGTCCAGGAGTTGACAGAATTCGGGCGTGAAGAGCGCGCGGTTCAATCGGCCGGGGCGAAAAGCAATATTCGATCGCAAGATTTCTGATCCGTAGTTGCCGGTCAGCCGGATTGGCGCTATTTCCCTGGCCATTCGGTTGACGTGCAATTCGACCGCGCCGGACACGTCCATCGTTCCGTCCGACAGGTAGACGGTCTGCTCCGCCAGAGTCGGGAATTTCTGAAAAAAGTCATTCCCGATCCGAATCGTGGTATGTGGCTGGCCGGCGATGGCCGCGAGCCGACGCGCGATGCCGACGTCGGCACAATCGCGATACGGTCCGCTAAACGTATAGCAAGGAAGACTCCCCGGCGGAGCCTGAGCCCACGCCAGAAACATCCGACTGTCGAGTCCCCCTGTGAGGGACATGCCTACAGCTGACGGCCCCTGCAGATAACGGGGTGCTACTCGACGAAAAACTTCCGTGAGCTCCTCAGTGTAGCCACGGGCATTGAGAGGTTCCTGCTCTTCCCACGCTCGCGGGTCGAAGTATCTTTGCCGCTCGATCCGCCCATCGCGATGGAAGGTCCATTGCGATCCACCCGGCAGCAGCGAGACACCTTTGAAGAGTGACCGGTTTTGAAGGACGCACCCGACGGAATAGAACTCGGCGAGGCTTCGCTGATCGAACGAACGCAAACCCGGCAATACCGCAAGCAACGATTTCGCCTCTGATGCGAAAAAGAATCCATCGGATGATTCGTGATAATAGATGCGACCCAATCCATAGCGGTCATTGAAAAGGATGGCTTTCTTCTTCCGGAGATCGATGAGCAAGCCGGCAAACGATCCATTCAACTCTCCGAGAAAGTGCTCTCCTTTCTCTTCATACAAACGGACTAAGTGGGAGGTCCCCGCTAGACAGGCACTGCCCCCATTCCGCTGCGAATCACGACCACCGGTGTGGCACGCAAAGTCCTCGCCCACGAAGATCAGGCAAACCGTGCGATCCTCATTCCACGCAGGTAAACTGTCCGCAAAGAAGCCAGCTCTAAAAACCCAACCAGCCAAAACACCAAGTTCAGCGAACGCTGTGTCCCCCCGCACCTGCGCTGGTTCGTGGTGCATTCGTTGCACCATTGCCTTAATGCGAGTGCTTCCCGGCGAGTTGGCACGGCGAGAGACAATACCGGCAATTCCGGGCATCTTACAGGTTAACGAAAATGAACGCGCGCGAGCGGGCGGGGAGAATTGAACACCCATCTGCTAGCTGGAAGCCAGCCGCTCTAGCATTGAGCTACACCCGCATAATGCGACAACCCGCTTCTCAACAGTAACCCGATATTCAGTCTCCCGTAGACGACGGCGCCTGTTGGATGGATCGAGGGTTGTTGCTCGGATCCGTCTTTTTTGAATCGCCAAACTTTTCATAAAATTGCGAACGCATGGCCAGTAAGCGATCTGTGAGCGATTCCGGCAAAACATTCTTGATACCCAAGTGCATGCCACAGCGAAGCGCCATTCTGCCCTTCCACGTCAAAGGCACATAATATCGGGGGAAGCGCAGTTCTTCGAAGCCGTTGCGCCGCTTAAATTCGGTAATCGAACTGTTCTTCTTATTGCCGTAAACATAGCGACAATAGGCGAGAAACGATTTTCCGTCCTGGGCGCAAATTTCCACGGCCTTGGCAATCATGGCATTCGCAGGGCGTTTATCGAAATGCTCATTCTTCGAAAGAATCTGCATGATTTTCGCCGTCTTGTCGACATGGACCATCTTGATAAACCCGATTAATTCATCGCCGTAGTAAGCAGCGACAAAGACGCTCCTGTCCAGATACGTGGCGTTGTCGTGTCTTACCGTGGCATCGTCTTTGCCATAGTGCCAGAATCGCCGGCCCTGTCGTACCGCTGTCTCATTGTAGATGCCCTTTATTCCTTCGACTAACCGATCATCGAATTCGGCGCAGCAAACCTTTACCCCGCGTTTTCCTGCGAGTCTCACATTCCGCCTGGAATCCTGCGACAAGCCATTCCACCAGTTAGAATAGCTCTCTGTGCGGATGACAGCGATATTGTCCCACTCCCTATGATAGTCATAGCCAAGATCGACGTCTGGCTGAGCGGATGCGAAGGAAAAAATATCCGCTCCCTGGCGGCTTTCCCGTAGAAGAGTGACAAATTGTTCCGGATCGTGAAGCATCTCGCCGGACAACCACTCTTCATCGTGGATGGTTGCAGTTTTTAACCACTTGCCCGTTACCACGACATTCCGCCCTTGGATACAGACGCCCAAAAGGACGACGGTTTTACCCTTGACGCTGACTTCGATGGGGATCGTGTTCACATGATGGCTCCAAATGGGACGGAGATATCTCGCCGCGGGTGGATCAAGAGCGGGCGTCATCTCACGGTAGAACATCACCGCTATTCCGACCAAGGTCTCTACGATTCTCGTTCGTGCACCGGATTGATCCGCAGCAGGGTCAAGATCCTGCCCAGGTGGTCGCAAAGTCTGACCGAGGTCTTCATAAACCGGTGATGTCCGCCGAGCAGCATCACCGGCAGGCTAAGTAGGTAGATAGCGGACAGCCACGATCGACTTTCCGATCATGATCCCGCGCCCCCTTGCATGCTTAAGACTGTTTCGGCCGCGAAGCAAGGCGCGCCTCAACATATAACTTCGTTTCCAACGCGCAGGCGGCACGGTTTCGTAGGCGACGGCTTCGTTGCACCAAATGAATACACAACTGCGATCCATCATCCGGAGGTAGAAATCCTGATCCTCACCGCCGGTTCCAAACTCTGGCCGGAACGGTTGCTCGATGCCCTGCAGGATTTCCCGGCGAAAGAGGAGATTGCCGGTTCGCGCCTGCCACCATTGGAGGACCGTGCCGGTCGCATGCTCGGGCCGATCACAAAAGCCGCCCTTGACGATCCACGCAGGTGGAGCTTCCTCGAAATGCGGTTTAACGGGACCAAGCACCCCAGCAACACGATCGTCGGCGCAGGCTTGCCGGAGTTGAACGAGCCAATTTTCCGCCGGAAACTCATCGTCGTCGATGAAGGCAACGAACTGGCCGAGGGCCATCTCGATCGCCTTGTTTCGGGCCAGGGCAATGTTCTGCCGGGGCTCAACGCAGTATACGACGGGAAATGAGGCCCTGGCTGCGAACTTCACGACAACATCGCGGGCCGACTGCGCGGCGTCGTTGTCCGCCACCACGACGGAAAACGTAAATAGGTCTGACGTTTGCTGGTGGGCCAATGACTCTAGCAAGCGCAGCAAGAAGGCGGGCCGATGGTAAGTGCACACACAAACCGTGATATGATTCGGCTGGAAGTTCATGGTAAATCCGATTGAGCGTTGGTCGCGCTCAATCGGTGCCGCGCAGCCTGAGGGCACGATCCCGTGCGTTCTGGATTGACTAAGGCTTTCTTGCGGAGGACCGGAAGGCGGCGTAGTCGCCGCATTTGCTCGCCACGATGAAAGGCGATCAATTCCTTGGATACGGGCCGGGGCATCCGAGTGAGAAAGGACCACCAGTAGCCGCACTGGTAGAGCAAGCCGCCAATGATCCAGGGCTTATCCCGCATTTGAAACAGCCCCCTGAGAAACGCCCAGAACGGATGGCCACCTACGTAATATGCTTTTTGTCCATAGCGAAAACGGACGAGCCAGGGGTGGTCATTACCGGTGCCCATCTGGCGATGGTGGAGGCAAATCCGTTCTACAAAGGTCCGCGTCTCCCACCCGTTCATCCGGGCCGTGGTCACAGCGATCCAATCAACAGCCCCTCCTCTTACCGGGACGTAACCGCCGACCGCCTCGAAGCAGGCCCGCCGAAACATCTGGCACGCGCCTGAAACGTGCTCGAGCTGTGAAAACCGGTGCGCATAGCTATGGGATCCGTGATCTTCACCTTCGACAAAAGGCGTGCCGGCAACCCCGAGTCGCGGATTCTCCCGGAACCGGTCCAATAAGAAGGCAAGATAAGAAGGTTCAAACGTAATGTCGGCGTCCAGGTTTCCAATGAGGTCGAACGCCGAATCTCTTAGGAGAGCGTAACCCGCGTTGAAGGCGTGGGCCTTGGCGGCGAAATGCCTCGTTTGCCGCTCCGGCATCCGGACAAGTTCCATCCACGGATGGTCGTCGCGATAACGCTGAACGATCTCGTCGGTCCCATCCGTAGAACCATCACTTACGATGATCCACCTTAGGGGACGAATTGTCTGGGCGATGACCGAACGGATCGTGTTCTCAATATAGGCGGATTCGTTCCGTGCCGCCGTGATCAACACATAAGACAATTGCCTTCCCGGCGCGTCGACACCAGAGCGAGGCTCCTCAGCAGAGGAGAGTGGACGGGTCTGCACGGCTGGCATGGCAGTTGATTGCTGTGTCATGTCCTCAGTCACCGCGAGTTGCTTGCGATACGTCTCGCCTTTTGGGCTATTGCCATCAGGCTGTCATGTCGGGAAAGAAAATTGTCTCTAAATTCACTCAAATAGCGGCGCGTGGCGATCTTCACAAACCTGTTGAGCCCGTCTTTGCTTCGTCCCTCCTTCTTCTCAAGAGGGGTATATCGGACCTGAATCAACACTTCCGCGCCGGCGGATATCGGGCAAATGAAAACGATCGAGGGGCCGTCAGTTTGCCATGCGAGAGGATGGCCATTGGC
Source organism: uncultured Verrucomicrobiae bacterium (assembly GCA_963821915.1). Classification (GTDB taxonomy): domain Bacteria; phylum Verrucomicrobiota; class Verrucomicrobiia; order Chthoniobacterales; family UBA10450; genus Palsa-1392. The sequence goes on from CAWGFS010000025.1 coordinate 117,565, forward strand.
CGTCACCTCTCGGACGCCGGCACTGTCGAGGTCTGCTTTTTCGATCTGATACTGGCGCTCCGAGCTGCTGGCGTTCTTCAACAACAACTCGTTAGCGAACATCCGGACCTGCACGGCCCCACTCGGCCCCAGCCTCCATTGGTAGCTCCGTCTAATCACCTCGCCGAGACTACGCCAACGAAGAATGCCGTTGAGAGAATTAAGTGCCGCGACGAATCGGACGACGTCCTGGTGTTCTCCTTTGAAAAAGTGGTGATGTTCAACAATCAAGCAGGGTTTCCCGAGCAGGGCATCGAAGGCAAAGTTGGCCAGCCCGTCAGCGGGATATCGTCTCGTGAATACAGGAAAACTGCCATATCTGCTTATGGCCACCGCCCAGACGTCTCCGGTGGTCAGCACCTCGCCTTCTCGTGGAAAGGGAAGCCCCTCCGTGTTTACAGCGGCGACGAACTCATGCTGCTGCAGGATTCGTAAACTCTCGCGCGAAAAAACCCCCTGGGGAAAGACCATGATCGCGTCGTGCGCGACACCGGTGGTGTTCCGGTGCTGTTCCATCCACCGGCTCGCGGATTCCACTTTAGCGCCTAGTTCGTCCGTGTTAGCGATCCCAAATTCCCCCGCCGTGTGGTCACAGCCGTGGACTGAAACGGAGAAGCGCCCCGTGCTGCCTTTGATCAGCGAGGCCATCGCTGTAGAGGTCCTGCCCCGGTTCCATGGAATCATCGCGATATTCGTCGTGAACGAGTGCTGCTTCATCTGTGCGTCAAGCAGACGAAAATCGCAAAACCCGTATTTCATCCTGAGAATCGGATCATCGACCATCAGGCACGCGCCTGCCTCGTTCGCCTGCCAGCAGACGTCGCGAAAGGCCCACTTCAGATACATGAGTAAAGGAACCGCGGAAAGGAACCGCGATCTAACATCGTAACCTCTCCTGCCCACCGGCTCGTTCAGATTCGGAATTTCAGAACTGCAACTTACAAAAGCCAGGGCGTCTCCATTCTTACAGCGGAAAAACAACGAGCCCTTTTCCGTACCGATGATGGTCGAGACCGAACCCGCCGGCCTAATTGCCGCGACGTAATCGCAAGAGCGGACGCTCACTGACGACCGCAATCCGCACATGGGCCCAGTCAGCGCCGGCCACTCTTCCGAGACGGTAACGTCGACGTCCTTCTCCTTTAATGCCAGAAGAGCATCTTCGTCGCGCCCAGTTAAGACGCCCAATGACTGGGACGAGGCCCGAGTGTCATCCGTCGCGTAAAAAAATAAAGACCGCGCTACGCGAGACGCTTCGATTTGCCACAACTCGGCCGCGTTGGTGAGCGGCGCCAGAATGGATTGGTATGTGGGGTTCGTTCCATTTGCTCCGCGACTTACAGCATCCGAGTCGCTCCGCAGCGTTTCCCACGGCACGCCGAGGAAGTCCAGGAGGCATTCGAGTCGCCGTGTCGCCATACCCGAGGAAGGATCATCGACGATCCCCGCAATCTGTTTGGTTTGCACGCAGAACCTCCAGAGGAGGCGCCCTATATTCTTTTGCGGGACACCACTAACGAACGCATCGCCATGGGCTTGGCCAAAGCATTCAGTATCGGTGATAGCAATCGGCACAATTGCGTTAATCCCGGGCCAGCGGAATGAGGAATCCAACAAAAGTTCTCCTTGCGCAGGATCTCCAAGCCCGCCTCAGAAAACGGTGACGCGTATTCGTCCAAAGAAGGCAAGTAGCGTTCGGCCTCTGGCTTTGTCTTCCTATCGCGAAATTTGCTCCGAAACATTGGAAATCGTTGGTTCATGTCTATCATAAAACAAATCCCGCCCGGCGCTAACAAACTCGCAAGGTCTCGCGCGCAGTCGGTTGCTTTATTGAGACGATGACAATAGCGAAACGTATTAACTCCAAGAATGACGTGGAATGAGCCCTTCAGATCCGACTCCGACGCGTGCAAGGCTTCCTGCAGATCGGCTAAAATGGTCTCGTTTCGCGCCACTGCAAAGCGGGTTTTCTTCTCTTGCTCGGGGGTCAGCAACATTTTGCTCTCCAACCTGGCTGCGGAAATAAGCTTGTCGGAAAAATCCGTGCCGATGGCAAGCTCGATCTTTCTGCCCTTGCGCTCAAGAAGAGAGAGGAGTGTGATGATGTTCATCCCTCCACCGCAGCCAAACTCCAGCAACCGTAAGGGAGTCTCGGCGGAAACTTCAAGAAACTGGCGGACGCCCGACAGATAAATCTCGGCGTAGTCATTTTCTAGAAGATAGCTGACACCCCGCCCGGCAGTGCGGGACGTGTAGCGAACGATTGCGTCGTCCGCCCTGTATTCCTTCAAGTATACGTCCATAGGCATTTTCTTGTGTCTGTGATTGCTACACTACCGCAGCGCCACATTCGACGCGAGGTTGCATTTCGTTCTTCGTCACCAAGTTTAGAAACAGGTGGGAAAGTGCCTTAAACATCGTGGCCTGTCCCCAATGAAAATATGGTGTCTTCGACCTGACAAGCGGATAGCGGCGGTAATAAAAATAACCCCTCTCATCTTGCATATTCACAATCGTCCATGCGGCTACCTTCTGAGCCATCTCTAGCGCGCCAGTCTTTTCCGCGGCAAAGAAACTAAATGTGTCGATCGCTTGTGCAGCACATTGAATGTCAATGGGGTAGGTGCTGTTGTGGTAATATCTCGGGACACCTCCGGGCTCGAAAAAGACCGTGCTGAAATAGCGATAGCCACGGTCGATGTTGTCCCGGTAAGACTCATCCCGGGTAAAGTCCGTATAGCGTTTGAGGCTGTCGAGAATGTACGCGGTGTGGAAGTTGTCGATCCACTCGTGCTGCCCATCGTCTGCATAAAGCCAGGAACCGTCGGATCGCTGACTGGCACACGTGTAGCGCACGGCCTCGTGCGCGACCTCGAGATATTCGGGCCTCGGATTGTGCCTCCACGTCCGGGCGAGCACGGCCGCACCAAGGAGGTTGGCATTGTGGACCGAATGTTGGTAAACACCTGTGTAGCTGAGGCAACTCCCGTCTTTCGTGGCTTCTCGCGGTAGAGTAAGTATCCAGCGGCAGATACTCTCCGCCACATCAAGATAGCGCTCTTCGCCTGTTTGCTCGTAGCATTCGAGAAAGGCCTGTCCTATAAACCCGGACCAGACGATCGTCGGCGTGTGAGCTTTCATCCGTCCGGTCCGGGTAGTAAAATCAAAATGATTTCCCCAGCAATGGCCGATATGTCCGCTTTCTCTCTTCCGATCCAACCATTCGAGACACGCCATTGCCTTTTTCAGGTAGGAGCCGTCCCCGTAAGCTTTGTGCAAATGAAGATATCCCCAAGCCATGAATCCACGGCCCTTTGTTGATTCGAGTGGCACGACGCCTAACCATGGTCGGAGGTTGATAGGCGACTTCCAGACCAATTGTTGAAGCACGCGTTCGGCCAAAATGTTGCCGAAAGTAAGCGGCCTGAGGAATGAGGTTAGTCCGTCTCCGGGATCATAGCCCGTGTAATTGTTTTGTTCGACCCACGTCTGGACGATCTCCAAACTTTTCCTGATCGTTTCGCACATACTGGCAGGCGTTTCAGCGTCCCGGATTGCGGGCACTGTCGTGTTTTTGGTTCTGATTCTCGGCATCTATCTATGCTACGGGTTTGCTTTCCCGGATTGGATTGCTTCGCCTATCGTGCCTCCCGAGTCCGATCATACTTCCACCCGCAGGGGAGGTGCCGCGCGCGGCGATCGCACCGGAATCACACAGCGAATCGACCAAGTTCAAGTAGTCATTCTTGCGGTTTCCCCAGGAATTGCGGGCGGCGTATTCGGTGGCGCGAGCTACCATCGGGTGACGCGACTGAGGATTACGCAAGAGATTCAATATCTCGCGCGAAAGCGCATTGGGATCGCCCGAATCAAAAAAGCGAACGACGGACTCATCGAAATAATATTGATCAATTTTCGTCTTCGAAACAACCACAGGGACGCCGACCGACATGAACTCCATGATTTTCGTGCTATAGGCTTCATTGCCAAAGGAGTCCGCTCTCTTGGGTACTACACCCAGGTCAGCATGTGCCATAACAGTGGCGATTTCTCGTACGCTTAGTGGCCTAAAGAAGCGTACTTTGCCCTCGAGACCCAATTCCTGGGCCAACGTAACGAGCGATTCCTTGGCATTCCCGTCCCCGTAAATGTGGAATTCAGCGTTTGGTAACTCGGCGCTAACCCTTGCGAAAGCGCGCAGGGCGATATCGACCCCCTGGTGCCACTGTAATCCCCCTGGAAAAAGAATAACGAGTTTCCCGTCAGGTCGTCGATTGGCGGCGCGCGGCGTAAAAATCGTGGAATCAACGTTGTTAATTAACGCAGTGCACCGCTCACTGGTACCGGTTCTGCGAGCATATTTTCCAAGCCAGAGATGATTGGCGATGATGACATGATCGGCAAATGCGGCCGAGGCCCACTCTACCCATCGCAATAACGTAAAGACCAAACCCTTGGGAGACATCTTGAACTTGCTGGCGAAAAATTCCGGGACGATATCGTGAATATCCAGAATGACACGTGCCCCCGTCAGCTTGGGATACCAGGCAGAGAAGACCAGGAAATCGGGGACGTTATGAACATGGACAAAATCGTAGCGCTCCCGCACATGATTTTGCCTTACCAAACGGGACGACACCTTCAAAAAGCGAAGCAGGGGCCAAAGGTAGGCAAACTTGGATTGCTCACCCTTTTCAAATCGGTCCTGGACACGGAAGAGGTCAACTCCTTTAATGGTTTCGTTTTTTGGCAATTCCGGCGACCGGCGAAGGGCAAAAACCTCCACGCGGTCCCCCCGCGCCACTAATGCTTCTGCGTAGCGCGTAACCCGATTATCGCTCTCGTAGAACGAGTGCGTAACCATGCACACCCGTTTCAGCCGGCGAGCGGCGGGTCGCAGCTCTAGTCGGCTGATGAAGTCAGCCAATTGTTTTGGCAGCGGCTGCCAGAATGTGCCGTTATGGCGTTGACAGAGATGGTCCAGCAGCTGCCGATAATGCTCCAGAGGGTAGCTGTGATTAGATGGCCGCTCGCTCGGAAGGCGAAGATAGTCGGGATGAACGTTGACAAGCGCCATTCCGCCACGCTCGGCAATCCAGTCGATCTTCCGCAGCCAAATATCGATGGTCGGTTCGCGGAGAAGAAGAAAAAGCGTGGAATCCTGAGGTAACGTATAAGGCATTTCCACATAGCCGCTACGGGAATGATTGTTGGTTGATTCGCCTTCACCGGGCTCCGACGCGAGGAGAGCTGGAGGGTTGAGGGACGGGGGCCGAGAGACCCAGAATGGAAAAATGGTGTGGCGGCCTTCCGGCTGTGGTTCAAAGGGGTCGGTATCAAACGTTGACAGGTCATACTCAATCTCGAGTTGGTGCAACCAGTCGAGATTGTGCAACATGAAACCGGATCGGAAACCGACGGCGTTCCATTCCCGGAGATGGCGGTTGATTTCAATCGCATTTTTTCGGAATCGACTCGCGGATTGAAAGAGCAGACCGTCGTGCTTTAGATCATGCACCCCGACTTCGAAGCCACTCTGTGCCAGCTCCTGGCGTAGCGCAGTCGGGCACGGCGATAGCCGCCTTCGGGAATGAAGTTGAAGGACGAACGAAAGCCCATCGCCTTCTCGAGTTGCATCAAGTCCCAGCACTTTTCCAATCCGGCTTTACCTTCGACATCATGGGTCAGAACCACGGCAAACTTCTTCCCGTCCGGCCACCCGGGCCATCCTTCTGGCGGTCTTTCCGATCCGGGCATGATCGGCCAAATATTCCGCACCCGGTTTCGCCGTCGCATCGCAATCCTTCGACGGATGGCTATTCTCCACCGATGTGGGACGAAAGGCTTTATGTTATAGTAGATCGTATTCCGCAGCATCTTTTCCCTAGCCCTCGGTTGCGCTAAAGCCTGTTGAGAAACGCCTCACTGCCAGGAAGACACCCTGTAGAAACGATCTGGATCCTCCCAAGCGTGGATTGTGGGAGAGCGGTCGGCGGTCACAGACCGCCGCTACAATTCCCAGCACGCCAATATCTCGGCGCAACGACCTCTTTCAATAGTTTCCCAGCGCAGTGATTCAGGCCAAAAGAACCGAACGAGCTTCTGCTCGTCCCCTCGGAGGGAACCCGCCGCGGCGGGTCCAGAATGATCAAAACTCAATGACTCGTTGCAAAAGATCAGTTCTCGGTGTCGAGGACCTTCGGAATGTAGGACCGCGTCTTGTTCAAGACGACTGAGACGTTGTTCCGTTCGGCCATGAGCTTGGCGTATCCACGCTTGACGAGATCGCGATTGCTTTTCTCCGCTTCGACCACGAGCAGGAGCTTGTCCATGAATGCTGCCATCCCCCAGGTCGGACTGGTCGAAGCGAGCGGCGGCATGTCGAAAATGATGTAATCAAAGTCACTCGCCTTCAGATTAGGCATCAGGTCAAAGAACTTCTTTAAGCCCAGTTGGGCCAGTCCAGTTTGGGAATTTCCCACCGTGGCCAGGTAAAGATTCTCCGAGGCGGCGTCCATCGAGCTGCGCGGCTCGAAGAGCGGTCGTGAGTGGATAAGCCGGTTTGCCCTTGAAAAAGGGATGCACGTGATCCGGTCCGAGATTGACGTCGACCAGCAGAACCTTGCCTTCGTCGGTTTCGGAGAGCGCGGCGGCGAGACCAGCCGCGAGCGTGGACGTCCCGGCGCCTTGCGAGAAACTGGCCACACCGACAAGCTTGGGTTTGTGGGTGAGCTGATGGAGATCAAAATAGAGACCGATGCGATCCCGGATCGCCTCGCAATACATCCGGATAAAATGACCAGTGTCCCACGGCGCGAGATTCCCTCGCTTGGATCGAACAATGGCGGTTGAGCTGTCCGATTCGCCGCCGGGGGCAAGCGCAAGGTGACCGTTGGACGAAGCGTCCGGAATGGCAAGCAGGAGCGAAGTATGGAGCTGCGCTTCGATCTCGCTCGGTCTCTTCAAGGTCTGATTGAGGACCAGCTCGCGCAGAAGAGCCAATGCGATCCCAAGCCCCAAACCTCCGGCGGCACAGACGCAGGGCCATCTTGTTGCGTTTCGGAGTGACCAGTACTGGGTGGCGAAGGTCTTTGGACGGCGCTGATGTTTGGGATCTTGGACGGATCTAACGCTTCGTCCACCCGGGCCTTCTCCAAAGTATTCGCAAAATATTTGTAGTTGTTTTCTTCCAACTCTTTTTTCCGTTCCAGATCCCCAATTGTTGGAGCCAGCTCGGCGAGTTGCTTCATCTGTCCATGGAGTTCTTGCACGCGGTTCCGCAGCGCCTCTGTCTTAGCCTCGAATCCAGCCAGGCGAGCCGCTTCCGTCAAAGTATCCCCCGGCGGCCGGAGGAGGCGACGCCCAGAACGTGGGACGGCAGGTCAGGATACTTCTTTTCCATGGCCTTTTTCTCGTCCTCAAGATCGCTAATTTGGGTCCGCGTGACCTGGACCATGACACTTCCCGGAGCGAACTTGGAGAGCAATTCGAGTTCCGATTTTCGAAGATCCGCCAGTCGATTGATGATGACCTGATACTGCTGAACCGCCTTATCAGGTAGCTCCTGCTTTTCTGGAGTAGCGGCCGCATTGGCCGGGCTCGCGGGAACTTTCGATCCCGCCGGTTTTGCAACACTCCTCGCCGCACTATCAGCGCCTGGTCCCGGCAGAGGAAGGTTCATCGCCTGGACGCGTGCCCGCTGTTCCGCCAAATCCGCTTCAGCGAGATGCAATTGTTCCTCTGTCCGTGTGAGTTCGGCGTTGAGCGTGGCGGTTCCGTCGGCCAGGGAAACGATTCCTACCTTTGCCTTGGCCTCTTTCAAGGCGTCTTCCGTCTGGTTCAGCCGAGTCCGCACCTGATCGGTTTGCTGACTAACGAAGTCGAAGGCGCCAGCGGAACGGTGCACTTCGAGATGCTTAATGAAGTATCGATTGAGGAGTTCGTTTAAAACCAGCGTCGCCAATTCCGGATCGCGATTCTGATACTCGACATAGATGATGCTACTCCCGGTGCGAGAGGCAGCCTTTAAGCCTTTGGAGACGATTCCGGCCGCGGCTTCTTTGCTCGGCGCAGCCTCTGAGCGCAGAAGGCGTTTCGGGCCGATCGCTTCCGCCACCTGAACCGCAAGATCCCAGCTGGTCAGGATTTCAACCTCGGAATTGATGATCGAATCGGACGTCGCCCCGAGCTGAGTCGAGGTTGTTGAGTTGTCGATCGGATCGACCGCGCGGCGATCAAGAACGTAACGAACGAGTAACTTCGCGTCGGACTCATAAAGCGGCGGATAGAAAAAATAGACGAGCTGCGGCCGTCAAAAAACCGAGCAGGGCGAGAACGAGAATCATCTTCTTGTGCCGAAAGAGCGCAAAAAGAATGTCGTTCCGGCCCAAACCCGGTTGCGGCTCCGGCACCGCCGACGGGGGCTGTTGCGGCGGCGGTCGCTGCCACGTCGGTATTTGCGCGATTGAATTTTTCATGTCAGTCGAGGTGCGGATAAAGAAGCGCACCAGCGAGCCGATTTATGACGAGAGGCATGTTGGCGAAAAGCGCATTGTGCAGTCCCTTGCTATGATCGCAGCGGCCGACCCACTGACCGCGTCCCGGTGTCCCACTGAAAATATCTAATCAGCTCCTCGGTAGTTCCCCAGCCCAATTTGAACCTTCGCAGACCACGCGTTGGCGAGCGAAGTTCGCCCGAAGGTGCAGGGATTCGCAACCATCGCGCGCGAGAAAGCGAATGCCTTCCCACATGACAAGGTTGTTGCCCCGGATCGCCTGTGACGCAGGCTCCGATGCTCCAAACTTGTAAATCGCCGTCCGACCAAACTGAAAGAAGATCGCTGCGGCCACGCAGCGCGATTCGAGGCTTGCGTGAACCACGAAACCAGACCCTTTTCCGAATGACTTCGTCAAAGATATTTCGGAAGAAGGAGAGCGGTTGCGGCGGCAGTCCATGACGCCGGCGCGTTTGAACGTGCAGGCGATAGAACTCAAAAACGGATTCGCGGCTCCGGGATACCTCAACGCTCAACTTGCTTTCTTCCGCTTTTCGTATCGCCCGCCGGACCGAGCTTGAAAAGCCGGCAAAGAGGCCTTCCGCGCTTTGCCGTAAATCCAAGGTATGACCGAGATATTCGACTGCCGGATCCACAGCTGGTTCACAGCAGTTCCCGTCCCGAATCTCGAAATGTTTCCAGTTACGTTCGCGGGCCAGGTCTGAAAGCCTTGCCACGACAAGGCCGGGCTCAGAACCGTTGAAGAGAAGCGGCGGGCAGAAATCACTAAAAGGAAGACAGACGCCGCGACGACCGGTGAAAGAACTTTTTACTTCCATCACGGGGACGAGCGCCTGCGGCCTTCCACCATCGGAAAAACAAAGGTAAAACGGCTTGTGGCCGTAGCTCTTCGCCAGAACTCTGGCCCAGGCAGCGGAGTGAAAGAAGGTTGCGTCGGGATGGGAAAGAACAAGCTGGTCCCACTCCGGGTCGACGAGCGGATCGACAAATCGCATTTCCACTTCCGTCACGGGAAACGACTCTCTCCAGGGCCGGTCCTGATTTCCCGCGTACGCGGGAAATAATCCACCGATGCGTCATCCCAGTCTCTCGTCACTGATCGGCTCGGCTTTCACAGAGGGCACCGGCCGCGAGCGACTCCTTGACCGAGTCGACAACCAGCTCCACCTGCGTTTCCGTTAGCTCGGGAAACATCGGGCAAGGAAATGAATTCCGAGCAAGTTCGTTCCGAGACCGGGAAGGCACCCTCGCCGTATCCAAGTCCTCGATAGGCTTCCTGGAGATGAATCGGGACGGGGTAGTGGATGCCGCATCCGATACCCTTCTCTCCGGAGCAGCCGCATGACTTCGTTCCGCTCCCGCACCCGGATCGGATAGAGGTGGTAAACGTGCCTGCCGTAGGCGGCTTCGAACGGCGGCACGACTTCCTCCAATCCTTGGAAAAGTTGATCGTAGTGTCCGGCGTGGGCTCGGCGTCGTTGATTTGCCTGATCAAGGTGGCGTAGCTTAATTCGCAAGACCGCCGCCTGGATGCCATCCATCCGGCAGTTCCAGCCCACCATCGCGTGGTAGTATTTTCGAACCTGGCCGTGGTCCCGAAGAATCCGGATTTTCTCCTGCAGTTTATCATCGTTAGTCACGACGGCGCCCGCTTCGCCAAATGCGCCAAGGTTCTTTCCCGGATAAAAGCTAAAACAGCCGACGTCGCCGAGCGAGCCTGCCTTGCGTCCCTTGTACTCGGCTCCGTGCGCCTGGGCCGCATCTTCGATCACAAAAAGGCCGTGCTTTCGCCCAAAGGACAGGATGGGATCCATGTCCGCAACCTGCCCGAAAAGATGCACGGGAATGACGGCCTTGGTTCGGGGCGTGCGAGCCTTTTCCAGCAAGGCCGGGTCCATCGTGTAAGTGCGTTCATCGACATCGACGAAGACAGGCCTGGCTCCGGTGTAGGTGATCGCCTCGGCCGTGGCCATAAAGGTGTTGGGCACCGTGATGACCTCATCACCCGGTCCAATCCCGCAAGCCAGCAAGGCCAGCCAGAGCGCGTCTGTTCCGTTGCCGACACCAATGGCATGTCGAGAACCGCAGAAGGCCGCGAACTCATTTTCGAACTGCGCCACGAACGGTCCACCGGCAAAGGCACCGCTGTCGATGACTTCGCCGATCGCCTGATCGAACTCAGCGCGCAGCGGAGCGTGGTGCGCCTTAAGATCGAGAAACGGGACCTTTTCTGGCATTGTTTTTGCCGGATTTTCGGAGGATTTTCGCTGGATTTCCCGCGACGGTCGCGCGCGCTGGAACGTCTTTCGTGACGACGCTCCCGGCCCCGACCAAGGCCTCCTCCCCGATGGTGATTCCGCCTAACAGGGTGGCGCCTGAACCAATCGATACGCCACGCTTAACCCGCGTCTTCTGACATTCCCAGTCGCCTCGGTTTGCAGTTGTCCATCAGCCGTCGTGGCGCGCGGGAAGCGATCGTTGATGAAGGTGACACCATGTCCGATGAAAACCTCGGCCTCGATCGTGACACCCTCACAAATAAAGGTATGACTCGAAATCTTGCAACGCTCACCGATCTTCGCACCCTTTTGAATTTCAACGAAGGTTCCTATCCGCGTGTCATCGCCAATTTCGCAGCCGTAGAGATTGACGAAGCCGTGGATACGAACATTGCGCCCCAACTTCACATCAGGCGCAATCAGCTGCGGAAGGGACGCTCTGCCGCTCATGCAGCGGCCGATCGGTTCGGCATCGCAAGAACGGATGGCACCGGCTCGGACCCGGAGGCGGCTCCCCTGGCTTTCGGAAAGATAACAGGTGCGCCGTTTGCCTTCAGCGAAGCGGAAGCGGCTTCGAGAATTCGGACCATCTCAAGTCCAGCCTGAGCCGCCGCTGACAGGCGCAGTCTCCGTTCTCGAATGCAGTCAAGGAAGTGTTCACATTCCGTCCTGAGGGGTTCTTCCTGCTTGAGATATGGGATGTAGCTATCTCCATAATGATAGGAATAATGAAACTCAGCGAAGGTGTCGTAGTGCGGCGGCCGCTCCACCCGCACATCATAGACACGGATTTTCTCGTGGGTCTGCAGATCATCGTAAATGATCATGCGCTGGGTGCCGACAATGGTCATTTCTCTGATTTTTCTTGGCTCCAGCCAACTGCTCTGGATCGTGGCGAAACGCTGCTGGCTGAAGGTGAGCGACATGTTGGTCACATCTTCGATTCCCGGGGTGACATGCGCGTTGCCCGAGCAGTTCACCGACATCGGAAATTCTCCAAGAAGATGGAGAATAATGGAGATGTCGTGCGGAGCGAGATCCCAGGCCACATTGATATCTCGCTGGAAGAGCCCCAGGTTCAGACGGCGCGAATTGATGTAGCGGATTTCGCCGACATCGCCGGTGCGGATGATTTGCGCGATCTTTTGCACCGGGGAGGAATAGAGGAACGTATGACCGATCATCAGGACAAGGCCCTGACGCTCCGCGATCTCGATCAATTCCTCGCACTCCGCCGAGGACGAGGCCATCGGCTTCTCAATGAAGGTGTGCTTGCCGGCCAGCAGGCTTGCCTTGGCCAAAGGAAAGTGATGCTTCACCGGCGTGGCAATCACGACGGCGTCCAATCCGGTGATCCGGAGAAGTTGCTGAAAATCAGTGAAGGTCGGGAACGGATGAATACAAGGCGCCGAGATGCTTCAGGCGCTCCTCATTCACGTCGCACATTCCCCTGACGCTGCAGTTGGAGAGCTGGTGAAGTTGCGAATGAGATTCGGCCCCCAATAGCCGCATCCGATGACGCCGAGCGAGATTGGCGCGCTTCATGTCCGCCGGGGAGACCCTTCGTAGTTCGAAATGGCAACCCCAACGGGTTCGAGAGCCAGCGCGGCGTTCGCCAGCCTCATTGCGGCGTTGGCCTGGCGGAGCGGAAGATTCGAGCGCTTGACGCACGATCACCGAAATCGTTTTCCAGATGATCGCGAGATCCAGCGAGAGAGACATGTTCTTCGCGTAGAAAATGTCCATCGCGATCATTTCCTTGAAGGTGGTCTTGTTCTTGCCGTTGACCTGCCAGAAGCCGGTTATCCCGGGCGGCGCGTTGACCCGCTCGCGCTGTTCGGGTCGATAGCTCTGAAATTCAATCACGGTGCAGGGCCGCGGGCCCACCAGGCTCATCTCGCCGCGGATGACGTTAAATATTTGCGGCAGCTCATCCAGACCTGCGGCTCGAAGGAAGCGTCCGCCCGGGATGAGGCGTGGATCCAGGGCGTCCAGTTTCGTCATGGGAGCGTCATTTACGATCAGTTGTTCCAAATACTCTTCATGCGTCCGCGTCTCGGCATTCACACGCATGGTCCTAAATTTGAAGATCATGAATTGTTTGCCCCTGTAACCAACCCTGCGCTGCCGGTAGAACGCCGGACCGGGAGAGGCGAGCTTAACCAGGCACATCACGAGCAGTCATCAGAGGCAGCCAGATCCACACCGTGCAAGCCAAAATGACCAGGTCGACAATTCGTTTCCACCGAGGAAGGCGAGGATCGAGCAGAATCGCATTCGGATCCGGTGCGCCTGGGTCTGTGGCGGACGCCTTTCGCCTCGCCAGCGCGCGGAGCCATTGACGTGATTCGAGAAAGACACGCTCGGCACTCGACCGGCGGGACACAGATCCGGATTTCGATTCAGTCCACGCTCGGAGCAGAAAAGCTGATAGACGACCTGTCGAAGGATCATTGACAGGTTCGAATCAGGAACCTCGGCTTCGCAATTGTGATCGAGAGCTCTTCACTTTCCGACCGAATGCCCGACCCGCGTCGTCGAAAAGACAGCACTCACTTCCAAAACGGAGATGGAGCCACGACGCGAGGGCAAGCTGCCGCCCTTGGTCGATTGCCTCGATTGGGAGGCAGGACTTTTTTCCTTCATTTTGGTTGATCACCGGCCCGACTTCCCGGGGGGTTATAATTTCCAGACTGAGTAGATGAGAGCGTATTTGGCCTCGTTCCTGTCAATTTCGAATCCGCTAATCCGAAGCATGTGGATGCGGCAGCGGAACCCTTACAAGTAGTAATGGCGTCTCCACCGTAACCGTTGCAATTTTTGATCCGCTTGATCGAAGCAATTCATACGCCGCGCTTCGCTATTGAGAGTGAAATTCAAAATCCTCCACATTGAGCGACGAGAGACCGAGCAGCATTGCGCGTGCATATTCCACAGACTGGAAAGGCGCGGTGGGTGTTCATTATATTGGGGGCAGCGCTCGTAATAATTTGCAGAACGCGATATTGCGATATTTGGCGTTTCGGAGTCCAGCAAAAAAGCGGGACTTGTCAGCAGAAAAAGAACCCAACGGTCATATTTCGTCTCCTTTGGGCCTATTTCGATCCACTCTGGCGCGTTTTTTGAACATGGGCTCCAAAGAATCGAAGCCCTATTGGCTGAAACACCGGGGTTCGATGCCAATGGCCCTGAAGCTCGGTCGATTTGTCGTTCGAGAAACAGACGGTGACGATCAAGGTCCATCGATCGAGCTGCGCCAACAATCGCTTCAACTGCTCGCGGATAACAAAGTGCGACCAAACCGTTTCGGATTCCAAGCGCGCGGTCGTGGCATCTTGTTTGGCCCCGCTCGATTTCGTCGCGATAATTGTCGCTGCCTGCTGCAAGACTGAACGGCGCCGTTTTCTTCGGTATGCTCGACAACTTGGTGATGATTTCTACCGCGGCGATCGTCACGTCTTACAAAACGAATCGTCTCGGCATTCCGATCACCAAATAAATCGTCGAAGCGGGGCCGCGCAGGATCTCGGTCTGGCATATAACCAGGACCGGCGTTCGCGTGGAAATCAGGATCGCCGATCCCGTCTCAGCGGGGGAGCGAGTCGTAGGCAGCCTGCGGCGGTCCATCGTGATTCAGGGTGCCCCTTTGACGGACGACTCCTCGGGGCACGTGAAGAGCGCTCGATCTGTTTTCCAGATTTCTTGATCGCCCTGATTGGAATTGTGTGGCCATAACCCGACAAACGATGCAATGAAAATATTGATTACGGCTTTCTCTAAACGCTTCCGGGTTTTTCTGATTCTCGCACTCGTGGCATTTCTCGTCGCGAAGACGACCGCCGCGACGGTCACCCTTGCCTGGAAAGCCAACCCCGAGCCGGACATCGCCGGATATCGGGTTTACTACGGGACGGTCGCGGCACCCTTTGGCAACCTGGTCGACGTCGGATGGCCCACGGCCACGCTCACCAATCTTGAAAACGCCGTGACCTACACTATCGCCGTTACCGCCTACAATACCGCCGGGGCAGAGAGCGCGTATTCGAAACCGGTCTCCTATACCGTGGGATCGTCGCGGGTCATCCCGGAGGCGGTCCTCCACAACATTTCCTGCCGCGCGTTCGCGCAGACAGATGAAAACGTTATGATCGGCGGCTTCATCGTCGATGGGATTGTGGGCAAGAAAGTGGCATTGCGCGCGCTCGGTCCGTCGCTGGCCGGCGCGGGCGTCAGCGAAGCAATGGCGGATCCCTTTCTCCAGATCGTGGACTCCAGTGGAGCCGTTGTCGCTTCGAATGACAACTGGAATGTCCCGGGACAAGAATTGGACGCCTGCGGCCTTGCTCCGACGGATGGGCGCGAGGCGGCCCTTGTCACCACGCTGCAGCCGGGAGCCTATAGCGCGCTTGTCAGTGGCCGGGGTGCGTCGACGGGAGTGGCGTTGTTTGAACTCTATGATCTGGACGCTGAGACCGGGCGGGTCGCGAATGTCTCGACGCGCAGTCGGATCGAGGCCGGCGATAAAGTGCTGATCGGTGGTTTCATCATCGGGGGCACGATGGGAACGCCGGTCATCATTCGTGCAATTGGTCCGTCCCTGATCGCGAACGGTGTTGCGGATGCCTTGCTCGACCCTCGCTTGGACGTTTACGACAGCAACGGCACGCTCATGGTCTCGAATGACAATTGGCGGACCGACCAGGAGAGTTCAATCGTTGAGACGGGACTTCCCCCAGCGGACGACCGTGAGGCAGCGATCGTCTCCACCCTCGCACCGGGCGCCTATTCGGCGGTGATCCAGGGCGCGACCGGTGGCAGCGGGGTTGCGCTCTTCGAAATCTACGCGCTCAACAATTAAGAGGAAGACACCGCGAATTTCGTCACTCGTTAGGCGCAAAGGGACGCGCGCGTTACCCAAGGAGACTAGCGACCAACGAGCGAAATCTTCGAGCGCTCCGCCAGATCGATGAGCGCGGCTTTCTCGAGCAGCAGGGTGCGACCGGCTTCGACTGCGATCGCTCGCACTTTTGCTTCCACCGCGACGCGCAAGGTTTCGGTGCCGATGACCGGAACATCGAAACGCATGTCCTGATTCGGTTTGGTCACCTTGATCACGATCGCGTTCTTTTTGCCTAACAAACCGCCGCGCCGGATCGCTTCGTTCGTGCCTTCAAAGGCTTCGACCGCGAGCACCGTCCCGTTTTTCACGACAATCGTCTGGCCGACGTCGAGCGCGCTGAGTTGTTTCGCGATGTCGAAACCGAAGATGACATCCTCTTCTTCGCGCTCTTTTAGTTTCGGGCCGGCGATGTGTCCAACTGGCGCGAGGAGATGATCGAGGAAGGTCGTGGCCGGGAGCAGCTCGACGCCGATTTCGGCCAGTTGGTCGCCGATCGCGCCGAAGATCGATTCGGCGTTGCGCTGCTTGAGGCGCGCGAGCAGGAACATCGCTTTGAAGTCGGGACGCAGACTGAAGAGGTTTCCGGGCGCGATCTGACCGGCCATGATCGCCTGCCGCACGTTCGTCTCCTGGAAGAAACTCAGCAGTTTTCCGAGCTGGCCGACGCGCAGCCATTCGATCTCGTCGGCGCGATTGGTGATGTCGGCAGAGGTCTCGTCGGTAAATGCGGCGACGATGATTTTTTTTACGCCGCGCGACGCGTGCGGCGTCGGCGAGCAGGAGCGGATAAACGCCGCTACCGGCGATGATTCCGAGCGCTTCTGGCGTTTGCATACCAAGGCGATCTCTAGCGCAGGATCGGAGTGACGGGAAGCGCGGGCAAAGAAACGCCCGGCGAGACGGCGGAACGGACCGAGGCGCGTGCTTCAGCTTAGTGCCGCTGGCGGCGCTTGACGTGCAACTGCGCGAGCGCTTTTTGGAGCGACGCCTGGATCGAGGCGACTTCTTCAGCGACGTGATCCTCTTTCATCGCGGCCTGCGCGCGCGCGACGGCGGCTTCGGCCGCGGCTTCGTCGATCGCAGACGATTCGAGCGCCATGTCGGTGAGGACGGAAATCGATTCGCCCGTGATCTCGGCAAATCCTTCGCCGACCGCGAGGGACGTTTCCCGGCCGCCTTTCAAAACGCGCAGCTCGCCGGGCTTGAGCGTGGTCAGCACCGGGACGTGCTGCGGATAAACGCCGAGCTCACCGTCCGTCCCGGGAAGCACCACCATCTCGACATCTTCCGAGTAGGCTTTCGCCTCCGGCGTGACGATTTCCAATCGCAGGGTGCGCGCCATGTTATTCCTTGATCATGTCGATGCCGCCCTTCATGTAGAAATTCTGCTCGGCGACATCGTCATGTTTGCCGTCGAGGATTTCTTTGAAGCCGCGGACCGTTTCGGCAATCGAAACGTACTGGCCGGCGGTGCCGGTGAAAACTTCGGCGACGTGGAACGGCTGGCTGAGGAAACGCTGGATTTTGCGCGCGCGGAAGACGGTCAGCTTGTCTTCCGGACTCAGTTCGTCCATGCCGAGAATCGCGATGATGTCCTGCAAATCCTTGTAACGCTGGAGCACCTTCTGGACGCCGCGCGCGACGGCGTAATGCTCCTCGCCGACGATCTCGGGCGCGAGCGCTTTCGAGGTCGAGGCGAGCGGATCGACCGCCGGATAAATGCCGAGCTCAGCGATCGAGCGCTCGAGCACGATGGTGGAATCGAGATGCGCGAAGGTGTTCGCCGGGGCCGGATCGGTCAGGTCGTCCGCCGGCACGTAGACCGCCTGGACCGATGTGATCGAGCCTTTGTTCGTCGAGGTGATGCGTTCCTGCAGATCGCCCATCTCGGCCGCGAGCGTCGGCTGATAACCGACCGCGGACGGTGTTCGGCCTAACAATGCCGATACTTCCGCGCCCGCCTGTGAGAAACGAAAGATGTTGTCGATGAAGAGGAGCACGTCCTGGTTGCGTTCGTCGCGGAAGTATTCCGTCATGGCGAGCGCGGAGAGCGCGACGCGAAGACGCGCGCCCGGCGGCTCGTTCATCTGTCCGTAAACGAGCGCGACCTTCGACTTGCTCAGATCCTTCTGATCGATCACGCCCGCCTCGCTCATCTCGGTGTAGAGATCGTTACCCTCACGCGAACGCTCGCCCACCCCCGCGAAAACGGAGAAACCGCCGTGGTTCTTCGCGATGTTGTTGATCAGCTCCAGGATGACGACCGTCTTGCCGACGCCCGCGCCGCCGAACGCGCCGACTTTGCCGCCCTTGGTGAAGGGACAGATGAGATCGATGACCTTGATGCCGGTCTCGAGAATCGTCGCCTGCACGTCCTGTTCGGTCAGCTCCGGCGCCTTGCGGTGAATCGGGTAGCGTTTCGTGAAAGCGACCGGCCCGCGATTATCGACCGGGTCGCCGGTCACGTTGAAGATTCGGCCCAGCGTCCCCTCGCCCACCGGCACGGTAGATCGGACCGCCGGTATCGGTTACCGGCATACCGCGCTTGAGACCTTCGTTCGACGACATTGCAATGGAACGGACCCATTTTTCGCCGAGATGCTGCTGCACTTCGAGAGTCAGCTTGGTCGGGTTGCCGTTCACCTCGTACTCGATCTCGAGCGCGTTGTAGATGCCGGGCAGCTTCCCGGCATCGGCAAAGTCCACGTCGACGACGGGACCGATCACTTGGACAATGTTACCAGTATTCATAAAAGAAGCGACCCGCGGGGCGAACTGCCCGGCGCGCGGGAGAGGCAAGGTAGCGAAGGTGAGTGCTCGGACAAGAGGAAAAGACTGGTCAATCCTGCGAAGGTAAATCTGAAATCCGAGCAGCGAATCGGAGGCCGGGACAATCGGGCAAACTACAGTTCATGCGGCATAGGGTCTGCTCCATATTTGTTGTGGTTTTCCATAATCACCATAATTGCAAATGTGACAGCATCTCAAGGTCGCTCCGGTTTCACGATGGTCGAGGTCGTGGTCGCTATCGCGCTGATTGGCGTCGGCCTCAGCACGACAATCGCGTGCGCTGACAAAGTTCAATGCCTTCGCGAGTCAAAGCCGAAATGCGACCGGCGCCTACGCCGCGGCCATGAATCAGATCGATGCCATACAATCGGCGACACCATTTACGCCGCCCGGGCAGATTCCCAGCTGTCCTTACCCTAGGAATCCAGGCACCGGAAACGGTAAAGATTTACGAGGACGCCAATAGCAATACGATCGTTTCCGGCAGGCGAACAACGACGGTTGCGGACGTCAGCTCCGGTGGAGTTACCATCTACCGCGCGACCGTGACGGTCAATTATACCTATCTAGGGCGGTCGTATTCGTACTCCATGGAAACACTTCGGGCATCCGACTAATGAAGCTTAACTCTCGCGCGCGCTCCGCTCTGACGATCGTCGAACTCATGGTAACGACCGTGTTGATCGGTGTGCTCGGCTTAATCATTTTTTCCATCTTGAACACCGGCACGATTCTTGGAGCAAAGAACTCCGCGGTGAATACGGCACACCAGGAAGCCCGCATCGCGATGCTTCAAATGACCAAGAACCTACACTCTGCCATTTCGCCACTCGTGCTCTACGATCCGAGTACCCCAAATACGCCAGCACCGGCCGACGGTTTGGCTCCCGGAATCCTGTTTCAACTTTGGGGAGGCGGCCCTTTTCGGATCGCAGTCGGATGCGACCGTGGGCCAGAATACAGGTCAAGATCATCGTGACGGGCGCAGTGGCGCCTAAAGTCCACCAACGGCTACTCATTCCGACCCACAACGTTGACTCGGATATCACAGCGGTGACAGGTAACGCGCCGGGAATAGTCACCTTGACCCTCCAAACCGCGTTACCGGCGAGCATTACCGGAACCGGCGGTTTCAACATCCCATGTTTTACCACTGACGTGTGCGCCTACGTCGTGAATAACGGGGCCCTCGAATGGCACAGCCTCACTGGCTCGCCCGTGTTCGTCGTCTTGACCACCGGCATTACCGAAGCCAAACCTTTCCAGACGCCGAACACTGGCGGTGTTGGAAGCCCGCGCGTCGTGGCAGCGATCGGTCTTTCGACGGCCGACTCTCATACCAGCAATCGCGGCTTCAAATCGGCCAACATTCTCCTCAACGGGACCGTCCCGATCAAAGCCAAACTAACGACAGCTGCGACAGCACTCCCGCTTCCAGTTCCATTTCCAACCCCATAGCCATGAAACAAAGAATACGTAAGCAAGAAGCCGGGACGGCAATCGTCCTCGTAATCTCAATCCTCGCGACTCTGATGGTCATCGTGGGCGTCGCCGCCGAATACACAATGAGCATCAGTCGTAATGTGCAGCGTTCCACGACTCTGGAGAACGCCGTCGCCGTCGCAGACGGATGTCTCGAAAACAACTTCGGCTACTGGCGCCAGCTCTGCCGGACGCCAGGCCAAAACCTACCGACTACCAACCAATTGGCCGGCCTGACGCTACCGACCCAAGCGCAATTCCCAAACATACCAAACTTCACGGCAACGCGAGCCGACTACAACCCGACGAATGCTTCGACTGTGCAACAATGCAAAGTCGTGGCGATTGATCCCGAAGAAAACGCCATGACCCCCGACGCAATTCCCATCGCGGCCGTTGGACAGTCGCAAAACGGGGACACCACTTACAATTATCTTGCCACTGCTTTTGTGACTCTTCCCGCAATACGAGGCAACATCGTGGCGAAGGTTCAGCGCATCTTCCAGGAACAACAGATCTCGCCCTGGAACTACGCCATCTTCTACAATGACCCGCTCGAAATCCACCCTGGCAAGTCTTTTTACATAGACGGGTGGGTTCATACCAATTCCGACCTCTACACCGGACCATAAGATCCTCGATTTTCGCGACAAGACCACTTTTGCGGGATCGTGGCATTCTTCCTCGGCAACGGACCTGAAGGCGGGGTTTATGCCCGTCGATAGGAGCCACGATGCGCCCGACGTCAACGATGGCACCCCGACCTGGCCGATGAACCCGGAGATCAGGCCAGACTTCGATTCTACCCATCAACCGGTCAATCTGGATCCGTTAACATTCGATGCTTCGAATCCGAACAATACCGGCTATCATGAATTGATTGAGCCGCCCGTCCTCCCTCTGGGCTCATATCCGGATCCGCTGAACGACTATCGATACTTTAACCAGGCGGGAGTGATCATTCAAGTCACTGACAATGGCAGCGCTGATACCGTAACGATTCTCAAGCCGAATGGTGATGGCACCACCACCGCATGCACGAGTGGAAGCCCTGCTAACAGCGAAGCGAAGTATCTCTACGACATGTTCGGCGCGAGCGGAGTGATTACAACCAATCAGTCCTTACAGGACAGCCGCGAGCAATCCGCCGTTCGAATCACGACTCTGGACATTAGCAAGATCACAAAGAGCTCTGGGACGCAATGGAACAAGACGGGAAACCCATTCAATGGAATTATTTATCTCTACGACCCAAGCGCCGCCGGCAATGGAATTGGCGCGAAGCGCGGCTTTCGCCTAAAAAATGGCGCTTTCATTCCAACCGAATGGATTGACCGTCGCGAGCGCGAACCCCGTTTATATTCAAGGAGATTTCAACACTGGAACTAACCCGCCATCGAACAGCGGCGATCCAACGAAGCCGCAGGCCACCGGTTATACCCGCCAGCCCTGCTCGGTGATTGCCGATGCCGTCAACATCCTTTCCAATTCCTGGAATGATGCCACTACTTTTGGTGCCGCCTCCAATACGACCGTCAATACTGCGATTCTGTCTGGCATTGTCCCAAGCGGCACCAGCAACGGGAGTTATAGCGGTGGCGCGGAAAACTTTCCGCGCTTTCTCGAGAATTGGGACAACAAGTCCCTGACTTATTACGGGTCGATGGTCGAACTCTACAGTAGCCAGCAGGCCATCGGGCTTTGGAAGTACGGGTCGCCCATCTACAACGCGCCCGTGCGACAATGGTACTTCGATACGAACTTCCGGCTTAAATCGCCTCCAGGCACGCTCATGACTTTCACTTACAGCAAAGGCAGATGGTCTCTCGTTCCTTAGCTCTCGCCTTCCTCGGTCTGATTCTTGTCGTCTCCGCACGGGCAGACTTGAATCTGTCCCCCAAGCTGGCCGATTTCGAAGGGGACGGCGCTAAATTCCATCATCTTGTCTTCTCGGACGGAAGCGGCGAGGAGATAACTTACCAGCAACCGGACGGTTGGCAGTATTCTGGGGACGAAAGCAAGCTTACGCTATATCCTCAAAAGAAAACTCAGGCGACAGGGACGATCACAAAGGTCATCCTTCGCCAGCCGGCGATATTCGATGAGCAGAGTCGAAAGAAGCTGACGGAGGAAGCACTGGGTGGCGTTCCAGGCGGTAGCACCAATATCACTCTCGTTTCCCAGGAGATGAATCCGGTCAAAATCGGAGGTAAGGAAACCTTTCTCGTGATCGTTTCCTACATCTTCTATGGCGAACAGTATGCGCGTTCCATGATGTTCCTGAATCGCGGGTCTGAACAAATCCGTTTTCAGTTGGCCAGCCGCGCCGCCGACTTCGAGGACCTCCAGCGGGCCTTTCTCGCCAGCCATTTCACCTGGAGTAATTTGTAGCGCCGAGTTTCGGCCGGATGCCTCGGAGACCGGCGGCGTCTGTTCCGGACGTTGGTGCGACGAACTGAGCTTCGCGCGTCTGTACCAAGCTTGTCAGGGTTTCCGTCCTCCCCGACCGTTCGGATTTAGGGAATCGAAATTGGCCTTCAGGCCAAATTGAGATTGCCACCAATCGAGGCGGAACAGATCGTCCGACCTGCTGCTTTCTCGGAAACCAGCTTTGCCAACTGCAGTTGGCATGAAAATAAATATGGACCTTGCGAATCATTTATGAGAATTATGGTTTTCATGAATTGCGACCGCCTGAAGCGCACCCCCGGCGCCGACCGCTGCAATATCGAAACCCTCCCCTCACGTCCCCGCATCTTGCGCCGGTATCGTTGGACGCTCTGCGTTCTGGCTTGGGGCTACATTGCTGCCTCTGCCCAGGCGACGATGACTACAATCAAATTCCAGCCCAATTCGGCTGATATCAATGACCTCGATCACCGTCTGGTTAATACGCGGCGGATCGATGGTATCAGCCTGGGCGATTTTGCGTTTACCGGCCCTACGCTCTCCGTTGGCAACGTCCCCACGTGGGATGCCAATCCGAACGTGCGCCACTTCCCCCTCCTGAACGCCGCGATCGATCCTGGGATCGACAATCTCACCGGCAGCACTCTCGTGCCAAACGTCAATGATGCCTTTGGCGACATCCGTTATCACAGCGACTCGAAATGGCCCACGAAGGCCGGTTCCGCCGAAACGTTCCTGGCCAATCCGACGTTTACGACCAAGGATTACGCGTTCGATTTTGCCGCGAGCCATCGCCAGACCGCTCGCCGCCCACATGGCCAGCGACAGCGGTATTGGGTTGGGGCTCGATGCGGGCCGCCATTTCTTCAACGACGGCATCAGGTTTAAGATGACATTGACCCCTGTGCCCGAAATAGAGGCGATTTATCCGATTATCAGCTTGTGCGCAGCGATCGCCTTCACCCGCATCCTGCGGCGGCGGCGTACCGCTCAATTGAAAGCGGGCGCGGGCGCAGAGCGTTGATCTTAAGACACTTGTTAGGTTAGGGTCGGATGCGGCCGTTCTCCATTCGGAGGCGGCCGCTTCCTTTTGGGACGGCGCCAACAGCACGAACCGAGGCGCCGCGCCCAAAAAAATGGCAAGCAGAAAAATCTTGCCATCACACGCCGCTTCAAACTAAAAGCGTCCAATGAAATTCCCCATGCGAAAGACCATTTCGTAGCATGAAAATGCTCGCCGCCCTTTCCTTTCTCTGCCTGTTCGCCGCTTCGTCAGCGCTGGCGACGGTCGTTGATTGGAACCTTGACCCCAACGGGACTGCAGGCACTGCGGACTCCGCCAGTCACGCTTTCCTTTCGTCGAGCTCTTCAATCACGGGGAACGGTTATGCGGTCGAATGGCAGTCGCATATCCCATCTGGCCAATATCACGAGTTCGGCCAAACCGCCCCGGGTAGCGTCGGGCTGGCCGACCAGCAATGGCGCGAGAACGGATATTTTTCGACCCAGTCCGTCCAGCTCGATGTCAATTCCATCCTCCCCCAAGGCGTCACCGATGAAAAGCTTCAGCTGGGGAGTGTCCACAGCACATCCAACGACGCCTTTGCTGCTCTGGGCTCTTCCACGCTCCGCGACTCGGGAGTAGCAAACCGAGGGAATCAACGTGCGTCCTTCGGACATGGTTTTCGCGAGCATTGCCAATCTTACGAACGGTAAACTAACCTCGGTCGGCTCTGTCTCCGGGACCCTGATGACTGTCGCTTTTCAGGACAACCCTGACACCGGTTCCCGAGATCGGTGCCCTGTTTCCGATCATTGGCTTGGTCGCAGCCGTGGCTGTCACCCAGTTCTTGCGGCGCCGCCGCATTGCTCAAGTCCGCGCCGCCTCCTTGGACGCGAACTAGGCGAATTTGAATTTGGCTTGGCGGCCTCCTCGCGAGAGGGCGGCCGTTACTCTTGAAGGACCCTAACCGCTGACCGCCATCTGGGCGGTCGCGATCTCAAGCAATTCCGTCGTGATGCTGGCCTGCCGCATCTTGTTGTACTCGAGGGTGAGATCCTTGATGAATTGGTTTGCGTTATCGGTCGCATTTTTCATCGCGACCATGCGCGCGCTGTGCTCCGAGGCACGAGCGTCGAGAATCATCTGGAAAACCTGATACTGGACATAATAGGGCAGCATGAAATCCAGCACCGCCTGAGGGCTGGGCTCAAAAATGTATTCCAGCATCGGATCGGCCGCCGAGTTGTCAGGTGCGTCGCCGTGTGGACAACGGGCCAAAGGCAAATCGATCGATGGGGAGAAGCGTCTGCGCGACCGGCTTCTGGTTGATCGTGTTAACGAAGTGCGTGTAGAGAACGGTCACCTTGTCGACTTCTCCGTTGAGAAATTTCTCGACGCAGAATCTCGAGATCGCCTTGGTTTCCAGAATGGTGGGCGAATCCTTCAGTTCAAAATCCGCCAGCAGCTCGCGCCGCGTCCGCGCAATAAATTGGCGCGCTTTGCGGCCGGCGGTCACGTAGACGGTTTTCTCCGTATCGTAGGTGGCAGCCTCCCGCATGAGGTTGGTGTTGAGCGCGCCGGCGAGCCCCTTGTCGGTGCTGATGATGAGGACCAGCTCCTTCGTGGTCGGGCGAATCTGCAAGAGCGGATGAAGCAGCGGATCGGTGCGGCTCTTGAGCGACACGAGCACGCGGTTCATCAGCTCCGAGTAAGGCCGGCCCGCGAGCGCATGCTGCTGCGCCTTGCGCATTTTCGAGGCAGCGACCATTTGCATCGCCTTCGTGATTTGCGCGGTGTTGCGGATCGACTTGATCCGGCGCCGGATGTCTTGCGTGTTCGCCATGTCGTTAGGCGTCTATTGCCAGGTCGCCTTGAAATCGTTCAGCGCCGTCGCCAATTCGGCCTCGAGATCCTTGTCGATCGCCTTCTTCGTTCGAATCGAAGCGAGCACGCTCTCTTTTCGCGTCTGAAGATAATCCTGCAGTTTCGTCTGAAATTCTTTCACGCGTTCCACCGGCACCGGATCCAAATAACCATTTTGCATTGCCCAGAGCACCGCGACCTGCTCCTCGACGGGAATCGGGTTGTATTGGATCTGCTTGAAGAGCTCGACAATCCGCTGGCCGCGATCAAGCCGCGCCTTGGTCGCGGCATCGAGATCAGAGCCAAACTGCGCGAAAGCCGCCAGCTCGCGGAACTGGGCGAGGTCGAGCTTGATCTTGCCGGCCACCTGTTTGATCGCCTTGATCTGCGCGGCAGAGCCGACGCGGCTAACCGAAAGACCAACCGAGATGGCGGGACGAATGCCTTGGAAGAAAAGATCGGTCTCGAGATAAATCTGGCCGTCCGTGATCGAGATGACGTTGGTCGGAATGTAGGCCGACACGTCGCCGGCCTGAGTTTCGATGATCGGCAACGCCGTCAGCGAACCGCCGCCGGCTTCTTCCGTCACGCGGGCGCTGCGTTCGAGCAGGCGCGAGTGCAGATAAAAAACGTCGCCCGGATACGCTTCGCGACCGGAGGGCCGCTTCAGAACGAGCGATACCTGGCGATAAGCCACGGCGTGCTTGGAGAGATCGTCATAAATGATAAGCGCGTCCATGCCATTATCCATGAACCACTCGCCCATGGCGGCGCCGGCAAACGGCGCGAGATACTGGTTCGTCGCGCTCTCCGATGCGGGCGCAGAGACGATCGTCGTGTAGGGCATCGCCCCGTTCTTCTCCAAGACCGCGAGCGTGCGCGCGACGTTCGAGTTTTTCTGGCCGATCGCGACGTAAATGCAATAGAGCGGCCGGTGATCCTTCAGTTGGCCTTCTTCGGCCGCCTTGTTCAGGCGCGCCTGGCTGATGATCGTGTCGACCGCGATCGTCGATTTGCCGGTCGCGCGGTCGCCAATGATCAACTCGCGCTGGCCACGACCGATCGGGACCATGGCGTCGATCGCCATGATGCCGGTCTGGACCGGCTGGCTAACGCTCCGTCGCTTGATGATGCCGGGCGCGATTTTTTCGACCGGATAAAAAGTGTCGGTGTTGATCGGCCCCTTGTTATCGACCGGCTGACCGAGAGTGTTTACGACGCGGCCAAGAAGCGCCTTGCCGACCGGAACCTGGAGAAGCCTGCCGGTCGTCTTCACTTCATCTCCTTCCGAAACCTTCGTCGGATCGCCGAGCAGAATGACGCCGACTTCCGTTTCCTCGAGATTGAGCGCGAGACCGAAGTCGCCGCTCGGAAATTCGATCATCTCGTTCAACATCACCTCGCTCAGGCCCTCGATCCGGGCGACGCCGTCGCCGGCTTCGCGGACCACGCCGACGTTGCTTTTGGTGGTCGAGGTTTTGAGCCCCGCGATTTGTGTTTCGATTTCTTCCAGAATACTGCTCATGATAATTCGTTAGGTTAAAGTTTTTGCTGCAAGCGCTCGAGCCGGTTGCGCACACTGCTGTCCCAGACGTCGCTCCCGACGCGGATGCGCACTCCACCGAGGAGCGCCGGGTTGACGACGAATTCGGTCGTGAGGCCAGGACCGTATTTTTGCTCGAGGCCGGCCACGATCTGCCGGCCCGCCTCCGGGTCGAGTTCCGCGGCAGACTCGATCGTGGCCCGCCGTTTCTCTACCTCGAGACGCAGCAGGCGCTGGTAGTTCTCGAGGAGCTGAATGTAGTTGCGCGGCTTCTTTTCAATGATCGTCCGAACGATCGAGTTGATTCTGTCCCGATCGAGCGCGCCATCGACGTAACTGTCGCGCACGAGCGTGCGCGAGAGTTGCCGAATATCCTTGCTGATTTTCACGCTCGTCGGGCGACGCTCGTCAGGATGCTACCTGGCGGCTCGCTTCCTCCTGCAAACGCCTTTGATCTTCCGGCGTCAGTATTTTGCCGGTGACTTTGGTCGTCGTATCGACAACGAGCCGGCCGAGTTCGCGCTTCAGTTGGCTCATGGTCCGCTCGTGCTCGAGCACGCTCGCCTCCCGCGCCTTCGCCAGGATTTGCTCGGCCGCCACGATCGCTTCCTGTTGTTTTCGCTCGGCGATCACACCGGCGCTGGCCCGCGCTTCGTCGATCATCTTTTGCGCTTCGGCATTGCCTTTCGCCAGGATTTCCTGATAACGCTGCTCCGCTTCGGCGAGTTGCTGCTTGATCTTCTCGGCGTTCAACAGCCCCTCGGCAATGCGCTGCCGGCGCTCTTCCAGGACAGCGAGGATCGGCTTGTAGGCGAATCGTTTCAGAAGCAGCGCGACGATGACAAAGCTGATGACCTGCGAGAGGAAAATCCAGACGTCAAAGCCGAACGACTCTGCCGTTTCAGTAACCAGGTCGCCTAATCCGCCAGCGGCGGCGAGAAATGTGATGTTCATCGAGATGAATGCCGGGCGGCGAGCGCAAGCCCGCACGCGCAGCGATTTAGTGAACGAGGAACAGAGCGTAGAACACGATCGCTTCCGCGAAAGCGATCGCGAGAATCGCCTGCACCAGGATCGGGGTCGCCGCGCCCGGGTTGCGGCCGACCGCGGAGGCCGCGCCCATGCCGATCAAACCCACGCCGATGGCCGCGCCAAGGGCCGCGAGGCCGACGTGAATGCTTCCGCTCATTTCTGCCAGTAATGGTAATATCATATTTTTTCTGTTGGTTGGTTTGCTTCAGCCCCCGCCGTGGTCCAGCCGCAACGGTCGCTGAAAATTGTTAGTGGTGTGCGCCCTGCGCCGGTTCGTGATGGGCGATCAATAGCGTGAAGACAGCGGTCAACAACATGAAGACCAGCGCCTGCACGATGCCCACCAGGAGTTCCATAAAGTAAAACGGAATCGGGATCAGCCAGGAAAGCGCCGGCACCAGATGTCGCCATCGACTCGAGCATGTTCTCACCGGCGTAGACGTTGCCGTAAAGCCGGAAGCTGAGCGAGATCGGCCGAAACAGGATGGAAACGATTTCCAGCCAGCCGACCATGAAAAAGATGATGATCATGAGGATCTTCAAAGCGCCTTTCGAATCACCCTTCGGTCCGAAAAGATGGAGAATGAATCCTCCAAACCCGTTTTCCTGCAGCGCCCAAACAATCCAGAGGGCAAAGAAAACCACCGCCATCGCGAAGGTGAGATTGAGATCGGCGTTGGCGCCGCGGAGCAGCGGACGATCAACATGAAAAGCGTTTGTCACCGGGTCGTGATGTCCCCAGCCGACCGTGCCGACGCCGGGAATCAATCCAAACCAGTTGAGAAACAGGATGAAGATGAAAATCGTGGCAAAAAACCAGAAGGTTTTGCGCACCAAATGGGTGCCGATCACGCTCTCGAGAAAGTTGTAAAGCCCTTCCACCATCCATTCCCAGAAATTTTGCATGCCGTCCGGCACCGCCTTGATTTTCCGGGTCGCCATTTGAGCAAAGACGATTATTCCTGCGGCCACGACCCAGGTCACGAGCATGGAGTTTGTCACCGTGAATTTTCCCAGCGTAAAAAGAGGCTCGGCCTTCAGAGAAAGCGCTTCGTGCTTTTCCGCCGCGCCGGCCGGGGCCGGCGCCAATTCGGCGGCCATTCGCCCGGGGCACAAAACCTCCGAAAGCGAGCAGGGCAAGAACGCTCAGCAAAAGCGGCAATAAACGGAGATAGCGATGGACCATGCGTGGGTTCGGAAAGCGGCTCTTCCGGTTATCGGTCCGGCGCGACATGCTCCGAACAGGAACAAGCGTGCGCCGCAAGGCCGCTCACGTCGCGCATACAGAAGAGCATTTTGCCAGCGCTGACAAGCGACTTTCGGGAGTTTTTTTCCGCGGGAAAATCAGCTCCAAATAGCGGCTGCCCAGCGCCTATTTCGCCGGGACACTTTCCTGCGAAAATGGCGGCGCAACCATCGGCGCCTCGGATCTCACACTAGCTTCGACTTCCTGCGCGATTTCCATCGCTTCGCGGTAGTGCGCTTCCAACTGAGCGATGTGCGACCGCTGCTCGAAATTGCGCTGCGACCGACTCGCTCGCGAGCACACCCATCTCGGCAAACGAGTGCTGGGTGCGAGTGATCTTTTTCATTTCGGCGGCGAGCGCCTGATAATCGCGCTCGTCCACCAGCGCTCCGCAACGTCCATCTTCAACCGCCTCGGGGATTCCGCCATGCCGGGTCGCGAGCACCGGCATGCCGGTCGCCATCGCTTCGAGAATGGAATTGGGGATTCCCTCCTGGTTTTCGTCCGCAGGCATCTCGCTCGGATGCAGGAAGACGTGGCAACTGTGGTAAAGCTCCAACAGATCTTTCTGCGACAAAAACCCGGTAAAATGAACGTGGTCGCTCACGCCCAACTGCGATCGAGAGCGCCTCGAGCGCCGGCTGCAGCGGGCCCTTGCCCGCGATGAGCAACTCTGCACGCGGATTTTCGCGCATGGAAAAGAGCAAAGGCGCGTAAACAGGTTGTCAGACCCTTTTTCGGAATCAGACGGCAGGCCTGCAGAAATCTCCAGCGGCCTTCGAGGGGCGCCTCCCGGCGAACCATCGGAAATTGCTGCAACGGAATTCCCGTTCGATTGATCCGAATCTTTTCCGGCGGACAACCCAGCCGGATGAGTCGCTGCTCGAGCGAGCGCGAACGCGCCAGGACCAGCGGGACCGACTGAAAGACTTTTCTCAACTTCGCCGCGTAATCGGGGCTTTCCGTCTTCAACATCACATCCGCGCCGTGAAACGAGACGACGCAAGGCTTATCCCAGCATTGGATGAAAGGGAGCAGGTGAACCCCGGTGTGCCCAAAATAGATATGCATCAAATCGGCGCCGCGCCGTTCGAGCAGATTGGCCAGCAGCTGATATTCGCCGCGATAAACGATCGGTGGCTGGCGCTCCACGAATTTCAGCCAGCCATGGCGGAACGGATTCATGCGCGGCGCCGGGATGAGCTCGATATCCTCAAACGGAAACCGGTCGGTGTTCTGCATCTTCTTCGTCATGACGAAGGTCTGCACATCCCGCAGCCCGGTGACCTGCCGGTAGATGTGGAGCATCTCCGATTTAAGGAATGTTGTGCAGTAACTTGCGACGACCAATTTCGACATAATGAATGGGGAACTTCCTTGTAGTTGGGCCAAAAAGTCGTGAACTCTTAACGCATTCGCTTCGGCTGTCTAACTCTATTCGTTTCTGCCCTGGCCTACGGTCTCCACATAAGAAGACACCGCAAAGTCAATTTTGTCCAAGCCTGGTTCCCGCAGCCGAACGTCCAGCGCATGTTTGAGATCTTCGATCCCTTCCTGCTCTTTCGCCGAGACCGGCACGACCTCGCGGTCCGGATACCGGCGGCGCAACGCCGTCAGATTTTCCGCCGCTTCGGGTAAATCCATTTTGTTCGCCACCACCCACCAGGGTCGGAGCGCAAGGCGAGGATCGTAAAGATCGATCTCACGACGCAGATGTTGCAGATCTTCGATCGGATTGCGCCCCTCGCTGCCTGCCATATCGAGCACGAAGAGAAGCAGACGACATCGGGTGATGTGCCGGAGAAAGGCATGCCCGAGACCGAGGTTCTGATGCGCCCCTTCGATCAATCCCGGGATGTCCGCCACCGTCGCGCGGCGATAATCGTCGAAATCCACCACGCCGATCATCGGGTGCAAGGTCGTAAACGGATACGGCGCCACCTTCGGGTGCGCTGCAGAAATCCGCCGCAGAAGCGTGGATTTTCCTGCGTTCGGGTAGCCCACCAGCCCGGCGTCGGCGATGGTTCGCAGTTCGAGAATGAAATTCCCTTCCTCACCTTCCTCACCTTCCGTGTACTGGAGCGGCGCACGATTGCGTGAGCTCTTGAAATGGACATTTCCTTTGCCGCCTTTGCCCCCGCGACAAAGAATAAATTCTTCGTTAGGCAAAGCGAGGTCCGCCAGCGGTGCAATTGCTGATTGCTGACTGCTGATGTTCCGATTGCATGATCTCCCATCTCCAGCTCTTCCCACACCACGGTGCCGACCGGCACCTTCACGATTTTCGCCGGCGCGCCGCGGCCATGCATTTGTTTTCCCCGACCATGCCCCCCCTTCTTCGCCTTGATCAAGGGCTCATAAAATAGACTCGCCAGATTGTCCGCGTGCTCGTCCGCGCGCAGGATCACGTCGCCGCCTTTGCCTCCGTCGCCACCGTCGGGACCGCCGCGCGGCACAAATTTCTCGCGGCGAAAACTGACGCAACCGCGCCCGCCGTTCACCCGCCTTCGCGAACACTTTGATCCGATCGACAAACATCGCGACACCATACACCGCGCCGTGCATAACGGACAGGTCATCCCTCGACTGCGTTCGGGGTAGCGCTCTGCCTAACGACTCGCCGATTTCACCAACGACTCGTACAACTGCTTCGTTTCCTGCGCGATCGCGCCCCAGCTGAACTTCTCTTCCGCCCGCTTCCGTCCGGCGCGCCCAAACTTCTTCTGCAAATCCGGATCCGCCATCAACTGGTTAATCCGCGTCGCCAGGTCACGTTCGAACTTTTCCGGCTTCGTCGGTTCAAACGGGCTTTCTGTCATCTGGTCAACCGGGACGAGGAATCCCGTCTCTCCGTCGACCACAACCTCCTTGATTCCTCCGACCGCGCTCGCCACCACCGCCGTTTCGCAGGCCATCGCTTCGAGATTGATGATCCCAAACGGCTCATAGATCGACGGACAACAAAACACCGCCGCCTGCGCGTAGAGCTGGTGCACGGTCTCCTTGTCGACCATCGCCTCGATCCAGATAATTCCGCTTCTCTTCGCCTGTGCCGCGCTTATCGCCGCTTTCATTTCCGCCGCGATCTCCGGCGTGTCGGGCGCGCCGGCACAGAGAACGATTTGAAAACCCGGATCCATATATTGGATCGCGCGCACGAGGTGGATAATCCCCTTCTGCCGCGCGATCCGCCCAACAAAGAGCAGATAGGGCCGCTTCGGATCGATCCCGTGCCGCACCAGCGCGTCCATCGCCTCGGTCGGTCGATATTCGTCGAGATCAATCCCGTTATAGATCACGTGCAGGCGCTCCGGCTTGATCCGGAAAAGCCGTTCCAGATCCGCCTTTGTCCCATTCGACACCGCGATGACCGCATCCGCCATTTCGAGCGCCGTCTTTTCCAACCAGACGGTAAAATCGTAACCGCCACCGAGTTGCTCGCGCTTCCATGGACGCAGCGGCTCGAGCGAATGGACCGTGATGACGAGCGGAATGCCGTAGTTCAACTTCGCCAAAATGCCGCCAAAATGGCTGTACCAGGTATGGCAATGCACCACGTCGGCCGTGATGCTCTGGGTGTTGAAATCAAGACAGCGCTGAACCGCTCCGAAGACGGAACGCAACGGCTTGGGACACGTATAGTTATCGGTCGCGATCTCGAACCCGCGCACCTCCGGATTCGTGCCTAGCGACTGCTGATCGCCGAAACAACGCACCTCCACCTGCATCAACTTCGCCAGCTCACGCGACAGATATTCGACGTGCACCCCGGCCCCGCCATAAGTGTGCGGCGGGTATTCGTTCGTTAATAAAAGCGTCTTCATGCTTTTTTGTTGGTCCAATCCGGCGAAGCGACGGAGAGGGACCTCGCAAATGCCATCATCGTTTCGCTCGGGGCGATGAATGCGTTCGAGCCTGCGCCGCAGGATGCAGAATGGGAGCCGACTGCCTTATTCGCAGCGTTCCAAGGCAAAAGAAACGCGGTAGCCCTGCACTTCTCCATTTAAAGCTTAAAACGAGCTTAAAGCTGATTTATGCCCCGTCGTCTTGACCCGGTCGTTCTGGCCATCGACATCGGCACTTCTTCCGTCCGCACCGCACTTTTCGATGAAAACGCGAAACTCATCCCGCGTTCCCACGCCAGCCATGTCTATCGGGTCCGGTATTCGGCCGACCACGGCGCGGAGCTCGATCCGCAGGTTCTCTTGCGCGCCACCCGAAAGTGCCTCCGCCAAACCCGTGGCCTAACGAAGAGCCCAGTCAATGTTGTCGGGGGTTCCGGTTTCTGGCACAGCCTGCTTGCCCTCGACCGCGCCGGAAAACCGCTCACCCCCATCTTCACCTGGGCCGACGCGCGCTGTGCCGAGGATGCGGCACGTCTCCGCGCGACGTTTGATGAGCGCGCCATCCAGCAACGGACCGGATGCATGCTCCGCGCTTCTTTTTGGCCGGCCAAGCTGCTTTGGCTTCGCCGCACTCGGCCGCGGCTTTTTCGCCGCACCGCGCGCTGGGTCTCTCCCGCGGAATGGATTTTCGAGCAGATTTTTGCCGTCCGCGCCTGCAGCCATTCCATGGCCAGTGGCACGGGCCTCTACGATTTCGCGCGTAGCGATTGGGACGCAGAGCTGATCGAAGTCTCTTGCCTAACGAGATCGCAACTCGGGATTCTCCGCGACGAAGTAAACACCGACGACCTGACCGTTTATCCCGCCATCGGCGACGGTGCGGCGAGCAACCTCGGCTCAGGCGCCTCGACCCGAGGGGTTGTCGCAATCAATGTCGGAACAAGCGCCGCGGTCCGCACCATATCCTCGAGTGACGTGCCGCTGCCTTTCGGCCTCTTCCGTTTCGTCGTTGACCAAAAACGGTCTCTTCTCGGCGGAGCGGTCAGCAACGCCGGCGACCTGCGTGCCTGGTGCCTGCGCGAACTGCGCTTGCCTAACGACGAGCGTGCCCTCGAGAAAATTCTGCGCCAGGCCGGCCCGGCTTCAGAGAGCCTGACCATCCTGCCCTTCTGGGTGAGTGAACGCGCGCCCACCTGGCCGGAACATCTCGATGGCATTATCCATGGCCTCACTCAGGCCACGACCGCCGCCGATCTTCTGCGTGGCACAACCGCTGCCGTCTTTCACCGACTGGCACAGATTCTCATCCAGCTGGAAAATGTCATCGGTCCGGCGAAAAAAATCGTCGTCTCCGGCGGCATTCTGCAATCACCCGCATCGCTCCAAATTCTGGCCGATTCGTTAGGCCGTGACGTGCAAGTTTGCGCGGACCAGGAAGCATCGCTCCGCGGCGCCGCGGTGCATGCCCTCGAACGGCTCGGGAAAATCGTTCCGCCGCTGAAACTGGGAAAAATCATCCGCCACGACCGAGCAAACGCCGCCAAGGCACACGAAGCGCGGGCGCGTCAGAATCAACTCGAAGAGCTCCTCTGTAGCTGGGAGTTGCTGACCCCGGTCGCGTCCGTCCGCGCTGGCCAAGACAAAGCTACTTCAAGGACGCCGGGGTCGGCGACCCTCGGCTACGGCGTTGACTCCGATCCAGCGCCTTCAACCAACTCATGACGAGAGCGTGTTTTTGTTTTTCGCCCGAACGTTCGAAAATAAAAAGCAGGTTGGCGAGCATACGCATTAGCACCAGTCGCGGCGAAGCGGGCGCGAAATAACTCGACTGCGTTTTGAGCCGTTGCCGCGCGAGGATCGCCTCGCAGTCGGACCGTGAGAGAATTCGCCCCTGGTGAAACGGATCGAACAAGATCCGCTCGTAACGCGCGATGAAGTGGCCCGGCAGATTGATGCCGTCGATCTGCATGTCGGCGCGGCGACCGACGATCACATAGAGCATCACGAGCGAGATCGGAATACCGAGACGCGTTTCGATCACCTCGCTCAAAAGGGAATTTTTCGGATCGTAATATTCCTCGGCGTTGCCGCGCAAGCCGAGGTCATCCGCCAGGAACGTCGTTAGGGCCTGCAGCCGTTCGCGCGCCGAGCCGGCTCTGGCAACCAGCATTCGCAGACGCCGCCCCCATGCGTCGAGCTTGCGCCGCAACTTTTCGACCGGTGCATCCGGTTCAAAACAAAGTGTCAACAGCCACCAGGCGGCCTCAATGTCGCCGTGCTCCGGAAACAGGTGAGCACAGAGCAGCATTTCGTCATGCGCCTGGTCGGTTCCGATTTTCTCGAGCACTTCGCGCACGTGCGCCGTGACCGCCGCGTCATCGAGGGAGAGGAGATCGCGCAGGGCCGCGACACCGTCGCTCCCGGATTCGATCAGCTGGTCCTTCAGCAGGGCGACCGTCGCGGGATCGTTGTCGCGCAGGAGCCGCACGATCGCGTCCTTTTGGAACATGTTTTCCTTTTTACGATTTTCGCCCCGCGCGCGCAAGCCGCGCGCGACAAACCTCTCGACGCTCTTCCTCCGGGAGGCGCAGCCATTAGCGTCGTTGAGCTGAAAGGCGGCAAGCGTTAGGCAATACAAGCAGGCCAATCCTGCATCTCCCGCCCCGACCATGTCATTTGTCGTGCGCTTCGAGGACGATCGTCGCCATTCCGCTA
Organism: uncultured Verrucomicrobiae bacterium; assembly: GCA_963821915.1. GTDB lineage: Bacteria > Verrucomicrobiota > Verrucomicrobiia > Chthoniobacterales > UBA10450 > Palsa-1392. Next base: position 153,227 of record CAWGFS010000025.1, read on the forward strand.
TTTTCGGTGTGGCTCAGGCTGATCCAGATTCGCTCGACTTCGCGTTCGTTCGCCATCTTTTCCGCTCCCCCGCTCAACACGACAAACGGCTCACCGCTTTCTTTCTTTTGCACGTCGAGATCGCGCCAACCCATCGATTTGCCGATCCCAGTACCGAAGGCTTTCGAGAGCGCCTCTTTCGCCGCAAAACGCGCCGCGAAATGGCGCGCCGGAAATTTCATCGAGTTGGAATAGGCGATCTCACCGGCGGTAAAGACCCGCTTCAGAAAACGATCGCCAAAACGCTCGATCGAATTTTGGATCCGATTGCAATCAACCAGGTCGATGCCGATGCCGATAATTCTCATCCGCGGTAGTTTTGCATCAAGGCAAGCATTTCGCTCACCGCCGATTCGATCCCGACCCAGATCGCGCGAGCCACGATGGAATGACCGATGTTCAGCTCAGTGAGATGCGGGATGTGATTGACCTGAAGGATATTGCGGTAGTTGATGCCGTGCCCGGCATTTACTTGCAGGCCGGAATTTGCGGCGCGAACTGCCGCGGCGCGCAGCCGTTCGAGTTCCTGTTGCTCGACCTTTTCGGTGAAGGAATTCGCCAAGCCCACCGGTGTGCAGTTCCACTATATCCGATCCGAGTCGCACCGCCGCATCGACCTGCTCCGGGGCGGGATCAATGAAGAGGCTAACGCGAATCCCGGCCGCATGCAGACGTTTCATCGTCGGCCCCAGTTCGCGCTCGTGCCTAACGAGATCGAGTCCGCCCTCCGTTGTGATCTCCTGGCGCTTCTCCGGCACGAGGCAAACCTCATCGGGTTGCAGGAGAAGAGCGAAATCGATCAGCTCGGGCGTGTTGCCCATCTCGAGATTGAGCTTCGTCATGATGTTGGCGCGCAGCCGTTTCAGATCGCGCTCCTGCACATGGCGGCGGTCGGTTCGCAGATGCGCGGTGATGCCGCTCGCCCCCGCGCGCTCGCAGAGACTCGCTGCCACGACCGGATCGGGTTCGGCATTCTTCGAATCGGGCGTCGTCGCATAACGCACTTGCCGGAGCGTGGCGATATGATCGACGTTCACGCCGAGCTGCAGGGTTCCCATCAGACTTCAATAGGAGCGCGCCGTCGCGAAAGGCAAACACGAAAAGTCATCGGGGAGCGAGGAGGGCGAACAAAGATAACGGCGCTTCTGGCGCTTTGTCGTCCCGAACCGGCACAGCGCGGTGAGGGACCTCGCAAGTGCAAGCGGCGCGTTCTCTTGAAGAGGAGGCGTGGACTCCGATTGCGCGGTCCTTCGCCATCTGCGCGACTCAGGACGACAAGTTGTCGACCGGACGAGAATGGCGAGCTCGGGTTGGCATTCTATGGCAACACTTCGAACTGGCTCATCAGCCGGAACATTTCGTAGCGCTCGTCGATCTCCTCTTTCGTCAGGCGGCGCAGCCGCTCGAGGCTGAAGGCTTCTACGTTGAAGCTCGCCAGCACGCTCCCATAAATGACCGCCCGGCGAAGCAGAGCGAAATCAACTTCACTCTCACCACTGCCGGCCAAATAGCCTGCCAGCCCTCCCGCAAAAGTATCGCCCGCCCCGGTCGGATCGTGGATGTCTTCCAACGGATATGCGCCGCAGCTGAAAAAATCGTCCGGTCCGAAAAGCAGCGCACCGTGTTCGCCTTTCTTTACTGCGACATACTTCGGGCCGATTCGCCGGATCGCCCGCCCGGCGCGGATCAAGCTCGTGTCGCCGGTCATCTGCCGCGCTTCGCTGTCGTTCAAAATGAGCAGATCGATCCGCGGCAGGAGCGCGTCGAGGTCCCTGCGCGTCGTCTCTATCCAGAGATCCATCGTGTCTGCGACGACAAAACGAGGCCGGCGCATCTGCTCGAGCACATGCAATTGGAGAGACGGGCGCGATGTTGGCCAAGAGCACGAATTTCGTTTCCCGGAAATTTTCAGGCAGCTCCGGCTTGAAATTTTCGAAGACATTGAGCGCCACCGATTTTGTCTCCCGGGTGTTGAGATCCCACGCATATTCGCCCGACCAGCGAAATGTTTTACCGGCAATCTGCTGCACTCCAGTTGCGTCGATGTTGCGCGATTTCCAGAATTCGAATTCCGATTGGGGAAAATCGTCACCCACCACGCCGACCAGCTTTACAGGTGCAAAAAAACTCGCACCCACCGCGGCGTAGGAAGCGGAACCGCCAAGCTGATCGGCGTGTTCCTCGACCGGTGTCTTGACGGTATCGAGCGCGATGGAACCAACGACGAGAACGGACATGATTATTTCTGGATTTCTGATGTCTGATTTTCAACAAGCAGTTCTTTCGCCGCGCGAGTGGCGGCGGCAACATCTCCGCTTTGCAGGAGGCCAGATACGATGACGACGCGATTTGCGCCAGCTGCTAGAACTGCCGGGAGATTGTGCAGACTTGATTCCACCAATGCAAAAAATCGGAAGCTGGACCAACTCATGAACGCGCCGAATGTCGTCGGTCCCGATCGGCTGATATTCGGGCTTGGTCGGAGTGGCAAAGAGCGGGCCAAAGCCGATGTAGTCGGCGCCTTCCGCCACCGCGGCAATCGCCTGGGCCAGGGTGTGGGTCGATTTCCCGATCCAGCAATCGCGTTTCACGATTTGGCGCGCGGCGGCCGATCGCGACATCGTCCTGGCCGAGATGCAGGCCTTCGAGCGCAACATCGCGGGCGATTTCCGGATGATCGTTGATGATCAGGGGGACGCCCGCGGCGCTCGTTAGGCGGTGCAGCTTTTCCGCCAGGCAGGTGAGCTCCGCCAGGCTCTGCTTTTTCCCGCGAAGCTGAATGAGATCGGCGCCGCCGCGAATCAATTCTCCCACGACCGCTTCCGCCCGCGCCGGCTCGACATAACCCAGATCGAGGATGGCGTAGAGCCGCCGACGCGTCAGGCCATTCACCGCGCTCCCGCTCAATCGGTCAACCGGCCGTTCGATGGCCGCAGCTCGAACGTTTCGGAGTTCATCATCCGGTCGACGAAGCCGGTGTCGTAGTGGCCGTTGCGAAAGTCGGCGTTGCGCATGATCGCGTTGTGAAACGGAATCGTCGTCTTGATCCCGGTGATGAGATATTCGCCCGAGCGCCCGCCGCATCCGCGCGATCGCCGATTCGCGCGTCGCGCCGACCGCGATGAGCTTCGCGATCATCGAGTCATAGTGAGGCGGAACGGTGTAGCCGGTGTAAGCGTGCGAATCGATCCGCACACCGCGCCCGCCCGGCGCGTAGTAGAAATTGATCCGCCCGGCCGAGGGCTGGAAATTGCGCGCCGGATCCTCCGCATTGATCCGGCACTGGATGGCGTGGGAACGAGCCAGCGGCCTGGCGACGTGCGGCGAAAGTCTGTCGCCCGCCGCGATGTGAATCTGTTCCTTCACCAGATCGCAGCCGTAGACCTCCTCGGTGATGGTGTGCTCCACCTGGATGCGGGTGTTCATCTCGATGAAGTAATAGTCGCCTTTTTGATCGACCAGGAACTCCATCGTGCCGGCATTCACGTAACCGACCGACTGCGCGAGCTTGACCGCAGCCTGCCCCATTCGCTTGCGCAGCGCCGGCGTGAGGAGCGGCGACGGACATTCTTCGATCACCTTCTGGTTGCGCCGCTGGATCGAACAATCGCGTTCGCCGAGGTGCACGGTGTTGCCATAATTGTCGGCCATGATCTGAAACTCGATGTGGTGCGGGTTCACGATCAGCTTCTCGATGTAGACTTCGGCGTTGCCGAAGGCTTTCTCCGCTTCCATCCGCGCGCCGTGGAATCCCTGCACGAGACTCACTTCGTTATGCGCCGCGCGCATCCCGCGACCGCCGCCGCCGGACGACGGCCTTGATCATCACCGGGTAACCGATTTTCTTGGCGACCTTGATCGCCTCGGCTTCGGTCTCGACGATGCCGTCGCTGCCCGGCGTGACCGGCACGCCGGCTTTGCGCGCCGCCGCGCGGGCGGAATTCTTGTCGCCCATCGCGCGCATGGCCGCGGGCGTCGGCCCGATGAACTTGATTTTGCAACTCTCGCAGACTTCGGCGAAATGCGCGTTCTCGGCGAGGAATCCGTAGCCGGGATGGATCGCGTCGACGTCGCCGACTTCGGCCGCGCTCATGATGCGATCGATCTTCAGATAGCTATCGGAGCTCGGGGCCGCGCCGATGCAGATCGATTCGTCGGCCAGCTGCACATGGAGCGAATCGACATCCGCCTCGGAGTAAACCGCGAGCGTCCGGATGCCGAGTTCCTTGCAGGCGCGAATGACGCGGAGCGCGATTTCGCCGCGATTTGCGATCAGGATTTTTTCGAACATCAGAGATAGCGCAGGCTTTCAGCTTGGCGGGGCCCGAAACGCAAGCAAGGAGCCTGCGCAAAATTACCTACCGAACTCTAAACAATGCCTGGCCGAACTGAACCGGCTTGCCATTTTCCGCGACCACCTCGGCAATCACCCCGCTGACTTCGGCCTTGATTTCGTTCATCACTTTCATCGCCTCGATGATGCAGACGACCGTCTCTTCGTTCACTTCCTGGCCGACATCGACAAAGGGCGGCGCCTCCGGCGAAGCAGCGCGATAAAACGTGCCGACCATCGGCGACGTGATTTCCTTTGTCGCGGCGCCGGTGGGCGGAGCGGCGGGCGCGCTCGTCACGGGCCCAGCCTCGGCAGCCGTTCCCGCTGCCGCAGGAACTGCGATCATCTGCGGCACGGACTGGGGCCGCGAAAAGGGTTTGTTCGCCCGCCCCTTTTTGCAGCTTCAAGCGGAAACCGTCCTTCTCCATCTCGAAGACGGAGAGATCGTTTTTTTTCATCAGGTCGATGATGGCTTTGATATCTTTGAGTTCCAAAGGCGCGTCCTTTCCGGCGTTGTTGAAACGTTAGGTAAAGCGGTTTTGATGACGGGGTCAAGCCGGGGGTTGGCCGGGGCCGTGCGCGAGACGCTCCTTTCGGTAATCGAAAATCCGCTCCAGCTGCGGAGCGATAATGAAACGATTGAGGAGCGGGCGGAAGGAGGACGCATAAGTGACCAGATCGCGCACTTCCGTTCCGCGCTCCGGGAGAGCGCGAAACCAATGTTCATGGTGCCAGACGCGATAGAAGCCGACCCGCTGTTCATCGACGAAACGATGCGGCGCATCCAAATGGCGCTATGACAACCCTATGAAAGAGGCTGGAAGCCTGTTATACCCGCATTGGCCGCCTCAGACCGGTCGCTCGCGATCCTGCCATCGCGCATCTCAACCACCCGCGAAGCCGCCCCCGCGACCTCCGCGCTGTGCGTGACGAGTATCAGAGTTGTCAATCGTTCCCGCGCAATCTGCCGAAACAACTCCAGCACCCGTTCCGCCGAGGCCGTGTCGAGGTTGCCTGTCGGCTCGTCGGCGATGAGGAGCGACGGTCGGTGCACGAGCGCCCGGGCAATCGCCGTCCGCTGCTGTTCGCCGCCGCTCAGTTGATGAACAAAGTGGGTCGCCCGATTCGTTAGGCCGACCAGTTCCAAGAGCTGGCGCGCCCGGGCGTCGCTCTCGGCCAGCGGAACGCCTTGGAGGAGCAGAGGCAGGCTCACGTTTTCGAGCGCATTCATCGTCGGGAGGAGATTGAAAAACTGGAAGACAAGTCCGAGCTGGCGGCGACGGAAGTTGGTTAGCTGCGCGTCGTCCGCGGTCGTCAGGTTGAGGCCATCGACCACGATTTCGCCCGCAGTCGGACGATCAAGGCCCGCGATCAAATGCATCAAGGTGCTCTTGCCACAGCCGCTCGGGCCGACGACCGCGACGAATTCGTGCCGGCCGACCATGAGCGACACATCGTCGAGCGCGTGCACCGAACGTTCGCCGGCGGCGTAATAACGACTAACATTTTGCAGAGAAATCATGCCGGCGTCCGCTCATCTACCTACGACCACGGACCGCGCAAGGACGCCGCCGAAATTTCGCATTGTCGCCGAGACGGAAGATTACCTCGTGGTCGACAAGCCGGCCTTCCTCCTCATTCATCCGACCAAACCCGACGGCACACCGACGCTTTGGGCCGCCTTGCGCGAGCTGCTCGCCTTCGAGCTGGTCAATGGCGGGCAGGTTTCGATCGTCAACCGGCTCGATCGCGAAACCAGCGGCCTTGTCCTGATCGCGAAAAATGCCGCGACCGCGCGACGCTTCGGCCTCGCAATGGAGCGTCGTCATATCGAGAAGGAATATCTCGCCATCGTGCACGGCTGGCCGGAATGGGAAACGACACGGTTAGACGCGCCGCTCGCGCGCCAGGGCGGACACGGAGCATCAGCCATTTGGTTGAAACAGACGATCCATCCAGAAGGCGCGCCGGCACTGACAGAGTTTCGAGTGGAAAAGCGATTCGTTAGGCGGAGCGCCGGACGGGAAGATCCGTTCGCTATCGTGCGTGCCATTCCGCGCACCGGCCGGACGCACCAGATCCGGGTGCATCTGGCGCATCTTGGTCACGCGATTGTCGGGGACAAGATTTACGGGCCTAACGAACAGCTTTACCTCCGCTTTATCGAGACCGGCTGGACCAATGAATTGGCAGACCAGCTCCTCCTGCCGCGGCACGCGCTGCATTCCGCGCGGCTGCGCATCGACGATCAATTCGATTGGCGAAGCGCGCTCCCGGAGGATCTGGCAAACTGGATCGAAGGGACCGCACCCGTTCTGGCATCCTGAGTCGCGCACACGGCGAAGGACCTGCGCAAGCCCGGCGTGAAGGCCTGCCGGTCAGCGATTAGCGCCGGTTATTTGTGAGGTCCCTCTCCGTCCTTCGGCGGATCGGGACGACAGAAGAGAAAACCGCTCTATTTCGCGGCCGTCACCTTCAAATTCAGAATCCGGATCCGCACATCGCCATCCATCTTGTGGTCCGTCGCCAGCGTCAGGCCGCCGGACTTTTGGTAATCGTCCCACGTCCCGTGCATCGATTTGCCGGGTTCGGGCATGTAATCCCATGACGCCACCAGCTTCGTTGCCGGGTTGATGTAGAGCCGATACTGGTCGTTAGGCGTGAGGCCGACCTGGCCAAAGCTCAAACGCAATACTTCGCATTCCGCACCGTCCATTGTCTTGCGCGCTTCTTGCGCGACATGGACGCCTCGATCCTTCAATTTCAGCGGCGCGATCAGCCAATAGGAATCGTTTACCCAGCGCGCGTAGGCCGCTTTTCCGTCCTCATCGGCCGCCGGGTCGGCCAGGTTCACCGTCACATCTTTCCCTTTCCATTTCACCTGATCGGTTTGCGCCGCGACATCCCAGTGATGCTCCGCCGAGACCAAAGTCTGCCCGCCTTTTTCCACCGCAAAAGTGAAGTCGATCGCCTTTACGTTAGGCCAATTCTCGCCCCCGCTTGCTTTCCATACCGCTTGCGCAAGTTGCTCGGCATTTCCTGAATCTTCCTCCGCGAAAACGAGACCGGTTCGGGACATGCAGGCCGCGACGAAAAGGAGAGCGAGCAATTTTTTCATGACTGCAACATGACCATCAGCCGCCTTCATTGCAATTGCCCGAACTCCAAATATGCTTCGGCCCTTCCATGAAACCATCGTGCTTTTCGGCCGTGTTTGCCCTTTGCGCCACCCTGGTTTTTGAGGCGAACGTCCACGCGGGGACGGCCGCGGCCCCGGAGCCGCGAAACGCGGTTCTGCAATCGAACGATTTCGAAGTTCCACATCTCGAGATTGCCGCGGAGTCTGCCTATCTCCTCAGCATCCTCGGCAACCCCAACAACTACGAGATCGGTGCGGAATTTATCACCGCCCGGCTCCGCTGGGGTGTCAACCGCGACGCCGACAGTTGGTTCCGCGGTTACAATCAGGTGTATTTTCTCGCCATGGCGGAGCCGATTTTTCGCGGGCCGGAGAATCGTTATTTCGGCATTTCCACCGGCTTTCGGCACGTCTTCATCCGGCCCGGCTGGCGGATCGAGCCCTACGTCTCCGGCGGCGTCGGTGCCGGCTTTATCGACAGCACCGACGCCTTTCGCAACGGTCAGGGGCAGGATTTCACTTTCAATATTCTGACCGCGGCCGGTCTCGCCTATCGATTGGACGAACATTGGAAAATCAGCGCCAGTATCCTTTACCAGCACCTTTCGAATGGCGGGCAGACCGATCCGAATCCGAGCCTCAACCTCCTCGGGCCACAGGTCGGCGCGACGTTTTCCTTCTAGAGCGCGCCAATGGGAATGAGTGCGCTTCACGAAAATGTCCTCGTCGTTAGGCGAAGTCTCTTCGACCAGCTCGGCAGTTTCCACGGACTGAACTTCGAGCCTCAGCGCTATCTCGACGCCATCCTGGCGCGCGGAAATAATTACTTCCTTGCCCGCGCCACGGCGGAGACCGATCCGACCCACAAGCAAATCATTCCCTACGCCCTCCTCGCCTGCGGCGATCGCGTGCTCCATTACGTGCGCGGCAAGAAAGCCGGCGAACAACGCCTGGTGGCCAAGGGTTCGATTGGGATCGGCGGTCACATGAACGACGAGGACGAATCGCTTTTCGCCTGGGACGAACAAGCCTACCGCGCCGGCGTCGAACGTGAGGTGAACGAAGAGGTGGAAATCGGAACGCCGTTCGAAGATCGGATCGTCGCGCTCCTGAACGACGACACGACAGAGGTCGGCCGGGTGCATCTCGGAGTGGTGCATCGTCTTTCGGCTTGAGCAGGCAAAGGTGCAGAAGCGGGAGGCAATGATCACGAATCTCGATTTTCTTACCCAAGGCGAATTGCAGGAGCGCCGAGAAAATCTCGAGACCTGGTCGCAGATTTGCGTCGACCACCTCGATCGATTGTTGGCCTGACGACGACCCCGAGACGCTTCGCTCTGCGAAGCGCAGGTCTCGGCTGAACCCGCCATGGGCAAAGCGAGGCGGCTACAATTGTGCCGCGCAGGCCCAGAGCATCGGATCGAGTTCCTCCCGCGCGCGAGCGGCGATTGCATCAGCGGACTTGGAATCGCGCAGCACTGCGAACATGGTCGAACCGGAACCGGACATGAGCGCCGCCGCGACCTCGGGTTGATCGCGCAACCAACCTTTCATTTGCGCGAGAAAGATGTGCTTCTCGAAAACCGGACGTTCGAGATCATTCTGCAGGCTCAACTCTCCCGCGGACTGCGCCGCAAAATCAACGCCTGGCAGCTCACGCGAGTCCCGCCACCGTTGATAAGCCCATGGCGTCGATACCCCAAACTCCGGTTTCAAAAGCAGGAGCGGCATCGACGGCACCGCCGCCGGTTCCACAATCTCCCCTCGCCCCCGACACCACGCCGCACCTTGCGCAAGAAAGAACGGCACATCGGAGCCAATCCCAGCCGCCAGATTCGTTAGGCGAGAAGACGGCAGGCGGCCACCGTAGAGCTGATTCAAGCCAAGCAGCGTGCTCGCCGCGTCGCTGCTCCCGCCGCCCAGCCCGGCTCCATGCGGAATTTTCTTCCGCAACGTGATCCGGACTCTCGGCTCCTCCTGCACGTCGCCAAAAAAGCTGCGTGCCGCCCGTACCACCAGGTTGTCCTCGCCCGCTGACAGGCTCGGATCATCGACCGAAAAGACGAAACCGGATTCGTTAGGCTCAATCGTTAGCTCGTCGCAGAGCGAGATCGGCGCCATCAAGGTCTCGATCTCGTGAAAACCGTCCTCGCGCCGGCGCAGGATTTTGAATGATAAATTGATCTTCGCGGGCGCGAAAAGCTGCATAGGTTCCCGCAACCCTGTGTGGAACCGCATGAACTGGCAAGCCACTGAAATCAAAGCGCGCGAACGCATCATCATCGCGCTCGATCTTTCGACCGACGAGGCGGCGCTCGCCCTCGTGCGCAAGCTTTCTCCACACGCCGGGCTCTTCAAGATCGGGCTCCAGCTCTACACCGCCGCCGGTCCCGATATCGTGCGCGCCGTGCGCGACCTCGGTGGACGGATTTTTCTCGACCTCAAGTTACACGACATTCCGAACACGGTTGGTCGCGCCGTCGAGAGCGCCAGCTCGTTAGGCGTGGAAATGCAGACCATTCACCTGAGTGGCGGACGCGCGATGATCGAGGCCGCGGTGCTCGCGGCTCCTCCCGAAATGCTGCTCCTCGGCGTGACCGTGCTGACGAGCGTCGATCAAGCCGCGTTGCATGAGACTGGCGTCGATTCCCCGATGGAGAAACAAGTCCTGCGTCTCGCCCAACTGGGAGTCGACAGCGGTATTGGAGGCGTCGTTGCGAGTCCGCTCGAGATTGCTCCGCTCCGGCATGTCCACGGCTCGAAGCTCCAGATCGTGACACCAGGAATCCGGCCGCGAAATGCGGCAACGAATGATCAAAAGCGCACGCTGACCCCTGCTGAGGCGCTCCGCGCCGGCGCCGATTTCTTGGTTATCGGCCGCCCGATCACCGCCGCGCCCGACCCGCGCGCGGCGCTCGAGCAAATCGTGGCCGATGCTATTTGAGAAGCTCTTGATCTACGAAGATCGCGCGCCGGTCAGCGCCGCGATGAACATGGCGATCGACGAAGCGCTGCTCGAGCATTGTACCTGCCCGGCTTTGCGCTTCTACGGTTGGCGCGGGCCGTCGCTCTCCTTCGGTTACTTCGGCAAATTTGCCGATATCGCCCGTGAAACGAAAGATCGCGAGTTCGTTAGGCGTTGGACGGGTGGCGGCAGCGTTCTCCATGGCCAGGACCTGACCTATTCGCTCGTCACGCCGGCAAGTGATCCCGCTTCACGGCGGGGGCCGCCGCTCATCTATGCGGCAATCCACAGTGCCATCCGCCAGGCGCTGCGGGCGGATGGGCGGGAGACCGAACTGGCCACGGCAGCTGGGCCGAAAATCTCCGACGCTTGTTTCGCCAATCCCGTGCGCGACGATCTAATCTTCCGCGGCCGCAAAATCGCCGGGGCGGCCCAGCGCCGAACGCGCGGCGGCTTTCTCCATCAAGGCAGCATTCAGTTGCCCGATCTGTCCAAAGCTTTTCGCGACCGATTCGCGTCCGCTCTTTCAAAGAAGATCGAGCATGAAGAAATCCCGCCGCAAGTCGTCGAACGCGCCGCCGAGCTGGCCGTCGAAAAGTACGGAACTGAAGCCTGGTTGCGTCGTTGGTAGGATGCCCTCGTGTAGCTTTGACTTTAAAAGCCGACCTTCTATTCTGCGCTTGTGAAAATCTCCGCGAACTCAGCCGCCACTGCCAACGGCGTGGCGGGTCCGCTGAGTCGCGTCTTCGAGCCGGTCCAAACACAACTCGACGAAGTGGATCGCCGCATTACGGCGCAGACCGCCGCGTTCGATCCGGCGATCGAAGGTTATGTCGCCTACGCCATCGGGGGCGGAGGCAAACGCCTGCGCCCGCTCGTCGCGCTGCTCAGCGGGGGCGCCACCGGTTCGCTGGTCTCCGGCCATCTCGATCTCGCGGTCATCGTCGAGCTGATTCATCTCGCGACGCTGGTCCACGACGACATCATGGATGAGGCGGAACGGCGACGCTCGCAGCCGACGGTCAACGCGCGCTGGGGAAATTCACTCAGCGTTCTGCTCGGCGATGTTCTTTTCGCCCACGCGCTTAATCTTTCGACCGACTTTGATGATACCAACATCAGCCGGACGATCGCGCGGACCGCGACCGAAGTCTGTTCCGGCGAGATGATTCAAACCCAGCGGCGTTTCGACCTGCAACTTTCGCGCGAGGAATATTTCCGAATCATCGGGATGAAAACCGGGTCGCTCTTCGCCTGTGCCGCGGAGTTGGGTGCGGTGATCAGCGGCGCCTCGGATGGGGTCGTTAGGCGAATGAAGAACTACGGCGTCAAAATCGGCACGGCCTACCAGATTTATGACGATTGCCTCGACATCGCGGGCACGGAAGCTGAGACGGGCAAGACGCTCGGGACCGATCTGCGCAAAGGCAAGCTCACCCTCCCGGTGCTGACGCTCCTCGAATCAGCCTCGGCCTTCGATCGCGAACGCTGCTGCGCGCTCGTCCTCGAAGGGAAACTCGAAGAAGTCACCGCGCTGCTGCAAAACTCACCGGCCCACGACGCGCTTGGCGCCTCGGTCGACACCGCATCGGAGCTGATTCGGGCCGCGCAGGCGGAACTCGCGCCACTCACCGCGAACCGGTGTCTCGACGCCCTTTTCGGCCTGGGCGAGGCCCTGCAGGAACTGCTCGAACAACTGCGCGGTTGAATTCTTCGCCGGACCCGCCGGCTTTCCCCGCAAGCGAAATATGGCGCAGCTGAAAATCCGTGAAATGCCGAAGGACGATCGGCCGCGCGAAAAATTAGCCGCGCGCGGAGCAATCGCGCTGAACGACGCGGAACTGATCGCGATCCTTTTGCGCACCGGCGTGGAGGGGGCGAACGCGATTGAAGTGGCGCGGCAACTGATCGAAAAATATGGCTCGTTAGGCACACTGAGTCGCTGCACGGTGCAGGAACTGGCGAAGATCAAGGGCATCGGGTTCGCCAAGGGGGCGCAACTGGCGGCGGCCTTCGGTCTCGGCCAGCGACTCGCGCGCGAAATCTTTGCGCGGCGGAAAATTGAAACACCGGAGCAGGTCTACGAGCTGCTCGGAACCGAGATGCGAGCGCTGCACAAGGAATCGCTCCGCATCATCCTGCTCGACACGCGTTACAATCTCATCCGGGTGGAGGACGTCTCGTTAGGCAGCGTGAATGAGAGCATCGCCCACCCGCGCGATGTTTTCCGGCCGGCCCTCATCTATTCGGCCTACGCGGTCGTCGTGGTGCACAATCATCCTTCGGGCGATCCCTCACCCAGCCAGGCCGATCACGGCCTAACGAGACGCTTGCGCGAGGCAGCCGAGCTGCTCCAGATCAAACTGCTCGATCATGTCATCATCGGTGCGCCCACGGAGGGACGACTCCCCTATTTCAGCTTCAAGGAAGCGGGCGTGCTTGTGAAGATTCATCCGACCGCCCTGATCGATCCCGACGCCCGTCTCGCCGAGGATGTGGAAGTTGGCCCCTTCAGCTGCATCGGCCCCGAGGTGGAGATCGGCGCGCGCACCGTCGTGCAATCGCATGTGGTCATCGAAGGCGCCGTTCGGCTTGGGAGCGGACAACCAAATTGGACACGGCGCGATCATCGGCGGTTTACCCCAGGATTTGGGTTTCAAGCATGGCACACGCAGTTCGGTCGAGATTGGCGATCGCAACGTCATCCGCGAGTACGTCACCATTCATCGCGGAACGGCCGCGGATTCAGCGACCCGCCTCGGTCACCGCAACTTCCTCATGGCCGGCGCGCACCTCGGGCATAACTGCGCGATCGGCAACGACGTGATCATCGCGAACAATTGCCTCCTCGGCGGCTACGTGACGGTGGACGATGGCGCGTTCCTCGGCGGGGGCTCCGGCTTCCATCAATTCGTGCGCGTCGGCCGGCTCGCGGTCGCGCAGGGCAACTCCGGCTTAAGCAAAGATGTTCCGCCGTTTGTCGCAGCGACTGGACTGAACAAGGTGGCCGGTTTGAATGTCGTCGGCTTGCGCCGGGCCGGTTTTAGCGCGGAAGACCGCGCCGAGATCAAAGCCGCGTTTCATTTGCTCTACGAGAGCGGCCTGAATGTGAGCCAGGCGCTCGCGCAAGCCCGCGCGACGAGAATGGGGCGAGCCCGCGCAGGCCTTTTTCGATTTCGTCGCCGGCGCCAAACGCCGCGGAATCTGCAGCCTGCGGCGGGCGCGCGGCACGAGCGGCGCGGAATAGTTTCCCTAGGGAGTCGGAGTCGCGGCCGGAACGGAGGGATTATTCACTTTGATGCCGAATTTCGTGATCACCTTCTTCGCCGCGTCGTCCGTCTTGGAAAGATCGACCAGCCCGCGGACGAGTTTCTCAAGGCTGGCCTGCGCCTGCTTCGCCTGATCGACCATCCGCACCTGCTTTTCCTGTAATTGCTGGGCCGCGCGCCGGGTATCAACGCCAACCCAAATTTCCCACGCGAATATCAGGAGCAGGCTGAGCCCGATCAGAAACACGGGCCAAAACCCGTGATAGGTCGGCGAATGCTGATGCCCGATCGGATGGATGTGAGGCTCCTGGTTCATCTTCACGGTGCAGGCGACGCCGCGGCGGGCGTCACCGAAGAATTGTAGCCGCTGGCCTCCAGGAGCTCTCGCATTTTCTCATCGGTTTGCGCTATCGCGGCCATTTCGCGGAGCAGGTTGGCGCCGATCTGCTGGCTAAGCGCGCCCTTATTGATGATCGCCTGCTGGGCCTGCACGGCTTCCTGGAGTTTGCGGTTCTGGTGGGCAAAAACAATCGTGACCAGGCTAAGGCAGAGGCAGGCCACGCCAATCGTCGTGAGAAGAACAAACTGCCAGTGCTTCATTGGCCAATGGATAGCAGAGCAGGGCAGAGAGCGCCAATCCGAAAGCAAGCTACCTCAGCGCGAGCAGCGCGAGCATCCGACCGGTGCGGGCTTTCTCCGCCCGGTAGGAATAATAGCGAGACAAATCGCAGGCGGTGCAGCGGCCGCTGTCGTACACCTGTTCCACGCCCGATCCGCGTATCTGCCTGACGATCTCGGCGGCGAAATCTACCTCGTAATGCGGCGGACGAATGCAGGGGCTGAGTTGGACGACAAGATTGCGCGGCACGGATCCAAATTGCTCGCGCATGGTTCCGATCGCCCGCTCGACGATCGCCTGCTCGGTCCCCTTCCGCCCAGAATGGACGAGGCCGAGGCAGTGCCTCACTGGATCGACAAGAAAGATCGCGCAACAATCCGCGACATAAATGCCTAACGAAACCCCAACTTGATTTGTAATCAGACCATCCGCGCCGTCGAAGCATCGTTCCCCGGATAACGGCTGGTCGATCACGGCTACTTCCGCACCGTGAACTTGTTCTGCAGTGGCGAATGAGTCGGCCGCGAAGCCGAGGCTCGCCCGCAAAGTGCGGTGCGTGGCATCGAGCCGACTCAGCGCTTCGGCACGATCGGTCGCGACATCGATCTCCGGGAACACGGCCGACAAATCCGTGCCTGACGAGTGATAGCTCGGTCAGCGACGGGAAGAACTCCACCGCAGATTCCGCGGCGGCCGCGACGGGCGCGCGCATCGGAGAATCTACTTCGGCGACGGCGTGGCCTTGGGCGGTGCCGTCGTGGTGGTGGTCGTCATCCGCGTCTCGTTCCGCGTGTGGGTCAGCGGATCGTCGAAGTCGTAGTGGTAGTTCGTATCGGTGGCGGTGGCGCGATCGAATTCGGCGAGATCAGCATTGTAACTGTAGAGCGCCGAGAGCCGGGTTGATTGCGCCTGGGTGAGCTGGACTTGAGCATTCAAGACATCCAACTGCACGCCGGCGCCCACGCCGAACCGGGCCGTCGCCAAACGCAGCGCCTCGTAGGCCGTTTCGACATTCTTTGACTGGCTTTCGTAGAGTTCGCGATCCTGCTGCAGATTGGAATAGGCCTGCTGAATTTCCAACTCCACCTGCAGCACAAGGTCGTCGTAGGCGATCTTCGACTGGCTGAGCGTCGCCCGCGCCGATTTCACCGCGCCGACGGTTGCCAAGCCATCAAAAATTGGCACGCTGCCGGTTACGCCCCAAAACCAGCCGGCGACGCCATTGCTCAGATCCCTCGAGATTTGCGAGCTCTCCCACGTGCGGCCACCGCTGAAGCTCAAGTTCGGCTGGATACCGGCATAGGCGCCACGCAAGCTTCTGCACCTGCACGAGAATATTCGCGCGCTGCTGCTTCAGGGAAGGCCGGCGCTCTTTGCCCAACTCGATCGCGGTCGTCAGTGGCATCTCGCGCGGCGTAAACGCCAGTTCGCCGACGCATTCGAGCGGCGCCTGGTCGCCGCGCTTCGGATTAAAATCGAGGCCGATGGTTCTTGCGAGCTGGAGCTGGGCGATGCGGTAATTATTCCGCGCCGTAATCAGCGCCGGCTGCTGGTTGGCCAAAGCGACTTCCGCCTGCAAGACGTTGAATCGCGGCACAGTACCGGCTTCGAAGCGATTCTGCTGATCCTTCAGCTGGGCCTCCAATAGATTGACCGATTCCTCCTGCACACCGATTAGCGCCTTGTTGAGAATGACCAGATAAAATTGCTGGCGCACGGTCGCGATCACTTGGTCGATCGTGTTGCGCAAGGCATAAAGACTGGCATCGGTCGCCGCCGCCGCACCCTTGATCGCCGGAATAACCGACCCGTTGTAGATGAGCTGCGACCCGGTCAAACTGACGTTGTAGGAATTATCGCTGACCGTGAAGGCAGCTTTCGCTGCCGGCGCGCAGACTTGGAGCGATGTGATTGAACATGCCTGGGGCGTCGAGGTGCGGTATGGCCTGCGCGCGCACCTGAATCTGCACGCCTTTGGTGCGCCGAATCTCCTGTCGCGCCGTCAAGACGGCGGGATTGTTTTGGAAAGCTCTCTCGACTGCCTGGCGCAAGGTAAAGCGGGGCGCTGAACTCGAAGTGGTGGCTGTCTCGCTGCCGGCTCCGGCGCTGGAGGCCAAGGCGAGCGCGCCGAGAAACACAGCGCACTGGTGGCGCATCGGCCATGATAAAATGCGCGTGCGGCAGAAGCACTCGATGCGCTGAATGGCGGAAAAGATTACTGCCCCCGCCGGGTCACAACTCATTTATTTTGGCAGTAATCGTATATCTTGCTGTAAATTTGCAACCAGGATTTTTGCTCACCCGGTGAAAGGTGCGCCATCATCTTCATGAGGTTGCAAATCATCTCCTCACGGATGCGCAGAACGAGCGCCGACCCGCGCGGGGTGATGCAAACCATCACTTTGCGCCGGTCATCCGAGGCGTGGGAACGCATGACATAACCAAGATTTTCGAGCCGCGCGACGAGTCCACTGGCGGCGGCGGTGGTGTGCCCCATTTTTTGCGCGATGGCCGACATCGTCAGCACCTCCTTTTGATCGAGATAGGTAAGGAGGAAGAACTGCGGGAAGGAAACATTCCCCGGAGCGAGTTCTTTCGAGAGGCGGAGAATGAAGCAGCGCTGCATCTCCATGATGATGTGGGCGAGACGTTCGGCGTCGACCCGAAGTTCGTCCGTTTCGTTATCCAAATAAGCAGAAGCAGCGCCCATTATTGACCCCGCCTAAGCTATGAGGCGAGACTGGAGTGTCAACCGGCGGCGTGAGAGACGCCGTCCGCTGAAAGGCGCGGGGGTGAATCGTCGCCGTTCCTCGGGACTGGTGATTCCTTGCCCCCTGTAATTGCACAGTGAGCTACAGAATGCGCCGGGCAAAGAAGTGCAAGCAATGGGGAAGGAACTGGTGCCGACCGGGAGAGCCGATCTGGCGGCTTGAAATTTATCTCGAAGGCCGTGGTCGAATCGATAAGGTTCGAGGGGAAAGGATACAACATGCCAACACTAGCCACGACCGTTGATGGCCTGAATCTTCCAAACCCATTCGTAATCGGCATCAGGCCCGCCCGGAACAAACTTGAGTGTGATCTCACACGCTTTCCGCGAAGGATGGGGCGCGGTCATCGCGAAAACTGTCAGCCTCGATTCATCCAAGGTCATCAACGTCGCGCCTCGCTACGCCAAGCTCCTCGCGAACGATCCGAAGGATGTGATCGGTTGGGAAAACATCGAGTTGATCAGCGATCGCAAGTTCGAGATCTGGCTCGACGAGTTCAAAAGATGCAAAGACATGCACCCGGATGGCGTGCTAATCGCGTCGATCATGGAAGAATACAACCACGATGCCTGGAGCGAGATCGTCGGGCGTTGTCAGGATGCCGGGGTTGATTCGTTTGAGCTGAACTTTTCTTGCCCCCATGGATTGCCCGAACGCAAAATGGGCGCGGCGATGGGCGAGAATCCGGAGATCGTGCAGGAAGTCTGCGGTTGGGTCATGGCGGTCGCGAAGAAGCCAGTCTGGGCGAAGATGACGCCGAATGTGACGCGCATCACCGAGCCGAGCCGCGCGGCATTGCGCGGGGGTTGTCAGGGCATCTCGGCGATCAACACGATCCGCAGCGTGATGGGTGTGAACCTCGATACGTTGCGGCCCGAGCCCACGGTCGAGGGATTCACCACCCCGGGCGGCTACTCCTCCAAGGCGGTGCGGCCAATCGCGCTCCGCATGGTGATGGAGATTGCGACCATGATTCGAA
Source organism: uncultured Verrucomicrobiae bacterium (assembly GCA_963821915.1). Taxonomy (GTDB): domain Bacteria; phylum Verrucomicrobiota; class Verrucomicrobiia; order Chthoniobacterales; family UBA10450; genus Palsa-1392. The sequence goes on from CAWGFS010000025.1 coordinate 171,341, forward strand.
CCGAATTTCCCGAACGCAGTCTCTCGGGAATTGGCGGGATCGAAAGCGGCGAGCGATGCCGCGCAATTCATCCTGCTAGGCGCGGATACCACGCAGGTCTGCACCGGCGTAATGAAGTTCGGTTATCAATCGGTGAAAAGGATGCGGGACGAGTTACTCGCTTTTATGGAGAAGCACGGCTTCGAAACGCTGGCTGATTTCAAAGGCAAGAGTCTCGATTATTTCACCACGCACGCGGAGCTGGTGCGGATGCAAGGAGAGCGCAAGGCGAAAGACAAAGCGGCTGCGGAAACAGCGGTGAAGAAAGTGATTCGGGCCGACAGCGAATGGAGCGGCAACGATTTTGTGAAACAATCCGAAGCGCTCGCGCGATAAGAAGTGATCGGTGACAAGTAAGGGTTCCGCGATGCCTTTGGACCCGTTATCCGTCACTCGTCACTCGTCACTCTCCCCCTGCCTCATCTTCATCGGCGGCGAATGGACGAGAATCTCCGGATCGGCAACATCGCCGGTCTACAATCCTTCACGCGGCGAAGTGATTGCAGAAGTGCCGATGTGCGGCGCTGAGATTGTAAACGACGCGGTCAACGCCGCGGCCGACGCTTTTCCGGCCTGGCGCGACACGCCACCGGTCGAGCGCGCGCGTTTGTTCTTCCGCTACCGGCAGTTGGTGGAGGAAAACTTCGATCGCATTTGCCAGATGGTCGCGCGCGAGCACGGCAAGACGCTCGCCGAAGCGCGCGGCAGCGCGTATCGCGGCATGGAGAACATCGAATACGCCTGCGGCGTCCCGACGCTCCTGATGGGCGACACGCTCGAGAATCTCGCTCGCGGCGTCGATTGCGAGACGATGCACCAGCCGTTAGGCGTGTGCGTTGGCATCACGCCATTCAACTTTCCCGCGATGGTCCCGATGTGGATGTTCCCGCTCGCGCTCGCCTGCGGAAATACCTTCGTCCTCAAGCCGAGCGAAAAGGTTCCACTGACCGCGAACTACTTGATCGAGTTGCTCGAAAAAGCCGGCCTGCCCAAAGGCGTCCTCAACGTCGTCCACGGCGGACGCGAATGCGTCGACGCGCTTCTCACCCATCCGAAGGTGCGCGCGATTTCGTTCGTCGGATCTCCCCGGTCGCGAAGCACATTTACGAAACCGGCACGCGCCACGGCAAACGCGTGCAGGCCAATGGCGGCGCGAAGAACTACATCGTCGTCATGCCCGATGCCGACGTGCCGCGGACGGTCGAAGCTCTCGCGACCGCCGCATTCGGTTGCGCCGGCGAACGCTGCATGGCGGGCTCAACCGCGCTCACCGTCGGGGCCGCGGCGGACCGCTTGTTACCCTCGTTAGTCGAGGCCGCGCGCGCGATCAAAGTAGGACCGACCGATGTCACGCGCACAGCCCGACATGGGCCCGGTCATCACCGCGCAACATCGCGACCGCGTCGCCAGCTCTCATCGGCGAGCGGCGAGAAGGAGGGAGCGAAAATTCTCTGCGACGGCCGCGGCGCCCGCATCGCCGACGCGCCTAACGGATTTTTCCTTGGCGCCACGATTGTCGACCAGGTGCAAAACGAAATGACTCTCGCGCGCGAGGAAGTTTTCGGCCCGGTCCTGAACGTGATGCGAATGGACGACCTCGACCACGCGATCGAGCTGGCGAACAAGTCAGCCTACGGCAACGGCGCCGCGATCTTTACCAACTCCGGCACAGCGGCGCGCGAATTCAAGCATCGCGTCAAGGCCGGAATGGTCGGAATCAACGTCGGCGTGCCTGCGACGATGGCGATGTTTCCCTTCACCGGCTGGGATGATTCGTTCTACGGCGATCTGCACATCCAGGGAAAGGAAGGCGTACAGTTTTACACTCGGCAAAAAGTGATCAGCACGCGCTGGTTTGGCGAAGGCGTCGGCGACGTGTGGAAGAAGTAGCACATGCAGCCTTTCTGATCAAAGGCGGCGAAATCGTCACCCCCAGCGAGCGTTATGTTGCCGATATCTTTTGCGAAGGCGAAACGATTACCCGGATCGATCGCAACATCGCTGCGCCTGGCGATGCTGAGGTGATCGATGCTTCCGGCAAGTATGTCTTTCCCGGGTTCATCGATCCACACGTCCACATCTACCTGCCCTTCATGGGCACCTTCGCGAAGGACACGCACGAGACGGCGAGCCGCGCGGCGCTCGTCGGCGGGACGACGACTCTTATCGAAATGATCTGCCCCGGCTGCGAGGAGAAACCGCTCGAGGCTTTCGAGCTTTGGCTGGGCAAAGCGCAAGGAGCGAGCGCCTGCGACTTCAGCTTTCACTTCGGCGTGACCCGCTACGACGACGAAGCGGAACGCGACTTTCGCGAAATCGTGAGGCGCGGCGTCAGCAGCTTTAAGGTTTTCCTCGCTTACAAAGGGGCGCTCGGCGTGAGCGATGAGCAACTCTACAAAACGCTCGATCTCGCCAAATCGTTAGGCGTGATTACCACCGCGCATTGCGAGAACGCGGATCTGGTGGCGGAGTTGCAGAAGAAGCTCCTCGGCGAAGGCAAGACCGGACCCGAATGGCACTATTGGAGCCGGCCGCCGGTGGTGGAAGCGGAAGGTGTTCATCATCTCATGACGTTCGCCGAGATGACGGGTGCGCATGTTTACATCGTGCATCTGAGTTGCGAAGAAGCGCTGCGCGAGGCGATGCCGCGGCGCCGAACGCGGCGTCCACGTCTGGGTCGAGACACTGATTCAATATTTGCTCCTCGATCGCACCGACGCCGAGAAGCCGGATTTCGAAGGGGCGAAGGCCGTCATGTCGCCACCGTTGCGCGACAAGAAGAACCAGGAGAGTGCTTTGGAACGGTTTGCGGCAGCGCTTTATTTCGACGCTCGCGACCGATCACGCGCCCTTCGATTTCGCGACGCAAAAAATCATGGGCCGCGATGACTTCACGAGGATCCCAAACGGCATTCCGTCGCTCGAGGACCGCATCAATCTCTATTTCACCCACGGCGTCAAAGGTGGCCGGATCGATCTCCATCAGTTCGTCGACACCGCGAGCACGCAGGCGGCGAAAATCTTCGGCCTATTCCCGCGCAAAGGAACGATTCAACCCGGGAGCGACGCCGATCTGGTCGTCTACGATCCGAACTACCGCGGCAAAATTTCTGCTCGAACGCACCAGATGAATCTCGATTACAACTCCTTCGAAGGATTCGAAATCGAAGGCCGCCCGCATCTTGTCACCGTTCGTGGCAAGGTCGCGGCGCGGGACGGAAAATTCGTCGGCGAGACGGGCCGCGGAAAGTTTCTCGAGCGCGAGCCGAATCATTTCTAGATTTCGGCGGGCGCAAAAAACGAGCAGCTTTTGCCAAATCCGGGAAAGCGCCGGCAACGCGCCTCACCCAGGCTTACCCGTATGAAGACGAGTATTTCGCCGGCGACCGAACCGTTGCCTGAAACCGGACGTGAAAACATCGGAGAGCGATTATCCGCCCACCCATTCTTCGCCGGGACAAGCGAAGACCATCTCGGGATTCTCGCCGCAACCAGTCATGCCGGTTGCGCTCGATAGGGAAAGGAGATCACAACTCCGCGCAAATAAAGTGGCGCGCCACCAGTGGCATCGCAGATTAGGTAGTGCACAAAATCTCTCGCGACTCCCTCGATTGGAATGCGGTTCGCCAGGACTTCCCGATCCTCGACGAACAGGTGCACGGCCGGCCCCTGATCTATTTTGACAATGCGGCCACGACGCAGAAACCGCGCGCGGTCCTCGATGCGCTCCAGCATTATTACGAGCACGACAACGCCAATGTGCATCGCGGTCTGCACGAACTGAGTTCGCGCGCGACCGAGGCCTACGAGGGCGCGCGGCAACGCGTGGCGCGCTATCTCAACGCGGCGAGTGCGGACGAAATCGTTTTCACCCGCGGGACGACGGAAAGTATCAACCTCGTCGCGCAGGCGTGGGGCGGAAAATTTCTCCGGCCCGATGACGTGATCCTTCTCACCGAAATGGAACACCACAGCAATCTCGTGCCGTGGCAGCTCCTGGCGGAGCGAACCGGCGCGCGCCTGCGTTTCGTGCCGGTGCGTGAGGATGGCACGCTCGCGCTCGATCAGCTTCCGCAGTTGCTCACGCCGGAGGTGAAACTGTTCGCCTTCACGCATGTATCCAATTCGTTAGGCACGATCAATCCCGTGGCCGATCTTTGCCGGCAGGCGCACGCGGTCGGCGCGCTTACCCTGGTCGATGCCGCGCAGAGTGCCGGGCATCTGCCGCTCGATGTGCAGGAGCTGGGTTGCGATTTTCTCGCTTTCTCCGGTCACAAAATGTGTGGTCCGACCGGCAGCGGCGCGCTCTACGGTCGAGCCGAAGTCCTGGAAACGCTGCCGCCCTGGCACGGCGGCGGCGAAATGATTGTCAGCGTCGCACTCGAGAAAAGCACTTTTAAGAGAGCGCCGCATCGTTTCGAAGCCGGCACGCCGAATATCGCCGGCGCGATCGGACTCGCAGCCGCGATCGATTATCTCGAGGGGATCGGACGCCCAGCGATTTTTGCGCATGATTCGGCGACTGGCCGCTTATGCCGCCGAACGGCTGGCCGAATTGCCTGGCATGCGCGTGCTCGGGCCGAAAGACGAACGCGGCGCGCTGGTCGGCTTCGTCATGGAGGGCGTGCATCCGCACGACCTGACCACTTTCGCCGATCAACAGGGGTTGGCCTTGCGCGGCGGACATCATTGCAACCAGCCTTTGATGCGCAAATTCGGCCTGGCCGGCACGACGCGCGCGAGCTTTTATTTCTATAACACGACGGCGGAAATCGATCGCATGATCGAAATCCTGCGCGCGGCGGTTCGTTTCTTTTCATGAATCCGGAACTCGAAGAACTCTATCAGGAAGTGATTCTCGATCACTCGCGGCGGCCGCGGAATTTCGGCGAGCTCGCCGACGCGACTATGCGTGTCCACGGCGACAATCCATCGTGCGGCGATGAGATCGATCTGGGCGTGAAATTCGGCGCGGATGGAAGCGTGGAGGAGATCAAGTTCAGCGGACACGGCTGCGCCATCAGTCAGGCCTCGGCCTCGATGATGACGATGAAATTGAAAGGGAAGTCGCGCGCCATCGCGCAGGAAATGCTGGACGCCTTCCACGGTTTGGTCACCGGCGATAAGCGACGATGCCGATCCGCTCCTCGGAGATCTGCGCTTGCTGCGCGGGGTGCGAAAGTTTCCGCAACGGGTAAAGTGCGCGATGCTCGCCTGGCGCGCGCTGGAGGAAGCGCTCCGACAAAACGCGGGCGAAGCGACTGTTTCGACGGAAAGCGATTTTATCAGGCCGGCCCACGATTGAAAAAGCATGCGCCGAAGCCGACGGATGATTCGATAGTTTTGCGATTTTAGGCCGATGCAACTGACAAGAACCGCTTTTGGAATGTGGAGTGCAGGACGTTTCATGCACTTTGGCGAACCGCTGGATGACGACCGTTTCATCGCTCTCGTCCGCCGCGCTTACGACAAGGGAATCCGCACGTTCTTGACCGCCGATGTTTACGGCGCCGGTGAAGCCGATACGCTGCTCGGGCGCGCATTGGCAGGAACTCCGCGAGACAGCTACTGCCTGGTCGGCGCGATCGGGCATGACTTCTATCATGGCCAGCGCGACGGCGCGAAAGGCTTTCCCCGGTTCACCAGTTCTGCCCTGCGAAAACCGCGCGAATACACCAGCTACCTGCGCTCGGCGACCGAGAAGTCGCTGGCGCGATGCTGCAGCGACCGATTCGATCTTCTCTTGCTGCACAATCCTGATTCCGTCGGCTATACGACCGACGCGGTCTGGCAGGGAATGGCGAAACTTAAGGATGTCGGATTAACCGGACAGCTCGGGATTGCTCCGGGGCCGGCGAATGGATTTACTCTCGATTTGATTCTCTGCCTCGAGCGATTCCAGGGCTTGATCGATTGGGCCATGATCATCCTCAATCCACTGGAGCCATGGCCGGGTCGCCTTTGCCTTCCGGCCGCGGAGAAAGCCGGAACGAAAATCATAACGCGGGTCGTGGATTACGGCGGCCTTTTCCACGACGATGTGAAACCGGGCCACCAGTTCGCACCACGCGATCACCGAACGTTTCGCCCCGCCGGCTGGGTCGAGGCGGGCGCCGAAAAAATCGAAAAGATGCGCACGATCGCCGACGCGCGCGGTCTCACGATGTTGCAGCTTGCCTGCATCTGGAACCTTCAGCATGCCGCGGTGCAGAGCGTGGTTCCGACCTTGATTCAGGAACCCGGCGCTGGGGCAAAACGAATCGAGGCAAAAGTGGACGAACTCGCCACGCTCCCGGAGGTGACTCTAACCCCCGATGAATACGCACAGATTGCGGCGATTGGAGACAACAGGAACTGCATGAGCCTCAAAGGTGCGAACGCCGCACATACCGGCGATCCACTGCCGGACCGCTGGTCGCTCAATGCTGAGCTGGAAGCCGTCGCCAGGCGATGGAATATCAACCCCATTAGGGATCTGGCCAACGCAATGGATCCGGCGGAAGCAGTCAAATAGCCGGCCCTGATCGCCGGCGGCTCGCGCTGCCAGTCAAACTTTAGTCGTGCGCGTTTCACTGGAAACGTTCACAATCGCGGAGATGGCACCGCCACCGGGAATTCTGCGCCAAGGGTTGCAATGCGGGTTGCCCTGATTTCCGATGCAACCCATTCACCTCGGTCTGATCGACGGCGCCATTCTGATCATCTATTTCGCCTTCGTCCTCGGCATTGGCTTTGTGTTGAAACGCCACATGCGCACAAGCACGGATTTTTTTCTTTCCGGACGATTGATTCCCGCCTGGGTCGCCGGCCTGGCGTTTCTCTCGGCCAATCTCGGCGCGCAGGAGGTCATCGGCATGGCCGCCTCCGGCGCGAAATACGGCATCATGACAAGCCATTTCTATTGGGTGGGAGCGATTCCCGCGATGGTCTTCGTGGCCGTCTTCATGATGCCGTTTTATTACGGATCGAAGGCGCGCTCTGTGCCGGAATATTTGAAGCTGCGTTTCGACGAAAAGACCCGCGCGCTCAACGCCGTCACTTTCGCGACTATGACGATTTTCTCCTCCGGCATTTCCATGTACGCGATGGCGCTCCTCTTGAATCTGCTCCTTGGCTGGGATTTCAACCTAAGCGTCTGGCTCTCGGCCATCATCGTGCTGCTCTATATCTCGTTAGGCGGACTCACCTCTGCGATCTACAACGAAGTTATGCAGTTTTTCCTCATCGTCGCCGGATTTGCGCCCCTCGTTTTTCTCGGGCTGCGCGACGTCGGTGGCTGGAGCGGATTGCAAACCCGTCTCGCGAGCCGTGTCGACTGCGCAAGGTTTCGCGCCCGGCGCGTTTACCAACTCCTGGAAATTCCTGGGCAGCGCCGCGGAGAATCCAATGGGTGTGCAATGGTTCGCCATGATCATGGGTCTCGGTTTCGTGCTTTCGTTCGGTTATTGGTGCACCGATTTTCTCGTCATGCAGCGGGCGATGGCGGCGGAATCGATGTCGGCGGCGCGCCGCACCCCGCTCGTCGCTGCCGTTCCGAAAATGTTCTTTCCTTTCCTCGTTATTCTACCCGGCATGATCGCCATCGCCCTCACCCAACACCACGGCGCGAGTGGCTTCTCCCTCCCTGCGAAACCGGACGGCACGCCCAACTATGATCTCGTCATCCCGATGATGCTCGGCCATTACTTTCCCTCCGGCATTCTCGGCCTCGGCCTAACCGCCTTGATGGCCTCGTTCATGTCCGGGATGGCAGGCAACGTGACGGCCTTCAACACCGTCTGGACCTACGACATTTACCAGGCCTATTTGCGACCGAAAGCAACGGACTCCGCGCTTCTTTGGATGGGCCGCGCCGCGACTGTCGTCGGCATCGCGGTCAGCGTGGCAGCCGCCTATTTCGCGGCTCATTTCAACAACATCATGGACTTGCTCCAGCTCGTCTTCGCTTTCGTCAACGCACCACTCTTCGCCACATTCCTACTCGGCATGTTTTGGCGACGCACGACCGGGCACGCCGCCTTCTTCGGCCTGCTCAGTGGCATACTCGCGGCGGCTTTCCATCACGGGCTCACCCAACCGCACGGCGCGATGACCCTGGCCAAGGGCGGCTGGCTCGGCCACGTGCTCCATGTCTATCCGAGCGAAATGGCGCAGAATTTCTGGACCGCCATCTTCGCCTGGACGACCTGCTTCGTGGTCACAATCCTAATTTCGTTGGTGACGCGACAACAGAGATCCGACGTCCAGCTCACAGGCCTCGTCTCATCCCTCACCCCGCGCACGACCGAGGCCGACGTTGTTTGGTATAAACGTCCGGCTGCTCTCGGCGTGCTGGTCCTTTTCATGGCGTTGATCCTGAACATCCTCTTCTGGTAATCCGCATGAGCTTCTTCGATCTTCGACGTCCCTTAGGCTGGCTTTTCTCCACGCTTGGAATTCTCCTCATCATCGCCGGCCTGCGCGCCACTCCGGCGGCCGACGCACGTTCGTTAGGTATCAATATCAATCTCATCTGGGGTGTGGTGATGATTGCCTTTGCCCTCGTCTGCCTCTGGCTGGCCCGTCGCGAAGCTCGCCGGCGCGACGGAGGCCGCTGGCTCATCTCCAAATAATTCAGCCTGACAGCATTTGATTCGCTCGCTCCACTCGCTCACCTTCGAATTTGCGCCGTCCCTTCGGGCTCCAATCAGATTTCGCACATATTGCTATCATGAAACGCATCCTTCTTTCTTCGATCATACTCCTCACTCTCAGCTCGGGTCTTCAAGCGCAGACCGCGCCGGATGCCCCGGAGCTGACCAAACTGCTGCAAGACTTTCTGGCCGGCGCCGGTCACAACGACGCCGCGATGCACGAACGCTTTTGGGCGGACGACCTGATCTACACCGCCTCGGCCGGTCGCCGGATCGGCAAAGCGGACATCATGAAAGAAGTGCGGGAGGAAGGTCCGCCCAAGCCAGGCGACGAAACCACCGTTTTCACCGCTGAAGACATCCGCATCCAGCAATACGGGGACACCGCCATAGTCGCCTTCCGCCTCGTCGGAACGACGGACAAGGCCGGAAAGAAAACGGTCAACAATTACCTCAACACCGGCACCTTCCTCAAGCGGGATGGCAAATGGCAGGCGGTCGCCTGGCAGGCAACGGTGATGCCAGAGAAAAAGGAAGAGCCGAAGCCGTAACGATCAACGGCAATCAAGCGTTCTAGTTGCCGCGTTCGCGTCTTCATTTATTGTGCCGCCGAGCGACACCGAGCAACAGGCTGAATCACGAAGGCAGGAAACAGTGTGTCCCGCTTCAATCGAACGCTGGTCGTCGTCTTCTCCGCGGTCCGGCGCAGCTACCACCCGATGGGGCGCGGAACATGTCCGCTCGAATGACCGTAGGATCCACCAACTATGATGTGAGTGTTCCCATCCACCACCTCACTCAGGAAGGATCCTTGCACTACTTCGCGCTTGGATTTGCCAAGTCGACCTCCCGTAGAACACGCTCACTTCGCCGCCGACATAGTCAAACTGGTGCGGTAGATCCACCGCCTTGCTGTCGGTGTCGCCCGCCAGCGATCGTCACCGGAGTCGCTCGTGGGAGTGCCTGCGTGGTAAAGGCCGGCAGAAAATCGCTTGGCGTCGCTTCCACCCAACCAAAGGCACGCGGGAAAGAGAAAAGCCGTCCATCAACCAGTGTCAACGGCCCAGAGCCATACCACGCGTTGTTCAACGTGCGGAAAGTATTAATTCCTTCTAAGGCAACACGACCTTCCACCATCTCGCGCGGGCTTGCTTGACTGAGAGCGAGGCTCGCAGGTTGGATCGAGCTCGGGATTCTTATCTCCTGCGCCGACAACGAAAAACAAACACCGAGAATTGCCGCCATCGTAGAAAGCGCGCCTTTGCCCATGAGAGAACACTCCCCCGAAACGCTCGGGACGCCAGCGAAAAATCCGCACCAGAAGCGCGAAGTCTAAGTCACAGGTGGTCAAGACCTTCCGCGACAACGGGCAAGCCCGCCCCACCGCCCCCTACCCCAGCCGATTTCCCCGGCCGTCCGCACAAGACCGGAAAGAACCAAATGTTTGGGTTGGAAATAGCATGGTTGGTTTGGCACCTTCCGGAGCGCGCGTTCGTGAAAAACCTGCTTCTAGCTGACAATTCTGATTTGCTTTTGCCGCGTTGCTCTCGCGACTCAAGCCGACGACACCACTATCACGATTGATCGCCAGATCGCGGGCGCGACGCCGTTTCTTAGCCAACTGACGCTCAGCGTAAGCGACACCGCCTCGATCAAGAGCATCCAATTCACGATTGCTCCAAAATCCGAGTCTTCTACCCGGCCTTTATCGGCCACATACTCCAGCAGCTATCTTGGCGGAGCGCGGCGATATCGGAACGGGGACGATTTTTCTTCCGATTTACGGCCTTTACGACGGCTACACCTAACACCGTCACCCTTACCTACTTTTTCAATGACGGCTCGTCCAAGCAGGACAGCACAACGATCACGACCACAACCTTTAATGACCCTTGCGGCTACAAAACTCCGACCATCTTACAAGCCAAGACGGCAGGTAATTCTCTAAGCTACGATTACATCCTGCTCAAGGGAGCCTGCAGCACCTACTCCCCCGCAATCATCGATACCGATGGCGCCCTGCGCTGGGTCGGGACGGCTGGTTTGAAGTTTTTCAGTCTGGCCTTCTTTGAAAACTCAATCTACATCGCCAATGGGTCGCTTCTCTATCGCAACGATCTCGATGGGACCGTAAGCCTGCTCGGAGATTATGCCAGTGCCGGGCGTGAACTGAATTCCACCACAATGTGGATCGCGGCAAATCCGGACTGCTTTTTGAGGCCGACACAAATTCTTACCTCGAATCGATCATCATGGAAATCGACACGGAAGGGAAGCTCCTCAAGACATGGAACATGGCTGACATTATATCCGCGGCCATGATCGCTGGCGGAAACGATCCCGGCGGAGTTCGTTTTCGGCGCGCCGACTGATTGGTTTCACAGCAATGCTGTGACTTACAATCGCGCGGATGACTCCCTGATTGTCTCGAGCCGGGAAAACTTTCTCATTTGCATCGATTACACGACCGGCGCAATCAAATGGATCCTGGGCGATCACGAGAAACTCTGGTACTACTTTCCTTCTCTTCAACAATACGCCCTAAATCTTGCGCCCGGTAGCTTGCCGCCGATTGGCCAGCATGCGGTTTCGATCACTTACGATCAGGACGTCCTTGTCTTGGATAACGGACTCAACAGCCTTTTCCAGCAGCCGCCCGGAGCGATTCGCACCTACACCAGTCCGCGGAAGTACCACATAGACGTGAATACCATGACGGCGACAGAAGTGTGGAACTATCCGATGGACGCGAGTGTCGATAGCCCCTATTGCGGAAGTGTCTATGAAGACTTACCGCTGAATTACCTCGTAGATTACGCCTACGTTGTCGGGGATCAGGTTTTTCACGCTCGCCTTGTCGGTTTGGATGCCACCGGTCAGAAAGTTTTCGACTACCAATACCCGACCGCCGGGTGTTTGGAGGTTTTCAACGCCGTGCCGCTTCATCTTGAAAGCACTGCCTTCCCGGCGGTCGGGCCGCAGTCGCTCAACCTTTCCACCCGCGGCCTCGTGGGTCCTGATCAAGACGCTCTGATCGGTGGATTTATCGTCACCGGCAGCGATCCTAAGACGGTCGTGCTGCGCGCCCTCGGCCCCTCTCTGGGGAACGCCGGTCTTTCGGGAACGTTGGCCGATCCAGTTATCACCTTGTATGATGCCGCTGGCCATGCGCTCGCGACGCAACGACAATTGGCAGGCGGGAGCCAACGTCGATCAGATCGCCGCCGATGGGCTGGCGCCGAGCGATCCCGCTGAAGCCGCGCTGCGGACTACGCTGGAGCCTGGCGCGTATACCGCCGTGGTGACGGGAAAAGATACCACGCAGGGTATTGGACTGGTGGAAGTGTATGACCTTTCGCCCGCGAGCAATTCAAGTCTGGCAAACATCAGCACTCGCGGGATCGTCGGCACCGGACTCGGATCTGCTCATTGCTGGCTTTATCGTCGGGGCGGTCGATAGCTCGACGGTCGTGGTACGGTCGCTCGGACCCTCGCTCAGCGCGGCGGGAATCGGTGACCCTCTGAAGGATCCAAGCTTCACAGTCTACGACCAGAATGGCTCCGCCCTGGCCACGAATGACAATTGGCGGGATGATTCGAGCGCCCTCGATCTCGAACAAAACCAGATCGCGCCGTCGGACGATGCGGAGGCTGCAACGATCCTGCATTTACCGCTAGGCGCCTATACCGCCGTCACGATTGGCGCCGATGGTGGAACCGGAGTCGGTCTGGTTGAGGTGTACAATCTCGAATAAAGAAAATCTCTTGGTCGCGCTTCGCCTTTCTAGTAAATCTCCAACGACCGCGCCTGATCAGCTCGCCGAGTTTCTACTTCATCAAATCCGCGGCACTCGGGGCGCCCTCCACCCAGTTGAGATCCCACGCGGCATCTACGGTGATAAAGGTGATTGATCCTGCCGGGAGCCATGCTTCGTGCACCATCCTGGCCGGCATGAAGTTAAACGAACCCGGCCCCAATTCCATCCGCTTCCCGTCACAGGCGAAGGTCGCGGTCCCGGCGATCATGGTGTGAGTCTCGTTCGCGCTGTGCCAATGTTTGCGCACATGTATTGCGCTCGGCGTGCGGATCATGAGCTGCGTCGCATGCGTCGTCGGATCACTGTGGAGAATAGAGATCTCCGGTGAATCGGTCCCCAGATCAGGCAAAATTCTGTCCCACTTGAAATCGGCGTACTTCAGGAAGATTGCCGGCACCGCCGGGCTCTGCGGCGCTGCGGCCGCAGCTGGCTCTTCCATCGTCTGGGCGCCCCCGCCACTGAATGCAAATGCCAGCAGTCCGAACGGAATTAGAACCGAGCTAATGATTTTCATACGCGGATATAAAAGCTGATCGCGGCGCGATAAGGAAGCTTCTTTCTCACCGTCTGCTTATCGTCGCTCACTCAGCCTTCGCAGGGTGGGCGATTCGACTGTCTTCCTTTTCCGCACGGTTGGCCACCACGAAAAATATTGCCAACATTATGGCAAAAATAGTAAATTTTGAAATTATGCACATTCGTAATCGAGAACCAGTGTTGGTCATTGGTCGAGAGCCGCTCGTCGCCGGGACGATCGTCCTTCGAAACTACCTCCGAGCACGCAAACGCCATGAGAAACAGCTCAGATGGAATTCTCTGACTTCTCGTCTTCGACTGTTCGGGCGGACTGCAGCGAAAAAGTAGTATTCCAGGAACCCAACCCGATCGCCCTCCGTTCGGTTCTCCAGTTCGTGGCCGCGTTCTCGCTACAGCGGATAGGACAGGGTCGCGCCGAGGATCGTCACGAGCAGCAGCACCACGGGCACGAGCACGAGAAAGACGATGAAGGTGTAGCCCATGACGTCGCGTGCGCGGAGCTGAAACAGCCCCAGGATCGGCAGCATCCAGAATGGTTGCACCAGATTGGCGAGCGCTTCTCCCAGGTCGTAGGATGCCACAACCCAGCCGAGGTGAACCTTGAGTTCGTGCGCCGCGGCCATGACGTAGGGCGCTTCGACGACCCATTTCGAACCGCCGGACGGCACAAACACGCCGAGCACGGCTGAGTAGGTCGCAACGATCGCTGGAAAGGTATGCGCGGAGGAGAGATTAACGAACATATGAGCGATTCGTTGACTCAGGTGGGTCGAGGTGATGATACCCGCGATGCCCGCGTAGAACGGGAACTGAAGAATAACACCCCACACCGCCGGCGTCGCGCCCTGCACGGCGTGCATCAGGCGCGCCGGAGTCTTGTGGAGCAGAAAACCGAAGAGAAGAAAAGTAAGATTGACGGTGTTCAGGTTGATCGCGTTCAGCGGCTCACCAGCCTGCATGAAATATCGAACCAGGTATGTTCCGCCAACGAGGACGATCAGCCAGTTGAGGATGGGGGAATGTTCGAGCCACTGGCCCGGAGTCGGTTTCCCGATTGGCGCGGGCGGTTCGATCTCTGCCTTGCCGAGCGCGATGCCGAGATCGCGCGCCGTCTTTCCTCGCCCCGCCGGTGGCGTAACCAGCCACATCACGGTCGTCACGACGAGAATCTCTATCACCACCGACAAGAGGCTCTGCCAAAGAAAAATCGTATGACTGAACGGGATGAGCCCGCCCGCGACCATGCCGTCTTGGGCGACGATCTCCCGGATCTGTGGCTGCAGTGCTCCCGGCGTGGCCATTTGCAAGGCAGCCGATCCGCTCAACCCTTGCGCCCAGATGCTGCCGAGGCCGAGGAAACTGGCGGCAGCGAGCGCTCGATAGTCGACGCCATCGACGCGACGCGCAATTTCTCGCGCGAGAACGGCGCTGAAGATGAGGCTGAACCCCCAGTTGAACCATGAGCTTGTCATGGCGAAGAACGTCACGAGCGCAACGGCGCTGCGCGGCGTCGTCGGCCATGCCGCGACTCTGCGAATGACCCGTCCCACCGGTTGCGAGGTCGCGAGCACATGCCCGGTGATGATGATGAGGGCCATCTGGAGCGTGAATGGAATCAACTCCCACAAACCGCGTCCCCAGGCATCGATTACCTGCGGCAGGCTTGAGGGCGTAAATGCGACGCCGGCGACGATCACGATCAGGGTGGCGAGGAGCGCGAAGACGAAGGCATCCGGTACCCACCGCTCGGTCCAGGCGGTCAATGCAAGCGCCATGCGCGCGAGAAGTCCCGCTTCCGCCGCTGGGTTCGTATTTTGTGTAGAACGCGAATCGGCGCCGGTCATGAAGGCGCCAGCTTAACACACTGCCGAAAATCGCTCCCGCAACGTAATCATCCCTCCGGTTCGCCTAGTCGAAACCTTCGAAGAGTTGCGTCTCAGAGACAATTGCGAATCGTCTCGAAGACCGGATGACGAAACGGAGTCAATTTTTCACGTTACTTTTGGCGGCGAGCCTTTTTGCCGGCTGCGGGTCGCGCCCGCCCGTCTCCTGGCGCGAAGCGGCGACGCAGGGCCATCCGTGGGGCTATTACACAGGCGTGCCGGTGACACGCTGGAACCCGGACGGACGCAGCATGACGCTCCTGAGCGAACTACGTTACACCGATCCGCATGGCATCGTGTGGGTTGCGCCGGCCGGGTCGGTGGTCGATGGGGCATCGATTCCGCGCGCGCTATGGTCATTCATGGGCGGTCCCTTCGAGGGAAAATATCGCAATGCATCCGTCCTACACGATGTCTCCTACGACCGACAGGATCGGCCGCCGCAGGAGTGCGACCGGATGTTTTATGATGCAATGCGGTGCAGCGGAGTCGGCGCGCTCGAGGCCAAGACGATGTATTATGCGCTTCTGCGCTTTGGCTGGCACTGGGACTTTTCCATCAAGCGAGCAAAACCGGTCAAGATCGGCCGCAAAATGGTGGCGCGGGCGCAGCCGAAAACGCCCGTTACGGTCGCAGCGCAGCAGGAAATTCAGGGAGCCCGGGACTGGATTCGCAAGTCTTCGCCGAGCGTGGAGCAGATCGAGCAGCGGGCCGAGTCGGGAACGCACTGAATGAAACAAAGCCGGCCGCAACGCGCACTGGCCCAGTGCTTTTCTCGCCTTGATTCTCGCGAGGACTGATAGTCTGGCGGTAAGTGATGTGTTACCTAACGAACGACACAGTTAGTCTCGGATGCCTCGCTTTAACTCCCAGACTCTGAGCGCGGCCAAGAGCAGGGCTTTTGTCCGGGCCAGGGTACCGGGCGCGGATAGGGCTGGCTCCGCGAATTTGCCGTTGAGTGATTCCGCCGGACTCTTTGCCTTTGGTCTCCGTTTGCGCCGAGCCGCACGCTGAGCGGCCGCTTTGGTTGGATCGCGAATGGCGCGGGACGAATCGGGCGGGGAAATGTCGGCGTTCGAATCCACGGCTCAGATCAGAGCGCTGGGCAGCGCGGTTGGGGTCCTAACAGTAAGACGATGAATGACAGCACCTGCGTCGAATAGGGTCCGCGATTTCATGTGGGGTCGGACGATGGTTGAGACGCGGTATTCAGTGAAAAACGGATTCACACGCTCGGCGCGCGAGAGCGGAAGCCGATCTCCGGCGACGCTGCCGTTCCTGCGGTGTAAGGCTAACTACCAGCGCTCAAGCTCGATACACATCTCGCGACCGCCGTCTTGGCTGCGCAAGCGTGTCGGAGCCTCCGGCAAATAAATTTTTCGCCGCAGTCCAATTACCCATACTCCGCGGGAGAGGCCGCTGGTGCCGAATGCTGCGCTTGGGTTTCCCAATGCGCGCGGGTGGTTGGGGCGGAAACCTTCCAGTCGATCATATCCAGAGGATTGACGATCCGGGCAGAGCCGTTAGAAATCCTGATGGCAATCTTATCTCTCTCTCGTGTGTTCGCGTGGAGTGGCCGCATCCCGGTGACCGCCGCTGCCGCGCTTCTCTTCGTTTCTCAAGCCTCGGCCCAAGAGGTGCCGGTGGTCCGCTTGGTAAAGGACATCAATCCGGGGACGGACGGGTCGGATGCCGCCGCGTTTGTGACGCTGAATGGCCTCGCCTATTTCCGCGCCAACGACGGCCCGCATGGTTATGAGTTGTGGCGCACCGATGGCACTGAAGCGGGCACGGAATTAGTGATCGATCTCAACCCGGGCCCGCTCAATGGGTTCCCCGATGGCATCGCGGCGGTGAATGGCACGCTCTACTTCAATGGATTCGATACCTCCGATTTCACAGGCTCGAAGGCCTGGCGCAGCGATGGCACGGCGGTCGGAACCAGCTTGCTGGTTGATACTTTTCCGGGGTTAACGGGAGGTGGCACCTTTGGACCGCCGTTGCCGGGCAATTTCACGGCGCTCGATGCAAGCACCATTCTTTTCACCGCACTGGACCCGGTGGGCGGGCTCGAGCCTTGGAAAACCGATGGAACCGCAGCCGGCACCAGCCGAATCCTCGATCTGCATCCTGGACCGGAGTGGTCGATCCCGATCGAGTTTACGGACCTGCGTGATGTCGCCTACTTCGCGGCGGATGATTCCGTCGTTTACCACCGTGATGGCACAGCGACTTACAACCGGGAATTATTCCGCACCGATGGGACGGCCGAGGGCACCTATCGGGTGAAGGATATCAACCCCGGCTTCGAGCCATCGACGCCGACGGACTTCATTCGTTACAATCACTTTGTCTTTTTCAGCGCGAACGATGGACTCCACGGCACCGAACTGTGGCGCACCGATGGCACCGAGGCTGGTACGGTCCAAGTGGCGGACCTGAATCCTGGGGCGACCGGATCGGGGCCACAGTATCCAATCCTGGCGCGGTTCCAGCCGCCGTCGGCGGAACCTCAGCCTGCGGATCGAAGCGGCGCGCGCAATGTTTTGATCTTCCTCGCGGACGATGGGACGCACGGTCTCGAACTTTTCCGGAGCGACGGGACCGAGGAAGGCACGCGGTTGCTGAAAGATATCAACCTTGCGGGAGACTCAGTCCCGTTAGGCATGACCGAATACAAGCACCGCGTCTACTTCAGCGCCGACGACGGCGTTCACGGGACCGAGCTCTGGGTGACGGACGGAACGGAAGAGGGCACGCAGCTTTTTGCCGACATCAACCCGGGCGCGCTGCGCTCGTCGCCGCAAAGTTTCAAGGTCGCCGGCGGGCTGCTTTTCTTTGTCACGATCGTGCCGGATGATCCGCATTTCACGGTGCAAACCCAGCTCTGGGCGACCGATGGGACGACCGAGGGCACGCAAATGGTCTATCAAGAGCCAGGGAATAACTTCGGTTACGCGATCGATCACTTGACGGTGTTGGGAAACAAGCTCCTCTTCACCGCCCCGAATGGCGTCGATGCAGACGGCTTCAGCAACGACGTGGAACTGTTTGCCGCCTCAATGAAGTGACGAGCCAAGGCCAAGGATGCGGCCAAGGTGACTTTGCGCAGCACTAATACTCGTTAGTCACTCGCCGCTTCCGGTTTGGGCAAGGGCGAGGAGATATTGACTTCGGTGATCTTGCCGTTGGCTTCGCGCTTTGCTTCCATTTCCACCTCTTGCCGGGGGTCGGTGCGGGTGGAGAGGTAAAGGACGACGCTGGGCGCGCCGTTCATGGTGATGTTGTTGCGCGAGTTATTGATCTCTTTGCCGGCCACGGCCGCTTCCCACGCATCGCCCAATTCCTTCGGACTCAGCGGCGACGTGCCGGTTTGGATGATGCGGACTTCGTCATCGACGATTTTCTTGCTCACCGGACCGGTGGCGTGGAATTGCGGAGTGGCTGGTGTCCAGTCGGGCAGGGCGACGGGACCCGGCGCCAGCGAGCTGTTTTTGCAGGGCGGCCTTTTCCTTCTCCTCCTCTTGCTTCTGCTGCGCCTGGATTTCGTCGGCCTGCTTCTTCAGATCGGACATTTTTACCGGCGATTTGGCGGAGTCGCTCTCTTTTTGAAGCTCTTTGGCCTCCTTCAGCATCTCTTGCAGATCGGGATCCTTTAGGGCGTCCTCCTGAGCAAACGCGAACTGATTGAGCAGAAAAGAGCCAGCCACGGACAGGACGAGAAGCAGACAACGTTTCAGGTTCATGAGCGGTGGTATAGCAAATTAAGGAATCGGACGGCAACTCGAATCAGGCTTGGTTCAAATCGCGTGGTGAAGGAATCGCTCGACTCGAAGACACTCGCGCTGACAGGATGCGCGGCCGCATGCCTCGACCAACTACTACGCCGACAGCTGCACTCCCGTTTGTGCTCGAATCCACGGCGCTAATCAATGCGGACTCGCACCGATCCCGTCCAGCGAGACGCACCTGGTCGATGTGGAACATCGCCGCGCTTTGGGTCGGAATGGCGATTTGCATTACAACTCTACTCCGGCGGCATCACAGGGTCGCGCGGGCCGGCAAACGATGTCATCCTGAGCGGAAGCGAAGGATCCCGTTGAAGTGACCTTGAAGGTTTCGCTGCGGGTCTCCTCTGCGCTCGGAATGACCTATGCAAACACCTGAACTACCACCCTTCGATCACCAGCCGCGGCTCTATACCGGACCGTCGCCAGATGAGATTCTGCGCCTGCGCAGGGAATTCCTGAATCCAGGGATCTTCCTCTACTACAAGAAACCGCTCACCCTGGTGGAGGGAAAGATGCAATACGTCTGGGACGAAACCGGACGGCGTTATCTCGATGCACTGGGCGGGATCGTGACAATCAGCGTTGGCCATTGCCATCCCGATGTGGTTGAGGCGGCGCGAAAGCAGAACGAGTTGCTGCAACATTCAACCACGATTTATCTGCACCCGAACATTGCGGAGTACGCGGAGAAGCTCGCCGCAAAGATGCCGGGCGATCTGAAGGTCTGCTATTTTGTCAACTCTGGCTCGGAGGCGAACGATCTCGCGCTCCTTATGGCGCGGGCTTACACCGGCAACTACGACATGATCGCCCTGCGGAACGCCTACCACGGAGGCAACGCATCAGGGATGGGCCTGACAGCGCATCACACCTGGAAGTTTAATGTGCCGCATAGTTTCGGCGTTCATCATTCGATCACGCCCGATCCCTACCGCGGCGCGTGGGGACACGACGATCCGGAAGCGGGCAAAAAATATGCCGCCGATGTGAAGAACCTGATCGACTACGCGACTCCGGGGCAGATCGCCGGCTTCATTGCCGAATCCATCCAGGGCGTTGGCGGCTGCGTTGTTTTCCCTAACGATTACCTGAAACATGCTTACGAACACGTGCGCGCCGCGGGCGGCGTTTGCATCGCGGACGAGGTGCAGACCGGCTTCGGCCGCACCGGCACGCATTACTGGGGCTTCGAAACCCAGGGGGTGATTCCCGATATTGTCTGCATGGCGAAAGGAATCGGAAACGGCTGTCCGTTAGGCGCGGTCGTGACCACGCCGAAGATCGCGGCGGCGCTTTCGCAGCGGATTCATTTCAACACCTTCGGGGGCAATCCGATTGTTTCCGCGATCGGCAAGACAGTCCTTGAAGTGATCGACCGCGAAAAGTTGCAGGCCAATTCTCTCGCGATGGGCAACCACCTCTCCGCCGGGCTGCAGCGGCTGAAGGAAAAACACAACGTGATTGGCGACGTGCGCGGCAAAGGCCTCATGCTCGGGATCGAACTGGTCAAAGACCGCGCGACCAAGGAACCGGCCAAGGCGGAATGCGCCCAGGTCCTCGAAATCTGCCGCGACCTTGGCCTGTTGTTAGGCAAAGGCGGCCTGCACGGGCAAACCATCCGCTTCTCGCCCCCGATGTGCATCCACCAACAGGACGCCGATTTCGTTCTCGAAGTCCTCGACCAGGCGCTGCGCAGTCTGTAGCAATCTTTCCAGCCTACAACCGGCCAAAAGCCCGCGAGACCGGCAACGCTTCGGCGGCGCTGATCGAATTCACCTTATCGCCAAACTGCCAGCCATGAGCAAAATCACGCCACGCCTCTTCTCGATCGCTTTCTGTCTTTTTCTCGTCTCGTGCGATACGGCGACGCCGGAAAACTATTTCGACCGGGCCGTCCTCAACTGCAATCTCATGCACGGCTTTGCCGGCAGTGGTCTGCGCCGAGAATTGGAAAGCCCTTCGGTGAAACTATCGGAGACCGGAAATGGCGAGACAATCCCCATGAAGCGAAAGGAAGTGATCGACAACGCCATTACGTCGCTCGAGACGAATTTCGAGAAGGTGAAGAAACTCAAAGAGAGCGACGATACCCGCGACATCCTGCAGGCTTCCGTCGCCCTCTACGAATTTGTCCTGCCCGTCTACAAAACCGAATACCAGCAGCTCGCCAGCCTCTACGATGAAGGCGCGGCCCGGGAAGAGATCGATTCATTGGCCCGGGCCATCGAAACAAAATATCGCTCCGACTTCGAAAAACTTTCCGATCGGCTCACGGCCGCGGGCAAGCCGTATGCAGCGCGCCATGGGATCAAGGTAAATTGGGGCGTCTCGACAGAACCTTCCCACTAGCACCGATCCGACTCTCGGCCAGCTTTGGACGTGGACGCGCGCTGCCCGCTCCTTCCGCCGTCGGGGCAGCGCACGCCCCAACCGTCAGAGGCTAGTCCACGGGGACCGCTACAATCGCCACTCTTGCAAGGGTGTTAGGATCGGTCGCCCGGCCGGTGATTTGCCCGGCGTTGTTGATGTCTTTGGCCTGGTCGATGACACCAATGAAGCCGGTGTTGTCCGGGTCATTCAGGTCGTGCGCTACTCCGTCTTCCCAAAGGACGCCGCGACAGTCGGTGAAACCGGCGTCGCAGGAGATACCTACCGCCTGGCCCTGGTCGTTCAACCCGTAGGGCTCGCTGTCGACATGTTCCGGCGTCCGGTTTGCCAACGGCGGGAGCGGTTGAATCCCGGTCGCTTTCGTCCAGATAAAACCGTGCAGGATGTCGCCTTCCGGGAAAGCCGGGTCGCCGGCGAAACCAACTACGGTCCCGTTGTTATTGATCGCAGTGGGTGTATTCCAAAACTCCGCGCCAAGGTTACCCAGATCTGTTACGGTGCCTTTGATCAACACTCACCGGCGATAGATCAGGCGCTGCCGCGACGAAAGTGCCGGATCCAACTTTGGACCGAAGGTAGCCTTCCTCATGTAACTTCACGAAGGCGAGGTTTACGGTAAGCCTCGAGATGCCGAGGTCGGCGGCGAGGGCGCGCGAGGACGGCAGCCGGGAGGAACTGTTGCTAAAATTCCCACTAACCAATTCGTCGCGAATTTGCCGATAAAGCTGCTGGTGAAGCGGTTCGGCCGCCAGGCGATCAAGCCGGATCATCTCGAAAGCGATGATCGACCGTCGTCGTCGCTTTTTTCCGGACACACTGTTTCGTCCTACTCTGGCCAAAGGCGTGACCCTCATTGTCCCAAGCCGATATTGACACATTAACACAAGGCCCGGAAGCTTTCCTCGATGCGAGCTCCCTGCAGCGACTATTGCGAGACCAAAGGGCTGATTTATTTCGCGCGCATGCTGGACAAGATTCGGCTGCATGCTGCGGGAGAGTTGCCGTCCGATTACTTTATCGGAGTCGATGAGCCAACCGCTTTCGATTCGCGCTGCACCCGATTTCTGGGGATCGATTACGACCAGCTCGCGAAGCGGACCCTGGAGGGCGGGTCGGACGAGGAAATCCTCGAATGGTGCTTTGCCAGGGGCCGGCGACCGAGCGAAGAGGAGATCGAAATCTGGAATGCCTTTCTGGCCAAACGCGGCTGGCGCGATGCCGGAAGCGACGATCTGCAGGCGACGAAGGAAGCTCTTAACTGGGGTGACCGCCAGGATATCCAAACCTGGGTCGACCTGCATGACGCCGAAGAAGGAAGAACGCCGCGGAAATAGCTCCCGGCTTCGTTAGGCAAGGCTCCAACTCGATTTCTGGGCAGCGGCGCTTTGCCAAGGTGATGGCGATCCT
The DNA here is from genome assembly GCA_963821915.1 of uncultured Verrucomicrobiae bacterium. Taxonomy (GTDB): domain Bacteria; phylum Verrucomicrobiota; class Verrucomicrobiia; order Chthoniobacterales; family UBA10450; genus Palsa-1392. The sequence goes on from CAWGFS010000025.1 coordinate 193,837, forward strand.
CAAAGCCCGCTGTGGCCGGAGAAGCCCTACAAGATGCGCACTAATCCGTGCCTGTCAGAAAGTAATCCCCATTTCCGCCCCGATGACGAGCGCATTAGGGATTCGTCCGGTGCCGCTCGGACGAATGACCCATTGGATGTCGGGCTGGATGAAGGCGAACTTGGTCAGTTGAATTCGATACCCCGTTTCGATGACCGACTCGTAGTCCGGGTCACCGTTGCCCGCCGCCTTTACGGTGCGCGCATAGTCGCCGCTGAACTTGCCGTAGATGACTCCGAACGTGGTCTGGTCATCGTCGCGTCGCGGAATTAATCCTTTGTAGACGAGTCCGACGTTGACCTGGAATGGCACGATCGAGATGCTGGGCTGCGGATAGAGACCCGAGGCCGCCCAAATCGTCAAGCCTTGGTCACTCCCGGGCGTCTCCTGGTAAACCATCTGGTCGCCGTGGACGTAGAATCCATAGGACCCGGCCCGCTTGTTATCCGTCCCAAACTCGGCTGAATCCGCTCCAGGGCGAGAATGATCCGCCCACCCAATAGTGTCCAGGAAGGCCCTTCATTTCCGAGGCAGCGACCGTCTTACTGTCCTTGCTTTCGCCCGGCACTGACCGTTTCCAGAACTCCGGACTCCAGCCGACCTGCCCGATCAGGAAGACGCCGTCCTCTGAGCGGATAGCCCCAGTCCAATCCGTGAAGAGTAGAATCGAAAATATCGGTCCAGGTTTGGAAGACGCCGACCTGCGCATTCCATTCCGGCGTCGGGTCGACGCGCAGTCGCGCGGCCCAGGTGGCAAATGGATAGGCCGAAAACTGCGTATCGAAAAGAACGTTGCGGATGTCGCCGTCGATCCCGTTGTTCAAGTATAGGCCGTAGATTTTCGAGCCGTTGAAGTCGTCCGAAGCGCCGAAACGGCCGAGCTTGAGCGAGGCCTTGTCATCCCAAAACCGCTGCTCGAGGAAAAGCTGATAAAAGAAGATCGTCTGACCACCGACGGTTTGTTGAACATCATAGCGACTATGGACATAGTTTTCCGTCAGACCGGGGCCGTCGCGGTTGACGCCGGTGATGGTCAGCTTCGCGCCTTCCCAGCCGATGAGTTTCTTGAGAAAGAGGTTTGCTCCGAAATAAAAATCATCGACATAGGTCTCGCCCTGCCTCGCCCCCCCGACCGGGTTGCCCGAGAAGATGCTGGTATAGAATAAAAACGGCTCAACCCCGGCGTCAGACAGCTCAGTCCGCAGGCCAGACATGCTGCCCAGGCCGTATTTCCCCTGCATCCACGACTCGTTTTGCGACGCGGTGACGGAGGTCTCCGGCCCGGCCGTAACGGATGGCGCGATTGGCGGAGAGACCGGGGCGGTCTGCGCGAATGCGTATTGAGAGGTGAAGGCGAGGCTGGCGAGGAGAGCTAATCTTTTCATGTCTTTGTTTGGTTAGGCGAGGGTGACTTTTTGCATCGCGCTCTCGATTGCACTGCGTGAGCTCAACCCGCTTTCCAAGCGGCCGAGACTGTCGATGGAAAATGCAGTCGCGAGCCGGGCACACTCGCCTAACGAAAGCTTCTCCAACTGGCCCGAAAGAATGCCGGCAACCATGGCGTCACCCGCGCCCACGGTGCTTTTCACCTCGATCTCGGGCGGCCGCGCCATGACAGATTCCGTCGCAGTGATAAAACAGGCGCCCTCCTTGCCCATCGAGATGACCACAAGTTCGATGCCGCGATCGATCAAGGTGCGCGCGGCGGCAACGACTTCCTGTTCGTTGCTCAGCGGGTGGCCGACGAAGGCCTCGAATTCGTGAATGTTTGGCTTGACCACTGTCGGCCTGGCCTCGAGCGCCAGGGAGAAGGGTTCGCCGCTCGTGTCGAGCAGCACCTTGCGGCCGCTCTGGCGCAAGCTCGCGATGATGTCGCGGTAGATTTTCGGATCAACCCCGGGCGGAAGGCTGCCCGCAACGACAAACCATTCCGCCTCGAGCGTCGCGATTTGCCAGCGCAGCATGCTGAGCTCCTCCGAAGTTGGGGCGGGACCGGGGAAATTGATGTCGGTTGTTTCGGCTCGAACCGGATCGGTGATCTTGATCCCGATGCGCGTTTGTCCCGCGATGCGGACAAAGTGATCGGCGATTTTCTTCTGGCTAAACAATTCCTCGAATGCGCCCGCGTTCGAGCGCCCGAGAAAACCGGTGACGGCGACGCCGTGCCCGTGATCGGCCAGCGCGGAGGCGACATTGACGCCTTTGCCACCCGGATGCGAACGCACGCTTTCGACGCGATTGACGGCACCGGCGGTGAAGTTGGAAATCGTGACCGTGCGATCGATCGCCGGGTTGAGCGTGATCGTGACGACCTGGAATTTGGCGATGTTTGCTTTCATACGATCAACCTGGTCAATTCGTTAGGCGGGTAACGGCAGGGCGCGGACTTCTTCCGGCGATTTGCAGGCGAGCGCTTTCCTGGCATAGGCCTGGACCTTGGCGAGCGACGTGTTGCGGAGCTGCGCCTTGATCGACGCGATGCTCGGCAGGCTCATGCTCAATTCGGTCACACCGAGCCCGGCGAGAATCATGGCGCCGCGCGGTTCGCCCGCGACGCCGCCACAGACGCCAACCCACTTCCCGGCGGCGGTCGCGGCCCGGACAGTCTGGTCGACGAGCCGCAAGACGACCGGGTGCAAGCCATCGACTTCCCGGGCAAGCGCGGGATGCATGCGATCCATCGCAAGCACGTATTGCGTGAGGTCGTTCGTGCCGATGGAGAAGAAATCAACTTCCTGCGCAAACTCGGCGGCCATCAGCGCGGCCGACGGCACTTCAATCATGATGCCGATTTCGACTGGCGGAATGTCAAGCTCCGCGCGGACTTGCTCAGCGACTTCTTTCGCCGCGCGCAGATCCTCGAGCGAGCTGATCATCGGGAACATGATCTTTACCGGCCCGGTGACTGAGGCGCGATAAATGGCGCGCAATTGCGGGATGAACAGCTCCGGATGGCGCAGGCAGAGACGCACGCCGCGTACTCCGAGGAATGGATTGTCCTCGTGCGGAAAGGTGAGATACGGCACGACCTTGTCGCCGCCGATGTCGAGAGTGCGAATGATCAACGGCAAGCCGTTGAGCGCCGTCGTCATCGTGCGGTAGGCGGCAAATTGCTCTTCTTCGGTCGGCGCGGTTTCGCGTTCGAGAAAAAGAAACTCGGTTCGGAGCAAACCCACGCCCTCGGCGCCGGCTTCAACTGCGCGCGCGGCTTCGGAGGCTTTGCCGATGTTCGCGACGATCTCGACGCGGTGGCCGTCGGTCATGATCGCGGGCTGGTAGCGCGTTTCGAATTCCACATCGCGCCGGCGCTGCAGATCCACGCGAAACTCTTCCGCCGATTTAAGATCGGCTTCGGTCGGCGCGACATAGAGCCGGCCGGTGCTGCCATCGAGAATGCAAAGCGCGCCGGCCTTTTGCTCGAACACGGCTGCACCCGCGCCGACGATCGCCGGGATATCGAGCGAGCGCGCGATAATCGCGGTGTGCGAGGTGGCTCCGCCCGACGCCGTGCAAAGTCCGAGAATGCGTTTCGGATCGAGCCGGGCGGAATCCGAAGGCGTGAGATCTTCCGCCACCAGGATCACGGGCTCGTTAGGCAAATGCACTTCGCCCTGCTGGGTGCCGGTGAGAAGGCGGAGCACGCGCTGGCCGACGTCGTGCAAATCCGCGGCCCGACCGGCGAGACGCTCATTCGCGACCTGCTCGACTTCCGCGACCCGCTGATCGATCACCTTCTGCCACGACCACGCCGCGCTGTGACCGGCCTCGATCAGCTCGTAGACTTCGCTGAACAAATCGACATCGGTCAGAAACGCCTGGTGCGCGCGAAAAATAGCGGCTTCGTTGCGGCCGCAGCGCGACTTCACCGCGTCGTGGATTTCGACGAGCTGTTCGCGACCGACTTCGAGCGCGTATTTCAGCTTTTGCTTTTCCGTCTCCACATCCTCGGGTTTGTCATCGACGACGAGGCGGCTCGATTGAAAATGATGCAGACGCCCGATCGCGATCCCGGGCGAAGCGCTCACCCCGCCGATCCAGTGCGCGCTTGAAACCGGCGTCCAAACAACTTCATCGACGACCGTTTCCGGTTCTTCTTCGTCGCCAAGGCCGCTCTCGACCGCTGCTTTCAACGCGGCGAGCGCCGCATCGGCATCGGGACCGTTGGCCAGAATTTGCAACTTCGAGCCGGCGGCTGCGCCGAGCTTGAGGAGCGACGCCATTGCTTTTCCATTAGCCAGCTTGCCGTTGGCGCGGACGAAGATTTCCGCTTCAAATTGGTTCGCGACATCGACGAAGAAAGTCGCGGGCCGCGCGTGCAGCCCGGCCGAGCCGGCAATCACCACTTCCACATCCTTCGCGTCCGCCAATTTCTCAGCCGGTGAGATTTCAGCTTCGGTTCGCCGGCTCAAGCCGGCGATGATTTCCTGTGGATCGTTCGTCTCGGCCAGCCGACGCGAGGTCTTCGCATCGTCGAGCACATCCGTTAGGGCGGAAAGAATGCCGAGATGCTCGTCGGATTTCGCCGCGATCCCGACGACGATGCGAACGGTCTGGCCTTCGTTCCATTCCACGCCGTCAGGCAGTTGCACGACCGAAACGCCGGTCTGATGGATCAGTTCGCGGTCCTTCTGCATCCCATGCGGGATGGCGATGCCGTTGCCGAGGTAGGTGTTTGCCTGGCCCTCGCGGCCGAGCATGCTCTCGACATATCCGGGCGCGATATGGCCGGAGTCGACCAGCACCTGGCCGGCGGCGCGGATGGCTTCTTCCTTGTTCCTGGCGCGCACGCCGAGGCGGATGTGTTGCGGTAAGAGTTTGATCATGAGTGAAGGTCTCCGGTTGAGTTAGGAAGCGACGGCGAGAGCGGGCTGAGTGACTTCCGTGAGCGGTCGTTTGAGAAAAAAGAGCGCGCCGGTCGTGACGATCGTGCCCGCCACGATGGCACCGAGATACGACACAAGGTGCGTGACCGCGCCAGGAATGAGCGCGGCGAAAATCCCGCCGTGCGGAACAAGAAACTGCGCGCCGGCACTCATCGAGATCGCACCGGCCACGGCCGACCCCAGCATGGTCGCCGGAATGACGTGAAACGGATCTTTGGCCGCAAATGGAATCGCGCCTTCCGTGATGAACGACAAGCCAAGGACGAACGCCGGCCCGCCCGCTTCACGCTCTTCGAGATCGAAGCGGTTCTTGAACAGAATCGTCGCCAGCGCGAGGCCCAGCGGCGGCGTCATGCCGGCGGCGATTACTGCAGCCATCGGCGTGTAAATTTTACTCGCGAGCAAACCGACCGCGAAGGTGTAGGCGGCCTTGTTGACCGGCCCGCCCATGTCGAACGCCATCATCCCGCCGAGGATGAGGCCGAGATAGACCGCGTTCGCGCCGCGCATGCCGTTGAGCCAGGTATTCATGGCCGAGTTGAGCGCCTGCACCGGCGGGGCGATGACATAGATCATGAGCAACCCGACCGCGATCGTGGAAAGAAACGGCAGAATCAAAACCGGCTTCAAGCCCTCGAGCGTCGAAGGCAATTTGATCTTGTCGGCGAGGAATTTCGTCAGGTAGCCGGCGAGAAACCCGGAAACGATTCCGCCGAGAAATCCCGCGCCTAACGTTTGTGCGAGCATGCCGCCGACAAGCCCCGGCGCGATACCCGGGCGATCCGCGATCGAGAAGGCAATGAAGCCGGAGAGCACGGCGACGAACAAGTGAAACGCCGTGCCGCCGCCGATCAGGCTCAGAGCGGCGGCCAGCGTGCCCTTTTGTTCACCCGCGTAAATGCCACCGATGGCAAAGGCGAGCGCGATCGCGAGACCGCCCGCGATCACGACCGGCAACATGTAGGAAACGCCGGTCATGAGATGTTTGTACGGGCCGGTGCGGGCTCGGGAGCGCTCGGCTTTCGCATGCTCGACCGATTCTGAGAGTGACATCGCCGCGCCGCTTACCGGTTGCGCGAGCGCGGCAACGATGACCTCCTTGCCGCTGTGCATCGCTTGCTTCGTGCTCGTGGAGTAGACCGGCTTGCCGGCAAACCGCGAGGTATCGACCTTCGTGTCGGCCGCGATCACGACCGCGTCAGCCGCGGCGATCTCTTCGGGTGTGAGTTGATTCTTGGCCCCGACTGAACCCTGCGTTTCAACCTTGATTGTGTGGCCAAGTGCCTTGGCCGCTTTTTGCAACGCCTCCGCAGCCATAAAGGTGTGCGCGATGCCGGTCGGGCACGAAGTGATGCCGACGAGACGCTTCCCGCCTAACGACGCGATGGCAGGCGTTGCAGCGGCGGGTGTTTCCGGCAGTGACGCACTAATCGGCGCAGCTGGCTGAACTGAAGTGACGCTCTCCTCGGGAGCCAGGGCCAGCGCGGCCTCGATCACGGCCTTGCTGTTTCGAATTGCCTCAGCGGTGCTAACCGAATGAATCGGCTTTCCGGCAAAACGCGCCATGGCGACGTGGATATCCGCCGCGAGCAGGACGACATCAGCCGCGGCAATTTCGCGATCGGTCAGCGGCTCTTTCGTCCCGAGAGAGCCCTGGGTTTCGACCCTGATTTCGTGCCCCATGGTGGCCGCAGCTCGTTTCAGCGCTTCGGCGGCCATGAGAGTGTGAGCGATTCCGGTTGGACAGGCAGTAAGAGCAACAAGTCGTTTCATATTGATAGAAAACTTACGAAGTATTTCGAAGGATAACGAAAGTTTTGATCGGCGTCAATAAAATAATTCAAAATAATTTTTGCCTATGATTTGACGCTAATGAGTGGCGCGAGTATTTAAAAGACTGTGAAAGACAACGTAAGTAAACGAAACAAGCCAAAAAGTCGGGCCGCCTCTTCAAAAGCCCCGATGACCCGGCATCGCCGGAATCAAATTCTCGATCTGGTGCAGGAATGATGGGTCCGCCCACGTCACCAGCCTGGCGCGAACATTTGGCGTCTCCACGGTCACGATCCGAAACGATCTGGCCAAACTCGAGAAGACCGGCGCGCTCCTGCGCGATCGCGGCGGCGCCATCGCCGCCCCCGCTCCGCGACAGCTCAAAAGTCTTCTCGGCCTTAACGAACGCGCCACGCTCAATCAGGAAGCGAAGCAGCGCATCGGCAAAGCGGCCGCGCAACTCGTCGCACCGGGCGACACCATCATCATGGATGCCGGGACGACGGTGGTCGAAATGGCCTCCCATCTCGCCGGCATCATCCCACTCACGGTGGTGACCAACGCACTAAACGTCGCCCTAACGATCGGCGCGGCGACCGAGGCGCAGGTCATCTTCCTCGGTGGAACCTTGAGCCGCGAGGCATCAAGCACGGTCGGCCCGCTCGCCGAGCAGACGCTGGCCAATCTGGCCGTGCAGAAGGTCTTTCTCGGCACGCAAGCGCTCGATCTGGAGAGCGGCCTGACCGACACCACGCTCGAAATCGCACAAGTGAAACGCGCCATGATCAAGGCGGCCAAGCAGGTTTTCCTCCTCGCCGACTCGTCGAAATGGGATCAAACCGGTTTCATCAAGGTCGCGCAGCTTCAGGAAATCGACACGTTGATCTCAGACGAGAAGTTCCCGGCGAGCGCACGCATGGCAGTCGAACGGCTCGGGATCCGGCTGATTCTGGTTTAGTTTGTCGGGCATGATGCCCGGCTGATTAGTTAGTGGCTGAATAGCGCGTTGCTGACTCGCCACAAAAAATCCGCTAACGCGGGCTTGGACTTCGGCAAAATCTTCTGCCAATCTCGCGTCGTGCTCTCCCGGATCTACTCCGCCGCCGTCTTCGGCGTCGATGCTTACGAAGTCGAGATCGAGGTCAACGCCGCCAACGGCAATCCCAACATCGTGATCGTCGGATTGCCGGATGCGGCGGTGAAGGAAAGCCGCGATCGGGTCACGACCGCGATCAGCAACAGCGGCTATTTTTGGCCGCGCGGGCGGACCACGATCAATCTCGCGCCGGCCGATATCAAAAAGGAAGGCCCGAGCTTCGATCTGCCGATCGCGCTCGGCATGATCGCGGCCGCGGAAGAAATCGAGGGCAACCCGTTCGACAGTTTCAGTTTTGTCGGCGAGCTCGCGCTCAATGGCGCGGTCCGCGCGGTCAAGGGCGTGTTGCCGGTCGCGCTCGAAGCGCGGCGACGCGGCAAAGCGGGCGATCATTGTGCCGGCGGCGAACGCGCGCGAAGCCGCCATGGTCGAGGGCATCGACATCTTTGGCGTGCAAAATTTGCGGGAAACCTATCAGTTCGTTAGGGGCGAAACGCGAATTGCAACCGATGCGCGGCGATCTCAGCCGAGTTCTTCGCGACCCACCAAAATTACGACGTCGATTTCGCCGACGTCAAAGGCCAGGGCCACGTGAAACGCGCGGTCGAAGTCGCGGTCGCCGGCGGTCACAACATCCTCATGATCGGCCCGCCCGGCTCCGGCAAATCGATGCTCTCCAAACGGATCGCCACCATCATTCCGCCGATGGCGCTGGAGGAAGCGATCGAGACGACGAAAATCCACAGCATCGCAGGCCTGCTCACGGCGGAGCGCTCCTTTGTCGCGACACGCCCATTCCGCTCGCCGCATCACACCATCTCGGATGTGGGATTGTTAGGCGGCTCGGCCATTCCTGCGCCCGGCGAAGTGAGTCTGGCCCACAATGGCGTCCTCTTTCTCGATGAGCTGCCGGAATTCAAACGCTCCACGCTCGAAGTGCTGCGCCAGCCGCTCGAAGACGGTCGGGTCACGATCTCGCGCGCGGCCGGCACGATCACTTTTCCGTCCGAGTTCATGCTCGTCGCGGCGATGAACCCCTGCCCTTGCGGATACTTCGGCGATCTCAAACGCGAATGCCGCTGCAGCCCGGTGCAGGTGCAACGGTATCGGCAGCGCATTTCCGGTCCGCTGCTCGATCGGATCGATCTCCACATCGAAGTGCCCGCGGTTGCCTATCGCGACATCTCGAGCGAGCGGCCGGAGGAACATTCGGATGCGATTCGGGAGCGCGTCGGCAGAGCGCGCGAACGGCAGCGAGTGCGTTTCCGCGCCGACAAAAAGATAACCTGCAATGCCCGCATGACACCGCGCGCCATCAAGGCGCATTGCAAGTTGAGTGACGACTCGCAGGAGCTAATCCGTGTCGCGATGACCGAGCTCAACCTGAGCGCGCGCGCTTACGATCGGATCTTGAAAGTTTCGCGCACCATCGCCGATCTCGAGGGCGCCGAGGCGATCGCACCGGAGCACGTCGAGCGAGGCAATCCAGTATCGCACCTTTGATCGGACACTCTGGGTCTAACCTCCTCCGCGAACGTTGCAGGCGGGCGCGAAGGCGGCCAGATTTCTCCGTGAAGCCGAAACGGAGCAAACCCCGTCGCGTGGTGCGGCGTCGGACGAAGAACTGGAAGATGCCGGCGAACACAGTTTATGTCGGGCGACCGAGCGTCTGGGGAAATCCATTTGTCGTCGGATCAGAACTGATCGGTGGCGAAAAATTGAGCGCGGAAAAATCGATCGCACTCTATCGACAGTACGCGCGTGACGCCTTCAACGAGCGTGATCTTCGGGCCTGCCTGCGCGGGAAAAACCTGGCCTGCTGGTGTCCGCTCGATCAGCCCTGCCACGCCGACGTCCTGTTGGAGATGGCGAACCCGGCCTAGGCAATTCGAACGTCCGCGAATTCAACTGAGTATCGCGCTCAATGGCAGAAATTGTCTGAATTACGTCATCGTGCCGCGTGAGTTCGGTGGCTATGTTGAGCCTGTGGGACTGCTCCGCGTGGGGATTACTGGCAGCCGGGGCTGAGAAGGCAACGCTATCTGCCAGAGCGACTTCGTGGCAGAGTCGGCTAAGGCGATCGATAAACTTCCACAAGTCCGACTCCGGTGAGATCGTCCTTGCCCGCGACGATCGCGGTATACGCACCCGGCGCAAGCGTCTCGACGATCGCCGACTCCAGGTCGTTCGTCGGCTGCAAGTCAGTCGCTTCGATCTCCGTCTGCTGCGTCTCTTTCCAGTTGTCGTTGCTTTGGACGAGGGCTCCGTTTTGATCATGCAACTCCAGCGTCGGATCGGCCAGCGCTCCAGTCACCCCAAATGCGGTGAGAGAAGGTCCCAAGGCCCGGACTACGACATTGGCATTTCCGCTTTCACCGCCCAGAATGAAGCCTCCGATCATGACATTGGTGCCCGTCTCGACAAAACCGCGCGTACTGATGTTGCCAAGCTGTGAGTCGGCTGCTTGATCCAGGTCGTAGCCTTCGACCAAGCCGACGCCGGTGCCTCCGTCTTTCCCACTTACAACCGCGGTGTAGCTGCCGGGATCAAGCGTCGAAATGATGGCTGACTCCAAGTCGTTCTGTGGCTGGAATCCACTCGCCTCGATCTCGGCTTGCTGTGTGTCCTTCCAGTTATCATTCATTATGATGAGTGATCCGTCAGAGGCGTGCAGCTCGAGCACCGGGTCAGCCAGCGGATCGGCTATCCCAAACGCCGCCGAGCGAAGGTCCGATGGCCCGCAAAACGAGCTCTTTGGGATCGTTGCCCGTGATGATGAAACCCCCGATCAGCACCTGAGCGTCTGTCCGCACCTCCATCCTGGTGGAGATGTTCAGTGGCTGAGCTGGAGTCGGCGTGGGAGTTGAGTCGGTGACGTAAATCGTTCCGGTCATCCCGCAACAACCGCCGTGTACACTGCAATAATAGGGAAACGTTCCGGGGTCGGCAAAGACATGCATGAACGTGGCGCCGTCATTGAGCACGCCGGAATTCCAGAATCCCGAGGGATTTCCCGGAGAGCCGGCAGTGGTGCTGTGCGTATCGTCGTCCCAGATCCACTGCACCGAATCACCTTGCTTGATCGAGACGAAGGCGGGGTAGAAAACAAAAACCGGATCCATGTAACCATCTTTCTGCACCTGGCTCCTAGTCATGCCCCCTGCGCCGACATGCACGGTGACTGTTGCCGCCGACGCCGCGCCGCTGAAGAGAAAAAATAAAGCGCTGCCCAACCCGGCGGCGCTCCGAAAAATCTGTGATTTCACGGTCCCCGTCATCGCAATTTATCGTTTCAAAAAAATTCGCGCAATGCCAGAATTTAGTCGTAACAACGCTGTTACCTAGCTCCTTCCTAACGAATCGTCCAAAGCGGCCGGTAAATTGCGCCGTGCCGGGACGATAAATCCGCCGATGAGCACGTTTTCATCGGCCTGCATCCGCACCCTGGTCGAAATGTTGGGTAACTGAGCTTGCGACCACGGACGTAGCACTGGGGTCAATCCGCTGACGACAACCCGGCTAGTCATCACACCCGTCGTTCGCTTGGGCCCATCCCGATTGGGACCCGTTGCGCGTCGATCCGCGTTTCGAGAAAATCGTCGCATTACTCGCGCCGAATTTGGGACTGGCGGAGTTGACTTCGGCCGCGCTGCTAAGCTATGGAAGCCGGTAAACTTCCACCAGGCCTACTCCGGTAAGGTCGCCCTTACCTGCGACAACCGCGGTATAGGGACCCGGCGCGAGCGTCTCGAACACGGCCGACCCCAGGTCATTCGTCGGCTGCAAGCCAGTTGCTTCGATCTCGGTCTGCTGCGTCTCTTTCCAGTTGTTATTGCTCTGGACGAGGGCACCGTTTCCATCGTGCAGCTCCAGGGTCGGATCGGCCAGCGCACTACTCACTCCGAATGCGGTAAGCGAAGGTCCTAAGGCCCGGACCACGACATTGGCATTTCCGCTTTCACCACCCAGAATGAAGCCCCCAATCATGACATTGGTGCCGGTCTCGACAAAACCGCGCGTACTGATGTTGCCAAATTGTGAGTTAGCCGCTTGATCCAGGTCATAGCCTTCGACCAGGCCGACCCCCGGTGCCGCCGTCATTTCCAACCACAACCGCGGTATAGCTGCCGGGATCAAGCGTCGAGATAATGGCTGCCTCCAAGTCGTTTTGCGGCTGGGAATCCACTGACCTCGATCTCGCTTTGTTGTGTGTCCTTCCAGTTATCATTCATCGTGATGAGTGAGCCATCGGACGCGTGCAGCTCGAGGAGGGGATCAGCCAGCGGATCGGCTATCCCAAACGCGCCGAGTGACGGTCCGATGGCCCGCAAAACGACCTTGGGATCATTACCGGTAACGATAAAGCCTCCAATGAGCACCTGAGCGTCTCTCAGCACTTCCATCCGAGTGGAGATATTCAGCGGTTGGGCCGGAGTGGGGGTAGGTGGGGGAAGTCCAACCACCGTCACTGTAAAACTGCCAATATTGCCAGCCTTCACGGGGTTGCCTACGGCGTCGTCGGCGATGGTAAGTTTAACGTGACGGTAATTTCAACTCTGTCGTCAAAGTCGCCTTCCGCGTTAAAGCGCAGACCAGGGAAGAATGCCGTATTAAATTGCTAAATGGGAGTGTAACAACAAATGAACAGTAATGAGGAAGGCGAGATTTGGGTTTATTCGTGTGCGTCGGTGGTTAGAAATCTGCCCTTGGCCTCCCTGAGACAAATGAGGTTCGGTGCGAGTGGAACGCGCCAAACCCATAGTCGTTCAGACGTTCGATGTCGTCGTAACAGCCCGGGAGCTTTTACTGCCCTGGCAGCCGTGTCGCCGTTCCTACACCTAATCCCGTGGCGCCAGCACCTACAACCTGTGTGATCCAAAGCTTCTGTGCACCCGGTCCGACGTACATGTTAAAGCTTGGGCCGTCGGGGATTGACAAGGTGCCCGTGCAGTCCGCTGCGACCGTATAGGTTCCACCGGGGCCGGTGACGTCGATGATAATCGTGCCCCCGATGTTCACCGTGCCGAATTCATTGACCGTCGTACCATCTCCGTTGAACCGGGTCCCTTGCATAACGGCTTTCGGTACCAGGGTCCCACCGAGGTCTGCGTACCCGTCGAAGGTCCAAATATACAAGCCCTTTAGCGTTCCCCCGCTGCAGACTCTGCGCAGCGTTGTCTGCCCCTGCGCGCACGGTGCCAGACATGCCGAACGCCATTGTTACGGCGACCAGGCTGCCCATTATTGTCTTCATTACTCTTGGGTTCATAGTTGTGATCTCTTTCTTGTTTTGTTATTGTTATTGTCGGCGGGAATTACGCCCGCTTCGCATGACAGCTTTCCGCCCAACCGTTCTGAAAGTCCTTAATGGACGCGACTGAATTTTTCTGAAAGTTTGTGAAACCTGCGATGAACGCTCCTCCTGCGAACGTTTACGAGTTCGGGGATTTCCATTTGGACGCGGCGAAGCGGCTTTTATGGCGAGGTGCCGCTCCGGTTGCACTGACGCCGCGGGTTTTTGAGACGCTCCTCTACCTGGTCGAAAATCACGACACCGTCCTCGACAAGGAGCGCCTGATGGAAGCGGTCTGGCCCGATTCCATCGTCGAAGAAAATAATCTCACCCAGAATATCTCGACGCTGCGCCGCGTTTTCGGGGAAACGCCCGGTTCCCATCAATACATCGTTACGGTGCCGGGTCGCGGCTACCGCTTCGTCGCCGAGGTCAGATTACGGGAGGCGGATGCAGGCCAGGAGCCGCGGAGAATACCGGAGACCGCAATCGGACCCGCAGAGACGGAGACAGAACGAGTTTCTTCGGTTTCTCAGTCGGCTCGCCGAGCTCACCAGCCGCAGTTTCAGGCCAGTTTTGCTGGCGACCGTAACCGTGCTGGCGCTGAGCGTTGCCGCGCTCTTTTTCTGGCGCGGTCGAACGCAAAATTCGCCCGAGGCGTTGGCCAAGCCTCCCTCTGCCAGGATTGTCATCCCCGAAAAAAGCATTGCCGTGCTGCCGTTCACGAATCTCAGCGCCGACAAGGAGAACGCATTTTTCACCGAGGGAGTGCAGGACGACATTCTGACCGCGCTCGCCAAATTCGCCGATCTTAAGGTCATCTCGCGCACGAGCGTCGCGAGTTATGTGGCCGATCCGCATCGAAATCTCCGCGAGATTGGGCAGGAGCTGGGAGTTGCGAATGTTCTCGAAGGAAGCGTGCGGCGCGCTGGCGGCAAGGTGCGCGTCACGGCCCAGCTGATAGAAATGCGTACGAATACGCATCTGTGGGCCGAGACCTACGACCGCGACCTGGCGGATGTCTTCGCGATCCAGAGTGATATCGCCCAAAAGATCGCGACCGCTCTGGAAGCGAAACTCGCTCCGGAAGAAAAGGCGCGTCTTGCTGCCAGACCCACTACTAACTCTGAGGCCTACGTGCTTTACTTGACGGGGCGTGGAGTGGAAGGAGCAGTCAATAGATCGGATGAGATCGAGGCCGAGCAGATTTACGTGCAAGCCACCGTGCTTGATCCACGGTTCGCCTTGGCTTACGCGCGTGCTTCCCTTCTCAATAGCCGGATCTCAAGTAACGGCGATGACCGGGCGCGAAAAGCGAAAGCGCGCGCGCAGGCGGAGGAAGCTCTGCGCTTATCGCCAACCTTGGGCGAAGCGCATATGGCTTTAGGCCTTTGCCTCTATTGGGGAGAGAAGAATTACGACGCAGCACTTAAGGAGTTCGAGATCGCCGCGGCGACTTCCCCCAATAACGGCGAAATCTACAGTTACGTCGCTGGCATCTATCGCCGGCAGGGGCGCTGGCCCGAATCGGTTGCAAGCTTCGAACGCGCCATGTCCCTCGATCCTCGCAACCGTGTAGTCGCTTTTCTCGCCGGCAACAATCACCTTTTTATGCGTGACTGGCCTGCCGCTGCGGCCTGTTACGATCGCGCGCTGGAGATCGCGCCGGATTTCGTGGGTCCCAAGATCGGCCTTGCTTACCTCGAAGTGTTTCGTAACGGCAATCCCGCGGCCGGCAGCAAAATTTTGCAAAACATTCCGGCCGGAAGTGATCCCTATGGAATGTTGAGTAAGGGACGCTGGGATCTGGCTATGCTGGAGCGGGATTATGCCACAGCGGAAAAGATTGCGATTGACTCTCCGTTGGAGGATTTTCCGGCGTCCGGAGATACCCCAAAGACATTTTACCTTGGCCGCATCGCCCTCGCTCGCGGCGACATCGAATCGGCCCAGCGCTATTTTGCCGCGGCTAGGCCAGATACCGAAAAACGGGTGCGCGACAATCCCGACATGGCAGAGCGTCATGCCCAACTCGGATTGCTCTACGCCTACATGCAGCGAAAGGAGGATGCCATCCGAGAAGGTCGTAGGGCAGTTGAACTCGAGCCAGAAAGCCAAGACGCATATCATGGTGCTGCCTGGGCGGCCAATCTGGCGCTGGTTTATGCACTCGTTGGCGAGCCGAACCAGGCCATAACGCTGATCGAGCGTCTCCTCTCCGCTCCCGGCCCAGTTCAGTGGCCGGACAATCCGAATAACATCACGCTGGCCGACTTGCGTCTGCGCTGGGAGTGGGATTCGCTCCGCAGCAATCCGCGCTTCCAGAAGATCCTCGCCGGACCGGAGCCGAAGACGATCTATTGAGTTCCTGGCTGCTCCCCTACTTTGCGGCGGCCGGCTCAGAAAGTCGGTAAACTTCCACCAACGCCACCCCGGTGAGGTCGCCGCTGCCACTCACGATCGGCGGTATAAGCGCCCGGCGCGAGGGTCTGGAAGATCGCGGACTCCAGGTCATCTGTCGGCTGCAGGCCAGTCGCTTCGATTTCGGCGGCCTGTGCGGGGTCGTCCTGCCAGTTGTCGTTGCTCTGGATGACGGCGCCGTTTTCATCATGCAATTCCAGAGTCGGATCAGCCAGCGCTCCGGTTACTCCGAATGCGGTGAGAGAAGGCCCCAAGGCCCGGACCACGACATTGACCACTTTCCCGCCACCACCCAGGATGAAGCCTCCGATCATGACATTGCTGCCCGTCTCGACAAAGCCGCGCGTGCTGATGTTCGCAAATTGAGAATTGGCCGCTTGATCCACGTCATAGCCTTCGACCAATCCGACACCGACCGTCCCATTTTTCCCGCTCACGATCGCCGTGTAACTACCGGGATCAAGCGTCGTGACGATGGCGGACTCTAGGTCGTTCGAAGGCTGAAGCCCGGTCGCCTCGATATTGAGTTCATCCGGGACCTTCCAGTTGTCGTTCGTCGTGATCAAGGATCCGTCGCCCGCGTGCAGCTCCAGGACCGGATCAGCCAGCGGATTGGTAACACCGAACGCGCTGAGCGACGGTCCGATCGCTCGCAAAACGACTCTCTTGGGAGCATCGCCGTCGATGATAAAGCCTCCGATGAGCACTTGATCGCCCGTCCGCACTTCCAATCGCGTGGAGATATTCAGCGCCTGGGCGGGAACGGTCGGGTCCGGTGTCGGGGTGGGTGAAGGAGTTGGCGTGTAGGGGTCGGAGTTGGCGTAGCGGCCGCGACGGTCACGCTCCCGATCATCCCGCAGCACGAGCCATGAGGCATGCAAAAATACGCAACCGTCCCAGGATCCGAAAAAGTGTGGGAAAAGGTATGGCCTGAATTGTTAATTCCGGAGTCGAAGAGACCGTCGGGAGACCGGGGGTCCCAGAGGTGACGCTATGGCCGCTGGCCTTTCCAAGTCCATTTGACCGTATCCCCCTGCTTGAATCGACACGTTTCCGGGGAAAAGATTCAGCCATCGAGGCCGACGTCGACTGAAAAGGTCGTCGCGCTGCAGCCCTTGCGGGGCCAAGGGAAGCGAAGATCCCCACTCCCGATCACCCAGGGAAGGATTTGGCGAAAAAGTCGGAAAAGAAGCGGGATCTCAGTTTGCGACTCGTGTTTCATTCTGCGAACCAGTATCGCCTTTATGGCTATTCAAGCAAATCGAAGGCAAAGTTCCAGCGGGAATTTCTGGAGTTCCCAGGATGAATGCTCCGCGCGGCCTCTTGGAGCATCGCAAACGCCGCCTGCGTCCGACGGAGCGCCTTCGCTCCGCGCAAAGAAAACCTTTCCCGATCGAAAAGCCGATGTAAATAACAACGCCCCGATCCAAGCGATCGGTGGTCCATTTTAGCCTAACGATTATGTTTACCGCGAAAAACTTCTTCTCCGTCCGCCCTTTTCACCTCATTCGCGCCGGTCTCGCCGCGCTCATTCTGTTGCCGCTGCTTGTCAGCTCTGCAAATGCCGCGGAAGAGTCTCCTTCCAGCCAGCCCGCCACCGATGACCGAAAACCCGCTCCTCAAAGAAAGTTCGCTCGATTTCCATTACCCGCCCTTCGACCAAATCAAGGACGCACATTTTGCTCCGGCCTACGAAAAGGGAATGGCCGAACAATTGAAGGAGATCGAGCCGATCGCAGCCAACCCCGAGGCCGCCGACCTTCGAAAACACGATCGTCGCGCTGGAAAAAACCGGCGAGCTGCTCGGACGGGTCGACCGCATTTTTTCCAATCTCTCGAGCGCGAACACGAATCCCGCGCTGCAAAAAATCGAGACCGAGATGGCGCCGAAACTG
The DNA here is from genome assembly GCA_963821915.1 of uncultured Verrucomicrobiae bacterium. Classification (GTDB taxonomy): domain Bacteria; phylum Verrucomicrobiota; class Verrucomicrobiia; order Chthoniobacterales; family UBA10450; genus Palsa-1392. The sequence goes on from CAWGFS010000025.1 coordinate 211,237, forward strand.
TCCGCCCAACAGGACGCGATCTATCTTGAACGGCCCGCTCTTCAAGCGCGTCGAGACGCTCTACAACAATCGCGCAAAACTCGGCCTCGACGCCGAATCGACCTGGTTGATCGAGCGTTACTACAAGGATTTCGTGCGCGCCGGCGCGCAGCTCTCCGACGCCGACAAGACCAAGCTCAAGAAGATGAACGCCGAGCTCGCCGAACTGCAGACGAAGTTTTCGCAGAACGTCCTGAAGGAAAAGAACGCCGAATCGATCGTGGTCGCGAAACGCGAGGAGCTGGATGGTTTCTCACCGACCGAGTTGGCGGCCGCGACCGCCGCGGCGAAGGAAGAAAAGAAGGAGGGCAAGTTCGTCATTCCGCTCCAGAACACGACGCAGCAGCCGGCCCTGACCGATCTGAAAAATCGCGCGTTGCGCGAACGGATCATGAAAACGTCGCTCGCGCGCAACAGCCACGGTGGCGAGTGGGATAATCGCGCCGTCGTCCTGCGCATGGTCAAGCTGCGCGCCGAACGCGCGGCGCTTCTCGGCTACGCCAGCCACGCCGCCTATCAACTCGAGGACCAGACGGCGCACGACGTCGCCACGGTCAACAAATTGCTCATGCAGCTCGCGCCTCCGGCGGTCGCGAACGCGCGCAAGGAAGCGGCCGACATGCAGAAGTTGATCGACCAGGAAAAGGGCGGCTTTCAACTCGCCTCCTGGGATTGGGCTTTCTATTCCGAAAAAGTCCGGCAGGCGCGCTACGCCTTTGATGAAGCGGAAATCAAACCCTACTTCGAGCTCAACCACGTCCTGCTCGACGGCGTCTTCTACGCCGCGACCCAGCTCTACGGCATCACCTTCAAGGAGCGCCACGATCTCCCGGTCTATCAACCGGACGTCCGGGTCTTCGACGTTTTCGACAAGGACGGCAAACCGCTCGCGATTTTCCTCGCTGACTACTACGCGCGGCCCTCGAAACGCGGCGGCGCCTGGATGAACGAATACGTCAACCAAAGTCAATTGTTAGGCATGAAGCCGGTCGTGGCGAATCATCTCAACATTCCGAAACCAGAAGCCGGCCAGCCGACCCTGCTCACCTACGACGAAGTGCGGACGATGTTCCACGAGTTCGGCCATGCGCTCCACGGGATGTTTTCCAACGTGAAATATCCGCGCTTCAGCGGGACGAGCGTGCCGCGCGATTTCGTCGAGTATCCGTCGCAGGTGAACGAGATGTGGGCGACCTGGCCGGAAGTGCTGCAGCATTACGCGAAGCATTACCAGACCGGCGCGCCGATGCCGAAGGAGCTGCTCGACAAGGTGCTGGCGGCGGAAAAGTTCAACCAGGGCTTCAAGACGACCGAATATCTCGCCGCCACGCTGCTCGACCAGGCCTGGCACCAATTGACGCCGGCCGAAGTGCCTAACGACGTTCTCGCCTTCGAAGCGAGCGCGTTGAAGAAAGCCGGGGTCGATTTCGCGCCGGTGCCGCCGCGCTATCGCACCACCTATTTCTCGCACGCCTTCGCCGGCGGTTACTCGGCCGGCTACTACAGCTACATCTGGAGCGAGGTGCTCGATGCCGACAGCGTCGAATGGTTCAAGCAGCACGGCGGCCTGAAGCGCGAAAACGGCGACCACTTCCGCGAGACCCTGCTCTCCCGCGGCGGCAGCCAGGACGCGATGAAGCTCTTCCATAACTTCACCGGTCGCGACCCGTACATCGAGCCGCTTCTCGAGCGCCGCGGGCTGGCGCCGGTGCCGGAAGCGCCGCCGCCAAAATAGAGAGCGCTCGCAAATGCCTCGGCGCACCCCCCATAGGACAAATAAGACCCATGCGACCAATAGGTCCCATTCGTCCCATTGTCCCAGAGGGCTTCACCCCGCCCCACGGCGGCTACGAAGACCTTCTCTCCTTCCAAAAGGCCCGCATCGTCTTCGACGGCACGGTGCGTTTCTGCGATCGCTTTGTCGACAAGCGCTCCCGCACCCGCGACCAGATGGTGCAGGCCGCCCGCTCCGGCAAACAGAACATCCTCGAAGGCAGCCAGGCCAGCGGCACCTCCAAGGAAACCGAACTCAAGCTCACCAACGTCGCCCGCGCCAGCCTCGAGGAACTTCTCGAAGACTACCGCGACTTCCTGCGCACCGGCGGCCACGCTCTCTGGGATAAGAACTCCAAGGAAGCGCTCTACGTTCGAAAGCTCGGCCGCAAATCAAATACGTCCTATGAGACCTATAGGACCTATTTCGAGACTCGCCCACCCGAGATTGTCGCCAACATCCTCATCTGCCTCATTCACCAGACCAACTACCTGCTCGACCAGCAACTCCGTCGTCTCGAGCAGGATTTTCTCGCCGAGGGCGGCCTCCGCGAACGCATGACCCGCGCCCGCCTCACAGCCCGCGGCCCGCCGCCAGCCATAGGTCCTATCCGTCCCATCAGTCCTATTGAGGACCGGCTCCCAACCCCGCAAACAACGCCGCGTAAATCTCGATCCCATCCCAGAGATTCTGCAGCCGCAGATTCTCGTCGCGGAGTGCTGATTGTCGTCGTGATTGGCAATCGGGAGGCCAATCACCGGCGTGTCGTTAGGCTGCTGAAAAAGATACATCGGAATGCTGCCGCCGACCGTCGGGAAGTCGCACCGGCTCGTGGCCCGCTGCCGTCATGATGCGCGGCCACTTCGCGAGAGAGCGGAAGGTCGAGCGACGTCCGCGCCGGCGGATAGCCGGCGCCCCATTCGACTCTGGCGATCTTCGGAGATTTCAGGCGCATCGCGGCGTCTGGCGTCTCCCGAACAATCGTATAGCCCTGCGCTTCAATATGCCGTTCGACCAACGGCTTAATCGAATCCGGTGTTTCGTCAGGCACGAGCCGGAAATCGATCGAAGCACGCGCTTCGGTTTGGATCGTGTTCGAGGCTTTCACGACCAACATGACCCGACTCGATTCCGCGAATGTTCAACGCCGGAAGAAGGAGCAGCTCGTTCAAGTGTCTCCCCTCGCCTTCGGTCGCCGCGATCTGGAATTCGCGACGGAGATCGCCTTCGACATCCGGAATTTTCGCGATCGCAGCTCGCTCCGCCTCGCTCGGCGGTTTGACGTCGTCGTAAAAGCCTTTGATCAGGATGCGGCCGCTTTCATCCCGCATCGAGTCGAGCAGATGGCTCAGTCTAACGATCGGGTTCGGGACCCAGTTCCCGTAATGGCCGTCATGCAAACCCTTGACCGGTCCGTAGACCGTCAGCTCGAGATCGATCGTGCCGCGGGCACCGAAAAACAGTTCGGCGCGCCGGCTCTGATGCACCGGACCATCGCAGAGAATCCAGGCATCGGGCCGCAACACCTTGGGATATTTCGCGAGATACTGGGCGAGATGCGGCGAGCCCGCTTCTTCTTCACCTTCGAAGACAAAGCGAAGGTTGACCGAAGGCTTGCACGCCGCTCGCATGCAACGCATCCAGCGCCGCCAGCATGCCGATGATCGGCGCTTTGTCGTCCCCGGCAGACCGGGCGTAGAGGCGCCATTCGGGATCGATCGCCTTTGCCCTGCGCCAATCGACATCGCTTCCCGCGCGGTCGCGCATCACCGGTTTCCACGGATCGCTTTTCCATTTTGCGGGATCGACCGGCTGTCCGTCATAGTGGGCGTAGAACGCGATCGTGCGCTTGGCGTTCGGCACGGTGAGATCCCCCACCACAATGGGCGGCGCATCGTCCAAGGTCAGCAACTGCGTCGTTAGGCCGCGCTTCTCCAGCATGGCCCGAATCATGGCCGCGTTGCGCTGAATGTTAGGCGTGTCATTCGCCAGGTTCGGGATCGCCAGCAGATCGGAAAATTCCTGCAAAATTTCGCGCTCGTGTTGCGTGCGCCACGTCCCCGCCTCATTCGCGACCGCGGCCGATTCGGCGCGCCAAGCGCGCTTCCGCAGAGACACAGGAAGAGTTGTCATCCCGACGGCGTACCGCGAGAACCAACCTCGCGATTGCGCACATCGCGATCCTGGTCCGAAACGCGATTGCTTCGAGGTCCTTCTCGATTCACAGCGCAGTCAGATTTCTCGCGCTGTCTCTTAACGCAGCTCGGCCGTCGCACCCTCGATCTTCTTCCATGGCTCGGCCCGGCCGCCGAGATGTTTGGCGAGGAATTCCTCAACCCGACCGTAGAAATCGAGATTGTTCTCCGGCCGCGCGAAACCGTGCCCTTCGTCGGGATAGACCACGTAGGTCACTTCGCGCTTCGCTTTGCGCAGTGCCGCCACCATCGCATCCGAGTTCGCGATCGTGACCCGCGGATCGTTCTGGCCCTGACCGATGAGGAGCGGCGCGCGGATCTTGTCGACGTGATAAAGCGGTGAGACCTCGCGGTTCAGTTTTTCGTTATGATCGAAATCGCCCCCGCGCCGCCGCCAGCGCATCATGATGTTGGACCAGTAACTCGGAAAGGAACGGAAAAGCGTGGCGAGATCCGCCGGACCGACACCGTCGACGCCGCAGGCAAACATCTCGGGCCGCATCTCGAGCGCGAGGAGCGTGGCAAAACCGCCGCCCGACCATCCCATCGCCGCGATCCGTTTCGGATCGGCTGTGCCCTGATCGATCGCCCACTTGACCGCGTCGAACAAATCCTCCTGCGTTCCACGTCCCCATTCGTTAGTCCCGGCGTTTAGAAACTTCAGCCCAAAGCCGGTCGAGCCGCGATAGTTCACCTGGAGCACGGCATAGCCACGGTTCGCCAACAGCTGCACCTCCGGATCGAAATCGAAGTTGTCTCGAAACCATGGACCGCCATGAATGAGCAACACGAGCGGCAAATTTTTCGGCGGCACACCCAGCGGCGTCGTCAGGTAACTCACCAACTCCAGTCCGTTACGTGCCTTGATCACGACCGGCTTCTTCGGCGCGCGATAAGATTTGGTCAGCGCCGGGTGTTCGTCGAAGAGCCACGTGACGCTTTTTTGTGGTGCGATCGAAGAAAAAATAAGCCGCCGGCGCTTCGCTCCGTCGAACGGCCACGATCCATTTTTTGTCGGCGCGATCGCGGCTCACCAGGTCGAGGAAAGCGGGAACATCTTTTCCGATCACCGCAAAATCCGCTTCCACTTTTGGGTCGAGAAAAACCCAGGCCGGTTCCATGTAATCGAACTCGACCGCCTGGACGGCGTGCGTCATGGGATCGCAGAGGACGCTCGGCCCGGATCCAGGGCCGCTATCGGCCACATCGGCCTGCGGATTTTGCGCGAGCACTTCCAATTCCTTCCCGTCGCGCAAATCCACCCGCACAAGCCGTCCCATGTCGGAGTGCAACGCGGAATGGATGATCAGGCTTTTACCATCCGGCGCGAACCCGGCGATGAGCGATCCGCCGACCACCTGCCCGTCGAAGAGCGCTTGTTCGAAGGGCATTACAACGAGATCGCGCCATGGTTTGTCGACCGCGTCGCGCACCCGGATGAGCGTGTTCCCGCTTTTCCCATCGAAGGCCGTCGCCGCGCGGATGACAAAATCGTTGTCCGTCGTCCATGTAAGGACGTCGCCCGGATTGGTCGCCTCGAGCGTGACCGCGCCCGTTTCGAGATCGACGCGATACATGTCGAAGGCCTGCGGATCGCGGCGGTTCAGGGCCACGAGGACGAACTTCGGATGCTGCAGGTCGGTCAGGACATTCTGCGCCCGCACGCCGGGGAACGGGGTCAGGTCGCGCACCTTGTTGTTCGTCAGGTCGGCGGAGAAAAGGTGATTGATTTCGTCGCCCGCGTTGTCCTGGAGATAAAGGATGTGTTTTGAATCACCGGCCCACGTGTACCAATCGATCGGGCGGTGACGTCTCGTTTGTCACGGCTCGCTCTTTCGTCCGGTCAATCGAACCGATCCAAACGTTGACCACACCGTTCTTGTCCGGTGCGAGCCATGCGAGCTGCTCGCCGTCCGGCGAAATCTGAGGATGAGAACGAACGGGATTTCCGAAAAGGATTTCGCGCGGAATGAGCGGCGGCAGTTCCGCCTGGGCCGCGCAGAATGCGAGGAAGAGACCAGCAAGATAAAGGCGCTTCATAAGAGGATGTGAAACTACCGTAGCTTATCGAACTTCCGCGGTCGCGCCGTCGATCTTCTTCCAAGGCTCGGCCCGACCGCCGAGATGTTTGGCGAGGAATTCTTCAACCCGTCCGTAGAAGTCGATCTGATTCTCTGGTCGCGCGAGTCCGTGGCCCTCATCGGGATAAACGACGTAGAGAACTTCGCGTTTCGCTTTGCGCAATGCGTCCACCATCATGTTGGTGTTGGCGATCGTCACACGCGGATCGTTTTCTCCCTGACCAACGAGAAGCGGCGCGCGAATTTTGTCGACGTGGTAGAGCGGCGAAATGGTGCGATTCCACTTTTCGTCGTGATCGGCATCACCCGCGCGGCGGCGCCAACGGTTGGAGATGTTCGACCAGTAACTCGGGAAAGAACGAAAGGACGTGGCGAGATCTCCCGGTCCAAATGCATCGACGCCGCAGGCGAAGAGGTCGGGTTTCATTTCCAGCGCGCGCAATGTCGCGTAGCCACCCATCGACCCACCCATGGCGGCGATTCGTTTCGGATCAGCGACGCCGTTATCGATCGCCCATTGCACGGCGTCAAATAGATCCTCCTCTGTTCCGAGACCCAACCTGTTTGGTTCCGGCATTCAGGAAGTCGATGCCAAAACCGGTCGAGCCTCGATAATTCGCCTGCAAGACGGCATATCCACGATTGGCAAGGAACTGCACTTCCGGATCGTAGCTGTCGTCATCGCGATCCCACGGACCGCCGTGAATCAGCAGCACCAAAGGCAGTTTTTTCGGTTCCACTCCCGGCGGAATCGTTAGGTAACTGACCATCTCTAACCCACGGCGCGTCTTAATGACGACCGGCTTTTTCAACGCGCGCCGGAAACGAAGGATATCCGGATTGGAATCGAACATCCGGTGAGTTTTCCCGTCTCCCGATTGAAGGCGTAGTAGGAGTCAGGCGCGTCGCTCCGTCGGGTGGCCACAATCCATTTCTGGTCAGCGTTGTCCCGACTGACGAGATTGATGAAGCCCGGCGCTTCGCGATTGATGCTATCGAAATGCGCTTTCAGTTTTGGATCGAGGAAAACCCAGTGCGGCGTCGTGTAATCGAACTCGACTGCCTGCGGTGCACCGGAGACAGGATCAAACAGCACGCTCGGTTCCAATCCGAGCCGGCTGACGGACCCAAAGGCAACATCGCAATGTGGATCTTCGGCCACGACTTCCGAGTTCGTGACCGTCACGCAAATCGACGCGCACCAATCTGCCTTTGTCGGAATGCAACGCCGAAACAATCAGCAGGCTCTTACCGTCGGAATCGAAGCCGGCGATGAGCGAGCAGTTGACGACCTGCCCAAAAAGGAGCGTCCGTTCGAATGGCATCACGACCAGGTCGCGCCACGGTTTATCCGCCGCGTCGCGCACCCGGATGATCGTGCGACCGGTTTTCCCGTCGAAAGCGGTCGCGGCGCGGATGACGAAATCGTTGTCGGTCTTCCAAGTCAGCACATCGCCAGGATTGGTTGCTTCGAGCGTGATCGCGCCGGTCTCGAGATCGACCCGATACATGTCGAAAGCTTCTCGATCGCGGAGGTTGAGCCCGACCAGGAGTGACTTCGGGTGCCGGGAATCGGTCAGAACATTCTGCGCCCGCACGCCTCGGAAAGGAGTCAGGTCGCGCACGTTGCCATTCGTTAGGTCAGCGGAGAAAAGGTGATCGATTTCGTCGCCGTTGTTGTCGTGGAGATAAAGGATGTGTTTCCCATCCGGTGCCCAGAAATACCAATGCACCGGGCTGTGGTTCTCGGTCGTGATCGAATGCGGTTGCCCGCCGTCAACTTCGCTCGCCCAGACATTGAGCACTCCGTTCTTGTTCGGCGCCAGCCAGCTGAGCTGCGAGCCGTCGGGCGAAATTTGCGGATCGCTCCGCGCCGGATTCCCAAAAAGGACTTCCCGCGGAATCAGCGCGGGCAGCTCTGCCTGGGCCGAGGCGGCAAACAGCGGCAGTAGCAGCAGTAAAAGTCTTTTCATTCCCGCACGCTTGCCCAAATGCAGCTATTGGCCCAATGGATTTACGATATAAACGTTATTCATCGCATCAATGAAGCTGGAATCGCTCGATCTCAACCTTCTGCTCGTCTTCGACGCCCTCGCGACGGAGCGCAGCGTCACCCAGGCGGCCGCGAAAGTTGGGCTCAGCCAACCCGCCTTGAGCAACGCGCTCGCCCGGCTGCGTACATTATTTCGCGATCCGCTCTTCGAACGGAGCGCCGGACAAATGCAACCGACGCCGCGTGCCCGCCAGTTGCTCGTCCCGTTCAGCGAGGCGATCTCGAAACTGCGCGAGGCTCTTGAGCCCCAGGCGGCGTTTCGGCCGGACGCATCCGACCGCGAGTTCCTCATCGCGACGAACGATTATGTCGATTCCCTCCTCCTGCCGCGGATCGCGCAACGGTTGCAGCGCGACGCTCCTTCAGTCGCGCTCCGAACAGTGCGCACCGATTATCTTTTTCTCCCCCCGGTCGAGCGTTTGCAATCGGGCGAACTCGATTTGGCCCTCGGTTTTTTCGGCGAAACGCCGCGGCCGAATCCCGGACTGCTAAGCAGGCGTTTGTTAACCGGGCGACTGGTTTGCATTTTGAGCACGACCCATCCGCGTGCCGGCCGCAAACTCAACCTGCGCACCTTCGTTGAGACCCCGCATGTCCGCGTCATGTATCCGGGCACGGAGCGCCAGGGAAGCATCGATACCATCCTGCACAGTCGCGGATTATCACGGCGCATCGCAGTCACGGTGCCGCATTACCTGACGATCCCGGCGATCGTCGCGAAATCGAACTTGCTCGGCGTCGTCCCCGAGGCGATGGCCCGCCGAGCGGCGCGATCGCTCCGGCTCAAAATCTTCGATCCTCCCATCGCGCTCCCCGACATCACGGTCATGATGACCTGGAACGAGCGTGCCCAATTCGATCGCGCACACCGCTGGTTTCGCGAATGCATCGCCACCGCGAGCGAGGCGCTCACCTGATTATCGCTTTTTCCTGCGAGAAACAATCTCGCCCGTCTTTGGCGGGAAACCGAGGGCGAATCCGATTACGCCGTAAAGCATGAGGAGCGCGCCGATCGGCACGAGCCACACACCGGTACCCGGATCGCCGTCGTAGGTAAAGAAACCGCCGAGCAGAAAACCGCCCGGCAAGAGAATCGCCGCCCAGATCAGCGCAAAAGAAACCGACGGGCGCAGCCTGAAACCCTCCACTCCTCGAATCGTCAGGCCGGCAGCGATGTTGACGAGCGCGAGCATCGTCCCATGGAAATGTCCGAGCGTGAACATGAGCCGGCGCACTTCATTCCCGACGTCGAGATACCATCCGATTTTAAAGCCGTGCATCGTCTCCAGCACGATCCCGAGACAGACGTAAACCGCGAGCGCCCACCAGCCGAAGCGAAGATGTCGATTGGAGTAATTCATGAAGCGCGCACGGGACCAGTGTTTGTCTTCAACCCATTCCTGTCATTCCGCCAGCACGATTGGCTTGTCGTCACGCTCGCGACGCAGGCGGCTGAACACATCCTGTTGGAAGCGACCCTCGGGATCGAGGGCGGTTTTTGGATCGAAGTTCGGATTCGCCGGGCGCATTTCGCTCCACCACTTCTCATAACTTTGTTTCACCGCCGCGCCGAGTCGCTTCGGCGTCCGCGGTGTAGGTGAATTTGAAATCCGAAAAACCGGGCAGGGTCTGCAACGATTTCCAGGCATCGAAGCGGACGGCGGCATAAGGATCGAGCAAGCTGTAAATCAAATACGGATAGAGCCAGTCGCGCCCGGAAATTTTCTGTGCCGGCTCCCAGCCCATCCCCCAGGCGAGCAACGCGCGCTGGCCGGCATCGCCTTTCACCAGCCACTGCACCGCGGCCGAGATTGTTTTGTCGTCGTCCGACAACTCCGGCACCGGCTGCTGATACCAGGCGTGTAACTTATCCGCGGTCCAACTGAGCGTTTCGATCGAGATGACAAAGGTTGCAGGCGTTGGGCCGCCCGTAGTCGAGGCTTTCGCGCACGTTAGGCGAGGAAACCTGATGACTTCGCATGGCGTGGAGCAAGCCGAAGGTGGTGTGCGGCATGTGGCAGTTGTAACAACGGCTTCCAGCGGAATCGGCGTCGTGATGCGTGTGACTCGTTAGGCGCGCGGCCATCTCCTTGTGACATTGCAGACAGGCCTGATCGGAATCCATTTTCGGCGCCAGTTGATCGCTCCTCGCCCAGGTATTGAGCGCGACCCGGGTCGTGGTCGTCGGATGCATCTCGTGACAGGAGATGCAGGAAAAATTTCCGCCTTTGAAGCAGGGCGACTCCTGCACGCCGTTCGTCTCTCGACCGGTCACCCGAATCATTCCGTCTCCCCAGAAGCGGTTGCGATAAAAATCCGGCTCCGTTCGCCGGATGAAATCCTTCTGCGTGGAATGATCCTGTTCGTTAGGCTGAACCACGAACCGTTGCACGAGGTCCTCTTTCCCCGGACGGAATTTCCCGCCGTGCCGGTTCCAGTCGAGCTTCGCGTCCATCCCGTTGAAGGCCCAGACGCTGTGACATTGACCGCAGACCAGAGTCGATTCCGGTCCTTTCATCCGTTTGGCATTGGCGATCGTGGCATCGGCGCTTTTCGTCAGGTGAAGTTTCCAGCGCCGGAGCGGGTTGCGATTTGCGTCGATATGTTCGCGCCCTTCGCTGTGGCACGCTTCGCAGGCGATCCCGAACTCGGCCACCATCGTGTCCCACTTGTTGCCCTCGACAAACTTCGACAGGCCCTGCGTGACGTGGCAATCCATGCAGGCGCCATTCCAGGAGCCGATCGAATAGGCCTCCTTCGTCTCCGGCGGCATGAGAAAAGTCTGCGTCACCGGCGCCCACATTTTCTCCGCGATGATGTAGGCAAAGGGAAATTGCTCGAGCGTGCGTCCCTGGCCGGTCTCGTTCCACAAAATCTGGAGGGTATGCGAGCCGGTCAGGAGCACGACCTGGCGCGGCGGCCCGTAGTCCTTCTCGCCTAACGAACGATCGGAAACGAAAATATTGTCGCCCCTGCGTTCCAGCTTGTATTGCCGGCCGGCGAAGCTGAGTTCGACGTTCGCTCGCGTCGGGAATCAGCGTCGCCGGTGTCGCGACCTGCGTCATGGTGCGATGAAACGACGCGTGCCAGCTCGCGTAGTTTCCCGGATGACAGGCCCGGCAGGAGTTGGAGGTCACGTAATTGCCCTCCTGGGCCACGATCGGCCGATTCTGGGCGCTCGCGCCGCGCGAGCATGCGCCCGGCCAGAGAATGCCGCCGGCGCGAGATGCAGACGGACGGCAATAACCGCGATGCAGCGCCCGACGCCGATGCTGCCGACCATAAGCAAGTTTCAGGCACGCGGTGCGTCGACATCTCAGCGATGATCATTCGCGCGGCGAATTCTGCGAGGAAGCGTACGCTGCAACCGGCGCTCCTCGGTAGTGCTGACCGCATGAAGCTCTCGCTCGTGACGCTATGTCCGTCGGCCACTCGCCAGACGGACCGTCGATTTTCGCGAGCGGCTTTGGAGAGCCGAGCGATGGCGACTCGAGAAACTGCCGAGTCGCGCGTCCCCACGCTTGGAAAACCGGCTTCAAAAACTTTGTTTTTTCGTTACAGCCTGGGTTCCCGATTATGATATCTTCCTGACGATGGCAGATGATCGCTGGCGAGCCGCAAGGTCCGCCAGAGGAAAGTCCGAACACCAAACGGCAGCATGCCGCGCAGAACGCGCGGGCGCGGTTCTCGCAAGGGAGTCGCGACGGAAAGTGTCACAGAAAACATACGGCCTGTTGAGCGCGCGAGCGTTCGTTAGGCAAAGGTGAAAAGGCGAGGTAAGAGCTCACCGCTCGGCGCGCAAGCGCCGAGGCACGAAAAACCCCATGCGGTGCAAGACAAAACAGAGGAAGGGCAGCCGGTCCGCTAAATCCTCGGGTATCGTCGCATCACGCCAGACTGTAGCGGCGGTCTATGACCGCCGACGGTGGTTTGGCGGGCGTTCGGCGCAAGCCGGACGAGATAAATGATCATCGCCCCGAAGAAATTCGGGGAACAGAATTCGGCTTATCGCCATCGAAATGAAGGGCGTTCTCGGAAACGAGGGCGCCCTTCCACTTTGCCGATGTTGACGCGTTCGCTCCGCGCAGCGCGGAGAAACTGTCGGCAATCGCCATTCCTTGCACGGCGCTCTCTCCGAGTCGCTCCAGAGGACGCGCGGTCTACTAGCCGGCATCACTTTACGCGGAGCGAGCGCCGCCGCGAGAGTCGCTCCCATCAATGGACGCGGCGACGAAGAGCTTGAGAGATTGGCGCATTCCCATCGCGTGGCTCACGCTTTGCGTCGTCTGGAGTTCAACCTGGCTCGTGATCAAGATCGGGTTGCGCGATCTGCCGCCGGTTTCATTCGTCGCCCTCCGCTTCGTCGTCGCGATTCTGGTTCTGCTCGCCATTTCGATCGGTCGGACGCGGTTGTTACCACGCAGTCGGGCCGATTACCTCGTTCTCGCCGGCACCGGTTTGCTCATGTTCGGTCTCAATTACACGCTCCTTTTCTGGGCGGAGCTGCACGTTTCGTCCGGATTGGCGGCCGTCATCCAGGCGTCGATCCCGATCTTCGGCATGATCTTCGCGCATTGGATGTTGCCCGATGAACCGTTGCGCTGGCAACGACTGGTCGGCGCCCTGGTCGCCATGGTCGGCGTCGGCCTGATCTGTGCTCGACTGCTCAGCTTCAACGGCTGGCTCGCTTTTCTCGGCGGAGTCGGGATCGCGATCGGTGCGGCGAGCGCGGCATTTTCCAACGTCCTCTTGAAAGCGAAAAAGATTCAGCTCGCCCCGTCGATGCTGGCCGCGTGGCAGATGATTTTTGGAACGGTGCCCCTGCTCCTTCTCGGTCTGACGATTGATGGAAATCCACTGCGGTTTCATTGGACCGGACGCGCGATTCTTTGCCTGCTTTATCTCGCCGTCGATCGGGTCGTCCTTTACCTTTCTGCTGCTCTACTGGCTCCTGCCCCGCATGTCGGTGACCAATCTGCAGACGATCTCGTTGATCACGCCGCCGGGCGCGATCGCGCTCGGCTGGGCCTTTGGCGGCGAACGGCTTTCGGCTTGGTCGCTTCTCGGCGCAGCCTTCGTTCTGCTCGGCGTGTGGATGATCTTCCGCCGGATCAACGAACCGAATCGGTCGCGTCGAGCGCCGAGCTCGAGGCTGATCCCAAGGTGGGAGGGGCCTGTGCGCCCCGATCTTCGCAGCGCAAAGGCTGCTCCCACATTTCAGAGCTATCCCAGGCAATCGTCGAGACAACGAAGCAGATGCGAAACCGTCTCTTCGGTTTCGTCGCCCATGTTGGAGAGACGGAACGTTTGGCCCTTCAGCTTTCCGTAGCCGCCGTCGATCACGAGGTGATGCTTGTCGCGCAGGTCGCGCACCAATTTGGCGACGTCGATTCCGCGGTTGTTCTTCACGCAGGTGAGCGTGACGGCACGATGCCCTTCGGCCGCGAAAAACTCGAAGCCTCGGGCGCGCACCCATTCATGGACGAGCGCATTCGTTCGCGCGTGGCGCTCGTAACGCTTCGTCAGGCCTTCGGCGAAGATTTCTTCGAGCTTCGACTGCAATGCGTAAATGTGGCCGATGCTCGGCGTCGTCGGCGTCATGTCGCCCGGCCTGCTGTTTCTTGAACTCGAGAAAATCGAAGTAGTAGCCGCGATCCGTTATTTGCGCCGCGCGCGCGAACGCTTTTTCGGAAACGCTGAAGAGCGCAAAACCGGGCGGGAGCGCGAGCGCCTTCTGCGAGCCGGTCAGCAGAACGTCGATGCCGAGCGCATCCATCGGGATTGGCATCGCGGAGAAGGATGAGACCGCGTCCACGATCAGCGCCACGTCCGGATATTTCGCCAGCGTGCAGCAAATCTCCGGCAACGGGTTCATCACTCCGGTGGAGGTTTCGTTATGGATGAGGGTGACGGTGTCGAACTTTCCGGTCGCGAGTTTCGCGTCGATCGCCTTGTGGTCGATCGCCTTGCCCCACTCCACCTGGAGCGGCTCGGCTTCCTTGCCGCAGCGCCGCGCGACCTCGAGCCATTTGTCGGAAAACGCGCCGCACATGCAGCAAAGGACGCGCTGCCTGACGAGATTGCGGATCGCGCCTTCCATCACGCCCCAGGCCGAGGAGGTGGAAAGAAAAACCGGCTGCTTCGTGCCAAACAATGTCTGCAGCCGCGGATGAATCTCGCGGTAGAGGCTCTTGAACGCATCACCGCGATGCCCGATCATCGGCCGCGCGAAAGCCGCCAGTGTCTTCTTCGACACTTCGACCGGTCCCGGTGTGAAGAGCTTGTCGTGTGGAATCACAGAAGGAACGTTCAACGTTCAACGTTCAACGTTCAACTCGCGGGCGCGGACTAATCAGTCTCGCCCACCAGAATGAGACGCTTGCGCGAAAAACCTTCGCGTGGCATAGACACAACTCCCGATTTCCATGGCCACCCTATCCCAAATCACCACCGATCCCGCACTCGAGACCCATCTCTTCTGGGATCAATACAAGACGACGATCATCGCCGTCGTCCTTGTCCTGGTGCTCGGCGGGCTCGGCTATGGCGGGTATCAGCTTTACAACGCGCAGCAGGCCAACGACGCGATGGCGCTCCTGGCCGCGGCCAAATCGCCGCAGCAATATCAGCAGGTGATCGATCGCTACCCCGGCAGCGGGCCGGCCGCGAGCGCCTGTCTGCTCCTCGCCGCAGAGCAGCGGGCGAAGAAAAACTACACGGAAGCGAACACGACGCTGCACAAGTTCATCGATCAGTTTCCGAAACACGAATTGATCACGACCGCCTGGATGGGCGTGGCGGCGAATCTCGAATCGTTAGGCAAGAACGACGAAGCGCTCAGCACCTATCAGCGGCTCGCGACCGAGTATCCGCAGAGTTTCAATGCGCCGCTCGCGCTCCTCGCCGAGGTGCCGCTTCTTGAAAGCAAAAAACCGCAACGACGAAGCGCGCCGCGTCTGTGAAACAATCATCTCACAATATCGCGACAGCATCTTGGCGAACGAGGCGATGCGGGAGCTGATTTCGTTGCCGAAACCGGCAACCGCACCGGTAGCAATGCCGGCGCCGACGACGGCGCCCATCCCGATGGCCCGCCCACCGGAGACCGCCGCACCCTCGGCCGCCGCTTCTCCGAAATCATAAACGTCATTCCGAGCACAGTTTCTGCGGATCCCGCAGCGCAACCAGTGCGCGGCTTGCAAAAGGGTATCGCTCGTTAGGCCACGCCTGCACGGCCTTCCAGAACATGCCGCTCGTCAGGCCACGCAGCCCTGACTGCGTCGGGATGACACGGCAGAATTACCGCTTCGAGAACTGGAAGCGCTTGCGCGCGCCCGGCTGGCCGGACTTCTTCCGTTCCTTCATCCGCGGATCGCGCCTGAGCAATCCCTCGGCCTTCAGCGTGCCGCGCAGATTTGCGTCCACCTGCAAAAGCGCGCGCGAGATCGCGAGCCGCGCCGCCCCGGCCTGACCGGTGGCGCCGCCGCCAGTGGTGTTAACCGAGATGTCGTAGGCGTTGGTGAGCTTCACCACCTGCAACGGTTGCAGCACCGTGTTTTGCAGCGGCACGGTCGGGAAATAATCCTCGAAGCTCTTGCCGTTGATGTCGATTTTGCCGTTGCCCGGCGTCATGCGGATGCGCGCGACCGCCGTCTTGCGGCGACCGGTGGCGATGAATTCCTGTGTCTCAGCCATGAAAGTATTTCGTTAGTCCAACGCAACCGTTTGCGGTTGCTGCGCGGCGTGGGGATGCTCGTCGCCGCGGTAGACCTTGAGTTTCCGATAAACCGCCCGGCCGAGTTTGTTGTGTGGAATCATTCCGCGGACGGCGTGTTCCACCAGCAGCTCGGGATGCCGCGCGCGGCGGGCGCGCACGTTTTCGCTTTTGTGGCCGCCGACGAAGCCGGAGAAGCTCATGAAACTTTTCTGCTCTTCCTTCTTGCCGGTCAGTCGCACCTTGTCGGCGTTGATCACGACCACGAAATCGCCGGTATCGACGTGCGGAGTCACAATCGCTTTTTCTTTGCCGCGGAGCAGGTTGGCGGCCTTGACCGCGACGCGGCCCAGCACCTGATCGCGCGCATCTATGATCCACCATTTGCGGTCGACCTGCTCTGCTTTTGCGGAAAACGTTCTCATCAGAAGTCCCTTGGAAGGGCGGGGAAATTAGCGGCGCCGATGGCGGGTGTCAAATCTCGCCTCCCCGTGCAGCGAGCGGCATCGCGGTTGCTTCCAAAAGGGGGTGCGCCCGTTTCTCGCTCTCGTCATTTTCGCCGCGCTTCTTTCTGCCCGCACATCGCGGGCCGAAGCGAATAAATCGCCGCGCCCGTTCTGAGAACGGGGCTGCAGTCGTGCGCGAAATGAACCTGGCGCGGCAACATCCGGATGTCTACGCCCGTTATCTCGAGGAATTGCGTGCTCATTTTCGCGGAGACTTTCTCGTCTTGCCCGGCCGGACAATGCTTCGCACCCGCGAGGGCGTCGCCGCGATCGACGAAGCGATCCGATTTCTGCAACGCGCCCGCCCGATCGCGCCGTTGATTTTTTCGCCCGGCATCTCCCTGGCCGCGGCTGAACACGTGGCCGATCAGGCCGCCGGCGCCTTCGGGCACGGTGGGTCCGATCACAGCAATCCCGGCGACCGCATGAATCGCCATGGAACCTGGAGCGCGCTCTGGGGCGAAAATATTTCCTACGGCAAAGCGACGCCGCGAGACGTGGTCATCGCCCTGATCATCGACGACGGCCTGCGCAGCCGGAAACATCGAAAGAATATCTTCAACCCGGCATTCAATTACGCCGGAGCGGCATTCGGACCGCATGCGCGTTACCGCACCGTCTGCAGCATCGACTTCGCCGGCGGCTACGTCGAAAGCGCGGCCAATTCGCGCTCGCTCTTTGCGCGCAACTGAGGCGTCGTCCCATCGGTCGCATTGGTCCAATGGACCGCGATGCCATGCTGCCAAAACCGCGGCTGGTCAACCGTCCCGCGCCGGTTTAAGTATCGCGCTTCGCCATGGCCAAGCCCGACGTCCCAAAATCCGCCATCAGCCCGCGCCGCGCCGAGGATTTCCCCGAATGGTATCAGCAGGTCATCCGCGCCGCCGACATGGCGGAATCGAGCGACGTGCGCGGCTGCATGGTGATCAAGCCGTGGGGCTACGGCATCTGGGAAAACATGCAGCGCGCGCTCGACGCCATGTTCAAGGCGACCGGACACAAGAACGCTTATTTCCCGCTCTTCATTCCGCTCAGCTACTTGCAGAAGGAAGCGGAGCACGTCGAAGGCTTCGCCAAGGAATGCGCGGTCGTCACGCATCACCGGCTGGAGTTGAATGCCGATGGCAAAATGGTGCCGGCGAGTCCGCTGACCGAGCCGCTGGTCGTTCGGCCAACCTCCGAGACGATCATCGGCGCGAGCTACGCGAAGTGGGTGCAGTCCTACCGCGATCTGCCGATCCTGATCAACCAGTGGGCCAATGTCGTCCGCTGGGAAATGCGTCCGCGCCTCTTCCTGCGCACCACGGAATTTCTCTGGCAGGAAGGCCACACCGTGCACGAAACCGAAGCCGAGGCGCGCGCCGAGACGAGGCAGATGCTCGACGTTTACGAGACCTTCGCGCGCGATCATCTGGCGATCCCGGTTTTCACCGGCGAGAAATCGGAGAGCGAACGATTTCCCGGCGCGGTGCAGACGCTTTGCATCGAAGCGATGGTGCAGGATCGCAAGGCGATCCAGGCCGGCACTTCGCATTTCCTCGGGCAGAATTTTTCGCGCTCGAGCGGGATTCAATTCCAGACCCGCGACGGGAAACAGGAGTTTGGCTGGACGACGAGCTGGGGCGTGAGCACGCGCCTGGTCGGCACGGTGATCATGATGCACGCGCGACGACGACGGACTCGTCCTGCCGCCGCGCATTGCGCCGACCCACATCGTCATCCTGCCGGTCACGCCGAAACCGGAAACGCGCGACGCGGTCCTGCGCCGCGGCGCACGAACTCGCGGCGCAACTGCGCGCGCATCATCTGGCACGGCGCGCCGCTCGAAGTGCAGGTCGACCAGCGCGACCTCGGCGGCGGCGTGAAGAATTGGGAATGGATCAAGAAAGGCGTGCCCTTGCGCGTCGAGCTCGGCCCGCGCGATCTGGAAAGCGGCAACGTCGCCGTCAGCCGCCGCGACGGCCTTCCTGTAGCCGGGATCGCTGACCCCGGCAAACCGACGTCCGAAGTCATTCCTGCCGAGTCCGAATTCGTTAGGCGAGCGTCCGACGCTGCTCGATGCGATCCAGCAAAATCTTTTCGACCGCGCCCTCGCTTTTCGCGACGCGCACACCCGCGTCGATCGACACGAAGGAAGAGTTCTACGATTTCTTCACCCCGAAGAATTCGGCGAAGCCGGAGATCCACGGCGGCTTCGCGCTCGCCCATTGGAACGGCAGCCGCGCGGTCGAGGAACAGATCAAGAACGACCTCAAGGTCACGATTCGCTGCATCCCCTTCGACGATCCGGCCAATCCGCCGGAGAGCGGGAAAGTGCGTCATCACCGGCGAGCCGAGCCCACGCCGCGTCCTCTGGGCGAAGTCTTACTAGCCTTCTCGGTCCCTCGGCAGGCTCGGCTGAGAGTAACGCTATCTTCGGTTGAGCTGACAAATGAGTTGGGTGGCATGAGCAAATATCCGAATCAGCGCGGCCGACATCGACGCGCTCATCGCTTACCTCAAGTCGCTCGAAAAATCCCTCTAATCCCTAACGAACAAAAGACACTCATGAGCGCCCCGCTGATCGGCGGACCGGTTGGCGGGGCCAAGTGTCTTTAGGGCGACCCGGACGCGGAGCCTGGCGGCAAGGACTGACGGGCTGCGACCACATACGCTTCGAGGGCCGCGCGATCGCTCGGCTGAAGCCCAGCCCGCGGCGCCATGATTCCGACGTAATGTCGCCAGCGCGCCACGGAATAATTGGCGATCGGCCGCGCCACGTGGCATTCGGTGCAATTCGTGGTGTAGATTTTTCGACCCCGCTCGAGTGTCGCAATGTCTACGCTCTGCGCTGCGCCTGCACGCGCGCCCACGGCGCTTGCGGTCGGAAAAGCCGCATTTGGGCTGGTTTCACAACCGCCAATTACAAGGAGGCACAATGCACCGAGTCCGGCTAACCGCGCGCTCCAAATGTTCATCGACTAGAAGCTGAAACCGAAGATGAGCCGCGTCTGGAAATCGACTTCCGAAGCCACGTTCGTTAGCTGGGCTAGAGGGGTGAGCGTCGCCCACCAATTGCCCCGTCGATAGGACAGGTTAGGCCCGCCATAGAGAATCGAATCCTCCGCCTCCGACCAGTCTGGGATATCGATCTCATGCAGAAGCTCCGCCCCGACAAGCCACGCGGGGGATATTTCGTAGCTCACACCAAACGACTGGGCGAGTTCTCCACCTTTTTCTTCCAGCCGATCACCCTCCCACGTTGCCTCCAGAGTGCCGTTGTAGGCGACGACGAAGCGGCCAAGATTTTTTTGCAAGATCACCTTTGATTCGAGTTCCAGCTCCTCCGGCCCGCCGCGGACCTCGCCATAGAGCGCAAGACCAAGCAGGTCGGTCGTAGGGTTCGTCAGGTTATAAATCAATTCAACCGCTGAACGTTTGATAACTGAATCCGTGTTCATGCGCCGCCGGGTCCTCGAGATAGCCCCAGTCGGCGAGATAAAGGCCAATCTGAAAATGCTCCGTTACGCCGAATTCAATCTCATTTCTGAAATCCACCGCGTTGAAACGTCGATCCTCCCGCGGGCTCGTGCCCCAGGTGATCCAATTCTCGGATTCCCTCGTCCCAGGCGCCGCAGTAGTTGCTTCATAAACGTAGGTGAAGCGGCGCGCCCCCGCTTCCGCGTGGTTAATTGCGACAAAAACTGTCGCGGCAAAGCAAACAGCAATGAACGATCTCGAAACAATCCCGGATTTTTCCATCCGCCGATCCTAGCAGCGCTCATCACGGTCCGCTGTCGCGCCGTTGCCATTTTTTAGCGCAGGGTTGCGAAGTAATCGGAACCAACGAGTTGTTACCTTTAGTTGGGCTGAGCTGCACGGCTCTTATCTCCGGGTCCGTGCGGTCAAGGTCCCTGCTTTTCGGCACCCTGCGTTCTCGCTGATCCCGAAGAAGGAACGCCCCCTAGAGAGCAAAATTGGCCCGATAGACCTTGTCGTTCCCGTAACCAAGAAACCAGATGCTCCTGTCGGGCCCGGCTGCGATTCCTGTCGGTTGGCTGAAACGAATTT
The DNA here is from genome assembly GCA_963821915.1 of uncultured Verrucomicrobiae bacterium. GTDB lineage: Bacteria > Verrucomicrobiota > Verrucomicrobiia > Chthoniobacterales > UBA10450 > Palsa-1392. Next base: position 231,649 of record CAWGFS010000025.1, read on the forward strand.
CGGGCGACTCAGTCACGACCCCATCGGTCGTGATTTTCGCGATCTTGCTGCTGCCAAATTCCGAGAATATCAGCGTGTTACCATGACCGGGTGCAATTTCCTCTGCATTACCCGGTGTGGGATAAAAAGTGAATTCACCGGCTGGCGTGATTTTCCCGATCTCGGGCTTAAACCGTTGCGTGAACCACATATTGCCATCCGGGCCGGTAGCGATCGAAAACGGTAAACTTAAGTCGCTACCAAATTCTGTGATGACACCCTGGGGAGTGATCCGGCCAATCTTGCCGACACCTTCCACGAACCAAAGATTCCCATCCGCCCCCAGAGTGATGTCGCTCGGGAACGAATTCAGCGTCGGCACAGGAAAGCTGGTTAGGGCGCGCGTCGGCAGTTCGAGCCGCCAAATACTGTTGCCGATCAAATCCGTGAACCAGATGTTTCCATCGGAACCGGTCACGATTCCACCCGCGGCACCCGAGCTTGAAAATAGGATCTCCTTGATCTGGCCGCTCGGAGTGATGAAGGCGATTTGTCCGACCGCTCCTTCCGAGAACCAGACGTTACCATCCGGGCCCGCCGTAATATCCAGGGGGAAACTAAAAGTTGGAGTCCGAAACTCGGTGATCACGCCATCCGGTGTGACGCGCGCCACGTTGCTGGCGTTCTGCTCGGTGAACCAAAGGTTGCCATCAGGACCGAGGATGATTGAGATCGGTTGACTATCCGGAGTCGGGATCCGAAAGGCTTGCACCCGGGCCTGGGCAGCCTGGCCTAACGAAAAGGTAAGCAGGGCGACGCTCAAGATGACCTTTGAGGCGAGATCTGTCCGCAAAAAGAACGATGTCGAGCCCCCTTGGCGATTACTTTTGATGAGTCTGTTCATGCAATTTAGATAGTGTGGTTTTTCCCTGATAAGCCACCATCCTTGAAAAGTTACACAACCGTTACTTTTCGCGATCCTGCCAGAATGATCCACCGGGACGAGGCGCAAGTCGCCCTTCTCTTTGCGACCAACGATTAGCGATCAATATTCCCAAATCACCCTAACTACGGTGTGGTAGCAAAGACCTGGATATCGGAATACGGGCTTGTCTCGGTCGAACAAACAGTCGCAACCTGATACTCATAGGAAGTCGCCGGCGATAATCTGTTCAGTTTTGCCGACGTCCCTCTAACTTGCTTGGTTTTCCACTTGCCAGTTCCCAACTTCCGGTATTGCAGCGAATAATTGGTAGCTCCCGTCACGGGCGCCCACCTGACGGTGGCTGACGACGAAGTGATATTGCTGGCCGTGATGCCCGTCGGCGGTTCGCAGCCCGGATTTATTGTCTCGCAGAACTGGCAGATGAACCCGCCGCGGTCCACGTAAAGCAGACTAATGTTGTCGAACTCATTTCCGGATCCTTTCGAGGCGCCGCCGTTCAGATAGAGGCATCCGTTATTGAGCACATGAATGTCCTGACCAGTGCCCGCAGCATATTGCTTTACGTACTGAACGACGCCGTTCGGGTCATACTTGGCAAGAAAGATGTATTCGTTGCCGATGGGCGGCAGGGAAATAGTATCGAAAACGACTCCGGGGCCGCTGCCCGCGAAACCGCTTACCCAGCTGTTACCGGATTGGTCCACTCCAATACTATAACCTTTGTCCGAAACGGGTCCGCCCGCGTGATGCAACCACTGTATGGCGCCGCTATTGTCATACTTGGCGACAAAGATGTCGCTACCGCTCGTTCCCGAGTTGACGACACTCAGACCATCAAATGTGGCCGTTCCGGTGTAATCACCGGTCATGTAGAAGTTGTTCGAGCCGTCAACCGCCAATGCCTTCGCGGGGTCACCGGCGAACGAAGTCGTGCTTCCTCCCGAGTGAACCCAAACGTTGTTGCCGGCGGGATCATATTTGGCAATGAAAGCGTCATTCAGCCCCGACGCCTTCACCGAATGCGTTCCGAAAATGGCCTTGTTTTGAAACTCACCAACGATCGCAATGTTGCCCAAACCGTCGACCCCAAGACCGTGTGGAATATCGGAGCCCGTTCCGCCCGCTCGCTTCAGCCAGAGCAAAAGACCATCCGGAGAATATTTCGCCAGAAAGATGTCGAACAATCCGCTGCTCGTGACCGTAACTCCATCTACGACCATGGTCCCGCTAAAATGGCCGGTGACATAAACGTTACCAGCGCCATCGAGTCCGACGCTGTAGGCGATGTCGCCGGCACTACTCCCACCGTTCTTCGCCCACACCACATTGCCAGCGGGGTCGTATTTGACCAGCAACCAGTCATAGTCGCCCTTCCCGGTAAGTGTCACATTTCCGAACTGCGCTGTCGGATGCAGGCTGTTCGTCTGGATCGCGCCCGCGACGTACGAAGTGCCGCTCGCGTCCGTCGCGATGTCATTGGCCTGATCAAGCAAATCGCCACCACCAATTGTTGCCCAGAGAAGATTGCCGCTCGTGTCGTATTTGGTCAGAAACACGTCGGATACCTGGCACGGGATCACAATGTTCTCGAATAGACCAGGATTGCTAACGATGCCGGTGGCGTAGGCATTTCCCGCGGCGTCGCTGCTCACGCCGTTACTAATTCCGCCTGTCCCCATTTGTTTAACCCACTGGGCAGTCTGTGCCGAGACATTCCCAGCCAGGACAAGAAGAATTAAAAGAAGCCAAATGGCGTGAAGTCGCCAAAAGCCGGTCTTGACTTGAGCGCTTCGCGGGGAGCGGGCACGTAATTCAGAAAAGAAAGGATGTATCATAGATTTGTATTTCAGCGGATATAGGCGTGCCAAATTAACCCTACAACAGACGAAAAGTTACACGGTTGTTACTTCTTGAACCGGCACGATGCAGGCGCGCCAGTCGCTGTCGTTCGCCAACCCAAGAATCTCTTGCCCAGGTCTTCTACTCTTTCGATTTTTCAATAAGTCGGCTTTGCGGGACGACTTTCTGCGCCAGAGACAAGATCAACCCGAACCAACGGGTCGCTTGGTTCCGCCAGCGGCCCCTGCCAACGCAGAAAGCCCGAAGGCGGTGGCGTGAGCCAGATGTGGGTGTCCGGAACCTTGATGAATAACTTAGCAATCGCCGGAATGTTCGACCGTATGACGAAGTGCTCTCCGCGCAGCACGCGGTCCGACATCGGTACAGCGGTCTCGAAATGAGGTTACAAGTGAGTTACCTTTGGCCGTTCGCACTCCGGTTTGACGACTCATAACCTGGCTGCATGAAAACAAAACAATTAGTCGTGCGTTCGGCTGTGACGGTAGTCGCAACCGGACTTACACTCCTCTCCAGCGGCAACAGCCAGGCGAGCGGTCGGGGTCCTTCCGGCATGCGCATGGGCGGTAGCCGCGGAGGCATGCATAACGGGGCCATCCATCAAGGCATCTCGCAGCCGCGGGATAACGCGCGGTCAGGGTGCCAGCGGTGCGATCGGCCGGAACAGCGGAAGATCGTGAGTCTCAACCGCGGGCCGTGACGACCGCGGTACGGGCACGACGAGCGGGGCGATGATCGGGCGGCAACGCCAACCTCTACCACCGCACGCGAGCGTCGAACCGGGTGACGATCATGGCCGCCATCGCGAGCGCGGTGACGACAAGGGCGGCAACGCCAGTGTCACTCGTGGCGAACGTGAGCCGGGCGACGATCATGGCCGCCATCACCAGCGCGGGGACGACAAGGGCGGCAACGCCAGTGTTACTCGTGGCGAGCGTGAACCGGGCGACGATCATGGCCGCCATCACGAGCGCGGGGACGACAAGGGCGGCAACGCCAGTGTCACTCGTGGCGAGCGTGAGCCGGGCGACGATCACGGTGGACGCGGCGAACGCGAACCGGGCGACGATCACGGCGGACACGGCGAACGTGAGCCTGGTGATGATAACGGCGGCGGAGGCTAAACAAGCCTGAACGTAATCAGAGACAACAATACAACGCGGAGGTGACTTGGGTCACCTCCGCGCTTTTTTTTACCGCGATCTTTCTACTCCTCCGATTTCCCATCCACCGGCCTTGCGGGACGCTCTCTCCGCTAGAAACAAGATCACCCGAACCAAAGGATCATTCGGTTCAGCCAGCGGTCGATTCGTCCGCGGAGAGCGCGGCTCCCGAAATTGAAATGCGCCCTCTCGATTGTCTGAAACGAAGTACCAATGCGGTCAGGAGCAGCGAATGGTCTCGAAGATCATCGCCGCATCCGCGCTCCGGCTCCCTTGCGTGCGCGCACTCGTGCCGTCATCCCGTAACTCGTCGCTGTAGACGTTGGTCACCGTTGAGTTAGACCTCGACGCCGTCGTTGTTGAAGTCTCATTCAAAGAAGATTCCTCGTTCGGCGCCTGAGGTTAGCGGTGTTGATTGCGGTGGGTCAGGCGCGCTAAAACAGGCATCTCACGGAAAACAGCGCTCTCTCTGGTTCATAAGTAGGCTAGGCGCAGAAGGGATAATTTCTACGCTGCAAAGGTTCCTCAGCGTTACCTTTTGTGCGATGCTCGATCTGCACCGTCGTTAGGCCCTAACCATAATACCGCGTACGGCGAACGCCGCTAGGCAAGCCGCGGCAGGCGGACACTCAATTCCGTCCAGGTCGCGTCGGACCGGAGCAAGCACGATCTCGCCGCCGTGGGCGCGGGCCAGTTCGCGCGCGGTGCTGAGACCGAGGCCGCTGCCTCCGACCCGTTCGTCGCCGCGCACACGATAGAACCGCTCGAACAGGTGCGAAGCGCGCTCCGGTGGGATGCCTTCACCGGTGTTACCAACGGCCAGTTCGACGGAACCATTCACAGCCCGGGCCGTAACGCGCACACGGCCGCCCCGGTGCGTTGTACTTAATCGCGTTCTCGAGAAGCTTCTGTGCGATCATCCCGACAAATGCACGATCCGCGTTGAGCGGCAGGTGTTTCGGCACCTCCGCCTCCACCGTGAGATTCAATGGCTCGGCCAGGGCGCGCGCATCATCGAGCACACCCTCGAGAAGCTCACTGAGATCGAACTCCTTCTTGTGCAACTCAAGCCGACCCGCGTCGGCCCGTGCCAGGAGGAGTAAATTGTCGGCCACAGAATTGAGCTGGTGAACCCGATGGAGCAGCCCTTCCGCCGTCGCCTGGATCGGAAGGCTGCCTGTGGGATCGGCCATGATTTCCTCAATCCCGGCACGCAGCACCGCGATCGGCGTTTTGAGATGATGCGAGGCGTCTGCCGAGAAGCGGACGGATTGCTCGAAGCTGCGTTGCAGGCGTTCGAAGGCGGCGTTCAGCACCTCGATCAGGCCGGCAATCTCGTCGCCGGTCGGCGGAACGGGCAGGCGCTGATCGAGACGCTGCGCGGTGATTTGCGCGGCGGCCTGGCGAATTTCTTCGACCGGCGCGATTGCTTTCCCCGCCACCCAGCGCCCGCCGATCACGATAAGAATGAGGACGGTCGGAACGGCAGCCAGCATGCCGTGACATGATGTCGCGTCCGATTTGATTGATCTCCTTCAAGTCCGCGCCGACCCGCAAAGTGAGGCCATTTTCGGTGAACTCGCCCATTCGGATGCTGCGCCCGGCGATCTTGCGGGTATGAAATTCCTTGATTCCATCGCTCGAGAGCGGTTCCCGCAGGCCGGGCGAAAGGTAGAGCGTGTGTCCTCCGGCATCGGTCACCTCGATGACACGGTCGCGCAGCGCGAGCGGCACGAAAATTTCCTGGAAAGCGCTGGGCTCGCCGTTCCCGCCGCGCTTGAAATGCTCGACGTCGCGAAAAAGCTCATGAGCGTCCATCGTTAGGCGGCGATCGAAGGCGGCGATCTCCTCGTAGCGCATGACCGTCCAGGTGGTGGCCGCGCCGCCGATCGTGGCCGCGAGGGCGAGGAGGGCCGAGTAAAGCGCCAGCTTCCAGCGCAGTGGCCAATTTTTCATGGCTCTTCGCGGATCGTGTAGCCGAGATGGCGGACGGTGTGAATGAGCGGCGGGGAATCAATCTTCCGGCGCAATCGGCTGATGAAGACTTCGACCAGCTTCATGTCGTATTCGTGTTCCCGCTCCCAAACTCTCTCACACAACTCGGTCCGGCTAAAGACCCGGCCCGGCTCGCGCATCAATACCCGAAGCAAAGTGAGCTCCCGTGCGGAGAGCTCGATCCGGCGCGTCCCGCGATGCAGTTCGTTGTCGACCAAGTCGAGGGTGAGGTCTGCCACCTGCAACTTGACGGCCGCCTTTTCCGCATAGCGACGACCGAGGGCAGCAACCCGCGCGACCAATTCCTGCATGGCAAACGGTTTCGCCAGGTAATCATCGGCCCCGAGCGCGAGTCCGCTCACCCGATCGTTCAGCTCACCGCGCGCCGTCAGAATCAGGACGCGGCTATCGACGTGCGCCTTGCGCAGGCGGCGCAGCACTTCGAAGCCGTCGATTCCGGGCAGCATGACGTCGAGGACGATGAGACTGTATCGCGTCGCGTTCGCTTCGCGCAATGCCGTCTCGCCATCATGCGAAACAGCCACGTCGTGTCCGGCAGTGGTCAGCGCACGCGAGATGTGCCGAGCGAGCCGAACTTCATCTTCAACGACCAGAATGCGCATGTCATTGAAATCTTATTCACCGCAAAAAATTTAGGGCGCCGCAACTTTCACCGGCCGCTCCGGGAGGGCGATGCGGAAAAAGTTACAGGCTTGTTACTTTTGTTCCCTGCTTATTCCCAAGACAACCGGTGAAAGGAAATAATCGCATAATAATCGAAATTGGTTGACGACCCCCTCCCCGGCGCGGACCGATCTTCTCTTGCGGGGATTCCGCTCATCATGAAACGTTTCCTGGCCTATCGCAGTTGCTTCGCACTCGCAAGTCTGCCGATGGCTTGCCTGGGACAGGCGACAATCGAGGGAACCGTGCAGTTGCCGAAGACGCATTTCGCTCCGGTGGAAAACGAGCGCTACGAGATCGTGAGCAAGGCCGGCGTGCTCGCGACCGATCCGCCGCGCGCGGTCGTTTACTTGACCGGTAATTTTCCCAAATCTGCCAACTTGCCCACCAAAATGGTGGCGCAGAAAGAATCTCGCTTTCCGGCCACCGCTGCTCGCGATCGAGGTTGGCACGAAGGTGGAGTTCCCGAATGACGACGACACCTATCACAATATTTTTTCCTACTCGCCGGCGAAGCGCTTCGATCTCGGCCGTTATCCGCCCGGGGAAAATCCCACCGCCCTCGGTGGTTTTCGACAAGGCGGGACTGGTCACATTGCGCTGCGACATCCATGAACACATGCGGGGACTGATTCTGGTCCTCGAGACGCCCTACTTTGCCATCACCGACGCCCAGGGTCATTTTCGCCTAACGAACCTCCCGGCCGGCCGCCATCTGCTCAAAGCCTGGGTCGACAGCAAGACGACGCGGGAACATCCGGTCGACTTGCAGCAGGGCGCGACGTCGCACGTCGATCTCCCGTGAACCCGGCCACCGACGCACCGCGCGCCCGGGATCCGACGCTTTCGGACCAGGCTGCTCGTCGCCATGATGGTGGTCGTCTCGGTGCTGACGTTGTTAGGCATCTTCCTCGCCCAGCGGCGCGCGGCAGACGATGCGCGGGCTGACCTGCAACGCGACTTCGAACTCGAGCTGGCCTCGCTCCATCGGCTGCAGGATTTGCGCAACGCGGCGGTCGCCGATCGCTCCAACGCGCTCGCGCAAAACGCACGGATTCACGCCGCCTTGGAAGATAACGCGCTCGATCTTCTCTACCCCAGCGCACGGGCGGAATTGCGCGATCTGATGGAACAGCCGGTCCCAGGGAAGGCCGTCGCGGCCGATACATTGCACGCCCGGTTCTATCGCTTTCTCGACAGCCACGGCGCCGTTTTCGTTCCACCAAATAGTGAGGCAGGCAAACTCTCGCCTAACGACGAAGCCCGTCTCGCGCAGAGTCGTCTGCCCCAGACCATGCAAACCGGCTATCTCGACCGGATCGATGAATCGGGGCGGCCGACAGTGGATGAAATGATTGCGGTCCCGATTCGCTCGACCGAGACGAACGAAGTGATTGCGGCCCTCGTCCTCGGGTTCAAGCCGGTCGAGGCCGCTCCGCACGGGAAAGCCGCCGGAATGAAAAGCGGCATTCTGGTGAATGGAAAATTGCAGCTGCCCACCTTCAATCAGGCGGCCGAAGAACAGATCGGCCGGGAAGTGTCCCGCGACCTCGCGCAACCGAAAAGCAAAGAAAAGAGTTTGCGCGTTGAAATCGACGGCGCGCCGTACCTGCTCTTCTTCAAGCGCCTGAATCAGAATTCCGACTACCCGCCCGCTTACGAAGTTTGCGTCTACCCGCTCGATCAGTTGCTCGCGCGCCAGGCACGGCTGCGCTGGCAGATTCTTGGCGCTGGAATCCTCCTTCTGCTTGGCGGTTTTGTGGTCAGCCAGTTTTTTTCCCGGCGACTGTCGCAACCTGTCGAGGAACTGGCCGTCGTCTCCGAGGAAAACCTTGCCCAACGGCAGCGAGCGGAGGCCGAGCTCCAAACCACCGCCGAAGAGCTGCAACGCTCGGCCCGCTTTTCCGCCGACGCCTCGCACCAATTAAAGAGCCCCATCACCGTTTTGCGCGCTGGACTCGATTCACTCCTCGCCCGCGACGGCTTCCCCGAAGAAGTCTACCAGGAAATCTCCACACTTATTCATCAAACCTATCGACTCACTGGCGTCGTCGAGGACCTGCTCCTCCTCTCGCGGATGGACGCCGGGAAGCTGCGGCTACGGCTCAAGCCGATCGATCTTACCTATCTCGTCGACGAATGGATCGACGATCTCCAGGCGTTGCCGGAGGCGACGGACCTCCGGGTTGAAACCGACATTCCGGACGCCCTCGAAATTGTCGGCGAGATAAAATATACAGCAGTGGTCGTGCAGAATCTCCTCGATAACGCCCGGAAATATAACCGCCGCGGAGGAACTATTCGCATCGTCGCGCGGCGTTCCGGAAAACAGGTGGAGCTGCGAGTGGCGAATACCGGCCGCGGCATTCCGGCTGATGCCCAGCCTTATATTTTCGAGCGCTTTCATCGTGCTGATGCCGGCGAAGACGTGCCGGGACACGGGCTCGGCCTGAATCTGGCGCGCGAGTTGATGCGATTGCACGGCGGCGAGCTACGGCTCGTCAGGTCGAACGCGGAATGGACTGAATTTAGCGCCGTATTTTGCGCGGCTGTTCCAGCCGCCCGCCCCAGCGGCATCGCGTCGTGAAATCGAATTTGGTTTGCGCTTTACTCTTCGCTTCCGTCGCGCCGGCATTGGGGGCCGAGGGTTTCCTCGATGAGGTTGATCAGGCCCTGACGATCAGCGCTTTCCACGATCAGGTGCGGGCGAGAGTCAGCGGGTTGCTCGATCTCGAATATTACAATTTTCCGCAGCCGCCGCCGGGCTTGATCCGCGCGGATGGACATAACCTTTTTGCCCCGCGATTGAGCGTTTTCCTCGATGCCAAGATTGGGCCTAACGTATATTTCTTCGCGCAAAGCCGAGTCGATACCGGATTCGATCCGACCGATCTGGGTGAACAATGGCGGGCCGATGAATACGCCTTGCGCATCACGCCTTGGAAGGATGGCCGCTTCAACCTGCAAATCGGAAAATTCCCGACCGTGGTCGGGGCCTGGGTCGAGCGTCATCTCTCGTGGGATAATCCCTTCGTCAACGCGCCGCTCCCCTACGAGACCGCCTCTCTGGTCTCGGACGTCGAGCTCCCCCTTACCGGCAATAGCTTCCGCAGAGTGCCGGGCTTTGATAAGTACGAGTTCCTTCCGATTCTTTGGGGACCAGTCTATACCACGGGCATGTCGGCCGCTGGGCGGATCGGGATGTTTGAGTATGCCATCGAAGTGAAGAACGAGCCCGTTTCTTCCCGCCCGGAGACATGGGATGAGATCAACTTCGACCATCCGGCCGTCGATTTGCGCCTTGGGGTGCAGCCCAACGCCGCATGGCGCTTTGGATTTTCGGCCGCGGAAGGCGCGTATCTTCGCCCCGACGCAAGGCCATTTCCGAGCGGAAACGAGCTTGGCGATTACCGGCAATTTCTCCTTGGCCAGGATGTCAGTTGGGCACGCGGACACTGGCAAGTCTGGGCGGAAGTGTTCGAGTCACGCTTTGAAGTGCCGCGCCTCGGGAATGCCAACGTTTTCGCCTACTACATCGAAGCCAAATATCAGATCACGCCACAACTCTTCGGTGCGCTGCGTTGGAACCAGGAATTTTTCGCGAGCGAGGATGATCCCGCCGGACAAGCCGGTCGCGACGGCGCACGACGTGTCGCGGGTCGACGCCGCGATCGGGTATCGCTTCACCGCCTACACACAGTTGAAGCTACAATACAGTCTGGCGCGAGGCGATTTTGTTTCCGATGATTTGCACGGAACATTTGCCGCGCAATTCACTCTCCGTTTCTGAGTTATGCGTGGAAAAGTAACAGCGCCGTTACCTTTGCCGGGTGGTTTCGGCAGCAGTGTCAGGTGAAGATGAGCTCGTCACTCAGGAAAACATGAAATCAATATCTCGTCACCGCGTTTTGGGATTGAGCGCGGCCCTGCTTTTTTTTCTCGGCCAAGCCTCTTTCGCCAAGACCTTGGTCGTTTACGTGGGCAGCGATGGGCGACAACTTTTCGCCTAAGACGATTACCATCGAGCCGGGCGACAAGATCGAGTGGAACTGGGATTCAAGCTTTCATAGCACCACCTCTGGCACACCTGGAAATCCATCCGGGATGTGGGATTCCGATGTCCATCAAACCGGCTACAAATATACCTACGAATTTAACAATGTGGGGAGCTTTCCCTACTACTGCAGCGTCCATGGCGGTTGCTGCACGATGACCGGTACCGTCAACGTCAGCATGTCATCGCCTCGCCATCGCCTTCTCCGTCACCGTCACCGTCGCCCTCCCCGTCTCCTTCGCCGAGCCCGAGTCCGTCTCCGACTCCCAGCCCCTCTCCCAGCCCGAGCCCCTCGCCGGCTCCGCTCCCTCCTCGCGTCTCCAAGGGCCCGATCCGGGTGGAACTGCAAACGATCGCCAGCGGCCTGACCGCGCCTAACGATCTCACCTCGGTCGGCGATGGGCGCCTCTTCGTTAATCAACAGGACGGCCTGATTCGGATTGTGAAGAACAATGCGCTGCTCGCGACCCCTTTCCTTGATCTCTCCGCCCGGCTCGTCTCCAGCACCGGTGAGCGCGGGCTGCTCGGCCTCGCTTTCCATCCCGGCTACACGGATCCCTCGAGCCCCGGCTTCCGAAAATTCTACACCTACACGAGCGAACCAGTCACTGGCGCGGCGGATTTCACCGTCCCGAAGACGACGGCATTTGATCACCAGAGCGTGGTCGCGGAATGGCAGGTCTCCGCTGGAAATCCGGATCTGGCGGATCCGGCGAGCCGCCGCGAAGTACTGCGGGTCGATGAGCCGCAGGCCAACCATAACGGCGGCAAACTCGCATTCCGTCCGGGAGAACTATATCTCTACATTGGGTTAGGCGATGGCGGCGCCTCGAACGACGTCGGTGATGGTCATAATCACATCACCGGCAACGGCCAGGATCTCACCACCGTCCTCGGCAAGATTTTGCGCATCGATCCGCTCGATCCAGCACTCACTGCGGGCAGCGCCGATCCGGTCAGCATCAATGGCCATTACCGGGTTCCCGCGAGCAATCCCTTCATCGGGAGTGGCACCTCGGTGCACGAAATTTACGCCTACGGCCTGCGCAACCCGTTCCGCTTCTCGTTCGATGCACCGACCAACCGGCTGATCGTCGGTGATGTCGGCCAGAATAATATCGAGGAAGTCGACTTCGTGGAAGCCGGTAAGAATTACGGGTGGAATCGCAAGGAAGGCTCGTTCCTCTTCGATCCGAATGACGGCTCGATCATGCCGGATACCTCCCCCGATCCCGCACTGACCGATCCGGTGCTCGAATACAGCCACGATGACGGCTCAGCGCGATCATCGGCGGGTTCATCGAGCGCGGCACCAGCGTGCCGGCGCTCAGCGGCCAATATATCTTCGGCGATTTCAGCGCGCCGGACACCGGCACGGGACGCTTGTTCTATTCCGATTTCTCCGGCGGGCTCATCCAGGAACTGCGAATCGGCGACCCTGAGAGGGACCTTGGAATCTTCCTCAAAGGGTTCGGTCAGGACGATAACGGCGATGTTTATGCTCTGGGCGACGGGAACGGCGACGGCTTCGTCTACAAAATTGTTTCGATCCCGGCCGTTCCCACGATTCTGAATCTCTCGACAAGATTGAATGTGGGGACAGGTGACAACGTGCTGATCGGTGGGTTTATCGTCACTGGCAGCGACAACGAAGAAGTCGTGCTCCGCGGTATTGGGCCTTCTTTGCCGCTCGCCGGATCGTTGCCGAATCCCCGGCTCGAACTGCACGACAGCACCGGCGCCTTGATCGCCTCAAATGACAACTGGATGGACAGTCCGCAAAAGGACGAAATCATCAGCCGGAGCCTCGCGCCTAACGATGACCTGGAGTCCGCCTTGTTAGTCGGAACTCGCGCCCGGCAGTTACACCACCATCCTGAGCGACGCGGGTGGCGCCACCGGCATCGGCCTGGTGGAACTCTACGCAACCAATCCCGCAGCGGTCGCCAATCCAGTCAACATCTCAACCCGCGGCTTTGTCCAGACCGGCGATGACGTCATGATCGGCGGTTTCATCATCGGAGGAACCAACACGCGACATCTCGCCATCCGGGCCATCGGGCCGTCGCTCGCGGCGGCCGGTGTGACCAATCCTCTGCTCGATCCGGTGCTGGAGTTGCACGACCAGAACGGCGTGCTCATGGAAACGAACGACAACTGGAAGGAAAACCAGGCGGAAGTGGAGGCAACCGGCCTTGCGCCGGGCGACGATCGCGAATCGGTCATAGTCACCACATTGTCGCCGGCCACCTACACCGCCATCGTTCGCGGCGTAAACGGGACGACCGGCGTGGCCCTCGTGGAAGCCTACGACATTCCCTAGAGTGGATGCGCGACCTAATTCGCGCGACATTGTTAGCTGCCGGGAAGAAGTCCAGGAGTTCACGTCACCTTAACTCAAAGCCGCAGAATTAGCCCCGTTTCGAGGCTAGGTTTTTACATCGTCGCTTCGCGGCCTATTTCTCCGATTTGACACCATTTCCGCTCGTGCGCGCGATTCGGAAAGATCGATCGGCTCGAGATTTGAAAAGGTAACAATTACGTTACCAAAAACCCTGATTTTGAGAGAGACGACTGGACTACCTCATCCGAAACTCGGTCATGAAAAACATGATCTGTTCTATCAAAACACATTGGGTTGCGGTGCTGGGTGTCGCAGTCCTTGGTCTTCTCTTGGTTGCGGCTCCAGTCCAGCCTGGTCTCGCCGCGCCGGCGGCGCCGGTCTTAACGGCCAGCGTGCAAAATCAACAGTGTCAAGGCGGTGACTTCGTTAACGTGACCTTGACAGCCACGCTGAGTCCTCCGAAAAGCGGCGTGAGGTTCAGTTGGGACTTCAACAACGACGGTATCTTCGACACCGCGCCGAACTCGAATCCGACGGTCACCCATGCGTATCCAGACGAAGTAAATGTGACTGCAACCGTGAAAGTGACGAAAGGAACGAAGAGTGCGACCGACTCCGTGACTTTCGCTACACTCCGTTGCGAGGGGTAACCCCTCCTGGCAGACCAAGCGGTGCCGGTCTCACAGCGGGGCCGGCATTGCCTGGGATCTGAATGGATCCCTCGACGGTAGGATCAGACTCGATTCATAAGTGCCGTCGAATGATCGATATTAGACTTTTTCTCGTGTAATTACGCTTTCGCGCGATTCTGAGAATCAGGTCGCGCAAATCGAACAGCTCTGGATCTGGCGCGAACGCTTGATCCTCCAAGGCTCCTCTTGCCTTCCAGACCGGCGCCTTCGGTCAATTCTTCGGCACCGGTGTAGGGCCGGGATCAAATCGACGCGCCTCTTCGAATGCGGCAGCGGCGCGTTCTTGCTGATTGAAGGTGGCTAGATATTGACCACGACTCTGCATCATCGCTTTATAAACGGGCAAGACCTTCACCTTCACCGGGTCATCTTCGGCAAACCGGATTGCGCCGTCGATCGAGACCGCGTGTTTGCAGATCGCAGTTCTCCTGGATCGTGAAAGTCGGTGTCGCGGGTCAGCTGAAACACGAGCCCACGCGGAACGGCTTGAAAGCTTGCTTTCAGCAAACCAGCCAGATCGTCTTCGCGAGGATCGGTAAACAAGATCACTTCAGCAGTAACATAAACTGGAGCGACCGCCATCTCTTTGGTGACGATCGATTGAAGCATTTCTTGAAACGCCGTCGTTATCTTCCGGGTTAACGCAGCACTCTTTCGATACGCTTCGGGATCATTTTCCCATTCCTTGAGATCGGCCACGTAGACATCGACTTTATCGCGCGATCGCTCGATCAAATCGGGATAAGCACGGCGCAGGTATTCGAAATACCACGACCGACGCAACAAGTGGACATCCACTGCTCTGATGTCCCGACGGCGCTGTTCTATTTCACGGGTGTAAAGCATGGGCGAGGCAACTTGCCAATCGAGGGTCAGTAACAGGCTATTCGGTTCGATCGTGCTTTGGATATTTTCGACGTAATCATGTGCGATAAAATAATGGCTGCGGTTGTTGAAAGGCCAATTACCGGCGAGGGCCCACGCCGGCACGAGGGCCGCACCCAGGACAATGAGCAGCCGGCTGGCAATGAATGATCGCTTCGCCAGAGCCAATTGCAGGAACGAATGCAAACCAAGTCCAGCGGAAACGGTCAGCGCGATAAACGTCGGCAAATAATAAGCGTCTTTATCTTCGCCGATGTTGTAGTTAAGCGCGTAGGCCAGATCGGCAAGGATGACAAAGAGCAAGAAGAGAAAAGTGCTCCGGTCTCGTTTGAATGCGGCAATGAAGCCGGCGATCATGGCAACAAATGCAATCGGAAACCACGGCGTCCCGAATTCGACGAGCAGGAACCGGCCGAACTGCAGAAACTGCTCGCGCATAATACTGGGCGAAAACGAAAGAAAGAGCTGATACTGCTTCCCAGTGACGTGCGCCCAGATTGCGCGGACCGAACGAGGGTCGCCCCAGTTCAAGATCGGGCTCTGAGCGGCGGCAAGCGGAAGATAGCTATAGACGGTGAGCAACGCGGCCAAAGAAACGACTGACGCGTAGAACAACCTCTTGCTCGCAAAAAATCCGAGTCCCTGAGTCTTGTAAACCAAAACCGCCAATGCGGGCAACATCAACGCGACGGTGACGTGATGAACGCCGAGCGCGAGTCCGAAGACTATCGCCGCTCCATACAGCAAAAAATCGTAGTCGACCATGGCAGCCTTCGGACCGCGAGAGTTCGCGATCATGCTTGCTGATCTTGCATCTTCAAGAATGCGACGCCGCCAGCGTAACATCAGAAAAAAAATCGTCAGAATGAGAAACGCGTTGAGTGTATAAACTTCTGTGATGGTCGCGTACGACCATAGGGTGCGTGAGAATGCCAGGAGCAACCCAGCGCAAATGGGGGGAGCAATCGCTAACGCCCAACTGCTTATCGAATCGCCATCGGCAGCGCTCGCAATCGAATGAGGAGATATCTTCCTGCGCTTTCGGGCCGCTCGTCTCGACCTCCGTTGCAAGTCCCCGACATATGAAGCGGTGACAATCAGCTCGGACACGACGAGCGCGAGCATCGCGCAAGCGAGCGCCGCAAAAAAAGCCGAAACAAAGTTGATCCGGACCGCGATGTTGCCGATCGGGACCAGCGACGCGAGATGAGCCAGCATCAGATACAATGGAAAACCGGGCGGGTGAGCAACACCCAGGAAGCGAGCGGCCACAATCAATTCGCCGCTGTCCACGAGGGTTACCGTCGGCGCCAGGGTCCAGGTGTAAACAAAGAGAGCGGCGAAAAAGACGAGCGCCGCCGAAGTTGACGTCTTGCCGCGGAATGAGCGTTTACTTGGAAGTTGGGTCACGGGATCGAGATAAGATGCTTATCAGTCGATAAACTCCAGAGCACAAATTCTTCCCCGAAGCGCGTACGGAAAAGGGGCGGCAATAGTGACGGCAACCTTAAGCGGTGCGCGTTAACCATGTCCCCGGCGGGAATCGAACTCGCATCTAAATTCCCCGCTTGGAATCGAACCGCATGTTCCCTTGAACTTAACCGCGCCGCGATTGATCGCAAAGCACAAACATTGTGGCGGGGCACAGACACGCTTCGTATTTAGGCTTGACTCTCGCAGCCGACATTGAAATTCTGGCTAGGCGCCAAGACCGTTAGGCGACTCCAACCCAGCCACCTGACCCTCTTCCCGCAGGGTTAACCGCGAACGACAAAGGCTCGCTCGCACAACTTCGACGTAAACGACTATGAAGACACGCCTATCTCGCCGCCAGACCGCGAAAGTTTCGCATTCCCGCTGGGTCGCCTACGCGACCGCAGGTGCCGCGACGGCACTCGTCGGCAGTAACTCCTTGGAAGCTGCCATTCACTATTCGGGCCGTCTGGAGGAGGTATTCCCTCCGCAGTCGGTTAAGCGTGAGCAGTTCCGGTTGGACGAGCTCCATGATCACTTTTCGTTAATTCACGTCTTTCACTCGGGATTTGGCTCGGCATTATTATCCATCATTGGATTTTCGGGCGGTTTCAGGGATTCATCATCGGTGGCGTAGGAGCTTATTCGGCTTCAAAATTGAGCTTTGGCCAGAATATATCGTCGGGTGGTTTTGTTGGTGCCCGCCGCAGGGTGGGCACCAACATTTTGGCCGACGGCATTTATGGGCAATGGAACGATCCCGGCGTGGGCTTTATCGGTTTTAAGTTCAATGGCGGCGCGGGCATTCAATATGGGTGGGCACGGCTCAGAATGTACGGGGCGGGAAGCCAACGCCTTCAAGCTGATAGACTACGCTTACGCCGACCCCGGTGAACCGATCACAGCTGGCGAAGACGGCCAAAACAGGAGTGATGAACAGGGACCCGACGAGGGTTCTCTCGGCTGGCTCGCGCTCGGTGCCGTGGGACTCATTGCGTGGCGCAAGAGTCGCTCGCGCACGGCGTTGGCGGAGTAACGCCGCCAGATTCCGCCTTGCAGTTGCGAAGCGGGGCGATTTTCTTGGTCCTGAGCGTTTGCCTAACGAGTCGGCGATGGCGGCGGTCATCGATCCGACGCTCCATCACGAAAGGACATAGATGGCGCTGGAAGATCCGGATTTGAAACCGCTGTGGGCCTCGTTGGTCGCACCATTAGATTAGATAGGCGAGCGCCGCGCTCGAAGTCCGAGCGGGTTAACGAGCAGTCCGCCAAAAGATAAACCGGACACCCCAACGCGAGTTGGAGCACCCGGTCATGTTCCCCCCAGAACGGTTTCCCCAGAACG
Source organism: uncultured Verrucomicrobiae bacterium (assembly GCA_963821915.1). GTDB lineage: Bacteria > Verrucomicrobiota > Verrucomicrobiia > Chthoniobacterales > UBA10450 > Palsa-1392. The sequence continues at coordinate 249,066 of CAWGFS010000025.1, forward strand.
GTTTCCCCAGAACGGTTTCAAGACTAGCAAATCGGCACCGCACAACGCAAGGAAGACGCTTGCTGAGGCGACTCAAAATCGGGAAAAGCTTGACGCTGGGTGCAAATGATCGTTCGTCTCGGATATGACGGCGTGTAGCGCGAGTTGGACGCGACGGCGCAGTGGGTCCCGGTAAGATCTGTACTTCGCCGAAGCACCAGACGTCTTCCACGCGTGAAATTCAAAATACTCGCCGCCTGCGCACTGCTCGCACTCTTCCTCGTTCGAGTCTCGGCTTTCGCCCATGATCCAGTCTTGCGCGATCCGCATGCTGACGCGGCCACGGAGATACCTCTCGCCGCCAACTATGTTCTCACCTTCACGCTTTTTTCCGACGATAAGGAGCCGCAGCAGGCTGAGCTGGTCACCGCTCGGCGTTCGGTCTCTTTCGATTTCGTGGACGACCCAGAGCATACGTTGCGTTTCACAGGCCAGTTGAAGCCGGGTGAGGGCAGCCAGGTGACACTAGCCTACAAAGCGATGTTGATCACGATGGTGACCACGCCAACAAATGCAAAGCAGGCTTCCATCACCTCCGGTGAAGGGGCGGTCATCCTCGAGTTCAACAAGAGGATGACCATTCTCAAGTCGGCGCGGCAACAACTGGCGGTTTCCATCCGCCCCTCGCTTCCGGTACCCTCGCCTAGCGCCAGCAACGGAGCCGCGCAACCATAAACTGCCCCGCCTAACGAATGGCAGCCGAACGAAAATGCTTTGGCGGGAGTCGCGGCGAGATTCACGTTTACTGCGACGACCCTGCGACCATCGAGCGCAGCGTCGTCATCGACGGTCGCGGCCAGTATCCTCAAGTCGGCGGTGACTGAGAAGATTATCCACGCCACGGCGATTTTTATAGTTAATCCAAAGGTGCACTGGGACCATTTGGCTTGACTGGCGACCGCTTGCCCCGTCAGACTGCGCCGCGCAGGAGCAACCCTATGAAAAACCTACATTCGGAAATTAAACCCATCGGCCTTCTCGCCGCCGTCTGCCTCGCCCTCGCCTGCTTTGCGCTTTCGCCGCAAGCGCGAGCGGATTGCCAGGAAGGCTGCGATACCGTCAACGCGAACACCTTCCTCGGTGAAGATGCGCTCCCGAACCACGGAGGCGTCAGCAACACGGCCGTCGGTTGGGACGCGCTCAAAAGCAACCTGAACGCCAGTTGGAACACGGCCATCGGTTCTGCAGCGCTAACGTCCAACACATCCGGCTACGACAACACTGCTACCGGTGTTGCTGCGCTCGATCACAACACAACCGGCCACAGCAATACGGGCTCCGGTAGGAATGCACTCTCTTTCAACACAACCGGTAGCGACAACACGGCCGACGGAGTGAATGCGCTCCTCGCCAACAAGAACGGTAGCTTCAATGTGGCCGACGGTATGTGGGCGCTCAGTGGGAACTCAACCGGCGGCAAGAACACAGCCACCGGTTATAGTGCGCTCTCCAGCAATACCACCGGTAATAATAACACGGCGACCGGTTACTTTGCGCTCACCAGCAACCAGACCGGCAAATATAACATCGCATTGGGATTTAGTGCGGGCGCCAATCTTACGACAGGCAATGGAAACATTGACATCGGCAACCTCGGCGTTGCAGGTGAATCTGGAACCATCCGTATCGGCACGGCAGGAACTCAGAGCAATGCCTATGTCGCTGGAATTAGCGGGGTTGCGGTGCCGGGCGGCGTGGGAGTGATTATCGATACCGATGGTCATCTCGGCACGGTCGTTTCCTCGGAGCGATTCAAGGATGAAATCAAGCCGATGGACAAAGCGAGCGAAGCGATCCTCGCGCTCAAGCCGGTGACCTTCCATTACAAACATGAGCTTGACCCCGTTGGAATCCCGCAGTTTGGGCTGGTGGCCGAGCAGGTTGAGAAGGTCGATCCTGACCTGGTCGCTCGCGACGCAGCAGGCAGGCCTTATACCGTCCGCTACGAAGCAGTGAACGCGATGTTGCTTAACGAGTTTCTCAAGGAACACCGGAAGGGAGAACACCAGGATCGCAAGATCGAAGAACTGGAAGCAACTGTTTCGCAGTTACAATCAGCCCTCAAAGCGCAGGCTGCGCAAATCCAAAAAGTGAGCGACCAGCTTAGGACGCAGGCTCCTGTTCCTCGTCTGGTGGTTAACAATTAGATTCGCCACAGCACATTTCGGACACGCTGATGTAAAATTAATCTTGACGCTTACTGGCACGAAGGAGCGTAATCTCCGTATCGAATAGATCTGGATCTGGCGCGGACGTTTAACCCTGGGGGCCTCCACCCCTCTTTCAGACCTGCAGTCGCAGGCACATCCCCAGGTGAAAGGAGATCCTTATGCATCATCCGATTCTGCTCACCAAGACAACTTCATCCCGCAGAGCTTCGGAGGTCACGCGGCCTGATGATAACCAAGCCAATGGAGCCTACTTTTCGGCTCTGCTCGCTGGTCTCCGACCAGCCAACTTGATTCTGGCGCGGCGGATCGCCGTTCCACTGCTTCTACTCACTGCCGGGATGGTGATCGTGCAACCGTCTATGGGTCAGAGCGGGACTTGGACGGCCACCGGCAGCCTCAACACCGCACGCGCTTATCACACGGCGACGTTGCTGCCCAACGGCAAGGTGCTCGTCGCAGGCGGTTATGGCGATCATTGACGCTCTCGCGAGCGCGGAACTCTACGATCCGGCGAGCGGGACCTGGACGGCCACCGGCAGCCTCGCACACGGCACGCTATCAATCACACGGCGACGTTGCTGCCCAACGGCAAGGTGCTCGTCGCAGGCGGTTACGGCTGACCAGCGGCTATCTCGCGAGCGCGGAACTCTACGATCCGGCGAGCGGGACCTGGACGGCCACCGGCAGCCTCACCACCGCACGCAGTGTCCACACGGCGACGTTGCTACCCAACGGCAAGGTGCTCGTCGCAGGCGGTTATGACGCAATGACTGATCTCGCGAGCGCGGAACTCTACGATCCGGCGAGCGGAACCTGGACGGCAACCGGCAGCCTCGCCACCGCACGCGATTGGTCACACGGCGACGTTGCTGCCCAACGGCAAGGTGCTCGTCGCAGGCGGTTATGACGGCAACAGCGGCTATCTCGCGAGCGCGGAACTCTACGATCCGGCGAGCGGGACCTGGACGGCCACCGGCAGCCTCAACATCGCACGCCATAGTGCACACGGCGACGTTGCTGCCCAACGGCAAGGTGCTCGTCGCAGGAGGATGTGACAGCTTGCAACGCTCTCGCGAGCGCGGAACTCTACGATCCGGCGAGCGGGACCTGGACGGCCACCGGCAGCCTCACCACCGCACGCTGGTTTCACACGGCGACGTTGCTGCCCAACGGCAAGGTGCTCGTCGCAGGCGGTGGTAACACGGTCGGCGACGATCTCGCGAGCGCGGAACTCTACGATCCGGCGACCGGGACTTGGACTGCCACCGGCAGCCTCAACATCGCACGCCAAGTGCACACGGCGACGTTGCTGCCCAACGGCAAGGTGCTCGCGGCCGGCGGTTTCGTTCTCTCGAGTGCGGAACTCTACTCAAGCGACGAGGGCGGCGACCTCAAGTTGGTGAGCGCAGTCTCGAGCAAGAAGCAGGGCAACGCAGGCACGTTTGGTATAGACTTGCCGCTAAGCGGGACTCCGGGCGTTGAATGCCGGCAGGGAGCCCTTGGCACCGCGACCAAGATCGTGTTTACGTTCTCAGACACGGTCGATTCCGTGGATAGCACGTCCACGAGCTGTGGCAGGGTCATTAGCACCACGGCCAGCGGCAACACTGTTAGCGTGTTACTCAACAACATCCAAACCGGCTGTGATGGCTCAGACGTCACGGTGACCTTGACTGGGGTGAATGGTGGCTCAGGCACACTGGCCTCCGCGGCCGTCACCTTTGGACAGTTGGCGGGTGACGTCAACGGGGATGGCAGAGTCGACGGGACCGATCTCCAATCGGTCAGGTCGAACTCTGGACGTGGTCTGGTAACGGACGCTAACTTCCGCAACGACGTGTCGGGCGACGGCAAGGTCAACCACGCCGATATAAGCCTGACGAAAGACGCCCAAGGCAACTCGCTGCCGTAATCGAGGTTTCCAAATCCTAGTTGGAGAGTTCGTCCGAACCGGACTCTCCACTCGGGTGAGGCGAGAAGAATAGGAGTTTAAGGGCCATTCGGTGCCAGGCATCGAATCTTCCTTTAGCTTTTGAGTTTTCTCGAAATCTCCTCGTTAGGAAAGTCACCCTGCGTCGAGAAGCACGCAAAAAAACCAAGATAGACCACACATAATCAAACTCGCTACCCGCCCGCCAGTTGCTATAATACCGTCGGAAGTGTGACCAGCAATAACGCGACGCTTACGGTTCATTAAAAAGTGACCTCCCCACGAGCGCTTTTCTCCCCCGGAAGAATTAATAGACATTGGACTCCCACGTTTGTCCCTTGTCGCTCACCTTTTGCAGGCCCGCAGTGAGCGCTTCAATTTGCTTTTGCTGGCGCGCGGCAGTCGCCTCCTGTTTTGCAACGGTAGAGTTTAGTTGGCTGATCGTCGCCTCCTGGACGCCGCGTTGATAGAGAAGCGGCTTGGTTGTTCCCCTTAGGGCAGGAAATTCACAGGCACAGGATTAGAGCAGTTCTGGGTGCCAGCTTCACACACCTTATACATGAAGCTAGCCTGGCCGGTGGTCCCGGTGGAATCATCATACAGTCCGTCATTCGGAGTTGTCGCGATCACACCCGATCCCTGGCGGCGAACGTCGACATTGTCCGAGTTCGCCCCACTCCATTTGAGACGCGATGTATTTATTTCCCCCACCTTTTTCCCCTTGCCCTGGAGCTGAATCGGTCCAGGAGTTGGAGTTGGAGTAGCACCCCCTCCGGCTTCGACTGCACGTATGAACATGGCGCGGTACCCCGGGAGTGCGTTTTGAGTCTGCGACCACACGCCATCGAAGTTGGTCCACCAGTAGCCACCGGCAAAGCCGACCGGATGCCCAGGGGATTCATCGTCCGAGAGGTAAACATTGCCAAATTGCTGGGTGGGCGGCACGTACCGCGTTCCAATATAGACGCTGCCGGAAGTGACGTTGATCGCCAGCGACGAGATGTCGTAGCTGTTCCAGATCGGGGGTTGCCCCCCTACAAGACGAAAAACGTGCGTGATCGCTGTTTGATCATTCAGCTCGCCGAGCAAGGTCCCCGGAGTCCCACCTGGTCCGTCGTCATCAAAGACCACCACATCGATGGGGTACGTCGGCGGACCGTCCTTAAGTACGACAAAATCTAGGCAAACCGAGCTGTAGGAGGCCGGATAACTGCTCGGCGTAAACTTGTCGACAACTCGCATTTCAGTGGCCAGCGCGGGGTCTGCGCCGATGGCACTCTCAAGCATGCCATCGTCGTGAATCACCATCCCCGGCGCGCTGTCGCAGTCGATGCCGTCAGGCGTCTGAGACTGGACGTGGGTCAATACACTATCTGTAATGTTTTGCCCGGTAGCGTTGCGCTGCGCCAGCGCGAATGGAATGGCGTACACAGCGAGAAGCAGAAGCAGATAAAATGCGCCTCGGATAAGATGCGCTTTGATGGTGCGATTAATTTGCTTTTTCATTTTGTTTAAGTTGAAACATCGGATGACGAAATCTTAATGGATACGCCTTTTATACGTGGCTATGGCGTATGTCAAGCTGCTTTCAAGAAGTATCTGAGGAAAGGAAGTCACGGCGCTGCGCTTGGGGATCGTCAAGGTTTGAGACGCGCGCGGATGTTGCCGCAATTTGTCGATCGCACCGTCGAAGCAGGCATTTTGCATTTCGCCAATGCAGGCAAATGCAGTTGGCCGAAATACGCGCAATGGGCCCTGGATTGCTGTCAGAGCGCAGGGGTTTCGTTGAAAGCGAAAACCGTTGGCGCGTGCAAGCTAACGGACATGAAAAACTGGGTTGCGCGACGCCCGGTTTATTCAGTGCTTTCCACGGCCAAATACACGGAGCTAACCCGTACTGCAGCGCGCTTGGCGGGAGCCCGGTTTCTGATTATATTACTCACTTCTATTCCAAGAAATGAAAACACCACTCTTCGCTTTCACCCTGTCGATGATCATGTGCATGGGCGCGCGCGCCGAATTGAAATGGGAAAACACCGCGGTCGAGCTGCATCCGGCTTCCGCCGACAAACAGGCGGTCGGCCATTTCAAATATCAGAACACCGGCACGACACCGGTGCACTTCAAATCTGTTCATGCCTCCTGTGGTTGCACCACTGCGCAAACGCAGAAGGACGTAGTGCAGCCTGGAGACAAAGGCGAGATCACCGCCACATTCAATATCGGCGATCGCACCGGTACCCAGATCAAGACTGTAATGGTGGAAACCGATGAAGCGGCAAATCAAAAGACCGTGCTCACTCTCAAAGCCGTGATCCCACAGCAGTTGGAGATCAGTCCAACGTTTGTCTTTTGGAAGCAGGGTGACAAGCCGGACCCGAAGCAGATTTCGGTGAAAGTCGGCAAGGATTTCACTGTGAAACACATCAAGGTCACGTCATCGACTCCGAATTTTCAGACAAAGGTGGAGGACACGGGTAAAGGCGAATTCAAAATCGACGTGACACCGCAGGACACAAACAAGCCGGCCAATTCGAAGCTGACGATTCAGGCGGAGGATTCACAGAAGACATTTTATGCCACCGCGCGGATCGCCAGCAACACGCCATTCGCCCCAGGTGGTAAGTGGCGAATCAGGAATGGGCAAATTGTGGCTCCAGATGGTTCAAGTAAGCCGTTTTCGACTCCTCCGAGTGATGAAACACATTGAAATTTTCACTGGCACGCCAGGCTGCAGTAGTGGCAGCGCTGGCGCTTCTCCCAGGTGCGGGTGAGGCGATCTATTTCGCAATAAGACTTCGTGGCGCTCGGCGATTCCGCTGTCGGAATCAGTGACTGTGGAGCAAGCGCGCGCCTGGACCGAAAACGCCATGTGGGTTGATGCCAGGCCGGACGATGAGTTCGCACATCATCACGTTCCCGGCGCGCTCTCATTGAACGAAGAGCGCTGGAATTCCTCGAACCTGCCATCCGGAGCAAAACGGTTGGATTTCGATTATTTGCGCAATCATTGTTCGAAATTACGGGCTCAATTCTGGCAACGATCGAGGCGCCGGCGTGTTTGTCGCCGACGGTTTGGGGAATGACGTTGGCACCGCTGTTGGACGCCGCGCACGCTGAGTTCTTGAAGTAAAGATCGGAAGAGCCAGGGAAAGAACTGCAAGCGCAACGATTGTAATCCCGGCGATTGCTGCATTTCTTACCGATGTCAATAATCCCTTGCCGACCGGGAATGCCTCTGCCTGATCGTTCCTCGCTTCAACCCGTTGGTCGCGCTCTTTACGCCGACGCTCAAACTCAGCCACCGCGACGGGGCGGTCGGGATGGAAAGGGAACCCCTTGATGAAAGCATCGAGGGCCCCATCGGTAAATTTGGTGTAATCGCGCCAGGGATCCATCTTACTGCTCGTCGAATGACTCGGCCGAATCGCCACGCGTAATAAGAACCCCTCGCCTCCGAACTCTGCGATCCATCCATTCTGTGGCGCGCACGATTCTTTAGCGTGCGGCGGCCCTGAGCTGCGAACCGAAGGATCTTGTCGAGATGATTGGACCCCATGAGATCAGCGAACTGAGCTTTTGCCAACCCGCGACGACCGGAAAAATGATCGCTGCCGCGGGCAAGGCCAGCGCCCAGAAAAGGCTCACCTTAATAACCGAGAACGTTTCCGTTAGAATGGATTTCATATTCATGATTGTTAAGTCTATTGATCTAGTATAGATTAATACTTAACTAATTCAGTAGAGATTTCAAATAATTTTTTCGAATTTCTTTTTGCCGGATGCAGCGCCTCAAGCGCAGGCCGGCGGAACTCGCGAAATGCTCAAGCGATCGCAGCGGCGTGTATTGAGCATTTCCGCCTCAAAAAATCATATGGACCGCACTAACGATAAATTAATCATCATCTCCAATCGCGGGCCTAATGACTTTGTTTGGAAGGATGATCACTGGGAGGTACGCCCCGCGGCGGGCGGACTCGTCAGCATGATTGATCCGCTGGCGCGCCAAGCCGACGTGTCTTGGTTCTGTTGTGTATCGGAGCCACCGTCGAGTAGCGAATCCCGTCAGGGGTTATTTACAACGGCGGCGGACCAAACGGATCCCGGACACCACATCGTGCCCGTTCCCTTGCCGTCGAAAATCTACCAGGCGTATTACGGAGCGATCAGCAATGAGGTGCTCTGGATGTTGCAACATCACCTTGTGGGACAGTTTGGATATTCTTCGCTTGACGAGGCGCGGCACCGCGCCTGGACCGAGGGTTACCTGGAGGCAAATCGCCGCATCGCGCGCTCCATTTGCGAATCGGGAATCAGGCCCCGCGCATTCCTGATTCAGGATTATCATCTCTATCCGTTGCCTGCCCTACTGCGTGCGGTTTTCCCCCAAGTCCCAAGCTTGCACTTTACGCATATTCCGTTTCCTGACGCCGCCACGCTCAAGTTGATTCCGCAAGGATGGAGGGACTGCATTTTGCACGGTCTCCTCGGGGCCGATGTAGTTGGCATGCAGACCAATTGGGACGCTCGCCCGTTCCTCGGTTGTTGTGAAGAGTTGCTCGGTGCGAAGGTTGATTACAAGAATGGGACGGTTTTAGCCCGCGATGGGAGGCTGGTCAGGGTGCGTGTGTTTCCAGCGAGCACCGACCCTTTGGCAGTCGAGCAATCGATGCTATCGCCGGCGGTGGAAACCGCGCGCCATCGACTTGCCACGAGGAACGGCCGCCGCCGGCAAGATGCAAAACAGACGATCATTCGCGTTGACCGACTCGATCCCAGCAAGAACCAGATCATCGGCTTTCACGCTTTCGGACGACTTCTGGAGTTGCGCCCCGATTTGCGTCGCAGCATTCGCTTTCTCGCCTTCCTGGTTCCTTCTCGCACCGACTTGAGTGTTTATCGCAGCTATCGCGACGCAGTGTACGCCGCGATCTCGGAGGTCAACGCGCGCTTCGCCGCAGACTGCGGCTGCGAACCTATTCAAGTCTATTACACGAACGACCGCGAGCAGGCGCTGGCCGCGATGGAACAGTGTGATGTCCTGCTCGTAAATTCGCGTGAAGACGGGATGAACCTTGTGGTAAAGGAATGGGCGATCGTCTCGCGGAGACCGGGCGTGGCGGTCATCTCCGAGACGGCTGGCGTCGCCGCGACCACGGCAGACAACGCTTTGCTTGTTTCGCCGTTGGACATTGAAGGGACCGCCCGCGCGATGGAGTCTGCTCTCGGGATGTCGATCGCAGAGCGCTCCTCCCGGCTGCAAAATCTGCGCGCGAGCGTCCATTCGTGGACCGCAGCCAACTGGCTCTCCGCACAGCTCGCCGAACTCGGGATAAAATCGCAATGATCAAGCCTTATCAGATATTGGCGACTGATTACGACGGGACACTGGCGCACCATGGTGTCGTCAGCCCGGAAACCCTCGCCGCTGTCAAGCGCTTGCGCGCGTCGGGCAAGAGGCTCGTACTTGTAACCGGGCGTGAACTTGAAGAGCTCAAGCAGGTTTTTCCCGATATTGGACTCTGCGATTTGGTCGTGGCGGAAAACGGCGCGCTGCTTTACTGGCCGGCAACCGGCCAAATGAAACTTCTGAGCGAACCGGCTCCCTCCGCATTCGTTGCGAAGTTGAAAGCGAGAGGTGTCCCGGTGGCGATCGGGCGCGTCATTGTGGCAACGGTCGAGCCGCACGAGGTCAGCTGTCCTGCAAACGATCAAGGAAATGGGTCTCGAGCTGGAGGTGATTTTTAACAAGGGCTCTGTCATGATTCTGCCCACTGGCGTAAATAAGGCAACTGGCCTGCGCGAAGGCCTTTCGCGAATCGGTCTTTCCACCCGTTACACGATCGGCGTCGGCGACGCGGAAAACGATCACGCCTTTCTCCGTATTTGCGGTTGCGGGATCGCGGTTGCCAACGCGTTGCCCACCTTGAAGGAGCGCGCCGATTTCGTTACTGAACGACCGCACGGTGAGGGAGTAGCTGAGTTAATCGACCAGCTTCTCGCCAATAATTTCCAACCTGGTGGCGCAAAGCCATCCTGATTGCTTGCCGACTTAAAGGGATCCGATCAATCCGGGGTCAGTAGTGCAATCCCGGAAATCTAGTAGTCCGGTCGTTAGGCTGGCTTTTTCCAGGCCAAGGTCGTCGGTATTGGGAACGCGACCGACCGCAAGCAAGACGTGCGTCCGCTCACTTCGGGATCTCCCGAAGTGCAATCGACCTGTGCGAACGTCTCCTCGCTTCGTTTCGAAAAGCTGATACATCTCGCGTTGAGCCGATTCTGGATTCCTTCACGCGCGATGATCTCGTGGACGGCAGCGCTTCACGTGAGGATCGAATTGTCGGCGCGATTGCGCGGGAGAAATACCTCCGCATTCCCGAAGCCAGATAAGCGCTAGCTCTTTTTCAGCACGGCCAGATCCTTAAGGACCTGCTCACTGTGACCGGCCGGTCTAACTTCTGTGTAAACCCTCACGATTATGCCTTCGGGATTAATCAGGAACGTATTCCGCGCCGCCATCTTCACACCGTCGTGCCCCATGACCGACCCATACTCTGTTATCGCCTTTAGTTCCGGGTCCGCTAACAATTTGAAATTCAGTCCCTCCTTCGCACAAAAGTCTTTGTGTGATTGCGCTGTGTCGGCGCTCACGCCGAGAATGATGGCGCCTTCGTTTTGATACTTCGCTAGATCCCGCTCGAAATTGTGCGCCTCGAGCGTGCAGCCGCTCGTGAAATCCTTTGGGTAAAAATAGAGCACCACCCATTTGCCTTTGTAGTTCCGCAAACTAACCGACCCGCCTTCTGCGCTCGGCAGTTTGAAGTCCGGTGCTGGCTGTCCCACCTGCGGCATCTGCATGTCTGCTCCTTGCATGCCGCTCACTGCAAGTACGCTTAGCAACAATTCGAGGAATCTCTTGTTCATGGTTGGACGCCAGTTTAGCGCGCCCGAAGAACATCGCCACAATTTCTTCTCGCCCAGAAATTCAATGTGACTTATTAGGCACGATCAATCGGGTCGTCGCTCCTCGTCTCCCTTCGTGATCCAACCGCTTAAAGAAACTTGACGATCGCGTCGGTCGTTTCCTTGGGTCGTTCCTCCAGAATCCAATGACCAGTGTCCTTCAGCACCATGACTGTGACATTATCAGCGACGAGCTTCATTTGCTCCCCGAGCTGAGTGCCTAACGATTTCTCGCCGCCGATCGACAACACGGGCATCGTCAACTTTGTCCGGGAGAGTTGCGCGAAATCCTTAGCAAGCTGAGGCCAGGAGGCGAAATAAGCCCATGCTGCGTGCATCCGTCCAGGCTTCGAATACGCTTCGATGTACGCTTTTCGATCCGATTCTGGAATTGAGCGATTCTTGTCGGCCGCCAAACGTTCCAAAAGTAATCGAAGTAAGTCCGCTCCCGTCCTTTCACCAGCTTCTCCGGATACTCACCGTTGAAACGAAAATGCCATACGTTCGGATCATTGTAGATCGGTTCCCATCCGGGCACGCCCGGAAGAAACGCATCCATCACCACCAACTTCTCCGTTTCCTCGGGGAATTGCGTGGCATAGGCGTAGGCAACCATCAGCCCAATGTCGTGACCGACCACGCGCGCCTTATCGATTTTCAACAACGCGCGAGATCGTGAATCTGCCGCGCCGCTTCGACCATGTCGATTTTCTCCGAAATCGAGGAGTCGCCGATACCCGGCAGGTCCGGCGCGACGACAGTAAACTTCTCCGCTAAGACCGGTATGATCGGTTTCCAAATGCGCGAGGTCTCTGCAAAACCGTGCAACAGAATCACCGCTGGTCCTTGGCCTGCGGTCAGGTAATGCAGCTGTACGCCATCGACCGTGACGGTACGCGACGCGATGTTCCTTTCCGATGCTTCCTCCCCCGGACAGGCGTCGCGAATGCAGCAAAAGCACAAAGCAATTTGCAACAAAACGAACACCCGAACGTACATGCGATTCATGAAAAACCCTTTGGAAATTCGTTAGTTCGATTCAAAGAACACCTTCCTCGACATCGTAGACATCGAAGAAAAACTTCACTTTGCTCGGTGGCTTGCAGAACGTTGGGATATACTCGACGAAATACTCCTGCACGCCGTCCGGAAGATCGCACAGGCGGATGCCGATCATCTCGTTATTCCACCGGATGACTTTCATCTTGTCCTTTTGCACCGTGTTCTCCCGCACCCACTTGTCGACTTCGTCATCCGTCGCGCCGGTGGCGGCAAATTCCTTAAACTTCATTGCATCCAGCCCGGTAAACTTCCAAAAAAAGGCGCCCAGCCCACAGGGATAGAAGTTGTATTCGCCGTTAATGCCGAGCAGATCAGCGCGCGCCTTATCCAGCATTCGCGCCGCGATGACGAAGCCGCCGAGCGTTTCACGCGGACTGCGTGGCGGAGTCTTCCGCAAATCACGCGCGAGAAGTTGCAGTTTTTCTTTGTTCATAGCCAGAATTGTCTCCCTTAGTTTGTTTCGTTATCTCATCGGCGATCAATTTCGTCGCCGGGTCGCCTCGAACAGGAACCACGACCGTCGTTTGAGCACAACATCAGCATGCACGATCACTCGCTAAGCTCAAGCGTTTCCGGTGGGAAGAGGCACGTCGGATGACATGTTTGATCGGACTCTTTCAGGGAAAGTATCGTTGCCTAAAATATTATTATTATCGCAACCGGCACGAAGATCGGATGCTGTGACGACTGGTGGCGTTGACCTTCCAGGACGCAAATGGCGGCGGTATCACCGCCGTCCGCTGTCAGAACGATCCTGAAATGGGTCGTAGACTTCGATTGTGTAGTAAGCAATAACTCCTTCCGTTCCGCTCTCGGTGTGCTGGAGCCGACCAAAAAACGCTTGTACGTCGTGTTCGCTGCTCCGTCCGCGAATCAAAGAGCTAAGGCGCCGCGTGTAAAAATCACTCGGCATTCCCTGAACGATGTACGCTGGTGGCGCAGACAAGGTGCCAGCGTGGTCAAAGCGAAATGCGAGTGCATCCGCGCCATATCCGTGACGGAACGGATCGGCAGTGTCGATTGTTGGCACGAGATCCACCCCAAGTTGATGACTCAGAGCCGAGCCGGGCCGAACGATGTAATAGCCAGACCGTGGCCCAACTGCGACGTAGTGTGAATCGTCATGGAAGGAATCCAACACCGCGCAGGAAGTGACACCGACCAAAGCGACTGCACAAGCAAGCCAGCGAGCTAGCATAGGTTAGCCACTAGTCGGGGTGAGCATAATCCGTCCTTCGAGCCAACAGAGCCGGTAGCTTATCGCCGGGAATGTAACGAAGGCTGAGGTTCACATTCTCTACGCCGGTCATTTCGCATTGCATGGCTGCGGAGGAGATCGCCGCATTGGACTCTCGATCTTTTTCGGGCGAGACATTAAGCAAATGATCACTTTGCGCGATCTTGAAGCGCTGGGCGACTTGGCGGGTCGGATTCGCGCGCGAGGGAAGGAAACAACGTCAATGACTGGAGCATCTGCGCTCGACAGTTCAGCTCGTAATCAGCGATAATCAAATGATGAAACAGTTTGCGGTTCTCGGCGCGCTCGTAGTCTGTCTGTCCTTCACCACGGGTTGTTCGCGGAAGCAGGCGCAGGTTAAACCGGTCGCCCCCGAAGTTCTTGTGACAACGGTGACGCCGCGCGACGTGCCGCGTGTTCTGGAACGCGTAGCGACGCTGGATGGTTTTATCAACGCGAATATCAACGCGCAGGTACAAGGCTACATCGTTTCGCGCGACTACCAGGAGGGCAGCGGCGTAAAAAAGGGCGACCTCCTTTTTCAGATCGACCCGCGTCCGTTTGAGGCTGCATCGGCACAGGCGAAAGGCACTCTCGCGAAAGACAAAGCCAACCAGGTGAAATCAGATGCGGATGAAAAACGCGCGGTCGACTTGTTCAACAAAAAAGTGATCAGCGACCAGGAGCGCGATACTGCCCTCGCCGCTGCCCAGGCAGGTAGAGCAAACATCGAAGCGGACGAGGCGGCCGTGCAGCAAACCGAGCTAAATCTCGGCTACACAAAGGTCAAGTCTCCCATCGACGGCGTGGCGGGAATTGCGACTGCGCAAGTGGGCGATCTCGTCGGCCCGAGTACCGGCACCCTGACGACCGTGTCGCAGGTTGATCCGATCAAAGCCATCGTGACCGCCGGCGAAGGACCGTTCACAGATTTTGTTTCGCGCCACCCTGATCCCGTTGAGCGTGCGAGCTACATTAGAGGACTTCAATTCGATTTAATCCTTAGCAACGAAAGTGTCTATCCCCATAAGGGAGAGTTTTATGCACTCGATCGGAACCTCGATCCAAAGACCGGCTCGATTCGTTACGAGGTAACATTCCCAAACCCCGGAGGCATTCTTCGGCCCGGACAGTTCGGAAAAGTGCGTTTCGTAGCTGACATGAAGAAAGGCGCGATGGTCATCCCACAGGAAGCCGTGAGCGAGTTACAGGGCAACTATCAGGTTGCCGTAGTCGATCAAAACAACAAAGTCAGCATTCGCCCGGTAACAATGGGCGAACGCATCGGCGCAATGTGGGAAGTGACTGATGGTCTCAAGCCGGGTGACAAAGTGGTTGTCCAAGGACTTCAAAAAGCTCGTGAAGGAGCGCAAGTCACAGTGAAAGCCTGGACTCCGCCCGCCGACGCGCTGGTTTCAAAATCGGATCCACCGACGGGGCGCTGACAATGTCAGAGTTCTTCGTCAGGCGGCCAATTGTCGCAATCGTCATCGCGATTTTGATGGTCCTGATTGGCGGCGTCTGCATTCTCGCTTTGCCGATTGCCCAGTATCCGCAGATCGCGCCGCCGGAGATTCAGGTGCAAACGCACTATACGGGCGCCGATGCGCTCACGATCGAGCAATCGGTCGCGGCACCGATCGAACAACAGATGAGCGGCGTCGATAACATGAATTACATGTATTCGATCAACGCCAACAGTGGCGACATCCGATTGATCGTGGACTTCGACATCGCGACCGATCCGAACATTGATCAGGTGCTGACGCAGCTCCGCGTCGCGCAAGCACAGTCGCAATTGCCCGCGGACGTGAACAACTACGGCGTGACCGTTAAAAAATCGACTACGGCGCCGCTGATGTTGATCGCATTGTATTCGCCGAAAGGAAGCTATAACGGAGTCTTTCTGGCCAACTATGGCTACATCAACCTGTTCGATCAACTGACGCGCGTTCCTGGAATTGGAAATGTTCAGGTGTTCGGCGCCGGCCAATACGCGATGCGGCTTTGGGTTAAGCCCGACCAGCTCGCTAAGCTCGGCATCACCGTGCCCGACATCATCACCGCAGTGCAAAAGCAGAACACGGTAAATCCGGCGGGGCAGATCGGCGGCGAACCGATTCCGAGTGGACAGAAATTCACTTACACGGTTCGTGCGCAGGGCCGATTGCAAACGCCGGAGGAATTCGGCGAAATCGTCGTTAGGGCGAATGCGGACGGCTCGTTTGTGCGGGTGAAGGACATCGCACGCATTGATCTCGGCGCGCAGACTTACAATCTCAAGGGACGCTTGAACGGACAACCGTCTGCCATTCTCGCGTGTTACCAGCTGCCGGGCACCAACGCGGTCAAAGCTGCGCAAGGTGTGCGGCAACTTATGGCGCAAGCGAAGCAACGTTTCCCGGCGGACATGGATTACGCCGTCTCGCTTGATCAAACGCTTTCCGTCACGGAGGGCATGCGTGAAATTTTGAAGACGTTGTTTGAAGCGCTCGCGCTCGTCGTTTTGGTTGTCTTCATCTTCTTGCAAAATTGGCGCGCCACGCTCATTCCGCTCTGCGCCGTGCCGGTCTCGCTCATCGGCGTGTTTGTGTTTTTCCCGCTATTCGGGTTTTCGATCAACACGCTTTCGCTTTTCGGTCTCGTGCTCGCGATCGGTCTGGTGGTCGATGACGCGATTGTCGTCGTCGAAGCCGTCGAGCGTCACATTGAAGAAGGCATGGCGCCGCGTGAGGCAACGCTGCAGGCGATGCGCGAAGTGTCCGGACCGGTCATCGGCATTGCGCTTGTTCTTTCTGCAGTCTTCATTCCAACGGCGTTTCTTCCCGGGATTACCGGGCGGTTATATCAACAATTCGCCCTAACGATCGCGATCTCGGTCATCTTCTCCGCGTTCAACGCGCTTTCCCTCAGTCCTGCGCTTTCCTCGTTGTTGCTGCGTCCGCGAAAGAAAACGCGCGGACCGCTCGGCTGGTTTTACGATCGATTCAATCGTGTCTTCGACAGCGCGACGCATGGCTACGTAAATTGGTCGCGCCTGGCCATTCGAAAAGCTGTGCTCAGCTTCGCGTTGCTCGCCGTGCTCGCAGTTGGCGCGGGACTGTTTGGATCGCGATTGCCGAGTGGGTTCCTACCGGAAGAAGATCAAGGCTACGTCTATCTCGCGCTTCAATTACCCGACGCATCGTCACTCGAACGGACCGACCAGGCCGCGCGCAAGATCGAAGACATTCTCAGCAAAATTCCGGGCGTTCAGTACACCACCAGCGTGGTCGGATTCAGTTTGCTCAGTCTCGTGCAGAATACTTACAGCGCGTTCTTCTTCGTCACCTTCAAGCCCTGGAGCGAACGGACCAGGCCGGAAGAACAATACACCGCCATTAAGGCAAACATTAACAAACAGCTCGCCGGTGTGACCGAAGGTCTCGCCTTCGCGTTTCCGCCTCCGGCGATCCCCGGCGTGGGAACTTCCGGTGGGTTTCAGTTCATATTGGAAGATCGTGCCGGCAAAGACGTCGCCTTTCTCGCTCAAAATGCGAAGACGTTTGTCGACGCGGCGCGTAAACGGCCGGAGCTAGCCACGCTTATTCCGACGTTTTTGCCAAATGTCCCCCAGGTATTCGTGAACGTGGACCGCGACAAAGTGGTCAAGCAGGGAATCGATCTCGGCCAGGTTTATCAGACGCTTCAAACATTTATGGGCGGCTTTTTTGTGAACTACTTCAACCGGTTCGGACGAACATGGCAGGTTTACATAGAAGCGGAAGGCGATTACCGCACCGATGCAAAGAATGTGGGTCAGTTCTTCGTTCGCAATTCGAACGGCGACCCAGTGCCACTCGACGCCATCTCGAGTATTAAGAATATCGAGGGTCCGGAATTCACTTTGCGGTATAACGAATACCGCTCCGCTCAAATCAACGGTTCCGCCGCCCCGGGTTACAGCTCGAACCAGGCGATGAAGGCACTCGAAGAAGTTTTCCGTCAAACCATGCCTAACGAAATGGGCTACGATTACCTCGGTATTTCCTATCAGGAAAAGAAAGCGCAACAAGGCGTCTCCCCCACCCTCGTCTTCGGGATGTCGCTCATTTTCGTTTTCCTCATTCTTGCCGCGCTTTACGAAAGCTGGTCGCTGCCTTTCAGCGTTCTGCTTGGGACACCCGTCGCGGTGCTAGGCGCGTTCGCCACACTTTGGCTGCGCGGGATGGAAAACAATATATACGCGCAGATCGGCTTGATCATGCTCATCGGACTGGCCGCAAAGAATGCCATCTTGATTGTTGAATTCGCAAAGGACGAATACGAAAAAGGCAAACCTCTGCTCGACGCCACACTCGAGGGCGCGCGTTTGCGTTTACGCCCGATCCTGATGACTTCCTTTGCCTTTATTTTCGGAATGCTGCCGTTGTGGTTTGCCAGTGGGTCTGGCGCAGTCGCCCGCCGCATACTCGGTTCGACCGTGATAGGTGGAATGATCGCCGCCTCGGCCATCGCGATCTTTCTGATCCCGGTAACGTTTTATGTAATCGAGCGACTCTTCGCTGGTCGGGAGACCGCCGCGAAACAACAAGAGAAACCGCCGTCGTCTTAGTCGCCGGCATGAGTAACTTATCCAAATCGGAACGATTGGTCTTGGCCCCATGGGCGCGAATCTGGCGCGACGTTTATCGTTCAGGAGCGGGAGACTTCCTTTAAAGACGACATCTGCTGTAAAGCGCATCCTCGCTCAACAAGATGGTCAGTGCATTCTTGTCGCTCATAGCTACGGGAAGCCGTAATTACCAAAGCCGGGACGGATCCAGCTGTAACCGGATTAGTCTTCATCGCTGCCCACATGCCGGATGCAGGAGAGAATGGCGCCAACGACGGAAAACTTTTCCCGAGTGATCTCAGCAAGTCCACGGCGATAAAGAAACCGGCAGGCGATTTCACCTACCTCGACCTGGCGCAATTTCACGAATACTTCGCCGCCGATCTTCGAGTTGGCAGGCCGCTTTCATGGCGCGATCACGTTACTCAACCTGGTTGACAATTTCTAACAAGTCATCACCACAGCAGCGTGGAGAAGCAAACCGGGCTGGATGTTGGTCGCGGGAAAAAACAGGCCGTGCATCAACGCTATTACTGACGTTCCCATGACGACGGCCAATAGCCCAACCTCTTGCATTCGCGATCTTCGCTGAGTCGTCAGATTCGAGATCGGGAGGAGTTGGCCTTGTGGCATTCACTTCCATGTCACACAATCGTAACTTGCTGCTTTCGGTCGCGATTCCTAGAGTAGGGATTCGATGAACCCGGCTGATCTGTTCGACCATGATCCTGAGCCCGTTGTCTTGAAAAAGGGCGATGCGCTCTTCCACGAAGGCGAACAGCCTGACTGCATGTATGTGTTGCTGGAGGGGACGGCAGACGTGCTGGTCGGAGACAAGGTGGTAGAGAGCGCCACCAAGGGAGCGTTGTTCGGCGAGATGGCTCTAGTCGACTCCAGAGCGCGCGCTGCAGAGGTCGTTGCCACTTCGCCTTGCCGGCTGGCAAAAATAGATCAGCGCCGTTTCCAATTCATGGTGCAGCAAACGCCAAATTTCGCTACTCATGTGATGAAGGTACTGGCGCGACGGCTTCGCCAGATGAATGCGGTGGTACGGGCCCCTGTCAGCGCCGACGGTATCTCGCGTTCTGGCTAAGGGGCCAAACGATCGGCCGGCCGCTTTCCCGATGGAAAATCGCGGCTCTTGGACATCTCGACATTTCAACCGGGGCAAAAGACCGATGATTTGCAGAGATGGCTTATGCGCATTGCGCAGTCCATGCACGTCGCGTCGTTAAGCGACGAATAGATCTAACCGGACACATAAGCCGACCGCGAGCCGTGGTAATATCCAGCTTCACATCTGTTCAACCCGTCAATCCGCCAGCGCCCACGGCGTCGCTCGCGGCGGCTCATCTTGTTCTCGTTGGGCATAAGGGAGGTTATACTATCATGACCAAGATAAGGAGTTTTACCGTCGGTCTGCCCGTCACAAGAGCTGAAGCGGGCTGTCGAGCGGTATCGCCAGATAATGGCTGAAGGCGAGGAGGTCAATTCAGCCCCCTGAAGTTTGGGGATTCCAAATCGTCCCTTCGGCCTGGTTGCAGCTGTTCGAAAGTGAAATCAATGAGCCAAATCAATCAGTGGCGCAATTCGAGCCTGGGTATCAATGTTGACCAAATTGAAACTATTCCAGATGCCGTTAGATATCCGACCAAATCGGGTCGTCGCTACCCAGGCGCGATAATTGATGTCGACACTTGCCTGCGCCTGGACTAAAAGAACTTATGCGTAAGCCCTGCAATGCGCGGGCCGCGGGCGATTTTAGGAGCCTGTGATGGATTCCGTCAAAGAGCAATCCTCACGATTTGAAGATCGGCTTCGCACGATTGTCGATACGACACCGGCGCTGATTCATACCGGGCGGCCGGATGGTTATTTGGATTATTTCAATCGCGGTTGGCTCGATTTTTTGGGCAAGTCACTCGAAGAAGTTTGGGGATGGAAATGGACTGAGTGTGTTCATCCGGAAGATGTCGCGACGCTGGTTCAAAAATGGCACGCGGCTATCGCGAGCGGGGAACCATTGGAAGTCGAGTCGCGGGTAAGGCGCGCGAATGGATCGTATCGCGCGCTTCTACATCGAAAAGTGCCGCTCCGTGATGAGTACGGAAACATCGTAAAGTGGTTCGGATCGAGTATCGATATCGAAGACCGAAAATGTGCTGAGCAACGAGTGGCAGAGAAGGCGAGTGAATTAGAGCGAAGCGAATTTTATCTACGAGAAGGAGAACGGCTCGCGCACATGGGAAGCTGGTCGCTCCGGCCGGATGGAATATTTGATTATTGGTCGCCGGAAACATTTGTGATTTTCGGTTGCGATCCCGGCAACGGAATTCCTACTCTGAAGCAATGGCTAAGTCTCCTACATCCTCTCGATTGCGACGCGCTAGATGCGCTGATCCGGAAAATGTTTTCTGAGGGAGTGAAGGGCGACATTCAGTATCGCGTTGAGCATCCTGAACACGGTCAGAAGACGATGCATAGCACAGGTGAGCCGATGTTTGAGGACGGCGAAGTCGCACGATTGATCGGCAACACGCTGGATATCACCGAGCAGGCAGAATTGACTCAGGAGCTCCGGCGGCGAGAAGCATATCTGGCGGAAGCTCAAAGGCTTAGTCACACCGGGAGCTTCGGGTGGGATGTTTCAAGCGGAGAAATCTTCTGGTCTGATGAAACCTTTCGAATATTTGAGCTCGACCCGAAAACCGAGGTTACGACCGAGCTGATTGTACAACGAACCCACCCTGACGACAGACAAGCGGTCCAACAAGTCATTGAGCGTGCTTCTCGTGATAGGACGGAGTTCGCTCTCGAACATCGGCTGTTGATTCCTGATGGATCTATTAAGTACCTCCAGGTCGTCGGTCGCCCTTCGACAGATGAAGGGCGCCGCTCCGAATTCGTGGGCGCGGTGACTGACATCACGAACCACAGGCGAGCGGAAGAAAAAATCCGCGAACAAGAAGCAGAACTTCGGCAGATTCTGGATCTGACGCCGCAGCACATCGCTGTAATTACGGCTGATGGAAGCCGACTCTACTGCAATCACACAGCGCTCGAATATTGCGGCATCACTCTGGAGCAGTGGCGCGAGCCAGGTAGGGTGCACAATGAACTTGTTCACCCGGAAGATCGAGAACACTTCCTTTATGAAAGAGACAAGCGATTTCTTGAGGGGGAGCCCCATGAATTCGAAGCTCGATTGCTGAGGCAGGACGGCGAGTTTCGCTGGTTTCTGTTCCGCCGAACTCCGCTCAAAGATGAACAGGGGCAGATAACACGATGGTACGCTACAGCTACTGACATCGAAGATCGCAAACGGGCGGAAGAGGAAATACGAAAAGAGAACATCGCGCTCCGCGAAGAGCTCGGTAAGAGTTCTATGTTTGAAGAAGTAATCGGCACTTCGCCGGTCTTACAAATGGTCCTGGCGCGCGCAGCCAAGGTTGCCCCGACAGACTCAACCGTTTTAATCATGGGTGAAACGGGTACAGGGAAGGAATTGATCGCCCGAGCCATTCACAAACGGTCAAAGCGCTCGGGGCGCCCGTTCATCAGTGTGAATTGCGCAGCGGTTCCTTCTTCGCTGATCATGTCAGAGTTGTTCGGTCACGAAAAAGGAGCGTTTACTGGAGCGGTTCAGAGGCGGCTTGGTCGATTCGAATTGGCCGAAGGTGGCACGATTTTTCTCGATGAAGTAGGAGATCTGCCAATGGAGACGCAAATCGCATTGCTGCGCGTTTTGCAGGAACGCGAGTTTGAACGCGTAGGTGGCACGGAAGTTTTGCGCGCGGAGGTCCGCGTAATCTCGGCGACGAATCGTGATCTGCAGGCGGCTATCGCAGACGGCGCCTTTCGCAGTGATCTTTACTATCGACTCAACGTTTTTCCAATCAAACTGCCGGCGTTACGGGAGCGGAAAGAGGACGTTCCCCTGCTGGTAAATTATTTTGTCGATCGGTATGCCAAACGAGGGGGCAAGAAGATCAAACATATTCAAAAGAAGACTTTGGACATGTTGCGGGAGTATTCCTGGCCCGGCAATGTCCGTGAATTGCAAAACGTAATTGAGCGCTCGCTCATCATCAGCGAGACGAACGAATTTTCGATCGACAAGAGTTGGGTTGCGAACGAGCCACAACCATTGGGCGCCGGGCCAGCCGATCAGAAGACAAACGAACGTAAGCGCATCGAAGCGGCGCTTGCGCAAAGTAACGGGAAAGTCTCTGGCGCACAGGGTGCCGCGTCTAAACTTGGCATACCGGCTTCAACCCTCGAATCGAAAATCCGCTCTCTAAGGATCAACAAATTCCAGTTCAAGGAAGTTTAGCGCGGTACGATCCGGATTGCTTTTTCTTTTCGTGAATTCGCGAAGCTCGGATAGTTCGACAGGCTGCCGGTCGGAACAGCTTCACCACAACTCACCACTCTCTTCCGTCCCTGACCTTGCTTTGCAACTGCGAATGGGAACACTCAGACTCTCGTGCTAAGATTAGGAAATGAAGACCCAAGGGGAAGGTTCCCCAGGCTTTCCAGATCCGGGTCGGGAAGGACAGGTCATGGCGGCCTGGGAGCGCTTTCTGCAGAACGGTGAAGTCGCTCCGAACACCCTCCGCGCTCCCATAGAGCGCTCGTGGTCGCGGTGTTTGTCGGCCGGCGTCGACCCGGCTCGCGTACAAGCACCAACCGTGCTTCCCGCTGAGGAATTGATGACCCTGCGCGCCCTGCATCGCGAACTCATCGAGGCAAGCGTTCCGATCATGGCTCAGGCGCGCGAGTTTCTTTCGGCGTCGGGGACCATCCTGATGCTCACCGATCCGCGCGGGATAGTCCTCCAGACGGAAGGCGACCCGAGCGCGCTGGAAGCGGCGTTGGACATACGCTTGATGACCGGCGCGAATTGGACCGAGCTCAATTGTGGTACCAACGCCATCGGCACTGCCCTTTCAACGCGGGAGCCGGTGCAGGTGCACGCCTGTGAACACTTCTGCATCGGGATCAAGCCCTGGACCTGTTCCGCCACCGTCGTGCGCGACCCCGTCAACGGCGAGGTTCTTGGTGCGCTCGACGTCTCGGGGCTTCAGCGTACCTTCAACCATCATTGTTTCGCGCTCGTGTTGACCGCGGCTGACCGTATCGAGGAGCGGCTGATGAACCGGGAGATGGAACTGGGCGAACGCTTGTTGGTTGCGGGTCTTGGACGCCTGTCCAGGCTAGCAACGGGCGGCCTTCTATTCTTCGACCGCAAGGGACGCCTCATCAAGGCTGATGCTCGCGCCGACGTTTCGCTGACGGCCATGGCCATCAAGCTCGAATCCAAGGCAGATACCCGGATTGACGCGTTCAGCGCAGATTCGTCCGCAGCAGTCGATCAACCCGGCCTCCCCGAATGGCTACTCCCTGAGTGGGTGGAACCGATCATCGAGGATGGGAGGCGGATAGGGACGATCGTTGTGCTTCCAGATCCGTCTCAGGGGAAACCCCTGCGGGCAGTGCAGGCGGAAGAGAGGGTCCGAAACGAGAACCTTGCGCTGCGCGAAGAGATCGTCGGCGCCTCTCTGGCTCTGCATGCGGTGCTGTCTCGGGTGTCCAAGGTCGCGCCGACAAACTCCACCGTGCTGATCGCCGGCGAAACCGGAACCGGCAAGGAGCTGATCGCTCGCGCCATTCACAAACACTCGCAACGTGCGGCGCGCGCCTTTGTGAGTCTGAATTGCGCCGCCATCCCACAGTCAATGATCACCTCGGAACTGTTCGGTCACGAAAAAGGAGCGTTTACTGGAGCGCTGCAAAGGCGGCTCGGTCGGTTCGAATTGGCAGAAGGCGGAACGCTTTTCCTCGACGAAGTAGGAGATCTCCCGGCGGAAACGCAGATCGCATTGCTGCGCGTCTTGCAGGAACGCGAATTTGAGCGGGTCGGTGGTACGGAGGTTCTGCGCGCTGATGTCCGCGTGATTGCGGCGACGAATCGCGATTTGCAGGTGGCTATCGCGGACGGAGCATTTCGCAGCGATCTCTATTACCGGCTGAATGTTTTTCCAATTGAACTGCCGCCTTTGCGCGAGCGGAAAGAGGACGTTCCCCTGCTGGTAAATTATTTTATCGATCGTTATGCCAAACGAGGAGGCAAGAAGATCAAACATATTCAAAGGAAGGCTCTGGAGATGTTGCAGGAGTATTCCTGGCCAGGGAATGTCCGCGAATTGCAAAACGTAATCGAGCGCTCGCTCATCATCGCGGAGACGAACGAATTTTCGATCGACAAAAGTTGGGTTGCGAATGAGCCACAACCATCGGGCGCCGCGCCAGCCGATCAGAAGACAAACGAACGTAAGCGTATCGAAGCGGCGCTTGCGCAAAGTAACGGAAAGATCGCTGGAGCGAGCGGCGCCGCGGCCAAGCTCGGCATGCCACCATCCACGCTCGAGTCGAAAATTCACTCTCTAAGGATCAACAAATTCCAGTTCAAGGGAGTTTAGCGCGGACGGTGCGCTCAGTCCGTCGCGATCGTGAATTCGCGAAGCTCGCATAGTGCTTAGCCAATTTCGTTTCACCTTTGGTGACGCAGCTTCTTTCGCGTCACTGCCAGAATTCTTCCGCGGCGGCTCGACCTGTTCACGCCTCCACGCCCGGCCCACGCTTTTCGCGTCACACAACCGCAACGTTGACAGCGACTTTAACAGATTGAAGATTTTGTAGGGCTAGGCCTGACCAGCCTGGCGGATTGTTTGGTGCAACTCAAACTGAAAGGAAGCGTTTTATGCCATACGTGACCGTCGGAAAAGAAAACGGAGCGAACATCGACATCTATTATAAAGATTGGGGCAGCGGACAGCCGATTGTGTTCAGTCACGGCTGGCCGCTTTCGGCGGATGATTGGGATCCGCAGATGCTTTTTTTCCTCAGCAAAGGTTTCCGCGTCATTGCGACTGATCGGCGCGGACATGGTCGCTCAACTCAAACCGGCGACGGTCACGACATGGACCATTATGCCGATGATCTGAAGGCCGTTACCGACCATCTCAATCTGAAGGATGCGATTCACGTGGGCCATTCGACCGGCGGCGGGCAGGTGGTGCATTATCTCGGCCGTCATGGCGACAAGAATGTGGCGAAGGCGGCGATCATCAGCGCCGTGCCGCCACTGATGGTGAAGACGCCGGCCAATCCGTTAGGCCTGCCCAAATCGGTGTTCGACGATCTCCAAGCCCAGCTCGCCGCCAACCGGGCCAAGTTCTATTACGATCTGCCGGCCGGTCCGTTCTACGGCTTCAACCGTCCGGGCGTGAAAACGATCGAGCCTCTCATTTGGAATTGGTGGCGCCAAGGCATGATGGGAGGCGCCAAGGCAGGTTACGACGGCATCGTCGCCTTCTCGCAGACTGACTTCACGGAGGATCTGAAAAAGATTTCGGTACCGGTCCTGGTCATGCATAGCGAGGACGACCAGATCGTGCCCTATCAGGCCGCCGGTCCACTCTCCGCCAAGCTCCTCAAGAACGGCACGCTGAAGACCTACAAAGACCTGCCTCACGGCATGATCACGACGCATGCCGACATCATCAATGCCGACCTGCTCGCGTTCTTCAAAGGTTAGTCATGAACGCACAATCGCTGGGCATTTCGCGGCGATGTTTCCTTGCGTCGACAGGTCTTGCGGCAACCGCTGTCTGCTTTGTCCCACAGCGCCTTTTCGGTGCCGAAGGAAATCTTGTTGCTGGCGCTCGCGCGAGTGGCGCCACGGCTAAGATCGCGACTCAAGCACTTCGAGGAAATGTGAGTGCGCTCATCGGGTCCGGTGGCAACATTGCGGTCCTGCCCGGGTCCGATGGAAAACTCATTATCGATTCGGGATATTTGAGCTCGCGCGAAAAAATTGCCGCAGCGCTGGACGGCATCAGTCGCGATCCGATGAAACACCTTGTTAACACGCATTGGCATTTCGATCACACGGACGGCAACGAGTGGATGCACTCCGCGGGTGCGACCATTACCGCTCACGAAAATATCCGGAAACGCCTTTCCACCAGCACGCGAGTCGAAGGTTGGAACTTCACTTTTCCGGCATCGCCGGCAGGCGCGATTCCGGCTGAAGTGTTCAACGCCGACAAGACGCTCCACCTGAATGGGACTACCATTGCGCTGAAGTATTACGGTCCGGCGCACACCGACGGCGATATCTCGATCTATTTTACCGAGGCTGATGTCTTGCACACTGGCGACACCTGGTGGAATGGGCATTTCCCTTTCATCGATTATTCGACTGGCGGAAGCATTAACGGCATGATCAAGGCCGCGGAGGCAAATCTCGCGATTGTGACGGACAAGACCATTGTTGTTCCTGGGCACGGCCCGGTCGGCGGCAAAACCGAAATGATCGAATACCGCGACATCCTTGCTTCCATTCGCGACCGTGTTGCCTCTCTCAAAGGAGAGAACAAATCTCTTAATGAAATAGTGGCCGCAAAGCCCACTGCTGCTTATGACGCCAAGTGAAGAACGGGCTTCGTTAACGGCGAGTTCTTTACAAAACTGGTCTATAAAGGCGCTGGGTAAGCGCCTGCGCATTTGCACAATCTATGAAGAACCAAATCCTTCTAGGAACAAACGCATATGAGTAACAAAATGAAGATCGTGGTTATTGGCGGCACCGGCCTCATTGGATCAAAGGCCGTAAACATTCTTCGCCAAAGTGGTCATGAGGTGGTGGCAGCATCACCCTCGAGCGGCGTGAACACGCTCACGGGTGAAGGATTAGCTGAAGCGCTTACAGGAGCTCAGGTCGTGGTTGACGTAGCGAACTCACCTTCCTTCGAAGACAGGCCTGCTTTGGACTTCTTCGAAACGTCAGGTCGCAATCTTCTTTCTGCGGAAAAGACCGCCGGTGTGAGACATCACCTGGCGCTGTCGGTAGTCGGCACCGATCGCCTGACTGGAAGTGGTGCCGGTTCTTTAAGTGGTTATTTCCGCGCGAAGATGGCCCAGGAAAATCTGATCAAGGCTTCCGGGATTCCGTTTACGATCGTACACGCCACGCAGTTCTTCGAGTTCGTGAAAAGCATCGCTCAACCGACAGCTGGCGATTCAACGATTCGGTTATCGTCAGTCCTGATGCAGCCAATGGCTTCGGATGATGTGGCTGCCGCGGTAGCAGAGGTAGCCCTGGGACAACCGCTGAATGGCATGGTCGAAATTGCCGGACCTGATCAGATCCGGCAGGATGAACTCGTTAGGCAGTATCTAAGTGCGACGGACGACGCGCGGAAGGTGGTCACCGACGAGAAGACAGGCTACTTCGGCATCGCGGTGAACGATCAAAGCCTCGTGCCCGGAGACAATCCCCGCCTCGGTCCAACGCGTTTCGAGGAGTGGCTCAGCCGTACCACTCCGCCGAAGAAAGCGATTGAGCCACAAGCGACGCCCGCATCAAATCCCCCGGGAAAGGTGGGCAAAGTGGTCGCTCTTCTCCTTTGCGGAATTGTCTTCGCCGCTCTGTCCAAGGTGACCTTAACGATGGCCGCCACGACGGAACCCAAGGAAGCGAAGTTGACGGAGCTCATGTCGAAAGACCTGACGGACCTTGCTGGCAAGGAAGGTCTGATGCTGTTGATTGAGTATCCTCCTGGCAGCTCGGACCCAATACATCGCCACAACGCACATGGGTTTATTTACGTGCTGGAGGGCTCGATCGTAATGCAGGTCAGGGGCGGGAAAGAAGTGACTCTGACACCTGGTCAGACCTTCTATGAAGGCCCTGAGGATGTTCACGTCGTCGGACGAAACGCCAGCCAAACCAAACCGGCGAAATTCGTCGTGTTCTTCGTGAAGGACAAAGGCGCCCCGGTGCTGGTACCCACCAAATAAATCAAAGCGGTGAACATCAAGTGGACGCATGATCAAGGATCATCTGCAAACATTGGCGCGCGACTTAAACCCAAAAGGAGGACGCGATGAAAAAGGGTTACTGGGTTGTTGCCTATAGATCGATCTCGAATGAATCTGCCGTAAAGGCCTATGGGGAATTAGCGGTGCCGGCGGTCCAGTCATTCGGCGGGCGCTTTTTGACCAGGTCCACGAGCCGGGTGCAGGCCCACGAGGCCGGATTGCAACAGCGAACTGTGATTGTCGAATTCGACAGCTATGATATCGCTCTGACGGCTCACGAAAGCGAGTCTTACCAAAAGGCGCTTCAGGCACTCGGCTCGGGCGCGCAACGCGACTACCGCATCGTTGAAGGAGTGTAGCTAAAAGGACAGCAAATATGATGAAGCGGAGTATTCTCTTGTTGATTGCAGCGAGAACAGTCGCGGGCGCGATTGGTTAACTTTGCTCTGGCGTCGGAACACGCAGAGAAAAACAAACTAGCTATTTTGCTAAGTGAGATTCCTCTGGGCTACAGGGAGTGGAAGTTGATTGCGGTGAGTCGCCTAACATCACCCAAGGGCGCCCAACTGCGCGCCCAGCTAGGCTTGAGCCGATCTGAGCAACATGACTTATGACAAACAGATCACTGCACTTCTGATCGTCGATCCGTACAACGATTTTATTTCCGAAGGCGGCAAGATTTGGGGCCGGATCAAAGGCGTCGCCGAAGGGAACAACTGCGTTCCTAACATGCTGGGGATTCTGAAGGCGGCGCGACAAGCGGGTTTCGCAGCTGCATTTTAATGATGTCACGATGGCCGGGCACTGGCCGACGATCAGGTGTAAGAACGGTTGGAATCGAAATCGAGTCGTTAGGCACCCGCGATCATTTTGCCGACGCCGCATCTTTCGCGCATTCCCAAAATTTCTCGGCCGCTGGATTAAGTCGTCCCTTTGGCGCGGCGATGCCGATTGACATTGGTTTCGGCTCGGGCGTGAGACGCACGAGCTTCACACGGTTTCCGAAACTGTAGCCGAATGCTTCCGCTCCGATAGCGATCCCAATACCGGCTTCGACGGATGACATTACACCGGAAATGCTGTCGTGCTCCTCGATGAGGTGCGGCTTGGTCTTAACTGGACCAAAAATCACGGAAAGGAAACTGTGATAATCGGGGTAATCTTCGCGCGTCAGGCCGATGAAAGGTTCGCTCGCTGCGTCGGCTAGTGAGACGCTCCGTCGAGTAGCGAACGCGTGGTGCGGCGGCACGGCCAGACAGATCCGTTCGCGGATCAGTTCTTCGAACCGAATTCCTTCGAGCAAAGCCGCCTTCGGCGGTCGGACTACCAATGCAAGGTTCAGTCGGCCATCGCGCAGGCCGACCACGTTCTCCTCGTTAGTCCAATCATGCAATTTCACGTGCACCTTCGGCATCAGCCGTTGATACGCCCGCAGGATCAGCGGCAGAATGCGCGCCGTCGCGGCCGGCGAATAACCCACTTTCAGCTCAGTCGGTTCGGCGCTGGCGATCGCGCGCGCTTTCTTGACCGCTTCATCGGCTTGTTGCAACACGGTGCGTGCGTCGTTGAGAAACGCGCGCCCCGCATCCGTTAGGCGGACGGACTTCGCCGTGCGTTCGAGCAAACAGCATCCGATTTCATCCTCCAGATCGCGAATCTGACGGCTGAGCGCCGGCTGGGAGACGTGAAGTTTTGTTGCGGCACGCGAGACGTTTTCCATCTCAGCCACCGCAACGAAGTAGCGCAGGTGTCGAAGCTCCACAGGGATCCAGCTTATGCCTGCCAGGCATCCCGAGGCAAGAAACATGGTCTTTCACAAAGCACCGTGCTCGACGCGAGATTTGAGGCATGAAAACAAAAACTGCGTGGGCAACACCACTCATCATCCTCGCGACATGCCTGACGGCTTGCTCGCGCAAAGCAGAACAAGCCGGATCGCCTCCGCCGACCGTTATCGTCGCAACTGTAACACCGCGTGATGTGCCGGTGGTAAAAGAAGGCGTCGCCACCCTCGACGGGTTCATCAACGCGAACATCAATGCGCAGGTGCAAGGCTACATCATCTCGCGCGATTACAATGAAGGCAGCGCCGTAAGAAAGGGCGATTTGCTTTTCCAAATCGACCCGCGCCCCTTCGAAGCTTCTTTGGCCCAGGCGAAGGCGACTCTGGCAAAAGACAAAGCGATGCAACTGAAAGCGTCCGCAGATCAGGTGCGCGCGATGCAGCTGTTTGTGGGGAAGGTGATCAGTGCGCAGGAACGAGATGCAGCGGTTGCGGCAGCTGAGTCCAACAAGGCGAATGTGGACGCGGATGAAGCAGCCGTAAAAACAGCTGAGCTCAACCTGGGTTACACGAAAATCACTGCTCCGGTTGACGGAATAGCAGGGATCGCGTCCGCCCAGGTGGGTGATCTGGTCGGTCCATCGACGGGCACTCTTACTACCGTGTCACAGGTGAATCCTATCAAAGCTTCCGTGAATCTCGGCGAACAGGGGTTCACCGAGTTTGTCACAAAGCATCCCCATCCAGACGAGCGCGATCGTTATCTCAGCAAACTCGAGTTCCAGTTGCTTCTAGGGGATGGAACGGTCTTCCCGCAAGAGGGAGGCTTCTACGCCGAGGATCGAAATCTCGACGCCAAGACCGGCTCCATCAAAATGGAGATCACCTTTCCGAATCCAGGAAATCTTTTGCGCCCCGGACAGTTCGGGAAAGTGCGCACGAAGGTTGAAACAAAGAAGGCAGCACTTGTCATCCCGCAGCAAGCAGTGTCGGAGTTGCAGGGCAACCAGGTAGTTATGGTTGTCGATCAAACGAACAAGGCGGGCATGCGTCCGGTCAAGATGGGCGAGCGTTTCGGCGCGTTTTGGGAAGTAGTAGAAGGTCTCAAGGCTGGCGACAAAGTCATCGTCCAAGGAATGCAAAAGACGCCGCCCGGCACCCCTGTGGTCGCCAAAGAATGGACGCCGGCAGCAGCGCAAGTTGCTTCGGTTGCCTCAGCCGACAGAAAGGAGCCCTAAGCCATGTCAGCCTTCTTTGTTAGGCGGCCGATCGTCGCCATTGTTATCGCGGTTCTGACAGTTCTCATCGGTCTGGTTTGCATGATTGCCTTGCCCGTCGCGCAGTATCCGCAGATCGCGCCGCCGGAAATTGTTGTCCAGACGCACTATACCGGTGCCGACGCCATGACGATTGAGGAATCAGTGGCCGCGCCAATCGAGCAGAAGATGAGTGGTGTGGACAAGATGAATTACATGACGTCGACCAACGCCAACAACGGCGATCTAAGACTGACGGTGAATTTCGATGTCGCAACTGATCCGAACATCGACCAAATCCTGACGCAGCTGCGCGTCTCGCAGGCGCAATCGCAATTGCCGCAGGACGTGAACAACTTTGGCGTGACCGTTCAGAAGTCCGTGTCTGCTCCATTGATGCTGGTTTCGATCACTTCTCCGAAGCAGACCTATGACGGAACTTTCCTCGCCAACTACGCCTACATCAATCTAGTTGACCAACTGTCGCGGCTGCCCGGCATTTCCAACGTGCAGGTATTCGGCGCGGGACAGTACGCGATGCGGCTCTGGGTCAAACCTGACCAACTTGCCAAGCTCGGCCTCACCGTGCCGGACATCATCAGCGCAATTCAAGCGCAAAACACGGTGAATCCCGCCGGAAAAATCGGGAGCGAACCGATCCCGAAGGGTCAGACCTTCACTTACACGGTGCGCGCGCAGGGACGATTGCAAACGCCGGAAGAGTTCGGCGACATCGTTGTTAGGGCGAACACCGATGGCTCTTTTGTCCGGGTTAAGGACATCGCTCGGATTGAGCTAGGAGCGCAAACCTACGACATCACGAGTCGGCTCGATGGCCAGTCGGCCGCGGTTCTCGGCATCTATCAGTTACCGGACAGCAACGCCGTTCAGGCTGCCGAGGCCGTCCGCAAATTCATGGCCGAGGCAAAGCAGCAATTCCCGTCCGACATGCAATACGTTGTCTCGCTCGATCAGACCCTGTCGGTCACGGAAGGGATGCACGAAATTTTGAAGACCTTGTTCGAAGCGCTCGCGCTTGTTGTTCTCGTCGTCTTCATTTTTCTACAGGGCTGGCGCGCCACACTTATTCCTTTGTGTGCAGTGCCCGTGTCGTTAATTGGCACGTTCGTTTTGTTTCCGCTATTCGGCTTTTCGATCAATACGCTCTCGCTCTTCGGTCTCGTCCTCGCGATCGGTCTGGTCGTTGATGACGCCATTGTTGTTGTCGAAGCAGTCGAACATCACATCGGAAAAGGAATGAACCCGCGCGAGGCGACGCTGAAGGCAATGCGGGAAGTCACAGGACCGGTGATTGGCGTGGCATTAGTACTTGCCGCGGTCTTCATCCCAACCGCGTTTCTGCCCGGCATAACCGGACGGTTATATCAACAATTTGCCCTAACGATCGCCATCTCGGTGATCTTGTCTGCATTCAACGCGCTTACACTCAGCCCGGCGCTCTCGGCGTTGTTGCTTCGTCCGCGCAAGGAAACGCGCGGACCGCTCGGCTGGTTCTTCGGCTGGTTCAACAAGATCTTCGCTAGCGTAACGAACGGTTATGTGAATTGGTCGCGTGTCGCGATTCGAAAGGCCGTCCTCAGCTTCGCGTTGCTCGCGGTGTTTGCAGTTGGCGTCGGATGGTTCGGATCGCGGCTGCCGAGCGGATTTTTGCCGGAAGAAGACCAGGGCTACATTTACATGGCGTTACAATTGCCCGATGCCGCTTCACTAGAACGGACCGACGCGGCCTGTCACAAAATCGAGGAACTCCTCAGCCAGACACCGGGGGTCCAGCACACGACGAGCATCGTCGGGTTCAACCTTGTCACGTTTGTCCAGAGCAGTTACAGCGCCTTCTTTTTTGTCACACTGAAACCTTGGAGCGAACGCACCAAGCCCGAAGAGCAATACGACGCCATCAAGATGCGCCTAACGAAAGAGCTTGCCGGGTTGACTGAGGGCGTCGCATTCGCATTTCCACCGCCGGCCATTCCAGGCGCTGGCACGTCCGGCGGATTTACCTTTGCCCTCGAAGATCGCTCGGGGAAAGACATCGGCTTTCTGGCGCAAAACGTGGACAAGTTTATCGAAGCCGCGCGCAAACGACCGGAGATCGGCGGCATTATTCCAGCGTTTTTACCCGCCGTTCCGCAAGTCTTCGTCGATGTCGATCGCGACAAGGTTCTGAAGCAGGGAATCAATCTGAACCAGGTTTACCAGACGCTGCAGACATTCATGGGCGGCTACTTCGTCAATTACTTCAACCGGTTCGGACGGACCTGGCAGGTCTACGTAGAGGCGGAAGGCGATTATCGGACCGATGCCAAGAACGTGCGTGAATTTCATGTCCGCAATTCAAACAACGATCCAGTACCGCTCGATGCTATCGCAACGATCAAAAACATCGCCGGCCCGGAATTTACTCTGCGTTACAACGAATACCGCGCCGCCCAGATTATCGGCGGTGCCGCGCCCGGGTATAGCTCAGCTCAGGCGATGAAAGCGCTGGAAGAAACTTTCCGCGAAACCATGCCGCCGGGAATGGGCTACGACTATATGGGCATGTCGTTTCAGGAGAAGAAAGCGCAGCAAGGTGTCTCACCATTGGCGATCTTTGCGTTGTCGATCTTATTCGTGTTCCTGATTCTCGCCGCGCTTTACGAGAGCTGGTCGCTGCCGTTCAGCGTATTGTTAGGCACGCCGATCGCGGTGTTCGGCGCGTTCCTCACACTCTGGTTGCGCGGAATGGAAAACAACATCTATGCACAGATCGGGTTGGTCATGCTCATCGGCCTCGCCGCGAAAAATGCCATTCTGATTGTCGAATTCGCCAAGGCCGAATACGAAAAAGGCAAACCGTTACTCGATGCCGCGCTCGAAGGTGCGCGGTTGCGCTTGCGCCCGATCCTGATGACTTCGTTAGCCTTCATCTTCGGGCTTCTGCCGTTGTGGTTCGCCACCGGTTCAGGTGCTGTGGCTCGTCGGATTCTTGGTTCGACCGTTATCGGCGGAATGATCGCCGCGTCCGCGATCGCGATCTTTCTAATTCCGGTGACGTTTTATGTGGTTGAGCGGCTTGCGACCAGACGCAAGCCGGTCGGCCTCGATATGGCGATGCCGGTTGCTGCTCAGCCTGTCACAGTTTCATAATATGGACACCGCCATCGTTACTGCACTGACGGGGATCTTCGGTTCACTACTCGGCGGCTCAGCAAGCGTGGCGACCGCCTGGGTCACGCAAAGAACATCGAACAAGCGCAAAGAATTCCACGCCGAGCTCACCAGGCGAGGAACGCTTTACAGCCAATTTATTAACGAATGCTCAGCACGCGCGCTGGATTCGTTTGAGAACACTCTCGATAAGAGCGACAGGTTGTTGTCAATCTACGCTCTGCTTAACCGCATCAAGCTTTGTGCGTCAGACGCAGTTCTGGCGGCGGCGGAAGGAGCGCTCGCGGCCATCTCGGAACAATACTTCAGGCCGAATCTTTCGCTCGAACAACTGCGCGCTTTAATCGCCGATGGCGCCAACGCTGACCCGCTCAAGTCATTCGCAGAAGCTTGTCGCGCCGAACTCAAATCGATCCATACAGCTTTGTAGTAGCAGTGAAAAAAGAAGCGAAGATCATATTACAATGAAAAAGATGAAAATACTTATCGCTGGCGGCGGGTTTGCCGGTCTCTATGCCGCCAAGTATCTGGACAAGAGGTTGGCGCGCAGGCCGGACATCGAAGTGACGCTGATCAGTCGCGAAAATTTCATTCTCTTCACGCCGATGCTGCATGAAGTCGCCGCCGGTGATCTTTCACCGGGCGACATCGTCAATCCGCTTCGGAAAATTCTTCGTCATGTAAATGTTGTCCAGGCAGAAGTTCACGAGATCGACTTAACGAACAGAAAAATCCGCTGTGTAGCCGGCGTGCGGGGTATGGAGCTTGAGTTCGAGTTCGATCATCTCCTTCTCACGATTGGTTCGGAAACGAACTTCTTTGACCTGCAAGGCGTGCGTGAATGGGCGGTAACGATGAAAAGTCTTTCCGACGCGGCACTGCTGCGCAATCGGATGGTGGCGCTGTTAGAAGAAGCTTCCCTGGAAAAGGACGAAGCGATGCGCAGAGAGTTGCTCACGTTCGTTACCGCGGGCGGCGGTTTCGCCGGCGTTGAAACCACTGGCGCGGTTAACGATTTCGTGCGCGAGACGGTGAAGTTCTATCCAGCATTGCGCGAAGAGACGGTTCGAGTGGTGGTGGTGCATCCGGGCACGTTCCTTTTGCCTGAACTAGGCGAGGAGCTGGGTCGCTATACCGAAAAGAAATTGGCTCAACGCGAAGTAGAGATAGTCAAAGGCGCGCGTGTCGCCGAGTATGACGGTTCGGTCGTTAAACTCACTGACGGCACATCCATTCCGGCTGCGACTCTGGTTTGGACGGCTGGTGTTAAACCAAGCGCTGCGATCGAATCGTTAGACTGTAAGAAAGAGCGAGGACGTCTTCTTGTGAACGAATATCTCGCGGTCCCGGGGTCCAGTGGATTATGGGCCGCTGGCGATTGCGCAGCCGTTCCTAACGGTTACGAAACGGGAAATTTTTTTCCACCAACTGCTCAGCACGGCATGCGGGAGGCGATAACGGCGGCGAAGAACATCGAAGCGGCGATTGACGACCGTCCGCTGAAGCCATTCGTTTTTACTACGCTCGGACAACTGGCAACGATCGGCCGTCGCACAGGCGTGGCGATGATCTTTGGGTTCAAATTCTCCGGTCTTATCGCCTGGGGGATGTGGCGAAGCATTTATTTAATGAAGCTACCGCGCCTGGCCAAGAAGCTGCGCGTCATGATGGATTGGACCCTGGATCTTTTGTTTGGCCGAGAGATCGAACAGATGATCACGTTGCGCGATGTCCAGGCGCTGAGTGATCAGATAGCTCGCATTCGAGCTCGAGCAACGCGCGGAGAGAACAAACTCGCGAGTGCCCACCGTCGTAACTTAACCGAGTGTCTTCACTGCTTCTTTTGCGCATTGGCAGAACTTTTCCGTCGTCGGACTAAGTCTGCCTTTCCGCGTAAGGATTCCAAGCACGACGCGCTTCGGCTCAGGGGTGAAGCGCAAAAGTTTTACGCGGTCACCGAATGCATAAGTGAACACGTCTGAAAAGATTGCTACTCCAGTGCCGGCGTCGACGGCGGAAAACACCCCGGTCCAGCCGTCATGCTCCTCCACGATGTGCGGTTTTGAATTCACGCGCGCGAAAATCGAAGCGAGGTGTTCCTGATATGCCGGATGGCACTCCCGGATGAGTCCGACGAACCGTTCCCGCGCTGCGTCAGTTAACGAAACCGACTTTCGCCGAGCAAACCGATGGCTGGAAGAAACTGCAAGACAAAGGCGCGCAGGCTGTAATTCTTGAAACAGGAAATCATTTAACGCGTTCGCCTTCGGCGGAGCCACGACAATCGCCAGCTGCAGCCGCCCGTCCCGCACTCCCGCGATGTCCTGGTAAACCGACCAATCGTGCAGTCTTACATGCACGTTCGGCATCGCTTGTTGATATGCATGCAGAAGGGCCGGCATGAAGCGCCCCGTCCCGAGAGGCCAATCGCCAACGCGGAGTTCGGTTTCAAACTTTCCGGCAACGGCGCGCCCTTTGAGCACTGCGTCGCCAGCGTGTTTCAAAATCGCGCGAGCTTCCTCAAGAAATGCGCGACCAGCTTCTGTGAGTCGCACCGACTTGGCGGTGCGTTCGAGCAATTGGACTCCGAGTTCGTCTTCGAGATCGCGGATTTGCTTGCTTAGCGCGGGCTGCGAGACGTGAAGCTTCACCGCCGCGCGCGAGACGTTTTCCATCTCGGCCACCGCCACGAAGTAGCGCAGATGTCTCAGTTCCATGGCCCACCAAGAGTATAACTCTTAGTTATGCTGAGGCAAGAAAACAAAGTCTTTCCCAACCCGGCGCTCCGGCGCGATCGTGTCTCCATGAAAATATTAACTCACATCAGTCGGTTCCTTTTGGGTCTGATCTTTTTGGTCTTCGGCCTGAATGGATTTCTTCATTTCATTCCGATGCCTCCGCCTTTCGGAGTCGCGGGACAGTTCCTCGGAGCGATGTTCGTTTCGAATTATCTCCTGGTCGTCTCTGGCCTTCAGGTGATTTCAGGCGCGCTGCTTCTGATCAATCGCTACGTGCCGCTCGCACTCACGATTCTCGGACCGATCATCGTGAACATTCTCTTGTTTCACAGCCTGATGAATCCGGCCGGTATCGGACTGGCGATCTTCGTCACGATCCTTTGGGGCGTGGTGTTCGTCAG
>CAWGFS010000026.1:0-17358 GCA_963821915.1 uncultured Verrucomicrobiae bacterium
GCCGGTAACACTGGCGAAGCCGCCCGCGACTACGACGAAATTCTAGAGCTCTCCGAACATGTGTAGATAGTGAGCTCTGACCCCGAAGTGCCGACGTACTGGACTTTGCCTTGTCGGTCCGACAGGGGTCTTCGTTGCAGCGGCCGCTTTTTGCCTGCCACCATCGGTCTCGCCACCGATCGCACGATCATTATTCGCTTCGTTTAGGTGGGTTCTTCTGAAAAAGCTGTGCCTTACGCTTGCTCATCTCTTCCGCGATCGTCCGGCCGTCGCCACCTTGAACATGCAGCTCTTGGACAATCCTTTCGTAGCTAGATTCGTCCCGGTTTTGGCTTAGCTTGAAAACGTTCTCCAACTCTCGCACTTCTATCTCGAAAGCGACAATCGCGTTTTTCAGCGAATCCACATAAGCCTTCGGCAAATGACGGAAGAGAGCGGGCGAATTTTCGTCATTCTCGAACTGCGCTGTAGTTTGCTCTAGGATCTTTAAAAGCTCCGGTTCGCCGAGGAAGCGGATTTTGCCCCGCGCATGCACGCTGATGTAATTCCAAGTGGATCCAGTTTGCGGATTCGAATACCAGCGCGCACTCACATAAGTATGCGCCCCCGAGAAGACACAAAGCGCCTCGTTGTTTTGCCCGAACGCTCTATGATGATCTGTATTCCTCATCATGTGCCCGCGAAGAAAAAGGCGAGGGCCCTCACGCTGATCGATTAACACTGGCACCTGCGTGGCCATCGGCAGGCCCTGGCTGGAACCGATCAACATCGCAAACGGATGCGCCCGGATAAAATCGAGGACGGTTCGCTGATCGCTCTCCTTAAAGTAAGGCAAATCGTACATGATGATGACGCCGCCTTACGAATGATGGCTCGGCCGC
The DNA here is from genome assembly GCA_963821915.1 of uncultured Verrucomicrobiae bacterium. Classification (GTDB taxonomy): domain Bacteria; phylum Verrucomicrobiota; class Verrucomicrobiia; order Chthoniobacterales; family UBA10450; genus Palsa-1392. Next base: position 882 of record CAWGFS010000026.1, read on the forward strand.
GTGGTTCCAGTCAGAACGGCAAAGCCCGCTTACTTTTTCCCTTCGAAGAGCGAGAGATATTCTTCGTAGCCTTCTTCCTTCAGCTTCTCGACTGGAATAAAACGCAGCGACGCGGAGTTGATGCAGTAACGCAGCCCACCTTTTTCCCTGGGTCCATCAGCGAAGACATGTCCAAGATGCGCGCGGCTTTTCCTTGTTCTAACTTCCGTCCGTTCTCTTCCGCCGCTTAGGTCTGGCTTTTCTTCCACCTTCTCTTTCGTGATCGGTTGGGTGAAACTAGGCCAGCCCGTTCCGCTATTGAATTTATCGAGCGAAGTGAAGAGCGCCTCGCCGCTGACGATATCGACGTATATGCCGGGCTTATGGTTGTCCCAATACGCGTTTTTGAAAGGCGGCTCCGTGCCACACTGCATGGTCACGTGATATTGCTCTTCCGACAGCCGCTTCCGAAGGTCGGCATCGGACATCCCCCTGTCGCCGGTTCCGCTTTGGGCAGCGGCCATTTTGGTTTCGTTCTCTTGTTGAGCCATAGCGCTGCAAAATGAAGGAGCGTCGCCACGATTGCAAGAACCATCAGGAACGCGATCAGTCGTCCTTTTTACATGAGCGCGCACAGAAGCTCGACGGCACTGGCAGGCTCCTGGTATTGAACAAGCGTGGCCCTAAAGGTTGGCGTCCGGGACAATCGGCGTTTGCGAAGTTACTAGTGAAGTCTTGTCGCGATGAAATTGCGGTTCCAGTTTAACTCCATTCGCCTCCGCTTGAAACGGAGCGAGGTCGATCAGCTGGCTCGCGTCGGCCGCGTGGAAGAGAAAATAATTTTGGGCCAGGGCGCGATCTTTTTCTACGTTCTCGAAACTTCCACCAGTGTGACATCGCCGCAAAGTCATCTGACCGCTGACGGTCTTGTCGTTCAAGTTCCACCGGAGTTAGTCACTAGATGGGCCACTAGCGATCAGGTCGGCATCACGGGCAGACAGGCAACAGGTAACGAAGCTCACTTGCAGGTGTTGATCGAAAAGGACTTTGCCTGCCTCGATCGCACCGGAGAAGAAAACTTCGACACCTTTCCAAATCCGCTGGCTGACACGACCCGTTAACCTTCCCTAGTGTTCGAAGGGTTGTGAGCCACTTTTTTGATTTCCATTTTTTGAACTCCTTTTTTAGTTGCTGGGAAAGTCTGGCAACAAAGTTGTGACACGCAACCGCACGTTAGGGTTCGCGATAAAATCCGGAGGGATGCGTAAGCACGTCACTCCGGGTTAGCTTTGCGCTTTGAACCAGTCGTAGGTGCGCGCAATTCCCTCCCGCAACGGGATGGTCGGTTTCCAGCCTAACGACTCGATTTTCGAAATGTCGAGCAGCTTGCGGGGAGTGCCATCGGGCTGGCTTCTGTCCCAGGCCAGCTCGCCGCGAAATCCGACTACGTCGCAGACCAACTCTGCCAGCTCGCGGATTGTTAGATCAGTGCCAGTACCGATGTTGATGATTTCGGGGCTGTCGTAATTCTGGATCAGGAAAAGACAGGCCGAAGCCAAGTCGTCGACGTGAAGAAACTCACGGCGCGGCTGCCCGGAACCCCAAACTACGATTTCGCCCACGCCGCTGGCCTTCGCCTCGTGCGCCTTGCGCAGGAGCGCGGCGAGGACGTGCGACGTTTCGAGGTCAAAGTTGTCGTTCGGACCATAAAGGTTGGTGGGCATCGCGGAAATGAAGTTCGTCCCATACTCACGATCATAGGCTTGGCAGAGCTTGATCCCGGCGATCTTGGCGATGGCATACGCCTCGTTCGTCGGCTCAAGCGGTCCGCCGAGCAACGCGCTTTCCGGGATTGGCTGCGGCGCATGTTTCGGGTAGATACAGGAGCTGCCCAGAAAAAGCAGCTTACGCACGCCGCTCGCGTGCGCCGCGCAAATCAAGTTGTTCTGGATGAGTAGATTTTCCGTGAGGAACTCGACCGGCTGTTTATTATTCGCCTTGATCCCGCCGACTTTGGCCGCCGCTACGACAACGATCGCAGGCCTTTCGCGGTCGAAGAATTTCTCCACTGCCCCGCGATTCATCAGGTCAAGCTCCGTCCGGGTGCGGGTCACTAGGCGGGTAAATCCCTCGGCGCTCAACTTGCGCAAGATGGCGCTGCCGACGAGACCGCGATGGCCAGCGATGAAGATCGATTCGTCCTTTTCCATCATGTATTGGGCAGCATCCCTTTAGCGTTTCCTTTTTCAAGCCGTTGCGCAATCCTCCCGTGATGGGCACGAAATGAAAACCGCGCGGCCCAACAACGGCGCACACCCGGCTCGACAGAGTCTCGCCCCAGCGGGGCTGCCCATGGAAGCTTCCGCTCCTTTTTGTTCTATACAGATTCCAACATTGAGAAGGCGATGGAGCCGGCCTAACGATTCCCCGTGGTGATTAAATCATTACCGCTCCTGGTCGCCTCGATCACGGTTTTTTTCCTTCTGGCCGGTCTGCTGGTCTGGGTGGTTGTGCGTCTATTGCGCAGCAACCGCGAGCAGTTGTTGGCCAGTGGGCCAATGACAGCAGAGCAGGAATTCGCGCTACGCCAAGCGGCCCCACTCCTGCTCCTGATCGAAGTGCCTCGCTTCCGATCGGATTTTCGCCAGTTGGAATTCGAAGTGGTCGAACGGGCATCCGGGCGGGCGACGAAGCTACGTTACGATTTCGTCCGCGGCCAGGGCGCGGTTTACGGCGTGACCACGATGCGTGTTCCGTTAGGCCGAGTGGCTGTCGAGCGGCCCGGGTCGTATCTCGTGCGGGTCGGTGGATTACAACCGGGCGCGGATTACTCACGATGCCGGATCATGTTCTCGCGCCCCTATCTCGGACGTATGGTCCTGCAGATTATTGGCATCGTGATTTGCGCGATCGGCATGTTGTTAAGCCTGCTCCTTGCTCTGTGGCAGGTTCTGCCCCTGCAACAGGGGTGACTCGCTCCGGATCAAAGAGCGATGCTTTGTTCGTTATGCGTCAGGTTCCAGCCAAACACCGCAACCCACGGACAGAGCAACGTCATCAACGCGACGGTTGCAATCACCATGCCGGGCGCGTTGTCGGCGAACGTTGCGATCGTTAGGGCGAGGCCGCTGGCCCAGATGGCCCAGGCCCAGGCGCGAAGCGGTCCGCGCAAGAAGGGTGAGCCGAGGGTGAGCGCCGCGCCCACGACGGTATAGCAGGCGTTGGCCACCCCGCCGGTCAGGAGAGACGCGAGCGGAGCGATCGCATCGATTCGGTGGGGAAGCCAGCCGATGAAAAGCGATTCGGCGAAGAGATCGCAAGCAAGGCCTGCGATCGCGACGAGCAAGGCGGCAATCGCCCGACGCGACGACGGCAGCCACGCGCCCCACCACGTGTAAAAGGCGACCAGACTCACTCCCGCCAGCATCCAGATCCCCCATCCGATCCGCCATGCCACTGGATAACTTGCAATGTAGGCCGCCCGCGCTTCGATCCCCGACGCGGCTTCGGTTCCGGCGCGTAAGACAAGCCACATTACCAATGCCGCGGCCATATTGGCGACGGCGCAGGCCCACGGGGCCGCACCGCGGAGACGTTCCCCGAAACGCGTGCCTTCGAGCAAGAACAGCGTGAAAGGGAGCCACCAGATGAGATCGTTGAATACGGCAAGGCTCAACGTACGTAGAGGCCATTCGCCTGAGTGAATGGTCAGGCATAAGCCGACCGGCCCGAGAATTTTTCCGGCCAAGCCGACGGCGATGATCAGCTTGGCCCGATGGAGGCTCCAGGCGGCGCTCGCATAAAGTACTCCGTAAAGACCTACGACCATGCCGAGGCATTGCCAGAGTCCGGGATAATTCGGGGGTACCATTTCCAAACTGGTGAAGAATGCGCGCGGCCAGAGGCCTGCCCAAAGACCAAAGGCAATGTTGTAAATCGCCGCGAGCGTGAAGATCAAACGGTAAAGCTTTGCTCGGTAGGCGCTGATCATCCTTGCCATTTCATCCTATCAACCAACGGATGCGAATTCGAATCGATGATCGCGACCACCGGCGAAGTCCGCGACGCCGGGGTTCACGGAGAAGCGATGCCTGCACTTCCCGGGATTACCGACCGCGGCTTCAACGCCAGCGCCATAATGATCGCGGCGTGTGATAAACTGCATTCATGGCTGGCTATCCTGGTAAGCCGTTGGCGCAAAAACTGGGGGTCGTGGCAGGATCCACCGTTGCGGCGATCGGGACGCCGGCAAATTATCGAAAACTGCTGGGGCCATTGCCGAATGGAGTTCGTTTTTGCGCGGTGAATGCGAAGCCGCAGCTGATTCATTATTTCTGCACGGAACGCGTCAGGCTGGCGAAAGATCTGCCGACCTTACGAAGGAAGATGCGTGACGACGCGATGCTCTGGGTCTCGTGGCCGAAGAAGAGCGCCGGCCTGCCGACGACAATGACGGAGGACGTGGTCCGGGAATTAGCGCTGCCGTTGGGACTGGTGGATACGAAGGTCTGCGCGGTGGACGAGACCTGGTCCGCTCTTCGCCTGGTAGTGCGGCTGGTGAACCGGAAGTTGACAGCAAGACCGCGTCCTGTTGCATAACGGCGACTGCGTCGAAAGATCCAACATCCATGGCTTACCTGAACGAAAATTATCTCAAGCTCCAGGCGGGTTACCTTTTCCCGGAAATCGGACGGCGGGTGAAGGAGTTTTGCGAGGCGAATCCCGAGGCCGCAAAGCGCTTGATCCGTTGCGGTATCGGCGACGTGACCGAACCGTTGCCGCCCGCGGCAGTAACGGCGATGAAGGCGGCGGTAGATGAGCTTTCCGTGCGCGAGACTTTTCGCGGCTACGGACATGAGCAAGGCTATGAATTTTTACGGAGCAAGATCGCGCAGATTGATTATCGGGAACGCGGGATTGACATCGCCGACGACGAGATCTTCCTCTCCGATGGTTCGAAAAGCGATTGCGGGTTCATCCTCGACGTGCTTGGCCACCAAAATCGGATCGCGATCACGGACCCGGTTTATCCGGTTTACGTCGATACCAATGTGATGGCGGGACATACCGGGCCGGCCGACGCAGCGGGGCGCTTTGCAGGGATCGTATACCTCCCGTGCCGGGCCGAGAACGGCTTCGTGGCGGAGCCGCCTAACGAACCGGTGGACATCGTTTACCTTTGCTTCCCGAACAATCCAACCGGAGCAGTCGCCACCCGGGCGCAGCTCGAGAAGTGGGTGGCCTACGCGCAGAAACACAAAGCGATCCTGCTCTACGACGCAGCCTACGAGGGCTATATCAGCGAGCCGGGAATCCCACGCTCAATTTTCGAGATTCCGGGCGCGACGAGAGTGCGCGGTGGAATTCCGCAGTTTCTCCAAGACCGGCGGATTCACCGGGGTGCGATGCGGATTCACGGTCATGACGAAGGGTCTCCTCGCCCAGACGACCGACGGCCGCGAATTGCCGGTGCATAAACTTTGGCATCGCCGCTGGAGCACGAAAGCCAACGGCGTGAGCTATCCGGTGCAGCGCGGCGCGGAAGCCCTCTACAGTCCGGCGGGCCGCGAGCAGGTCCGCGGGCTGGTCGATCACTACATGGGCAACGCGCGCATCCTGAGCGAGGCCGCGAGTCGCGCCGGCCTGCGAGTCTATGGCGGAAAGAATGCGCCTTACATTTGGGTCGCGACTCCGCCTGGCCTGACGAGCTGGCAAATGTTTGATCGAATGTTGCACGATTTGAACGTCGTCATCACACCGGGCAGCGGGTTTGGCTCGGAGGGCGAAGGTTACTTCCGGATCTCCGCATTCAACAGCCGGGCGAACGCGGAGGAAGTCGCGCGACGACTCGAAACCACTTCTTTTTCCTAATCGTAAATTCTGCTCTTACTCCCGCTCTGAATCCAGGGGGAAGGATTGGGATTAAGTACGGGAATTGGAATGGAGCGAATGCCTTGCGCGTGGCGAGTGAGGCCTACAACTTAGCACCTTGGAAAAAGAAGGAACTCACGATCTCTCACGGAGTCTGCCGCAGCTTTACCGGTTCTGTTTTCTCATGACCGGCGATGCGGCGAAGGCGCTGGAAGCGTTCCAAAATACGGTGCGCGAAGCGGCTTTGCTCGCTTCGCGCGGGCAGCTGCCGGCCGACCGGCTCTGGTCCTTTCACGAAGCGCGGCATCAGTGCCTCGTGCTCTCAAAGGACGACGGGCAACCGAGAAGCACCGAGATGCCGGAGGAAGCGATCTCCACCGATGCGGCGGCCCGGGTTGCGCAACTCGACCCGGCTCAACTCGCGGCGTGGATTTCGGCCGCGCCGGAGCCGCAACGAAGTGCGCTCGCTTTTTTTTACCTCAATGAATTTTCGCACCGAGAGATGCAAAATCTGCTCGACGCGAAGATGAACGAGCTGGCAGGCCTGATCTCGCATGGCCGGTCGCAGTTCCAAGCGTGGCTCAATACGGTGACGGAGGCACCGTGAAGCGCTGGCTTTCCCGGCGCAAACGCGCCCTGATCGAATGCGCGCCCATCAGCGACGAACCGCCGAGCGATCGCGCGATGCGTTCGGCGTTGGAGAGTGCGCGCACGATTCCAGAGGCTGCCGCAAGTCTGACCGCACAGCAGCAATTCGACCAGGCACTGGCGACGCTGACGCAAAGCATCCCGATCCCGCAGGAAGCAGCTGAGTGGTTCGTCAATAGCACCCTAATCCGGGGCGCGAAACTCAAACGCAACTGGCAAAGGACGGCGCGCCATCCGGCGATCCTCGCCACGGCGCTGGCGGTGCTGGTGCTGGCCGGAATCGCGATCTTCTATTTCGTCGAGCGGTTGCATGAATTTCCCGGTTCGGAGACCGCCCAAAGGCTTCTCCTTTACGCCAACACCACACGTCACAATCAGTTTGAGCCGCTTAACACCGACGCCATCAATCTGGGCGATTATTTTTTCATGAAGTCGCAGCTTGAGCACTACGACGTTCCGATGCGGTTTGCCGACTTTCGGGCGCGCGGGGCGCGGGTCTTCGATGACGAAGATGGGCATCGCGTTGCGCAAGTCGTGCTGGCGGAAAAGGGCGTGCAGTTTTTTCTTTATCCCGTTGAGAAAACAGTCCACACGCGTCGCGTCAAAGTCAGGGCGGCCGGTCTGGCGGTATGTGGAGGGGGACGGCTGGGCCGGAGCGGTGCAAGAACGCGACGGAGTCTGTTTCATGATCGCGATGCATGGCAGCGAGGAAGAACTGCGGTCGTATCTGAGCGACCCGCAGGCAGTAGGGCGAGCCTCGTTTTGAGGAGCACGGAAGACGCCTCCCGGTCTTACTCAGCCCATCCGCTGTCTCCGGCTCGACCGAGTCTCACTCCACCAATCAGCGTGTCGCGTTGACACGCTCAGCGTGCCATTTAACTATACCGGCTCGCGCCAGGGTAGCTCAGTGGTAGAGCAGGGGACTCATAAGCCCTTGGTCGGGAGTTCAACTCTCCCCCCTGGCAGGTTCGATGTGGTGGACCGTGTCGGCCCAAGGAAAACGAGGCTGTGAACTCCGCCTTCGATTGCGTGAGCAACACACCCACCTCGAACAGCGGCGCACAGAAAACGCAGGGAGGGCTGGCAGCTCCCCTGCTCCTGGAACGATCCGTGATTTGACAATGAATGAACGTTCATTCATTGTCTCACTTCCAATGTCCACGAAACGCTCCAGCGCCGTCCTTGATCGCCGACAGCAAATTCTTGAGGCGGCCATGCTCTGCTTCGCAAAGCGCGGCTTTCACCAGACCAGCATGCACGATATCAGCGCCGAGGCCGGGATTAGCGTCGGACTTATCTATCGCTACTTCAAGAACAAGGAGGAGGTGATCGCGGCGCTCGCGGCCGAACATAAGAAGGACATTGCCGATCTGATCGAGCGCGCCGGGCAGGCGCCGACGCTCCTCGAGGCGATGGAGATCCTCTTCACTTCGCATTGCTGCGAACATTCGCCGCAGATCATTTCCGCTTTCGTGGTCGATTTGTTTGCGGAGGCGAGCCGGAATCCGCGAGTCGCGAAAGTGGTGCGTAATGTTTCGAAAACAAAGGCCGACGGAGTGGCGGACTTGATCGCCCGCTCGCCGGAGGGCCGGCGCCTCGCGCCCTGGCTGGATCCGCACGAAATTGCCGAAATGATTTTCGCGTTGCACGATGGTACAATGATGCGCAGCGTATTTCATCGCTTCAGGCAGCTCCATCGCCCGGCAGCGAGAACGTCAACTCAACGTCGCCCGAACACTCTGGCGACTTCTCTTCAGTCGAACTTCCCATGCAAACGGCCACAACTAAACTTCCTTCCCGACCACTCAGCCGGCTCCGCTTCGTCGGCGCCAAAGAAACGCAGCCGCGCGTGGCCGATCGTTCTGGGTCGTTATCGGTTTCGTCGGCCTGCTTCTCGTAGCTTTGTTTGGTGGAATCAAGGTACTTCAGATTTTGCACCATGGTCTCCGCGGGCAAGAGGATGGTTCCGCCGCCGACGACGGTCACGAGCGCGATCGTCAAGCAGACTGATTGGCAACCGATCTTGAGCGCAGTCGGTTCCATCTCGCCGGTGCAGGGCGCCATAATCAGCGCGGAGATTCCCGGCATGGTTGCCGAGATCGATTTCGAATCGGGCAAGCCGGTCAAGAAAGGCGATCTCCTTCTGAAGCTCGACGCTTCCTCGGAAATCGCACAGTTGCGCTCCGCTCAAGCTGACGCCGAGTTGGCCAAGGCCGACTCTGACCGGGCACGCGATCTCGCGAATCGCAAGGTAATCTCCAAGGCCGAGCTCGACGCGGCCGAATCGAAATTCACAGGCAGAAAAAAGCGATGGTCGATAACATGCAGGCGATAATCGACAAGAAGGAAATCCACGCTCCATTCGATGGCGTGGCGGGCATCCGCTCGGTCAATCCCGGGCAGATGGTCGCGGCCGCCGATCCGCTCGTTTCGCTGCAAACGCTCGATCACGTCTTCGTCGATTTTTCGCTGCCGCAAAAGGATCTTGGGAAAATCGTCCAACGACCTCCCGGTCCGCGTCACGACCGACGCTGTTCCCGGCCGCGAATTCAGCGGCACGTTGAGTGCAATCAATCCCGCGGTCGACCAGGCGACGCGCAACGTGAAGTTGCAGGCAACGCTCGACAACAATGACCACGCCCTGCGCGCGGGCATGTTTGCCAAAGTCGAGGTCCTCCTGCCGGAGAAGAATTCAAGTTCTCTACATCCCGGCGACTTCGGTCGCCTACGCGCCTTACGGAGATTCGGTTTACGTGATCGAAAAGAAACACGACGAAAAAACAAAGCAGGATGAGCTGGTGCTGCGTCAGCAATTCGTCCGGCTGGGCGAGACGCGAGGCGATTTCGTCGCGGTTACGGAAGGGTTGAAGGCGGGACAGGAAGTGGTGAGCACGGGCGCTTTCAAGCTGCGCAACGGCATGAACGTAGTGATCGACAATAAACTGGCTCCCAAAGCGCAGCTCAATCCTACGCCGAGCGATACCTAACGAATTTGCGCGAGCGTGAAATCTTTCACCGATCTTTTCATACGCCGGCCAGTCCTCGCGCTGGTCGTCAGCCTGGTCATTATCATCGCCGGGCTGCAGGCGATCTCTTCGCTCAACGTCCGGCAATATCCGCGTAGCGACATCGCTTCGGTGAGCGTGCAAACGGTTTACGTGGGCGCGAGCGCAGAGCTGGTGCGCGGCTTTATCACGACCCCTCTCGAGCGCGCGATCGCGGCCGCCGATGGCATCGATTACCTGCAATCGCAAAGTTCGCAGGGCTCCTCGACGATTACGGCGCACCTGAAACTCAATTACGACTCGAACAAGGCGCTCTCCGAAATCAGTTCCAAGGTCAATCAGGAGCGGAACAATCTGCCCCCGGAAGCTGAAGTGCCGGTGATCAACATCGAGCCGGCCGACTCCCAGTTCGCGTCCGCCTATCTCAGCTTCACCTCCAATATTCTGGAGGCGAACGAGATCACCGACTACCTCACCCGCATCGTCCAGCCGCGGCTGACCGCGCTCCCCGGCGTGCAGCGGGCGGAGATTCTCGGCGGACGCACCTTTGCCATGCGCATCTGGCTTAAACCCGATCGCATGGCCGCGCTCAACGTGAGCCCGTCGCAAGTTCGCCAGGCGCTTGCGGCCAACAATTTTCTTTCCGCGGTCGGCAGCACCAAGGGTTCGCTCGTCCAGGTCGACCTGACGGCGAACACCGATCTCCATTCAGTGCAGGATTTCAAAAATCTCGTCGTGCGGCAGGAAAACAACGTCCTCGTCAGGCTGGGTGACATCGCAGACGTGGTCCTCGGCGCCGAGGATTACAACTCGCAGGTTCGGTTCTCCGGCGAGCGCGCTGTTTTCATGGGCATTTTCGTTTTGCCTAACGCCAATTCGATCGACGTCGTTCAGCGGGTCCGTACTGAGCTCGTGGAGATTCAGAAGGAACTTCCCACCGGTCTTCAAGGGCCGCATCGCCTACGACGGCACGGAATACATCAACACCGCGATCCACGACGTCTTCCGCACCTTGATGGAGACGCTCCTCATCGTCGTGATCGTGATCTTTCTTTTCCTCGGCTCATGGCGCTCGGTTATCATTCCCGTGGTCGCGATCCCGATCTCCCTCATCGGCGGGGTTTTTCTCATGCAGGTTTTTGGATTCACGATCAACCTGCTCACCCTGCTCGCGATCGTCCTCTCGGTCGGTCTGGTGGTCGACGATGCCATCGTCGTGGTGGAAAACGTCGAGCGCCATTTGCGCGAAGGCCTGAGCCCAACCAACGCCGCTCTCCTGGGCGCGCGCGAGCTCATCAGCCCGATTATCGCCATGACGATTACCCTCGCCGCGGTCTACGTGCCGATCGGCATCCAGGGCGGTCTGACGGGAACGCTTTTCCGCGAGTTTGCCTTCACCCTGGCCGGCGCTGTCACCATATCCGGCGTCGTCGCTCTCACTCTCTCGCCCATGATGTCGGCCCAACTGTTGCGCGCCAGCGCCGAGGAGCACGGCTTTGCCGGCAAGGTCAACCGTACCTTCGATCGCATCCGCGAGTCGTACGGGCGCATGCTCGATCGCACTCTGCAGGTGCGCCCGGCGGTTTACGTAGCCTGGATCGGCTTATCGCTTCTCGGGCTTCTCCTCCTCAAGTTCTCCATCTCGATGAATAGCGAGCTGGCGCCGACCGAAGATCAGGGCGTCATCTTCGGCATTATCGATGCGCCCGCCAATGCGACCATCGATCAAACAGCCGCGTTCGCCGACGCGGCAGAGAAAGAGTTCCTCAGTTTCCCGGAAACGAATTTCACCTTTCAGCTCACTTTTCCTTCGAGTGGCTTTGGCGGTATGGTCTTTAAGCCCTGGGGCAAGCGGAAGGAAACGCCGTTTCAACTCATGCCGAAGGTCCAGGAAAAGCTCAGCACGATTCCCGGCATCCAGATGTTTCCGTTGATGCCCCCTGCCCTGCCCGGCGGCGGACAATTCCCGGTTGAGTTCGTGATTCTCTCGACCGCGGAGCCGGAGCAGATGCTCGGATTCGCCCAGCAATTGCAGGCGGCCGCGATGAAGAGTGGCAAGTTCGCGTTCCCGCCGATTATCGATACGAAACTCGATCAGCCTCAGGCTGAGATCGTGATCAATCACGACAAGGCGGCGGCGCTCGGTCTCAATCTTCAACAGGTCGGCGCGGATCTTTCCGCGATGATGGGAGGCAATTTCGTCAACCGCTTTGACATTGCCGGCCGCGCCTACAAGGTCATCCCCCAAATCAAGCGCGTCGATCGGCTCAATCCTCACCAGTTAGAGCAAATCTATGTCACCGGACCGGATGGGAAATTGATCCAGCTCAGCACCATTGCGACCATCCGCAACAAGGTAATTCCGCGCTCACTTAACCGGTTGCAGCAGCTGAATGCGGTCACCATCAGCGGCGTTTCGATCGTGCCCATCGATCAGGCGCTCAAAGTGCTGGAAGACGAGGCCGCCAGGATTCTGCCGAAGGGTTACTCGGTTGATTACACGGGTGAGTCGCGCCAACTACGCGTCGAGGGCGACAAGTTTCTGCCCGCGTTTGGCCTCGCCTTCATCCTCATCTTTCTCGTCCTCGCGGCGCAGTTCAATAGTTTCCGCGATCCGCTCATCATTCTCTTTGGCTCTGTCCCACTCGCCCTGTTCGGCGCACTAATTTTCACTTTCCTCCGAATGCCGAATCCCAACATTCCCTTTTTCACCAATGGCTGGACCACGACGATGAATATTTATTCCCAGGTCGGACTGGTCACGCTTGTCGGCCTCATCTCCAAGAATGCAATTCTGATCGTCGAGTTCGCCAACAAGCTACAACTCCAGGGCTTCGATAAGGTGGCCGCGGTGGCGCAAGCCGCCCGAACGCGATTGCGGCCAATCCTAATGACGACGATCGCGACCGTTGCGGGTCACTTCCCGCTCGTCCTCGTAACCGGTGCCGGGGCCAAAGCGCGTAACTCGATCGGGCTCGTTCTCGTGGGCGGAATGAGCATCGGCACGATCTTTACTCTTTTTATTGTGCCGTCGCTCTACGTGCTGATCGCGCGGACGCACAACGAAGGCGCGAAAGAAAAGTCGCCTGGCGCGCGGGAGCGGGAACTGTCACGGGAACCCGATCTGGTGCCTGAGTTCGCCGACGCCTGAGAAGCGGCGTTGATTTGTAGCCGGGGCGTTGACCATGGCTCGGCTGAATGGGACCGCCAACCGGACCAGCCGGGATCAACGCCCCCGGCTACAAACCGCAAATCTTCGAAAATCGTGCGGACGCCAGACAGCTCCGCGACCCAGGCTACGAACCGGATTCACTCCCTCCCATCGCTGCGATTTCGCTGCACCTCCGTCAAGTCGAGCTTACCAGTCGCCAGTACCGGAATTTGCTCGACCCGTAGGATTATTTTCGGAATCCAAAGATTCGGCACACCCGCATCGTGCAACCGCGCGCGCAGCTTCGCCTGATCGATCTCGTGCGTGCTCAACAAGACGAGCGCTTCTCCCTTCTGCAGGTCGGCGACCGAAGTGACGGCGAGCGTCCGGTCACCCTCGCTACAGAGCTCGAGCGCGGCGAGGATCTTTTGTTCCACCGTTTCGTGCGGCACCATTTCCCCGCCAATCTTGGAAAAGCGTGAGAGCCGGCCTTCGATGAAGAGAAAACCGTCCTCATCGAAGCGCCCGAGGTCCCCGGTCTTCAGCCATCCATCCTGCAACACTTCGGCGGTGCGCTCCGCATCGTGCAGATAACCTTCGAAGATATTCGGGCCCCGCAGCCAGAGCATGCCCACCTCATGGAGCGAGAGCCTGGCTCCCGTTTCCGAATTGCGGATCTCGGCCGCGATTCCTGGCGCCATCTTCCCGACCGACCCGGTCCGGTGCGAAGGCTGCACCAAATCACCTGGGTTGTCCGGTTCCGGATCAGGTAGGTTCACGCTCACGACCGGTGAAGTCTCCGTCAGGCCATAGCCTTCGTAGACCGGTTTGCCGAAGCGCTCAGCAAATGCGTCGGCCAGGCTGCGCGGTAATTTCTCCGCGCCGGTGATCGTTAGACGCACGCTTTTCATCTGCTCCGGCTCAGCTTTGCGCAGGTAGCCGCGCAAAAACGTCGGCGCCGCCAGCACGATGGTGACGCGATGGCGTTCGATCAACTCCGCGCATTTCGCCGTCTCGAGCGGATTTGGATAAGTGATGACGCGCACGCCATCGATAAGCGGAAACCAAAGTGTGACCGTGCAACCAAAGCTGTGGAAAAATGGCAGCGAAGCGAGGATCAGATCTTCCCGGGTCGCGTCGAGCATGGCGCGAAACTGCGAGACGTTCCCAATCAAATTGCGATGACTCAGCACGACGCCTTTGGGATCGCCGGAGCTCCCGCTGGTGAAAAGCAGGACGGCCTCGCCGTGATCCCCTTCCCGCGGAATTTCAAGCAATCGAATGAGCCAGCCCGTCGGCAGGAAAGCCGCCGCCATCCACCAGAAGAAAATCCGGGCCTTTAACCTGGGGAGCAACTCATCGAGCTGCACAACATGCTCTGGCCAGGGAAAATCCGTCAGGCGTTTGATAAAAGCATTCGCCGATATCGCGACTTTCAAACCGGCAATCTGCTGCGCTCGCTCGAGCGCCGCGCGTCCGCTCGTGAAATTCAATCCGACCGGGACCTTTCCTGCGAGCACAACCGCAAGGTTGGCCACCACGCCGGCTTTGCTCGCTGGCAGGACAATGCCGATCCGCCTGTCGGGAAAATTCTTGCACAGCGATCGGCTCAGCGCCGCTGCCACGCCGAGCAGCTTTCCGCAACTGAGCGAACTCTGATCCATTCCATCAATGACCGCGGTCCGAAAGGGGTGCCGCGCGAGACCGCGGACGGCGGCCTGGCCCAGATGTCCGCGCAAGACCGGGCGCCGGCTGTAGCACCGCTCGCCCAGCTTGAGCAGTTCTTCCCGTACCGTCGCGATATCGGCTTCGTTAGGCGCGAGCGGCTCTCCAAATTCCACCGCCGCGGGATACGGAATTCGCCGCGGCCATTTGGTAAAAAAGCGCTGGCCTTGGAACGAAAAAATGGAACCCCAGAGTTGATCGAGCCAGACCGGCACAACCGGTCCATCCGCCTGCCGCGCGATGATCTCGTAGCCGCGCCGCAGCCGGAGGAGTGTCCCGGAACGCGTCAGTTGCCCTTCCGGAAAAAGACAAACGATTTCGCCATCGCGAATCTTTTCGGACGCCAAACGCATCGCATCCTTCGCCCGGCGCGGCGTAATCGGGATGCAACCGACGGTGCGCAGGATAGGATGCAGAAAACGGTTCCTGTAATATTCCTGATCGATAACAAAACGAATCGGCCGTGGGCAGGCGACCAGGAGGATGAGCGCGTCGACCCACGTGATGTGGTTGGGCAAAAGTAAAAATCCGCCACGCGGCAATCGCTCCGTCCCGACGGCCGTGACCCGATAAATCAGCCGCACGAGCAACAATCCAAAGGAACGCAAGATGCGTTCGGTGGCAGAAATTGGCGGCATCGGTTTATGATTTACAATCTGCGCGACGCCGACTGCAATCGGCAATTCCATGAGGAGCGCATCTCAAGCCGAACGCGGCGCCTACAGCGCCCTCGCTCTTCTGCTCGGCATTAATTTGTTTAACTACATCGATCGCCAGGTCTTGGCTGCAGTCGAGCCGGAAATTCGCGCCACCTTTTTCGCGCCTAACGACCCAAACGCCATGGCTAGCACGGGTCTGCTCGGCGACGCCTTTCTCGTCACCTATATGATCAGCGCGCCGCTCCTCGGCTGGCTGGCCGACCGCTTTTCGCGCTGGGTCATTGTGGGCAGCGCGGTCGCTCTCTGGAGCTTTGCGACCGGCGCCACCGGCCTCGCGGGCAGCTTTGCGATTCTCTTTGCCACCCGCGTTTTCGTTGGCATCGGGGAAGGCGGCTACGGACCGGCTGCGCCCACGATTCTGGCGGATCTCTTTCCGATTGAAAAGCGCGGCCGTATTCTGGCGATTTTTTGTTCGGCGATTCCAGTCGGAAGCGCACTTGGATACGTTCTCGGCGGACAGATCGGAGCGCGCTACGGATGGCGCTGGGCCTTCTATTTGGTCGTGCCGCCGGGTCTCCTCCTCTCGCTGCTGTGTTTTTTCCGAGACGATCGAGAGCGAACGCGGACGCGACAGGAAACAGCCCGCGAAATGCGAATCATGGAGCGAATCATCCGATATCTTGGTCTCTTTCGCATTCGCTCCTTCACCATCAACACCTTTGCCCAGGCAGCGATGACTTTTGCGGTTGCCGGCCTCGGTTTTTGGATTGCGGAGTACCTGCGCTTTCGAGGGCAGCCAGCGGCGAGCGCGAAGACGCTTTTCGGCGCCATCACTGTCGTGGCCGGTCTCACTTCGACGCTCATCGGTGGATGGCTGGCTGACAAATTGCGTCCGAAATTTCCCAGCGCCGACTTTCTTGTTTCGGGTGGAGGAATGATCATGGCGTGCCCAATTTTTGTGGCTGCCCTTTACCTGCCGTTTCCCACCGCGTGGGTGCCAATGTTCTTTGCTATCTTTTGCCTCTTCCTCAACACCGGTCCGTCAAACACCGCGATCGCTAACGTTGCCCTGCCTTCGGTGCGCGCGATGGCCTTCGCTCTCAACATCTTTGTCATTCATGTTCTGGGCGATCTGCTCGCATTTCCTTCGATCGGATTTGTCGCCGGACATTCCGACATCCGAATCGCCTTCCTCTGTGTCACTGGCGTGATGCTGGTCTCGGGCCTTATCTGGCTGGCCGGGATGAAGTTCCTGCCCGGCGACACCGGCGCTGTTGAAAATGCCACCGCAGCCTGACGAAGAATCAAACCGTGTGACCCGGGAGAAACGCGGTCGTGTGGCTAGGAACTATTGCTTCTGGAGTCGTTCGTGAAGATGAACATCGTTGGCCTCCGCTTCCGCGAAGGCGATGGCGGCTTCGTTAGGCCGGCCAGTCCGT
>CAWGFS010000027.1:0-41048 GCA_963821915.1 uncultured Verrucomicrobiae bacterium
GTTAGTTGACTCGCCCGCACGCGGATGTGCCGCGCGCCTGCCCTCACCGATGCCGCCGAACGCCAGCCCTGCTAGCCACGGTTCCGCCGGCCAACGTCGTGGCCATGCCTGTGCCTAACGAACCGCCGCCGAGCCCGCTTCTCCGCGCCGGAGAATTTCATCAATCGCGAGCTGAGCTGGCTCGAGTTCAACCGCCGCGTCCTCGAGGAAGCGCAGGATCCGACCCAGCCGCTGATCGAGCGGGTCAAGTTTCTCGCCATCGTCAGCTCGAACCTCGACGAGTTCTTCGAGATTCGCGTCGCCGGCATCAAGCAGCAGATCGAGAGCGAGACGAGCGATGTCGGCCCGGACGGGATGAGCCCGACGGAGATCTTTGACGCCATCCAGCGCGTCGCGCACGAGATGGTGGCGCACCAGTACGCGCTCTGGAACGACGAAATCGTGCCGCTCCTGAGCGAAAACAACATTCGCCTCCACGACATCGGCGAACTGAACGCGAAACGCGCAGCCTGGGCGCGGCGCTATTTCCAGGAGGAAGTCTTCCCGATGCTCACGCCGCTGGCGGTCGACGCCAGCCATCCGTTTCCGCAGCTCCTGAACAAGAGCCACAACCTGCTCGTGCGGGCGCGGGCCAAGAAGGGCGGCGAACCGCTGCACGCCATCGTGCAGGTGCCGCGCGCGGTCTCGCGTTTGATCCTGATGCCGCGGGGCGACAAGGGCGACGACAGCTGGGACTACATTTATCTCGCCTCGCTCATCAAACACCACATCGCCGATCTTTTCCCCGGCCTGATCCTCGACGGCGTGCACGCCTTTCGCGTGACTCGGAACAGCGATCTCTACATCGACGAGGAAGAAGCGGACAACCTCCTCCGCAGCATCGAGCAGGAATTGCGGCGCTCGAGCCGCGGCAACGCCGTCCGGCTGGAGGTGGAAGCGGATTGCCCTAACGACTTCTCCGAGCTGCTCCTCGAGTTTTTCCAGCTGACCGAGGCCGATCTCTACAAGCTCGATGGTCCGCTCTCGATGACGCACCTCGCGCCGCTGGTCGCGAACGACGCTTTCGCGAAACTGAAGGACCGCGTCTTTCAGCCGACCCGCGATCCGGCGCTGCCGCCGCACGCCGACATTTTCGAGGTGATGCGCAAGCAGGATGTGCTGCTCCATCATCCCTACGAAAGTTTCGACCCGGTCGTCGAGTTGATCGAAAGCGCGGCGACCGATCCGCAGGTTCTCGCGCTCAAGATCACGCTCTACCGCACGAGCGGCGATTCGCCGATCGTCGAGGCGCTGATCGACGCCGCCAACGACGGCAAACAGGTGACCGCGCTGGTCGAGCTGCGGGCGCGCTTCGACGAAGCGGCCAACATCCAGTGGGCGCGCCGCCTCGAGGAAGCCGGGCGCGCATGTCGTCTACGGCGTGGTCGGCCTGAAGACGCATTGCAAGGCGCTTCTCATCGTGCGGCGCGACCCCGATCGGCTGCGCCAGTACGTCCATCTCGGCACCGGCAATTATCATCCGCGCACGGCGCGCATTTACACCGACTTCAGCCTCTTCACGACCGCGCCGGAACTGACCGAGGAAGTCGCGATCGTCTTCAACACCCTGACCGGTCTGGCCGGTTATCCCGGCCTGAAAAAACTGCTCGTCGCGCCGTTCGATCTGCACAACCGCGCTGATCGGCCTGATCGAGCGCGAGCGCGACCTCGCCGCGGCGGGCAAGCCGGCGCGGATCATCGCCAAGCTCAATTCGCTCGTCGATCAGGAGATCATCGAGAAACTCTACGAAGCCTCCTGCGCCGGAGTGAAAATCGATCTCGATCATTCGCGGCATTTGCTGCCTGCGCCCGAAGATTCCCGGGCTGAGCGAAAACATTCGCGTGATCAGCATCGTCGGCCGTTTTCTCGAGCACAGCCGGATTTACTATTTCGGCAACGCCGGCAAACCCGATCTCTATCTGGCGAGCGCCGACTGGATGCCGCGCAATTTTTATCGGCGGGTCGAGATCGCGTTTCCGATCGAGTCGCCGCCGTTGCGCGACGAGATCATCAACGAAGTGCTGCCGCGTTTCCTGACCGACTACGGCAAGGCGCGCGAGCTGCAAGCGGACGGCACTTATGTGCGCCTGAAACCGGAAGAGGGCGAGCCGCGTTCGCAGGCGCAGCTGCAATTCCGCGAGCATTCGCGCCGCCAGGCGAAAAAGCTGGCCGAGAAACAGCGCGACGGCAAAATGCGCTTTCGCCCATCGAGAACCCGCCAAACGAGCGCGCATGAAGAAAGATCCTCGTCGTCGACATCGGCGGCTCGAACGTCAAGCTGATGATCTCGGCGGAGGAAAAACGGCGGAAATTCGAGTCCGGCCCGAAACTCACGCCGGAGGAAGCGGTCGAGCAGATCAAGGATGCGACGAGCGACTGGGATTTCGAGGCCGTCTCGATCGGATTTCCCGCGCCGGTGCGCGACGGGAAAATCACTGACGGACCCGAAACATCTCGGCAAAGGCTGGGCCGGATTCGATTTTGCGAAGGCGCTCGGGCAAACCGGTGCGACTGATCAACGACGCCGCGCTCCAGGCGCTCGGCAGTTATCGCGGCGACGGGCGGATGCTTTTTCTCGGCCTCGGGACCGGGCTCGGGTCCGCGCTCGTCTGGGCAGGATCACGTCCTCTCCGCTCGAGCTGGGCGATCTGCCCTACGTCGACGACGGGATCATCGAAGACTAGCTCGGCGACGACGGTTTGCAAGCAGCTGGGCAAGAAAACCTGGGAACGCGAAACCGTTCGCGCGATCAGGCAGTTGAAGCACGCCTTCATCGCCGATTACGTCGTGCTCGGGGGCGGCAACGCCAAGGTGATCGAGAAACCTGCCCGACGGCGTCGAACTCGGCCACAACCGCAACGCCTATCCCGGCGGCTGCCGGCTCTGGGAAACCGATCCGGAAACGCAAGCGTCCGCGCTGGCGCATCATCTAGAGCTCGTTAGGCTGCGTCTCCACCATGCGGCAATATCAGGATCTTCTCCGGCTCGTCCTGGAGAAGGGAAGACCGCGGAGCGACCGCACCGGCACGGGCACGCTTTCGGTTTTCGGCGCGCAGGCGCGCTTCGATTTGCGCGACACTTTCCCGCTCCTCACGACCAAGAAGCTGCATCTCAAATCGATCATTCACGAGCTGCTCTGGTTTTTGCGCGGCGACACGAACGTCGGCTACCTCCAGGAACACGGCGTGACGATCTGGAACGAATGGGCCGACGAGCACGGCGATCTCGGCCGCGTCTACGGCGCGCAATGGCGCGACTGGCGCGGGCCTGACGACGAGCGCATCGACCAGATCGACGCGTGATCGCGCAGATCAAGACAAATCCCGACAGCCGCCGGCTCATCGTCACGCGCGTGGAACCCGGCGGAGGTCGACGCGATGGCGTTGCCGCCGTGCCACGCGCTGTTCCAATTCTACGTGCAGGATGGCGCGCTGAGCTGCCAGCTTTACCAGCGCAGCGCGGATCTTTTTCTCGGCGTGCCGTTCAACATCGCGAGCTACGCGCTGCTCACCCTGATGGTCGCGCAGGTTTGCGGCCTAACGAGTGGCGAATTCGTCCACACCTTCGGCGATCTGCATCTTTACCGGAACCATCTCGAGCAGGCGCGCGAGCAGCTCGCGCGCGAGCCGCGCCCGCTGCCGCGGATGAAATTGAATCCGGCGGTGAAGAACATCCACGATTTCCAGTTCGAGGATTTCACGCTCGTCGGCTACGACCCGCATCCCGCGATCAAGGCGCCGATCGCGGTTTGAACGACGGCATGAGACTTGACGAGGACGAAGACAGTTTCCCGCTAGGCGACTCCACCCGCGAACAAACCGATTTTTTCTTCTCGCTGTGCACTCTGCGCGTCTCTGCGGTTAAGAGTATGCCACGATGGATCTGGCGGAACTGAAACGGCTCTACGACCAGCCGCTCTTTGATCTCATCTCGCAGAGTCGCGCCGCCCATCTGCAGCATTGGCGCGGCGAGCAGGTGCAGCGTTGCAGCCTGCTCTCGATCAAGACCGGCGGGTGCAGCGAGGATTGCGCCTACTGCGCGCAGAGCGCGCACTACTCCACCGGGGTCGAGCGCGAGGATTTGATGCCGGTCGATGAAATCATGAGCGCGGCGAAACGGGCGCGGGCCAAGGGCGCGACGCGCTTTTGCATGGGCGCGGCCTGGAACGGCGTGCGCGACGGCACGCCGAAGTTTGAGCAGGTGCTCGAGACGATCCGCGAGGTGAGCCAGCTCGGCATGGAAGTCTGCGTCACCCTCGGCCAGATCGGGCCTGACGAGGCGCGCAAGCTCAAGGAAGCGGGCGTGACCGCTTACAATCACAACATCGACACCTCGCCGGAGTTTTATCCGGAGATCGTCAGCACCCACACTTTCAGCGATCGCCTGACGACCATCGCGGCGGTGCAGGAAAGCGGGATGTCGGTCTGCTGCGGCGGGATCATCGGGATGGGCGAGACCGCGGACGACCGGCTGCGCATGCTCGAGGTGCTGAGCAACTTCGATCCGCCGCCGGAGAGCGTGCCGATCAATTGCCTCATGGCGATGCCCGGCACGCCGCTGGCGGAGCAGCCGCCGGTCGATATTTTCGAACTCGTTCGGCTGATCGCCATCACCCGGATCGCGCTGCCGCAGGCGCGAGTCCGCCTCACCGCCGGCCGCACCCGGCTGACGCGCGAAGGCCAGGCGCTCTGCTTCTTCGCCGGCGCGAACTCGATTTTCTACGGCGACAAACTGCTCACCGCGGCCAATCCCGCCGCCGATGCGGACATCGCGCTTCTGCGCCAGCTCGGATTGAAAATCGAGCCTAACGAAGAACCGGCGCTCGCCCCGACCCGTTGTCATCCTGAGTGAAGCGAAGGACCTCGCAGTTCACCCCAGCAGACCGCTGAAGGAGAATCGTCGTCGCTGCGAAATCCCTCGCTCGCTGGGACGACAGCTGCCGTCGCTAATCTTTCCGATTGACCGCATCTCTCGCCGGGGCGAACCTCGTCGCGATGCCTTTCTCCGTGAACTCTGCGTCCTCTGCGGTGGAAAATCGGCCGCGCGCCTACGCTGCGGCAGCCCGAGCCACCAGCTCGCCGTAAAGCTCCTCGTAGCGCTCCGCGGCCAGCGCCCAGGAAAAATCGAGCGCCACGGCGCGTTGCCGCAGGCGCTCCCATTCCTCGTGATTGTCAAAGACTTCCCGGGCCCGCTTGATCGCGTCCCAGAGCGGTTCGCTCCCGTAGACGTAGAAGAGGAAGCCGTAACCGGAGTCGGTCGAGGGATCGTAATCGACGATGATTTGCTCGACCCCGCGGGTGCGCGCGCGCGATCGGGAGCACGCCATATTTCAAGCTGTGCATCGCGCTGAAAGCGCCGGGTTCCACCCGCGAGGGGATGAGCGCAATGTCGCTTCCGCCCTCGATCAGGTGGGCGAGCGTTTCGTCGTAATCGTGCCGGTAGGCGAGACGCTCGGGAAATTTGCGGGCCGCGATGGCGAGTGCGGTCTCGTAAGCGGGATCACCTTTGCCGAGAATGACGAGGCGCACGTCGTCCGCCAGGAGGCGGTCAAGCACCGGCATGAGAATGTCGAAGCCTTTCGCGCCGACCAGACGCGTCACCATTCCGAAGACCGGGCCGCGCGGCGCCGGGGCGAGCTGGAGTTGATCGAGCAGGGCGTTGCGGGAGGCGGCTTTGAGCTCGAGCTTGTCCGGGCCGTAACGAACGGGAAGCAGCTTGTCGGTCGCCGGGTTCCAGCGCCGGTAATCCGCGCCACCGAGAATACCCGAGAGCCGGTGAGCGTGTTCGCGCAACACGATGTCGAGGCCTTCGCCTAACGACGGGGTCTGGATTTGGTGCGCGTAGGGTTCGCTCGAGACCACAATGCGGTCGGCGAAGAGGATGCCGCCCTTGAGCAAATTGAGCCGGCCAAAATACTCGACTCCGCGCAGGTCGAAATAGCGGCCCGGAAGATTCGTCAGGGAAAAATCCCAGCTGTCGAAATTGCCCTGGTCAGCCAGGTGATGAATCGAAAGGACGGTGGCGAAGGGCAGCCCCTGGTCGCGGACGAGGACGGGCACGAGGGCCGCGCTCCAATCGTGGCAGTGGAGAATTTCCGGGCTCGGCGTCATGCGCCGGGCGATCTCGACGGCGGCTTTGCTGAAAAAGATGAAGCGGGCGGCGTTGTCCGGGTAGGGCTCACCTTTCTTGGTGTAGATCCCCGGGCGATCGAAGAGCTCGTCGCAGCGGACGAAGAAAATCTGGAGATCCTCGGCGGTGCGCGCTTCGAGAAGATCCGCCACGAGGCGCTTCTCGCCTAACGAGATCTCAAGACTGACGCCAAGCGGCTTCGGCTTGATCTTTTTGTTCTCGCGAATCTCGCGGTAGTAGGGCATGGCGAGCGCGATTTCGTGGCCGCGGGCCTTCAACTCGCGCGGCAGGGCGACGAGCACATCGGCCAGCGCGCCGGAGCGGGCGAGCGGCCAGCCTTCGCTGCTGATCATGAGGATCTTCATCGTGAGAAGCTAACCGCGGATTTCGCGGATGACACGGATGAAGAAAAAGGCGGCGTGGTCAGATCTCTTTTTCATTTGGCGAATCGTGTCTCAATCCGCGGCCAAGTATTCCTGCCTCACCCAGGCGAGCGCTTCTTCGCGGTCGCGCAGCGCGCCCTCCAATTGTCGCGTCTCGACCGCCTCGAGGATTTCGCCGAAACGCGGTCCAGGTTTCATCCCGAGCGCAATCAGATCGTCGCCCCTTACAAGGGGCGGCGGGATGATCGGTTCATGGGCGAATTCCTCCTGCTTGCGCTGCAGGAACTCGTAGTTATCGAGCATTCCGTGGCTGCTCGCGCAATCGACGCGATGCAGTTCGAGCTCGTCGGCAAAAGTCGGCCGGGCCATGAAGCGTTTCAGGCGCGCGATCCGCATGTTGGGCACGTCCTTGAAGACCATGTGCTGCCGCACCGCTTCGACCGTCGCGTCGATTTCCGCGCGTGAAAAGCGGAGCCGTTGCATGAGCGCTTCCGTCATCTCCGCGCCGACCCGGTCGTGGCCGTTGAAGCGGATCCGGCCTTCCTCGTCGACGCTCGCGGTCGGCGGTTTGCCGATGTCGTGAAAGAGGACGCTGAAGACGAGCGGGAGTGAAACCTCGTCGGGCAAAAGCTGAAGCATGAGGCGCGTATGTTGAAAGACATCGCCTTCGGGATGGAATTGCGGCGGCTGTTCGCAGCCTTTCATCGCCTCGAGTTCGGGCAGGATTTGTTTCATCAAACCGCTGGCGTCGAGCAAGTCCCAGCCGCGTGCGCGATGGGCCGAGAGGAAAATCCGCACCAGCTCTTCGCGGATTCGCTCCGCGCTGATTTCGCCAATCGTGCCGGCCGCCCTGACAATCGCTTCCCAGGTCGCCGCCTCGATTTCAAAGTCGAGCACGGTGGCGAAGCGGACCGCGCGCAGAAGCCGTAGCCGGTCTTCGGCGAAACGTTGCGCCGGGTCGCCAATCGCCCGCACGAGACGGGCGCTCGAGGTCCTGGCGCCCGCCGACGAAATCAATCACGGTATCGTTAGGCGGATCGAAGAACATGCCGTTAATCGTGAAATCGCGGCGGCGCGCGTCTTCCTCCGGCGAAGAAAAATGAACCGCGACCGGATGCCGTCGATCGAGGTATGCGCCGTCGGAGCGAAAGGTCGCGACTTCGACCTGGAAGCCGTTTTCCAGCACCACGATGACGCCAAAGTGTGCCCCGACCGCATAGGTGCGTTGAAAGGTTCTCTGCACTTGCTCGGGCGGCGCATCGGTCGCGATGTCGAAATCTTTGGGCGTTTGGCCGCGCAGGAGGTCGCGCACGCAGCCGCCCGCGAAGTAAGCAACATGGCCGGCGGCACGTAAACGATCGACCATGCCGCGGGCCGTAAATTCCATGGGAGATAGATGATTGGCGGTCACAAAATACGCGATTGGCGCGCCGTACTTTGCCGTCGCCGGGAAGAACTGTCGAGAACGCCTTGACCGCGGCTATTTCTGGGCCACGGCCTTAATATTGACCGTTACAAATTGCACCGCAGCAGCGCCGCAGGAATCGACCACTGTCACGCGGATGGGCACCGTACCAGGCGTCGTGGTGGCCGTGGTCGTGACGGTCACGGCACCATTGCGCTGATCGACTGTCACCGTTCCGCCACCGGGCAACGTAGCGGGCAAAACCGAGTACGGACTGGCCTCAAGATTGTTGTTTGGGTCAGCTGCCGGCGGCGTGGGCCTCGAACGAGCCGTCGCACCGGGGCGGACTCGGACGGCACGATAAGCGCCGAGCGTCGGTGAAGGATTCGGCTGGACAATCAGATTCATTGTCCCCGACGCGGTCGAGCCATTGCTATCTGTTACCGTCAAGGTCACCGGATAGGTTCGGGTGGTGAGTGTGGTTACCAGAGGGCAATCGACCAACGCGCTCATGGAAATGGTTCCATTCGATATGCTTGGCGTGAGGTGTGCGCCAAATGGAACGTCGGAGACCGAGACGCTGAGGCCGTTGCCGTCAGAATCCGTTGCGCTGCCGACATCGGCGACCGTCGCGATCGGTGTCCCGCGGACGACCGTTATCCCGGCCGGAAGGATATTGAGAACGGGTGGCGTGTTGTTGGTCGACGTGATTGTCAGGTCCGCGTCCGAGATATCGAAGAAGATGTTGCCGACGGCTTCGACTTTGATCCGGCCTTGAGCGGTCGCGACATTGCCAGTGTTCGGGATTTTGACACTGGCGCTGCCGTTGTTCGCCACAGTGGCGGCCAGAACCATCGGAAAAGTGTGACCACCATCGGTCGAAAGGGTTATCTTCACATTCGCGCAGTTAATCGGGGCGATGTTCGAGCTGGCCACGTTCCAGGTGACGGTCTGCTGCGAACCGCCCGCGATAGTGGTGGCACTGTTTGGTGCCGTGATGGCGAAAGGTCCCGCCGTGTTCACTGAGGTCACGGTCGTCGAGGCATAGTCGCTTCCACCGCCGCCGACCCGATTATCCCGCACTGTCACGCGATAAGTCATCGTGCGACTGGTAGTGGGGAGGAACTCGCCGCTAATCACGTCCGTAGCGATGGACGCCGGCGGCACGTTTTGGTTGTTCAGGATGTAAGTCAGCGAAGGAAAGAGCCTCGTCGGACTTACCGTCGGCAGGAACGAGCGGAAAAGAGGTGAAGAGCCGTTGTCGCGCGGAGTTTTCGTCGGATCCTGCGCCGGGCCTTTGTCGAATTCCTCCCAGCAATAAGTGAGCGTGTCGCCGTCCGGATCGGTCGCATTCGCGGTCAGCGTGAAAGGCGTCTGGCTCGGAATTGTGAAAGGGGTAAGCGGAGAGATCGTGGGCGGCGTATTCCCGGTCGCGGTCAGCTCCGGGCAGGTATTGCCAGAGCCGTTTGCGGTGTAGTTATCGATTTCGTCGTAACTGATCGTATAAAAATAATCATCGCTATGCGGCGCCAGATCCTGCGGGGAGCAAATGCCCGCATACGCCATAATGGTCGTGCCGCTGCCGATTTCGTAGGCAGTGGAAGCATTGCGGTTACCGCCCGCGCAGGCACCGCTGGTGCCATTGAAAGGATGGTTGGCGCCGAACTGGTGCCCCATTTCGTGCACAACATAATCGATGTCGAAAGGATCACCGCGGGGAGCCGAAGTGCCGGTTTCAGATTGTGCCTTTTGACCCGCGCGGCAAACCACCCCGAGGGCCGAGAGTCCGCCTCCTGCCGTACTGAAGACGTGGCCAAAATCATAATTCGCAGCGCCGATCACGCTATCGCAGGTCGACTGATTCTGCCCAAGCAGGGCGCCCGAGTTGTTGTTCGTGAAGGGGTCGGTCGAGCTGTCGAGGAAAACGAGCTTTTCTTCGTCGTTGACCAAGAGAAAGCGGATCGCAAACTCCCGCTCATAAACTCCACTACAGCGATTGATTGAAGTGACGATCGCCCCGAGGGCGCCAGCCAGATTCGGAGAATTCGGCAGGCAGACGTAGGCCGCGTATTCTCCCGTGCAGGAGAGCGCGAGGCGATAACTCCTCAGCATCGAGCCCGTCGGACGATAGATTGTGCGCGAGAACGGCTCGCTCTGCACGCCATTCTCCCCGACCAGACAATTGAACGGTTTATCAGCGGCTGTAAAATCACGTTTAAAGTAAGAGACATAGGTAAGGTCGCTATCCCGCCAGTAAGGGTCGATGTAGGTGTCCCCGTTGGCCGAAAGGATGAGCGCATGGAAACCTCTCGGCGTGAGGTCGAGGCGCATGGTGGCAGTCGGATCATCGATGCCCTGGCCGACGTATGTTTTCAGTTGCGGAAACTTGGCCGCGAGCTTGGGCTCCATGATTGGCGATTCCTGGACGAGAAAGCGAGCGAACTCACCGGATGGCATCGGGATTTGTAATTCTACGCCGCCCACTTCCATCGGCAGGCTGAATTCCGGAACCGCGGTCGCGAGTAACTGTTCGAGAGCGGGCCGATTCAAGGTCAAGGTCCGATAGATTTGCGGCGTAACGTTTCGCAAGGTGCTCGTTTGTTGCGCGGGCGACCGTGCGGCGGTCATGGCCTGCTCGTTAACGTCCGCCCAAATGCCGCCGCCGTTAAGAGTATTGGTCTGCGCCAGGGTCGAATTCGTCGCGAGGAAAAGGCAGCCCGCCGCAAAAACCGTCGAAACAATGAACTTCATAGGTTGTGAGCGGTATATCGGGAATATGACATTTTTGCAAGGTTAAACGTCTTCATCCTTCCTGGAAGCGGCAGGCTCCAGCGAGCGATTCCTTGGGCTAGCCGGCCGATTGCGACTTACTTCGCGAGTCGCGAAAGGAGTAAATCATGAAACAGACGACCGCGATGCAGATGCAGGAATCGGCCACGTTAAAGGCCGGCCAGGGATGCGGCGAACGGGCAGGTGCAGATCGAAGAGCAGGAAATCGATGACGTGACCGTGCAGGAGGCGATCGGTCAGGTTGCCAAGAACGCCGGCGAGAAGCAACCCGAGGGCGAACCGACGCCATGGGTCGCGTGGTTCCTTGCGCAGGAGCAGAACGGCGACGACGACGAGCGCGACGCAGGAGAGCGCGATGAAGAAGCCGTTGTTGTTCCGGAAGGAGCCGAAGGCCGCGCCGTTGTTGGTGACGTGGACGAGGGCGAAGAAATCGGGGATAGATCGTCCGTGCTCCGTATGGATCGATGAAGCGCAGGACGAGATACTTCGTCACCTGGTCGAGCACGTAGAGCGGCAGGGAGAGAAGGAGGATGATTTTCACGCGCGGGTCTCCACGACGGCGGCGCAGCGATCGCACAACTCGGGATGAGCCGCGATCGTCCCGACGGTCGGCCGATGCCGCCAGCAGCGCGCGCACTTCTTGTTAGGCGTGCTGGTGATGGAGGCGCTCGGTTCTTTGGCCGGCTCCAGTTGCAGGTCGCTCAGGATGAAGAATTCTTCGAGTTCCTCGCTCGGGACGGCGGTCGGCGAAGCGCTCGTCGCAGTGCAGGACGACCGCGGCTTCGAGCGCGTTGCCGATCAGTTTTTCCTGGCGCGCCTTTTCGATCGCCTGACCGATAACGCCGCGGAGCTTAAGCAGCTCGTCGACTTCATGCCCTAACGACGGCGTCCTCGCAAGTTGCCCTGCGGTTCGGGAAACAATTGCAGGTGGACGGATCGCATCGCCGCTGTCGCGAGATAAGCCCCAGGCTTCCTCCGCGGTGAAAACAAGGATCGGCGCGAGCAGCCGGCAGAGCGCGTCGAAAATCTGGTGCATCGCCGTCTGCGTGGCGCGGCGGCGCGGCGAAGCGGGCGCGTCGCAGTACATGCGGTCCTTCGTGATGTCGACGTAGAGACTGCTCAGGTCGACGGCGCAGAATTGATTGAGGGTGTGGTAAACCTTGTGGAATTCGTAGGCCGCGTAGGCCGCGCGGCATTCCTCGATCACCTGCTGCAGCCGATCGAGAATCCAGCGATCGACGAGGGTGAATTCGTCGCGGCCTGCGTTCCGCGTTCTCCTGATTCGGAAAATCGTGCAGATTGCCTAACAAGATCCGGAGCGTGTTCCGAATCCGGCGATAGGTGTCGCCGAGGCGGGTGAACATTTCCTCCGAGAACGGCACGTCGTCGGTGTAATTGATGCTGCTGACCCACAGCCTAACGAGATCGGCGCCGTGGCGGCCGACGAAATGACCGGCGTCCATCGGCTTGTTGTAGGTGCTCGACTTCGAAATCTTCTTGCCGTCGACATCGACCACGAAGCCGTGCGTGACACAGGTCTTGTAAGGCGCGCGATCGTGCAGCGCGACGCTCGTCATGAGCGACGATTGGAACCAGCCGCGGTGCTGGTCGGTCGCCTCGAGATACATGTCGGCGGGATCGCGCAGCTCGGGGTGCGTCGCGCAGACCGCGAAGTGCGAAACGCCGCTATCGATCCAGACGTCGATCGTGTCGTTGCGATGGCGGGTGCCTTCCGGCAGCCCGAGCGCCTGCGCGAGCGCGGCGTCGTCGAGCTCGAACCAGACGTTGGAGCCGCGCTGCGCGACGAGGTCGGCCAGCTTGCGAATCCACTCCGGGTTGAGCATCGCCTCGCCGTCGGCGGAATAAAAGACCGGCAGCGGCACGCCCCAGCTGCGCTGGCGCGAGATCACCCAGTCGGGTCGCGATTCCACCGTGCCGGCGATGCGATTTTCGCCCCACTGCGGGATCCAGGTCACTTTCGTGATCGCCTCGAGCGCTTTCGCGCGGAGGTCGTCGATCCGGATGAAAAATTGTTCGACCGCGCGGAAGATGATCGGGGTTTTCGAACGCCAGCAATAGGGATAAGAATGCTGATAAGGCTGCTCCGCGATGAGCATCCCGCGATCGCGCAGCAGTCTGACGATGTCGGCATTGGCGTCGAAGACGTATTTGCCGACCAGTTCAGGCAGACCGACTTCCTCGGTGTAGCGGCCGAGATCGTCGACCGGCGAGAGGATCGGGAGGCCGTTCGTTTTCGCCTAACGAATAGTCATCTTCGCCGTGACCGGGCGCGATGTGGACGGCGCCGGTGCCGGTATCCATGGTGACGAAATCGGCGGTCAGGACGATCGCGGTCCGGGGAAGAAACGGATGTTGCGCGCCGATGCCTTCGAATTTGCTCCCGGGAAAGGTTTGGAGCGGTTCGTTAGCCGGCTGCCAGCCGGTCGCCGCAGCAAATGCTTCAACCAAGCTCTCGCGCCAGAACGAGCGTTTCGGTTTGCTCGCCGCGCGTGAATCTCTGCACGACGTAGCGCTCTTTCGGATGGACCGCGATCGCGAGATTCGCCGGCAAGCGTCCATGGCGTCGTCGTCCAAATGACGAGGGCTCGCCTGGCCCGCGAGTGGGCCGGTCACGATTGGAAACTTGACGTAAACCGCGGTGTCCTGGCGGTCCTGGTATTCGACTTCGGCTTCGGCCAGGGCGGTCTGCGCGCCGGTGCTCCAGAAGACCGGCTTCATCGATTCATAAACCAGCCCGCGCTCCACGAAGACGGCGAAGGCGCGCAGGATTTCGGCTTCGTAGGCCGGGTCCATCGTGAGGTAGGGATGTTCCCAATCGCCGAAGACGCCGAGGCGCTTGAATTGTTCGCGCTGGATGTCGATGAATTTTCGCGCAAACGCCTCCGACCGCTGCCGGACTTCGAGCGGCGAAAGGCCGCGCGTTTCTTTCACCACCTTGTATTCGATCGGCAGACCGTGACAGTCCCAGCCCGGGACAAAAGGCGCGCGGAAACCGGCCATGGTTTTCGATTTCACGACGAGGTCCTTGAGGATCTTGTTGAGCGCGGTGCCCATGTGGACGTCGCCGTTGGCAAAGGGCGGGCCGTCGTGCAGGACAAAGAGCTCTGCCGCCGCGCGGGCGGTCTGGATTTGCTCGTAGAGGTCGGTCTCCTCCCACGTTCCGAAGCATCTCCGGCTCACGCGTGGCCAGCCCGGCCTTCATCGGAAAATCCGTTTTCGGAAGGTTGAGGGTCTCCTTGTAATTCTGGCTCATCGCGGAGCGGCGACGCTAACATTCGCCCTCGGAAAAGCAACGCGGCGGGGCGCCCGGGAAATTGGTCTTGAAGTGTTCCCGCCTAACGAACCCGAAGACCTGGCGCGCAGTTTTTTTCATTTTGAGCCGGCGGAGAAGTGATTAGAGTCGCCGCCGATGCAGAAGACCTTTCGCCGACAATGAAGCGCTTTCTTCCCTTCTTGATCATCGGAGCCGTCGCGCTCCTAACCGTGGGGACTGCGGCGGTGATGTACCGGGTAAAAACACGGCCTACCCCAGCCCCTCAGGCCGGGACCGCGGTCGCGGCGACGCCAGCGGAAGCTCCGGAAAATCCGTTCCTGCACGTGCGGGGTCCGCGGAATGCACCGGTGACGTTGGAGATTTACGGAGACTTCCAGTGTCCCTCCTGCGCCTTGGCCTCACAAGCGATTGACGAATTGCAAAAGGAATACAAGGACAAGCTGAAAGTCATTTTTCACGAGTTCCCTCTCGAAATGCATCAACATGCGGTGGCCGCGGCAATGGCCGCGGAGGCGGCTACCGTGCAAGGAAAATTCTGGGAGATGCACGATATCCTTTATCAATACCAGTCGGTCTGGAGCAATGCGACCAACGTCAACTACCTTTTCGAGTCCTATGCCGAGTCAATCGGGCTCGATGTCGCGCGCTTTCGTGCCGACCGCGAGAGCGCAGACGTGCGAGCGCGTGTCATCGAGGATGGGAAGGGTGGTGAGGCCCGCGGGGTGAAAAATACGCCGACGATTTTCATCAACGGAACCGAGCTGCGGACCAGTTTCAGCAAGGAAAAAATGCGAGAAACAATCGATGCCGCCCTCGCCTCGGGGAACAAACCCTAATGATAACCAGCAAAGAAAACCGTTTCCCGGCCAGCAATTCGCCGCCCACTCGGAGGCGATCTTCCACGGTCTATTGGATTGCGGCCGGCATCGCCCTGCTCGGGCTGGCGGACGCGACCTTTCTGACGGTTGCGCATCTTACGGGAGACGACGCCGTGTGCGGTTCGTTCGCAGGCTGCTCAACCGTGCTGGGCAGCGCCTATGCGACAATTAAGGGCATTCCGACGGCAGCGTTTGGAGCGCTGGCTTACTTCGCCGTATTCAGCGCGGCCGTCCTGGCCGCTTTTGGCTACACCCGGGCGCGAGGTTTTCTTCTTACTGTGGTCGCGGCGATGTTCGTCGCGTCCCTCTACTTCCTCTATCTGCAGGCTTTTGTTTTGCATGCCTTTTGTCCCTTTTGCCTCTTCTCGGCAGCAATGACTTTCTTGCTCGCGGGACTCCTCATCGCGGTGCCAACGGCTCGTTGATCTCCGCGATTCCGTTTTCCGGCCACTTTTAGCAGAGTGGTGGCCAGGAATCGCCCCAGCGCAGCGGCTACGTGTCTACATTACAAAAACGTTAGTATAAGTGAAATGACACCGGGCTCTGGTTCAGATAGTCTCCACAGCAGGTAAAATTTAATTACCGTGCTGTACAGGTTGTACAACTCAGACAAAAAGACAAACACACACATGACAAAAAAATCATCTTCGCGGGCTGCGTTCTTTAGTATGCGGGCCGTGTTCGGAATCATGCTTAGCAGCGTTGGCGTCTTCCTGGCGCTCCTCGCCTTGAGCATTAACTCAAGCTCAACCGCGGTCGCGGCGAGCAAACCCAGTAACGGCGTCAAGGTCATCTTCCCCGATCACAGCGACGTCTCACCAGCGATGCGAGACGTGGAGCCTTGGCCAGTCCGAAGAGTGCAAGAGCATGAAGCGGCGGAAAACCCAAGAGTCAACACCGGCGTCCACAAGGATGTGCCTGATCAAGCTGTGCAGAAATCACTGCTCGGCCAACTCGCGCCAAGCATACCGGCGCCAATCCTCAATTTTGCCGGAATCCCGTTCCCGGGTGTCGGTTGTAACTGTGCTCCGCCCGATACCAACGGCGAGGTGGGCGCAACGCAATACGTCCAGATCGTGAACGAGGGCTACCAAGTCTTTGACAAGACGACTGGCGCTTCCGTTCTCGGCCCGAATGGTATCGAGTCGATCTGGACCGGTTTCGGCGGAGTTTGCCAAACTGGCGGTCAGGGTGATCCGATCGTTTTGTATGACCAGATATCCAATCGCTGGCTGATCAGTCAGTTTGCAGGCGGATTGACTCACGAGTGCATCGCGGTTTCTACATCGAGCGACGCCACCGGTAGCTACACCCGGTATGATTACAACTTGTCAGCGGTTGGAGGCGCGGCGCTTTATGACTACCCGCATCTCGGGGTTTGGCCAGACGCCTATTACATGAGCATGAACGTGTTCAACACCTCTGGCACCGCCTACCTCGGTCCGCAGGCCTACGCTTTCGATCGCGTGAAGATGGTCGCAGGAAACCCCGCCGCGGCAATGATCCTGATGCCACGGCTCAGCTCTGCTAACCCGCCGATGTTGCCAGCCGACCTTGATGGATCGACGCTGCCGCCAGCAGGCGCACCGAACTCGTACGTTCTCTTCCCGGACAATAGCACGTATCGGGTTTATCACTTCCACGTGGATTTCGCCGTCCCGACCAACTCCACTTTCACACTCTTCGGGTCGTCGCCCGCGGCGGGCTTTAGTGAACTCTTTAGCTTGGTTCCACAGCTCGGCGGCGAAGGCCTCGGTAACCTCGCCGACCGCCTGATGTTCCGCCTGGCTTACCGCAACTTTGGCGACCATGAGTCTTTGGTCGGCAATTTCACCGCCCGGGCGAATAACATCGCTGCCCCGCGCTGGTTTGAGCTGCGCGGCGTCACAGCCGGTCCCGTCACGACCTTCCAGGATAGCACCTACCAGCCCGACACCACCACCTGGCGTTGGATGGGTAGTGTCGCGATGGATAAGTTCGCCAACATGGCTCTCGGTTTCAGCGCTTCCAGTTCAACCATCCACCCGCAGATCCGCTACACCGGTCGCCTCGGGACCGACCCGATCAATACCATGACGCAGGGTGAAGGCCATATTTTTGATGGCGCTGGTTCGCAGGTCTCCACGTCCAGTCGCTGGGGTGACTATAGCGACATGACGGTGGACCCGGTCGATGACCAGACCTTTTGGTATACGACGGAGTACTACGACACCACGAGCAGCTTCAACTGGCGCACGCGCATCGCCAATTTCAAGCTCGCTTCGGCGATCGATACGGTGACGATTAGCAAGGCCCTGTATGACATCGCGGGCAGCCAGCTTAAAGTGACTGCGACCGACTCCAACCCGGCCGCGGTCTTGACTGTCAAGGTGACGAGTTCGGGTGAGGTCCTCGGGACGATGCAGACCCGGGGCGACGGCAAATACCAGCTGAAAAAGGCCGGGATTGCGAATCCGGTAAACGTCACGGTCACGAGTAATCTGGGCGGGAGCGCTAGCAAGAACGTCCAAGCGCGCTAACCGTTGATGGCCCCTTAGTTCCGCGGAGTCGTCCTAACCGGCTCCCGGAATGCTTATAGCAAAGGGCATTCGGGCTAACCGCCGAATGCCCTTTTGAGTTTTTCCGTGTCTCCTCAGCCGACGGCCAAGAGTAGGTCACGAGTTCGAACTTCGGTGAGAACATAGTTCCGGACGGCCGGATCAAGCAGAACTCCGATCTTAACGAAGTTAAGACGCACAAGAATACGTTGCTTCCGTAGGCAGGTAGCCCGCAAAGCTTACTTTTCGCGAGTCGTCTTATCCGATTCGCAGAGGATTTCTGGACCGTATGTGTTTTTGGCGGCTCGCGTGACGAGCGATGTTCCTAGTGCTTTGTCCCTTGAGGCATGAGACAATGCTCCCGCTCTGGTAGGCGGCGTGTTGATCTTAGCCACAGAGCGGAGGAGATTGCGACCAGGCAAATCGACAGCAGGCGGTAATTGTGACAGCAAAACCAGTATTGATTTTGATCGTCTTCGCCCAAATATTCGGCGTTGGCTCGTTCCAGGCGGAGTCTCCAAACGTCATGGGCAGTTGGAAAGTGGAAATTACTTTCGGGAATGGCGAAAGCCGTTCATTCCGCTTTGAGGCCGGAGAGTCCGGGAAAGGCTCTTTCCTGCTTCTTGATCCAAGATTGAAGTCCTGGGGGCCGGCTAAGCCGTCGGAGGCAAAGTGGACTCAGAGCCATGAAGGCTCTGTAACGTTCTCCGGCCCGGTGGAATTTCCCCTCGGCAATGTGGGACGCGACGCGGGAACATTGGTGTTGATTGGGAAACTTGGAGCAGAGGACGCAATAACGGGCGAGGCCAAATTCTTTCCCCTTGATCAGGACCCGAAAGACCCCAAAGCCAGTCCGTCAAAAAGCGGCACGTTCAAAGCGACCCGTGCTACGGGTTGATGATTGTTCAAAATCCTCCCTTTGCCGTAGCAACTCACCAGCGGCCATAGCAATGGTTAGCCTGCGCCTTTGTAACGAGAAGTAGAGGTCCAGGGACTGTCCGTCGCTCAAATGGCGCCTTACGGGAACATTAAGCGCCACCTTCGGACAACATTGCGAAATTGTAAGAAAAAAAATGACGACAAATGGCTTGTCGGTTTGTTACGCTGAAAAAGAGAGAAGGTTTTACCGCACTAAACACCGTCTCTGTCATTCACACACTATGAAAAAAAAATCCGCTTCACAATCCGCGTTCTTTAATCTGCGTCTCCTAACTGGAGCGTTCTTAGTCGTGACCGGCGTCTTTCTGGCGCTGATAGGCTTCGGCAAATTCTCAGTCCAGGCACAATCGAGAAATAACGCAGCTACAACGTCTATGGACCCGCTCGTCCCGGCGGGATTTGATTGTTCTCAGATCCGCGCGCTGGGTCTCGATAGGCAAGAAAACATGCGGGCTGGAGCCCTCCTGATTTTCTGCGGCGACGCAGTTGGAGGCTCGCCTACTGCTGCCGACGGATCCTCTGGGTTTATCCAGCAACTACTGGCGCCACTCCTTGGCGGCACGGACGTCGACCTGATCACCGGCACGGAGACCTCTCCCAATATTACCCAGTCGGAGACCTTCTCTACGGCTAATCCAGAAAACCCCAACGAGATACTCGTCACTTACAACGACTCGCGAGGCCGCAACAAAAACCCGATCAACATCTCCGGCGCATCGCTTTCTACCGACGGCGGCACTACCTTCACCCGCCTTACCGCGGCCAACGGTCAAAGCCCCTTCCAAAATACGCTGGGTGACCCCGTTGGTTTGTACAACAGCGCAACCAATACCTGGTTCACGGTGTGGCTCGATGTCGCCTGCGGTGGTCAGGGACTTGGCGGGTACAAATCCGCCACTCCCGCGGATCCCAATAGCTGGACCCATTTCTGCGTTCACACTGGCAGCAGCGACGACCGCGAGTCTGGCTGGGCGGACAACAACCCGAGCAGTCCCTTCTTTGGCCGGATGTACGTTTCCTGGAACAACTTTGCTGATGGAGGTAGCCTTAGAGTCCGCTTCTCTACCGACAACGGAGCGACTTGGAACAACGAGCGTCAGTTGGCCCCCGCCAGCCCATTCATCCGCGATGTCCAGATCACCGGCGACGCGGCCACGGGCACTCTTTACGTTGCCGGTATGAACGAGATGAACGGAGGTCTGACCAACCGGGCCAACAAGATCTACAAGTCCACTGATGGCGGCAACACCTGGGTCAATACCTACACCGGCGCCACCTTCTCGGCGCCTGGTCGTACCACATGCCCGAACAGCTTCTTCGCATGCATGTTTACAAGTACCCAGGGTGGCTACTGGCGGCACCAAGGCTGGGGACAGCCTGCGGCCGTGGGCGGCATCGTTCACTACGTCTATGACTCTCGCAACACGGGCAACGGCGATCCCGGCTAATGTCTTCTACATCCGCTCCATGGATGGTGGCGTTACCTTTAGCGCGCCATTCCAATTGAACACCGATACCACGATCAAGGCTCAGTGGCAGCCCAACCTCTCGGCCGCTGCGGACGGCAGCCTTCTCTCGGTGTGGTATGACGAGCGCAACGCCACTGCAACCTGTGTGAAGGGTAGCACGACCGTTGGGTGCTATCAGATGTTTGCGCGCAAGTCCACCGACAACGGAGTCACCTGGGGACCTGATCAAGCGTTCTCGGACGTTATGACGCCTCTTCCCGGCCAACCTGACCCAGGTATTGTGACGGAATATGTGGGCGACTATGACTACGGCTCCGGGTTGGACGATCAGCACTTCACTTCATGGGCAGACGGGCGGGTCGCAATCAACAACGCTTCCCAGCAGGATGCCTTCACCGATCAAGAGGGAGGCGGTGGGGGAGGTAACATTGTGCTCCAAGGCAAGGCGCAGACCGGGGGTCAGGGAAAGCATTTTGTGAACCTGAGATGGAGTCCGGCTGATGGCGGCCAAATAAACGTACTGCGAGATGGTGCCGTCATTCAGACAACAGCGGACGACGGACAAACCAAGGATAAGCTAGGGGCCCAGACGGGAACATTCACCTACCAGGTCTGTGAGACGGACTCAGGCGATTGTTCGAATGAAGTCGTCGTCCAAGTCCAGTAGTCGTCCTATCCGACTCCTAAGAGGCAGTTAAAGAAGTCACAACCAAAGGGCATTCGGCGAAGGGCGCCGGATGCCCTTTGTGCTTTTGCTCAGATCTAGGAGATCACATCCGTGGCCGGGGGGCTGCAGAAAATGGATTTTTTTCCAGCAGTTGCGAGCGGACATGACCAAAATGTAATATCAGAAATCGTGACACGCAGTTCGAGCATTTGGTAGCTTCTAAAACGGCAGCTTCTCAAGACGCTTTTTTCATCAGCGCGTCGAATTGCCCAAATTAACTCAAGGAAAGACATGACAAAAAGAAACTGGAAGAATCGTATCGAATTCGTTAGTCGTCGCGCATTGGCCGCCATATTGTGTCTCGGCGGACTGGCATTGGCGTTTGTTGCGCTTCGCAATGCCGCGGCTCAGGGGCAATCGCAAGGTCCACCTGTCATCCAAGGCGTCTTCCAAGGCTTGTCACCAGTGGTCAAATTCGACATTTCTCCGCCACTGCGTGATATGGCGATGATTTTGCCCGGACCGGGTCAGCTGCGGGAGAATGAGGACCGCGACATCGTGCCGTTGAAGGTCCGCTTTGCCCCCGAGTGGGATCCGGTCGTGCAATCAACGGTAGGGGGAAGTGATCTCCCGGGTGGAACCGAGATTCCCGGGCCAATAGTTTCCTTCAATGGCCAGTCGAATACGAGCGCCGTTGTGCCACCCGATCCGAACGGCGCAGTTGGTCCAAACCACATCGTCACGATGTGCAACCTGAGCTTCCAGATCTTTAATAAAACCGGCACCTCGCTTTTCGGTCCGGCAGCAAACAATACGCTCTGGGCTGGCTTTGGCGGTTCCTGTCAGACTTCAAACTCCGGCGATCCGGTTGTTCTGTATGATCGCGCGGCCGATCGCTGGCTGCTCTCACAATTCACCGCAACCAGCGCGCCTTTCTTGAACTGCGTCGCGATTTCTACTACTAACGATCCGACTGGAAGCTATTTTCGTTATGCTTTCAAGACCGGCACGACTGGGGCTAACTTCCCCGATTACCCTAAGTATGGCGTCTGGCCGGATGCCTACTACATCAGCACGCGTGAGTTTCTTGGGTTATCAGGCCCATTCCAGGGCGTTGGAGCCTATGCCCTGAATCGCGCCCAAATGTTGGTTGGCAATCCGGCGCCGCAGGTGGTCTCGTTTCTCGCGCCGCCCGCGGGCTTGGGAGCCAACGTGGGCGATGGTTTGCTGCCCAGCGATATGGATGGTCCGACGCCGCCACCCCCAGGCAGCCCCAACTATTATCTTGGGTCGCAGGATAATAATGGCCCCTATGGGGCACCCTCGGATGCGCTGAATCTGTACAAGTTCCACGTTGATTTTGTGATTCCGACTAATTCGAGCTTCATGTTGACGAATACCATTCCGGTCGCTTCGTTTAATTCCATCCTGGGTCTTTGTGGCGGTTCCCGGGCCTGCATCCCGCAGCCAGGCACGAGCACCAAGATCGATCATTTGGGTTACCGACAGCGTCCCTTGTTCCGTCTGGCTTATCGGAATTTTGGCGACCACGAATCGCTTGTCACCAATCAATCAGTCTCTGCCGGCGCGGGTCCCAACGGTGAGGTATCAGGCATCCGCTGGTGGGAAATTCGAAATCCTAATAGTGGCCCGGTGATCTTCCAGCAGGGCACCTACGCGCCTGGAATAACGGACGGTATTCATCGTTGGATGGGGAGCATCGCCATGGATGGCCAGGGAAATATGGCTCTGGGCTACAGCGCCTCCAACGGCGTCAATCCGTCAGTTTTTCCGAGGGTGTCTTACACCGGTCGACTGGCCGGCGATCCGCTCGGTGCCATGACCCTTGGCGAAGCGGATATTGTTACCGGCACCGGCTCGCAAACCACCACTTTGAGTCGGTGGGGCGACTACACTTCGCTCACCGTTGATCCGACTGACGACCTCACTTTTTGGTATGTGAATGAGTGGGTTCCCACGACGAGCTCAGTTGGATGGGTATTGCGTATCGGCTCCTTCAAGCTCGCTTCAGCGATCGATACGGTGACGATCAGCAAGGCCCAGTATACCGTCTCGGGCAGCCAGCTTAAAGTGACTGCGACCGACTCCAACCCGGCCGCGGTCTTGACTGTCAAGGTGACGAGTTCGGGTGAGGTCCTCGGGACGATGCAGACCCGGGGCGACGGCAAATATCAGCTGAAAAAGGCCGGGATTGCGAATCCGGTAAACATCACGGTCACCAGTAATCTGGGCGGGAGCGCTAGCAAGAACGTCCAAGTGCGCTAACCGTTAATGGCCCCTTAGTTCCGCGGAGTCGTCCTAACCGGCTCCCGGAATGCTTATAGCAAAGGGCATTCGGGCTAACCGCCGAATGCCCTTTTGAGTTTTTCCGTGTCTCCTCAGCCGACGACCAAGAGTAGGTCACGAGTTCGAACTTCGGTGAGAACATAGTTCCGGACGGCCGGATCAAGCAGAACGCCGATCTTAACGAAGTTAAGACGCACAAGAACACGCACCTTCCGTAACGGGCGAACCTAACGAACAATCTATTCCAGGGTTCGTCCTAGCCGAATCCTGGTTAGTTTGGAAGGGTGTCTGGCAGTGATGCTGCCCTTTCTGCTTTCGTGCCAGGGGCACCGGAGGATCAACTCACTCTTCAGCGCGAGCGAATGGATGACCGCCTAATTTTCGGCACAACGCGTCGCCGATCTCGGCGATAATCTCGATTTTCGTGGGATGGTAATACTCGGCGTCCTCCAGTTGATCGATGGTATGCTCGTGATCGATCGCGTATGCCGGAAGATGAATCAGGTCGGCCGCGTCGCTGCAGAGTAACCCGGCACTGATCAGGCGACCCGTTTTCGTGTCGGCCCAGAATTCACCGAAGCCGGAATCATCGCCGGCGAGGTGCAGCTTGCCGATATCGCGGCTCTCGGCGCAGGCACTCACGAGTTGGTATCCATCCTTTTCCGCATCGGCTGGAGGACAGCCGGCAAAGGCAAATTCCGGATCGGAAAAGATCACTTCGATATTCGAGCGTTTGGTCCATTTGCGGTCGCCGCCGGAACAGGCATTCTCGGCCGCGATGCCGGCTTCGATGTGCGCGTGATGCACTACCATCCTTAAGTCCGGCTACATCGCCCGCGGCGAAGAGATGCGGTGAGCCTTTCACTCGCATGCTGTCGTCGAGTTCGAGCCGGCCGTTCGCATTTAGTTCCACGCCTGCTGACTCTAGGCCGAGTTGATCTACCGCCGGTCGCCGGCCGGTGGCGAGCAGAATTTTTTCGCATACGATCGGGGCCATCGATTCCGCGCCTTCTGTTTCGATAATGAACGCGCCGGAACGATCGCGGGTGATTCGAGCAACAAGGCGATGAGTCAGAACCCGGATGCCTTCGTCGCTGTAGATCGACGCGATTCTGTCACCAAACTGTCGCGGGAATTCCGAAAGAATCCCTGATCGGGAAACCAGTGTCACAGCTGAGCCGAGGCGGGCATAACGAAGGGAAAACTCGAGTCCGATCGCGCCGACTCCGATGACCGCAAGCGATTTTGGAATGCGCGTGTTGTGCAAAATCTCGTCGCTCGTCCACACC
The DNA here is from genome assembly GCA_963821915.1 of uncultured Verrucomicrobiae bacterium. Taxonomy (GTDB): domain Bacteria; phylum Verrucomicrobiota; class Verrucomicrobiia; order Chthoniobacterales; family UBA10450; genus Palsa-1392. The sequence goes on from CAWGFS010000027.1 coordinate 24,129, forward strand.
CCTTCCCACGTCGGATCGAGGCCGTCGATCGCTGGCAGAACGGTCACCGAGCCGGTCGCGATGACGGCGGCGTCAAACCGATGGCGTCTTCCCTCGCTCACAACTTCGTGCCGGCTCACGAATGACGCGTTGGACCGAATGATCTGGAAGCGATCGCTCGCCTGTTCGCGGATGGCATTTTGTCGGTAGGCACGGAATTTCTCGATCTCGATATCCTTCCAACGAACGATTTGTGCGAGATACTCGCCGGGCTGTTTGGGTTTGATCTCCAGCCAGCCATGTTGTTTGGCGTGATGCATCGCGTCGATCGGTTCGAAGAGCGCCTTTGACGGCATGCAACCGGCATCGACGCAGAGCGATGCGTGGTCCGCGTTGTCGCCCATAAAGAACAGAACTCGCGCCCCGCCTTCCGAAGCGATCCGAGCGGCCGTGAAACCAGCCGAGCCGCCGCCCAGAACTGCGATCGTTTTCATGCGCTCCGTTACCTGGCTGCCTAACGAATCAACTTTTGGCGCGCAACTCTTCCACCGCCGCGATGAATGGCTTTGGGCCGCCCGGCATGTAGCCGAGTTCCCCGATTTTTCGCCCACTCGAGTCCAGGATGATGACGGTCGGGAATCCGTCGATTCCAAATTGGTCCGCCAGTTTTTCGTTCGCAGCTTTCTGCTCCGCGGAGAGCTCTTTCGTCCGTGGGAAATCGACCTCCAGCAGCACGAGATGCTGCGCCGCGTAGTCTTTGAACTCCGGTTGCGAGAAGACCTGCCGTCCCAGCATGATGCAAGGCGGGCACCAATCGGAACCGGTGAACTCGATCAGGAGCAATTTCTTCTCGGATCGCGCGCGGGCCTGCGCAGTTTCGAAGTTCGTTAGCCAGGTTGCTTCCGCCGCAGGCGGCGCTTCCGTCTTGGGAGCCTCCTTCGTTCGTTCGCAGGCACCACACAACATTCCCATAGCCAGCCAGGCGATGAGGAGCCATTTGGAATTCATCAACTTCATTCGATCAACGGTTTTCCTTTCCCTCGCGATAATGGATGACCTTGATTTTCTCCAGGGTGACGAGGCCGCCACCCATCATTTCGTCGAGGAATGGGAGCAGCGTCTGCACTTTGTCGTCCGTATCTACTATCTCAATGACGATCGGCAAATCCATAGAGAGCCGAAGAATCTTGGCGGTATGGATGCGACTGGCCGCGCCGAATCCCATCGGACCGCGCAGGACAGTGGCACCGGCGAGATGAAGTTCGCGTGCCTTAAGGACGATCGCTTCGTAAAGCGGCTGGTGTTGCCAACGGTCGCTTTCGCCGACGTAAATGCGCAACAAAACGGCGTCTTCAGGAAGTTGCATGACGATTTGCCTAACGAGGAAGTAACATCAGCGCCACGATCCGGCCGAGCCAGACGGCGACCAAACAACAGATTAATGAAAGCACGGAATTGAGGCCCGCGCGCAACCAATCGCCGTCGCGCGCGAGCTCGAGAGTTTGCAGGCTAAAAGACGAGAAAGTGGTGTAGCCGCCGCAGATCCCGATCATGACGAACTGCCGGACGCGCGGACCGACGAGAACTGGGCCCTGCGGATCGGTAAAGGCGGCGAAGAAACCGATAATGAATGAGCCGGTCACGTTGACGAACAATGTGCCTAACGGAAAGACCTCACCGAATCGTTCTGCCACCAGTCCCGACGCCCAAAAACGGGCCCCCGTTCCGAGCGCGCCCCCGAGCATAATCCAAAAATATGTGAGCATAAGAAACTGCGACTCGTTGCTTCTTTTCCTCCCAAGCGCAGTAGGAGTCATCAGCTCACGCGGTTCTCCCCGTCCTTCGACGAAAAAGGCAAACTCCATTGCCGCGTTCGACCATAGCCGGTTCGCCGCGGGGAGCAAGAGCACGCGATTTGCCCGCCGAATGTCCGAGGTTGTCGCTTTTTTGTCTGTGGCGCTGCGTTGACAAAAATCCGGGGCCCGATATGAGATCGGATGAATAATCTCACAACATATGATTTTTCGCTTACTGACCCGCTCTCTTCTTTCTTTGCTTGTGCTCGGAACCGCTGCTGACAACTAGCCAGGCATTAACCTGGACAGAAGCTTACACCGAGCGTCTCTCCGGCAGCGCGCTCTTATGTCGCCATGACTTATGACGCGACGAGTAAGAAGGTCCTGCTTTTCGGTGGGTTCAGCGGCAGCGGATATCTGAATGATACCTGGACCTTCGACGGCGCCACCTGGACCAAAATAGAAACAGGGACCGCGCCTTCCGCGCGCGCCAATGCGCAGATGGCCTATGACCGTCACGTTCGCAAGGTGATTCTCTTTGGCGGTTACGACGGACACAAAGACCTTGGTGACACCTGGCTTTGGGACGGGACCACTTCCACCTGGACGCAGGCGACGCCCGCTCATTCTCCGAAGGCCGTCACCGGTCCGATGCTTTTCACCGACTTCGATGGTCGGGTCGATGAGTTTGGCGGTTTCGATGGAAACCTTTACCAGGGCACGATGTGGCGTTGGAATGACTCGGACTGGAGACAGTTGCGTCCCAATACCTTGCCCTTCGCGCGTTCTTCGTCTGCGGTCGGCGTGAACTACATTACAAAACAGATCGTCCTCTTCGGTGGCTTGGGGGATGTCAACCCCGTGAATACCTGGACCTATGATGGTCATAACTGGACTCTGGAGTCACCCGCGACGCAGCCGCCCTGGGTCTACGGTGGCTCAGCGGTCTTTGATCAGAACCTGGAAAGCGTTATTCTCTTCGGCGGTGGCAGCGGCGGCATCGACCAGGATACGACATGGTCGTGGACGGGGTCGAACTGGGAGCAACTTCTTCCCTGCCCAATCACCGGGCCCGCGCGAAGGCGCCGGGATCGCCTACGATCGCAACCTCGGTCGAACCATCGTCTTCGGCGGACAAAACCACGAAGTGCCGGTCGGCGACACCTGGGAACTCTTGCCCTAAGACGACGCTCTAAGTCTAGACGAGCGCGCCGCCGCAACTTGAGCCGGCGCCGGCGGTGCAGCCAAAGCAATGCTCGCCGGTTTGGATTTGGCGATGCTCGACGGCGGCCGGATCGATATCCCAAAGGCTGAGCGCACGATCGCGGTCGCGCCACTGCATCTTGAGCATTTGGTTGAAGTCGCAGTCGAAGACTTCGCCGCGCCAGCTCACGCTGATCGTGTTGCGGCACATCAGGCCATTCACGGTCGCCGGATTGAATGCGTCCTTCAGTAGCGCCATGTAATCGGCGAGCTGGCCATTGTTTTTTAGCCAGGAAGCGAAACGCGCGATCGGCAGGTTCGTAATGGTGAAAAGCTGGTTAAAGACGATTCCGAAATGGTCTTTCAACTCACGTTTGTAGTCTGCTTCCAACTCCTCTTGCGGGCCGGGAAGAAAGGCACCGTTCGGATTGTAAACGAGATGAAGCGGGAGGACGGGATCGATCCCGTAGCCTAACGAATTCAAAAGCTGCAACGCTTTGATGCTGCCATCGAAGACGCCTTCGCCCCGCTGGGCGTTGACGTTCTCGGGCGAGTAGCACGGCATCGAGGCGATGATCTCGATTTCGTGGCGCGCGAGAAATTGCGCATAGTCTTCAAAGCCGGGCTCTAAGAGAATCGTCAGGTTACACCGATCGATGATGTGTCGCGGCGGGGTGAGCGCTTTCAAGCGTTGGACCAGATACTTGAAGTCGGGAATCATTTCCGGTGCGCCGCCGGTCAGATCGACTGTTGGGATGTCGGTTTTCGCGAACCAGTCGATTACCCGATCGATCGTTTCGCGGGTCATGATTTCTTTACGCTTCGGTCCGGCGTTCACATGGCAATGAATGCAGATGAGGTTGCAGAGCTTGCCGACATTGATCTGCAAGACCTCCGTTCGAGTGTGGCGCAGGGAAAGGGAGTGCTCGACCAGTTTGCGCGCGAAACTGTCATCTGACCCGAGCTTCATTTCCGCTACAGAAGCGATCATGAACGGTAAGCCGCGCGGAAGAAGACGCGGTAAATGCCGCCGCCTAACAATCCTCCAACAATCGGCGCAATAATGTAGACCGTCAGCCAGCCGGGGCCGTTGACGGTAAAAGGGATGCCGCGCCAGCCGGCGATCGCGGAAAACAGGCGTGGTCCCAGATCGCGCGCTGGATTCAAGCCGGCCATCGTGAGAGGGCCGATCAGAGAAATGATTATCGTCACCGTGAGCCCGATGGTCGCGGCGGTCAGGATCTGCGGGCGAGCGGCATTGCGATCATCGGTCGCGCAAAAGATAACGAGAACGAGAATTGCGGTTCCGATCAGTTCGGCACTGAAGGCGCGCCCGGGAGTCATCGTGGCGCGCGCTTCCTCGGTCAACGCCTTCCCGCCCGGATTGGGGAAGTACTCGCCAAAAACCATTGCGGTTGCTTCGCTGCCTGCCGCGCCACGGATGATGTCGTGCTTTGCTTCATACCCAGCGATCGCGCCGCTGAAGATGGAAAAAAGCAAAGCCGCCGCCGCGAACGCGCCGATCATCTGCACCCCGATGTAAGGCACCACCAGCCTAATGGGAAAACGCGACCAGACGGCTGAGGCGATCGTGACGGCGGGATTCAGATGCGCGCTGCTCAGCGAACCGGTCAGATAAATCGCCGTCGCAATTCCAATTCCCCAGACGATTGCGACTTGAAATATGCCGACCTGTGCGCCGGTCGCGACTGCGGCGCAGACACTCCCGCAACCGAAAAAGACGAGCAAGAAAGTTCCGAAGAATTCACCGATTGCCCATTTCGGGACCGGCGTGTGCGCCACTTCGATCTCGGCGCTGACATGCGGCGGCGGTTCCGGCCGGGTGGCTCTGATCGTTTCGCTCATCGCCAGCGAGAGCTCGCCTCAGCAGCTTCCGCCGTCGCAGCAGCTGCTCGCCTCGGTCGTGACATTGTAATCCTGGCCCTTGGTTTCCTTCGGATGCCGGCGGGCGGTGTGCGAACAATCGAACGGTTTCGCTTCGCCTAGCGGTATGTCAGCCAGCGGCTCGACGAACTCGAAGAACTCGCGATAAGGTCCCTTGCGATAGAGATTGTAGGTCTTGTCACAAACTGCGTAGCGGACGCCGCGTTCCATTCGGTGGTTGTCGTCGTCCAGCACCTCGCGAAACGGCCCGCGATAAATCACCGCCTGGTTGCGCTCGAAACAGGGTCCTTGCTTGCCTTTGAACGCCTCGATCGTGACGGAACGAAACTCAATTCCCTCCACCGTCTGCCACGGCTTCTCATCACGGTTCAGGATTTGGATTCCGTAGAACCCGGCTTCGCTGAAAGCTTTAAGAAATCCTTCCTCAGTTAGGGCGCCAGCGATGCAGCCGCTCCAAAGCTCCGGATCATTCTGTAAATGCTCCGGCACATCTTCATCGGAAACGATGTCGGAAATCACGGCGCGGCCCCCTTTTTTCAGCACCCGGAAAATTTCTTCGAAGAGCTGCCGCTTCGATTTCGGCTCGACCAGATTGAGCACGCAGTTCGAGACAACCACGTCCACCGAGTCGGTCGCAACGAGCGGATGTTTGATCCGCAATTCCTGGGCGAGCTCATCTGCGCGCAGGAACGACGCCGCGTCGGTGATCGGCCGCGCTTTTAGTTCCGCATCGAGCTTCTCGAGATCGAGGGCCAGGTCCTGGATGCGACCCTTGCGAAACTCGACGTTGCTGTAACCGATCCGCTCCGCCACGGTCGGCGCGCTGCTCCGGGCCACGTTCAGCATCTCGTCCGTCATGTCGATCCCAATCACCTTTCCGCCGGGGCCGACGATCTGCGCGGCGATGAAGCAAATCTTTCCTGTGCCGCTCCCGAGATCGAGCACCGTCTCGTCTTCTCGCAGATACTTACTCGGATCGCCGCAGCCGTAATCGCGATCGATGACTTCCTGCGGAATGACTTTGAGATATTCGGGATTGTAATCGACTGGACAACAAAGTTTTGCTTCGGCTGCTTTGGCTCCGGCGGCGTAACGTTCCCTCACGGCGGTTTCTGCGTTGATCGTGCTCATACGGGTGAATTGGCTTCGGTTACTAGTTGCTTCGAATCGATATAAGAGAGCCTCTGTGTCCCCTGATTCCATCGCTTTTCGACAAACGACTCTCGCCCATTCGCATACGGGAAAAGACTTCGCGGAGCAAGACTTTAGTAGCCAGACTCGGGCTGCCAATGACAGTGTGAGGTGGTTGACGTGAACCTCTTTTCAGGGAAGAAACATTCTGTGTTGGGCGCACGTCAAACGATGACCCTTCGTGGGGCAACGGTAGCGCTGGTCGCGGTTTCGTGGCTCGCCGTCTCGAATCACTGCGCCCTCGGCCTGGCGGCGATCGAGACACATTCCTCGGACGTGGTTTCCGCGCAGGTGCACGATTGCTGTGCGAGCGAGGTGCCGAGCCAGCCAAAACCAGCCAAGGATCCGGCCACTCCCTGTTGCAAGACCCTGCAGGCGTTATCGGTGAGTCCGGCGAAATCATTCGAAACGAGCGTTACGATTTTCTTCGGCGGTCCGCTCGCTTGCAGCACGCCGACCATCGCCACGCCGCGGGTCGCGCCCGTTGCCTACCGCTTCCTCAATACCGGACCGCCGGGCGGCAGGAGTTTCGCTGAATCTGTTCTCCAGCGGAGTTTGCTGGCGCACGCTCCGCCGTTCTTGGGCTAATGACCCGGCTGCTCGCCCGCGCGAGCTGCTGCCAGGTCGCTGCATTCGGTGCCTCCCGTGGCAGATGCCATTGGTCTGTGCCCTTCCTCTCTTGCTCTCAGCCCATTTCTTGAGTGATTACCAGTTTCAGATTCCGAAAAATGATTTTGCCGACGGTCGCGTTGCTCGCGACCGCGTGCGCCGCGCCGCAAGCGTCGCTCGATCGCGTGCAAGCGACCGTGGCCGAGCGAACGGGAAAGCGCATCCATTGGAATCGTGGAGGCATGGAAGACGCGCAGATCGAGCAGGGCGTGCAAACCCTCTTGCGCCGCGAGCTGACCGCGGAGCGCGCTGTGCAGGTTGCGCTCCTGAACAATCGCGAACTGCAGGCGCGTTTCGAAGAGATCGGGATCGCGCAAGCCGATGTGATTCAAGCGGGGCTCATCAGTAATCCAAATTTCGCAGGCAGTTTTCGGTTTCCCAATCGTCCGCCCTCGGGGACAAACATCGAATATTCAATCGCGCAGAATTTTCTCGATCTGCTCGTGCTGCCGTTGCGCAAGCGTATCGCCGCGGCGCAACTGGCCCAGACCGAGACTCACGTCGCCGATGAAGTGTTGAAACTGGCGGCGGAAGTGAAGATCGCCTTCTACACGGCGCAGGCGCGGCAACAATTGCTCGACCGGTTGCGCGTCATCTCCGAGACGAACGAGACCGCGGTCGAATTTACCAAGCGGCTGCATGATGCGGGCAATACGAGCGATCTCGAGCTAGCCAATCAGCAGGGAAGCTATGAGCAATCACGTCTCGAAGTGGCACAGACGGAGTTGCAGGTCCGGCGAGACCGGGAACGGTTGAATCGGTTGATGGGCGTCTGGGGAACCAACACCAACTGGACGATGGGTGAACATCTTCCGGAGCTGCCGGGCAGCGAAGGATCACTGCAAAATCTGGAATCGCGCGCCATCGCCCAACGGCTCGACCTGCAGGCCGCCCGCATGCGGGTGGACCTCATCGGGCAATCCCTCGCCTTGCGTACCAAGACGCGCTACGCTGCCCGCCGGAATAAGAATCGGCGTCGATACCGAGCGCGAGCCGGATGGCCAACGTGTGACCGGACCAATCCTTGACCTCGAGCTGCCAATCTTTAACCAGGGTCAGGGCGAAATCGCGAAATTGACGGCGCAATATCGCCAGGCGCAGCGCGAACTCGAAGCACTGGCGGTCAATGTGCGCTCCGAAGTGCGTGAAGCGCGCGACCAGTTGATCGCGGCTCGCGACCTTACTTCTTACATCGGGAAACGACTGTTACCCACCCAACAAAAAGCGCTCAATCTCACGCTGGAGCAATACAACTTCATGCTCAAAGGCGCTTACGATCTGTTGCTCGCCAAGCAAAACGAAGTCGCCGCGGAGCGCAGTTACATCGAAGCCTGGCGCGATTACTGGATCGCGCGCGCCGATCTGGAGCGTGCGGTGGGAGGCACCCTCAGTGGCAAATCTTATCTCGACCAAAGCAAACACTAGCCTGACTTATGATTACAAGACGTAAATTTTTCTCCGGCACAGCCGCGCTTCTTGGAGCCTCAGCGTTGGCCCAACGCATCGCCGGCGGCACAAAGCTGCTCGCCGCCCAGCCGACCCCGATCCCCGGCGGAAAGGTTAACTACCGCTCCGTTGTCACGCCCAACGGATCTTCCCTCCCTTGGGTGATGAAGGGTGGGGTTAAGGAATTCCACCTCATCGCTGAGCCGGTGAGACGGGAGTTTGCGCCCGGGATGATGGTCAACTGCTGGGGTTATAACGGGCAGACACCTGGCCCGACGATTGAAGCCGTGGAGGGCGATCGCGTCCGTATCCTGGTCACAAACAAGCTCCCGGAGCCGACCACAGTTCACTGGCACGGCTTCATCTTGCCTAACGGAATGGACGGCGTCGGTGGCGTCACGCAAAAGCACATTCCGCCGGGTGAGACCTATGCTTACGAATTTCCGCTCGTTCAGCATGGGGCGCAGATGTACCACCCGCACTCCGACGAGATGACTCAGATGGCGATGGGCATGGAGGGGTTCTTCATCATTCATCCTAAGGAGGGATATCCGGAACCGGTCGATCGCCATTTTGCGATCTTCCTTCAGGAATGGGCGATCCCGCCGGGTACCTTTACGCCCAACCCGAATGTCATGACTGACTTTAATATCTTCACGTTCAACAGCCGTGTCTGGCCGGGGACGGATCCGGTGGTGGTGAAGTTAGGTGAGCGCGTTCGCTTCAGTTTTGCCAACCTCAGCATGGATAGTCACCCGATTCATTTTCACGGTCATCGCTGGTGGATCGTGGGAACTGATGGCGGGCCGCTGCCGAAGAGCGGCTGGTGGCCGGAAGCGACGGTGAACGTGCCTCCCGGCACGACGCGGACCGTTGAGTTCATTGCCGATAACCCGGGCGACTGGCCGGTGCATTGCCACAAGAATCATCACGCCATGAACGCAATGAGCCACGAAATTCCCAACGTCATCGGCGCCAACCAGCAGGGCGTGGCCCGGAAGATCGGCCAGCTGGTCCCCGGTTACATGGCAATGGGCGAAACCGGCATGTCCGGAATGTCGGAAATGGCGCAGATGATGACCGGACCGAAAAATACGCTTCCGATGATGACCGGCACTGGCCAATTCGGACCGATCGAGATGGGTGGCATGTTTACGATCCTGAAAGTGCGCGAGGGGATCACTAACTATGACGATCCGGGTTGGTACCAAAATCCCCCTGGTACGGTCGCGTCGCCGGTGGGCAACACCGAGTTGCCGAACAAGAACCCTCACGAGCACGCGGGCCAGCATTCCACCTCATGAAACCGTCGTAATCCATCCCGCCCTTCCTGTCAGCCCTCATTGTTTTCCTTTTGAGCAGCCATGATTTGGTGAGCCGAGATTCTCTCGGGAGGGTCGGGGAGAGCTGCTTTCTGGGAGCCGCGCGTCCTTCCTGACTCAACGCCGGCGTTCGTTGCGGCCAAAGAAGTCATCAGGTCGCTGCAATCGATTCTAAATTCCCAAAGATTTTGATTGTCGCCCTCCCTGCCTGTCCGTTAAACCTCCGCCGTCAGATAATTACATCGAAAGAAACCTTATGAATCAACTACTGCTCAATTCCGTGCTCGCCGTCCTGCCAGGGAACGTGCTCCTCGCGCAAGCCAGTGACTACCAGACGGCCGCCCCGCAGGCGGCCAGTCCGCTCTCCATGATCATTTCCCTGGCCATCGCTGTTCTGATCATCGCCGCGATGTGGAAGGTGTTTACCAAAGCCGGGCAACCGGGTTGGGCGTGCCTTATCCCGATTTATAACCTGTATGTCTTGTGCAAAATCGCTGGCCGACCGGGTTGGTGGCTTCTTCTGATGTTGATCCCGTTCGTTAATATCATCATCCTCATCATTCTCTGTATCGACATCGCCAAGAGTTTTGGTAACGGCGTCGGTTTCGGCTTGGGAATGGCCTTCCTGGGATTTATCTTTTGGCCGATTCTTGGCTTCGGCAGCGCTCAGTACCAAGGCCCGTCAGCCGGCGGCGGAGCGGTGGCGGTACCGGCGTAAGACCCGTCGTCGGCCAATCGCAGGGCGCTGGAGTTAACTCCAGCGCCGCCTTTTGGGAGCCCATTTTTCTTGAAGCCGCGCCCGACGCGTCGCGGCGAAGCCGTGCGGCGACGGGCATCGCTCTCAGGTGCGGTCTCATCCGGGAGGCGACCGCGCCGATTCGACACATACCCCTGCCCGGTATCTGTTTTCCGGGTGTACGAGGAAGCGCGAGCTTGTGTAATCGGCCACGCCGGCGAGCGGGCACACCAAGATAAACCAATGAAGCCAAAGGAACTTCTCGCTGAACTGCAAACCACTCTCGAGAGACTCCTGCGATGAGCGCGGATGGCTGCCACGATGGCGCCCACTCGCCTGACGAAACGGCCAGGACAGTGAGCGTGCGCCAGCCGGCGAAGAAGTATTTCTGCCCGATGTGCGAAGCGGTGGAGAGCGACACTCCCGGCGGCTGTCCGAAATGCGGAATGGCGTTGGAACCCAATCCGACTGTCCGCGAAAAGTCGAAGACGATCTACACCTGCCCGATGCATCCCCAGATCGAGCAGGATCACTCAGGGGATTGCCCGATCTGCGGGATGACGCTGGAACCGAAGAATATTTTCGCGCGGCGGCGAAGAGGAAAACCCGGAGCTGCGCGACATGACGCGGCGCTTGTGGATCGGCGCAGCGCTCAGCCTGCCAGTGTTCGTCCTCGCGATGTGGCACCTTTTCCCTTCATCACCGGGATGGGTGCAGGGTGATCTTTCGCGCTGGGCGCAGTTTATCTTAAGCACGCCGGTGGTGCTTTGGGCCGGTTGGCCATTCTTCAAACGTGGCTGGCAATCAATCCGCAATCGTTCGCTCAATATGTTTACGCTGATCGCGATCGGCGTCGGCGCGGCCTATTTCTTTAGCGCGACGGTGATGCTGTTGCCGGGGATTTTTCCGCCTTCCTTCGAGGCGCACGGAAAGGTCGGCGTTTATTTTGAGGCCGCTGCCGTTATCACGGTCCTGGTTTTGTTAGGCCAGGTGCTGGAAGGCAGGGCACGCAGTCGGACCGGGAACGCGATTCGCGCGCTACTCGATCTCGCGCCCAACACAGCGCGATTGGTGCGCGATGGCGAAGAACGCGACGTCCCACTTGATCAGATTGAAAAGGGCGATCGGCTCCGCGTGCGGCCCGGTGAGAAAGTTCCGGTGGATGGTCGGGTGCTTGAAGGCAGAACCAGCATCGATGAATCGATGATCACGGGCGAGCCCATGCCGGTCACGAAATCAGCCGATGATCGCGTCACGGGCGGCACCGTGAACCAGACCGGTAGCCTCGTGATCGAGGCCGAGCGCGTCGGTAGTGACACTGTCCTCTCGCAGATTGTGGAGATGGTTGCGCGGGCCCAACGCAGCCGGGCGCCGATTCAGGGTCTCGCCGACAAAGTCGCCGCGTGGTTTGTCCCGGCCGTCATCGGCATTTCGGTCGATCACATTTTTCATCTGGTGGTTCGTTGGACCCGAGCCGCGCTTCGCCCACGCTATTGTCAATGCAGTGGCAGTGCTGATTATCGCCTGTCCGTGCGCGCTCGGTCTTGCGACGCCGATGTCGGTCATGGTCGGTGTCGGCCGCGGCGCCCAGGCCGGCGTCCTGATCAAGAAAGCCGAGGCGATCGAGTTGATGGAAAAAGTGCGGATACTGGTGGTGGATAAAACCGGCACCCTGACCGAAGGCCGGCCGCGCCTAACGACGATCATGCCAGCTGCCTCGATTTCGGAAGAGGAGTTGTTAACGATGGCGGCGGCTGTGGAACAGGACAGCGAACACCCTCTCGCGACAGCCATCATCGCCGGCGCCAGGGAGCACGGGGTCAAGCCGGCCGTATTGGCTGATTTCCAATCGACCACCGGCGCTGGGGTGAGCGGTCGAGTCGATGAGCGCATTGTGCTGGTGGGCAAACCCGATTTCCTGCGCGCGCACGGCATTACCGATCTCGCAAAGTTGGAGACAAAAGCCGTCGAATTACAACGGGAAGGTCAAACCGTGATTTTTGTCGCGATCGATGGACGCGCAGCCGGCGTTATTGCGGTGTCCGATCCGATCAAGCAATCAACGCCGGCCGCGATCGACCATCTGCATCAGCTCGGCATCAAGATCGGGCTCTTGACGCCGGTCCACTCGATCAGATTGTGCACGGCACTACCGTTGCGACAAATGCGTTGCTACAGAAGAAAGGCGGCCAGGTCGCAATGGTGTGCACGCGCGGCTTTCGCGACGTGCTCGAGATCGGCCGTTGCATGCGCTACGCGCACGGCAGCCTTTTCGATTTAAAATTTGTAAAACCGCAACCGCTAGTGCCCCGCGAAGCGCGGCACGAGATTGCCGAGCGCATCGCAGCCGACGGCAGCGTTCTGACGCCGGTCTCGCAGGACGATATTTCCGCAACCATCGAGGCACTAAAAAGCAGCGGCGCGCAAAGCATCGCGATCTGCTTCATCAACGCATACGCCAACAGCGCGCACGAAACAGCGGTCAAGGACGCAATCGGAAAGGCATTTCCGAACGCGCATATCTGCATGTCGGTCGACGTCCATCGCGGCCATCAGGAGTTCGAGCGTTTCGCGACCACGGCGCTCAATGCCTTCCTGATGCCGCCGATGACAAAATATCTGTCGGTGCTCGAGACATCACTGCGCAGCGCCGACATCAAAGCACCGGTACTGATCATGAGCTCGGCGGGCGGCACGCTTTCGCCCACCTCCGCCTCGGAGCTCCCAGTACGCACCATTTTGTCGGGACCCGTCGGGGGTGTGACCGCGGCGATCGGCCTGTCCGAGGCGGTCGGCATCGACGACCTCATTACCTACGACATGGGCGGCACCTCAACCGATGTATGCGTCGTGCAGAAGGGTCAGGCGCTCACCACCGAGCAGGTCATTTTCGCCGGCCTGCCGGTGCGCGGTTCGATGCTCGAGATCAACACGGTCGGCGCCGGCGCCGGCAGCATTGCTCGCTACGACGACGATGGGACGCTTTTGGTCGGCCCCGAAAGCGCTGGATCGATTCCTGGACCCGCATGCTACGGCACCGGCAGCGGGCTCGCGACCGTCACGGATGCCAATCTTGTGCTCGGCCGCCTCAACTCGGACCGTGCACTTGGCGGCAGCATAAAGCTCGATGCCGGCGAGTCGCAAAAAGCCTTGCACGGTCTTGCCGACGAAGTCGGGTCGATATCGACCGAGCTTCTTGCCGAAGGAGTCGTGCGCATCGCGGTTGCCAAAATGTCTGGCGCCATCCGGGAGATTTCCGTTTCGCGCGGTCTCGACCCACGTCGCTTTACGCTGGTCGCCTACGGCGGCGCCGGTCCAATGCACGGCGCTTTCGTCGCCGAGGAGCTTGGCATTGCCAACGTTTTAATTCCCCGCCTCCCCGGTAACTTCTCCGCCATCGGTTTGCTCGCCGCCGATCTGCGCTGGGATGCGACCCGCTCCTCGTTCGCACGCCTCGATCCCGCCGGGGTGAACGACATTCGTGCCGCCGTCGCAGGTCTGCGCACCGAGGTCGCGGCCCATCTCGCGCGCGATGGCGTTAATACGGCGCGACTGACTTATGAGATCTACGTCCAGATGAACTATATCGGCCAGGCATCGTCCTTTTCGGTGCGGGCCGAAGACGCCGATCTCGACGTCGAGCCACTGCACGCTGCCTTCCTCAAGCAATACGAAGGCCGTTATGGCCATGCCAATCCGAGCCGGCAAATCGCAATCAGCGGCGTCCGGGTCGTCGCAGTAGCGGCCAGCCAGAAGCCGAATGTGAAGACCTACACGGACACCAAGGTCGATCAATCACGAATGGAAAAATCGCGGCTCGTCGTCTTCGACGGCGCCGCGGTGGAATGCGCGGTACTCTCGCGCGACACCATGAAGCCGGGTGAGACCCATGATGGGCCGGCCATCATCGAAGAAGGTGGTTCGACCACTGTGGTCCCCCCAGGATGGACCATCGCGATCGACAATCTTCTCAACATCAGACTGACCAACAAGTCTCGCGCCCGAACCCAGTAATCGCAGAAGCAGAAAGAAAGGACGTCACATGGGGTTATTTGTTACCGAATCCGATCTCATCACCGGCCAGGCCATGGTCGGGCTGCACTCCGGCCAGATGAAGACGCTGTTTATCTACGGCAATGAAGCAAACATGATGATCGCAACGCGCTTTGCCGGTTACCACTCGAAGCCGCACCGGCACACACCCGAACAGCTCAATTACGTGCTCGAGGGCGAACTCTGGGTCTTCATTGATGAGGAAGGATGGCACCTCAAAAAAGGTGACTTCCTGCGTATCCCGGGTAACGCGCTGCACTGGGCGTGGAATCGTGGCAAAGTCGACTGCACGATGGCGCAGGTACACGCCCCCGTCCTGTTCCCCGATGGACGCAAAGGCGCACTCGGCCTTTTCGCCGACAACGAAAAACCCAACGTCAACAAGTCGCCGCCGCAGGAAACGCTCGACATCGACGTCTCGGAAATCGAGCGCAAGGTTTTCGAACGCAAAGGCATCAAGTAATAGAGGGCAAACTTCGTACAGTGGAGGATCACATGACGCACATCGATCGCCGTCAGTTGCTCAAGACCGCCAGTGCCGCGGGTTTAGCCGTTGCCAGCGGAACGGACTTCGCTTTTGCCCAGGAGAAAACGCTCGACGTCATCATGCCGCCCTCGGCGATCAAGCCGGAAACGCTGGCAGCGTTTGAAAAACTGTCGGGCATCAAAGTCCGGCCGGCACCTTACGTTTCGCCGGTGGACACGATGGGGAAGTTGCTCCAATCCGGCGGCCGCTTCGACATGATGGTCACACTGAGCGATCTGGTGCGACCGAATCTGAACGAGGCCGTCGGTCGCAAGCTGTTGACGCCGATCGATCTTGACAAAGTGCCCAACGCAAAGACGCTGGCCGCTCTGTTCAAGCCGGATGAGATGCAGGTCGACGGCAAGACGTACTCGATTCCAGTCTATTGGGGTTATAACCCCGTCCTCTACAACACCAAGTTCATCAAGGAAGGAGATCCACTCACCGATTCCTACAGCTTACTGCTCGACGACCGCTACAAAGGCCTGGTTGCGATCCGCGACGACCCGCACGAATCGATCCACATGGTCGCGCTCTGCATGGGAATCAAGCGGCCCTCACAGATGGACCCAGCAGAGATCAAGGAAGTCACAAAATTCCTGATCTCGAAGAAGGGAAATTTCCGCGGCTTGTGGTCGAAATTCGCCGAAGCTGTGCAAATGATGGCAAGCGGTGAAGTACACGCCATGTTCGGATGGCTGTTGATGCGCAAGACCTTGCGGCAACAAGGCATCCCGGTCGCAAGCAATCATCCGAAAGAAGGCTTGCTGTGGTGGGTGCACGCAGCGTTCATGCCGGCGGGATCGGAAAAGTCGAACGAAGCCGAAACGTGGATCAATTTTCTGATAAGTCCAGAATTTGGAAAAACGTTGACGACGGACTCTGGAGTACCCTCGACGTCCCAAGCTGCCAAAGACAGCTTCACACCGCAGCAACAGGCCGATTACGGCTATGACGCGCTCGACGGCGGACCGATGGTTCGCCTCGAAGAGCCCAAACATCTCGATCTTTGGCTGCAAGCCTGGTCTGAATTCAAAGCTGCATAGAAAACGCTGCGGAAACCGGATTCCTCGCGTGCAAATGCGCGCGAGGATTTTTGTAGCGTTGCCGAACGTAGAATTGACGAGGGTTGAATGAAAGTCTGTGTTTTCGGGACCGGGGCAATCGGCGGTTTTGTCGCGGCGTCTCTCGCCCGTGCTGGCATGCATCAGGTGAGTGCCGTAGCGCGCGGCCAGCAGCTGACCGCGATGAAAGACAAGGGTTTGACGGTCCGGATAGGAAGCGAGCAATGGCAAACGCCGATTGACTGCACCGACAACAGCCAGGATCTCGGGCCACAGGACATAGTTTTAGTAACCTTGAAAGCGCCGATGATTGTGCCAGCGGTCGCACAGCTCAAAAGGTTGATCGGACCGGAAACAATCGTTGTTTTCGTGATGAATGGCATACCGTGGTGGTATTATTATAAGCACGGCGGACCGCGTGATGCCGACCGAATTGCGAAACTCGATCCGGAAGGGAAAATCTGGGACACGATCGATCCACGACGTGTCCTCGGAGGCGTTGCATATTGTTCGGCGACGGTAACTTCTGCGGCGGCCATTCAACTCGATTATGCCGACGTTCGCTTTGAGTTTGGCGAACCTGATGGGTCCGTCTCGTCGAGGCTCGAAATCGGTGGTCGCGTTGATGAATGCGGCCAAAGTTACGTCCGTGACAAGTCGCAATATCCGCGAGCGGATTTGGGCCAAGCTAGTGCTGAACATGGCGACCGGCCCGAGCGCGGTGTTGACGCGACTGCCACTGTGCGGCGTGGTAGCGCAAGACGGGATGCATGAAATGATCGCAGCAATGCTGAAAGAAGCGCTCGCGATCTCACGTGCGGCAGGGATGAGTTTCGACCTAGATATCGATGCTGCGGTCGCAAAGTTCGCGAAAAGTTCTCATAAGCCGAGCATCTTGCAGGACCTCGAGGCTCACCGCACGATGGAAGTCGACGCTTTGTACGGGATTCCGCTCGCAATCGGCCAAGCCCTCAACGTCAAAACGCCGATGATCGAACTTCTTACCGCACTTGTGACACTAAGAGGTCAA
>CAWGFS010000028.1:0-23270 GCA_963821915.1 uncultured Verrucomicrobiae bacterium
CCGATCAGTCGGCCGTCAAGCGCATAGGTCCAGGCGTGATATGGACACTGGATCGCCGCACAATGGCCACTCGCCTCCTCGCACAACCGAGTCCCTCGATGACGGCAAACATTATGAAATCCACGCACCGCACCCTTCTGATCGCGCACCATGACAAGGCTCTCACCCGCCACCTGCTGAACAAAGTAATCCCCCGGCCTGGCCAGCTGGCTTTGGTGCCCCACGCAAACCCAGTGCCGGGCAAAGATCTTTGCCTGTTCCTCCGCGAAAACCTCCTGCGAAACAAAGTAACGCTGTGGCAACGTCCGCGCGCCCGCGGTAAAGCTTTCGGTCGTCTTGCGAAAGACGGACGTTTTCCCTGAAGTCGCAGGCGGCATCCGTCATGCTCGCACGTCTCCTCTGCGCGCGTCAACGGCGATGACGTGCCTGAGCCGTCGCGCCTTTGACGGTTCGCCATGACGCGACCTCGGATTGTCATCCCGAGTCGAGACGACGAGGGACCTCGCAAACAAAGTGCGACATGATTTCTCTGAGCAGAACCACCACACATCTGGAGGTCCCTCGCACCCGGGAGGTTTTCGGTGCTCAGAATGAAAAGGTTTAGTTTAGTCCTACTTCAACACCGCCTGGTGAAACTCATACCAGTCGTCGAGGTTGTTGAGGTTGACCGCGTCCTTTCGGAGCCGAGGCATCGTCGGGAATACCGCAGGCACCAAGGATATTCTTGCGCGTCTCGTCGTCGTGGATATAACCCCGCACCGCGGCGTTGTGCTTCTCGACCGCCTCCTTGTTGAGTGACTTGGCGTTCTGCTTCACCCAGGCTTCGAATTGCGGATAGGTCGGCTTGTTCTGCTTGATGTAATCCTGCACCGCCTCTTCCTCGAGCCCGAGCGCGGCACAAGTCATCGCGTCGTAGCCGCGACCGATGCCGGGATAGCCCGCGGCCAGTTTGCCCTGCGACTCGAGGGAGACCTTCTGCCAGAGACGCGGGAGATGAAGCACGCCGAGTGGGCCGGCCGTGCCGGAACTGATCATTGGAACGTAAGTGTCGCTCATGGTGATATCCTTTCGCTTTGGTTGAGCCCCGCCGAACAGACCACCGCTCGACGCAGGCGATTAACCATCAGACCTACGGAGCCGCCCCGCCTCGGACAACAAAATTCAACCGCGCCTGCCGCCGGTTGTGTCGACCGATTGAGTCTTGCCGTTCGCGCTTGTTCTCGCAATACTCGGGTTCGCCCTTTACCCTCCGTCACGGTTTGCTTCACTCCACTGAATGCTGCAAATAGAAGATGACTTCGAAGACCAGGACCCGGGGTCCATCGAAGACGAGAAGTTCGACCAAATCTATCCGGCCCGGATTCGAAAGCTCTCGCCCCTCCAGTGGACCCCCGTCCGCGTCGCCGCCGAAGCGGCGAAACTCCTCGTCACCGTGCCCGGCACCCGCGTCCTCGATATCGGCTGCGGCCCCGGCAAGTTCTGCCTCGTCGGAGCCGCCCTTACCAACGGACACTTCACCGGAATCGAGCAGCGGGCTGACCTGGCGACGGCCGCGCGCAAGGCGGCGGCAACGCTCCAGTCGGCCAATGTCGAGATCATTCACGGCAACGTTATCGAAATCGCCTTTGCCGACTACGACGCCTTCTACCTTTACAATCCTTTCGAGGAAAACATGGCCCGCGGCCACAAGATTGACTCCGCCGTTCCTCTCTCCCCGGTCTTGTTCAAGAGATACAATAACTATGTCGCCGCGAACCTGGGCTCGATGCCGATCGGGACCCGGGTCGTCACCTATGCGGGCTATGCCGACGAAATTCCGGCGTGCTACCGGTGCGAGTCAGCGCTTTTTCGAGATGAACTGAAGTTGTGGATCAAGCACCGCGAGCATGACCCAGCCATTGAACGACTCAGCCTGAGTACATCGAGAAGTTACCGCGGCCCCAACGGCTGGGCGTCGCCTCGAACGTGTCCCTAGGAAATTGCGGCGCCCGGCAGGAAACCGGTCGTTTCCGGAAAGACCAGTCTCTTCCGCAGCTCCCGCCGGAGCAGGAGCAGATTCAGGCAGGCCTGGAAAATTTGCGACGCAACGGAGAGATACCACACTTCGCGAATCTCAAACCCCGCCCGACGCGAGAGAATGACCAACGGCAAAGCAAACAAGACCAGCCGCGTCATCGAGCTAAGCAGCGGTGGTATCGTATTGCCAATCCCTTGAAAGACGCTCGAGCTGGAGAAGACAATTCCCGCCGCCACGAAATTCAGCGCGACGATCCGAAAATACTCGCTCCCGAAAGCAATCACGTGCGGATCTTTCGAGAAACCCCGGATCAGCACCGCCGGGAAATAGTGCGCCACCAGCGCGAGCACAAGCATGATCGCCGAGGCGAGCCCGATCGCGGCGTAAACGGATTGCCGCACCCGGTCGCCATGGCGTCCGCCGAAATTTTGTCCCACCACCGGACTTACGGCAAAGCTCAGTGCCACGACCGGAAGAAACAGCGCCTGCATCACACGCGCGCCGATCCCAAAGCCGGCTTGCGCCGCCGGCCCAAAGTTCCGGATGATTCCGTAAACGATGACGATGTAAAGAAAGAGCAAGGCAAACTCAGCACCGGCCGGCAACCCGATTCGCAACATCGCCCACCACGTCTTGATTTGTGGCCGCCATTGCGCCGCCCGGAACCGCAGATAGTGATACTTCTTCTCGAAATAGATCACCATCAATACATCGGCGATCAGGATGGAGATAAACGTCGCCAGGGCCGCGCCCGGTTACTCCGAGTCTTGGCAAACCCACCAGACCGAAGATGAGCAACGGGGCGAGCACCATGTTGAGCGCCACACTCAAGACCTGCAACCCCACCGTCGGTTTCACGATCCCGGTCGCACGCAAAGCCGACCCAAGTGCGACCAGCGGGAACTGCAGCAACATCCCGGGGATAAACCACAACAAATAACTCCTGGCCAGCGCTGCCGTCGTCGCGTCTGCGCTTAAGGCGTCACAATACGGCGCGCGCAGAAGAAATCCGACCACGCCCAGCCCGGCCGCGATCAGGATCGACATGACAAAGGACTGATTGAAGACCAACTCCGCGCGCGGCTGATCCTTCTGGCCCGCAGCCTGGGAGATGAGCGCGGTCGTGCCCACCCCGAGCATCTGCGTCAGAGCCAGGACGATAATCGTCAGGTTCCCCGCCAGGCCGACGGCGGCGATCGCTTCCTTGCCCAGCCGGCCCACCCAAAAAAGATCGGCCAAAAGGTAAAGCGTCTGCACCACCATGCTGACGGCGAGAAAAGCCGCCATCTGGATGAGATGCTTTACGACCGAACCTTGAGTCAGATCTTTCATCGCACTCCTGCTGCCGTTGGACTGTGAATGGCAAACGCCCAAAACTCAATCCGCATCTTGGCCGACTGGGCCGCAGGAAATCCCTTCGTTCTTCGCGCTCTGCTATCTCAGCTACAGATCGCCGCGTTATCAAGGCGCTTTCCAAGTTCAACTCCTGAAACCGCCTCTGCCGAGCGATGCCAAAACCGAAAAGGAATTCTCAGTTGTCGAGCTGATACACTTCCACCAGTGCGATGCCCGTGGTGTTATTCGCGCCGCGCACGATCGCGGTGTAGGGACCGGGAGCCAGAGTCGTAAGGATCGCTGACTCTGCATCGTTGGTCGGCGGGAGGCCGGTGGCGAGAATTTCCGATTCCTGATCGCTTCTCCAGTCGTCGTTCGAGGTGAGAGTTGTCCCATTGCTATCGTGCAATTCCAGGGTGGGATCGGCCAACGACCCCGCGACAGGCAACGACGGCCCGATGGCGCGCAGGAGGGCGGTTGCCGCGTTGTCGCCGAGGACGATGAAGCCACCGATGAGGACGTTGTCCCCCGTCTCGACGAGCCCGCGCGTTGAAATGTTTGCCAGCTTTGAATCGACAAGCTGATCGAGGTCATAGACCTCCACCAGAGCGATACCGGTTCCGCCAGTCGCCCCGCTGACGATCGCCGTATAGGACCCCGGATCCAAGGTCATAACAATTGCTGACTCGTTGTCATTGCTGGGTGCGAGTCCGGTCGCGATGATCTCCTGCTCCTGATCAGTCCGCCAGTTATCATTCGAGACAATGAGTGCGCCGGAGGAGTCATGGAGCTCGAGGAAAGGATTCAGCAGCACACCAGTAAGAGGCAGCGACGGTCCGATGGCCCGTACGATCACCTTCTTCGGCTGTGTCCCCGTGACGATAAAACCGCCAATGAGCACCTTGTCGCCTGTCTCCACGAGGGCACGGGTGGAGATGTTGCCCAGGATCGTCGGCCCCGGAGGCGGTATCGCGGAAGTGAGATCGTATCCGATGACATCCAGGTTAATCCCTTCAGGCGAGGTCGCGCTGATATCCGAGGCCTGCCCCTTACAAGCTAAAGGCGTTCTGGACATAGGGAGTGGATTGCGGACACGACCCGCTCAGCCAGTCCCCGAAATCGCCGGTCGGGTCTTGATTGAAACCGACAATGTTGGTGTTTCCATTGTCGATCGAAAAGTAGCGTGCGCCGAGGGCGGTATGGTTCCTGGTGCCGGGGGCTCGACCAGCTGAACAGATCCTGCGGACGAAAGTCGGTATTCGGCGGAGGGCCACCGAGGTATGATCCCAAGCCGAGGATCTCGTCGATTTCGTGCTCCGTAAGCCGTCGTGCGTCGTAATTGCCGCTGCTCGGCGGCCGGGTAAATTGGAATGGTTCGCTCGGAATTGATGGTCACGATGCCGTCGTAGGGACCTCCATCTCCCACCGTCCCGTTCGCGAACATCGCCGGCGGAGTATCAACCCAAGGCCCGACCGTTCGCGCTTGCCGGTACGAGATTGGGCGTCAGGGGCACGGTCGGCAGGCCAGCGTTGGCGGTTGTGTCATTCGTTGTCTTTGCGTCCGCCTTGAGGTTGAAAATGTATGCCCCCCATGGGATGCCATAGACAACATAAGTGCTTTCGGCGATTGCGCCGCTGGTAATGGGGGTGCCGTCGGGCTCGGTGTCCGAATACCGGAACAGTATCTCAGCGGTGACGGAATCGCCAAACAGCGGCCGGGTAGAGCGCGATCGCCTGGTTGATCATCGATTGGATCGCAGCCGACTGCGGGTTGCCCGTGATGGAACTGTCGAAGGTTGGGTTGATAACGAGCCCGGAAGCAGTGGTCGTCGCGGCCGCCGCGATCTCCGAATTGGGTCCCGTGCCAGCTGAATTGTAAGGCTGAACCCGGTAGTAGTATTTCGTCCCCGGGTTCAACCTGCTCACGATGCGACTGGTCACGTTGCCTACGTCGCAATGCTCATAACCGCTCACGTAACTTCTAAACGACGGGTCGGTCGAGACATCGATGCGATAGCCAGTCGCACCGCCTACCGATCTCCAGCGCGCCAGGAAGCTGCTGCGAGTGGGAGCCATCGTCACCTCTGGCAGGATAGCCCGAGCCACCTCCCCCGGCGGGCGTTTGCAATGGACTCATGTCGGCAGGCTCCTCCGGGTCTCTTCGGGGAAACATGCTTGCGAGCCTCCGGCTGGAAGGTGGCAGGTGTGTTTTCCTTCGGCCCGGCAGGTTGAGCGAAGCCGGAGGCGGCCGACCCGAGCGCGAAGGCCAACAGGACCGCAATCACCGCGTGCAACGGCAATGCCGGAAGACGCAAACCGCTCCCGGCAAAGAACTTGAAGAGACCCTCCATGGGTGGATTCAGACGTCGAAGAACCAGGGCAGCGACCACAACCTGGGTTCAGAAGGGAACGGCGCAAGAATTTTCGCACGGGAGAGCAGATGCCGGCTACCTTGCCCGTTTCAACTTCATTTGGCAACCGAAGCGTTGCTACGAGGACAGCTCGGATCAAGGCCGATAGGCGAAACCGTCGTTGAACCAGTTATTGCAACACTCGCCCGAGCCGCCCCAGATAATCATGCGTGAGCCATCCCAGATTGCGGTGTGATTCGAGCGCGGCGCGGGGGCGCCGGTCAGGGTGGTCGGCGTCCACCTGTTCGTCGCCGGATCGAATTTCGCTCCCGTGCCGATCGGGTTTCCGTCCGCGTCGGAGCCTCCCCAGACGATGAAGACTTTCCCGGACCAAACGGCCGTCGGGCCAAGGCGCGCGGTGGGTGCATCGGTCCGCGTGATCGTCCTCCAGGTGCCGGTAACGGTGTTGTAGAGTGCACCGTCGGACTGCGGTTGGAAACGCGAGTTCACGCCGCCCCAGATGAAAAGGTTGGTGCTGTCCCAGGAGGCCGCGAAGAAGAGTCGGGGCGAAGGCGCATTCGTGCTCGAGATCGGCGTCCAGGTATCGGTGCGCGGATCGTAGAGCGCGCCGTCGTTGACGTAGGTGCCGTCGGCGATTCCGCCCCAGACGAGCATTTGCGAGCCGGTCCAAATGGAGGCCTGGCCGGTGCGCGGCGAAGGCGCGCCGACGGTGGTCGTCGGCTGTCCAGGTATCCGTGACGGGATCGTAGAGTGCGCCAGTATTCGTGACACCGACGAATCCGGTCGCGCCGCCCCAAACGATCGCCCGGTCACCCGTCCAGACGAACGAGTGCCCGAAGCGTCCCATCGGCGCGCCGCTGAGCGTGGTGGGCCGCCATACGTCCTGCACGGGATCGTAGCGTCCACCGGTGTTGAGGAAAGTATCAGTCCCGGCATCGCCACCCCAGACAATCATCTCGTGTCCCGTCCAGACGGCGGGCTGGCCCTCGCGCCCGGAGGGGGCGCCGGTCGTGGTTGTCGCTGTCCAACTGTTGGTCGAGCGTTTCCAGCGGCCGCCGGTGTTAGCGAACGGGAGCGTGCCGGAATCCTGGCCACCCCAAACGATCATCTGGTCCGTGACATCGATGCGTGTGAAAACCGCGGAATGCGCCGTGCGCGCGGCTAGGGGCATTCACGACGGAGATCGGCGACCAGCTATCGGCGAGAGCCGCCGAAGCGATGAGGAACGGCGCAAGGCAGAGGATAGGACGGGTCATGGTAGAGCTATTTCCCGTTTGGTCTAGGAGAACGGGAGCCAGGTGGTCAAGGCCAAAAGGCGGTCGAAGAATGCAAAACGCCGAAAGTCGGCTTGCGCGGTCCTTCGCTTTGCTCAGGATGACACTCTGAGAGAGCTGTCACCCATGGAGATCGTTTTCTTTCCCACACCGTCTGATCTGCGGAAATGGTTTCGCCGCAATCATGCGACGGAGCGGGAGCTTTGGGTTGGATTCTACAAAAAGAACTCGGGCAAGCCGAGCATCACCTGGCCGGAGTCAGTCGATGAAGCGCTTTGCGTCGGATGGATCGATGGGATTCGAAAGAGCATCGATGAAGAGAGCTACATGATTCGGTTCACTCCGCGACGGCGCGGGAGTATCTGGAGTGCGGTCAATATCAAGCGGGTTGAAGTGCTGACTAACGAGAAACGGATGCAGCCTTCAGGACTGGCGGCCTTTGCCGCGCGGCGCGAAAACAGGTCGGGCATTTATTCCTACGAACAGCGGAGCGAGCAGTTGCCCGAGCCATACGCGGGTCTGTTGCGAAGGAACCAGAAAGCCTGGGAGTTCTTCCAGGCGCAGCCGCCATCTTACCGCAAGACGATCGGCTGGTGGGTGGTGAGCGCGAAGCAGGAAGAGACGCGCCTGAAGCGACTGCAAAAACTGATCGCGGAATCGGCCCGCTGCCACCGCCTGTAGCCGGGTCACGCGCCTCGGCTGGATACGGCGCCAGATCCCGGAGAATCGTGCAGGCGCTAAACAGGTCGGGGACAGCGTTCCGGCTAGAGCAGACATTCCAGTTGAAGGGAAGCGGAACAGTTCCACACTGTGCGATGCAAAAAAAATTCAGGGTCGCCCAACGCGCACTCTTGACCGTCGCCCTCGCCTGTGGGCCTGGCCTTTGGCCTAACGAACACAATCGGAGCCAAGCCGAAAAAAAACGAATCCGGCCAAATCAGCCACGCCCGAGCCCGATCGCCAGCGTGCGGGCAATCGGCCACGTCCGAGTCGACGCCCACCGCAGCCAAGGCGGAGCACAGGGCTCAATTCGACGAAAAGCTCTGGAGCGGAATGCAGTGGCGCGAGGTCGGACCCTTTCGCGGCGGCCGCGCGGTCGCGATCGAAGGCGTCCCGGGTGAGCCGAACACTTATTATTTCGGCGCGGTCGCCGGCGGCGTCTGGAAAACGACCGACGGCGGCGCCAACTGGAAGCCGATGTTCGACAAGCAGCATTCCACTTCCTCGATCGGTGCGCTCGCGGTCGCGCCGAGCGATCACAACACGATCTATGCCGGCACGGGCGAGGCGGCGCTGCGCGGCAATATCACCTACGGCGACGGCGTTTATAAGTCCGTCGATGGCGGCCGGAACTGGCGCAATGTCGGCTTGAAAGACAGCCGCCATATCGGCGCGCTCATCGTTCATCCGGAGAATCCGGACATCGTTTTCGTCGCCGCGCTCGGCCACGCCTTTGGACCGAACGACGAGCGCGGAATTTTTCGCACGACCGATGGCGGCAAGACCTGGACGAAAGTCCTGGGCAAAGACGAGAACACCGGCGCGATCGATGTCGTCTTCGATCCGCATAATCCGAACACTCTTTTCGCCGCGCTCTACCAGGTGCGCCGGCAGCCGTGGTTTTTCTCCAGCGGCGGTGACAGGGAGCGGGCTTTATCGCTCGACCGACGGCGGCAACACCTGGCAACATCTGCAGGGACATGGTTTGCCGGAAGGAATTCTCGGCCGCATCGGCGTCACCGTTTCGGGCGCCGATTCCGATCGCGTTTACGCGATCATCGAAGCGAAGGAAGGCGGCATCTTTCGCTCCGATGACGGCGGCGATAACTGGACGAAGATCAATGACGACCTCCGCTTCCGCCAGCGCGCCTGGTATTTCAGCAAGATCTACGCGGACCCGCGCGCGCCCGACACGCTTTATGTCTTGAATACCGGGCTCTTTCGCTCGGTCGATGGCGGCAAGACTTTCAACCTCCTTCCCGCGCGCCACGGCGATCATCACGGACTTTGGATTGATCCGAAGAATCCGCAGCGGATCGCAAACGCGAATGACGGCGGCGCGAGCGTCTCGATCGATGGCGGCGAGACCTGGACGACGGTGAACAATCAGCCGACCGCGCAGTTCTATCACGTCGCGGTCGACAACGCGTTTCCCTATCACATCTACGGCGCGCAGCAGGACAACTCGAACGTCGGCATCGCCAGCCGCGGCGAGAGCGGCGTGATCGCGCGCGAAGACTGGTTCCAGGCCGGTGGCGGCGAGTGCGGCTTTGTCGTTCCCGATCCGCGCGACTGGCACATCATTTATTCCAACAACGAGGGCTACATCACCCGCTACGACAAAACGAAGGAGCAATACCAGGACGTCAGCGTCTGGCCGCTCGATAACTCGGGTCATGGCGCGAGCGATTTGAAACATCGCTTCCAATGGGTCTCGCCGCTCCTTCTTTCGCCGCACGATCCGGACACGATCTACACCGCCGGCGAAGCGGTCTTCAAATCCACCGATCAGGGTCACAGCTGGACGGCGATCAGCGAAGACCTGACGCGAAACGACAAGAGCAAACAAAAACCGAGCGGCGGCCCGATTCAGAACGACATCACCAGCGTCGAATATTACGACACGGTCTTCGCGCTCGCGGAGTCGCCCCTGAAAAAAGGAATGCTCTGGGCCGGGACCGACGACGGCCTGCTTCACGTGACGACCGATGACGGCGCGACCTGGACGCGGGTCACGCCGAACATGCCGGAGTGGAGTCACGTGAGCTGATCGATCCGTCGCACTTCGATGCCGGCAGTCGCCTACGTCGCCGTCGATCGTCATCGGCTCGATGATTTCAAGCCCTACATTTTCAAGACTAACGACACCGGGCAAAACTGGACGGCGATCACCAACGGCATCCCGGACGGCGCCTACGTGCACGCGGTGCGCGAAGATCCGAAACGGCGCGGGCTTGCTCTACGCCGGCACCGAACTCGGCGTTTATGTTTCCTTCGACGACGGCGCGCATTGGCAGTCGTTGCAAATGAATCTGCCGACCTCGCCGATTCACGATCTCGTGGTGAAGGATGACGACCTCGTGGTCGCGACTCACGGCCGCTCCTTCTGGGTGCTCGACGACTTCACGCCGCTGCGCCAGGTCAACGCTCAGATCGCGCAGGCCGAGATGAATTTGTACGAACCGCAGACCGCGGTCCGCCTGCATTATCCCGACGAGATCGATACGCGTCAGCCCGCCGGCAAGAATCCGCCGCCCGGAGCGATCATCGACTACTACTTCAAGGACGCGCCGAAAGGCGAAGTCACGCTCGATATCCTCGACGCGCAGGGCAAACTCGTCCGCCATCTCTCGAGCAAGGAAAAGAAGGAGCACGAGCAGCCGCCGGAATGGCCCGACCAGGTGGAAGCGGCGAAAACGATCCCGGCAAAGGAAGGGATGAACCGCTTCGCCTGGGACCTGCGCTACGACGATCCGGTGCAAACGCCGGGTGCCTTTTACTGCGGGAGCGGACCGCGCGGACCGCTCGCCTTGCCGGGTGATTATCAGGTGAAACTAACGGCCAACGGCAAGAGCCGAGACCGCGCCGCTCCATCTCGCGATCGATCCGCGCATGAAGGACGCCGAGGCCGGCATGCGAAGGTCGTTCGAGCTCTCCGTGCAGGTGAACGAGCGCATCTCGCAGCTGCATCAGGCGATCAATGAAATCCGCGAAACGAAGTCGCAGATCGAAGTCGCTCGCGCAAGCGTTTCGCCGACAACGAACGACTCAAACCCGCGCTCGCCGCCGCCGATGAGATGGAAAAGAAAATGTCGGCGATCGAAGAGAAACTGATTCAGGTAAAGATGAAAAGTTCGGAAGGCAATCTCGTTTATCCGAATCAGCTGAACGAAGAATTCTATACCTTTAGCCACGTGATCGAAGCCGACGCCGCGCCGACCGAGCCGCAGCAGGAAGTCTTCAAGATGCTGGACGGCCGACTCGACGAGCAGTTGAAGGCGTGGGCGCAGGTCAAGGCGATGAAGTGCCGAAAGTCAACGAGCTGATCAAGCAGGCGGACATTCCGGCGCTCACCGTGGCGGAGGCGGCCAAGCCGTCGCCGGCGCGCCTCACCAGCTCGGGAGCCAGCGCCGGGCTCCGGCACCGGCAGCCGATCGCTTCGCCGACGCCGCGGGTTCGCCATCACCCGCCGCTCGACCTCAAGCAGAATCGACACTAGCGCAAACGATGGTCCGACAGCTCTGCCGCGTTCGTCATCCCGATCCGGCGCAGCGCGGAGAGGCGACCTGCGCAATTGCAATCCGACGCGACCATGTCCGCACAGGATCCCGTGCATTGCGACTGCGGAGGTCCTTCGTCCGTCTGCGCGGCTCGGGATGACAAGACAAAGATTGCACGCCGCATCCGGCGATTAGCGATATCGTTGGCCGAGTGCGTAAGTGATAACACGATGAGCCATCCGCATCACCACGAAGTCGATTTTGGACGCGCCTTTGCCATCGGCGTGCTCCTCAACACCGGCTTCATCGTGGCGGAAGTGGTCTTCGGACTGCTCAGCGATTCGCTCACTCTGCTCGCCGATGCCGGCCACAATCTGAGCGACGTGATGGGCCTGCTCATCGCCTGGGGCGCGCTCAGTCTCGAACGCCGCAGCCCGACCAAACGCTTCACCTACGGCCTGCGCCGCACCTCCGTTCTCGCCGCGCTTGCCAACGCGATCCTTCTTCTCGTCAGCGTCGGGGCGATCGCCTGGGAAGCGATTCGCCGCTTGCGCGAGCCCGCGCCGGTCGCTGGCCTAACGATCATCTGGGTCGCAGCCCTCGGGGTGGTCATCAATGGTCTCACCGCCTGGATGTTCATCGGCGGCCGCAAACGCGATCTCAACATTCGCGGCGCTTTCCTCCACATGGCGGCGGACGCGGCCGTCTCGGCCGGCGTGGTCGTCGCCGGCTTCATCATTCTCCGGACCGGTTGGTCGCTGGTCGATCCGATCAGCAGCCTCGTCATCGTCGCGATCATTCTCATCGGGACGTGGGGACTGTTGCGCGATTCGATCAATCTCGCGCTCGACGCCGTCCCGCGCGGGATCGATCCCGGCGCGGTGAAGGATTTTCTCGAGCAACTTCCCGGCGTCGCCGAGATCCATCATCTCCATGTCTGGGGCCTGAGCACGACCGAGACGGCCTGCACCGCCCATGTCGTGAAGCGCGAGCCGCAGCTCGATGACGAGTTGCTCAAGACGATCGCGCACGAATTGCACGAACGCTTCGGAATCGAGCACACCACGATCCAGTTTGAGCGCTGCGCCGGCGCCGATTGCCCGACCGAACACGAGACGCACGCGCACGCGTCATGAGCCGCGCGATTACCAAGGCGGTCCTCCTCGCCGCCGGTCGCGGCACCCGCATGCGCGAGCTGACTAACGAATTGCCCAAGCCGATGATCGCGGTGCGCGGCAAACCGATCCTGCAACACATCATCGAGGGCTGCGCGCCGCCGGCGTGGCGCACTTTCTTCTCGTCGTCGGTTATCGCGCCGAAGTCGTTAGGCAAACTTTCGGCGACGGCGCGCACTTCGGCGTCAGGATCAATTACGCGACCCAGGTGGTGCAGGATGGCACCGGGAAGGTGGTCGAACTGGCGCGCGATTTTGTCGGCGATCGATCCGTTCGTCCTGAGCTACGGCGACATCATGGTCGATCCGATAAATTATCCGCGCCTCACGACGCTGGACGAAGATACCGCAGCCATCGTCAGCGTGAAGCGCAACGAGGACGTGAGCAAGGGCGGCGCGGTCTTCGTCAACGAACGCTTCGAGCTGATTGACTTGCGCGAAAAACCGCAACCCGGCGAGCCGACCAGCCCCTGGTACAACGCCGGGATCTACGCTTTTCGT
The DNA here is from genome assembly GCA_963821915.1 of uncultured Verrucomicrobiae bacterium. Taxonomy (GTDB): domain Bacteria; phylum Verrucomicrobiota; class Verrucomicrobiia; order Chthoniobacterales; family UBA10450; genus Palsa-1392. The sequence goes on from CAWGFS010000028.1 coordinate 12,894, forward strand.
CCGAGCATTTTCGATTTCACCGCCCGCCTGCAACGTTCGCCCCGCGGCGAATACGAGCTGACCGACGCGATCCGCGACCTCGCCCTCTCCGGCAAAAAAGTGCAGGCCTTGAGCTAAGCGGCGACTGGGCGGACGTGCGCGATCCCGAGATCCTCGCCCAGCTCAATCGTTAGGTAATTTCCTCGACCGTCTCGGTCTCGGGCGGTTCCTCCCCGATTTCTTCCTCGATCACGCGCCGCCGCTTCGGCGAGAGGAAAGGCCGCAGAAATCCGTAGAGCAGATAGGTGAGGAAAAGGACCGCCGCCATCCAGTGATAGAACTTCACCGTCAGGGCGAGGAGCGCGATGACGAAAAAGAAGCGCGGGATCGATTGCGTCGTCCGCCAGTTGACCGCCTTGAAGCTCGGGTAGCGGAACTTGCTGAACATCATGAACGAGAGAAAAAGCATCAGGCGCCGGGAGCGCGTATTTCCAGCGGCCGATCGTGCGCTGGCCTTCATCCAGCCAGAGCATGAACAAGGTAAGCGAAGCGATCACGCCGGCCGCCGCGGGAATGGGAAACCCGGTAAAACTCTTGTCCGGACTATTCGACGGGCCGGCCGCTGCGACGCAGTTAAAGCGCGCCAGCCGCAGCGCGCCGCAGGCCAGGTAAACGAACGCGATCATCCAGCCGAGATTCTGGAATTCGCCCAGCACGATCTGGTAAACGAGCAGCGCCGGCGCCATCCCGAAGGAGACGATGTCGGCCAGCGAATCGAATTCTCTTCCGAACGGGACTCTCATGACCGCCGAGCCGCGCCAGCCGTCCATCGAGCAGATCGAAAATGCAGGCCGCGAGAATGAACCAGATGGCGTCGTGAAAATCGGAGGCCGCCCTGAGAAAATCGGTCTCCTGCGCGCCATCATAGATTCGCAGCACCGCGGCGAACCCGCAGAAGAGGTTGCCCGCCGTCATCAAATTCGGCAGGAGATAGATTTTCGGACTTCGCGCGTCGCTCATGATGAGGAAAGCCGGGCAATCGGACTCGCGCCGCCGGCGACGCGGTCGCCCACCTTGACGAGTACCGTGGCGCTCAGCGGCAGGTAGACCTCCGTCCGCGATCCGAACCGGATCATGCCGAAACGCTCGCCCTTTTTCAGCGTATCGCCAACCTGCGACCAGCCGACGATCCGCCGCGCAATCGCGCCGGTGATTTGCCTAACGACGAGGGTGGCGCGCGGATTCTCGAACGCCCAGGTCATCGCTTCATTCTTCACCGAAGCACTCCGGGTTGCGCGCGTCGAGGCAGAGTCCCTTCGCGGCGTTCGCGGTAAATGATCCGGCCATCGATCGGCGCGCGGTTGGTGTGCACGTCGAAGACGGAAAGAAAAATCGCCACCCGCCGCATCGTTTCCCTGACGACTTCAGTCTCCTCGAGCTCGACGATTTCCACCACCACGCCGTCAGCCGCGGCGACGACGACGTCCGGCTCCGCCGGCACAGCGCGTTCCGGGTCGCGAAAGAAAAAGAAAGTATAGCCGATGAGAAAAAAGAAGAGCACCCACAGCCAGGACATGAGGAACCAGCACAGCGCGACGAGAATGATCAGCACGGCAAAAATCCATCGTGCTTCAAAGAGGGTTTGGAAGCGCATCGAGCAGGAAGTGTCGGGTTCGTCGCCAGATGGGTCAAGCGATGGTCGCTGCTCGCTTCTGCGATCCTCGCAAGTGGTAATGGCGGCCGTGTCGGTCGCTTCGAGAAGTTGTTGTCGCGACTACCCGCCCTTTCGGCATCCCGAGCCGCGCAGACTGCGAAGGACGTCACAGTTGCAAGAGACGCATCCTCGCCACAAGAAACCCGGCTTCCAACTGCGAGGTCCTTCTCCGCGCTTCGCCGGATCAGGATGACATTCGTCCTCGTGCTCTCGCGTGCCCTCGTCCTCCATTTCCATCCATTTTTCGAAGGACGAGAACGATTCACAAACTGACAATGTTCGAAACACTTCCTCCATCGCCTTTCGCCTGCATCCAGGCTTGCCTCCGCCCTTTGAAACTGGTTGGAATAGCGCATGGACCCAAGCGAGCCGCGCATCGAAGTCTTCGCCCCCTTCGGCGAAGCGTTTGAAACCACCAAAAAAATCCTCTTCCAACCGTTCGACCTGACGAAGTGGTTCGTCATCGGCTTCGCGGCCTGGCTCGCGACCATGTTCAACGGCGGCGGCTTCAACTACCGGCGCGGCTTCGGGAACGGCGATTGGGACTGGAAAGCGCACACCCACGACCAGGGGTTTTCAATGCACGATGTCCCGCCCTGGGTCATCCCGGTCGTCATCGGCGGCGGCCTCCTCGTCCTCGCCATCGTCGTGCTTCTCCTCTGGCTCAACTCGCGCGGCCGTTTCATGTTCACCGACTGCATCGTGCGCAATCGCGGCGCGATCGCCGAGCCCTGGCACGAATTCCGGACCGAGGGCAACCGCTACTTTGTTATCCAGCTCGTTATCGCCTTCTGCAGCATGTTCGTCTTTGGCGGGCTCGCCTTGATCTTTGTCTTTGGCTGGTATTGGAATAATCCCATCTTCCCTCTGCCCCTCCTCATCCTCCTTGGAGTCGTTCTCTTTCTCGTCGCGGTGGTCATCGGGCTCATCATGAAATTCATGGTTCCGGTGATGTATCGCCAGCGCTGCGACGCGATGGACGCGTTTCGCGCCGTCTGGCAGCTGATCGCGGCCAACCCGGGAATCTTCATTCTTTTCGGCCTCTTCTATGTCGTACTCTGCATCGCGGGAGCGATGATCGGCTGCCTCGCCGCCTGCGTCACCTGCTGCATCGCGGCTTTGCCTTACATCGGCACCGTCATCCTTCTCCCGGTGGTGATGTTTCTCTTCGTCTACCCGCTCTGTTTCATCCGACAATTTGGCGATCCCTACGATGTCTGGGCGGTCGTTAGGCCAACCGAACCGCCGCCGCCGCCGTCGGTCCCGCCGGTGCAGGAGACCCTCCCGCCGGCCTGATGAATCCTCGCTTCACGCCCCGACTTGCCCGGCGCGAAAAGCGCTGGCGCGCGCTTTATCTCGCGCTCCTGCCCGCCGCGCTCCTTCTGCTTGCGCTCGTCCCTCCCGGCTCGCTCCCGCATTGGTTTCCCTTCCCGACCTCGTGCGGGGCGATCACCGGCTTGCCCTGCATCTTTTGCGGCACCACCCGCGCGCGTTTACCATCTTCTGCACGGCGAATTTGGGAGCGCGCTCTATTACAATTGGCTCGCCTACCCGCTCGTCGCCGGCGCGCTGGTTCTCGCCTTGACCAACGCGCTCGAGCTCCTCTTCTCCCGCAACCTCCTTGTCCGCATCCCGCGTCCCCGCCTGACTCGCGCCCGGTGGTGCGCCCTCGCCGCCGGCTTCGTCCTGCTCTGGTGCCTGCAGGTCTACCTCGCCGTCTCGCAACACAAAACCGAGCTCCTTAACCCCAGCGGCCCCCTTTATTCGTTAGTCGTACGTTGACTCGTCTTGGCGACGGGATTCGGTGATCCCGTGGTGGTGCCCATTTCTCTCACGATCGCGGCCGGCAAACTCACCAACCACGGTCGACCAGAGCAGAAGAAGCAAGGTCGCAATCACAGCTGGAACTGACAGATACGCACGACGCTTTGGCGATCTCTTGGGCGATCTACTCGTCCTCGAAACAACTGTTTTACGAAAACCGGCGAATGCAGAGATTCGCCGCCCGGTTGGCACCGAGGCTCCCTCGTTCCCCTCTCGCTCGCACCCAACGATTGCGTCGCCCGGTCGCCCTCGATATGCTCCGTGCCCATGTCCGCTCCGCAGCCAGCTAAGTCCGCGACGCCCAAGAGAAACGGCTTCGTCGCCTTCATCCGTTCGGAGTATCCTCTCTTCGTCGGCCTGGCTACGGCGGTTGTCCTTTTCGCCACCGGCAACGTGCTGGTGGAAAAACTCTCCAATCCTCTCGTGCTCGGAGTAGTCTTCATCTGGTTGTTCGGCACAGTCCTTTGGTCCGCCATTTCCGTGGTGCGGCATGCCGACTACCTCGCGATCAAATGCGGCGAGCCTTATGGAACGCTGATCCTCACTCTCGCCGCGATCAGCATCGAGGTCATGATGATCTCAGCCACGATGCTGCATGGCGCCAATAATCCCACCCTCGCCCGGGATATGATGTTCGCGGTCCTCATGATCGCCCTCAACGGCCTCGTCGGGCTATCTCTGCTCTTGGGCGGACTGCGGCATCACGAACAGTCTTATAACCTCCGAGGCGCCAACGCCTACCTCAACGCCATCATGGCGCTCTCGGTCCTAAGTCTGGTCTTGCCGGACTTCACCACTTCCATGTCCGGGCCGAATCTTTCCAAATTGCAGGAAGTCTTTCTCGCCGCCTGTTCTCTCGGCCTTTACGGCATCTTCCTGCTTATCCAGACCATGCGACACAGTCAATACTTCATGGAAACCGGCGACGCTGCGGCCGTGATCCATCCCACTCATAAGCCGATCGAAATGCGCTCCGGCCCTTACCATACGTTGCTTTTATTCCTCTATCTGGTCGCGGTCATCCTTCTGGCGGAGAAATTCGCCATCCCGCTCGATGACAGCATCGAGCGTTTCGGAATGCCACAGGCCTTTGGCGGAGCGATCGTGGCCGCCCTCGTCCTCGCCCCGGAAGCGTTGAGCGCGATCCAGGCGGCGATCAAGAATCAACTGCAACGTTCCGTCAACATCCTGCATGGGTCAGTCCTCGCCTCCATCGGACTCACCGTCCCGGCCGTCCTGGCCATCGGACTCATCACCCATCGCCAGGTCTCGCTCGGTCTGCAGGGTGGAAATCTCCCCCTTCTCCTGCTCACCCTGGCCGTCAGCGTCGTTACCTTTGCCAGCGGCAAGACGAGCATCCTGCAGGGCTGCATTCACCTCCTGCTCTTTATGGTCTTCCTTCTCCTGATCTTCTGCCCGTGAGGGAATCAATTGGCGCTTATCGCGCACCTTCGTGAGCACGCAGCGGGCGCTTGCGATCGCCGAAATGGAGGCCGATCGCAGGTGATGTTGAACGAAGTCGTTGAAACCCAGGCGAGTCTCGGCGCGTAGCACGCGGCACTCGCACCGGCCGGGGCTCAGGCCTCCGGCTCCGACTCGCTGCCGATCAGGCGGCGGCCGGAGCGGCGTGCCGGCAGCCAGCGAAAGCATGATCCGGGAGATGCCGCTGAAAATCAGGCTGATGCCGATCAGTGTTCCGATTACCCAAACAGAACTCGACGGCCATCGCCGCCAGATGAGGATGCCCAGAATAAGCGTGATGATTCCATCCAGCAGCACCCACCCGGAGTGCCGGACGCCTCGCGACCCAAAGTAAAGCGCGATCTCGATGATCCCCTCCAGAACAAGAAAAACCGCCAGGACCAGGGTGAGCGAGACCACGCCGAGAAGCGGGTTTATGAGGAGATAAATCCCGGCTACGATGTAGAGGACAGCGAGCAGGATCTGCCAGAGGACGCTGCCAACGCCACGGGAGTGAAAGGCAAAGATAAGGTGCGACATTCCGGCGAAGAGGATGACCCAGGCCAGCAGAATGACGATGCCGATGGAGGAAATAAGCGGCAGCGCGATGGCGATCAGGCCGCAGATAAACATAAGAATGCCCCAGATGATCGACCATCCGGAGGCTTTTCCAAGGGCGGTAGCAGGTGTGTTTGTGTTCATATTTGTTTCTTTCTTTTCGACGTTCTTCGAGACGTTTCTCCACAGCGATGAGGCTACCGCGATTTGCAGTCAAGGAAATAAGCCAGTCGGCGTTAGTCGCACCCTCGCCGAGAGTTAAAACTGAGAGCTCGGCCCGCGAAGAGCGATCGAATGGTCGGGCGCGCTTTCGTTAATCGCTTCGGGATCGCCCTAGGATGGGTCCCGCATGTGACCGCGAACCTCAAGCACCAACGGGACGGTCGTAATCACGCCAATAGCCGTGAGGACGAAGCCGATGGCGCGCCGCTGCCCGGCGTCCAGGTGATCAGCGACCAGAAGGGCGAGCCCCGCCCCAAGGAGCGCACGGGTGCCAGCCACCAGCATCAGCTCGGGAATCGTCAAAACTGTAGTCTTCATGACCCTGATTCGCGTCGCCCTTGGCGACTGCGTCTATTTCGTCGAACCGGTGGGAGAATGAAAGTTTCCCTGGTTCTAATCGGAGAATTTGATCCCGGCTTTCTGCACCTCCTGGTAGGGCAGGAGCCAGACGAGCGATTCGTCGTGCAGGTCAACGACTTGGATACGGTTGCCGAACGGGTCGTGGAAATCGCAGCGAAAGCCCGGAATCAACTTAAGGCCGTATTTCTTCGTCAACTTCTCCCGCACCTCGTTGAGCTGCGCTTCGTCGCGCACGATGAGGCCGAAATGTCTGGTTCGGTCAGGCTGTAGTTTTTCCACCTCGAAGATGGCGAGGAATTGGTGCTCGCCGATTTTGAAAAACGCGTCGCCCTCGCCTTCATCCATCTTCTCGAGCTGGAAGACGTCTTCGTAAAAGGCGACCGCTTTGGCCACGTCGTCCACCTCGATCGCGAGATGATTAATTCCATAAACTCGCACGCTCATTGATCGCTGAATTATCCTAATCGATCTGCATTGGCTGTCGCGTGACGGTTTTCGTCATCCGAATGCCTGATCGAAACCAAGGAGCGCGAGCAATCAGACGCGCGATGCCGCGCGCTGGCGGAGAACGAATTCGGCCAGCGACAGATCTGCCGGATAGGTGATCTTGAAATTCGGCTCGTCGTTAGGCACGAGAACCACCTTACCCCCGACCCGCTCGACCGCGGAAATCTCGTCCGTCACTTCGAGGCCGGCGCTGAAGATCGCGCCATACGCTTTCTCCAGGAGGTCGCGACGGAAAATCTGTGGCGTTTGCACCGCGAAAAGATTCGCCCGTGCCACGCCGCCGGTGACGACGTGATCGCGATCGACACGCTTGAGGGTGTCGATAACCGGCGCGGCGCTCGCCGCCCCGCCATGGACGCGCGCGAGCTGAAAAATGCGCTCGATCAGGTCCGGCCTAACGAGCGGTCGGGCGGCGTCGTGGACCGCGACGAATTCGGTCGCGGCCCCGAGCTGTTCCAGCCCGCGACGGACTGAGTCCTGCCGACGCGCGCCACCCGGGATGACGGCGGAAACTTTCTGAAAACCGTGCCTTTTCGCGATTCTTTCGTACTCGGAGAGCCGCTCCGTGGTCCCACGAGGATGATGTCGGTGACGGATTCGGTTTGCTCGAAAGCAGCGATCGAATGCGCCACGACTGGCTTGCCCGTCGAGCGGCGCGAGGAGCTTGTCGAAACCCATTCGCTGGCTGCGGCCGCCGGCGACGATGATGGCGGTGAGCATGAGAGTCGCTAGTGCCGGGGGAATTGATGGGGAAAACGTCGAACGTCCAACGTCCAACATCGACGTCGAAATAAGAGAAGAGCCTCGCGCCGTCGGTTCTTGCGTTGAACGTTGGACGTTGAACGTTGGACGTTGGACGTTTTCTTCATCCCAACTGCCGCTGCACTTCCTGGCTCAGCGTTTTGCCATCAGCGCGGCCGGCGACTTTCGGACCGAGCGCTTTCATGACCGCGCCCATCTGCGCGCGCGAAGTGGCGCCGACTTCAGCGATCGTTTCCTTCACGAGCCGGGCGATTTCCTCCGCGCTCATTGCCGCCGGCAAGATAGGAGTTCAGGATCGCGAGTTCGCTTTTCTCTTTTTCGGCCAGCTCGGCACGGCCGCCTTTTTCGAAGCTTTCGATCGAGTCCTGGCGCTGCTTCACCTGTTTGCGGATGACTTGTGTCGCCTCGGCGTCGTCGAGCTCACCGGCCGCGCCGGACTTCTCGATCGCCGAGTATTTGAGCGCGGATTTTAACATGCGCAGGACGCCGAGTTTGGTCGCATCCTTGGCGCGCATCGCGTCCTTCAGATCGGAGTCGATTCGTTGGGCGAGCGTCATGGTCAACCGGAGAATTCCAACTCGTTAGGCGACGGCCAGCTCGCGGGTCGCGATTTCCGTGCCGGCGTCGCGCGGCGATTTGCGGAATGGGCGGACGCGATCTCGATCCAGCCGGCTTCGTCAAAGAACCAGACGCGCCGGTCAAGTTTGACAAAAACCGCGCGGCCGGCGGCAAAGCCATGCATCGGGAGCAGGATCTCAGCACTAAAGGCGTCGCCCTGATAGCGGCCAACGCAGGCGATCGCGCCCGTCGCGCAATCGATCAGGTCGATCTTGCTGCTGCGACCGGGAAGCGTAGTGCGCAGGCGGCGGAAGCCGCCAAAGGTGTCGTGACCGAGGAGGTAAAGGGGCGTTCCTTCCGCCCGCAGGGGCTTAAGGGCAAAAGCGACGTGCAGGCGCAGCTCGCCGCGGTCGCGCAGGAACGAGCGGACAGGTCCGTCACAGGCGCGCATCGTTTTTCCATCGCCGACAACGAAGCGTTCGGGCCGTCTTCGCGTAGGCAAGGAAGCGGCGGCGCGAGAGAGCGACTTGCGTGACGTGGCAGACGATGGCGCGACGTTTCGCCTTCCTTTCCGTCGGACTGGAGGGAAGGTCGTGCGCCTCGCGCGCAAAGGATTCGCTCGCTCCGTGCACGAGGTAATGGAGCCGCGTCATCCGGTGCTGGGGCGGCAGGTAGTCGTCGATCACGACTCCAAGAAGCACGGCCAGTCCACTGTGATCGGGATGCGTGTCAGCCGCCGACGGCATGAGCAAATGCGTCGGCTCGCCAGGCGCCGATCATGATTGCGAGGCGTTGCAAAGTTTCGCCGCAGCCCTCGAGCAACAGATCGGTTACGCCCTGGTCGGGCAGCGAGAGAAAGCTTACGTTAGCCGGTCCAAGGCCCAGGGTGCGCAACGCCGCAAGCGCCTCCGCCCGACGACGCGCACCCCAGCGGCGGCGATCGTTTTCGCGGATGCGCATCTTTCCTTCCAGCACACGTTGTGGCCAGCAATTGCGCTCGCCATCGGTCGCGTAGACCACGCGGACCGCCGCGCCGGCCGCGACCGCGCGCTGGAGAAAAATGCCCGCGGCAAGAGACTCGTCGTCTGGATGCGGAGCGAAGAGCATCACGCGGGAGCGTGAGCTTAGAAGCGGCAAATTCATTTCGGAAATCCCGGTCTTAGCAGAATCAAACGCCAGTGCAAGCCGCGAAGGAGTTGAGTATTAGCTTAAATCTGCCGGCAGATATCGATCTCCCGCAGTTTTTCGACGCCGCCTTGCAGCGAAGCGGCGTCGCAAATGGTGAGAACTTCGGTGCCTTTGCGCGTGCGCTGCATCAGTCCCGCGAGCACACCGCCGGGACCGAGTTCGAGGAAAAGATCGCAACCCATCTCGAGCATCCGCTCCATGCAATCGGTCCAACGCACCGTGCCGGTAACCTGATCCTGCAGGGTCCGCTTGATTTCATCCACCGAATCCACCTGCGCTCCGGTAACATTGCTGATCACAGGAAAATCCGGTTTTTGCAAAACAACGTCACGAAGCGCCTCGCCCACTTGTATGTAGGCACTTTCCATTAGACGCGAATGATAGGCGCCAGCGACATTCAAAAGCGTGGCGCGCCGAATGCCGTGTTCTTTGGCCAAACCGATGGCCAATTCGACTTTAGCCCGCTCGCCCGAAACCACGACTTGCCCCGGCGAATTCAAATTCGCAACGTCAACGTCGGCCGCCGCGGCAAGCGCGCGGACCGCCGATTCGTCGGCCCCGATCATCGCCGCCATCGCGCCGACAGGTTGCCTCGCAGGCCGCTTCCATGAACTCGCCCGCGCTGCTCGACGAGCCGTAATCCGTCTTCGAACGAAAAGGTTCCCGCCGCGGCGTGTGCGGTCCATTCGCCTAACGACAAACCGGCCGCCGCCGTAATCGGCAACTCGCCCGCGATCTCGCGCAGGACGGCGAGACAGGCGAGGCCGTGCACGTAAAGGGCCGGCTGGCAGTTCGAGGTCCGGGTCAATTCCTCGATTGGTCCGTGCCAGGCGATTTCGCTCAAGTTGCGGCCGAGCACTTCGTCCGCACGGCGGAAGAGATCGGCCGCCTCGACAAATTCCGCGGCGAGATCCTGCCCCATCCCGACGACCTGCGCGCCTTGCCCGGCAAAAAGAAGTGCAATTTTTCGGTTCATTCTGCGATCATGCGCCGCACGCGCTGTCGGATTCAATCCCTAAGAATACCCGGCGTCCACCGTGCTCATTGGGCGCGCATTTGCGACATTACTGCTTGCGCGGCGATGCTGCGTTGCGAGCATAAACAGCATTCCATGCCTTCCTCGAGCCGCGAAATCGATACACCCGACCCACTGGCCCGCACCCTGCAGGCGCAGGCAAATACGGAGCCGGGCGACGATTTCGGCGAAAAAATGGTGATCAACATGGGGCCGTCGCACCCGGCGA
>CAWGFS010000029.1:0-236986 GCA_963821915.1 uncultured Verrucomicrobiae bacterium
CCTATACGGCTTCTTTTTCGATGCCGCCGTTGGAAGCGACGATTGAGAACGAATGCTGCAACAACGGGCACAATTGTCACACCAATAATCAGTCCGATGAGCTCGGAAGCAATGAGAATGGGTCCGATCGTGCTTACAGAACCGGCGGCAAGATTGGCCCTGACCGGCGAGGTATATCTCTACAGTTATTAGACTTCCCCCTGGCGTGACCTTGTTCCAGATATCTGATGGCTTCTGGGACCTCACTCAACTTGTAACGCCTGTCGATGACCGGTGTTACTTTTCCGGCATGCATTAGATCGCCCAGGATGGTCAGATCCTTTTGGTTCAGGTCCGCCAGCATCATTCCCATCTTCTGACTTACAAACTGCGAAAACACGAGCGCCCTGATCGGATTAACCAAAGGTCCGATCCATCCTTGTTCGCCTGGTCCGCCGCCGCCGACCATAACGTATATTCCGTGGGGTTTTAGGACGCGCCTGCACTCCAACAAGGAGTGATTCCCAACGTTGTCGATAATTAGGTCGTAGCGCTTTCCACTCTTGGTGAAATCCTCCTTTGTATAATCAACGATCTGATCTGCACCGATTGATCGGACTAGATCGACATTCCTGCCGCTGCATACGCCGGTAACATCGGCGCCAAACGACTTGGCTATTTGCACAGCGAACGTGCCGACACCTCCGGATGCGCGATTAATCAAGACTTTCTGTCCTGATTGAACCTTTCCTTTGTCGCGAAGACCCTGTAACGCTGTGATTGCCGCAATGGGTACAGAGGCTGCCTGCTCAAATGTAATGTTGGCCGGTTTCAGGGCCACTGCTCGATCTGCGAGAGCACAGACGATACCAGCAAAGGCGCCGGTTTTCCCGCCGAATACGTCATCACCTGGTTTGAACTGCGTTACGTTCTTACCCACCGCTTCTACCGTTCCCGCGTAGTCGACACCAAGTCGGATGACCTTTGGTTTGAGGAGCCCGGAGTCTAATGGGCGAATGAGGTAGGGCGTGCCTTCGATATAGTGCCAATCAAGTGGGTTCACGGAAGCCGCGCGAACTTTGACCAGGACCTGATTGTCATCGGGAACGGGCTTAGCGATTTGTTCAAGCCGAAGGACATCGGGTGAACCGTAGTCGTGATAAACAATGGCTTTCATTGTAGCCGGGGTCGGTGACCCCGGGCTCGGGCCTTGAGCCAATGCTGCGCCTGGGAAAAAAAGCGCAGCCATGCGGAATGCGGTGATCAATCGTGGATGTGTTTTCATAATGAACTCAGCGACCAACTAGTTAGGCGATCTGGTGTTCGTAATCTCTTAAATACATTTCCAGCCATGCGATCCCGTGAGAACCCTTGCGGAATAACACTTCAAGATTCGCTTTAGCTTCATCGGCCTAACGAGAGACAATGTCAGGTCGCCACCGGCTGAAGCGCACCTGGAAGAGTTGGCACCTTTGCGCCCTTGATCAGCAGCCAGAGCATAATCGCCAATTCTGCAAACAGGACCGGCTGCGCCATCTTAAAGGCGGCTTCGTAGTAAGGTGGAAAGAGCAAGGCCGTCAGGCTGAGGGCCACCCAGACGAAGCAGGCGAGCATTAGCCAGACACCCAGAAAGCGCGGCAGAAAACCGGAACGAAAGACGAGCAAACCAAAGGGAAAGAGCCACAGACCCCAGAAAATTTCGTTCATCATCTCTCCCTGGCCATGCAAACGGAGAAACAACATGCCCAGAGCGTAGCGTTGTGGCGTCTCGAACGCGCCGAGGAAGTTGGCGCCGTGGATGAGAGTCAGGGCGGCGACATAATTCAGCACGTTTAAAAAGCCAACGGCGGCGGAAACCAGAACCAGGGTCGCCATCGCTCCGGCCCACGTTTTGTTCACGCCGCTGAGCAAACGATAGAGAGCCAGGCCGAGGCAGATGAAAATGACTGAGGACAAAAGTTCAGAGACAATGCAGAGACGAAAAAGCATCTCATGAGTCAGGATGTTGCTCGCTGTCGCAACGGCGTTTCCGCGCACGATCAGCTTGCCTGGAACATACAAGAGGCTGAAAGGGGCCGTGAGTACGAGTGATAAATATACGGCGCCTGCGACGCGTGCCGCCTTCTTAGTCGGGTGCATTGGCGTTTCGGTTTTTCAGAGTTTCGACCGTTTAACTTTGAATCATTAGAGCGGTCCGCGGTAACGGCGAAGGCGGATGGCAGCGATGAGAAATGCCGCCGCGACGAGCAGCCCGATCCAGAGACCGGGACTGCTTAGGAATTTCATGGAGCGAGGTGGGTGAGCCGATTGACTACGGGGAGGTGAGCGCCTTCGGAGAGTTTACGACGACGAAGCCTGCGTCGAAACCACCCGTCAGACGATTGACGAGCATTTGAGGAAAAACGCGGTGTCGAACACGATTTTCTCAATCGCGCTGATCGCGAGCCAGGGTAGCACCGCCCAGAGAAAGGTCGCGCGCTTCGCCCAGCTGGAGACCAGGAGCAGCCAGCCGTAGATGGGCGCCTCCCAGAGAACGCTCGTCACGAGACCATAGAGAAGAATCATCGAGAGCCGGGGCCAGGGCAGAAGGTGCCAGGTGGTGCCAGCCAGGCCGCTCGGGAGCAGGACGGCCGTGCTGATTAACAGCATGATGAACTGGGTCACGATCGCGATCACAAAGGTGATCACCGGCAGGATCGCCATCGGAACGAACAGCTTCGACAGGACGGTGGTGAGATCCGAGACCGGCAGTGATTTCCAAAACAGGATGGTGCGATCGCGACGTTCACCGTGGAGTGCATCGAGACAGTAGAAGACGCCCACGATGAACACGGTGAACATGATCATCAGGGCCGCGACATCGTACGACATCTCGATCGCGGCGCGCTGGGCCGTGGGCTCCAGCGCCAGCGCGGTCATCCTTCGTTGCGGTAAACCGAAAGCCGTGATTCCAAACCCGAACAAGACAACGCCCGCGGCGACGAGCGGCGCCATGTAGATCGATCGGTTTTCCCATAATTCGCGGCGCACCGACCAGTAGAACGGCCGCGGTTTGGCGAAATCAGAGGCTGTCTTCCATAGCTCGGGTTGTTTCCATGGTTGCGTCTTCCGTCCCATTCATTCTCTGACCTCCGACTTCTGGCTTCCCGACCTCGGTCTCGGCCTTCTCCCATGACCGCGACGAACACGTCGGCAATGCTCGGGCGCCGCGTTTCACCGAGGGCGGCGAGCTTGGCGATCGTCGACGTTTCCAAACAGGAACACGCTGCGGCCAAAAACCGGGCGCTCATGAATCGGCTTGAGCGCATCGTGCCGCGTCGAGCTGCTCCGGGTTCACCATCACTTCGAGGTAGCGCGACTCGAAATTTTCCATGCTGCACTCCAGCACGATGCGCCCGCGATCGATGAACATGAGGTCGGTGAGGACGTCCTGGATTTCGTCGACCTGGTGGGTCGGTTACGACGATCGTGCGGGTGCGATCGAAGTAATCGTTCAGGAGCGAATCGTAGAATTGCTTCCGATAAAGAATGTCGAGGCCGAGCGTCGGCTCATCGAGCACGAGCAACCGCGCGTCAATCGCCATCACTAGGGCGAGGTGCAACTGCGCGACCATGCCTTTCGATAACTGCCGGATCTTGCTCTTGCGTTTGATTTCGGTCCTGGCCAGGAACCCATCCGCTTTCGCCCGATCGAATCGCGGATGAACGCCGGCCACGTAGTCGAGCAGGTGCGAGACGCGCATCCACCGCGGCAGCACCGCGACATCGGCGATGAAACAGACTTCGCGCATGAGCTGTTCGCGGGCGGCCCAGGGGTCGCGGCCGAGCACCTCCAATTCGCCCTCGAAGGGAGTGAGACCAAGAATCGCGTTGAGCGCGGTGGTCTTGCCGGCGCCGTTGGGACCGATCAGGCCGAGGATGCGGCCTTCTTCGACGCGCAGGTCAATGCCGTCGAGGGCGATGGTTGTGCCAAAGGTTTGCGCAGACCGCGCGCTTCGATGCAGGTCATGATTTAGCGTTTCTCCTTCCGGCTCTTCCGCGGCGCGCGTGGCGGCGGCCTCGAGTTCCTTCTGGGTCAGACCGAGCCGCTCAATGGTCGCGGCGATCCGCGGCCATTCCTCGGCTAGAAATTTTTCGCGTTCGCCGTGGAGGAAAAGATCGCGCGCGCCGGGTTTGACGAACATGCCCGAGCCCGCGTTTTTTCTCGACGAGCTCCTCGTCGACCATTTGCTGGTAAGCCTTGAGGACGGTGAGCGGATTGACTCGAAATTCCGCCGCGACATTGCGGACAGAGGGAAGCGGATCGCCTTCCTTGAGGACGCCGTCGAGAATCATATGGACTCCGCGGTCGCGCAGCTGGCGGTAGATCGGCTGACTATCGTTCCAGTCACGGTTCATTCTGTGTTCCACATCAACCACCGCGCCTCATATAGTGATCTAGTGAACTATAACACCAGCGCACAGGCAAGCGTTTTTTTCAATTTTTTCTTTGCCGCCGATTCTCCAGCCACCCTGGGCGCTGATCGGATAATCTCTCGGCGAAAAACAGAAGCCGCTTGCTCGAACGAACGCTGCGGCCTTCGTCGGGCACTTCTACACTGCACCCGGCCTATCAAGAGAAGCTCACCGTCGTTCGACGGGCGAGTTTCAGGAAGCTGCTATCAGGATTCGATGCCTGACCTGGTCTGCGGACGGGCCGAAGTGCGAATCTTTCTGCGGTTCGTGGCCTAGAGATCCGTTTGTTGTGGGCAGAGCTTCAAGCGGTGATACCATTTCATCCCCTTGTTAAAGGGATTTTGGACTACGTTCTAATATCAGTTCCTGGAAGCGCGGATCGTTCCGCAGCGGGTCGAACATTGGGTCGAGCCGGAGCAGCGCAGGTGTGAGCGGCACGCGTGCCGCGAGTGCGCCCTCGGACGGTATCGACAGCAATTTCTGTAACGCGGCGATAGCGCGATCGGGCTCTCCCAGCCGCGCCGCCACCCGGGCGAGAATTTCGATCGGAGCGGGACCATCGACCACGTCCTTCTCGAGCGGGAGCACAGTCATCGCCCGCTCCGACAGAGACAATGCAGCGGCTTTGTCACCAAGACCCATATTGGTTAGGGCGAGATCTCCAATAAGGACATAATTGTCCGGCTGTTCCTCGAGGAACGGTTCTAGTTCGCGGCGCGCCTGCCGCCAACTTTTCTGGGCCGAGTCATGGTCGCCGGCGACTTCCTGCGCCCAGCCCAACCAAAAGCGCAGTTCGCCATTGTTATAACCCAACGACGGGTCAGGCGTGGCAAGTATTTCCTGCAGCCGAGGGATGATTGGTTCAGGGCGGCGTTCCAGGATCGCCTGATAAACCTGTATTTCCAAGGCTCCCGTGTCATCGGCGGGCGGATGCAGCGGAGCAAGTAGGGCAGCCGCCTGCGGAAGGTCGCCCAGGGCTTGGGCAATACCCGCCTTTTGTGCAAGGGTATCCACGTCGTCCGGTGTGACATCGAGCACCTGATCAAACTTTCGCAGGGCTTCCTGGAATCGACGAACGATCATGTAGGATTGGGCGTGTTGGGTGAGGAGGGAAACATTGCGCGGGTCGAGCCGCTCGGCTTCGTTGAAGTACGACTCGCTTCGGTCCCATTGGCCTCGCCGGCGCGCGACATAGGCAAGCGATTCGGGAATCTGGCTGCTATTGGGCAGGAACTGACGTGCCTGTTCAAAGTAACGGACCGCGGCGTCGTAATCCTTCAGGCAGGCGTAGTAGTAATATCCCCTGGCCATTACGGCCTCGCCAAGGTCGGGCTGAAGAGAGAGAGCGGTTTCAGCCGCCCGACCCGTCTCTTCGCGGAGGGCGACTGTCGGTTGAAGAGTCAGGGTAAGGTAGCCAAGCGCATCGACATATGAGAGCAGCGCCCAACTAAGGGCAAACTTGGGGTCCAACCGCACTGCGTCTCGTGAGATATTTCTGCGCGCCAAGGGTGTTGGCAGGTGAGTTTCCTGTTTTCAGGGTATAAGCCAGGCCCCGGAGATAGGCATCATAAGCCTGAGGACTGTCTGTTGGTCGGGCGGCGATGACCTCCTCCTCCTGACCGGTGAGTTTCGCCCGTAACTGATCGGCGATGGTTTTGGCGACTTCACTTTCGACGGAAAAGATGTCGATCAGTCTGCGATCAAAGGTCTCGGCCCAGAGATGTGAATCACTTGCCGCTCTGATCAATTGCACGTTGACCCGCACCCGGTCATTTGTTTTCTGGACGCTACCTTCCAGGAGATTGGCGACGCCGAGTTGTTTGGCAATTTCAGAGAGTTTTTGAGATCGGTTCTTGTAACGCTCGGTTGATGTGCGGGAGATGACTTTAAGATCTGCGATCTTCGAGAGTCGGGTCAGAATTTCGTCCTGGATCCCATCGGCGAAGTAAGCGTTGGATTGTTCCTCGCTCAGGTTTTCAAAGGGCAGAACGGCGATGGATTTTTCATCTGATGACGGCGCCGGAGCGGCGCGGAAAAAAGAGTAGGCAAGGGCCGCGGTCGCCAGGAGCGCCGCCACGAGAGTGAGTAACACGCCCCGTTTGTGACGTTTGATCTTGCTGACGATAGATCCGGCACGCGAGAAGCCATTCGCTTCCAGTTCACCCTTAAGATCGCGGAGGTCGGCGAGCATCTCCTCGATCGTCTGGTAACGCTCATTGCTGTTTTTGCGTAAAGCCTTTTGCAAAATGAATTCGAGTTTGAGTGGAACATCCGACAGCACGCCGGATAAAGGTGGCGGCTCCTTCGTTAGGATGGAGGCGATGCAGTCGCTCGGCGTCTCGCCCGAGAACGGCGGCATCCCTCCTACCATCTCATAGAGCACCACCCCCAGGCTCCAAATATCCGAGCGCGCGTCTACCTTCTGGCCGCGGGCTTGTTCCGGAGACATGTAGCGCGCTGTGCCTAACACTAATCCTGGTCGCGTTTGCAGCGCCGCCGTTGTTTCGATTTCATAATGGTCCGACGCCAGCCTTTGCTCGGTCAGTTTGGCAATCCCGAAGTCGAGCACCTTTACGAATCCATCCGGGCGCAGCATGATGTTCTCCGGTTTGATGTCGCGGTGCACAACGCCGGCTCGTGCGCTGCGGCCAGTGCCGAAGCCACTTGCGCGGCAATCTCTAGCGCGCCCCGCAGATCTATCCTCCCGGACGCGAGCGACGCGCGCAGAGTTATACCTTCGATGAACTCGGTCGCGATGAATTGCCGGTTTCCCTCCGCGCCGATCTCGTAAACCGTCAGAATGTTGGGATGATTCAAAGCCGAGGCACTCCGCGCCTCATTTTTGAACCGGCTGAGCTGCATCTCGTCCGCCGTCAAGCGCTCTGGAAGAAGCTTGAGCGCGGCTTTGCGTCCGAGTTGCTCATCTCGCGCCAGATAAACCTCGCCCATTCCGCCAATGCCGATGAGCGACTCGATCCGGTAATGACCGATCAATTCTCCAACCAATGCGCCGGCCGTCTCGCCAGCCAGGAGCTCGGGAGCGACTTCGAAAGCCGGTAGTTCGATGAAATTCTCCGTCCGCTCGTGGGAGGTAAGCAGAGACCTCACCTCGCGGCATAAGCTCTCGTCGCCGCGACAAGCTTGCTCAAGAAATTCGGCCCGCTCCTCGGGCGCACGCTCGGTGGCTAAGTGAAAGAGATCGTTGACCCGTTGCCAACGCTCAGCGTTCATCCGGTTTCTTCCCCACGCAGCGCCCGGTAAAGCCAGGCCTTGGCCATGGTCCATTCGCGCTCCACCGTCCGCTGAGAGAGTTTCAGGAATTCAGCCGTCTCTTCGATCGTCAAACCGCCGAAGTAACGCAGTTCGACAATTTGACTCTTGCGCGGGTCGAGCACCGCCAGCCCTTCCAGCGCTTCGTCGAGAGCGAGCAATTCCTCCGATCGCGATTCGGTCACGAAGGCAGCTTCGTCCAAGGTCACTTTCAGTGCGCCGCCGCCACGCTTGAGCGTGTGGCGTTCACGGGCGTGGTCAACCATGATGCGCCGCATCAACTGCGCGGCCGCCGCGACAAAGTGGTTCCGGTTCTGCCAGGGCGGCTTCGTGTTATCGACCAGCCGCAGGTAGGCTTCGTTCAGGATCGCGGTGGTTTGCAGGGTGTGACCGGCGCGCTCCCGGCTCATGTAATGGTGGGCCAGCCGGTGCAATTCGGGTTGCACCAGCGGAAACAGCTTCTCCAGCGCTCCCTCATCTCCTCCGCTCCAGTCACCGAGCAGTTGGGTGACCTCTTGTCGCGTGGATGAGGGCGTCGTCATAAAGGCTGCTCGACGCTGCAAACCCTAACACGGTCGGGGGATTAATACAGCACAACGCGAGGCGGTTAGAGAAAAACTGCGCGGCTCGTGGCGGGTTCGAAGCCGGCTTTCCGCTTTAGCAGATAGAACCGGCACGAAAAAGAGACGCGCCGGAAAAACCAAAACAAAAATAAAACATCAAGTAAACCTATGAAAACTACACCATCAGTAACCAACTCAATCATGGCCGCTTAGGCCTGCTCTCGACGCTAGTCCCGGTTAGCCAGACTGCACACGCGCAGGACGACTTGGCCGGTGGCGTTCGTCGCGCCGGCCGTGTTCCAGGCGGCCGGACCGACCGCGGCCTCGATTCAAGGCACGGTCGATGCCTTTCGCGCTGCTCTGGGCGACCCCAATAACGCCAATAACCCAGGGCCGCTCTCAAGCGGTCGCCGCGAGATCAACTGGGACGGCGGTGATCCCAACATCATGGACACGACACCCCCGGTCACGCCGTTCAATGTGTTCCTGAACACCCGCGGCGCCAGTTCACCACACCGGGGATCGGCCTTTCGCAGGCCTCCCCATCGGGCCTGGCTGTGCTCTTCAATAATCCGACCTACGCCACCATCTTCACGACCTTCAGCCCGTCGCGGTTGTTCACTCCGGTGGGAAGCAACGTTACCGACGGCTGTGTTCTTCATCCCGGGGACCAACGGGGCTCGCCCGGCGACAGTGAGTGGCTTCGGCGCGGTCTTCACAGACGTTGACCAGCCAGATGGACGGACAGAGACACAAGGCCAGCACACTGATCGAGTATTTCGATCGAGGACGGCAAGCGGATTTTCCGCAGTTTTGTCCCGGCCTCGCCAGGCGATGCAAGCCTGTCCTTCATTGGTATCAAATTCGACGACGCGCGCATCGCGTCGGTCCAGATCACGACCGATGAGGCCCCGGGCGGGAATGATGATCCCAGGCATGACATCGTCATGATGGATGACTTCATCTACGGCGAGCCACAGCCTCTTCAGAAATAACAGATGAGCTGCGGTCAATCCTGATCACGGTATATCGATCAGACAACTAACTCAAGCACTAGAAAACCAAAATGAAAACCAAAAACAACTTCGAATTCTTAGTCAGCAGCATACCGTTCCTATCCAGGGAGATCCTTCCGTGGGAATCCGTATTCAGTCATTCCGGCGCCCGCGTGCGTGGGCCTTCCTTCCCTCGGCCGCCGCCATTCTGACGCTCCTTCTTGCAACAGCGAGCAGCAGCTTCGCCGGGAGCGCCACCTGGAAGGCAACTCCTGCCAATACGGACTGGAACAGCGCGGCCAACTGGATTGCCAATGGCCCGCCCAATGGGCCGGCGGACACGGCAACGTTCGCGACCTCCAATATAAGACGCCCCGTCATCTCGGCGACTACAGAGGTCAACGGCATCGTGTTCAACCCGGGCGCGAGCGCGTTCACGATCACCAGCCCCTTCTTCGTCGTTCACCATCAGCGGCGTGGGCATCACGAACAATTCTGGGATCACCCAGAACTTTGTCTCTGGCCCTACCGTGATAAACTTCCTGAACAGCGCGACGGCGGGAAGTTCGACACTCTTCACTAACACTGGCGACATAACTTTCGGCGACAGCGCGACCGCGGGTAATGCCAGCTTCACCAACAACGCCGCGCTTGAAATTCGGCGCTACCTCGACGGCCGGCAATGCCACCGTAACCAATAACGCCGAGATTCTGTTTTTTGGCAACTCGACCGCCGGCAATGCTACCTTTACCAACGCATTCGGCATCGTCATCTTTAGCGACGACAGCCACCGCTGGCAATGCTACCTTTACCAACGCTGGCGGCACAGTCAGCGGGACAGGTGGCGGATTCACGGTCTTTCAAGCGGGCTCGACCGCGGGCAACGCCACCGTGACCACCAACGGCGCCACGGTCAGTGACGCATTCAAGGGGCGAAACGACTTATTCGAAGGCGACGCGGGCAACGCCACGCTCATCGCCAACGGCGGTTCGAACGGAGGTGCGGGCGGTTTCATTCAATATCGTTTAGGTTCCACGGGCGGGACGGCGCGGGTGGAGGTTTTCGGCAACGGCACTCTGGACATTAGCCAACACGACGCTCCGGGCGTCACGACCGGCTCGATTGAAGGCAGCGGCCTTGTGTTCCTCGGAGGCGTTAACCTGACCGTGGGCACGAACAACCTGAGCACGACCTTTTCCGGGGTGATGCAGGATGGCGGGATTCAGCGGCGGCACGGGCGGCTCGCTGACCAAGACCGGAACGGGTACGCTGACGCTAAGCGGAGCTAACACTTACACTGGAGGCACCACCGTGAGCGCCGGCACCTTCTTGGTCAGCAACACCACTGGCTCGGCGACCGGCACCGGAGCCGTGAAAGTCAACGCTGGCACTTTGGGCGGCAGCGGGATCATCACCGGCGCGGTGACAATCGGCACTGGCAGCGGCGCGGGAGCTTTCCTCGCTCCGGCCGGGGGAACAAGGAAGCAAGCTACCCTTACCAGCCAAAGCGCACTCACCTTCAACGCCGATGCCACCTACACCTACACCTTCAAGGCCAAAGGCAACAAAGCTCGGACGGACAAAGTGGTCGCCCTGGGAGTGACGATCAAAGCTGGTGCGACCTTTGTCTTTCAAGGAACAGTCGCAAGGCGCGCTTGCAGGCAGGGCTCGTCCTGACCGTGATCAGCAACACCTCGGCGACTCCGATCAGCGGCACCTTCAGCAACCTGCCCGACGGCGCGATCCTGACGGTCAACGGAAACAACTTCCAAGCCAGCTACGAAGGCGGCGACGGCAACGATCTTACCCTGACGGTGGTGCCGTAGTTCTCGGGGCCGAAGGGCAAGCACAAGGGGTGGCACAAACGGCAAAGTTCGCAGCGCGTTCGCGCAATGTGATTGACGTTTGTGCCCCCGCCACTTGCCTGTTGCTGCTGTGCGAGCAGTCAGCGGGATGCGTAACTGTGTGCATTCCCGGGAATTGGGTGGCGACGCCCGTAAGGAGTTGACTCAAACACTGCTGGGCAGAGCATGGGGCAATCACGCGGCCCCTCGACTTCAGTACGCAGGAGCTATCTACACGTGATGAACCGTGGGCTCGGATCGCAGCGGAATTGCACCTGGGAGCCTAGACTCATCTAAGCCGTTTGTGCACGCGAGACAATGAGCATTTACTCAGGACTCAGCCCGACACAATGCTCGGTTAGCTGAATCGGATGGCTGACGGCATTGCGTACGATCAACCTCGCCAGCGGCGTAGCAACCGGCGCACTCCCCACACGATGAAAATTAATACCGCGACCGCGATAATGGCCTGCGCCACAAGGTTGCGAATGGGATTGCTCAGAATGTAATTCGGATGTCGTGCGTAGAAGCCGTTGAAGCTTTCAAACGCGGCTGGCAACGCGGTCAAGTCTTCTCTCGCCAACTCGAGCCGGTGTTCGTTGGGATGATAGTGAGATCCGAATCGGTAGGCCTGTCCGGCCGTGTTCAATTCGATGTGGCCGCCAGGATATGGGTGAGCGGCCGCGTCTTCAGAAACTCGCCAACCCTCAGGGCGCTTTCGCGGTAAGCCGCGGCATCTTCGATCAGCAGTCGGCCCGGCAGAAGGAAATCTCCGGAAAAGAGAATCCCCGTTCTGTTATCGTAGAACGCCACGTGCGTTTCGTTGTGTCCCGGTGTTGGAATTACATCCACAGTTCGGCCGCCCAGATCGAGGTGCCCGATCCCCTTCGGCCAGTTCGTGAAGCCGAAGAATGCTCGAACTCCCTCCAAATCTATGCACGATCTGGACCGACGGAACGGACGCGAACTGAGGATCGCCGGCGCGATGATCAAATGGCGGTGGGTAGTGCCACCAGGAGTGGAAGCTTTCTGTGGTCCTTATCCGGCAATAGTTCCAGGATCGTTTTCGCTAGCGGCATCTCTTTCGGGTCCGCGACAGCGGCGGTATCGATTAGAAGGGCTTTGTCGGAGCCGATGAGAAGATAGATGAAAATTTGCTCAAAGGTCGCGCATGGACTCTGGCGCAGGATAGATGTTTGCGGCTCGTAATGATGGACCTGAAGAGCGTCTTGCGGAGTTGCTCTGCAATCTGAGGCGCCTTCGTTCCAGTGCACGTCTAACGATCCAGGCACTGGCTGGGACCAGGCCAGTGTTGTCGTCAGGAGAAACGTCAACGCGACCATGTCGCCACTTTCAGATGAGACGCGCCAGTCATCCAACGAAAAAGAACTAAGCCACGGCAGGGTGCGTTAGCTCATCTTTTGGTTAGCACGCTCGAAGACTAGCCTGTGCGGGAAAAAGAGTTTGTTCGTGTGATGCTGTACCATCGACGGCGGTAGTGTGCAGCTGGATAATGAGTTCATTGTCCGCCACACATCCTCATGTGTCGCCAACGTTGCGGATGAAATGGCTCCCTCAATATCCGTCGTGAGAGTGCCTGCGATTTCGTCTAACTATAAAGTACCGAAATAAGCACTGTATCCGTTCACGGCGACATTATTGTTTTCGGCTTCGACTGGCTGTGGCTCGTTCCCCGAGCGGATCGCTCGCGCTTCATGAACTGAGCCGCAAAGTGACGTGGCCCAAAACGGAGGATACCAAGCGGATCCGGCCGAGAAACGGATCGATGTGGATTCGTCCCGTGGCATCTACGTCTCGTCGCGATTTGAGCTTCCACACGCCCAGAATCGCGGCTGCAAGACTGGTGGTGATGAGCGGTGGAAGAGAAGCTTTCTTCATATGATCTCCAAAAATGCGTCGCCTAACGAGAAGTGGGCCGGAAAATCCCGCCTTTATTGCGGGATAATTCGGCCTAATCCGGGCTCGCTTCAAGGAAGGGGAACGGCAAGAGCCGAATTCATAGACTCTGTTGTAGAGATACCCGCGGCAGCAAGGAAGGAAAAACTGCTTGATCAGAAGCTGGCAAATTTGGGACGAGAGAAACCCGCCACTTAGTCGAGCAGACGCTGCTCGATGCCGCCGTAGGCGTCGATGCGGCGGTCGCGCAGGAAGGGCCAATGGGTGCGGTGTTCGTTCACGCGCTTCCATTCCACGTCGGCGAAGATGGTTTCTTCGCGATCGACGCTCGCCTTGGCCAGAATCTCGCCGCTCGGCGCGACGATGAAGCTTTGGCCCCAGAACTCGATCCCGTCGCCGCCGACCGGCGCTTCGTGGCCGACGCGATTGACCGCCGCGACGAAGCAGCCGTTCGCGATCGCGTGACTGCGCTGCATCGTTTCCCAGGCGGAATGCTGGGCGTAACCGTATTTCGCTTTTTCCGACGGATGCCAGCCGATCGCGGTCGGATAAAAGAGAATCTCGGCGCCGCGCAGAGTCGTTAGGCGGGCGGCTTCCGGATACCATTGGTCCCAGCAAACGCAGACGCCGATCTTGCCGTGCGGGGTCGGCCAGGCTTTGAAACCGAGGTCGCCCGGCGTGAAATAAAACTTCTCGTAATAAGAAGGATCATCCGGGATGTGCATCTTGCGATACTTCCCGAGGAGCTCGCCGTCGGCGCCGATGATCGCCGCGGTGTTGTGATAGAGACCGGCGGTGCGTTTCTCGAAGAGCGACGCGACGATGACCGCCCCGGTCTCGCGCGCGACTTCGCCCAACGCCTCGGTCGAGGGCCCCGGGATTTCCTCCGCGAACTCGAAGTTGGCGTGGTCCTCCGACTGGCAGAAATATTGCGACCGGAAAAGCTCCGGCAGACAAATGATCTGCCCGCCCTGCTCGGCCGCTTCGCGCACGCGCGCGACCGCTTTGGCGAGGTTGGCCTCGGGCTCGGGGCCGCACTGCATCTGGACCAGTGCGACCCTTGTCGCGGCGGACTGCGACCGTCGAATTCTTTCCCGGTTCTGCCATGCCTAACGACGAATCGGCGGTCATAGACCGCCGCTACAATTATTTGACCGAATCCGCCGGCACGATCTTGACGCTCTCGAGCGCGACGCGGGTCTGCGGCTTGCTCATCTCGCCGCTCGCGCTGCGGCTGACGGGCGTGTCGCCGATCTTGTCGAGCACGTCGAGGCCTTTGATCAGTTTGCCGAACGCGGTGTATTGCTGGTCGAGCGAGCTGGCGGTGCCGAGGCAGATGAAAAACTGGCTGCCGGCCGAGTTCGGATCTGCGGAGCGCGCCATCGAGAGGACGCCGCGGACGATGCGGACGATCGTTGAATTCCGCCTGGATGCTGTAGCCCGGGCCGCCGGTGCCATAGCGGGCTTCGTTCGCGAGGATCCTTCGTGTTCGGATCGCCGCCCTGGATCATGAAGCCCTTGATGATGCGATGAAACGCGGTGCCGTCGTAAAAGCCTTCGCGCGCCAGTTTCTTGAAATTCTCGACCGTCTTCGGGCGCCACGTCGGGCCAGAATTCGACGACCATTTCGCCGTCGCTGGTTTTGAGCACGGCCACTTCCTTTTGATTTGTATCCATGGGTTTCTTTTCTTCCGGTTTGTTGGCCTCCTGGCCGCGAACATTCGCCAGGCCAAGAGAGCAGACGAGCAGGCAGCAGAACAACGTTGGTTTCATCTCAGACCAGTGACATGGATGGCGCGGCGATGCATTCGATTTTTCAGAGAACAAATTCGTGAACCCAGCGAATCCGGCTCACGAATCGTAAGGACTCGAGAAGGACTTCGAGCTTTACGGATGCCGACTTCCTGGTTTCCAGATTTCCGGGAAGCCGTCTCACAGTTTCAGATAGAGCGTGCGGGTGCCGAAATCGATAATCGCGTTATTGCGGCGGAGAAACTCCGAGCCTAACAATCCCGCCACCGGCGGTTCGCCCTTGAGCAGATCGCCGTGGATCAATCCGTCCAGGTCCATCACGCCGACCTCTTTTCCTCTGACCAGAAAACGGCCCGACCGCGAAGCGGCGGATGATCGCAAGCTGCAGGCCGCGTTCGTCGAGATTGACCGCGCCGGAGGTGTAGGGCGTGTCGCGCGTCTCGAAGCCGCATTTCGCGCACGAACGGTCGATGAATCAGGGTGGTGAAAGCGCCGGTATCGATCATGAGCTGCGCCGGCTTTGCCGTTCAGCTTGCTGTCGACGTAGAGATTCCAGCCTTTCGTCACGCGGATCGGCATGTTTTTCCAGCCGCGATGATTTATTCCCGGCACGGTGCCGCGGCACGTCCGGATCGACTTTCATGAACAAGATCTGCTTTTTGCAATCGAGCACGGCCTGGGTGGGGAAGAGAATGTCGGCGCCGAGGATGCCGTCGAGTTCCTGCTCGTGAAATTCACGCGCGGCGCGGGCCGGTGCGCTCAGGTCGATCGCGACCATCGGCTCGTCCACCAGGATGAGGGCGCCGAGGCGGAGCTGGTGCGCGATGGTGACGCGATTGAAGCCGCCGTTGATGCGCAGCCGCGGCGGAAGCTTGGAGGTGCCGGGAATCGCCGACATCCCGAAATGTTTGCGCCGCGCGGCCGAGATCGCACTCACCGGCGCACCGGTATCGACGCCGAGGAGGGCCGGTTTGCCGTTGATCTCGGCCCGGAGCAGAAGATGATTTTGCCGCGAGCGCTCCAGCGGCAAGGCTTGAAATTCCGGATTCTCCAACGCCGGTTGCGGCCGCGGCCCGCTCGCGCCGAAGGTCGACGCAACACAGAGAAGAGCGGCGAACGCCGGGATCAGACGATGGCAGAGGCGGCGGGCGCCGAAGGGCTTCACCGGCGAGAATAGCACGTTCGCCGTCCCCGCGAAAATGCCTGATCAGCTAACGCGGCAAATGGGAAGATGCCGTCGAAATCCGAAGTCGGTTAGTTTCGAGAAATCCGGATTCCACAAATACCCAAGCCCGTTCAAGCGTTTTGGTCGGGGTTGGTCGGATCCGGGGTCCCGAGTGTAAGGACGCGGATGAGCACGATCACTGCAAGAACCGGAGAAGCGGAGACTTGTTCCGGCGACGATCTTGTTCACTCGTTAGGCTGGACTGCGGCCACCGACGCCGCTCCCGCTTGCGCCACCCCAGCTCGAGCCGCCAAATTGTTCCCCTAGCTTCCTCCACTGTTCCAGCTCGTCGGCTGTGGGGGTCGCCGCCCGGGCGGCTTCCAGAAGAGCGGCGATATCGGAGGCGGGCGCTCCGTTGCCATTGAGCGAGGCGGCCGCCGCGACGAGGCGCGACCATTCGTCCGGAGTGACCGTGTCCTCGGTTACTCGCGCGCGCGCTTGCAGCTCCGCCACGGAGCGCGCCAGCGTCGCGCCCTCCGGTTGGGTCGCTCGAACCATCTCGAGCAAGCGCTGAAAGCTCAGGTGAATCGGCAGCGTGGCAAATTGTGCGGAGATGTCGTCGGACATGCTGTCCTGCGGCGTCGCTGCTTCCCCGGAGCGCACGAGGCTCGTCCATTCGTCGTCCTCGAAACAGCCGATCTCGCAGTAGTATCCCGTTCCTGCAGAAGCGACATCGGCGTAACAATGACCGCGAAATGGGTTGATCTCGCGTGTCCCTTCGATCGACCCGTCCTCGCGATAGATGCGGAGGTGCACCTGTCGCGCGGAAAGGCCGGCTCGCGTGAAGAGCCGCGTCCAATTGAGATCCCAGTAGACGAAAAGCGACTTCGGGTCGCGCGCGATGACGTAAAGCAAATCCGTGCCGTAGGACGCCGGCAAGCCCCGGGAAACGGCGCCATCGTCCGAAGCAGGGACCCGATTGGACCGCACGACCGGCTCGTCCGAAAGATGAAACCCTTGCCCGGGTTGCGGGTCGGCAGATGCGGATGTGTCGGGATCTTTCACGTGATTTGCGGCAGGAACGGCTGCATTAATAGCCGAGGGCGCGGTGTCGACAAGCGGAAATCGGTATCAGCGATCGCGCGCGACAAGTGAGGCTGGGGCAGCTCGTTAGTCGCGCTTCAACTGGCGCGGTCGCGTTCCTTGGCTAAGTTCCGCCGATGCCTTCCGAGACCATCGAGCTGCGCGGCCACATCATCGATTCGCTCATTCTGCCGAAGGTGCTCGATGAAATCATCGCCCGCGGAAGCACCTTCAAGATCGGCGAAATCAGGATCGGCGAGCAGCGGACGGATCAAAGTTTTGCCCGCATTGAGGTCACCGCGCCAGGCGCCGACGAACTCGACGAACTCATCCTGCGGCTCCGGCAGCACGGCGCCGAGGTGACGGAAAGAAAGAGCGTGCAACTGGCCGCGGCGCCGGCCGACGGCGTTTATCCGCAGGGATTTTACGTCACGACCAACCAGCAGACCTTCGTTCAGACTGGAAGATGGCGAAGTGGAGGTCCAGCCGGCTTTGATGGACAGCGCCATCGTGGTCGATCGCGTCGCGAAGACGGCGCACGGCGACCAAATTCTACGGCGTGAAAAAAGGCATGGAGATCGTCGTCGGCCACCAGGGCATCCGCGTGGTGCCGCTGCAACGCTCGACCGCGCGCGCCGATGTTTTTGAGTTCATGTCGAGCAACGTCTCGATCGAAAAACCGAAGAGCGCGGTCATCCGCGAGATGGCGCGGGAGTTCAAGCGCTCCCGCGAGGAGCACGGCAAGAATCCTCGTTGTCGGCGGCCCGGCGATTGTCCACACCGGCGCGGCCGAGCATTTCGAGAAATTGATCAACTGGGGCTACATCCAGCTTCTTTTCGCCGGCAACGCGCTCGCCGCGCACGACATCGAGAATGCGCTTTTTGGGACGTCGCTAGGCGTGAATCTGGAGCACGGCGCGCTCGCCGCACCAAGGCACGCAGAATCACATGCGCGCGATCAACGCCATCCGCGGAGCCGGCGGGATCAGGCAGGCCGTCGCGAGCGGTCTGCTGAAGCGCGGCATCATGTATACCTGTGTGAAGAACGACGTCGATTTTGTCCTCGCCGGTTCCATCCGCGATGACGGGCCATTGCCCGACGTCATCACCGACGCGGTCGAGGCGCAAAAAGCGATGCGGGCCAAGCTCGAAGGGGTAACGATCGCGATGATGATGGGCACGATGTTGCATTCAATCGCGGTCGGGAATCTGCTGCCCGCGACCGTGAAAACACTTTGCGTCGATATCAATCCCGGGGTGGTCACGAAGCTGACCGATCGCGGAAGCTTTCCAGGCCGTCGGTTTGGTCACCGACATCGAGCCTTTCCTGCGTGAGCTGACCGATTGCATCGAGGCAGATCGTTAGGCAAGAACCGTATGCGCAATCTTTTGCTTTGCCCGCCGGATTACTACGGCATCGAATACGAAATCAATCCCTGGATGAGCCGCGCCCGCGGCGCCGATACGCCGCTCGTCCAGGCGCAGTGGCGCGGACTGCACGAGAAACTCCTCAGCCTTGGGTGCAACGTCCATCTCGTCCCGCCGCAGCCGAAGCTGCCCGACATGGTCTTCACCGCCAACGCCGGGCTGACCGTCGGCAAGAAATTTATCCCGAGTAATTTTCGGCACAAAGAACGGGCCGGGGAAGCGCCGTTCTTTGCGGAGTGGATGGAAAAGCACGGCTACGAAATCGTCTGGTTGCCGGACGATCAGTTTTTCGAAGGAGAAGGCGACGCGCTCTTTGCGGGCGACGCGCTTTTTTGCGGCTACAAATTTCGCACCGACGTGAGCGCGCATCGCAGCGTCGCGGATATTCTGAACTGCCTGGTGATCTCGGTCGAGCTGGTCGATCCGCGCTTTTATCACATCGACACTTGCTTCTGTCCGCTCACCGATGGCGGCGCGGTTTGGTTCCCGGCCGCTTTCGATGAATACGGCCAGCGCACCATCCGCGATCACGTCCCGAACCTGATCGACGTGGTGGAAGAAGAAGCGGCGCATTTTTCCTGCAACGCGGTCGTGCTGGAGCGCGAGATCGTCCTGCCGGAAGGCGCGCCCAAGCTGATGAAGTCGTTAGGCGAAGCGAGGCTTCAATTGCCACCCGCTCCCGATGTCGGAGTTCCTCAAGGCGGGCGGCGCCTGCAAGTGCCTGACGATGCTCATGCCGCAGCGGGAGTCGGTGGCCTGACGGACACTTGAATCGAAAGGACATCACGGCCAGGAACCGTGAACGGCAACTGCGAGGTCCTTGGCCGCGGCTCAGGATGACAAACGAGAGCGCTTTCGCTGCAGCTCGCGCTCGATTTTGCCTAACGGCAGGCAATTCATCACGTCGCTTTTCGTGAGCCAGCCTTTGCGTGCGACGCCGACGCCGAACCATAATTCCGGCAGTTTCTCCACGCCGTGCGCGTCGGGATTGATGACGCATTTCACTCCTTTTTCCTTCGCCAGCGGCCACCAGCGCCAGTCGAGGTCGAGGCGTTTCGGTGCGGCGTTGATCTCAATCCACGTGCCGGTCTCGGCCGCAGCTTCGATGATCGCTGGAATGTCAACCGCATAGGCCTCACGCTTGAGCAGGAGCCGGCCGGTCGGATGGGCGAGAAAGGTGACATACGGGTTGCTCGATCGCGCGGATGATGCGCTTCGTCATTTCCGCTTCCGGGCAATTGAAAGGCGGAATGCACCGAGGCGACGACGTAATCGAGCTCGCCTAACGTGTCGTCATCGAAATCGAGCGAGCCATCGCGCAGGATGTCGCACTCGACGCCGGCGAAAAGTCGGAAGCCTCGAAGGTCTTGTTCAGCGCGCGGATCGCTGCGACCTGCGCGCGAAGCCGGGCGCGATCGAGACCGCCGGCCTGGATTGAACTGCGGCTGTGATCGGCAATGCCGAGATATTGCAAGCCGAGCTCCTGCGCGGCCGCGGCCATTTCCTCGAGCGAATTGCGACCGTCGCTCGCGCTGGTGTGACAATGAAATGTGCCGCGCAGATTTTCCGGCTCGAGCAGTCGCGGTAAGCGTCCTTCGGCGGCCGCTTCGATTTCGCCGCAATTTTCGCGCAATTCCGGCGGAACGAAGTCGAGATCGAGCGCACGATAAAGCTGCGTTTCATCCCGCACTTCAGGAATCGTGTTCGCCGGTCGATTCTTGCGCGGGACAGTTTCGGCGGGCGCGAGCCGATATTCGTTCAACGTCCAGCCGCGTTGCAGCGCGCGGTTCCGCAAGACGATATTGTGCTCTTTGCTTCCGGTGAAATAGCCGAGGGCAAACGGGTATTCCGCTGCGCTAACCACGCGCAGATCGGCCTGGATGCCGGAGCGCAACCGGACGCTGGTTTTGGTCGTGCCGCGCGCGATAACGCTCTCGACGAGCGGATGCCCGACAAAAAACTCAGTGATCTCTTCCGGCGCCTTCGTGGCGACGATGAAATCGAGGTCGCGCACAATTTCTTTTCGGCGCCGATAACTTCCGGCAATGCTCACGCGCGACGCAGCGGGATGCTGCCGCAGATCATCCTGCAACTGCTCGGCCTCGGCCGCGACCGCGCCGAGCTGGAAACTGCCAACGTGTTTCGCACGATTCGCGATCGTTAGGGCGAGCTTGTCCTGGGTCGTTTTTCCAAAGCCCGGCAGTTCCGCGACCCGTCCCGCGGCGCAAGCCCGCGTCAGATCTGCCAGGGAACCCACCTGCAGTTTCTCGTAAAGCGCCTTAATCTTTTTCGCACCGAGGCCGGGGAGGGAAAACAGTTCGAGGATGCCGGGCGGGAAATTTGGCGCGCAGCTCGTCGTAAAACTTTGACGAGCCGGTGAGTGCAAGCTCGGTGATTTTTCCAGCGATGGCCTTGCCCACGCCCGGGATTTCCTCGAGCCGATTTTCTTCCGCCATTTCGCGCAAATTCCCGCCCCAGGTTTCGATCGAGCGCGCCGCGTTGGTGTAAGCGCGGATCTTGAACGGATTCTCTTCCTGCAGCTCGAGCAGGGTCGCGATCGTCTCCAGGACCTCGACGATCTGTTCTTTTTTCATCGGCGCCACGGGAAAGTCTTGCGCGGAAAATTGCACTCGTCGATAACGATGCCGCGGAAGGCGTTGCGCCGGACGCTTCTGGCAGGGAAACGCTCTACCGTTTGATTGCGGTGGCCACGCCGACAATCTCTTGCCGCCGTCGGGGTTGCTGCGGGCCGCGCGCAGCTCGAAAGAGCTCACTCGCTTGGCCACTGAGCCACGTCACCCAGCGCGGCCGTTAGCATCCTGAAAACAAACAACCGGCCCGAGTGGACCGGTTGCTATCCTAACCTGACAAAAATGGAACCGCCGCGCGGGATTGGACCGGGAGGCGGCTCTATCGGATCGACCCTGGTTATTGCGGCCCGCCGGGTGGCGCCGTCCAGCTGCTGCCGACTGCCGTCCAGCTGCCGCGTTGGCCGTCGTGCTTGCGGCCGACTCCGCCCTTGGCGTCTTTCGACGGTTTCAGGTCGCGCACTTTCACGACTTTTTTCTTAGTAGCCATACTGTCTATCTCTTTCGTTTTGTTTGTTGTTGGTTGATGTCAGTCGCGCCGAAGAGCAGTTGACGGCCGCCCGAGACATTTCCTTTTGGGATGAGGTCATCGAGCCGTATCAATTTGTCCTTCCTGCGTTTCTGTTTGGGTGATCCACCAGCCGGCGTATTTGTTTTGTCCTTCGGTGTGTTCACGTGTGTCTCCTATTAACACCATTCATGCCAAGGCCAGTCTGCGCTGAAAAATCCAGCGCGCGCAGGATAAACTTCCGGGCACATTCTCCCTCGTAAAAGGGACTCTTGCCCGCGGCAAAATTTCCCTAACGAATCCTGCATCTGTCTCCGGCCCTCTTCGATACGCCGGCCCTGATGCGAGGCAGTCTGGTCCAGTCTTACCCCCAGACCGGCTCATTTTTGATCCTTGGCCCGGAGATGCCGGGCGAGGGTCGCCCGCGAGATGCCGAGCAACCGGGCGGTGCGTCGCTGGTTACGGCCCGCTTGATCGTAAACAAATTTCACGTGACGGGCGACGGCCGCGGCGAGAGAAAGATCGCGCATGTTCGCTTCCCCGTTAGGCGAGGGCTCCGCATCGCGGTCCGGTGTGACCGGCGGCGGGTGGGATTTCAGGTCCGGCGGAAAGACCACGTGCTCGGGGAGAATGACGCGGCCTTCGCAGAAGAGCGTCATCGTCCGGACGGTGTGATTGAGCTCGCGCAGATTTCCCGGCCAGGGATAAGCGATCAGTTTGTCCATCGCTTCGGGATGAATCGCAGTGATCCTCTTACCTTCGTTAACCGCGGAAGCTTTCAGCTCCGCTGCGATCAGCGCCGGGAGCTCCTCCATCCGCTCGCGCAAAGGTGGAATGAGCAAGGTCAGGCCGTTCAAGCGATGATAAAGATCTTCGCGAAATTTGCCCTGCCGCACCTGTTCGAGGAGCGAGCAATTGGTGGCGCAAATGATTCGCGCGTCGGAGTGCAGCATTTGCTCCGAACCGAGTCGCTCAAATTCGCCGTATTCGAGCACCCGCAGGATTTTCACCTGCGCGAGCGGACTCATGTCGGCGATCTCGTCGAGAAAGAGCGTGCCCTCGTTCGCCAGCTCGAATTTCCCTTTGACCGTCTGTTGCGCGCCGGTGAACGCGCCGCGCTCGTGTCCGAAGAGCTGGCTCTCGATCAACGTGTCGCTCATGGCCGAGGCGTTGAAAGCGACGAAGGCGCGTTCGGCGCGCGCGGAGGAATTGTGAATGGCATGCGCGAGCAATGTTTTTCCCGTGCCGGTCTCACCGAGAAGGACGACCGGCACATCGGAACTCGCCGCCAATGCGGCCAGCCGCAGGCAACGAGCCATCGCGTCGTTCGCAGTCGTTAGGTCTTCGACCTTGAGGCGGGAAAGGGCGCGTTGCATGACGTCTTAGTTGCGCATGTTCTCGCGCAGCTGCCGAATGGGTTCGAAGGCGTATTCAATCATCGTGCGTCGCCCCACCACGACGCGCGCTTCGCCGCCCATTCCGACGCGTAATGCCAGGTGGCCCCGCTTTGTCAGCTCCGTTTCATCGAGCGAAGCCAGTCCGACGAAGCGTTGGCCTTGCGCCGTCGAAACCGCAGAGGGGCTAACCCATTCAAGCTTCGCGTTCACCACCCCGTAGCGTTGATAAGGAAAGGCTTCGAAGAAAAGACGAACGCGTTGCCCGTTGGCCAGCTTCGGCAGGCCGGCTTCACTGATGGTCAACTGCGCGCGGGGTTTCGCCCCGGTCCGTGCAAGCTGGCAAAGTTCCTGGCCGTTTTGCACCACGCTGCCGGCGTTTTGTTGGGCCTGCGAAATAACCACGCCCTCGTAGGGCGCCCGGACGACGAGCAAATTCTGCTTTGAGTCTTCAAGATCACCATGCAGCGCGCTCAGCCGCATTTTTAGTTTTTCAATCTCCGCCACGTTTTCCGCCCGCAGGCGCGCATGTTCGGCCTGCATTTGCTGCCGCTCGAGCTTAACCTGTTCCGAGGTGCGCTGCGCCACGCTCAGGTCTTTCTCCGATTCCGCGGCATCGAGTCGATGTTGCAGCACCTCGACCTGCGAAATACCGCCGTTCTTCGACAATTTCTCCAGGCGCGTGAGCAGCTCGCGACTGCTCGCGGCGTGCTTTTCGCGAAATGCCACTTCGCTTTCCGCCTGCGAAATTTCCGCCTTCTTGATTTCCAGCGCCGAAGCATAGGCTGCATCGGCCTTCGCCAGGCCTTCCTGATGCGTGTGCAGATCTTCGCCTAAGGTCTGCAGATCAGTGCCCCAGCCGCGGATTTCGTCAGAGCGTAAAACATAAAGCGGATCGCCCGCCTTCACAATTTGCCCGATCGTCACACTGACCTTGCTGACAACCGCCATGCGAGGAGACTGAATGGGATCCGCACCGCCCGCCGGCACGAGGATGAATGGACAAGTGACCGTCTCCGGCAGTTTCACGAGGACCGCGGCGAGCAGCGCAACGGCGAACATCGCGATCAGCAGCCAGGCGGTCGAGCGCACGAACCACGGCGGTGGATCCTGCGGCAACATCTCGGAATCGGCCTCCTTGGCGCCGCGCTGCATTAGTTCGGTCGGCATTGTCAGGTAAAATCAGATTCCGAGCTGCTGGCTCGAGAGGTAAAAATAGAGACCGCGCTGCGCCATCAGCTGATCGTGGTTGCCGACCTCTGCGACCATGCCCTTTTCGAGCACAACGATTGAGTCCGCCTCGCGAATCGTGCTCAACCGATGCGCAATCACGATGGTGGTTCGACCAGCCGTCAGGCGGCTAAGGTTATCCTGAATCGCGCGTTCGGACTCGGTGTCGAGCGCGCTGGTTGCTTCGTCAAAAATGAGGACCGGCGGGTTGTTGTAGATGGCGCGCGCGATCGCGATGCGCTGCTTTTGTCCGCCCGAAAGTGAGAGCCCGGATTCGCCGATCTTGGTTTCGTAGCCTAACGGGAGTCGCATGATGAAGTCGTGCGCCGCCGCGGTTTGCGCCGCGGCCAGAACCCGATCGAGATCGGGTTCGGAATCGCCGAAGGCAATGTTCTGCGCGATCGATTCGTTAAAGATGTGGTTCTCCTGCAGGACCATTCCGATATGCTGGCGGACGTCGCGATAGTTGAGCGTCTTCAGGTCGGTGTGATCGAACAGAATCGTGCCTTCGGTTGGTTCGAGCAGACCCGCGATGAGCTTGATCAACGTCGTCTTTCCGCAACCGCTGCGCCCGACAAAGGCAACCATGCGGCCGGGCGCAAGGTCGAGCGTGATATTGGTGAGGATATTTGGGGCTTCAGGGCCCCCGTACTTGAAGCTGACGCCGCGCAGCTCGATCCGCCCTTCCAGGCTGTGCACCGGCGCGAGGCGCGAGCGGTCGCGCCCCTGTTCCGGTTCCTGTTCGAAGATGTCGTTCAGGCGATTGAGGAGCACGTTCGCGAGCTGCATGTTGTCCCACACGCCCAGCGTTCGCAGGATGCCGCCGTAGGCCATCGCCGTGAGCGAACTGAAAGCGACAAATCCGCCGATGCTGAGCGCGCCCGACATCACCTGGTTGGCGCCGACCCAGAGGAAGATCGCAGTCGAAAGCATGCCGATGGTTTGCAGCACGCTGTCATAGGTCATGACGATGAAGCTGCTCCGGAAAATCTTTTGCGAGACGGAGAGGAATTCGTTCAGCATCATGTCGCGAAAGACGTTTTCCGCCGCGGAAGCTTTGACCGCTTCGATGCCTTTGATCGCATCGATCTGGTGTGAACTGTATTTGCCCTGGCTCTCTTCGAC
Source organism: uncultured Verrucomicrobiae bacterium (assembly GCA_963821915.1). Lineage (GTDB taxonomy): Bacteria > Verrucomicrobiota > Verrucomicrobiia > Chthoniobacterales > UBA10450 > Palsa-1392. The sequence goes on from CAWGFS010000029.1 coordinate 25,299, forward strand.
CCCGGCGAAGAGCGGGCGCAGCACCTTTTGCGAGAAATACATCAGCCCGCCGTAGAGTGGCGTGGTCGCGAGGAAAGCGAGCATGAGTGACGGGCTGTAGAGCGCCATGAGCGAGATAGCACCGACGAGCTGGACCAGCGCAAGGAGCGCGCCGATGCCGTGCTGCACGATGAACTGTCGCACCTGGCGCGCGCCATCGAGCCGGCGCTGGATGTCGCCCGTGCGGCGGCTGGTGAAATAACTCATCGGCAGCGACAACATTTGCCGGCTCAGGTAATCGAGGATCGCAGTGTCGAGGCGGACGGCGGCAAACGAGAGCAGATATTCCTGCGCGAGCGACGCCGCCTGAACGAAAAAGAGCGCCGCGCCCATCCCGAGGAGAATGGTTTTGAGCAGGCTGATGTCCTTCTCGACGATCACCTTGTCGACCACCATTTCGGTGAAGACCGGAAAGAGCAGTTCGAGGAAAGTGATGGCGACCGCGAGCAGCATCACCTGCAGGAAGAGAGTGCGGAACTTGGTCAGGAAAGGCAGGATCCAGGCGAGCCCCGGCTTGCTCTCCGGGGCGCTCGCGAAGGCGACGGTGTAATCGAAAAGCGCGGCGTAGCCCGACCAATTCTGCTCGAATTCCTTGCGCGGAATCTTGCGCAAACCAAGCGCGGGATCGGCCACTTTGACGTAGGTATCGGCGACGTCGTAGAGCACCATCCAGTGGTTGCCTTCCCAATGGATAATCGCCGGCAACGGCATCAGCGGGAGATTGCGCAGCGACACCTTGAGCGCGCGGGCGGCGAGCCCGAGTTCGGTGGCCGCGCGGCAGATCGCCTTCAGGCTCGTCCCGTCGGTCGAGGTGTGGCAGAGCTGGCGAATCCGCGAAAGACTGACTTTGCGACCAAAGTGACGGCAGATCATGCCGAGACTCGCGGCGCCGCAATCCATCTCGTCGATTTGCTCGATGTGTTCGATCCGCCGGATGCGCTTTTTCCTTTTCCGGAAAAGGCCGGTCTCCTCCGCGAATGGATCTTCGCTGTCGACCGGCTTGCGTGCTGGGGTGGCGGCTCTTATCGTCGACGCCAATCTTGTCGTGGGCCGCGACTTCGGCGGGGAGCATTTCGGTCGTAAAATCGAGCGGCACGCGCGCTTCCGTTTTGGCCTGGTATTGCGCGAGCCGTTCCTCCATCAACTTCCCAAATTCCGGATAGCGGCGCTTCAGGTCGCGGACCGCTTCCGGTTCGAGCGCGAGCAGGCGGCAGTCACTAAAGGCTTCGACCGACGCGGCGCGAGGCGAGCCGTTTAGGATCGAGAGCTCGCCGAAGAAATCGCCCTCGCGGTAGAAGGCGAGATTGTGCTGCGCGCCATTGTCGGAATGGAAAGCGCGCGCCCGTCCCTTCTCGAGAATGAACATCGCACCCGGCGCATCGCCTTGCCGGATGATGGCGTCGCCTTTTGGCACCTCAACCGGCGTCAGTTTTTCCACCAGGCTGCGCAACGCGGGCACCGGCAGGCGTCCGAAATTGCTGAACTCGTAAAGAAAACCGTGAAGGGACCGATGCCGCGCGGTCATCTCGACATAGTGCTTTAGCTCGGGAGTTTCCTCGGCCAGTTGCAGGAAATCGGAGCGATCCAGGCGCAGCGCCTCGACCGCCGTGCTGCAACGCACCGTGGCGGTGCGCGTGCCGCCTTCGGAAAGCGCGGCCTCGCCGAAGCTGTCGCCCGGCTTCAAGGTGGCGAGAACAATTTCGTTTCCGTTTTGGTCGGCTTTGACCACGCGCGCCCGGCCGGAGACGAGAACATAAAAAGCGTCCGCCGGTTCGCCTTGCCTAACGAGAAGGTCGCCGAACTCGTAATTCTCCTCCTGCAGGAGTGGGCGCAGTTTTTCGAAATGCTCCTCCGGCAGAAATTGAAAGAGGGACGAGCGGCGCAGAAGATTCTCGTCGGTCGCTTTCATTTCGTTAGGTAAGAAGGATTCGCCACTGAATGTGCCGCGTGTTCAGGTCCGAGAAGTGGCGATCGAGAATCCGTTCTTCCGCCCGCTTTGTCACGACCGGGTCGTCCAGGTCCGGCTCGGCCTTGCCGATGACCCGGCAAAGGTGGAAGCCGTCGCCGCGCGCGATCGGATCGAGGATTTCGCCGGGATGCACGCTGAGAAATTTCTGCTGCAAATCCTCCGGAATTTCCTCGAGCAACACTTCCGGGTGACGGTAGGGATAACGTCCCTCGGCCGCCACTTCTTCCATCGACATGCCGTCCTCGCGCGCGCAGAGGAGCGCTTCCCGGGCGGCGTCGAGCGAATCCAGTTCGATCATCTCCACTTCGAAGCGGGTCAGCGGGAGGCGGAGGGCGGCGATTTCTCTCGCGCGCGCCTGGCGGGAGAGAAGCGCGGCGCAGTCGCGCCGATGGATCGCTTCCATCGCGAGAGCATCGCGCAACCACTCCGGGTCGCGGCCCAGGCCTTGCAGCCAACCGGCCAGTTGATCCCCGCTTAACCCACTGCGTTCAAGAAACCGCGTTTCCTCTTCCGCGATCAGCTGCGGATCAACGGTACCGTCGGCCGCCGCGCAGCGGGCCGCGACCCGCCAGCTGAGCCGCTGGGCCATCCGATCCAGCTCGCCGGAAAGAATCAACTCGTTGGTCAGCAGTTCATGCATCTCGTTAGGCGCGGAGAGATAATCGATCGCTGCCGGTTCGACGTCGTCCCATTGTTCGCCCCAATAGTGCCGCACAAAAAAACCGCTGAAATCGTCCAGGGCCAGCCCGCGCTCAGCCAGCCACTGCTCGGTTTCCTCCGCCGTAATCAAGTCGTGTTCATACCGAAACCGTTCCGCAGCCGCGTCAATCGCGTCGTCATCGAACTCGAGATCCTGTTCATCGGCTTTCTTCTCGGCCGCAAGGAGCCGGAGCAAATTTTTCCATTCCGGCTCCAGTTCGCCGCGAAAAAGAGCGGCATCGATCACGTCGCGCACGGTGAAGGAGCGGTCTCCGCAAACGAAAATGACTCGGATCTCGATCGCTGTTGCTTCGGAATCAGACATGGGGACTGGTTTTCCGATTACCTAATAATTTTTCGGCGATGTCGAGGAAAACTGCCACCTCGTAAGTCTCTGAAGCGGTTGCTTTCCATGCGGCTCGTAGCGGGATTCTAGCTGCTTTGAGGCGAAGCGCCCAATGGGTTCTTGCGCTACGATTATCAGCGATGATGATCGACTCCGTCCTGGCGTATCTTGGTTTGGACCCGATCATTGCCGGGCTGCGGTCGCTCGTCTGGCCGATGGCGCTCTTGGCTCCCGCCGCGGTCGGCCGCTGCGATCAAGCTGCACGGCCGATTCCCGATCGCGAGCGCAATGGAAACTCCGTTAAGTCCGCTCGAATTCGCGCGGCGCGCGCGCAAGCTCTATCCCAAACGCGAGGCCGTCGTGGATGGCGATCGGCGGCTGAACTACGAGGAATTTTTCGACCGCTGCGATCGTTGGTCGGCGGCCTTGCAGACGCTTGGTGTGCAGGAAGGCGACCGCGTTGCCTACATCGCGCCCAACACTCTCGCCCAGTTGGAATCGTTCTACGCCGTGCCGCAGATCGGCGCCGTCCTCGTCCCGCTCAATTACCGCCTGATCGCGGATGATTTCGCCTATCTGATCAACCACAGCGGCGCCCGGATTGTCTGCGTGCACTCCGATTACCTCGAGGCGGTCGAGAGCATTCGCGCGCAGTTGCCTGACGTGTCGGCCTTCGTCGCGCTCGAAGGAAGCAAGACCGGCTGGCTGGATTACGAGACCCTACTGGCGGAAGCCCCGCGACATTTCCACCGGCCCGCGATTCTCGAAACCGACCTGCTCACGATCAATTACACCAGCGGCACCACCTCGCGGCCGAAGGGTGTGATGATCACGCATCGCAACGCTTACATCAACGTCGTCGGCACGCTCCTGCATCATCCGATGACCATGGCGGATCGTTATCTCTGGACGCTGCCGATGTTTCACGCCAACGGCTGGACTTTTGTCTGGATTGTCACCGCAGTAGGTGCGGCTCACATTTGCCTGCGAAAGGTCGAGCCGCTGGCGGTTTTCCAGAAGATCGAAGCGGAATCGGTGACGATGCTTTGCGCCGCGCCGACGGTCTTGATCAGCATCGCCCATGCGCCGGAGGAGCTCCGCCGCGCCGCGCGCCGTGGCGTTCGCGTTCTGACCGCCGGCGCGCCTCCCGCTGCGGCCACGATCGAGCGAATCGAGGGCGAACTCGGCTGGGTGATCACGCAAGCCTATGGGCTGACCGAGACATCGCCTCTCATCACGGTCTGCGAGCCGCGACCCGAACACGAAGGGCTGTCGCGCGCGGAGCGTTCGGTGATCAAGGCCTGCCAGGGAGTGGAGTTGCTCACTTCGGGGGAATTGCGGGTCGTCGATGACGAAGGCCGCGACGTGCCGCACGATGGCGCGACGATCGGCGAAATCGTCGTGCGCGGGAACGTGGTCATGAAAGGCTATTACGCCGATCCCGAGGCGACCGCCGAGGCGATGCGCGACGGCTGGTTTCATACCGGCGATGCGGCCGTCATCCACCCCGATGGCTACGCGGAAATTCGCGACCGGATCAAGGATGTCATCATCAGCGGCGGCGAAAACATTTCATCCGTGGAAGTGGAAGGCGTGTTGCTGCGGCATCCCGCTGTGCAGGAGGTCGCGATCGTCGGATTGCCTAACGAGCGCTGGGGCGAAGCGCCGCACGCCTTTGTCGTCCTGAAAGCGGGCGCCACCGCCACCGAAGCCGAGCTACGCGACTTCGCGCGGGCTCATCTCGCGCACTTCAAAGCGCCAAAGGGAATTACCTTTCTCCCCGAGCTCCCGAAAACCGCCACCGGCAAAGTCCAGAAATATGTCCTCCGCGGGGGATCGGCGATCTCAAAGCAGTAACGAACTCGACCGTCATGGGTTTGGGACCGGCGAAGCTCCCATGCGCGGTCATCCTCGCCACGATGAGACATCCATTGCAGAACTGTGACGTCCTTCGCCGCGCGCCGGCTCAGGATGACAATTGGCTCCAATCGAGCACGATCTTGCCCGAGTTGCCCGACTTCATCAGCTCGATCCCTTCCTTGAACTCGCGTGTAGGGGAAGCGGTGGGTGATGACGGGTGAAATATCGAGCCCGCTCTGGATCATGGCCGTCATCTTGTACCAGGTCTCGTACATCTCGCGTCCGTAGATTCCCTTAATCGTGAGCGCGCTGAAGACGACGGTGTTCCAGTCGATCGCCGCCTTGTCGGGCATGATGCCTAACAAGGCGATTTTGCCGCCGTGAAACATGTTCGGGAGCAGATCGTTGAACGCCTTCGGACTGCCCGACATCTCGAGCGCGACGTCGAAGCCTTCCTTCATTCCGAGCTCCTGCATCGCTTCGCCTAACGAATGGTCGCGGACATCGACCGCGAAAACATTCGGGGCCATCTTTTTCGCGAGCTCGAGCCGGTAGGGATTGATGTCGGTAATGACGACGTTGCGCGCCCCAGCGTGCCGGCAGATCGCCACCGCCATGCACCCGATCGGGCCGGCGCCGGTGATGAGGACGTCTTCGCCGATCAAGTCGAAGGAAAGCGCGGTGTGGGTAGCGTTGCCCAACGGGTCGAAACAGGAAAGCACATCGAGCGGAATGTTCGGATCGGCATGCCAGACGTTGGACATCGGGATCGACAAGAAACTCCGCGAACGCACCCTGGCGATTGACGCCGACACCTTCCGTATTCGGGCAAAGATGACGCCGTCCCGGCGAGACAGTTGCGGCAATGGCCGCAGACGATGTGCCCTTCACCGGTAACGAGATCGCCCGGCGCAAAGCCCTTGACCCGTTCGCCGACGCGCTCGACCACGCCGACAAATTCATGCCCGATGACCATCGGCACCGGGATCGTCTTTTGCGACCAGGCATCCCAGTTGTAAATGTGGACGTCGGTGCCGCAGATCGAAGTTTTTTTGATCCGGATGAGCACGTCATCGTCGCCCACTTGCGGCACGGGCACTTCCTCGAGCCAGAGACCCGGTTCCGCCTTGCGTCTTGACCAGCGCCTGCATCGTCTTTTGCACCGGTTAAGGTTAGGCGAATCGCGAATTCAGGAAAGCAGGAAAGTGCGTCATTCGGTGGCGAGGAGCTGAACGAGTCGCGACGCCAGTGGTGTCGTTCTTTCCGCCTCCCTTCAACTGACTACGAATCGGGCGCGCGCAATAGTAGCTCGCCTTAGTAGCCGTTTCGTAAGAACAAAAGAAGAGGCCAGCGACTGTCAATGCAGTCGCTGGCCCTTCAAAACTGGACTTGCTCGAAACCTAGTGGTCTCTAGTGGCCGGCACTGTTGGCCGTCTGGGCAGCTACGTGGTAGACCTCCACCAGCCCCACGCCAGTCGTGGCATCTTTGCCGCTCACAATGGCCGTGTAAAGGCCGCTGGTGAGATTGAAGAAAATGGCGGACTCACTGGCGTCACTTGGAGCAAGGTCGGCGGCCGTCACCTCGACGGAATAATTATCAGGAGGCGGATCCGTCTCCCAATTATCGTTCAGGGCGATCAGGTCTCCGTCTCCATTCCGAAGTTCGAGAACCGGATCAGCAGGGGATCGGTGACACCGAAGTTCGCCAGCGAGGGACCGATCGCACGCACCACGACGGCGGCGTCAACCCCACCCTCCGGGCCTACAATGACACCACCAATCATGACATTTGACTCCGTCCCGACAAAACCACGCGTGCTGATGTTACCCAGCTCACCGGCGACCCCCGGGTCGTCTAAGTCAAAGAGTTCGATCAAGGCCACACCGGTTCCGCCGTTATTGCCACTGGCAACGGCGGTATAGAGCCCGGGATCCAGTGTCTTGATAATGGCGGACTCAAGGTCATTCGTCGGAGCGAGAAGGTGGTCGATGAGCAACTGCCGATCTGCGGGGATATTGTCCATCCAGTCGTCATTGGTCGCGATGGTAGCTCCGGTGGAGTCATGCAACTCCAGGACTGGATCGGCGAGAGCCCCAGCGACGCCAAAGTCGGTCAAGGACGGTCCCTTTGCACGAACCACGACCAACTTGGGATCAGTGCCTGTAACGATGAAGCCGCCGATCCCAACATTGGTGCCAGTTTGCACGTCCACTCGAGTGGAAAGGTTGAGAGCCTTGTTTGGCGGAGTGGGGGTGGGGCTCGGGCTGGGGCTCACGCTTGGGCTGGGGCTGGGGCTCACGCTTGGGCTGGGGCTTACGGTCGGGGTGGGGCTCGGCGTTGGGGTGGAATCCGCAACGTCCACGAACGCCATATCGAACGGCTGCAGCTCCAGCGGCGTAGTGCCAATGACCGTATAGGTGGCTGTATCGATGATTGTCAGACTGCCAGGCTCAAGAGGAGGGTGGAGTGCGCCCGCGTTGGATACGTACAGTTTCGTTTGATCGTCACTGAAAATTGAAAAGAATGGCCCGTTTCCGCAAGGAATCGTGTCAATAACAGTCAGCGTGGATGTGTCAATAACCGAGACAGTGTCCGAACCGCTGTTGGAAGTGATTGCCCGCGAACCATCAGCATTGAAAAGCACTTGCCAAGGTTTGTTGCCAACCCGGAATTCGCCCAAGACAGCCAACGTGTTCGGATCAAGGACTGTGACGGTCCCCTCTTCAACGTTTGTGACGAAAACCTGGGTGCCCTGCGGGTTGACTGCTATGCCACGCGCGGCATTACCCGTTGGTACCGTGTCGATGGCGCTTACCTGTTGCGCGTCAACCGCCGTGACGGAATCACCCACAAAGTTAGCGACAAAGGCACGTTCCCCATCTGGCGTGATGGCCACTCGCCTGGGTTGGTCCCCGGTGGGGACCGCGGTAACCGCATACGTGGTGGTGTCAATGAAGTCGACGACGTTTGTGGCGTAGTTGGGCACCAAGGCGTAGCGGCCATTTGGTGTAAAAGCGATGTCGGTCGCTGTTAAACCCGCCGCGGGCGGCACGCCAATTGGGACCACCCGAATCACTGTATTGGTCGCAAGATCGATGACCGATACGACCTGCTGGTGATGATGCACCACAAAGAGCCGGGTCCCATCGATCGTGATATCACTTTCTTGCGGCTTTTGTGTCACCCGAATCGTCGCAGTGACGACAAGGTTTACAGTATCTATGACACTAACTGATGCGCTCAAGAAGTTGGAAGTATAGACTTTTCGTCCGTCCTGGCTTTTGACAATTCGGATCGGGCTGGTGCCAACCGGAATCGTCGCAAGCACCGCTCCGGACTCGGCATCGACAGCAGACACAGAGTTTGACAACGTATTGCAGACAAAAACTCTACCGGAAGTCTGTACGGACGCTGTTTTGGCCAGCCCAGAGCTGGAGAGCGGCAAACCTGCGAGGAGAGCAATTCCGATTACAAACACGGCCGCGTAACGCAGAGTCCTGCTGGTAATACAGCATCCAAATTGGTCTTCCGGCAATCTTCCCCTCAGTGCGCGATATTTTGAAATCATCGATCGCAGTTTCCCAGATCCACGTAAAATGGGCAAAGGAAAAAGACGATGTTATGAATATGTAATGATTCGGGCCGCGGGATTTGGACCCCCTCGCCAACCCAGCGCGTTCGAAGTGCCTGGTGCCGGAGCAAGCAAGCGCGCGCGAGCTTTACGGTCCTGCGACTGCTCGTACAGAAGTCGGGCGGCGCATGCTGACTCCGAAGTGGACAATTCCTCTTTGACGGGGATGATGCAGACTGCATGTCCGCCACGCTCGAACGCAGCGAAACCAAACCGACGACGCGGCGTTCCGTCTTCATTTTCCGCTTTGCCAGCACGATCGTGCTTTGGTCGGTCGCGTTGCTGATCGTTTTTTCCGGATACGAACTCGCGTTCTACGGATTGATCAGCGTCGTGGGCCTGATCGCGCTCTGGGAATTCTATGGGATGCTCGATCACAAGGGGCTGCCGAATTTCAAAATCACGGCCATGATCTGCGGCGCCGTGATGCTTTGCGGCAGTTTTTATTACTTCGCAAAATTCGGTCCGGCGCGTTCCTACGACTTCGAATTGGCGGTGCTGCTCTTTTTTTTGCTGACTGTTTTCACCCGGCAAATGTTCGAGAGCCTGCGGGAAGAGGAGCCGCTGAAGACGATGGCCTACACCCTCTTCGGGCTGCTTTATGTGCTCTGGCTTTACAATTTCATCACCAAGATCGTCTACGTGACGCCGCGCGCGCCCAACGGGGCCGTGACCGGCCAGTTTTACGTTTTATACTGCATCGCGATCACCAAATTCAGCGACATGGGCGCGTATCTTGACCGGTAGTTTGTTCGGCCGCCACCCGTTGGTGCCGCACATCAGCCCGAAGAAGACCTGGGAGGGATTTTTCGGCGCGCTCGCGTTTTCGTTGCTCGCGAGCGTCGGCCTTTTCAAGCTCATGCCGGGACATTTGTCGGTCCTGACCCTGACGCATTCGATCGTGCTCGGGCTGCTCCTCGGCTTCGCTGCGGTGATTGGCGATCTCGCCGAATCGATCGTCAAGCGCAGCACCGGCGTGAAAGATTCCGGCAACATGCTGCCGGGAATCGGCGGCGCGCTCGATCTCATCGACAGCCTGTTGTTTACCGTGCCGTTGCTCTTTTTTTATCTGCGGCTTGTCATCCGCGTGCCGTGAAATGCCTTGCAGACGGCGCGAAGGAACCAACGGCATTTTCCTGGTGTGACGTTCTGACCGTAGGGTGAGTTACGAGATGAAACGGAAACGAATCGTCGTGCTGGGCGCGACCGGCTCGATCGGCGAGAGCGCGTTGAAGGTGGCGCGCGACATTCCGGAGCGGATGGAGATCGTGGGGCTCGCGGCCAAAGGCAACGCGCGGAAGCTGGCGGCGCAGGCCAACCTCGTCAGGCCGGAGGCGCTTTGCCTGGTGGATGAAACGAAGCTCGAGGAGTTGCGCGCCGCGCTCGACTATGAGCCGGTTATTTTTTCCGGCGCGGCCGGCCTCGAGGCTATTTCGTGCCTGACGAACGCCGACATGGTGCTCGTCGCGGTCGTCGGGACAGGCGGCTTGCGGCCGGCGCTGGCGGCGATCGAGGCGGGCAAGGATCTCGCCGTGGCGAGCAAGGAAATCCTGGTCATGGCGGGAGAGATCGTGATGCGCGAAGCGCGCGAGAAAGGCGTTCACGTGTTGCCGGTCGATTCAGAGCACAACGCGATCTTTCAGTGTCTGGAAGGCCAACGTCCAAAGCCCAAAGTGGGGAGTGCGACGTTGAACGTTGAATCTTGGACGTTGGATTCCTCTGATCTCCGTCGCATCATTCTGACCGCGTCCGGCGGCCCATTCCGCGAGACGCCTAACGAACAGTTCGCCTCCATTACGCCTGAAGCAGGCGCTGAAACATCCGACCTGGAGCATGGGCCCGAAGATCACGATCGATTCGGCCACGCTCTTCAACAAAGGGCTCGAAATGATCGAGGCGCACTGGCTCTTTGGTGTCGAGATGGCGCGGGTGGAAGTCGTTATTCATCCGCAGAGCATCGTCCATTCGATGGTGGAATTTGCCGACGGTTCCGTGCTCGCCCAGCTCTCGCATTCCGACATGTGTTTCCCGATTCAATACGCGGTCACCTGGCCGGACCGCGTGCCGAATACGCTTCCGCCGCTCGATTTCGGGAAACTCCAGAAACTCGAATTTGCCGCACCTCGGCTGGATGCCTTCCCGGCGCTCAATCTCGCCCGCCGCGCCGGTCAGACGGGCGGCACCTTGCCTGCTGTAATGAACGCCGCCAATGAAGTCGCTGTCTCAGCTTTCCTCGATCGCCGGATTGCGTTCCCGCGCATCTGGCAGGTGGTCGAGGAAGTAATGAATCGCCACGCCTCCTTTGCCAACCCCACCCTCGATGCCATATTGGAGGCCGACCGCTGGGCGCGCGCTACGGCCGTTGAAACGTTAAATTGCCAGGATCGCTAAATCGGCGCGCGGACGACGCGATCACCAGTCACTCTCACCAATCACCTTCTTTCAAGTGTTGCTGCACGTCCTTCGCATCATTTTTATCCTTCTCGAGGTCGTCATCCTTTTTAACCTCCTCATCGTGGTCCATGAGCTGGGCCATTTCCTCGCCGCGCGCTGGCGCGGGCTGGTGATCGAAAAGTTCGGCGTCTGGTTCGGCAAACCGCTTTGGAAGAAGACGATCAACGGCGTCGAGTATTCGTTAGGCTCGCTCCCCTTGGGCGGCTTCGTCGCGCTCCCGCAACTCGCGCCGATGGATATTATCGAGGGCGAAACCGATACCGATCGCGCCAAGTTGCCGCCCATTTCGGTGCTCGACAAGATTATCGTGGCGGTCGCGGGTCCGCTTTTCAGCCTGCTCCTTGCGCTCGTCTTTGCCACGCTCGTTTGGGCAGTTGGTCATCCGGTGGGCGAGGCAGACATGACGACGATCATCGGTTATGTCGAGCCCGGATCGCCCGGTGAGAAAGCCGGTCTTAAAGCCGGCGACAAGATTCTCGAGGTGGACGGAAAACGGGTGACGCGGTTTTCCGGGATGAACGACAGCGTGATCTGGAATGTGATTCGCAGCGAAGGCGACACGATCCCGTTCGTCGTCGACCGCAACGGTCAGCGGCTTTCATTTTCGGTTGTGCCCTACATCGCGTCGACGAGTGGTTGGCGGCGTAAGGGCGTGCGGCAAGTCCTAATCTATCCCTCGTCCAGGCCGATGATCGATCAGGTGGAAAAGGGCTCGCCCGCAGCGGCGGCGGGTCTGCAGGCGGGCGATATCATCCAGGGATTCAACGGCCATCCGATGTATAACGCGATCGCCTTGGCGGATTTCATCCGGCAACATCCGCACGAGGAATTGAAACTCGACGTGAAACGCGGCTCCCGCCGATTCGAGACTACACTGCGGCCAGTTCCGATGATGACGCGCGGCAAAATGATGCCGCGCATCGGGATCGGCTGGGACACGACCGGGCAAATGACGATCGCGCACCCGAATCCAATCGAGCAGGTCTACGACAGCGTCGCGGGCACGTTGAATACGATAGAGGCGGTCGCGTCGCCCAATTCCGACGTGAGATTGCAGCATCTCAGCGGCCCGGTCGGCATTGTGCGCATTTATTATCTGCTCTTTGAAAGCGATCGCGGCTGGCAGTTGGCGCTCTGGTTCAGCGTGATCCTGAACGTGAACCTCGCGATTCTGAACATGCTGCCAATTCCTGTTCTCGATGGTGGACATATCGTGCTCGCGCTGGTCGAGGCTGTTCGACGCAAACCAGTTAACATTCGTGTGCTCGAAATCGTGCAAACAGGCTGCGCGGTTCTCATCATCGGCTATATCGCCTACATCAGTTTCTTCGATGTTGGTGATTGGCTGGGCGAAAAGCGCACCGATGACGAGCCGTCTCAGGCGGTCCAGGCCAGCCCGAGTCCATAGGGCACGCTGGCGCTCGGAGAGCGCATTTTCAAAGCAGAGCGCTTCGTGCTTTGCTATCCTTCCGCGCAGCGCCGACCAACATGAGCCGCCTTTCCTATTGCGACGACCTTCTCCACTATGAGCGCCGTCTGTCACGCGAAGTGATGGTCGGCCGGGTCGGCGTCGGCGGCGCCAACCCGGTTCGCGTCCAGTCGATGATCACCTGCGACACGATGGATACCGAGGCGTCGATCGCGCCAGACGCATCGAGCTGGCCGAGGTCGGCTGCGAGATCGTGCGCATCACCGCTCCGACGGTGAAGGACGCAGCCAATCTTCAGCATATCGTCGCGGGATTGCGCGCGCGCGGCTGCGATGTGCCGATCGTCGCGGATATCCATTTCAAACCGGAGGCCGCACTCGAAGCCGCGAAGTGGGTCGAGAAGGTCCGAATCAATCCGGGCAATTACGCTGACTCAAAGAAGTTCAAGATCATCGAATACACCGACGAGCAGTACGCGGCGGAGCTGCGAGCGGATTCGCGAGCGGTTTCACGCCGCTCGTCAGGCTATGTCTGGAACGCGGCATCGCGATGCGCATCGGGACCAACCACGGCTCGCTCAGCGACCGGATCATGAATCGCTACGGCGACACGCCGCTCGGCATGGTGGAAAGCGCGCTCGAGTTCGCGCGCATCGCGCGCGATCTCGATTACCACGCGCTCATCTTTTCGATGAAGTCGAGCAACCCGAAGGTGATGATTGCGGCCTACCGACTGCTCGTCGCGCGCCTGCGCGAGGAGGGCGCCGATTGGAATTATCCGATCCATCTCGGCGTGACCGAGGCCGGCGACGGCGAGGATGCGCGGATCAAGAGCGCGATCGGGATCGGCTCGCTCTTGCGCGACGGCATCGGCGACACGATCCGCGTCTCGCTGACCGAGGACAGCATTCACGAGATTCCAGTCGCGCGCGCGTTGATCGAGACCACGAAGGCCGGTGCGGAGGCTAATCTTTCGTGGCTCGAAACTCCGCCGGGCGGCCTTTCCTTCGATCCCTTTTCCTATCAGCGCCGTGCCTCGAACAGGTTGTTGTAGCGGCGATCTATGACCGCCGAAAGGACGAGTCTGATGCGGCGGCGGTTGGCGCCAGGGAACGCCGTTACGAGTGCACCTCGGTGGCGAGGAGACGGTGCGGGTCGCGATCCGGCGGGCGAATTTCGAGAAGATCGCGCACAAGGTCGACCGAATGGGTGACTACAAACCAGAATTCGTTTACGAAACCGCCGGCGTTGTCGAGCTCGATCCGCGCGATGACTCGGGGATTGCTGCCCTCAACAATGGTAAGGACACAAAGCTGGTCGCGGTAGCGAATGATCTCGATCTGCCCGTGATCGCCGCCTATCGGCTCCTCGCCGCCAGGCTTGACCCGCACCATCCGATCCTGTTGAAGGACAGCCTAACGATTGCGGCAAAATCCCGACGCGGATTTCTTGCCCACGCTCCTGACCGCGGCGACGAACATCGGCTCGCTTCTCTGCGACGGGATCGGCGATGCCATCCTCGTCCAGGGCGAGCACGGGCCGGGACAAGCGCTGCGCTTGTCCTACAATATTCTCCAGGCTGCCGGCACCCGGATTTTCAAGACCGACTACGTCGCCTGCCCTTCCTGTGGACGGACGCTCTTCAATCTGCAAACCACGACCGCGCGCATCAAAGCCGCAACGGTGCATTTGAAGGGTGTAAAGATCGCGATCATGGGATGCATCGTGAACGGCCCCGGCGAAATGGCGGATGCCGATTTCGGCTACGTCGGCGGCGCGCCGGGCAAGGTGAATCTCTACGTCGGCAAGATCGCCGTGAAATTCAACATCCCGGAAGCGGAAGCGGTGGATCGTTTGCAGGACTTGATCCGGGAACACGGCAAATGGGTAGATCCCGCCGACGGAACCCCAGAGACGAGGTGACGAAACGAAGAATTCTGACAAATTCGTAAGAAAAGGCTGGACTAATTCGCAAAAATCCGATCTTCTTCAGGCTGCTTAAATCCTCAGTCGCCTGATCGAATCAAGCTTGCAGAGCCGCACTTCTGACTACACGAACACTCGTTAGTCTCGAAGGCCACGACTCGGAGAACTTTGATGAGAGTTCGGTTGCGAAAGATTTAAGCTATGTCGGCGTCTGGACACACAACAACAGGAAAACCTAATAACTCTATCAAATGAAAACTACGTTACTTCGATTTAACTCGGCGCGGCCGTGGAGGCGCTTGCGTCATCGCATCCTCGCTTAGCCTCGGCCTGGCCGCCGCTTCGCTGCAAGCGAGACCGGTGCCGCAAAATCTGGCCGGCGGTCTGGGGGCGCTCGTCGAGAGCAACATTGCCGTAAAGTCCCAACCCAATTCCGCGCAGTTCAATGGCTATGCCACCCAGCAGGCTGCAGACTATGCCAGCAACGCGATCCAGGACACCGACACCGGTCGGTTTCTCGTCGACATTTATCCGACTAACAATCGGGTGAACGCGGAGAAGCTCGTGCCGATGCTGCAAGAGCGTTTTCCGTCCTTTACGCTCACCGCTTTGGACACGAAATATCGTGGTGTCGGCGTGGTCGAAGGCTTCATCGCACTCGATGATGTCCCGGCGCTCGGCAACATGCGCGAAGTGCGCTCGGTCAATCTGGGCCTAAAGCCGGACCTCAATCGCCCGGTTCGTCCGGGTGGCGGCATTCGACCGGGGACCACCGTGCCGCTGCTCGGTACCGTGTTCGACCAGGGCGTCTATCAACATCGGGTCGACCAGATCAACAAGTTCTACAATCCAGACGCGCCAGATCGATCTGCGAAGGCTCCGGCATGAGCATCGGATTCATCTCCGATAGCATCGGCAACACCGCGACCGACGTGACCAATTTCGATCTGCCCGGCGCCGGCAATAATCCGGTCAATACCCAGCCGGTCGTCATCCTGCAAGACCTACCCGGCACCGATGAAGGCCGCGGCATGGGTCAGATCGTTTACAAGATGGCGCCGAAAGCTCGCATTGGTTTTGCCACCGCCAACGGGGGTGAAGTCAACTTCGCCAATAACATCCGCGCTCTCGCTGCGCTTGCCCGGTTTTGAATATCCTCCGGAAATCCAGAAGGGCTTTAAGGCAGACGTGATCTGCGACGACGTGGGTTACAGCGACGAGCCTTTCTTTCGAAGATGGCCTGATCGGCAACGCGGTGGATGACGTGGTCGACGTTCGGCGTGAGCTACTTCTCCTCCGCCGGAAACGACATCGGCACCTACGACTACGATTCCGATTATCGGAATGTGCCGAACGGCCCCGACGCGCTCGATGGCACCAACATCAACCTCGCTGGTGTGCCGACCAACCTCTACCAGGGTGGTTTCCACAACTTCAATCCGAATCCCGGTCAGCAGGATGTCGCCCAGACGGTCAACGTCCCCTCGTCGCCGCCGGCGACCAACTTCCAGTGGGATGATCCCTTCAATCAGGTGCTGAATTTCGACCCGAACCCGATCTTCACCGATCAGGGCGATTACACGAACATGCCCCTGACCTTCGTCACGCCCAGTCTGACCGCAGGGCAGAACTATGTCATCACCGTCACGGCTGACGCAGGGTAGCTCGTTCGACGCGATCGTTACGGTCAAGGACCCGAACGGTAACATCATCGTGAACAATCAGGACACCGGCACGGACGAGACGATCAACCTCTTTCCGCCCGTCACCGGCGCTTACACCATCATCGTGACCAACTTTGGCGGAACGACGGGGGCCTTCACGGTCAACGTTTACAACGGCGATAATCCGCAAATCACGACCGACTTCAACCTGCTCGTCTTCGACCTCGAGGGTAATTATCTCTCGACCAGCTCGCTCACGACGAATAACTACGCGACCAACGTCCCGTTTGAATTCGGCGTGACCAAGCCGAAGGCCGGTGAGACTCAGGTCCAATATGTGATCGCTCGCTCGAGCGTGCCGACCGCACCCGCAACCGGCGACCCACATCCGCTGGATCATTCGCGGCAACGGCCTCTCCGGCATCGGACCGGCGGAATACTTCACCGTCAACACGCCGAACACCAAGGGCCACGCGATGGCGAATGGTTGCAACGGCACCGCGGCCTACAGCGTCTTCCGGATGAGCATTCCGGAATACTTTACCTCGCCCGGCCCGGCGACGGTTTACTTCGATAACGATGGGCAATCGTCTCGACGACTCCGGAAGTGCGCCTGCAGCCCGGTGTCGCCGCGGCTGACAACGCGCAATACTTCCTTCTTCGGCGGAGATGACGTGGGCGACTTGGATACCAATCCTAACTTCTCTGGCACCAGTGCCGCCGCTCCGCACGCCGCGGCCATCGCCGCTCTCGTGCTCGGAAGCAAATGGCGGGCCGGGCAGTGTCACGCCGGCGCAGATGACTGGACTCCTGCATCAGAGCACTTTCCCGCATGACCTCGATCCGAACTTTGCTTCGAGGAAAGTCCCAGTGACGCGGACGGCGGCTCGGTTCAGGTTTACGATCAACACCGACCTTGGGCTTGAACCCGAGCTCGGGCGTGAATAATCTGAATCCATCTCATCGTGTCGCTACAGTGGTCCGGGAGCGATCACGAGCCTGGTCTTCAATCCTGAGGGCACAGCGGCGACGGCCGGTAACACGACCGGCGGTAACAACGGTCTCGATCTGGACCGAACACCTACTTCAGCAACGTTTATCCGGGCATCGTCTTCGAGCCAAACACCAAGGCATTCACGGTGGGTGACTCGGATGTGAGCTGGGCAGGCGATGTCAGTCGCTGCCTTCAGCAACCAGGCTCCGCTTGCCTTCCGTCGCGGGTCAGTGGTGGACGATGACGTTGTCATTCCCGAATGACACCTTCACCTACGGGCAAGACGCTGCACTTCACGGTCGGTCATGGACCGCAGCACAACCGTCAGGTTACGAACGGCATCGGCCCGGATGGAGGTGCGACCTCCACTTCGTTTGTCATGGCCGATCTCTTCGGCGGTGAATTGCTCCTGCCGGATGGCGCAGCTGCTTCGTCACGGCATGACCTTCAGCGGCACGACCACCGGCGGCGGCACCTTCAGCGGTACCATGCAAAACAAGATCGGAGACGGCTATTCCAAGACGGACGGTTTCGGCTTCATCAATGCCGAAGCGGCGGTGCACGCTCAAGCCGCACTGACTCTACAGGTTAGAGTTGAACTAGCGAAACGGCAGGTCAGCAATGACCTGCCGTTTCTGCTTTTCGCACTGTGGATTTCGGGCAGTCGTTTCCCGCTCTCCATTCGCCCGGCCTCTTCGCGACCAGGCACGGGGTTGACGCTGGGGGCGGTCGCATCCATATTCCGCGCTCCTCATTGCAGGCAGCCGCCTCGGCTGCTCGCAATGCGTCTCCGGCCAGGCGGTCGGCGCCTGCTCTACGCGCTGCGAGGCATCACGTCATGGACAAAATCCGCAACATCGCAATCATCGCCCACGTCGATCACGGCAAGACAACGCTCGTCGATCAATTGCTGCGTCAATCGGGCACCTTCCGCTCCAACCAGAAGGTCGAGGAACGCATGATGGATTCGATGGATCTCGAACGCGAAAAAGGCATCACCATTCGCGCCAAGAACGCCGCCTTTAACTGGAACGGCTACCGCATCAACATCGTCGACACTCCCGGCCACGCCGATTTCGGCGGCGAAGTGGAGCGCATCATGAAAATGGTCGACGGCGTTCTTCTCGTCGTCGATGCGCACGATGGTCCGCAGGCGCAGACGCGGTTCGTCCTCAAGAAAGCGCTCGAGAACAAGGTCAAGCCGATCGTCGTCATCAACAAAGTCGATCGCGAAAACGCGCGTCCGCACAAGGTGCTCGACATGGTCTTCGATCTCTTCGTCGAGCTCAAAGCGAACGACGAGCAACTCGATTTCCCGATCATTTATGCGAGCGCCAAGAACGGCTTCGCGATGCGCGAAGTGCACGAGAACAGCGAAGACATGACGCCGCTCTTCGAGGCGATCGTGAAATTCATCCCGCCTCCGACGATTGCGACCGAGCCGCATTTCCAGATGCTCGTCTCCAACCTGCACTACAGCGATTACCTCGGCCGGATTGCTCTCGGGCGCATCGTGAGCGGTCGTGTCGCGGTCGGCGACTCCGTGGTTTGCATTCATCGTGACGGACGCCGCGAGCGCGCCAATGTGACCGCGCTCTTCACTTACGCCGGCCTGGAACAGGTCGAGACCCAGCACGCCAGCGCCGGCGACATCGTCGGCCTGACCGGTTTCGAGGAAGTTTACATCGGGGAGACTCTGACCGACCGCGAGGAACGCACGCCGCTGCAATTTGTCGACATCGATCCGCCCACCATTCGGATGCGGATCTTGGTGAACGATTCACCCTTTGCCGGTCGCGATGGAAAGTTCGTCACCGCCCGCCACGTGCGCGAGCGGCTTATCCGCGAAACGCGGGGCAACGTCTCGCTCCAGGTCAACGACACCGAAGCCGCCGGGGCCTTTGAAATCAACGCGCGCGGGGAAATGCAGATCGCGGTCCTCGTCGAACAAATGCGCCGGGAAGGCTACGAAGTGATGGTCTCACGTCCGGAAGTCATCTTCCAGCGCGACGAGAACCACGGCTTGCTCGAGCCGATCGAAAATCTTTACGTCGAGGTGCCTAACGAAAACCTGGGCGACGTCCTGCAGTCGATCGCCGGGCGCAAGGGCGAAATCGTCGGCATGGATCACCACGCCACGCGCGTCTCCGTCGAAGCCATCGTTCCCACCCGCGGCCTCATCGGTTTCGAAAGCGATCTCGTCAATCTGACTCGCGGCGAAGGCATCATGAGTCACCTCTTCCGCGAGTACGCCCCTTTCAAAGGCGAGATGGAAGGCCGCAGCCGCGGCGTCCTCGTCTCGATGGAACCCGGCATCAGTACGGCCTACGCGCTCAACAACATCCAGGCGCGCGGCAAATTATTCGTCGGACCGCAGGAGGAAATTTACGCGGGCATGATCGTGGGCGAAAACGCGCGTCCGGACGACCTGCCGGTCAATCCCTGCAAGGCGAAACATCTCACCAACATGCGGAGCCAGGGCGACGGCAAAGGCATCCAGCTGGAGGCGCCGCTCAAAATGAGCCTCGAGCGCGCGATCGAATACATCAGCGCCGACGAATACGTCGAGGTGACTCCCAAATCGCTTCGCCTGCGCAAGCGCGTGCTCGACGCGACGGCCCGCAAACGCGCCGCCAACGCTGCTGCTGCCTAACGCCATTCGTCCCATAGGGCCCATCGGTCCTATGGAGTGGCGGATTGCCCGAAGGTTGACCCTCTCTTTCCCCACCGTTAGTCTCGCAACAGGGAAAGGAGGGTGCGATGAAAACCGAAATCCGGATCGAGTACTGCGCAGTTTGAAACTACGCGCCGAAAGCCGTCAGTTTGGCGGCTAAGATTCTCGATCTCGGCGATCGGATCGCGTCGCTCACCCTGGTTCCATCCGGCGGCGGCGCCTTCGAAGTCAGCGCCAATGGCAAACCGCTCCATTCCAAGCTCGATTCCGGCGAATGGCCGGATTTCGACGCGCTCGTCGCGCAGATCAAAAAGATCAAAAATCGAGCGTCGATTCGGTTCAGGCTTGACGGATGTTCGACGTCTGCGCTGCTTCCCCGGTCTTCTCTGACAGGAGAGTGAAGGGTGCCTGGTGGCCCTCGCGATCTTCAAAATCGCCGTCGGTCCTTACCGGCCGAGGTAGGTTCGATTCCTATCCTCTCCGCCCTTCCCCGTCCTCCATCGTCGATCAGAAATCCAAAATGGTGGAAAGGAGGTGATCCGCATGTCGCGCGAGCAAATCCGCAAACTGACCTCGCTCTCGTCCTGCGCCGGCTGAGCTTCCAAGCTGAGCCAACAGGCCCTGTCGCAAGTTTTGCGTCAGCTACCGCAGTATCGAAATCGAGACGTCCTCGTCGGTTCCGCCACCGCCGATGATGCGGGCGTTTTCCGTCTCGATCGCGACCGCGCCCTCGTCCAAACGACCGATTTCTTCACTCCGATCGTGGACGATCCATTCGCCTACGGGCAGATCGCCGCGGCCAACGCGCTCTCCGATGTCTTTGCGATGGGCGGTCGTCCGATCACTGCCTTGAACATCATGGGAATTCCGACCGATCTTGTTTCCGGAAAAACGATCGCCACCATTTTGCGCGGCGGTCTCGAGAAAGCGCGCGAAGTCGGTTGCGCTATCATCGGCGGGCACACCATCCGCAACCCGGAGCCGATCTACGGACTGGCTGTCACCGGTATTGTCTCGCCGAAAAAGATCCTGACCAATGCGAAGGCGCGACCGGGCGACTGGCTCGTCCTGACCAAACCGCTCGGCACCGGCATCGCCACCACCGGAATCAAACGCGGCCTAACGAGTCGCGGCGCTCGCCCGGGCGGCCATCACTTTGATGTCGCGGGTCAACACGGTCGGCGCCGATCTCGCCGAACGCGGCCTCGTCCGCGCCGCCACCGACGTCACCGGCTTCGGCCTGCTCGGTCATCTCGCCTCGATGTGTCGCGCGAGCGGCGTCAGCGCGGAGATTTTCGCGCACGATGTCCCGGCGATCAGCGAGGAAATTTTCGAGTTGATCGAACGCGATTGTGTTCCGGGCGGCACGAAGGAAAACCTCAAGACTGCGAGCGCACTGATGGAGTGGAAAAGGACGCCAACTTCTCGGCGCCTTCTCCTCGCCGATGCCCAGACCAGCGGCGGGTTGCTCCTCTGCGTTCCGCCGCGGCGATTGGAGGAAGTGCTTCGGCTACTGAGTGATCACCGCGCGCCCTGCCGCGCGGTAATCGGCAAAATCCTCTCCGCGCGAAATCAATTGATCAGTATCGCAGCGTCATGAAGGCATCGCTGCCGATTCCCAGATGAAAGCCAGACGCCGCGCCATCCCCGCGGTTGGGAAAGTTCTCGAGGCGCTCGGCGCTCCCGACTTGCCACGTCCATTCGTAGTTCAACTCGTTAGGCAAAAACTTGCTTTGCTGCGCCGCGGCAAAACGATCCCACGCTTCCAGGAGATCGTGCGCGATCTCGAAGCGGACATAATCCATCTCGGCCAGAGTCGCCTCCAGCCGGTGATTAACGGCACGGGAATCCTCATTCACACCAATTTCGGCCGTGCGCCACTTGGATCCGATGCGATCCGCGCGATCGCCGAAATCGGATCGGCCTACAACAATCTCGAGTACGATCTCACTACCGGCGCCCGCGGAAACCGCGCCGGGTATCTCGAAAGCGGTCTCTCCCTCCTTTGCGGGAGCGAAGCCGCGACGGTCGTTAACAACTGCGCCGCAGCGCTCGTTTTGATCGTGCGCCATTTCACCAGGAAAAAACCCGAAGTGATCATTTCCCGAGGCGAACTGGTCCAGATCGGCGGCGGATTCCGGATCGGCGAGATTCTGGAAGCGAGCGGCGCGCGCCTCCGGGAAGTCGGCGCGACCAACAAGACCGCCCTCCGCGATTATGCACAAGCGATTGGTTCCGAAACCGGCCTGATCCTGAAGGTACATCAGAGCAATTTCTTCATCAGCGGTTTCGCCGGCGCCCCGTCGACCGAGGAGATCGCGACGCTGGCGCGGACCAAACGCATTCCTTTCGTCGAGGATCTCGGGAGTGGCGCGGTCATGGCAACGGAAAAACTCGGCCTCGCAGATCACGAACCGACGCCCAGCGAAACCCTGAAACGAGGAGTCGATCTCGTCTGCTTTCAGCGGCGACAAGTTACTCGGCGGTCCGCAGGCTGGGATTATCGCTGGAAAAGCGCGTTTCATCCGCGCCCTCAAACGTGAGCCTCTTTTTCGGGCGCTCCGTTGCGACAAGCTCGTTTTCGCGGCCCTGGCCGCGACGGTCGAAGCACACCTGCGCAATGATTGGCGACAGCTTCCGGTTCTCACGTTGCTCCAGATTCCAATCGGCGAGTTGCGGGAACGCGGAGAAAAATTGATCGAACAACTGCGGGGTCTGCCGCTTCGACCGCGTCTCGTGGCGAGCAAGGCGCGGATCGGCGGCGGCGCGTTGCCCCGTTCGGTCATTCCTTCGGTTGCCCTCGAGTTCGTCTCCAGCAGTCATTCGCCTAACGAACTGGCGACGCTCCTTCGTCGTGCTCGCCCGCCCATCATCGGTTATCTCGCGCAGGGCCAATTCCAACTCGATCTGCGGACGATTTTCAAAGAGCAGGATGAACTGGTTGTCGCTGCCTTGACTGCATGCCTAACGACAAAACAGGCGTGAGGCATCTCATTCTCGCGACCGCCGGTCACGTTGATCACGGCAAGACCGCGCTGGTCAAAGCGCTCACCGGAGTCGATACCGACCGGTTGCCTGAGGAAAAAGCGCGCGGCATCACGATCGATCTCGGCTTCGCCCGCCTCGCGCTGCCCGGCTTTTCCGTTGGCGTCATCGATGTTCCTGGGCACGAAGACTTCATTCGCAACATGATCGCTGGACTTGGCGCGATCGATCTCGCACTCCTGGTGGTGGCCGCGGACGACGGCTGGATGCCGCAGACCGAGGAACATTTTCAGATCCTGAATTATCTCGGCATTCGACACGGCGTCGTCGCGATCACGAAATGCGACCTGGGCGATCCAGCACGGATCGCGGCGGATGTCCGGGAGCAGCTGCGCGGAACGTCGTTAAGCGAAATGCCGATTGTGGAAACCTCCGCCCGGGTAGCGACCGGTCTGGACGAGCTGAAACAAACCCTTGCGAGAGTGTCGGCTGGCATCCCGCCCGCCGCGCGACTGCGGAAAGCCTCGTTTGTTTGTTGATCGCGTCTTTGCTGTGCGTGGCACTGGGACGGTCGTCACCGGTACCTTGACTGGTGGCCGGCTCTCGCGCGGGAAAACGATTTCGGCTCAGCCACAAAATCTTCGCGCCCGCATTCGCTCCATTCAAAGTCACAATCAATCGCTCGAAGTGGCCCTTCCCGGAACGCGCACCGCGCTGAATCTTCCCGACCTGCGTCCCGATGAAATTCCCCGCGGCAGCGTGCTCACCACGATTGACTCCGCGGAATCGAGCCGCGCGATCGACGCGATGGTCGAGCGATCTGCCCGTGGCTTTCTGCCTTCGCGTTCGCTGAAGAACGCTTCTGTGGTCCAGGTGCACTACGGGAGTGCGCGTTTCCCGGCCCGGATTCTATTGCTCGATCGCCGTGAGCTGCTCCCGGGGGAAACGGCGATCGCACGACTCCGTTTCACGCAACCGGTGTTCGTTTTTGCCGGGGATCGTTTCCTCATCCGTGATTCCTCGGGTCGGCAGACGGTCGCGGGCGGTGTCGTCTTGAATCCCAAGGCAGAGGGAACAAGATTCCGAGGGCCAGCGGAACGAAGCTTCCTTCAGGCGCGGGCGGCCGGGCCTAACGATTTGATCACGCTTCTCCGCACGCAATTGCAACGCGACAAGTTTGTGCGCCGAGCCGCGCTTCTTCTTCAATCAAGCTTCGGCGAGGAAGAAATAACGAACGCCGTCAATCGCCTTGCGGGCGAGAAGAAGGTGTTCACCAGCGGGACGATCGTTGCCGATGCTGCTTGGTGGGGGGCGTTGCGGCAACGCGCGATCGACGCGATCGACACGGAACACGCTGCGCATCCCGAGCGCGCGGGCCTCGATCTGGCCCAACTGCGCGCCCACCTCTCGCTCGAAGATGCGGAATTGGAGAATGCGCTAATTGCCGATCTCAGCCAGCGGGAGTTTGTTTTTGCGCAGGGCGCGATCAAGCGCCGAAGTCACCAGCCGTCGCTGCCGGCTGTGTTGTCGGAAGCAGGTAGAAAGATCCTTGCGACGCTCGCCGCGCGGCCCTTCGATCCTCCGTCGCGCAAGGAATTGATCGTGGATGCCGCCGCGCATCAGGCGTTTCGATTTCTCAGCGAAACCGGCGAGGTCGTCGTGCTAAATGAAGATGTTCTTTTGTCCGCCGACGCGTTCGAGCAGATGAAGTCGCGCATCGCGCAAGCACTCCGGGCGAGCGGTCCGGCGACCGTCAGTGAGCTGCGCCAGATGCTCGGGACTACGCGCCGGATTGTCGTCCCGTTGCTCGAACGCTGCGACCGGGAGGGCCTAACGAGTCGTCAAGGGGACCGGCGAGCCCTGCGCTCGCCGCGGGCTTGATCGTCAGGCTCCGGGTGAAGCGCGCTCCTCGACCTGTCTCTCTTCCTCCCCGGCTTTCGCCGCTTTCTGGCCGATTGTCGTCCTTCGCCATCTCTCTTTATCGGATGATCATTTCTGCGAAGCAAAGACCGCTTCCGGATCGCGACCGGAAACGCGCCCGGCGGCAATCCAGCCGAAGCGGCTGAGCAAGGCGCCCAAGAGAAACGCGATCGCCGCCAGCGAAATGAAATTCGTTAGGCGGAGAACGATCGGAAGCGGGCCGCAGAGAACTGCACCACCGCGGATGAGCCAGCCGGTGCTACCACGATGCAGGGCACGATCGGCCGGGCCGTTCTTGTCGAACTCGAGCCAGATCCAGAGCAGCGTTTCGATAATCGCGACAACCATCCCGAGCGCGTAGAGAGGCCGAATTTGAAAACCGAGAAGCTCGAGAATCGCCGCGGCGCATCCCAGACCTGCCGTGCCGAAATGCATCGGCAGAAAGACGCGGTGCAGAAACCATGCGGGGATGGCAGTCGCGCCGAGAAGCACACCGGTGTAAGTCGCCAAGCCGAGTCCGAAGATGGCTGCGCCAAAGCTCAGCACGCCCGCGACAAAGAGCACCAACGGGGCGATCGAAGGGGCGAAAGCGTCATTGGCGTAGAGTTCAAGGAGCAGACAGGCCGGGACCGCGAACGCACCAAACAGAGAAAGGATCCAGGCGCCGACCGACATGGGCGAGCGGTACTTGAAAACGCGCAGCATGTTGAAAAAGAGCATGGGCCGCCCGAGGTCCATGACGAGGAGAACGGGAGAAATGATCGCTCCTGCAGCGGCGATCCAAAGCGCGGCGCGCATCAGATCGAGTTGGCCGAGGAATAACCCGGCGCAGGCGATGAGCGGCGCCATGCCGGCCGCGCCGCCGACAAAAAAGTAGAGCGGTATTTCCCAGGTCCAGACCGGCGGTTTGACGACCGCTTCGCCGTAGTAGCCGACAGAGCGCGGGATCGGTCCACCAGATACATCGACGCCGCGACCGGTGATGCCGTGCTTCGCCTCTTGCCGCATGGCGTCGAGACGATCTTCGAAATTCCGGGCGCGTTCGTTAGGCATCCTAGAACAATGCGAAGACCAGGGCGACCGTCGCAATGGCGCCGATGGCGGTGGCTAACGCAGCCGACCATGAAGATTTCAGGTGAATGGTCGGGATCTGCGGTTTCGGCGGAAGGCCATAGGCTTCCGGCTCGCCGAGGAGGAGGAAAAACGCGTGGATTCCACCGACGGACGTTTCCTTCGGATCATACAGTCGCGCATCGCCGTAGCCGCTCTCTTGCAAGGTCTGAACCCGCCGCGCACCGCGCACGCGAAGGTCGTCCAGCCGGCCGAAGACAATGGATTCCGTCGGGCAGACTTTCGCGCAGGCCGGTGTGAGCCCGCTCTTTTGCCGGTCATAACAAAAGGTGCATTTGAACGCGCCGCCGGCATCGGGAAGTGGTGCCGGGCGGCGATCGATCACCCCGAAGGGACAGGCGACCACGCAATACCCGCAGCCGTTGCAGACATCGTTTTGGACGAGGACGGATCCGATTTCGGTGCGGACGATCGAACCGGTGGGACACGCCTCGAGACAGCCGGCGTTTTCGCAGTGTTTGCAGACGTCCGAGAGAAAAATCCAGCGAAACGGATCCTCGCTCTTCTCCGCCTAACGACATCGGGCCGGCGATTTGATTTCCCTTCGAGCGATTTTGCTCGACGAAGAGGACATGTCGCCAGGTCGAGGCGCCGAGATGGCCGGTGTTGTCATATGAGTTCCCGGTCCAGGTGAAACCGTCGTCTGGCACTTCGTTCCATTCCTTGCAGGCTACTTCGCAAGCCTTGCAGCCGATGCAGACACTGGGATCGGTGAAGAAGCCGACTTCGACGCGATCGTCGACAAAAGAGTGGCGCCGTTGATTTGTGCTCTGGATTCCTTCACCAATCATCCTCTATCGACCTTTCCGTGCAGGCCGTGACCGCCAAATTCTGAGCTGGGAGATGCTCCCGGCGGCGGTTGTTCCGGATGCAAATTCGATGGGCCACCCTCCGGCACATATTTTTTGATCCACTCCTCAAACGCGGGTCCACGCGGTAATCGGCCTGGGACAATGTTGCAGGCGAGCGCCTTGGCTTCCATGATGGTGACGTTCGGCTCGCCCGAAATAGGAACCAAGTCGTTAGTGGATCCGCCCTGCACCGACCCGGCCGAACCGAAGTGAAACGGCATGGCAATTTGATGCACGGTTTTTCCATTGAGATGCATCGGGCGTATCCGGCGACTAACGAGTGCGCGCGCTTCGATTGCTCCCCGTAAACTCACAATCGAGATGTAGTCGCCGTTCTTAATCTTTAACTCGGTCGCAAGCTCGGGAGACATTTCCGCGAATAGCTCCGGTTGTAACTCCGCGAGATGACTGAGAAAGCGCGACATGCCGCCGGCCGTGTGGTGCTCGGTCAGCCGGTAGGTCGTGAGGACAAATGGAAATCGCGGGTCGCCCGGCGGCGCGAACCGATTTTCCTGGCGGGTAAACCAATTGACGACCGGGTTTGTATCGCGCGAGTAGAGCGCGTTGCGCACCGGCGACTCGAGCGGTTCGTAGTGCGTCGGCATCGGCCCGTCCTGCAAACCTGTCGGAACGTAGAGCCAGCCGAGTCCGTCTTCGTGCAACAGGAACGGCGCGTCGCCGGGAATCGCCTCCAGCCCGCTTTCGTTTCCGGCGGGGCGAAACTCGGGCGACTTTTCCAGCGGAAAATCGGGAACGTCGACTCCGGTCCATTTTTCCTGCGCCTGGTCCCACCAGATCAATTTCTTGCGCTCGCTCCACGGGTCTCCATTTGGACCCGCGCTTGCCCGATTGTAGATGATGCGGCGATCGCCGGGCCAGGAGAAGCCCCAGCCGTGTCCAAGATAGTCCTTGGCTTTGCGTGAATTGGCCTTGTTGATCTTGTCTGGCCCAAGAACGCCGGAGTAGATCCAGCAACCACACGCAGTCGAACCATCGGCTTTGAGTCGAGGATAACCGTCGACTTGCCCACCGTGATGCAAATTACCTGTCGCGATCGCGACCGAACACGACCCCGTCTGCGTCCGTCTGAGGGTCGGTGTACCAGCCATTGATCTCGGCCAGCACCGCTTCCGTTTTTGGCTCGCCTTCTTCGTCCTCGGGATACCACCAATTTAGTGCGCGCAATGGTTCGTCGATCGGATCGTCCGATACTTTCGCTTTCGCGATCAACCGCAGCGCGAGTTGATGCATGAACCACTCTTCGGACCGACAATCTCCCGGAGGATCGACCGCTTGCTCACGCCACTGCAAGAGCCGTTGTGTGTTCGTGAACGCGCCGTCGTTTTCGGCGTGACCGGCCGCCGGAAAAAAGAAAACTTCGGTCTCGATCTCCTCCGTCTTCAATTCTTCGCGTTCGATCTCCGGCGACTTCGACCAAAATGTGGCCGCCTCGATCTCGACCAGATCGCGGACGACCAGCCATTTGAGCTTGGAGAGCGCCGTGCGCTGCAAGCCGCGAGTTTGCGCCGGCCACGGCCGGATTCTGGCCCATCAAGAACATGCCCTCCATTTTCCCATCGGCCATGTCATAAAGGTATTCGAAGAACGAATGGTTCCCGGTGATCTTCGGGATCCATTCGTATCCGAAGTCGTTTTCCGCGGTTGCGTTTTTCCCGTAGTACGCCTTCAGCAAGCTGATGAAGTAGGCCGGAAAATTATGCCAGAGACCAGTCGGTTTCGTCTGATGAGCCAGGTAATCGCGCAGGGTTTCTTCGGTGCCGTCGCCGCGCGGCATCGGAAGGTAACCGGGTAACATATCGTAGAGCGTCGGAATGTCGGTCGAGCCTTGAATTGAGGCGTGACCACGCAGCGCCAGAATGCCGCCGCCGGGACGACCGATGTTGCCGAGCAATAATTGCAGGATCGCCGCGGTGCGAATGATCTGAACTCCCTTCGAATGTTGCGTCCAACCGAGCGCATAACAGATCGCGGCGGTTTTGTCGGGACCTGATGCCCTAACGAGCGCGTCCGCAACTTTGTGAAAGAGCGCAGGCGAAATCCCGCAAATCTTCTCCACCATCTCCGGCGTGTAGCGCGCGAAGTGGCGGCGCAACGTTTGCAGAACGCAACGCGGATGTTGCAAGGTCGGATCGCGCTCGGGAAAACTGGTGCCGCCATCTCCGTGGTAGGCCCAGCTCTCCTTATTGTAAGCGCGCTTCTCCTCGTTCCAGCCGGAGAAAAAGCCGGTCGCGTCTTCTTCCGTGTCGCGAAAATCTTCGCGCAGAATGCACGACGCATTGGTGAAGTGCACGACGTAATCGCGGAAGAACAGATTGTTCTCGATGATGTGCCGGACGAGGCCGCCGAGAAAGGCGATGTCGCCACCGGCGCGAATCGGTACCCAGATATCGGCCAGCGCGCTCGTGCGCGAAAATCTCGGATCGACATGAATGATGGTCGCGCCGCGCTCCTTTGCTTTCATGACCCAGCGAAAGCCGACCGGGTGCGCCTCGGCCATCGACGAGCCTTCGATCAAAATGCAATCGGCGTTGGCGAGATCTTGTTGCGCAGTCGTAGCTCCGCCCCGGCCGAAGGAGGTGCCCAGACCGGGCACCGTGCTGCTATGTCATATCCGGGCCTGGTTGGATATGCACACCATCCCCAGGCCCAGAGTGAACAGTTTCTTGATGAGGTAATTTTCTTCGTTATCGAGCGTCGCGCCGCCGAGATGACAGATCGCCGTGGTGTGATTGATCGTCGCACCGTCTTTCTTATGCACGAACGTGCGCTTGCGCGATTCCCAGACGCGGTCCGCTACCATGTCCATCGCGCGATCGAGCGAAATCTCCTCCACTCTTTCGCGCGCGGCGCGCGATATTTCATTTTCGTTTCGCGGCGACGCATGGGTGAGGAGTTGAAACGATGCCGCGCCTTTCGGACAAAGATTCCCCTGGCTAATCGGCGACTCCGGATCGCCTTCGATGGAGACGAGTTTGCCATTCTTGTGATAAATGAGCTGGCCACAGCCGACGCCGCAGTAGGGGCAAATCGATTGGCAACCTTCGCGCCGTCGATCCGAGCGTGCATCTCGCGCGTTTTGGCGGACATCGCCTCAAGCCCGGTGCCGTCTTTCCGCTCGAGATATCTGGCGCGCGAGCGGCCATTCGAGAATGAGATCGACCAGAGACGACATCTGAAAATTTATCGCACGAAAATGCGTGTCTGGCCGTTTGTCATTCAGTGCGAGCCCACATGTCGGGCGTCTGCAACCTGCTTCTCAAATTAGCCGCGCCCTTTCGTTAGGCAGGGCTGGCGTGATATTCCTGCAGACTCCTCACCGTCATCCCACCCTTTTGCAGCGAGCGAATGCCCTTCGCGCTGGCGGACGCGGCCCGCACCGTGGTCATGATCGGGATGCGCTGGGCGAGGGCGGCCGTGCGGATTTTCACTTCGTCCTGGCGCGGTGTTTTGCCGCTCGGCGTATTGATGATGAACTGGATCTGCCCGTTCTTGACCAGGTCGAGAACGTTCGGCCGGCCTTCCGCGACCTTGAACACCTTCGTAATTTCGAGGCCGGCGGCGGCCAGGTGCCCGGCCGTGCCGGAGGTTGCGATAATCCCGAAACCGAGTTCCGCATACTCGCGCGCGACCGCGATCACGTTTGGTTTATCGATATCTTTCACGCTGATGAAAACGTTGCCCGCGGTCGGCAGCGGCCACTGGCTCGCGAGCTGCGATTTTGCGAAAGCGAGACCGAGATCCGGATCGATGCCCATCACTTCGCCGGTCGATTTCATTTCCGGGCCTAACGAAATATTGACACCCTCGAAACGGAGAAAGGGAAAAACCGCTTCCTTGACGGAATAATGTGTCGGCACGATTTCGCTCGTGAATCCGAGTTCGCGCAGGGTCATTCCGGTCATTACTTTGGCGGCGAGCTTGGCCAGCGGCACGCCGATCGCCTTGCTCACGAACGGCACCGTGCGCGAGGCGCGCGGATTCACCTCGAGCACGTAAAGTTTTTCGTCTTTGACCGCGAATTGCACGTTCATCAGGCCGCGCACCTCGAGTTCTTTCGCCATCGCTTTCGTCGCGCTCGCGATCTCGTCGCGGATCGAGCGCGACAACGAAAAGGTCGGGATGACGCAGGCGCTGTCGCCGCTGTGAATGCCGGCTTCCTCGATGTGTTCCATGATCGCGCCGATCACCGCGATCTCGCCGTCGGCGATGCAATCGACATCCACCTCGATCGCGTCCTCGAGAAAGCGGTCGACCAGGACCGGGCGGCGCGGGCTGACTTCGATCGCGCTTCGCATGTAGCGGCGCAGATCTTCCGCATGATAAACCAGCTCCATCGCGCGACCCCCGAGAACAAATGACGGCCTAACGAGCACCGGATAACCAATTCGCTCCGCGATCGCCACCGCTTCGTCTTCGCTTACCGCAGAGCCGCTCGGCGTCTGGCGCAGCCCGAGCCGATCGAGCATCTCGGCGAAAAGCTTTCGGTCTTCCGCCAGTTCGATGCTCTCCGGCGCGGTGCCGATGATCGGGACGCCCGCGGCCTTCAGACCGGCGGCGAGATTGAGCGGCGTCTGCCCGCCGAACTGCACGATCACGCCCTCCGGCATTTCCTGTTCGTAAATGTTGAGGACGTCCTCGTGGGTGAGCGGCTCGAAGTAGAGTTTGTCGCTCGTGTCGTAATCGGTCGAGACGGTTTCCGGGTTCGAGTTGACCATGATGGTTTCGATCCCGAGCTCGCGCAGCGCGAAGGCGGCGTGGACACAGCAATAGTCGAACTCGATTCCCTGGCCGATGCGATTCGGGCCGCCGCCGAGGATCATGATTTTGCGTTTCGCACTCGGTGCGGATCTCGTTTTCGCTCCCGTAGGTGGAGTAATAGTAGGGAGTGTATGCCTCGAATTCGGCCGCGCAGGTATCGACCAGCCGGTAGGTCGGGATGACCGCGGCGGCTTTGCGTCTTGCCCGGATTTTTTCTTCGTTTTCGCCTGACGAATGGGCGAGCTGACGATCGGAAAAGCCGAGCTTTTTCGCTCGCCGCAAATGGAAGTCAGACAGCGACGCCTAACTTCCGTTGCTCTGCCACCACCTGCGCGATATTCTGCAAAAACCAGCGATCGATCTTCGTTAGGCCGAAGATCTCTTCGATCGACATCCCATCCTCGAAGGCCTGGGCGAGATAAAAGATCCGTTCCGCATTCGGGACACTCAGTTTGCGCCGCAGCGTTTCTTCATCGACCCGCGTTTCCCGGCCGTCGCCGCAGAGACCGAAGCGCTTGATCTCAAGGCTGCGCAGCGCTTTTTGCAGCGCTTCCTTGAAGGTGCGCCCGATCGCCATCGCTTCGCCAACGCTTTTCATCTGCGTCGTCAGGGTCGCGTCCGCTTCCGGAAATTTTTCGAAAGTGAAACGCGGAACCTTGACCACGCAATAGTCGATTGTCGGCTCGAAGCAGGCCGGCGTTTCGCGGGTAATGTCGTTTGGAATTTCGTCGAGCGTGTAGCCAACCGCGAGTTTGGCCGCGATCTTGGCGATCGGGAATCCGGTCGCCTTCGAGGCCAGCGCGCTCGAGCGCGAGACGCGCGGATTCATCTCGATCACGATCATCCGGCCGTTGTCCGGATTGACCGCGAACTGGATGTTCGACCCGCCGGTCTCGACCCCGATCTCGCGAATGACCGCGAACGAGGCGTCGCGCATCGCCTGGTATTCCCGGTCGGAGAGGGTTTGGGCGGGCGCGACGGTGATCGAATCGCCGGTATGCACGCCCATCGGATCGAGATTCTCGATCGAGCAAACGACGACGCAGTTGTCGGCCCGATCGCGCATCACCTCCATCTCGAATTCCTTCCAGCCTAACAATGACTCTTCGATCAGGACCTCGCTCACCGGCGAGAGATCGAGGCCATGCTCGACGATCGTCTCCAGCTCCTCGCGGTTGTAGGCGATGCCGCCGCCGGAGCCGCCGAGGGTAAAAGCCGGCCGGATGATGAGCGGGAAACGTGCCGATCTCGGCCGCGACGCGCTCGGCGTCAGCGAGCGAGCGCGCGATCCCGGAGCGCGCCACGTCCAGCCCGATGCGGACCATGGCTTCCTTGAAAAGCTGGCGATCTTCGCCCTTGGCGATCGCAAGGGCGTTTGCGCCGATCAATTGCACGTTGTGCCTGACGAGCGCGCCGTTGCGGTTCAGCTCCATCGCCGCGTTGAGCGCGGTCTGCCCGCCCATCGTCGGGAGGATCGCGTCCGGCTTCTCGCGTTCCAGTATCATCTCGATCACCGCCGGCGTAATCGGCTCGATGTAGGTGCGATCGGCGAACTCCGGATCCGTCATGATCGTGGCGGGGTTCGAGTTCACGAGCACGACTTCGTAGCCTTCTTCGCGCAAGGCCTTGCACGCCTGCACGCCGGAATAATCGAATTCGCAGCCCTGCCCGATGATGATCGGGCCGGAGCCAATGAGGAGGATTTTGTGCAGCTGATCGTTCCGCGGCATGCGCAGCGGGAGACTATGCGAAAACCGGCTGATTGGAAGTCAGTCATCTTGACTGACTCGGCAGGCAAAGGTTCCGGCCTGTCTTGGAGCGAAGCGCCGCCGGCGAAGTCTTGACTTCCTATGCCACGGCTCTGCGCTGCCGGTCGAGGTAGACTTTGCAGATGCCCTTGATCCGCGTCAGCACATAGTAGGTCGTCTGGCTGCGCACCCGGACGAGCTCGGCGCCGACGATGCGGGTCACAAAATCGCTCGGCAGATCGAGAATTTCCTGCGGCGTGGCGCCGTCGAGACCTTTGCAGAGGATCGAGGTCATGGCGCGAGTAAGGGTTTGCACTTCCGGCCCGAGCGTCATGCGCAGATGGGCGCGGCCCTCGTCGTCGACCTGCAGATAGACGCCAACCGTGTCGGCGCATTCTTCGTCCTTGCGCACGTCTTCGAGGTCGAACCGTTCGCCGCTGCCGAGGCTCTTGTTTTGGCGCGCTGTCGGAATAGGCAACGAGCGTTTCGCGCCGCTCCACCTCCGGCAGGTGATCGAAAAGGTCGATGATATTTTGCAGCTTCTCGGGATACATCGTTTTACTCGCGCTCGTGCTCATAATCGTGCTCGGAATCGAATCGATCAACCCGGACGGACCATCAGCGGATCGAGCACGAGCAGGCGCACGAGGAAGAACTACGAGCTGCGTTCGATCGGCGCGGCGACTTTGTTGCCCCACTCGGTCCAGGATCCGTCGTAATTGCGCACATTGCCGAGTCCGAGCAGATAGGTCAGCACAAACCAGGTGTGGCTGGAGCGTTCCCCGATGCGGCAATAAACGATCGTGTCGACGTCCGGTTTCACGCCCGGCGTTCTCGAGGTAAATCTTCCCCAGCTCCGCGGCTGACTTGAAGGTGCTATCGTCGTTCGTCGCCGTTTTCCACGGCACGCTTTTCGCGCCCGGGATGTGGCCGCCGCGGAGCACGCCTTCCTGTGGGTATTCCGCCATGTGCGTGATCTCGCCCTTGTATTCGCCCGGCGAACGCACATCGATGAGCGGCTTTTTGGCCTGGCTTTGGGCGAGTGCTTCGTCCGCAAAGGCGCGAATTTCCTTATCCATCCGGCGCGCCGGGACGGGATATGTTGTGCGCGCATACTTGCGGCACCTCGCGCGTCATTTTGCGGCCATCGGCTTTCCACTTGTCGCGGCCGCCGTTCAAGATCTTCACATTCCTGTGTCCGAACAAACGGAAGGCCCAGAGCGCGTAGCAGGCCCACCAGTTGGCTTTGTCGCCGTAGAAAATACAGGTCGTTTCGGGCGTAATGCCGTTGCGACTGCAAAGTTCGGCGAATTTGTCAGGCGTGATGTAGTCGCGGATCACCGGATCTTGCAGATCCGCCCGCCAATCGATGTGGACCGCGCCGGGAATGTGACCGGTGTCGTAAAGCAGGATATCCTCATTCGATTCGACGATGCGAATGTCCTTGTCGTCGAGGTGTTGTTCGAGCCAAGCGGCGTCGACCAACGCCTCGGGATGCGCGTATTCCGTCGGGTTCGTGTTCATGAGATCAGCATAGAGATGGTGGGCCGTCGCCCGCAAGTCGATGTAGCACGATTTTCAAATCAACTGGCCCTTCAGACGGGAGCGCTCTTCCCGCTGCAATGAGAGGACTTGTAACGTTCCGGAGCGATCTGGTATGACAAGGCCCCGATGAAACCTGCGACGAAAGCAAAGTCAGCTGGACGCGGCAAAACCATCGCCAAGCGGCCGGTGTCTGCGAAGAAGCCGAAAACGGCTCCGAAGAAATCGCCCCCGAAGAAAAAGATCGCGGTGGTTCCACCCGGTCTCGCTTTTGGTGAATTCGAGGCCCTTCGCAAACAACTGGATCTTTCCCTTGATGAATTGACGGCACGGCTCGGGCTTTCCCGCGCCACGGTCGCGCAACGCAAAGCGGCCGGTCGCCTAACGAACGACGAATCCGGCAAGGTGGTTTGCTTTGCCCGTCTGCTCGGACATGCGGTCCATCTCTTCGGCGACCTGGAGGAGGCGCGCCAATGGCTCAAGACACCGCAGCGTGCTCTGCATGGCGCGGTGCCGCTCGATTACGCCAAGACGGAGATGGGGGCGCAGGAGGTCGAGAACCTGCTCAGCCAGCTCGGCGATTGCAGCCATATCTGAGGCTTCGAATCGATCAGTTTCGCCGAACGAATCTACGGTTGACGCCGCTTCTTTGTCGTCGCATTTGCGGCCCGCGTGCCGCCGGTCCGCCAGTGTCGCAGGACGGCATGCCGCGGAAGAGCAGTGGCGTGTTCACTTGTCGATTGAATTAACTCCCGGCCCCGCAAACTTTCGAGAGCGATTTGCACCGCACTTTTGGAAAGCCCGGTTCCTTCCGCGACCATTCGCAGGCTGGCGCTGACCGGTTTCCACCTTTGTCGCTCCGCCACGCGATAAAGATGAAGATAGACCAGAAAAGCAGCGGGTTGATGGTCGTGCCCGACCAGATCGCGCATCAAAACATCGAGGACGTAATCGTCGATCGGGACCGTTTCACGGAAGCGCGGCATCCGGGAGAATAACTGCTATACCGGTTAATGGACAGCAGTTTCGCGCGGCAAACCTCTTCGCTTGCTGGACGTGCGCGGACGACGCGTCCTAGGCTGCTGCTCGTCATGATCAAACAAATCAAATTCGTCAGTATCCCGGTGGCCGACCAGAATCGGGCGCTGGATTTTTACACCGACAAACTCGGGTTCACGATCATCACCGACCAGCCTTTCGACGAGAAACAGCGCTGGATCGAACTGCGGGTGCCAAAGGCCGAAACGCGTCTCGTGCTTTTCACAGCGGAAGGCGAGGAGAAGCGCATCGGGACAACGATGAACATGTCCTTTGCCTGCGAAGATATCGGGCAGACCTACGAGCAATTGAAAGCGCGCGGGGTCGAGTTCGAGGGGCCGCCAGAGAAGCAGCCGTGGGGGAGCTATGCGATTTTCAAGGACAGCGAAGGAAATCGATTTGTGATCTCTTCCTGAACGTGGGCGATTGCGCGCTTTCACTGAAAGGCCCGTCCGTACTGCGGCGGCGCGCTGATCTTTTGATGGAGCGGAGGCGCGGCGTTGAGCGGCCAGTAGGGATGGCGCAAAAATTCGCGCGCCATCAAGACAAGGTCGGCCTGGCCCAGGCGTACGATCTGGTCCGCCTGTTCCGGCGCCGTGATCATACCCACTGCACCAGTTGCGATCTCCGCTTCCCGCCGGATCTGCGCGGCGAACGGCACTTGGTAGCCGGGCCCAATCGGGATTTTCGCGCTCGGCACGTTGCCGCCGCTCGAGCAGTCGATCAGGTCCACGCCTAACGATTTCAATTCCTTCGCGAGCGCGACGGCGTCGTCGCCGGTCCAGCCACCGTCGGTCCAGTCGGTCGATGAGATGCGGACAAAGAGCGGATACTTCTCCGGCCAGACCTGGCGAACGGCCGCGACCGTCTCGCAAAGGAACCGGATCCGATTGGCAAACGAGCCGCCGTAATCATCCGTACGCTGATTGCTCAAGGGCGAGAGAAAGCTGTGCAGCAAATAACCATGAGCCGCGTGGACCTCCACCACCTTCGCGCCGGCCTGCAGTGCGCGCCGCGCGGCTTGCCCAAATGCCTCGCATACCCGTGTGATCCCGGCACGATCCAGCTCCTGCGGCGTTTGATAGCCTTCCGCGAAGGGCAGCGGGCTCGGCCCATGGATCGGGCTCCAACCACCCTTGTCAGTGTCTAACGGTTTTCCGCCTTTCCACGGCGCGCTCGTACTCGCCTTGCGTCCGGCGTGCGCCAGTTGCATCCCAGGCACTGCGCCCTGCGCTTCGACGAAACGAAAAATGCGCGCCAACATCTCAGATGTGCGCATCCTTCCAGATCCCGAGATCGTCCGGGCTGATCCGTCCCTCCACCAGGACCGCAGCTGCCTCAGTGAAAACCAGCGCCGCTCCGCCGACGGCGCGACTGCCGAGATGCACCAGATGCCAGTCGTTGGCGAAGCCATCGGTGCTGGAATACTGACACATCGGCGAGACGACGATGCGGTTGCGAAAAAGCACTTCGCGCATTCGCAGCGACGAGAACAAGTGAGCGTTCTGATTTGTAAGCACGCCAAAGAATCGCACAGAATGCGGAACTCGTTTCTTCTCGCGAACCGGAGCCTAGGCGCCGTTCGTCATTTCGACGAGTGTGGCGCGGAGCGTGGCGATGTCGATCGGTTTGACCAGGTGGCGCGAAAAGCCGGCCGTGATGCTTTCCTCCAGATCGGAGTCCATCCCGAAACCGCTGAGCGCGATGCCGCGCAGTCCGTAGTCGGCGGAAAGCTGACGCATCAGGTCGAGGCCGCTGCCGTCGGGCAGGCCGAGGTCGCTCATGACGACGTCGATCGGGGCGATGGGCATTTCTTTTTTGGCCAACGCGAGCGCGGTGGCGACATCGCCGGCCGCGAGAACGTCGTGCCCCATCCGGTGAAGCAGACGCGCCAGAACCGCGGCCGTGTCGGCGTGATCTTCCACGAGCAGAATCCGCAACGGTCGTTGCAAGTCCTCGCCAGAGTGCCGGCACGGGGCTTGATTGGACGGGATTGGGCGTGCCCGTGGCCGCGATCTCATCCTCGTCGCAGCCGTCGAATGGAAGCGTGAGTCGAAAGGTGCTGCCACGACCTTCCCCTTCACTCGCCGCGCTCAGAGTGCCCTGGTGCGATTCGGCGATCGCCTGGCTGATCGCGAGACCGAGACCGATCCCGCCAAACTGTCGCGTGATCTGGCGGTCGCCTTGTTCGAAGGCGTCGAAGACGCGGTCAAGGTGCGCGGGGTCGATTCCGATGCCGGTGTCCTCGATTTCAACCGTCACTATCCCATCGGCCGGTTTCGTCCGTGAACGGATCGTGATCGTTCCGCCCTCGGGGTAAACTTGATCGCGTTCTTGAGCAGATTCCAAAGGATCTGGGTGATGCGCGCGCTGTCGGCGAGGATGGTGGCTTTTTCGCTGGCGAAATCGCGGACCAGATTCAGATGCTTCGCCTGAAGATCGGGCAGACATGCGTTGGTGGCGTCTTCGATCATGCGGTGCAGGCGGACGCGCTCGCAACGCAGCTCCAATTTGCCGCGCGTGATGCGGGTGAGATCGAGCAGATCATCGATCAGGCGAGCCTCCAGCTCGACGTTGCGCCGCACGGTTTCGAGATCTTCGGCGACCGCAGGCGGGAGAGCGGCGTTCTCGCGCAGGCTGGAGAGAATCGCGAGAACCGGCGTGAGCGGCGTGCGCAGCTCGTGGCTGAGCGCGGCCAGAAAAAGATCTTTCGCCTTGTTCGCTTGCTCGGCCGCCGCACGCGCCTGTTGTTCCGCCTGATAACTTCGGGCCGCGTCCATCGCGGCCGCCGCTTGCGCTGCAACACCGAGAATAATTTTTTCGTCCCGCGTCGTGAAGACACCCGGCTTTTCATGGCCGAAAAACAAGCCGCCCACCACTTCGCCGGAGCGCGAGAGCACCGGCACCGCCAGATAACTGGCCGGCAGACTTCCTTTCGGCATCCAAAAACAGGGCCCCTTTTTTCCAAAGCGCGGATCCTGGCGCAGGTCGTCGAGGCGGATCACGCCCGCGTCGCGAAAGGCCGTTCCACACAGCTCCGTCGCACGCGAAATCTGGACGTCTTCGAACGCCTCGCGCGGGACCCCCGAGACAACGTAACGCAGGCAAGAAATGCCTTGCTCGTCGAGCTCGTTGAAAAAGAAGGCGCCGAACTGCGCGCGCGTCACGCGGGTGCCGGCGTCGGCAATGGTCTGCACCACTTTGCCCAGATCGAGTTCAGTCGAGATCGAAGCGGCGATTTCGTGCAAGCGCTCGGTGATCGCATATTCCTCCTGCAGCGCCTTCTCTTTCTGGCGGCGCTCGGTCACGTCGTGGAAAACCATCACCGCGCCAATGATTTCGCCCTCCGGATTCTTGATCGGCGCCGCGCTGTCCTCGATCGGAATTTCTGCCCCGTCCGGTCTCACGAGAATAGTGTGATTCGTCAGGCCCTTCACTTCGACATCCGCGAGCGCGCTTTCGATCGGATTCGTTGCCCGCATGCCGCGTTTTTTCTTCGATCAAATGGAGCACGTCATTAATCGAACACCCCATGGCTTCCGAGGTGCGCCAGCCACTCAAGTCCTCGGCGACCGAATTCAAAAAGGTGACCCGGCAATCGTTATCGACCGTGATGACCGCGTCGCCGATGCTGCCGAGGGTGACGCTGAACCATTGGGTTTGCTGCGCGCAGTTCGGCTTCCGCCGCTGATCCGCTGCGGTGATATCGCGGAAGCTCCAGACGCGTCCGACGTTACGGTCTCCGATCCGCTGGATTTTGGAAACCCGCTCAATGACTCGGCCATCGGTCAACTCGAGGAGATCATGGGTTTCGGGCGGGCGCTCCTCGTAGATCTGTTCGATCCGGGCCAGAAACGAGCTTGGATCCGCCATTTGTGAGCTCGCGACGTCCCGCGGCCTTTGATGTGAACCGGTGCGAAGAACCTCCGGCGGGATGCGCCACATCTCGACGAATTGTTGGTTAAAACCGGTCACCTGGCCATCGTAATCGGTGACCAGAATGCCGTCGGTGGTTGACTCGAGCGTCGCCCGCATCATGGCGAGAGAGTGCGCTAGTTCCTTCGTCTTGCGCTCGAGTTCCTGCTTCGCCTCAAGCAATTCCTGCTCCGCTCGTCTCCGGGCGAGCAGGATCGTGTTCGCGGTCTGGAGCGCGGTGGAATGGAGCAGCTTCTCCTCGCTTTCGTTAGGCTGCATTATCCATCTCCAATTTCTTCCGCCGCCAGCGCCGTGCCCTCAACCCGTGCCCTGATCTTGGCGAAAGCCGTCTCGCGACTGGTGGAAGTGTCATCGCTGAAAGGAGAAAACCCGCAGTCGTCCGTCGTGCCCAGTTGTTCGAGCGGAATGTATCGCGCCGCCTCCAGGATGCGATCGCGAATTTCCTCCGGCGTTTCAATTCGCGGATCGATCGGCGCCACCACGCCGATGAAGACCCGTTGCTCCGGTTTCAGATGCTGGCGAATGATTTTCAAGACGCGGGCCCGGTCTTTTTCCCCGGCCAGAGCCACATAAAAGTTCCCGGCATCCAGTTCAAACAAACTCGGCAATAACTCGGCGTAATCGACATCGGCGCTGTGCGTGGAATCGCGATCCGCTCCCGGGCAGGTGTGCACGCCGATACGCTGACGTTCCTCGGGCGTGAAACGCGCGAGGGCGAGATTGTTCAACTCGATGAAACTGTTCAGGAGTTCGCCCGAAGGATCGATCTTGATCGCGAGGCGGCCTTCGGTGAAATCGATCTGGACGGCATGCGCCCCTTTGGTCAGGCAATTGCGCACCTCTTTTTCGTGCTCGCGCAAAAGGTCGTCGATGAACTCTCGCGCGGCTATAACCCGGAATGCCGGCCAACGGATACATCAGCCCGAGCGCGGAGGGGGAAATGACAGCCTGCTTCAGGGGGCGCTGGGTAAAACGCCGGGCAAAATCGAGAAAGCTGTCCGCGTAACGGCGATATCGGAAAGGCCCGCTCGTGAGGCGCGGCCAGCGACGGGTGTGACTAACGAACGGAAGCTTGAATCCGTCCGGCGCCAGGTTGGGCAGACCGTCGACGCAGTAGGTTCCGAAGTTATGATACTTGCGTTGTTCGCCGTCGGTGATCACCGGCGAACCGGTCGCTTCGAAGCGCGCGATCGTGTCGCGGATCGCTTCTTCGTAGAGCGGATCGAGCATCGGATCGGCGCTGTCTGTGGCGGAAAACGCTTCAATCAAACCCAGCGGCCGGGGAATGCTGCCAATCGGCTCAGTTGGAATGATCACGGGTTGGGCGGGAGATCGCGCGTCGAGCATAAGGCGCCCGCGACTGGAGGCAAGCCCGTACCGCGGCCGAGGCTGCCTGCGATCAGGCTGCCCCTTGCCCAAGCCTCGCTGGGGTGTCATCTTCCGCTTCGCTCGCGCGCCGAAGTAGCTCAGCTGGTAGAGCAGCTGATTCGTAATCAGCAGGTCACGGGTTCGAGTCCCGTCTTCGGCTCCCTTTATAATCAAGGACTTACGCCGACTCTGGCGGACCCCGCAAAATCATGTTTGCCATCTGCTTGCCACTTTCCAGGCGGAAGGTCTGCGTTTATACTCCACGGAGCGGCTCTAAAAGCCGTTCCCAATCGCCGAAGGTCCCTCGAGACCCCAGGTCGCAGGCGGATCGCCAGCTGAGGCGCGCAGCGGTATCGCTTCGTTTGCCGCTTTTGGTATCGTGCATGTTCCGGTAGTTCCGGCGCGACATGGAAATGTGAAGCGCGAACGGGTTCCCAAATGAAGGTCATCGAAATTCGACCCTGCGAGAAATTCAAGGGCGCCTGGGTCGCGTTTGAGGCTCCAGGCGTAGAGCCAGCGTTTCCCGACCCTAACGGAAAGCAGGACGCGATTGATTACGCCCGGGGCCGCTTTGGCGGGAGTCGCGGCGAGATTCACGTTTACGGCGACGACGGTTCAACCATAGAGCGCAGGATCGTCATCGACGGTCGCGGCCAATATCCGCAAGGCGGCTGTGACTGAGAGATTCATCCACGCCACGGCGATTTTCACCGTTGATCCAAGGTTGCACCTTGGAAGTATTTGTCTTGACCCGCGGTCGCTCGCCCCGTCAAACTGCGCGCTTCAGGAGCAACCTATGAAAACCCGTTTCTACGAACCCACATGAGAGCGAGACAACAGTCTGCTTTACTTCTGGCGGCATGTGTCTTGTTCTTCGGCCGGCAAGTGCTGGCCGAGCAAGAGGTGACCTTTGAGATCGTGGCCAGCATCGACTATCCCGGAGTCTCGAATACCTTCGTATCGGGGATCAACGACCGCGGCGAAGTGGTAGGGTCTTTTGTGGACGAAGCGCTAAATAGGGCCGTGGGCTTCGTCCGTTTTGCCGACGGCACCTTCAGCGACCCGATCATGGACCCAGCTGGCCGTAGTACCTACCCCTGGGACATCAACAACACCGGAACAATATGCGGCACTTATGCTCTGGCAGATGGCAGCACATTTCGCGGATTCCTTCTCTCAGGTTCCACCTTCACCAACTTTGATTTCGGTACCGCCAATACATACCTGAGAGGAGTGAACGACGCCGGGAACTTTTCCGGAACTACCGTCGACCAATGTTTCGTTAGCATCGACGGAACCCTAACCATGTTTGCTATCACCGGGAGGGGGGCACCGGCCGCCTGGGGGATAAACAACCTGAACCAGGTGGTTGGCGGCTGGGCCTGGCTTGAGACCGAACACAGCTTTCGTCGCTTCGCCGATGGCAGAATCGACTGGCCAATTGAGGTACCAGGGGTCCAAAACACGGATATGTTTGGAGTGGACGATAA
The DNA here is from genome assembly GCA_963821915.1 of uncultured Verrucomicrobiae bacterium. Lineage (GTDB taxonomy): Bacteria > Verrucomicrobiota > Verrucomicrobiia > Chthoniobacterales > UBA10450 > Palsa-1392. The sequence continues at coordinate 67,772 of CAWGFS010000029.1, forward strand.
GGGACGCATGGTAGGATTTGTCACAAGTCCCAATACCAACACGCAGGGGGTTTACTTGGCCCCCTCCCATCGATTTGCCCTCTTTAGCTATCCCGGCGCGACTACCACTCAATTTTTTGGCATCAATAATCACCGAGAGATCAGCGGCACCTACGGTTCTTCTGACGGGTCGCACGGGTTTATTGTCCGAGTAAGAGGCGACGACTAAGTCACCTCGGGCATGCGAGATGTAGAATGCAGGATGTGGGCGCGTCCGTTGCCTTTCTCTTAAATTCTCGTATCGCATCGCCGCCTCGTGAGATTCCACAGCCACGCGCCTTTCCGATGGCACCACGAATTGAGACCTAACCAATCGCTGCAGCCGACAGCGCGCCGTCGTACTATCCAGTTTTCACATGACTAAAACCATTCAAGCCGCCGCCCCGCCCGCTCCGGCTCGCCGCGGCTGAGCTTGCTCTCGTTAGATGGTATGCGCTTCACGGTAAGTGTCGCTTTCGTTCTTCGCCTACCTGACCTTGTGTCAGCCATATCGGGTCAAGGCTTCATCAACTGATCGTAGATGAGTTGATATGGATCGGGTCGGACGCCGAGTTCGCCGCGAAAAGGACGGTCCAGGGCGAAGATCATGAAAATGAGCAGCCCGACAAAGATGGCCAGCAGGATAACCTGGATCCTCTGCAATCGCGCGTCCTCGACTTGGAAAAAAAAGGTTGAACTTAGACTTACGATAGCGCCGACAATAATCACCCACCACAACACGCCTGGTAATCCGCTGACCACAGCGTCGAGGCGCAGTCGCCGGGCTTCAATCATATGGCTATAGGCCCGAAGCGTTTCCCCATGTAAAAGCTTCTGGCCTTCGGTTGCCGGTTCAAAGGCAGCGAGTCCCGCCTGAAAGAGGTTTAGCTTTTCCACGCCACCGCTTGGAACCTGTCCGCGCCGCTGCAGTGGCCAAGCTTGATGGATTACGTAGTCCAAATAATCCCGCAGGTTTTGCTGCAGTCGCGACCGGGGTGGCTCCGGATAACTGCTGACATTCCGATAAAGCACGCCGACCGAGGTCGCCTCCTCGGATATAATCCTGGCAACATCGGTATAAGTCTGCCAAACGCTGACCGCGATCAAGGCTACGGCTAGTGCGTAGAAAACCATCACCGCCTGCATCATGGCACTGGTGAAAACAGATTCCTCGGTCCCAAGTTTTAGGCGCGGCAGGATATGACGGCTAAAGATGGCCAGTCCGCTCAGTGCAAAGACGCAGACTGAAACTATGATCGCCGCCCCAACGACCACCAGCGGTAGATTGAACAAAGAATCAAACATGAAACGATGCCATTTGTTTTACCAATACGCGCACGCGAGAGACTATGTTTCCTTAGCGAGATCAAGACGAGCCACGCTGCCGGGAGCACGGCTGGCAGAAAGAAGAAAGTCGAACTATGAGCGAAGTCGTGAGCAAGTCGAACGGCGTTGGATTCATCGCCTTGGTTAGAGGGTTTGTGAACCGAAGGATTGTGTCAAGAGAATCCAAAATGCGTTGCTTGCCAGTATCGCCGGGAAAAATCTGGCATCCCGAGCAAATTTTTTTATCGTCCGATTCCATGCCACTCGCAACCCCTGACCGATAGCATTTGAAGGCTGCGCACGGCTACGTGGGAGCTTGAGATGTTCTAGGAAGGGACTGCGGAACTGGAGGAAATTGGACAAGGCGAGTGATAATGCGCCCGGTCCGAAATACGTGGGAAAGGTTACAATCGCGTTACCAATTCTGATTTTTCGTCCTTGGCTGGATGAAGGATAATCAGTTGAAGGGAACATCATCATCCTCGGCGTGAAAACGGATATGGTCGAACGGCTTCAGTGATCTTCAACACGATCAGCTGTCCTTGATCTGAGCCAATATCGCGGGGGACGGAATGCCGACTCGGCGCTGCGCATTCCATCCAGCTTTCAAAATCCCAAAATGAATAAATACTTCTCTACCTTATACTTGCTCGCGGCCTTGCTCATCGCATTTTCATCAACCAAGGCGAAAGCGGAAGACTTAGGCATCGCGAACGACGATGGCCCAAACGCGAGATTCACCTACATAACGCTGGAATGGGATCGAAATCCTGAACCGGATATCGCGGGTTATAACGTCTATTGTGGTATTCTTTCCGGTGAGTATGTGCGCATGAAAACGGTCGCCGACCCGACGGCAATCATCGGAGTGAAAGGAAGCAGGACCTACTACTTCGCGGTCACTGCCTATAACACCAATGGGATGGAGAGCGGGTTCTCCGAAGAAGTTCATTGGCCGTAAGACAAGTTCTTCGAGCGACAGCAGAAAGTCCTTCTCTGTGGGCGAACCGCCCTATTCGGTAGTTGAGCCAGATCCCTTCATCGTCTCCGGTTTCCTCCTTCCGGGAGTCCGTTCAGCTGGGGGATTAAAAGAGACATTACAAGCCGTCGGAGATCGCCGCCCCTTTTCCAAATGATGGCGACATAAACATCGGTATCCAGGTTCGCCGTTCCAGTGATAAGGCGTTGATTATTGATCGCGTTGCCAACGCTGTTGAGACCGGACAAATCGCCGATCTTGTGTAGACCTGAAGTGGCAGAACAGAAAGCCCCTCTCAGGCGACCAACGGGCAATCACTGCCCTCACTACAACTCTCAAAGCACAAGCGGCACAAATCCAGAAGGTGAGCGAGCAACTTGCCGCAGCGAGTCCGTCCTTTGGCGGACTTGAACCGAGCACATTTCCAACGCAAATTGTCATCGACAACCAGTAAGACCCCGAAGTCCAGCCAGTGCCCACATCTCGCAATCAGCCGTCACATTTCACTCTGCGGAACACTCGTCTGTCCGCATCTTCTACGACGGCACGCTGGAATTTACGGCGAGCGCCAATCGGCATTAGAAAGGCATTCTTATGCCTGGCGACCGCGACCGGGTTCGTGACGGTTCTCTCGTCGGTAGCGGTCGCCCACCAGTTCCAGGATGTGACGAGAGAAGTCGGTTTGAGCTTAACGGCAAGGCACTCCTGGGGCAACCCGATCTGGGGTGACATTAATAACGATGGCTTTCTCGATTTGATCGTGCCGACGCACGGCCTGTTGAAGTCGCATGGGCCGTTTGTGTACCTAAATAATGCTGGTAACACGTTCACGGACATCCACGCAACTTCGGGTATCACCCGACACGTCCCTCTCGATGCCCCGGATTGGCATGGCTTCTCGTTTGGTGACTACGATGGGGATGGCAACTTGGATCTCTATATTTCCATCGGCGCCACGGAGGGAACCCTGGTAAAAAGCGACCTACTCTTCCGCGGTCTTGGCGATGGGACGTTTGAAAACGTCACTCAATCCGCTGGGATCGAAACCTCGACGAATCGCGGGCGCTGTGGTTTTTGGGTCGATTACGACAACGACGGCAAACTAGACCTCTTCGTGAAGAATTTCGAAGGCGCAAATCGCCTCTACAAAAACAATGGCGATGGCACCTTTACACAGATTGCCAACGCGGCAGGACTGGCCAACGCCACACACGGAAGCGATGAAGGATTCATCTGCTCGTTCGCGGATTATGATAATGACGGCTTCATGGATGTCGCCTTCTCGGGATGCTGCGAATCAGAGGAGTTGTATAGGAATCAGGGCGACGGCACATTCGTGGATGTCACAGGGGCAGCAGGTTTGGACCCGCACAAACATTGCCAAGGCATTGCCTGGGGCGACTATAATAACGATGGCCTGCTCGACCTATATGTGGCCAGAGGAGATCAGGGCGGTGGACCTTTTCAAAACACGCTCTATCGCAACAACGGCGATGGCACATTCACCGATGTGACCGCAGAAGCCGGTGTCGTCGGCGGACCGAATAACTGGGCCGCTCTTTGGGGCGACTACGACAACGACGGTTTCCTGGATCTATTTATCGCAAATCCGGGTATCAATGCGGAGGGAATTGGAAATGCTAATTTTCTCTATCACAATAACGGGGACGGGACGTTTACGAACAGGGCAACCCAGGAGGGCCTGGCGCTCCAGGATGATAACCCCCTTCACTTGCACAAGGTCGCGGCGTGGGCGGATTACAACAACGACGGATTTCTCGACATCATCGTGAAGGACGGGCTCGGCAGCGAAAGGGACGGCGATGTGGGTGCAAAAGGATTGCACAGGCTCTTTAAGAACATCGGCAACAACAACCACTTCATCAAAGTGAACCTCGCGGGCGTGCAATCGAATAAGCGCGGAATCGGCGCGCGCGTAACCATAACCTCCACCGCAGGGATGAGCTTCCGGCAGAACAACGGAGGTGGGGGAGGCGAGTGGTGTTCGCAAGGAAGCGAGCCACTGCATTTCGGGATCGGCACGGCGACGGAGGCAACAGTCGAGGTGAAATGGCCGAGTGGGATCGTCGATATCCTCCCATCGGTGGCAGCAGACTCAACGATCACGGTGGCGGAAGGCATGATGCCGTAAGAGATTCTTCGGTCCGTGTAACGGTTATACCGCGTTCGGAAACTTAACCTCTCTCGTAGATTCGGGGGCCCCTGAAGCCCGTTCAGAACTGCATCTCAGAACAGGAAGGAAGCTTGGCCCTCCGACCGCCAGATTGATGTCACGAGCGAGGTGCGTGATAGTAACAACAGCTTGCGCATGCAGGTTCGAAAGCTGCCCGTCCGGATCGGCGCCGTTATGCGCACCGCTGATGCGTATCCCTGCAACCTTTCCCAAAGGGCTCCCCAGCGGCGTCGAGGTGACGGTCGTGAGCTATGATCTAACGACGTAAAATTACGTCGTGGCGCCGCGGCCGGGGGAGAATGACCATCCAGGCGCTGCAAAATCTCGAGGCGGGGAGTGAATACATGCTCGGCGGTCGCTGGCTGCCCGAAGGTCATCCGCTCGTGCTGGCAGAACTGCGGAGAATGCGCACAAACTCCTAGCCTGCCTTCCCCGCGCATTGGATGATCGAGGCCGATGGGTAATCTTGCCGGAATCCGCCAACAACGGCAGAAAATTGTTCAAATTTTCCTTGATCTTTATGTGTGAAGTTGAAATTCTTTCTATCGCGTGAAGGTCGTTAGGCGACTCCAACCCAGGCGCCTGACCCACTTTCCGCAGGGTAAACCGCGAACGAAGGTTTTCGTTCGCACAACTGAAGTGCTGGTTATAAAATAAGGCAAAAGTTCGGTGAATCCAAACGTCCCAACGACGGCCGTGTTGGTTCTCACCATTAATGAACTTTCCGTCCTGAAGCTGCAGGTCAACCACGAGGCCAAAGGACAGTCCACATGAAAATACTGAAGATCATACATCGGGTGGAAGAGAGGATTGAACAGCACTTTCCCGATAGGTCTGGTCGGCGACATCGCCGCAGATGGGAGCGCAAGTGGGCCAACCCGGATTATAGCCCCTTCTGGAAAACCAAGCAGCCGCAAAAGGAGCTGGTCGAAGCGATCGACTCTGGCTGGTTCCCGAAAAGTCAACGCGTCATCGACTTGGGCTGTGGTAGCGGTGAGGTCAGCCGGTGGCTGGCTGATCAGGGCTTTCCGGTTCTAGGGCTCGACTTTAGCACCGTGGCGATCGACAACTGCCGTCGCCTCTCCGCCGGCCAATCCAAAACTCCCACGTTTGAAGTCGTCGACCTTTGCGAGAAAGGCCTGCGGTTGGAACCGGCGTTTAGCCTGATCGACCGCGGTTGCTTCCACCGCCTCCCGGAAAACCTTCGACCAATCTTCGCTCAGAACATCGCTCACGCTACTGTTGGTGGTGGGCATTTTCTTTTGCTTTCCAGCACATTCCAGGACGCCCGGTTTTCGAACTATGGCGGCGCCCGCTCCCAGCCAGAACTTCGGGATCACGTCGCAGCGATTTTCGGGGAAAACTTCATGGTGGAACGGACCGAACCGGGCATAATCAACACCAGTAAAGATCAGAAACCAATAGACGCCATGGCCTTCTGGATGGTTCGCAACCCGAAGACGGTAGCGTAGTTAGCGCGATCCTGTTGCTCAAACCTGTCACCATCCGCTACAAACACAGCCTTAACCAAAGGTATCCCTGCAATTCGACCTCGTGGCTGAGCAAGGGGAGGTGGTAAGTCCCCGACCTAGTGGGTAGGGATGAGCAGGGAAAGGCCTACAGCGTGGGCTATCGAGCGGTCAATGCGATGTTGCTCAACGAGCTCCTCAAGGGTGAGGAACAAACCGAGTTAAATCAGCGGCACAGAGCCACCATTGCGCGGCTTGAAGCAACCCTTAAAGCACAGGCGGCGCAAATTCAGAAGGTGAGCGACCAGATTAGGCACAGGCTCCGGCTCTGCGTGTAGTGGCGAATGACTGATCTTTTGTCCGCCTACGAGACAGACGGAGCGCGGGATTTCGGCTAGTGTACGGGTGTGCGGTGGCCGGTCAGGGAACGGAGCCTTTTGAGCTTGCCAACCGGGCGGTCTGCTCGGTAGAACGGAAGCCACGCCGCTCGACGCGGCCCCAACCAAAAGGAATCCGATGAAGTCTCCACGCCACCCACTGTCTGTCCTGCTCCTGTGCGGATTGCTCTTGCTTATTTCGAACGTCTCTGCCCAAGCCGGGAGCGCCACTTGGAATCTCAATCCAGCGAGTGGCGATTGGAATACGCCCAACAATTGAACGCCGGCCACGGTTCCCAATGATCCGACGGACACCGCCACTTTTGACGTCTCGCAAACGACCGGCATCACAGTGTCGACCACTGTTGCTTTGAACGGGATGGTGTTTAACTCTGGAGCCAGCGCTTACACGATTTCGCTCACTGGCACCTTCAACACCAGCGGCACAGGCATCGTCAATAACTCGGGCGTGACGCAGAATATCACCGCTGACGTAGCGAGTGATGGCAATTTCGGAATTATCAACTTTACCCATAACGCCACGTCGGGTGAATCCATGAATTACGACATTAAGGGAGGCCCCTTCAACGATTTCATCGGGGGCGAAATCTGGTTTTACGACCATTCCAGCGCCGGGAGTGGTGTCTTCACGACCAGCGGGGGGCTGTCGACTGGAGCGTCCGGGTCTTACATCTACTTCCTTGATGAGTCATCGGCCGCGAACGCCACGTTTATTTGTAACGGCGGCCATTCGGGCGCGGCCCGTGGCGTCATACTCTTTTCGAATGAATCAACGGCGACGCGGGGCACTTTCATTTGCAACGGCGGGGACCCTGGAGGGCCTGGCGGGAGCATACGCTTCGCGCTTTCATCCGGCCTGGCCGAGGCAAGTGTGGCGGTGAATGGGGCGCCTACTTTGGGTGGCGCGTCCGGTTCATTCAGCTATGCGACTACCGTCCCCCTGATGGATGTAACCGTAACGACGAACGGCGGGCCCGGCACAGAAACCGAGTTCGGGGGCGGCGCTTCCTATTTCGACAGCCCAAGAGCACTGGGATGTACCTTTGTCTGTAACGGCGGCAATACACCCCATGGTAGCGGCGGCTACACTCAGTTCAGTAACAGCTTCGACACGGGCGATAGCGTGCTCATCGCCAATGGCGGAACCAACGGCGGCTTTGGCGGTCTGCTGTATCTACTGGATTCCTCCGTCGTGGGCGGACGCGTCAAACTCTTCGGGTACTGGAAAGCTCGTTATCAGCTTGCACGCCGCGCCGGGTGCCGCCGTCGGATCGCTTGAAGGCGACGGGATCGTCACCATGGGCGGACGGAATCTAACTGTCGGGAGCAACTCGCTCAGTCCCACCTTTTCCGGCACTCTGGAGGGGGACGCAGGAAGTTCACTCACCAAGGTAGGCACGGGCGCTCTGACCTTAAGCGGCGTGAACACTTATACTGGCTCAACAACGGTAAACGCCGGTGCACTGAGAATCTCTAATCGCAGCGGTTCGGGAACAGGCACCGGAGAAGTTAAAGTCGGGGCCGCGACATTAGGAGGCGACGGCGTCATCGGCGGGATGGTGAGGGTTGGCACGGGCAGCGGCACAGGGGCTTTTCTGGCCCCAGGAGTAGGTGCAAGTAGGCTGACAACCCTTACTATTCAAAGCGCGCTCACTTTCAAAGCTGACGGCACCTACACCTGTCGCTTAAACACCAAGAAGACCGGGTCCGATCAAGTGGTAGCTAACGGCGTCATAATCCAAAGCGGAGCGCAGTTCAACTTCAAAGTCATAGGCAACAAAGAGTTGCGGATCGGCAAGTCCGCCACAGTCATCAGCAATACGTCGGCCAATCCGATCAGCGGCACGTTCGCGAACCTTCCCGACGGCTCAACGATAACCGTCGGCAACAATACCTTCCAAGCCAACTACGAAGGCGGCGACGGCAACGATCTCACTCTGACGGTGCAATGACAGCAATTTCACAATGACCAATGATCTGGATCTGGATCTGGCGCGGACGTTTACCCCTGGAGACCTCTACGCCTCTTTCAGACCTACAATCGCAGGCACACTCCAGGCGAAAGGAAATCCTTATGCATCACTCGATTTGGTTCACGAGAACAACTTCATCCCGCACAACTTCACAGGTCACGCGGCCTGACGACAACAAAACCATTGCACCCTGCTTTCATGCCCTGCTCGCCGGTCTCCGTCCAGTCAGGTTAATTTCTGCGCGGCGGACCGCCTTTCCACTGCTTCTCCTCAGTGCCGGGCTATTATTCGTGCAACCGTGACAAGGTCAATCACGCGGATATCAGCCTGACGAGGGCGGCCCGGGGCAACTCGCTTCCGTAACCGCATGAGGACACCAACGCCGCGTCGCTCGACGCGAACCCCAACCTCAAAAGGAACCCGATGAACTCTCCTCGCCACCCACTGTCCGCCTTGCTCCTGTGCGGATCACTCTTGCTTGTCATGAACGCCCCTGCCCAAGCCGGAAGCGCCACTTGGAATCTCAACCCAACCAGTGGCGACTGGAATTCGGCTGAAAATTGGACGCCAAATACGGTCCCTAATTCTCTCACGGACGTCGCGACTTTTAACACTTCGGCGGTGACTGAGGTTACACTCACGACTGACTTCCCGGTCAACTACCTCGCGACTCTTCAGTTCAATCCCGGCGCGGACAGCTTTTCTATCACGACGTCTGCGGGCGCCAACCTGTCACTCGTTGGGGATGGAATAGTGAACAATTCTGGTGCGACCCAGCAATTCACCGCGCGCTTTGGTAGTAGTATAGACTTTTCCAGATCGGCGAGTTGCGGCGATGGGACGAACTTTTCGGTTCTCGGCGGTGTCATGTATTTCGCTGAACTGGCTACGGCCACAACGGCTCACTTCACTGTGAGCGACGACAGTGGGGTTGGGGGAGCCGTTAATTTTTTTGGCGGAAACGCAGCGAATGCGACGTTCAGCATCGGAATCGGCGGATCTGTGACCATTAACAGTAACTCGACCGCCGCTAACGCTACTTTCACCGTCGTCGGCGGAACTTTAACTTTTGACGGCACCGCCGACGGCGGAGAGAGCGTCACTGATTGCAGCGACGGTGGACAAGTCATTATCTCCACTTTGGACACGGGGGCCCTCGGCGCTCCGCAGATCACGGCGCACGGCGCGACTTCGAGCCATCGGCCGCCTGCGCAGATCAATTTCATCTTCGGTGGGACAGCCGACCATGCCACATTTGTCGTCGAGGGTGGGACGAGCGCGCAAGCCAGCGGCGCGTCTCTGTATATGCAGCATATTTCCAATCTACAGAACGCCCAGGTAACGGTCACAGGAGGGACCTCTGGCGGAGACGGAGGCTCGATCATCTTGTCAGGTCCCAGCGACGGCGGGAGCGCCGGTATCGCCATGTCTGGCAATGCAACTTTCGATATGAGTTACCACGACCCAGGTACCGTTTCGGTTGGCTCTATCGCCGGGCAAGGATCGATCTTTCTTGGCGCAAACCGACTTAGCGTCGGTACCAACGATCAGACGACGACCTTTTCCGGTGTGATCCAGGATGGTGGTCTAAACCAAGGCACAGGCGGCTCAGTGACAAAGGTTGGCACTGGCACTTTAACTCTTAGCGGCGCTAATACGTACACGAGCAACACGATTTTGATCGCCGGCGGGTTGATTATCTCGAACGTGATCGGCTCGGGTACTGGTACGGGCCAGGTGATCGTTCGAGCGGGCACACTTGGCGGCAAAGGTGTCATTGCCGGTGCGGTGAAAATTGGGACCGGCAGCGGTACAAGAGCTTTGCTGGAGCCGAGCGTCGACGCGAGCAGACCGGCCACGCTGACGATTCAGAGCCCGCTCACTTTCAAGGCCGACGGCACCTACAGCTATAAGCTCAACACCAAGAGAGCCAGGGCAGACCAGGTGATCGCTAATGGAGTGACAATCGAGAGCGGTGCGCAGTTTGATTTCAAGCCGGTGGCAAACAAGCCGTTGACTATCGGTACCGTTTTCACCGCCATTGATAACACTTCACCTAATCCGATTGCGGGCACGTTCGCCAACCTGCCCGACGGCTCAACGTTTGCGGTGGGCCTCAACACCTACCAGGTGAGTTACGAAGGCGGCGATGGCAACGATCTCACGCTCGCGGTTCTGCCCTTGCACTCACAACGGTAATTAAGATTGCGTATTGCCAACTCCCTTTTCTTTTTCAACCGGTACCGCAGCGCTAGTCATCAACTGACAGACAAGTCAATATGTATAACCCGATCCAAGTGACAGCTACAGTTCCATCCGTAAACAATCCAATCAGTCTGTCGTTATTGCGGCACGGTTTTCTTCTCATTGCGCTCGCCTTCGCCTGCTTTGCGATTTCGCCGCAAGTGCGAGCGGATTGCCAACAAGGGTGTGATACCGTCAATAATGCGAATACTTTCCTCGGTGAGGATGCGCTCTTGAATCACGACACCGTCGGCAACACGGCCGACGGTAGTGGTGCGCTGGAGCACAATACACTTGGGACAGCCAATACGGCCACCTGTGCCAGTGCGCTCGGGTCCAATACAAAGGGTCGCCAAAACACGGCTACCGGTTATGTTGCGCTCTCCTCCAATACAACGGGTATTGCCAATGTTGCCAACGGTACGTGGGCACTCAGCAGAAACAAAAGCGGTTTCGGGAACACGGCGACCGGTTGGAATTCGCTCGCAACTAACACGACCGGCAGCGGAAACATCGCAATAGGGTATTCCGCAGGGTCCGCTATCACAGGCGATAAAAACATCGCCATCGCAACAGTGGCGTTGCAGGTGAATCCACAACCATCCGCATCGGCGATGTGCAGACTGCGACTTATGTTGCTGGAATCAGCGGAATCACCGTCGCTGATGGTGTAGGCGTAATTGTGGCTGCTGATGGCCGCCTCGGCACGGTCGTTTCCTCGGCGCGCTTCAAGGACCAGATCAAACCAATGGACAGAGCGAGCGAAGCGATCCTTTCACTGGAACCGGTCACATACCGTTACAAGAAAAACTTGGATTCCAAAGGCATCCCACAATTTGGGTTAGTGGCCGAGCAAGTGGAAAAGGTGAACCCCGATCTCGGGGCCCGCGACGCTGAAGGAAAAGCTTACTCGGTGCGCTACGACGCAGTGAACGCGATGTTGCTCAATGAGTTCCTCAAGGAACACCGGAAGGTGGAAGAGCAGAGCAACGAAATGGCGGAACTAAAGGCCAGTGTGGCGGGGTTGAAGTCGGCACTACAGGAGCAAGCGGCGGCTATCCGCAACATCGGTGCGCAGGTGGCTGCCGATCATGCCGCGCCCCGCATCGTCTCAACTGCCGAATAAAATCGTTCGCCGACGAAGGAGAGTTGTCGGAACACCAGACCCTTGGGACGCGGGAGTATTTGTCTTGACTGACGGGCCTACGCCCCGTCAGACTGGATCACACGCTGACTGTGCTGCCCTGATTCAACTCCGATTCAGGAAAATCAACCCATGAAGACCCCGCGCCTCCTTATTCTTAGCCTCGCGATTGTCATCAATGCCCACGGCGGGAGCGCGACTTGGAATCTCAAACCCACGAACGGCGATTGGAATACGGCCGCCAACTGGACACCGGCGACCGTGCCTAACGGTCCGGCCGAGACGGCGACCTTTGACGCTTCGAACATTGCCCGGGTTTCTCTTTCCGACGGAGTGGAGGTTAGCGACCTTGTCTTCGACCCAGGCACGAGCGCGTTTACCTTCTCTGCAAAGCCTCAATTTACGTTGACTATCAGCGGGTCGGGTATCATGAATGAATCGAGCGAAAGCCAGGACTTTGTGGCTGCGGCCGGCGCCCTCATTGCGGGCGAGGTTGCCATCGCGTTTAAGAATTCCGCTACCGCAGGCGACAATACTCGGTTCACGGCCAAAGGCGCCAATACGATGGAGCAAAGCGGCGGCGGTATCTTCTTTTATGACGCCTCGTCTGCCGGCAGCGGCGACTTTATGGTCAATGGTGGGGCGGTCGGAAACGGCGGGTCAAGCTCGAATGGGCTGGTGGTGTTTGTTGACCGCTCAACGGCCGCTAATGCCACCTTTAGGGTTAATGCCAGCGCGGCGCCCGGCGCGCCCGGCGGGGCGACCGTATTCGGCGATAATTCAACTGCGGCCAATGCGACAATTATTAATAATGGGGCGGCTACGGCAGGCATGCGCCCCGGAGTTACGGAATTCGACAATGCTTCCACTGCTGGCGATGCCGACTTGATCGCCTACGCGGGCGTGCCCGGAGCCGAAGGTGGTGTAATTTTTTTCGGGACTGACTCCACCGTAGGGACGGCACGGGTCACCGTTTTCGGGAATGGCAACCTGGACATCAGTGGTCATAATCCTCCTGGAATAACGATTGGTTCGATTCAAGGCGATGGCATTGTGTTCCTCGGAGCCAACAATCTGACTGTAAATAGCAGTAACTTGGACAACGCTTTTTCTGGTACGATCAGTGACCATGGAAGTTTTGGCGGGGTTAGGGGGTCGCTGACAAAGATGGGCACGGGGATCTTAACTCTGGTTTCCCCCAGTACCTACACCGGCGGCACGATTGTTAGTGACGGGGTGCTAAGAGCGGAAAACAAGACTGGCTCGGCGACCGGCTCAGGTCGTGTCCGGGTCAACGCCGGGGTGCTTGGTGGTGGAGGCATCATCGGAGGTGCGGTCACGCTGGGAACTGGCAGCGGGTCGGGAGCCATCCTTCAGCCGACTATCCACGCGGGCGAACCGACCACGCTCACGATCCAGAGCACGGTGACCTTCAAAGCTGACGGCACCTATATTTACAGGTTGAACACCAGGAAAGCCGACGCGGATAATGTAGTCGCCAACGGCGTAACGATCGAGAACGGCGCGCAGTTTGACTTCAAGTCGGTTGCGAATGAACCGCTCGCGTTGGGCGTCGTTTTCACCGCGATCAGCAACACGGCGGCGACGCCAGTCTCCGGAGCCTTTGCCAACCTCACGGATGGCTCAATCTTTACTGCTGGAAATAACAATTTCCAAGCGAGCTATACCGGCGGTGACGGGAATGATCTTACCCTCACCGTCGTGCCATAATGGCTTTCTTATGTTGAGAGAGCGGCCCAACAGCGGAAAAATCTGACGGTCCTGACCAAACGTCTCATATCGTTCGATTCGGCTATCTCAGTAAGGTGGAACTAATTGCTGTTCGGGTTAGACGAACTGGAGCGCCAATTGGCGCGCCCGAATCTCCAGCAGGCGCGCGGCATTGCGATGGTCGGCGCTGGTATCATCAAGCGTCGTGACACCGTTGAAGAGTCCCCGCACCTCGGATTCACCCGCGGCCTGGCCGACAATCGCGAAGACCGGCTTCTTCAGCGCTCGCGCCATTCGCGCCACACCGGCTGGAGCTTTTCCAGCAAGCGTCTGGCGATCGAGTTTTCCTTCGCCGGTGATGACGATGTCGGCGCGCTCGATCTTCGCGCGTAGGTCGATCGCTTCGGCGACGACCTCGAAACCCGATCGCACCGCCGCGCCGCAAAAGGTGAGAAGTCCAAAGCCAAGGCCGCCCGCTGCCCCGGCCCCCGGGACATCGCGGTGATCGCGGTGAAATGTTTGCGCCGCAACTTCTGCCAGGCGCGCGAGGGAGCGTTCGAGGGTCTCGAGTTGCTCCGGCGTGGCCCCCTTTTGCGCGCCGAAGGTCCGCGTCGCACCGTGCGGACCGAGAAGGGGATTGGTTACGTCGCAGGCGGCGGTGATGCGCGGGAGCGAGAGATCGTCAGGCGGTTCGATGCGCGAGAGATCGAGCAAGGCGGTGACCGGGCCGGTGAGCTCGCGATCGTCACGGCCGATGAAGCGAAACCCAAGCGCGCGCGCCAGGCCGAAACCGCCGTCATTGGTCGCGCTTCCGCCGAGGCCGACGATGATCTCCTGCGCACCGTGGCCCGCGGCAGCACGCAACATTTCGCCCACGCCGAAGGTGGAGGCGCTGATCGGATTTCGTTCGTTAGGGAGGAGTGACTGGAGCCCGGCGGCGGCGCTCATTTCCAGAACGGCAAGGGCAGACTGCGCCATCCAGGCATAGCGGGCGTGGATCTCGCGCCCGAGGGCATCGTGCGCTGCGCACGAGACCCATTCGCCTCCGCGAGCGCGGCGAATCGTCTCCGCCGTGCCCTCTCCGCCGTCAGCCAGCGGGAGCAATTCGATTTCCGCCGTGGGCAGCGCGCTGTGGATGCCGGCTCTGATTCTCTCGGCGACCTCTTCTGCGCCTAACGAGCCCTTGAATTTGTCGGGTGCAATCAGGATGCGCATGAGAAGATCGACTTTCGCTCGTTGGAGATGGCTTTTCTCACGGGCTCAGATCGTATTCCATCGCGTTATCTTCAAGCCAGAGAAAGCGTTGCTTCCGCTCTCGCTGTAATTATTTCGCGCATCAACCACTTTCACGCCAGCCATGCAATCTTCCACACCCGGCAGCACCCTGGAACGTCTGGGACGGGAGGGTCGCCTAACCGCCGCCCTCGCGCTGCCGCTCGCGGCCGGCCAGATCAGCCAGATTTTTATCTCTCTGGCCGACACGCTCATGGTCGGGCGGCTCGGGGTGTTGCCGTTGGCGGCGGCGACTTTTGCCAACAATGTTTTGTATGTGCCGTTCATCGTCGGCCTCGGGTTTTCGATGGCCATCTCCATCCGCGTCTCGCAAGCCCGGGGCTCGGGCGACCGCGAGGCCGCCCGAGCCGCTCTGCGACACGGACTGTATCTGGCCCTGGCCGTCGGGGCGCTCACCATGCTGGGCAGTTTAGGCATTCAGCCTTTCCTCGGATTTTTTCACCAGGATCCCGAAATCATCAGAGCTGTTCCGCGTTATTTCCTCCTCATCGCGGCGTCGATGATTCCGGCCATCGGCGCGATGGCAGTGAAGAATCACGCCGACGCCATGAACAAACCGTGGACGCCCTTTTGGATCATGGTGGCAGCGGGCGGATTGAACGTGCTGTTCAACTGGCTCTTCATCTACGGAAATCTCGGCGCGCCTCGTTTGGGGCTAGACGGGTCCGGGTTGGCCACTTTGCTGGCGCGACTGGCGATGCTCGCCGGCATGATCTGGTGGTGCGTACGGTCGGAAGCGGTGCGCGATTGGGTGCCGACTCCATTGGTTCCGCGCGCCGGAATGGCCGGCGGTGCGCGAGTTGATCGGATTGGGGTTGCCCGCCAGCCTCCAGCTACTCGCCGAAGTGAGCGCCTTTGTCATGGTCACGCTTCTTATCGGCACGCTCGGGCCGGCCGCGCTGGCTTCGCATCAGGTGGCGATGACTTGCGCCGCAACCATCTTCATGGTGCCGCTCGGCCTCTCCATGGCGCTAACGGTGCGGATGGGCGAAGCCTGGGGCGCGGCTCAATATGCGCGCCTACGTTTCATTCTAGTAAGCGGCTGGGGGCTCGCCCTAGCCTTCACCGCCTGCAGCGCACTGGGCTTCCTCTTTTTTAATCACACGATAGCCGGTTGGTTTCTGACCGAGCCGAAGGCGGCGGCGCTGACCGCAAGCCTGCTACTCATCTCGGCGGCCTTTCAGGTGAGTGATGCGATGCAGGTTTCGTCCGGCGGCGCCTTGCGCGGGCTGGGCGACGTCAAGGTCCCGGTCTGGGTCGCCTTTGTGGCTTATTGGATCATCGCAATCCCTGTCGGCTGGCTCCTGGCCTTTCCCGCGGGGATGGGTGTGGCAGGGATGTGGTGGGGGATTACGCTTGGCCTAACGACGACAGCGCTCGCCCTCGGGGTGCGGGTTTGGAAGAAGACCGCGTATTGAGCCTTCCTCTCTTGGCGTAAATGGATACCGGACGAGCTAGAACTTAAGACTGAACCCGGCGTAGTAATTCCGCAGATACGCCGGCACGATGCCTTCGTCGCGGATTTCCGCGTAGAAATCCTGGTTGAAAAGGTTGTTGATGCCGGCGAAAACTCCGACGCGACCGTGGCAGAAATTTACTTCGGTCGTGAGGTCCCAGACGTTGTAACTCGGTATGAAACGTTCAGGCGTGTTATTGGCGTCGGCGAAGGTTTCATCCACGAGCGTGCCGAGAAGACCTACCTTCACCACGTCTTTCCAACGATAAATTCCCCCAACCTTGATCAAGTAGTTGGAGGCATAGGGGGGCGTGAATCCGTCGGCGGGCCCGGAGGTGAACTCGGCATCGAGCAGGGTTACGTTCCCGTAGAAATTGAATTGGCCATACGGGCTTTCGGTACCCCCGTGGAACAAGGCGAGAATGTCCAGTTCCGTCGCGGCCTCGAGTCCGACGAAACGGGCGTCGCCGACATTCTCAGTTGTGGTGAACGAGACGCCCGCCGAGTTAATCCCAGTGATCTCGCTTACCTGATCATTGAACGTGTAATAGAACCCACTCACGTCGTAGGTCAGATACGGCAGCGGTTTGCCACGCACGCCCAATTCAAATTGCAGCGAGCGGCCTTCTTTCAGGTCTCCATTGACAACACCGTCCGCGCTGGTGGGCACCAAGTCTCCGTAAGTGAGCGGCCGATAGGCTTGCGCCACCGTAGCGTAGAGCTCGACCCGGGGAAGGCCTACCGAGGTCACGGTGGTGGACGCGACGTTTTTCGTTTCTTTGGCGTCGCCTTTGCCCGCGGGAGCCGACACCGCTGATGTTTGTTCGCCTTCGATCACAACGTAGTCCAGACCCAAGGCAAACAGTGGCACAGTCGAAAAGTCCGATTTCGAAAGCAGCTCATCAACAGGCTTGGTGGTATTGAGGGTCTCAACCAGGCTTTGCTGTATGAATTCAATGCGCGCTCCCGGGACCACCGAAAGACGCCCAAAAACGAATCGGTTTTCAGCGAAAATCGAGCCGTTCCACGTTACCCCGGTATTGAATCTGCGCGGGACGCCCTCCTCCGCATCCGGTGTCAGACCGCGATCGTCACTGCGATCCTGCAATGCGTGGTAGAAGTACACTCCGCCAGTGATGGTCGAAAAGTCATTACCCAGCGGGTAGTCGTGGCGCAAACGCGCGTCCACACCTTCGGTATAGTCTTGCCTATCTTGAATATCGTCGGTGCTCGCGGCCGAACCGGGCTCAGGATTCGGATCCGGCGCCACGCCAAAGCCGCCGCCGCGCTGCCGATGGCTATAACGCGAAAGGTAGCCACCGAAGGCTTTGATATCGAGCTCTGTGTGCTCAGAAAAAATCTTCTGATATTCGAGCACTCCGTAGTAGCGCTGAAGGCGGAAGCGATCGAAAAAGCGCGTCGTGACGTTGCGATCCACCTGGTAAAGCGCAGCGCCCGGCGCCGGGATTGCGGTCAAGCCACCGGGCTCGCCATGATCCTCATTATAAGCGTCGATAGTCAGAATAAAGCGGCTGTCGCTACTCACGTCGTATACGAGCTTCGCGCTCCCGTTATTGAGGTGGTAATCGCTATTCTCCCGGAATCCCTCCCGCTGACGATGGTCGTAATAGACGTAGTAGCCGAACTGACCGATCGTCCCGTCGATTTCGGTGTAGTCCTGATAGAACTCATCGGTGCCAAACGCGTTCTTGGTGTCGAAATGAAATTGGGCATCATTTCGCGGCATCTTCGTGACGAAATTAATCGCCCCGCCCGGTTGCGGACCGTACTGCAAGGCTGCACCGGCGCGGATGACTTCGATCCGCTCAACCGCATCGAGGATCGGAGCATAATGCGTCTCGGAATTCCCGAATTGCTCGTTCTTGATCGAAACGCCGTCCTTCAGAATTTGCATCGCGTCGCTGCGTTGTGAATCCAGACCGCGGTAGCCGAAGTTAACAATGGGCGATGAAGGCTCCTCGCTCACCAGAATTCCCGGCGTCGTCGCCATCGCCTCACGGTAATTATTATTGGTGATGGTGGGGAACTCATCCGGCTTCGCAAACGACGTCTTCTTGCCGGAATTGATCCGCGTTCCCTCCACCGCCGGGAGCGCGGGGTAATCCGGCGGCTTGATTTCAAATCCCACGATAATCAGTTCTTCGGTCTCGTGTTCGGATGGGACGAGAGCGAAGGAAAGTGACTCGTCAGGGTCGGGCAGAAGCATTCCGTCGGGCGTCACGCGCGTCCGGCGATATTTCGTGCGGCGGAAACCGGTTGCTTTTTGTCATCGTCGGAGTCGTCTGTTTCGCGGTCACCTTCAGCGAGGGGAGTTGGGAGCGTCTCCTGGGCGTCGACCGGTTGAATAAAGAGGAATCCACACGCAAGAAGTGCGAACGTAATAACGAGCCGCGATTGGAATTGCATTGCGGCAGGAGAGCGAAGGACGTGCCAGATGGCAAGGCTTTATTACAAGATTGTCAGATAACCGGACCGCTTGATCCGTACGCTGGAGTTTCGGCTCGCCGAAGGCAGCGTTCGCCCCGGGAATGTTCAATCTCCAGCTTGGAATTCTTCCATCGGCGGGCAGGTGCAGAAGAGATTGCGATCGCCGTAAACACTGTCAATCCGCGCAACCGCTGGCCAGAATTTCTGTTCGCGCGTCCAGGTCGCCGGATAAGCGGCTTGCTCGCGCGAATACGGATGGTCCCAGTCGTCTGCTGTCACCTGCTCGGCGGTGTGCGGAGCGTTCTTGAGCAGGTTGTTTTTGCGGTCCGCCTGGCCGGAGCCGATCGCGTCGATTTCGCCGCGGATCGCGATCATCGCCTCGCAGAAGCGGTCGAGCTCATGCTTCGGTTCGCTCTCCGTCGGCTCGATCATCACCGTGCCCGGGACCGGCCAGGAAACGGTCGGCGCATGGAAGCCGTAATCCATCAAACGCTTGGCTACGTCTTCGACTTCGACTCCGGCGCTCTTGCAGGGTCGCAGATCGAGGATGCATTCGTGCGCGACGAGGCCGTGTTTGCCTTTGAACAGGACGGGGAAATGAGCGTCGAGCCGCTTCGCGATGTAGTTGGCGTTCAGGATTGCAACCTTTGTCGCCTTCGTTAGGCCGGCGGCGCCCATCATGCGGATATACATCCAGGAAATGGTGAGAATGCTGGCGCTGCCGTAAGGCGCCGCGGCGACCGGCCCCGCGGAGTTGGTCGCAGGCTGTTGTCCTTTGAGGGTCGGAAGGCCGGGAAGGAATTTGGCGAGATGTTGCGCTACGCCGATCGGACCGACCCCGGGGCCGCCGCCGCCGTGCGGGATGCAAAACGTTTTGTGCAGATTCAGGTGGCAGACGTCGGCCCCGATGTCGCCCGGCCGACAAAGGCCGACCTGCGCGTTCATGTTCGCGCCGTCCATGTAGACCTGGCCGCCGTGCTCGTGCACGATCTCGCAGATTTCCCGGATGGTGGTTTCGAAGACGCCGTGAGTCGACGGATAGGTGACCATGAGCGCCGCCAGATCCTTGCTGTGCGTCTCGGCCTTGGCGCGGAGATCGGCGAGATCGATGTCGCCGTCTTCGAGACAGCGCACCGGAACGACGCGGAAGCCGGCCATGACGGCGCTGGCCGGGTTGGTTCCGTGGGCGGAAGTAGGAATGAGACAAACGTTACGGTCGCGACTCGCCGCGCGCTGCGTGATAACCGCGGATGGCGAGCAGGCCGGCGTACTCGCCCTGTGATCCGGCGTTCGGCTGCAGGGAGACCGCGGCGAAACCGGTGATCTCTGCCAGCCAGCGTTCGAGCTGATTGCACATCTCGCGATAGCCGGCGGTTTGATCGTTAGGCGCAAAGGGATGAAGCCGCGCAAACTCCGGCCACGAAATCGGAAACATCTCCGCGGTCGCGTTCAACTTCATCGTGCAGGAGCCGAGCGGGATCATCGAATGGCAGAGTGAAAGATCTCGCGCTTCGAGCCGGCGCATGTAACGCAGCATTTCGGTCTCGCTATCGTGCGTGTTGAAGACCGGATGGGTGAGAAAATCGGATTTGCGATTTGCGATTTGCGATTTGCGATTTGCCGAGGCCGCTCCCGGAAGCACGATTCGGTTTTCGCCGAAGATGTCGAGGAGGACCTCGATGTCGCCAGGCGTGGTCGCTTCGTCGAGCGAAATTCCGATGCTGTAGGGCCCGAGGACCCGCAGGTTGCAGTTTCTTTGCAAAGCCCGGCGAAGGAATTCTCCGCTGCCGCGTTTCCCCAGATCCACCCGGATCGTGTCGAAAAAATCCTCGTGGGCGAGGCCGTAACCGAGCTGCTCGAGGCCCTCGGCCAGGCGGCAGGTGAGGTCATGCACACGACGGGCAATTCTCCGCAATCCTTCTGGTCCATGATAGACCGCATACATCGAGGCCATGACCGCGAGAAGCACCTGCGCCGTGCAGATGTTGCTCGTCGCTTTGTCGCGGCGGATGTGTTGCTCGCGCGTCTGCAGCGCGAGGCGGTAAGCGGGGCGTCCGGCGGCATCATGGGAAACGCCGACCAGTCGCCCCGGCAGATGGCGTTTGTATTGATCGCGCGTCGCGAAATAAGCCGCGTGCGGTCCGCCGCAGCCTAGCGGAACCCCGAAACGCTGCGAACTGCCGACGGCGACATCCGCGCCCATCTCGCCCGGCGGACGCACCAGCGCTAGCGCGAGAAGGTCAGCCGCGACGATGGCAAGCGCTCCGGCGTCGTGCGCGGATTTGATAAACGGTTCGTAATCGATGATCGCGCCCTCGGTGGTCGGATATTGGAGGAGAACGCCGAAGACCTTGTCGGTGAACGAAAAGGTTTCGTGGTTGGCGACTGTGACCTGGATGCCCAACGGCCGGGCGCGCGTTTGCACGACCTCGATCGTTTGCGGATGGCACATTTCCGAGACGAAAAATGTGTCGCGCCCGCCGACGACCGCATGACAAAGCGTCATCGCCTCCGCCGCGGCGGTCGCTTCGTCGAGCAGCGAGGCATTTGCGATATCGAGCGCGGTCAGGTCGGTGATCATCGTCTGAAAATTGAGCAGCGCTTCGAGGCGGCCCTGCGCGATCTCGGCCTGGTACGGAGTGTAGGCGGTGTACCAACCGGGATTTTCCAGAATGTTGCGCTGGATGACCGGCGGCACGACGCAATCGGAGTAGCCGGCCCCAATGAAGTTTCGGACCACCTTGTTTTGCTGCGCGATCTGGCGCAATTCGGCCAGCGCTTCCTGTTCCGATTTGCCCGCGGGCAGGTCGAGCGGATTCGTTAGGCGAATATCTGTCGGGACGGTCGCGTCGATGAAAGTATCCAGGTTCTCGAAGCCGACAGCAGCGAGCATGGCGCTCACTTCCTCATCGTTAGGGCCGATGTGACGCGCGACAAAACGGCTGAGTTCCCCGGGCGTCTCGCTGCCCGGCGCGGGTGATTTTTGTGCCTCCGGCGAGGCTTTTTTTGCGAAGACCTGAGTCTCAACCGAATCCATTGCGAATCCTACGAGGGAACGTTGGCGATTCAAGGCGGGCCGGTTGTCAGCGCTGCCCTCTTCCTGATGCGGACGTCCGCTTTGGAGCAAAGTATCTTTTCACGAGCGATTTATTTCCCGCGCCCCCGTAGAGCAAAGCGTCTCTGCGCCTAACGAGTCGCTGAGGTTTTTACGCCGTGGTCATGCAAGCGAGAAAGGACTTTTTCGAGATGCGCGCGATCACGCGTTTCGACCGTGCAAAGAACGTTTACGGCGGAGACATCGGAACTGGCGAAAGCGCGATCGTGCACCACTTCTTTGATGCTCGCGCCGACGCGCCGCGATTTGCGCGGTGAGATCGGCGAGGCCGCCCGGCCGGTCGCTGATTATTGCCGTAAAACGCGAAAGTCGCCCGTCCGCCACGAGCCCGCGCTCGATCACGCGGCTGAGCACGTTTGGATCGATGTTGCCGCCGCAGAGCAGGAGGACGACACGCTTGCCCGCGAGTTCGGGAAGCTGCCCGGAGAGACAGGCTGCGAGGGTCGTCGCGGCGGCGCCTTCGACTACGCCTTTTTCCAATTCGACGATGCGCAGGATCGCGAGCGCGATCTGTTCCTCGTTCACGAGCACGACCTTGTCGGTGTGCTGGCGCGCAATCTCGAACGCGTTGCTCCCGACCTGGGCAATGGCGAGGCCGTCGGCCAGAGTCGGCTGCGTCTCGATGCGAACCGGTTTTCCTGCGCGCAGTGCGGCGGAAAAACTGGCGACGTGATCGGCTTCGACCGCGATGATCTTCGCTTGTGGCCGCAAAGTTTTCACCGCGAGCGAAACGCCGGCGAGCAAACCGCCACCGCCCACCGGCACGATGACCGCGTCGAGATCCGGCACCTGCGCGACAATCTCGAGGCCCGGCCGTTCCCTGCCCGGCGATGATGGCGGGATCGTCGTAGCCGTCGATGTAGGCCAGTCCCTGCTCGGCCGCGATCTCATGGGCGCGCGCTTTCGCTTCGGCGAAATCCTTGCCCTGCAGCACAACCGTCGCGCCGAGTTTCTGGCAGTTGTTGATTTTGATGAGCGGCGCGAATTTCGGCATCACGACGGTGGCGGGCACGCCTAACAATCGCCCCTGGTAGGCGAGCGCCTGGGCGTGATTGCCGGCCGAGGCGGCGATGACGCCTCTCTTTTTCT
The DNA here is from genome assembly GCA_963821915.1 of uncultured Verrucomicrobiae bacterium. Lineage (GTDB taxonomy): Bacteria > Verrucomicrobiota > Verrucomicrobiia > Chthoniobacterales > UBA10450 > Palsa-1392. The sequence goes on from CAWGFS010000029.1 coordinate 90,649, forward strand.
GTTCGGCGGAGAGCTGGGCGAGCGCGTTGCGCGCGCCGCGTTCCTTGAAGCTGCCGGTGCGCTGAAGATTATCGAGCTTGCAATAAATCTTCATCCCGGTGAGCTCGCTCAGCGGGATCGATTGCGGGCAGGGCGATTCGTAAACCGCGCCTTTGATGCGCGCGGCGGCTTCTTCGATGTCGTGGAAGGTGGTGGTCAAGGACGCGGAGAGTTTCTGCTCCATCAACCCTGCGAGATCAACTCGGAAAGAGCGCGGTTGTTCGGAAACTACCCAGACCGCACCTTCGCAGAGCGAAGCGTCTACAGGTCAACGATCCCCATCCAGCACCTCGCGCACTTTGCGCGCGAGCTCGTCGGCATTGAACGGCTTGGCGAGAAAACTCATGCCGGGTTCGCGCCGGTCATGGGGATGGAGCGATTCTTCGAGGTAACCGGAAATGAAAATGACTTTTGTTTGCGGGCTGGTTTGGTGCAGCCAGTTGGCGAAATGGCGGCCGCTGATTTCGGGCATCACCATATCGGTCAGGAGCAGGTCGACCTTTTTCACACCGCGCTTCGTGATGAGACGTTTCGCGTCGTCGCCATGCGCGGCCTCCAGCACTTCGTAGCCGAGATTGCGCAGAACGCGGACGGAGAGATGGCGCACACCCACTTCGTCCTCGAGCACGAGCACCGTTTCCGTGCCCGAGAGATTTTTGCGCTGGCTCGGTTTTTTATAAGTCGCAGCGGGAGGCGCAGCGAGGCGCGGCAGGAAAATGCGGAACGTGGTGCCCTGGCCCAACACACTCTCGGCGCAGATGTGACCGCCGCTTTGCCTGACGATGCCATAGCTCGTGGCCAGGCCGAGGCCGCTGCGGTGCGCTTCCTTGGTCGTGAAAAACGGCTCGAAAAGGCGCGCCTTGATTTCGTCGCTCATTCCACGGCCGTTGTCGGTCAGGGCGATGACGACGTATTCGCCAGGCTGGAAGGTCCGCCCCGAGGCACGGTGTTTCGGAGCTCGGGTGTCACCTCAAGGGTGGAGGTAGCAATCGTCAGGCGGCCGCCCTGCGGCATCGCGTCCCGCGCGTTAACCGCGAGGTTGAGGATGATCTGGGTGAGCTGGCCGGCATCCACCTTGACGTGAGCGCCGTTCTTCAGTTGATGGAGCCGGCAGTCGATCGAAATGTTGTCGCCGAGTAGCCGAAGGATCGAGCCCTCGAGGTTGCTGATCAGGCCGTTGACCTCAAAGACGGTTGGCTCGAGCGCCTGGCGCCGGCTGAAAGCGAGCAGTTGATTCGTTAGAGTGGAGGCCCGGTCGGCGGCGTCGCGAATTTCTTTGATCTGATCGGCGACCTGGCCTTTCACCGATGTCTCGGACAAAAGCAGATCGCTGTAGCCGAGGATGGTGGTGAGAAAGTTATTAAAATCGTGCGCGACCCCGCTGGCCAGTTGACCGAACGCTTCCATGCGCTGGGAGCGGCAGACCTGCGCTTGCAATTGCTTGCGGGTGGTGACGTCCATCATCGGCCCGACCAGGCGCACCGCCGTTCCCGGTGCGTCGCGGACGATGAGCGCGCGGTCGAGGATATGAAGATATTCGCCGTCGGCGCGCCGGAACCGATATTCGCCCGACCAGCATTCGGCCGAGCCGCCGAATGCTTCCCGCAGACTATTCTGAACAGATGCCAGATCGTCGGGATGAATATTGCGAAACCAAAAGCCGATCTCTTTGCAGTCGTCGGAGGGCGCGAAGCCGAGCAAAGTTGCCAGGCCGCGGGGCCAGACGAGCGCGCCGGTCGCTACATCCCAATCCCGAACCGCATCATTCGTAGCCCGGGCAACGACTTCAAAATAATCTGCATCCGTTGCCGGAACGATTTCGAGAGGTGCCGGGTTTTGTTCTTGCGAACCATTTTCATTCGATTTTCTGAGCAGTTTCGGTGTGGAATTCAGGGTTGCTGTTGCCATTGCGGTCACGGCCGCGGCCGCCCGACTGAAAAAGCTAGATCTGTGCCCGCGCTCGCTGCCAACGCGATTGAATTCCCTTGCCTTTGCCCGGCATCGAAAATATGGCTGCGCTCGAAGCAATCATCGTGAAAGTAAAGCTGCGAGAGTTGGCGGAACTGTGTGGCGGCGAAGTGTCGGGCGACGTAGAAGCGGTCATCAGGGGCGCGGCTTCGCTCGCCGAGGCGACTCCGGGTGAAATTACGTTCTACGGCAACCCGCGTTACCTTGCGGCCTTCCGCAAAACGCGCGCCTCGGCCGCGTTTGTTCCGCAGGATTTCACAGAGCAGATCGTGGGCGGACAAATCCGGGTCGAGAATCCGACGAAGGCGTTTGAGCAGGTGGTGCTCAGGTTTGCGCCGCAACCGATTTCCTTTGCTCCCGGGATTCATTCGAGCGCGGTGGTCGCGCCCGGAGTGTCGTTAGGCAAGGATGTCTCCATCGGGGCTTACGCGGTCGTCGAACCAGGGGTGGAGATTGGCGCGGGCGCGCGGGTCGGTGCGCACAGCTATGTCGGGCACGAGACGACGATCGGCGCGGGATCCTTGATCTATCCCAACGTCACGATTCGTGAACGCACCCGGATCGGCGAACGCGTCATTATTCACAGTGGCACCGTGATCGGCTCGGACGGCTTTGGTTTTGAAGTGGCCGCGGGCGGGCACAAGAAAGTGCCGCAGATCGGCATCGTCCAAATCGATGACGATGTGGAGATCGGCGCGAACACGACGATCGATCGGGCACGCTTTGGACGCACCTGGATCCAGGAAGGGGTCAAGATCGACAACCTGGTGCAGATCGCGACACAACGTGGTCATCGGTAAGCACTCGATCATCGTCGCGCAGGTCGGGATCGCGGGGAGCGTGCGGATCGGGTCGGGCGTGGTGATCGGGGGTCAGGCGGGAATCATTGGCCACATCGAGATCGACGACGGAACGATGATCGGCGCGCAGAGCGGCGTCTCGAAAAGTCTGCACGGCGGCACCTGGTGGGCGACCCCGACGGTCCCGTTGAAGGAAGCGAAAGAACAGCTCGCCTGGGTGCGACGGCTCGGGAAACTTTTTGAGCGAGTAAAGGCGCTCGAGGAGAAGCTGTAGACGCTTCGTTCTGCGAAGTGTTGGGAGCGGGGCTCACCACGCGAAGAGCCGCGCATTGCAGAAGAAGGCACCTACATCACGGCACAAGAAAGATCTTGCCGGAATAAGGATCCTTTACCTTTTGTCCGGGGCTGTATCCAGTCACGTCGACATATCCGCCGTTCTTGTCGAACGGACTAAAGACGTAGCCTGGCTTGCCGGGAACCGGTTTGGCGTAGGGCAGATCGGCATTTTGTGAAACGGTGGACGTCGACGGAGCTGTAGAATTCGCTGGTGGAGGGTTCTCACTTTTTACGACGCGCGGAGTGGCGGTCGGTTGCGGCTTGGGCTGGGCTGGCGGCTGTTGCGCGGTCGATAGCGGCCGGGGCCTGGCTTCGGACCGGTGTTGGAGGCGGAGGCGTGGGCTGCTGGGCCGGATAAGGCTGCGCCGGCGGATTCGCCATCGCGGTGCTGGACTGGACGCTCGTTTCAGTCGTGGTCGTCTGCTGATTTTCTTCATCCACACCGAGCTTGTGCCCCACATACGTGACAGGCGCAGCCACAACACGGTAGGTTGAAACTGCGGCTTTGTGCGCGGTTTCGCAGGAGGCGAACGCAAGAGCCGCAAGGAGTGAAGCAAAGATTGGCCGTTTCATTTCGTGAGTCTCACTTAAGGTTCGGTCTGTCTGACGTGATCGAGCGGGTAAAAGTTCGTTCCGCGGAGGGAGACGGATAGAGGCTTGGCCTCGTTCCGCTGCTGGTCAACGGTCGCGGTCGCAACGAGATACTTGTCCTAGGAATCATTGGCATAGTGAAACGCGGTACCCTGTCGGCGGAGACGGTCGGGCTGGGTTCCGTCCTAAGAGTAGCTCCGTTCGCGCCCTGCGCCAATGCGTGGCTGTGCCTAACGAATGATCGCTCCGGACTTCTCGGCGCCCGGCGGCGCCGGGGTCTCGCCTTGGGAATTTGCGAAACGGTGATGCGTATTCCGGGGTTTGACGACTACCTTTTCAGACATGTCCGGAAACTACTCGCCTGAGAAATCCGACTTTGGCATTTCCTGCGCTCGCGCTAGGATATGCGCCCTCGGAGCTTGATGGACGCTGATTTTCCCAAGGAGCGAACTGCCTTTATTTTCTCCGACCCGGCCGGGAGGCGATGGCCACGCCTGCGCCTGGCACTTCTTCTTGGCGGCATTGTCGCCTTTCTCGCCGCGGTATTTTTTGTCCAGACGCTTTTCGTGACGCCGCAACTGCGGGTCCCTTTCACTTTGCGCCAGTTGAAAGGACAATTGAAGGCGCTGCAAAAGAAGAATCCCGCCGGGCAACTTTCGCCTAACATTCCGCTCTGGCAGAAATTTATCGCTGCTCGCGCCGCGGCCCGCAAACAGCCTTCGCCTTTCCGGACGACGCCGGCGCCCGCGCCGCGGAAATTTGCCGGTGGCGAAGTGCGGCTCGGCTTTTATGCGAATGGCGATCCCTATAGTTACCGATCGCTCGAGCGACATGCCGGCGAACTGACTCATGTCTGCCCGGAATGGTTCGCGCTCGCCGACGGGCTGGGGAATTTGCAGATCGATGCCGACATTCGCATCCCCAAGCTCGCCGCCGCCAAGGGGCTGGCGCTGATGCCGCTCCTGACCAACCAGATCGGTGATACCTGGGAGCCCGAAGCGGTCGAGAATCTCGCCCATGGGCCGCCCGAACGGCAGGAACATTTCCTCGCGGTGTTGCTGAGCCACCTGCAAAGCGCGAAAGCGGCGGGCGTGGTGATCGATTGGGAACAGGTCGACCCGGCCTACGAAGCCGACATCACGAAATTGCTTAACAAAATGGCGGAGCGCCTCCATGCCGACGGGCGACAGCTCTGGCTCTGTGTCCAACCGGGGCAGGACCTCGATTACATCGATTTCGAGAGCGTCTCGGAGAACGTCGATCGCTTTGTCGCGCTTCTCTTCGACGAGACTTCCGACGACGATTCGCCCGGTCCGCTCGCCTCACGGCAATGGTTCGAACTCGTGGCTCAATGCGCTGCTCAAGGACGCCGATCCCGAGCAATGGATCATCGCCCTCGGCAGCTACGGTTACGATTGGACGAACGGCGAGCACCGTGCCGAACTGATCAGTTTTCCCGAAGCGATGAGCCGCGCGAGCAACGCCGGAGTCGAGTCCGGGGTCGGTCGCGCCGCCCGATCACAGTTCGGATTTTTATTACGAGGATGCCGACAAGGAACACTCTGTCTGGTTCCTCGATGTCGTCAGTTTTCTGAACGAGCTGCACGCGGTGCGCGATCAAAAGGCGGGCGGTATTGCCCTCTACCGGCTCGGCACGGAAGACCCCGCGATCTGGGACGCAATCAATCTCCCGCGCAAAATTCAGCCTGACGAATCGGTCAAGAATCTGCTCGAGCCGCTCAAGAGCACCGATACGATTACCGATGTCGGCGAGGGCGAAATCGTGAACGTCGACGAAACGCGGACCGATGGCGCGCGCAGGATTGAGGTCGGAGCCGACGGCCATTTGAGCGCGACGTATCTGCAATTCCCGGAATTCCCCACCCTCTATCACCAGGGCGCGGGCGGCGAACATCAGGTCGCGCTCACCTTCGACGACGGGCCGGACCCGAAATGGACACCGCGCGTGCTCGACATCCTGAAGGCGAACGGCGTCAACGCGACGTTTTTCCTCGTCGGGGTGAACGCAGAGAAGTATCCCGATCTCGTTAGGCGGATCGTCGCCGAGGGGCACGAGATCGGCAACCACACCTACTACCATCCGAATCTCGCGGCCTGCTGGCCGGAACATATCCGACTGGAATTGAACGCGACCCAGTTGCTCCTCGAGACGATTACCGGACGCTCGACGACCCTTTTCCGCCCGCCTTACAACGCCGATACCAGCCCCTCGTCGTTAGCCGATCTCGCTCCGCTTCGGATCGCGAACGATCTCAATTACCTCGTCGTGCTCGAAAATATCGACCCCCAGGATTGGGCGCGGCCGGGCGCCGATGTCATTCTGCAGCGGATCAAACAACAGCGCCGCGACGGCAGCATCATCCTCCTGCACGATGCCGGCGGCGACCGCTCGCAAACCGTCGCCGCGTTGCCGCGGATCATCGATTGGTTGGAGACGCGCGGCGACACGATCGTTCCGCTCAGCACCTTGATCGGCAGCTCGCGCGACGCCGTCATGCCGCCGGTCGGCGAGGGCCAGCGAATTCCCCGCTTGGTGAGTAGCGCCGGCTTCCGTGTCTTTCACGCGATCGAGGAATTTCTTTGGGCCTTCATGATCGTCGCCACGGCGTTGATCGTGATTCGTACCCTGGTCGTGATTTTTCTCGCGGCGCGTTTTCGCCGGCCGACTCCCGTTCCGGCGGATTTTGCGTCCTGCGATCAGCGTTTTGATTGCTGCCTTCAATGAGGAGAAGGTGATCGCCGCGACCTTGCGCGCGGTTTTGGCGAACGATCATCCGGGCGCAATCGAAGTGCTGGTGGTGGACGATGGCTCCGCGATCAGACTGCCGCCGAGGTCGAAAAAATCGCGCGGGACGACGCTCGAGTTCGACTCGTTAGGCAAAGCAACCGCGGCAAAGCGGTCGCCTTGCAGCGCGGGTTGTCGCTCGTTCAGCACGAGTTCGTTGTTTTCCTCGATGCTGACACGCATGTGCAGAGCGACACTCTGCGTTTGCTCGTCGGCCCAATGAGCGACGAACGCGTCGTCGCCGTTTCCGGTCACGCCAAAGTCGGCAACCTGCGCAGTTTCATCGCGCGCTGCCAGGCGCTCGAATACACCTGCGGCTTCAATCTCGACCGTCGCGCCTACGATCGCTGGAATTGCATCACCGTCGTGCCCGGCGCGATCAGCGCGCTGCGCCGTTCGGCGATCGCGCGTGCCGGCGGGCTCAGCCTCGACACTCTGGCCGAGGATACCGATCTCACCCTGGCTTTGCACAAGGGTGATAACCGAATCGTTTATACACCCGACGCGATCGCCTGGACCGAAGCGCCCGAGACCTTGCGCACTCTCGCGCGACAGCGATTTCGCTGGGCCTACGGGACCTTGCAATGTCTCTGGAAGCATCGCGACAAAGTCTTCAACTGGCGTTATCGCGCGCTCGGCTGGTTCAGTCTGCCGAGCGTTTGGTTCTTCCAGATCCTGCTCGTCGCGCTCACCCCCTGGTCGACTTTTTCCTTCTCGCTTCGCTCCCATTCGGCGCCTGGCGCGCGGTGCTACCGTTCGTCGTCACCTTTCGTCGCGATGGATGTGATTCTCGCCACGCTCGCCTGCGTGCTGGAGCGCGAATCGATTTTGCACGCCTGGCGAATCCTCCCGATGCGCCTGATTTACCGCCCGCTTCTCAGTTACGTGATCTGGAAGGCCATTTTCCGCGCAATCAAAGGTGCCTGGGTCGGCTGGGGAAAACTCGAGCGAACCGCGTCCGTCCCGGTGCGGGTTTGATCACAATGCTGGATGCCGTCAGGCAGGGGGCCCGCCTGAGCCTGCTCGTACTTTGTTGCTTTTCGTTAGGCTGCGAGAAGCGCGCGACGGTCAAGCCGTCGCCTGACCCGAGGGCCACCGTCGAAGTGGTCCTGCCGGAAGTGGGCGCGTATACCGGTGCCTTTATCGATTTTGGCGAAGCGGAAGACGCGGTCGCGCTCGAGACGATTGAGGATTTCGAGCAGATGGTCGGCAAGCATCAGGCAATCATCGCGTCGTCGAGCTATTGGGGGGAGCAAAGTTTTCCCTCCGCGAATTTGCAAATGATCTGGCGGCACGGATCGCTCCCGCTCGTTTTCTGGTCGCCTTGGGATCGGCCCTACGAACAAAAGAGAGGCCCCGATCGGTTCGGACTCAACGCGATTCTCGCCGGGACCTGGAATCGCTACATCGATGACTGGGCCGACGCGGCGCGCGAGTTCGGCCACCCGTTGATCGTTTCTTTCGGCGACGAGATGAATGGCGACTGGTTTCCCTGGTCGGGGGTTTATTATGGTGGCGGGAAACCGATCGCAAGCCGGCCAAACGAATGGGAGGGTCCCGAGCTTTTCAAACGCGCTTATCGTTATGTGGTTGACCGCGTCCGGGCGCGCGGCGCGCACAACATCCAGTGGATGTTCCAGACGAATAACTATTCCTTCCCAATGGATACATGGAATTTCGCGCCCGCCTATTATCCGGGCTCCGATTATGTCGACTGGCTGGGCCTGAGCGTTTACGGCCAGCAATTCAACGACGAGCCGTGGGCGGATTTTCTTGGCCTGGTCGATTGGCCGTACCAGGAAATCGCGCGGCTTGATCCAAAAAAGCCGATCATGATTGCGGAATGGGCGACCGGCGAATTTCCGAATTCCGGCAACAAGGCGAAGTGGATCCGCGAAGCCTTTGCCGTCATGAAGACGAAGTGCCCGCGGGTTAAAGCGGAAGTTTACTGGCATGAACGCTGGCAAAACCTCGACCAGAGCTACAGCAATCTGCACATCAATTCGTCGCCCGAAGCGCTCGCTGCCTACCGAAAAGCGGTCGCGGATCCGTATTGGCTGGGCGACCTGATTCTGCGTCCGGCGTCCCGCGAGCCAAACCGCTAACCAACCGCTCTTCGCCTAACGAGGGTGCAGAAGCTCGAGGACCAGTTTCCAGTTCCCGGCGCGGTTCTTGCGCCAGATCTGGAGATAATCACCGGGCATCGCCGCGGTGTATTCACCCCAGGCAAAATCCAAAATCGCCGCCGTGTGAAACCTCTCCCTTGGGTTCGCCGAATGTGATTGGCTTTGGAGCGCGGGCCATCGCGGCGACGGCCGCTTCCCGGCCGGTCACGGGAAATTCCTGCGGCGGATAAACTCGGATCAAATCCTCTGCGACCGAGGAAAATTGCCGGACGCGGTCCGAGGCGTAACTGCGATCGGGGGCAGCATTGCAGGACTGCCTCCGATCCTGGCGTCGATTCCCATGCCTTCTTGCCGTTCTGCGGTCCGGGCAGAAAAACGATGCTGTCGTCGGAGAGCACTTGGAGAAACGCGCTGCGCATTCCTTTTTCGACTGATTCCTGGGCGAAAGCAGTCTCGGCCGCGGCAAGGGATTTGGCGTTCCCGGTCGTCGCCCGATCCTTCGCGAAGAGGGGAACGGCGCTAGAGAGGAAAAGAATCAGACCAGCGGCGCAGGACGAAAATTTCACCTCGGTTAGACAAAAGCTGCATTTGGCGGCGTCTCAATCTTAAAAGATCGTGAAGAAGTCATGGAGAGCGCGCATCCCGAAATGATTGGCAAACCTGTTTCACACAGCTCGGGCCGGCGTTGCTCCTTTTTGCCCGTCGCTGGACGAATTGCCGCGCCGAAGCCGAGGACATCGTGCAGGAAGCCTTTGTCCGTTTTTGGCGGCGACAGCATTCGATCGAAAATCGCGCGCTGCTCTACGCCACGGTCCGCTCGACTGCACTCGATCGGTTGCGCAGCGACCAGCGTCGGGCCCGGCGCGAAGCCGCGGTTGCGCTCGATGGCGCGCAGCATCTGGAACCGCAATTCACGACCGTGGACGAAGGCCAGCAAATGCTCGCGGCCGCAGTGGAGCGTTTGCCTAACGAACAACGCGAGGTCGTCATTTTGAAAATCTGGAACGAGCTCACATTCGCCGAGATCGGACACGTCCTGGAGATCTCGCAAAACACCGCCGCCTCGCGCTATCGCTACGCGCTCGGCGCGCTCAAGAAAATTTTGCAGCCCCATGAATGATTTTTCCGAACTGGAAACAGAGCTGAAGAAACTGCGCCCCGCGCCGGTCCCAGCGGGATTGCTCGCCCGCGTGGAGCATGCCCTCGCGCAGCCCGCAGCGACGCCGACCGCCGGCCTCCTCCCGCGGAGGGCGAAGCGCAGCAACGCCTGGTGGTCGCTCGGCCTCGGCCTAACAACCGCCTCCGCGCTTCTTCTCATCTGGCTGGCATTCTTCGCCGAACCGCCGCCGGCGCGTCCGATCGTCGCGCAAAATTCGACGTCTCCGGTCGAACCAATCGGCAGCGGCTTGCAACCTTCCGCGCTCACCCGCGTGATCTACCGTCAGCATGACGAGGGTCTCGTTTTCTCGCCTAACCAATCGGAGCGTCCGCTCCGGCGGGTCCGCTACGACACCCGCGAGACGATGCAGTGGCGCAACCCGCAGACCGGGGCGTCACTGCGCGTCTCCTATCCGGCGGAGCAGGTCGTCCTCACGCCGGTCTCCTTTCAATGAAATGCCACAGAGAAACCCAATGAAAAAACAAATCATCCTAACGACTGCGCTGGCCGCCTTGTTTCCGCTCGCCGCCTTTGCCCAATCACCCACCGCGATCCCGTCCGTGCCCCGGCGACCCAATCGATCCCGTCCGTCCCACCGGTCCCTCCGGCACCGCCCGCTCCCGCCGCCGCGCGGACATTTCCACGAACACGAGATCGGCCCGAAAGAGCCGGTCACTTTTCTCGGCGTTGAGACGTCGGAAGTCCCGCGCGTGTCTTTCGGAGCAGATGGGTCTGCCGCGCGGCTTCGGCGTGGTGGTCGATTATGTCGTGCCGAACGGCCCGGCCGCCGCCGCCGGTCTGCAGCAGAGCGACATCATCCGGATGTTGAACGACCAGCAAATCGTCGATCCGAGTCAGCTCGGGAAGCTGGTGCGGAGCTTTCGCCGAAGGCACGTCGGTCGACCTCACCCTTCTGCGCAAGGGCAAGGAAATGAAGACTGAGCGTTAAGCTGGGGAAGAAAGATGTCCCGGCCGGCCGACGGACCCTTTCGGTTTCGAACAGGAATGGAATTTCGACGACCTCGACAAGATGAAGTTTGATTTCAAGGCGCCCGACATGACCGCGGTCCGCGAAGCGGTCGCGCGGGCCAAGGACCAGGCGATGCGGGCGCGGGATGAGGCGCAGCGGGCGGTGCGCGGACTGCGCATCGTCACGACCGACGATGGCCTGACGAAATCGACGCGGATCGACCTGGGGAAAGCGACGATCACTTTCTCGGATGATCAGGGCGAGTTGAAGATGGAGAGTGTCGACGGCATGAAAATGCTGACTGCAAAAGACGCGCAGGGGAAAGTGCTTTATAACGGCCCGATCGACACCGAGGAGGAGCGGGCCACACTGCCGGCCAACGTGCGCCAGCGTTTCGAGAAGCTCGAGCACCAGGAGTTGCCGAAGGTCCCCGCTGCCCCGGAACCCCCGGAAGCTCCTCGCGCTCCCGGAACCGCAGGAATCGGCGCGCCTGCAGCACTTGCGCGCCGAGCGCGCCGCGCTTGCGCCTAACCATCGCAGCGGCTGGGTCCGCAGCACGTTCGTCCTGTAAACGTTTCGTCCCTGCAACACACCTGTAGACACGTCGCTCTACGAAGCGCGGTGGACAGCGCGGCAGGAATCAAGCGGGACTCGCAGGTGCGGGCAATTTCGGGCTCGTGGAATGGCCCAGCCGTCGCTTCGCGTCGGCTACGGCGCAAAACGAAACGTCTACAGCGCGGAAGCGCCTTGCGACGGTCGCACTCGCTCCTACAATCTCGTGCGCCCGACCTGCGGCCGCGCACGACGATGCCCGAGCGAAAACCCTACGCGCCTCCGCCGACGGTCGAGAAAACGCCCGCATCGCGCGATCCGTACGCAGCCTTTCGCTTACCGCGGTTTTGTCTTTTTTGCCCTCGGAAACTTCGTCTCGATCGCCGGTCGGCAGATGCTGACGATCGCGATCGAGTGGGAAGTTTACGCGCGCACCCATTCGGCTACGGCGCTCGGCCTGGTCGGGCTCGTCGCCGCGGTCCCAATCGTCGCGCTCTCGCTCCCGGCCGGACATCTTGCGGATCGTTTCAGCCGCAAGTCGATCATCCTGTTGTCGCAAGCCGCGAGCGCGTCCTGCTCGGTTTGCCTGGCGCTCATTTCCTGGAATCATCTGGCCATTCCACGAATTCCGCTCTTGCTCCGGGGCAATGATTTGTTGCGCTCGATCGCGACCGTCTTCGAGCGGCACGCGGCGTTTCACTTCGACGATCTCTCCTTGCCGCTGATTTATCTGGTCATGCTGATCTCGGCCTCGGTCCGTACTTTTGGCTGGGCGGCCCGGAGCTCCTTCTTTCCGACTCTGGTCCCGCGCGAGACCTTCGCCAATGCCGTCACTTGGAACAGCAGCATCTTTCAAATCAGTTGCGTGCTCGGTCCGGCAGTCGGCGGATTGCTGATCGTACGCATGGGTTTTCCGTTCATTTACGCGCTCGACGCCACCTGCGCCCTGTTCTTTTTCTTCCTCGTCCTGCCGATCCAAAAAATTCGACTGGCCCGTCGGGTGGCCGGGAGCGCGTGGAGCAGTCTGGCGGCAGGAATCCGTTTTGTCCTGAGCAAGAAGGTGATTCTCGCCACCCTCACGCTCGATCTTTTTGCGGTTCTGCTCGGCGGCGCTACCGCCCTGCTCCCAATTTTTGCCGATCAGATTCTGCATTGCGGACCGATCGGGCTCGGCTGGTTGCGCGCCGCGCCCGCGATCGGCGCCTTCGTCATGGCGGTGGTGATCGCTTACCTGCCTCCGATGCGCCAGGCTGGCCGGACGCTGCTCGGGTGCGTGACCGGGTTCGGCGTCGCGACCATCGTTTTCGGCGCCTCGCGCTGGTTTTGGCTCTCGCTCCTGATGTTGTTTCTAACCGGCGTCTTCGACAGCGTCAGCGTGGTCGTTAGGCAAACGCTCGTCCAACTGCTCACACCGGACGAGATGCGGGGTCGCGTCTCGGCGGTGAACAACATTTTCATCGGGACTTCGAACGAGTTCGGTGCGCTCGAGTCCGGTCTCACGGCGGCGATTTTCGGGCCGGTCGTGTCGGTCGTCGCCGGCGGCATCGGGACAATCCTGATCGTGCTGGCGGTCGCAATGAAATGGCCAGAGACGAGGAGGATCGGCGCGCTGGATAAACACCTGGCCTAACGAAGTCGCTGTCATCCCATGCGACATCAAGGGATCCGTGAATTCTTCACGGAGCGTCGCTGCATCGATTCCCCGGGCTTCTGCGGGATCTCTCGACTTCGTTGCTCTTCGCTCGGGATGCCGGTACGACGGCTTCAAGAAGGGACGTGCGCGCGGGCAAGGAAATATCCCGCGATCCAATCAATCCGTCCGCGCGACGGCGTCGCGAGTGAAGTTCGCAACCGCGAACCGGGGTTCAGTCCGCAGACTCGACGTAAGTGTTCCCGTCGTTGTCTTCCTCGATTTCTTCATTTTCGAGCGAGAAGCGGCGCTTGCGCTTGTTTGCCGGCAGCGGCGAGAGCGTCATGGTAATGTTGCGGCCGGCGGCCTTCGGTTCCATCTCCACCTGCGCCATGGTCGCCAGATCGTCGCGCACCTTGTGCATGAGTTGCATCCCAAATTCCTGGTGTGCCATCTCGCGGCCGCGGAATTGCAACTGCACCCGGACCTTGTTGCCCTTGTCGAGGAACTGTTCGCCGTGCCGGATTTTCGTCAGGTAATCGTGGTCGTCGATGTTGACCCGGAATTTGATTTCCTTCAGTTTGGTTCCGGACGCCTTCTTGTCTTTCTCCTGTTTCGAGATGTCGTAACGGAATTTTCCGAAATCGACGATCTTGCAGACAGGGGGGTTGGCGGTCGGGGCCACTTCCACCAGGTCGAGACCCATGCCCTGGGCCCGCTTAATGGCCTCGGATAATTTCATCACTCCGAGTTGCTCGCTGGTCGAGCCGAGGATGACGCGGACTTCGCGCGCGCGAATCCGGCCGTTTACACGAATTTGTTGTTGCAGAATTGATTATCTCCGGGCCGGCGACGAGGGAGTGAGACTGACGCCGTCATTCTTATTATCGCAATCTCCCGTCGCGCCACTCTGGAGCGCGCCGCACTCGGAAATCTTCGCGCCTGCGAGGAGCGCGTCGACCGGTCCGCGGCATGACCCGAACCGAGGGGAAGTAGTATCCGACATCGGTAAACTCGCAAGGTGTTTCTGATCAGACGCGACCCATTTGCAATCGAATGCGGCGCCAGGGAGTTACGCGGGAGACTCACCGAAATGGGCGGCATGCGCGCGATATCCAACAAGATCGTCGAGCATCGCATCGATCGTCGCGGCCATCGGCGCGACTTTAGCGAAGCCGGAGAAGACCGCGCGATCGCCGATTGGGGTGTCGATCACGAAGGTCGGTCGCTGTGTCACTTGTAGTGCGTGAAATTCCGCTGTGCTCTGGCGAACGCGGGCCTCGATCTCCGGCAATTTGGCGCGCTCGATTAATTGGTCACGGTCGACTCCAGCGGCCCGGGCACCGACTTCCGCCGAAACTTCCCAACGCCCCGTCTTCTTGCCCTCCAGCAGCTCGGCTTTGATCAGGGCCAGCCAGACCCGGTCGTCCTCGATCCCGAGATCGCGCGCTGCCTCCGCGGTGCAGTTCGGGGCCAGATACTCTGCGGCGCCGGGCTCAACCCAGCTTGCATTTAACATCACCGGCGAACGCATCAACATCCCGCTGCGTCGGTAAAACCATTCCGTGTGTTCCCGAGTCGGCGGGAGCGCTGCCTTGTCCATCAACGCGATCTTCCAGCGAAAATCGACCGAGTCGCGGTAGCGCTGCTGCAGTTCCTGCCAGGCCGGAATCGCCCAGTAGCACCACGACGAGATGACGTCGAGGTAGTTGGTCATGGTAAGTCGCATGGAGCCTATATGACCTATCCAACCGCGCTCCGAAAGGGACAAACCGCGCTCTCTTGACAAACCACTGGCCAGTAACCGACTTCCTCTGCGCCTGGCCCCGAAAAATCTTGATCGATCTCAATCATATTCTGCTCTTCGTCGCGGTCGTCTCGCCGTTGATCCTGCTCGCGCGCATTGCGCGCTTGCGCAACCCGCAGAATCACGGCTGGCGAATTGCTGCGCTCATTGTGCTGACCGGCTGCGTGGCGGCCTGGCTGGTCGTGCCGGCGGTCGCCGGCATTCATCAGTGGGATTCTGTGGTGTTTGCTCCTCCTCATTCCCTCGCTCTCGGACCGAAAGATCGAGGACCTGGTGCTCGCCCGGCGGTTTTCCGATGCCCGACGTCTTGCGGTCGTTAGGCGAGCGCTCCATCCGTGGGAGGATTCGCCCTATCGACCGGCGTTGCTCCGCTGTCTCGAGCAAGCGAGCGCCGGCCGCCTTGATCTTACGCTCGACCGACTCGCCATCGAACGGGATGAAATCACACCCGCCGGCCGCTACGCGGCCGCGCTCACCTTTGCGCTGACGGAGAATTGGCCCGGTCTTGTGCGATGGTGCCAACGCGACCTTTCGGTAACCGGAAATCCCGCCATCCTCGCGCTCTATTTCCAAGCTCTCGGCGAAACCGGCGCGCTGGATGATCTCGTGCTCTTGCTGGCATCGCGGGCCGAAGCGCGGGAGCCGCGCCTAACGATCGACTTGCCGTGGCTTTCCAATCTCGCCTCGGTCCTGGCTTTTTCCGGACAGACGAGCACTCTCGTTAGGCTATTGGAGGGAGATCTCCGGAGGATCCCGTTCGATCGGCAGCAGTATTGGCTCGCGACCGCTGAGCTGGCGGCGGGTCAGGGCAATGCTGCCAGCAAGCGACTCAACCGGTTGCGCCTGGAAACGCGCGACGCCGTCGTGCGGCGCTCAATTGATCGGCGTCTCGCCCACGTGTTCCAGGCAGCGCCCCTCTCCGCCACCGGCGAAAGGCTCCTCGCCCGACTGGTGACTGAGACAGCCGGCGCACGAGAGGCGAGGCCGCGGCGACGGGTAGCGGGCACGCCCGCGGTCTGGGCTTTGATTCTTTTGAACGTCGCGATGTTTGGCATGGAAATGGTGCTCGGGGGTTCAACCAACTCGCTCACTTTGCAGAATCTTGGCGGGCTGGAACCCGCGGCCGTTGTCGTTAGGCGCGAATACTGGCGCCTCTTCACCGCGCTCTTTTTACATTATGGCGCACTTCATCTCGGCATCAACCTACTCGGTCTCTATATCCTTGGTCCGGCTTTGGAACGGATGATCGGCGCGACGAAATTCATTCTCAGTTATCTGCTCAGCGGACTCGGCTCGAGTGCCGGCGTGGTTCTCCTGTGGTCACTTGGCCTAACGAAATCCAATCTGCTCGTGGGCGCTTCGGGTTGCATCATGGGTGTGATTGGTGTCTCGGCCGGTTTGCTTCTGCGTCATCGCCAATCGCCGCTGGCCGGCCGTCAGCTGCAAAACATTATCGCCATTGTTGCCATTCAAACGGCCTTTGATCTTTGGAGCCCCCGGGTGAGCCTGGCCGCGCACCTCAGCGGGTTCATCAGTGGCGTCTTCATTGGCCTGGTGCTCGCCTCGGAAAGCCGGCGCGAGGGGCCTTCTTAATCCTCTCCGGCGCTGTATTGCACTGGAGATCGGTAAAAGGGAACACTTGCTGCTGGTCATTTTGCTGCCAGAATTTCGCTCTCGCAAAAGGCACGCTCTTTCGCCATGCCGAATATCCAGACCTACAACGTCATTCCGAATCTCCCCACGCAGCTCGAATCGCTGCGCGAGATCGTTTTCAATCTCTGGTGGACGTGGGAGCCGTCAGCACGCCGACTCTTCCGGCATCTCGACCCCGAGCTGTGGGATCGGACGAATCACAATCCGCTGCGCATGCTCCAGCTCTCGCGCCAGGCGCGGCTCGTCGAGGTGGCGAAGGATGAAGTTTTCCTGCGCGACCTCGCGGAAGTCTATGGGGCTTACAAGAAATATCTTGGCCGGAAGGATACCTACGGGAAGCAAGGCGCGGGTCGTGAGATCAAGAAACCGATCGCCTATTTCTCGGCCGAATTCGGGTTTCATGAGTCGATCCCAAACTACTCCGGCGGTCTCGGAATTCTTTCAGGCGATCATTGCAAATCGGCGAGCGATCTGGATCTGAACTTTATCGCGGTCGGATTGCTCTATCGCCACGGCTATTTCAAGCAGCAGATCAACAAGGAAGGCTGGCAGGAAGCGATCAATCTGAACCAGAACTTTCATCATCTGCCGATCCGCGAAGTAATGCGCAACGATCAGATTCTGCTCGTCTCGGTATCGCTCCTGGGACGGGAGGTCTTCGCCAAGATCTGGGAGCTGCGCGTGGGCCGGATCAATCTGTATTTGCTCGACACCGATATTGCGGAGAACCGAGCGGAAGATCGATTGATTACGGCCGAGTTATACGGCGGCGATCTCGAGATGCGGATGCGCCAGGAAATCGTTCTCGGGATCGGCGGCGTAAAGGCACTGAGCGCTCTCGGTTATGAGGCGGAAGTCTTTCACATGAACGAAGGACACTCGGCCTTTCTTTCGCTCGAACGTATTCGGCTGCACGTCACGCAGCACAATCTCGATTTCTACTCCGCTCTTCAGGTCGTGGCCGCGGCGAACGTCTTCACCACACACACGCCTGTCCCCGCTGGCAACGACTCCTTTCCGCGCGAGATGATGGTGCGGTATTTCACCGATTTCTCGTCGCAACTCCAGATTCCGTTCGACGAACTTTTTCGTTTTGGCCAGACGACGACTGATCCCGTCGCGAGCTTTAGTATGACGATTCTGGCTTTGCGCATGAGTCGGCACGCCAATGGAGTCAGCCGGCTTCACGGCCACGTTAGTCAGTCGCTCTGGCAGGATGTTTGGGCAGGAGTTCCGGTCCACGAAGTGCCGATCACCAGCATCACCAACGGCATCCATACCAAGACCTGGATGGCACCGGAATTCTCCGCTCTCTATACAAAGTATCTCGGGCCGTGGGAAGACCATCTGACGGAGCCCGATTTTTGGCGCGGGGTGATTGAGATTCCGGATTCCGAGCTCTGGGAAACCCATCAGAAACTCAAGCTCCGGCTGGTGACTTTCGTGCGCGATCGGGTCCGGGCCCGGCGCGAGCGCATCGGCGAATCACCCGAAGCGATACGCTCAGTTAATTCCATCCTCGACCCGGAGATCCTAACGATCGGTTTCGCGCGGCGCTTCGCGACTTACAAACGTGGCGCGCTTCTTTTTAGTGACCCGGATCGGTTGTTGCGCATGCTGAACGACCTGGCGCGGCCGGTGCAGTTCATCTTCGCCGGAAAATCGCATCCCCGCGACGAAGGTGGCAAGGCGCTCATTCAACAGGTCTACCGGTTGAGCCGCGAAACCGGCTTTCATAACCGTATCGTCTTTGTCGAGGATTATGACACTTACATTGCGCGCCGTCTGGTCCAGGGAGTGGATCTGTGGTTGAACAACCCGCTCCGTCCGCTCGAAGCAAGTGGCACGAGCGGAATGAAGCTTCCGCCAAACGGCGGTCTCAACCTGAGCGTGCTCGATGGCTGGTGGTGTGAAGGCTATAACGGCAAGAATGGCTGGGCGATCGGCGCCGAGATCGAAAACGGGGACGGCGAATTCCAAAATGAGGTGGACGCTTCCAGTCTTTACCAACTCCTCGAGAACCAGATTATCCCACTCTATTACGCCAAACCGGACGGAAAACTTCCGCTCGCGTGGTTGCAATTGATGCGTGAGTCGATCCGTAGCGTCACGCCGGTTTTTAACACTCATCGGATGGTCGAAGAATACACCGAACGTCTCTATATCCCCGCGGCCAAGGCGCACCATGAGTTTTCCCGCGACGGCTGGCGCGCTGCCACTGTCCTAAGTCAGTGGAAGGCGCAAATGAGGAAAGACTGGCCGCAGGTGCGCATTTCCGACGTCCAGATCGGTAACAAGGATCGGCAGAACATTCATGTCGGCGATTCGCTGCAGGTGACCGCGCGTGTCCATCTCGGGCCGCTGGATCCGAAGCATGTCCGCGTGGAAGCTTACCATGGGGAAGCCGAAAACGATGTGCTGCGCGATCCCACGGTCACGATCTTGGGAGAAGGCCGCCGCGTCGGTGACGACGGTGATTACATCTACGAAGGCTTGATTCCTGCGTCAGAAAGCGGCACCTATGGTTTCAACGTGCGTGTTATTCCGACTTACCCGCATTTACTCCAGGCGCATGAGTTGCGCCTCATTGCCTGGGCGTAGGGCCTGCTTTGTTCTTAGCACGTTAGTTAATCTCGCAGAGCGCCGAGCGGACTGATGGGATGGCGGAGCTACCCATCATTTTTTGAAAGTTAGAGCAAAACATTACTTGCTCAATCCCCAGTATCGCTTATAACTGCGCCATGGACGTATCTGTTAAACAACTGGAAGAAGCAGTGGCGGTAAGGAAACAAATCGATCAACTGCGAAGTCGACTCGCAAGTCTCTTAGGCGGCTCAAGTGCTCCGAGCAGTGTTGCCAGCTCCGCGCCGGCCAGCACCGCCGGGCCTTCGCGTAGACGCCGCGGCGGTCTTTCTGCCGCCGGTCGTGCACGCATCGCTGCCGCGGCGCGGGCTCGTTGGGCTCGGGCCAAGGCCGCCGCCAGCGCGACACCAAGCGCAAAGGCGTCGAGCGGTAAGAAGTCCCGCAAAAAAGGCGGGATTACTCCGGCGGGCCGCAGGAAGCTGTCACAAATGATGAAGGCCCGCTGGGCTGCCCGCCGCAAAGGTTAGGGCCATTTGCCAAAGCCAACCCTTCGCGAAGATGGCCGACGATTAGAGCGCGGCCACCGCGCAGATAAACTGTCGATAATCCGCGGCTTCGCGCGCTGCTTTGTTCAGTGCCGCGAGCCGCGGATTGTCATGTGGCTGCGCCAACTGCACCCGTTGCGGGCTTGCTCCATTGGCAAAGACAATCTCATCCCACTGGATGGATTTGATCCTGGAGTTAAATCGCGCCACTGATCGTCCACGGAAGTAAGCCCGGGTGTCTTCCGGGGGGGCGAAGATGGCGTGCTTGATCTCTGCTTCTGTCACAAAGCGGCCCATCGTGCCCTGGCCGAGCAATTCATAATAGAGACCCGCCTCAGGCGCGATGTTGTGATATTCCAGGTCGATCGATTGCAACCACGGATCCGTCCAGGATAACTGCTCTTCGTTGAGCAGCGCCTCGAGCAGCTGTTTCTTGGCCACCCAATCAACTCGATCGCGGCACAGCCGAACGTCTTGATCCAGATCGTTGAGCACGGCTTCCCATTCCCGCAGGAGCCATGCGACTTCCTCATCCTGCTCCTGCGTCACTGCCTTCGTGGCTGCCGCCAGGTAAATTCGTTGCACATCGATCGCCGAAATCTTGCGCCCGTCGGTTAGCTCTATGATCCAGTCATAGGTCTGATCTCTGCTGATCGACTTGGTGGCGTCGACGGGTTGCGCAATCTCGAGCTGTGGCGCTGCGCCGCGCTCGATCAGGTCGAGCACGAGCGCTGTCGTGCCAATTTTCAAGGCCGTGGCCCACTCGCTCATGTTTGCGTCGCCGAGAATGACGTGGAAACGCCGGTACTGGCTCGAGTCGGCGTGCGGTTCGTCGCGCGTATTGACGAGCGGCCTCCGGTTCATGGTATCGATGCTCACCAGCGCGGAAAAGAAATCGGCGCGCTGCGAAATCTGGTAAATCCCCGGCTGCCCCGCTGCGCTCTCCGCCTCGATCCCCAGCTTGCCCGCGCCGGCGAAGATCTGTCGGGTGACGAGAAACGGAAGGACTCCGGCGACAATCCGGTCCCACGGCACATCTCGCCGCATCAGGTAGTTGTCGTGGCAACCATAACTGTGTCCCGAAAAATCGGTGTTGTTCTTGTAGAGCCGCACCGCCTGATCGTTAGGCAACTTCAGGTTGCGGCGGCGCGCGCACTCCGCCAGGATGCGTTCACCGGCTTTCTCCTGGGCAACCAGGTCGCGCAAAGTCGTGCATTCCGGAGTGGAATATTCCGGGTGAGCATGGTCGTTGTAAAAGCGCGCGCCGTTGCTCAGGACCAGGTCGCTCTTGATTTCCTCGAAACTCAGCGGCCGATTACGATCGATTTCAAAGTAAGCCGACTCATCAGCGTCCTGGAGCAATTCCTGAGCGCGGAACCCGCGTGCGTCGCGATGCGGATCTTCCAGATCGTAATCCCATTTCATATGCGCGCCGTGTTCCGTGTAGCCGCGCACGAGCTCAATCGATTCCGCCACCACGTCGACCGACTCCGCCTTATCGACCGTGATCCCATACTCTGTTTCCAGCCCAAAGACCCGCCTCATCACCGGATACCATACACACTCGCGGCCCCGCCTTCTTTCAAGAGCGCAAGGGGGCGCGCAACCCGTGCCCGCAACGCGCGAATGCCGGCGCTCCCCTCTAGCAGATGCGAGGCAACTGCTCGCCCGACAGCATGTCCACGACGCGGGTCCCGCCCACGCGGGTCGTCATGACGACGAAGCCAGGGTGTTCGGTCGTGACTTCTCCGATCATCGCCGTTTCTTTGCCCAACGGGTGCTTCCGCATCGTTGCGATTGCAGCGTCCGCCTCCCCGGGCGCAACGATTGCGATCAGCTTGCCTTCGTTTGCGACATACAGGGGATCGAGCCCAAGAATCTCGCAGGCGCCTTTGACTTCTTCGCTGATCGGGATCGACGCTTCGTTCAGGACTATGCCGACGCCCGCGGATTGTGCGATCTCCGTCACCGCGCTGGTCACGCCGCCGCGTGTCGGATCGCGCAAGACGTGCACGTCGTTACAGGCACCCAGGAGGGCACTGACCAGGCCGTTGAGAGCTGCCGTATCACTGGCGATCTCCGTCTCAAATTCCAACCCTTCACGAACCGACATGATGGCGATGCCATGCACCGCAATCGGTCCACTGATGATTACCTTGTCGCCTGCCTGCGCGCGAGCCGGATGAATATTCACCCCTTTCGGCACGAGTCCGATCCCTGCGGTGTTCACAAAGATTTTGTCGGCCTTGCCGCGATCAACAACCTTGGTATCGCCCGTTACCAAGTTGAACTCCGGCTTCGTCCGCCGCGGCGCGCATCGATTGGACGATTCGCCAGAAATCCTCCATCGGCGTTCCTTCCTCCAGGATGAAACCGACCGAGAGATACATTGGACGCGCCCCGCACATCGCGAGGTCGTTTACCGTGCCGTGGACCGCGAGTTTGCCGATGTCACCGCCCGGAAAAAAGATCGGACTAACCACGTAGGAATCGGTGCTGAAAGCAACGCGTCCTTCGCCTAACGAAAAGATGGCACCGTCATGCATCGGCGCAAGCAGGTCGTTCGCGAACTGCGGCACGATGATTTTCGAGATTAGCTGATGGCTCAACTTTCCGCCGCTTCCGTGCGCGAGCACGATCTCCTTGTAGTCCGTGATCGGCAGCGGGCAGCTCGCCGTGAGCAGATTCGCCTTCCGCGGCAGGCTGATCAGAGATGCTGGCGATCGACGGTTCGCTAGGTGACATCCTCTGCCCCTAACGCGATGTGCACCAAATCCCAAATGATATGCACTGCGGTCGCATGCACTTCCTGGATGCGATGAATGCTGTAGGAAGGGACGATGAAGCAATAATCCGAGACCTCAGGGAATCGCCCGCCATCCTTCCCCGAGAAAGCAACGGTCATCATCTTTTTCTCCCGCCCGGCTTCCAGCGCGTAAATCAGGTTGGGCGACTTGCCGCTGGTGCTGAAGACCATCGCGACGTCGTCAGGCGAGCCCTGCAACCGGAGTTGATTGACGTAGACGCGGGTGAAATCGAGATCGTTGCCGATCGCGGTCATGGTCGCGATGTCGGTCATGAGCGGGATGGCGGGAAAAGCGAGGCGCTTTTCGATGATCGGGTGATTGAATTCGACCGCGATGTGAAGCGCGTCACATAGGCTGCCGCCGTTGCCCGCTACGAAAAGTCGCCCTCCGCTCTCGAAGCGGCGGGCCAGGGCACGCGACATTTCGTCGAGCGCGTCCGCGTATTTGGAGAAGAAGAGCTGCTTCATCTCCATGCTCTCGCCGCACTTGCGCAGAACTTTCTCGCGAAAAGGTTCGGTCATCCGATCGTTCGCAGTCTCGATCGTCGCACTCATACACTAAATTCACTTTCGCGAGTGCCGCTTCGCCGTTCGAGGCGGCGGCCGGCTTTTGCAGATGGCGTCCGTAGGCGTAGTAGGCGGCACAGGCGCCTTCGGCCGAAACCATGGTTGCGCCTAACGGATGCTCTGGCGTGCAGAGCGTGCCGAAAGCCGGGCAATCGTGCGGTTTCTTCACCCCACGCAGGACGAGACCGCTGATGCAAATCTCCGGTTCCTTCGTGTCGATTTCGCGCACATCGAAGAGGCGCTCCGCATCATGCTCATGAAATTCGTAGCGCAGTTTGTAGCCGCTTTTCGGAATCGAACCAACCCCGCGCCATTTCCGGTCCCCGACTTCGAAGACCTTATTGACCAAATCCTGAGCCACCCGATTGCCGTCGCGACTAACGACGCGTGGATATTGATTTTCCACTTCCGCCTTGCCCGCTTCGAGCTGACGAACGGTCATCAAGGTCCCTTCCAGAATATCGATCGGCTCAAAGCCGGTGATCACAATCGGCACCTTGTAGCGCTCCGCGATCGGCTCGTACTCGCGGTAACCCATGACCGTGCAAACGTGTCCGGGCCCAAGAAAGCCCTGCACGCGGTTCAGCGGCGATTGCAAAATGGAAGCCATGGCCGGCGGGACAAGGACGTGCGAGACGAGGATGGAGAAATTCTTGATCCCTTGCCGGTGCGCCTGCCAAACCGCCATCGCATTTCCCGGCGCAGTTGTTTCGAAACCGATGGCGAAGAAGACGACTTTCTTTGCCGGATTCGCGCGCGCGATTTTCAGGCAGTCGATCGGCGAATAAACAACACGCACATCGGCTCCGCGCGATTTCAAAATGAGCAAATCATTCGTCGAGCCCGGCACGCGCAGCATGTCCCCGAAGGAGCAAAAAATAACATCTGGTTCCTGCGCGATCGCGAGCGCCTTGTCGATCATCTCGAGCGACGTCACACAAACCGGACAACCCGGCCCGTGAACCAGCTCGATCTCGTTCGGCAGCAAGCGATCGAGCCCGTATTTCACGATCGAGTGGGTCTGCCCGCCGCAGACTTCCATCAGGACCCACGGTTTGGTGACGATTCGGCGAATCTCTTCGACGATTTTCCGGGCGAGCGCTTCGTCGCGATATTCGTCGAGATATTTCATGCGACCCGGGAAGAGGCTGCTCCCGTGCGATCGGTCCAGTCGGTAGGATCTTTGCCGTTTACCGAAACCGGCGCCTCTATCGCCGCTCCGTCATCGGCCACATCTGGAATGTCCAACTCAGTCAATTGCTCCATCCGTTCGAGCGCCTGATAAGTGCGGGCCGCTTCCGCTTCGTCCACTTTGCTGAGCGCAAAACCGACATGGACGAGAACGTAATCGCCGTTCTCCACCTCGGGCGTGTACTCGAGGCAGACCTGTTTCACAATTCCGCCAAAGTTCGCTTTGCCCATCCGGACGCCGTTCGCGTCGGTGCTGGTCTCAATGAGTTTCCCGGGTATCGCCAGACACATGATTTCGTCTCCTTTTCGCTTGAGTCTGCAACCTTGCTGATCGCGACCCCGTCGCAGATTAAAACTCTATCACCTTGTGCGGCATCCGTCAGGAGTCCGAGCGGTATTTTTTTGGTCGCTCCGTGGACCCGGACCCGGCCGACCAGGATGCCCTCCTCCGAGAAAACTTCGACGATTTCTCCGTAAACCAGATTCATGTGAGCTCCCGGATCGGACTGGTCGCCAGCCATAGCTGTCCGAGCGCGATTCCACCATCGTTAGGCGGAATGCGCTGGTGCCAGTAAGGCTGGAAGCCGGCTGCCAAAAGCTGGCCGATGACGCGCTCGGCCAGATAACGGTTTTGAAAACATCCGCCGCTCAGGACGACTTTCGATTGGTTGCAGCGCTGGGCGATCGCGAGAATCGTGTTAGCCAGCAGATTGTGAAAGCGGGCCGCCATCACACCACCCGCAACCTTGTGACCGCGATCATCCAGCAGCGCGCGAATGGCCGGCTCCCAATCGACGACGAACGGTTCGGTCTCGCGCAAGGCGAACGGATAGCCATCGGTGACGCCGGGCGTGACGGCGAATTCGAGCTCCATCGCCGCCTGCCCTTCGAAAGTGGTGCGAGCGCGTAGCCCGATCAGCGCTGCCACGCCGTCGAACAGCCGCCCGGCGCTGGACGTGACTGGAGAATTAACCCGATGGGTCAACATGCTGCGCAAAGTCTTTGTTTCGGCCTCGGTGAAATCCGTGAGCAAATCCCTTTGCTTCCAGAGTTCGTCTCCTAAAATCTCGTGAAGCAATCCCAGCGCGCTGCGACGCGGCTCTTTCACCGCGGCCTCGCCGCCCGGCAGGCGAAAGGTCCGCAGATGGGCCGCACGACGACAGGAAGCTTTTTGCACCAGAAAGAATTCGCCGCCCCAAATCGTGCCGTCAGTTCCATAACCGGTCCCATCCCAGGCTACACCGAGCACGGGCGGCCCGATTTCATTCTCCGCCATGCAGGAGGCGATGTGCGCCCAATGATGTTGCACCGCCACGCGCCTACCCGCTTGCTGCAAAGCGTATTTGGTCGAGAGGTATTCCGGGTGCAGATCGTGAGCGATGACCTCCGGTTTCGCCTCGTAAAGGCGCGGCAGATCCGCGACGGAGCTTGCGAAGGCGTCGTACGCCGGCTTCGTCGCCAGATCGCCGATGTGCTGACTAACGAACACATTCCTCCCTACGCTGAGCGCGACCGCGTTCTTGAGATGCGCTCCGACGGCAAGAACAGTCCCCTGCGCCTGACGCAACGTGATCGGAAGCGGAGCGTAGCCCCGGGCACGGCGCAGCATCATTCCTCGTCCGGCGATGATTCTAAGGATCGAATCGTCAACGTGCCTAACGATTGGGCGATCGTGGACGAGAAAGAGATCGGCAAGGTTACGGAGACGTTCCAAGGCCTCGTTTTCGTCGATGCAAATCGGCTCGTCGCTCAGATTTCCGCTTGTGGCCACGACGGCAAAATTCAATTCGCGCAAGAGCAAATGATGCAGCGGCGAATAGGGGAGCATGACGCCAAGATTGGGATTCGACGGAGCAACCGCCGGCGCAAGGCAGCTTGGCGATCTTTGCAGAAGGACGATTGGCGCCTCGGGCGAAGTGAGAAGCGATTCTTCGGCCTCTGAGATTCGGCAGCACTCGCGGACTCCTTCGAGCGAGGGAAACATGACCGCGAATGGTTTTTCTTCCCGATGCTTGCGTTCGCGCAAGCGCCGCACGGCTTCATCGTTGCGGGCGTCAACGAGGAGCTGGAAACCACCAATGCCTTTTAGGGCAACGATTTTGCCGGCGCGAATCTCATCCGCCGCCTGCCGAAGAGCGGCATCCGCACGGGCAAGGACTTCGCCTAGCGAATTCCAAAGGAACAGTTGGGGACCGCATTGTGGGCAGGCGGTTGGTTCGGCGTGGAAACGCCGGTTCGCTGGATTGCAATATTCGCGAGCGCAATCGACGCACATCTCGAACTTTTTCATCGAGGTGTTGGCCCGATCGTAGGGCAGCGCTTCTATGATGGAGAAACGCGGTCCACAGTTGGTGCAGTTGGTGAAGGGATAACGAAAGCGCCGATCCTGCGGATCGAAAAGCTCGCGCAGACAGTCATCGCAGGTCGCAATGTCCGGCAATATCAGCGCGCTTTTCCCGCCATGATCAGTGCTCTCCCGGATTTCGAATTCCTTGTAACCGAGCGGGTCGAGATGGGACGACTCGCAACTCTGAATGATGGCGCGAGCGGGCTTTTCTGTTTTCAATCGGCGCGTGAAACTCGAAACGCGATCGGATGCGCCCTCGATTTCGATGAAGACGCCTTGAGCGGAATTGACGACCCAGCCATCGAGGCCCAGTTCCGTTGCCAACCGGTAAACGAAAGGTCGAAACCCGACGCCTTGGACGGCGCCGCGAACGACGATTCTCACGCGCTCGCGACTCATCGTTGTAGCCGGGGTCGTTGCCCCAGGTTTCACCTCACGAAAAGACCGTCGACGTAGCCGATCTGGTAAACGAGGAAGAGTCCGAAGCCCAGACTTAGCACGCCTGCCGCCGTGCCGAGGTGACAGTGCAGGAATTGAAAGCGCGTCGAGTAAGAAACCGGCACTGCGATTGCGGCCGTGATCAACATCATGCCGGCGATCGTGCCGACACCGAAGATGAGCAAATAAGCCATCGCCCAAATGGGATCATGAATGATCGGGAGAACGAGGAGCGCAACGGCAGCGGAACCGGCCAGGCCGTGGACCGTGCCAATAACGAGCGGCCGCAGCACCTGATAAAATCTCGAGCTGCCAAACCAGCGATCGAGCTTCGCCGGCGGAACGGCTTCTTCGGCATGACCGTGGCTAGCGGGCTCGTGGCCGTGGATGTGGCTGTGGACGTAATCGCCGTGCAGATGCGTGTGCTGGTGGACGGAATCGTGATCACTGTCGGCGGAGACATTTTCCACGGCGCGAAAGGTTGCTCTCAAATTGAGCGCGCCGAGCAGGATCAGCATAAGGGCGACGCAGAATTCCAGGCTCATCCCGAGACGTTGCGGCACCACGACGCCAAACAGGATGATGGCTCCGCCAATGACGAACAGCGTCAGGCTATGGCCGATGCCCCAGAAAGATTCCGGTCCAGGCGGCGCTGCCAATCTTGCGTTGCCGGCTAACGATGGTGGTAACGGCGACGACATGATCGGAATCGGTCGCGTGCCTCATGCCGAGAAAGAAACCGAAGAGCAGGATCGGAAAAAGCGTGTTCATGAGATGGCGCCCGCGATTTCGTTAGGCATGAAGCGGACGGATCGGATCGCGCATTCCTCGCCTTCGATTACGCGCGCCGCGTTCCCACAGCCGGGACATTCGAGAGTGGCAACGGGCATACCGTGCAAGGCACCGTCCCAATATTTCGGTGGTCCGCTGTAGGAACAGTGCGAACAGGCGACTTTGCCCAGGACCGGTTCGATCGTTAGGCGGGAACCGGCAATTGGCATCTCGGTGATGATCGATTCGTAACAAAAGCGAAGTTGTTCCTCTTCGATTTGCGTGAACTCGCCGATCGCGACCCGGACTTCGACAATTTTCTTGTCCGGATTTTTCTCCGCGAAATCGAGCAGTTTTTCGACCAGCCCGGACGCGATCGAAAACTCATGCATGATCGGAGCGACTAAACAGCGAGCAAGGTTTCCGCGACCTCGTCCAGACCGGCGCCGGTTTTGCAGCTGGTCGGGATAACCTTGATATCGGGCTTGAGCGCGTGCACGTCGGCGATCAACTGGTCGACACTCACTTCCATGGCGTCGGCGAGGTCGATTTTGTTGATCACCACGACCTGCGATCCGAGAAACATGTGAGGATGTTTGCGCACCATCCAGGGACCTTCGGTTACGCTCACGACGACGACGCGTGCCTTCGAGCCTAACGGGAACTCGGCCGGGCAAATAAGATTTCCGATGTTTTCGATGAAAATCAGTTTGAGATTCCCGAGATCGATCTTCTTCAAGCCTTTGCCCACGAGGTTGGCGTCGAGATGACAACCGTTGATGGTCGCGATCTGCACGACCGGCACGTTCTGTTTTGAAATGGCGTCGGCGTCGTTACTCGTGGTCGCGTCGCCGTTAAAAACGGCGACGCCGATTTTGTCCTTCAGCATGCCGACCAGCTTGGTAATGAGCGTGGTCTTGCCCGAACCGATCGCACCCATGAAGTCGATCGCGGTGATGCCACTCTGGTCGAGCAGCGCGCGGTTCTCCGTGGCCAGCTTCGCATTCGCCTCGAGCAGGCTGTGCTCGAGTTCGATGTCGTAGATCTCGTCTGGTGATGCTTCGAGCATCACCTGCGGCGCACCTTGTTCTGCCATGATCAGCGAGCCAACCCGGCCAGAGCGGTTGGAGTGTGCATTTGTTTCAGCAGCTTGCCGCCGCCAAGATACATGTGGACCCCGCAGGGCAGACAAGGATCGAAACTGCGCACGGCGCGCATGATGTCGATACCCTTGAAGTTGTCCGGACCGTTCTCCTCGAAGATCGGCGTGTTTTGCACCGCGTCTTCGTAAGGTCCAGGCGTGCCGTAGATATCCCGCGGATTCGCGTTCCACGGGGTCGGCGGATACGGATGGTAGTTGGCAATCTTGCCGTTGCGGATGACCATATGGTGGGACAAAACCCCGCGCACGGCCTCGTGGAAACCGCAGCCGATGGCTTCGTCCGGCACTTTGAAGGGTGTGAAGGTCGCGGTCCGTCCGGCGTGCACTTCCTTCATTGCCTTCTCGAGGAAGTGGAGCGCGCAACCTGCGGCGTATGCTTGGAAGTAAGTGCGGGCGCGGTCGCGTTCGATCGCGTTGCTCCATTTCGGAATTTTCCATTCGAACTCGACTTCCCCTTTCAACGCCGTTTTCGGCAACCGGATCTTGACGCTTTG
The DNA here is from genome assembly GCA_963821915.1 of uncultured Verrucomicrobiae bacterium. Classification (GTDB taxonomy): domain Bacteria; phylum Verrucomicrobiota; class Verrucomicrobiia; order Chthoniobacterales; family UBA10450; genus Palsa-1392. Next base: position 119,990 of record CAWGFS010000029.1, read on the forward strand.
GCCGGTCGATTCGACGTAGCCGATGTTGACCAGTTTCGCGAGCGCAGTCGCCCAGAGACGGGCGATTGGACCGCCGCCGGTGTCCATCGCCAGATGATCGCCGGTCCGTTTATCGAGCCAGCGCGGCGACATAACCCAGGTGTAGTTGCCGCCAAAGTCGCGCCGTTGCGGTTTCGGAATCGTGGTCTGGTTCCACGGATGCTTCTTGTCGACCGGATTACCTAACGGATCGTTTTTGACAAACGTCTCGGAGTTATCCCAATCGTCGTAGTAGGACGAGCCAAGCAGGATGCGAATGCCGAGGTTGATATCGACGAGGTTTGTCGTGACCAATTCGCCGTCGATCACCATGCCGGGCGTGACAAACATGGCATTGCCCCAGTTCTCCATCGTCCGGTAGTTGTAATCGCAGACGTCCGGATCCTGGAATGATCCCCAGCAGGCGAGGAGGATGCGCCGGCGGCCGACCTCCTCGTAACCAGGGAGCGCCTCATAGAAGAAGTCGAAGAGATCATCGTGCAGCGGCACGCACTTCTTCATGAACTCGATGTAGCGCATCAACCGCACGGTGTAATCGGTGAAGATCTGAATCGACGGAACGGTGCCGACACCGCCGGGATAGAGTGTCGATGGATGGACGTGGCGTCCTTCCATCAGGCAAAACATCTCGCGGGTGTAGCGGCTGACATGCAGCGTCTCGCGGTAGAACTCGCCCGTGAACGGATTGAGCGCCGTCATGATGTCGGCGATGGTCTTGTAGCCGTGATCGGCGGAATGCGGCGCCGGCGTGCGTCTGCGCTTTTTCCCAGACGCTCGGGTTCGTCTCCTTCACCATCATCTCGCAGAAGTCGACGCCGACGAGGTTGTCCTGAAAAATGTTGTGATCGAACATGTATTCGGCGGCTTCGCCGAGGTTGACGATCCACTCGGCCAGGGGCGGCGGCTTCACGCCGTAGGCCATGTTTTGGGCATAAACTGAACAGGTCGCGTGATTGTCGCCGCAGATGCCGCAGATGCGGCTGGTGATGAAGTGGGCATCACGCGGATCCTTGTTCTGCATGAAGATGCTGTAGCCGCGAAAGATCGACGACGTGCTGTAACACTCGATCACCTTTTTCGAGTCGAAATCGATCTTGGTGTAGATCCCCAGGCTGCCGACGATGCGCGTGATCGGGTCCCACGACATCTCGACAATGTTTCCGGATGGAGCGGAGGACTTGGTGGCTGGTGCGGTTAGAATGTCAGGCATTTTAGTGTTCCAGTTGAGTTAACGATTTCGAAGCTCCATTTAATTGCGCGCGTAATTTCGTGGCTCGTAGCCCGTTGTGAGTTCCGCGCGGGGATGACGCCATTTCGGTTCCTTGTTCACGGTGGTATTGGTAAGGGAACGCAGTTTGCGCAGCACACCGCCCCACATGCCCACGACCTTGGTCGACAAGGCGGAACCGGGAGGTGCATCCATGAAAGGCATGAACTTGTCGGGGAATCCCGGCATGGTGCAGCCGATGCAGATCCCACCCACGTTAGGGCAACCGCCAATGCCGGCCATCCAGCCGCGCTTGGTCACGTTGCAGTTCACGACCGGCCCCCAGCAGCCGATCTTCACGAGGCACTTCGGCGAACCGTATTCGTGGGCAAAATCGCCCTGTTCATAATAACCGGCGCGGTCGCAGCCTTCGTGCACCGTTTTGCCGAAGAGCCACGTCGGCCGCAACTGTTCGTCGAGCGGAATGAGCGGAGCGAGACCGGCGACCTGGTAAAGGAGATAGAGCAAGGTCTCCATCATGTTATCGGGCTGAACCGGGCAACCGGGCACATTTACGATCGGCAGCCCGGCTTTTGAACGCCAACCCCAGCCCAGATAATCCGCGAGACCCATTGCGCCCGTCGGGTTGCCTTCCATCGCGTGGATGCCGCCGTATGTGGCGCAGGTGCCGCAAGCGACGATGCCGAGCGCTTTTGGTGCGAGACGGTCAATCCACTCGTTCGTCGTAATAGGCTGGCCCGTATCCGGATCCGTGCCCAGAGCCGCCCAATAACCTTCCTTCTTGATCTTTTCGTTCGGAACGGAGCCTTCCATCACAAGCACGAATGGGTCGAGCTTCCCCTCGGCGGCATCAAACCAGTATTTCATGAACTCGTCGCCGACTTCGTAGGCGATCACCGGATTGTGCACATGCACTTTCGGCAGCCCGGGAATATTGCCCATGACCAGGTCTTCGATGCTGGGCTGCGTCGCCGCCGTGATCGAGACGGAATCACCGTCACAACCCAATCCCGTAGTCATCCAAATGACGTGGATTTCTTTCACGGCCGACTCCCGATGCTTGAAGGGTTCGTTTGTTGCTACCATAGGTCTTCTCTCCTGGGCTGGCACGACGGGAACTGATTGTTTCCCGGTCGCTTGGTTATTAATTTGCTAACTCACATACTGATTAAAAATTTTGAATTGCTAGTTGAAACAACTACATGTTGCGGAGCCGGAAGTAGCGCCGCATCTCCGGGATCATGGAAAGGAATGAGATCACGGCTACGAGCACGATCCCACCCAGCAAAGCCACCCAGCAAATCTCTGCATTATTCATTTCTTCTTCTTTCATTCGTCTTCTCCAAGAAATCGTTTCAAGTTTGCGAATTGACCGTGGCGCGATTGCGGGCGCCGTTCAAGATTTCGCGGATGAGCGACTCGATCATCTCAATGGCAGGATCGACGGCCGCCTGAACCTTTTCGCTTAATCCCATCGCGCCCTCCTCGGAATCGAGAATGGCTGGCTCGCAGCCTACGACACGTAACCATCCCGCATTACCGCCTAACGAGCGGACCAGTTGCAGAACGCGAACCGGATTCATGCCATGAGCATTAACGGCCTCCTCGGGCAGGTCGTCCAGCTTTTTTATGTCTGGCTCGATCAGGTAGATAGTACCCGGGAGCGTTTCCCTGGGGCGTCGCATCCACGAGGATCGTTGCGTCATAATTATCCATCAATGCATACGCCAGATCGTAACTGCGTATGCCAAAATCCTTTACCGTCACGCCGTCGGGCAGGGACCGGCGCCCTAACCGGCTCGCGACTTCACAACCAAACGCATCGTCGCCAAAAAAAATGTTTCCGATTCCGGCGACGAGAATTTTTTTCATGCGTCCTCTTTCACCACTTCGACCTCGTCGGTGGCATAGAAAAATCGATGGCCCGGCTGCCGCATCATGCCGAGATCGCGACCGGGATCGTCGTCGAGCACCAGGGCAAGTTGCACGCCGCCGTCGACATCCTGCTCGACGGCTTCGATCACCGCAATTTTTCCAGCGAGCGCCATGTCCATGACGTCGGCGCGTTTTTTCGGACGAATGCGCACGCGGTCGCCCGCTTTCACCTGCCTATCGCCCACCGTGGCGCTTTCCAAGCGCGTGCTCGGATTAAAAAAATTCTCGTTCGACGAACGGGCATTACGCATCACGCCGTGCATCTTGAGCAGGTGATCGCTCGACATGTTTTCCGTGCGTTCGAGGATTTTTCTCGCTTGTTCGTCGACCTGTCGCATTTCAATTTTTTCCGCGTCGCTCATCGCCATGACGCGCAGGGTGAGAATCTCGTCGATCTCGAGCCCATCGAATAAATCGCCCGGGCTTTCCGGCGCGATCTGCGGGTAATCGTACAAGATGATCGGCGACGAAAGCATCGCATCGCGTTCGTTCTTCGCTGGATCGCCGACGAGCACCGGCCAGGTGTGGATATTTTTGCAGGCCGCGGCCGCTTCCGCGTAGGCGGCTGGGGGATCGGTCAGCGAAAGCCATTCACCGCCCTGGGCGTGGAGGATGGTATGCGTTGAAGTGAAGGTGCGCATGATGATCGCGCTTTGATTTTCCAGTTCGTTAGGCGGAACTGGAGTGCGATTCAAAACGCGTACCGTGACTTTGAACACCGTCTCGTCGATTGGTTGAGCAGTGACCTCGATCGCCCCGCGGACCGCATCCTGCCGGCGCACGAGAACAGCGTTAATCTTGCCGTCCTCACCGCGAATCGGTTCGAGCGCGCGCGACGAGGGAAACTCGAATTCGTGTGCCGTCTGCCACGCTTCGCGTAGCGGAAAAGTCGGCACTTCCACCTTCTGCTCCACCACTTCCTGCCAGGTCTGGTAAAGTTGTTCGCCGACCCGGAAATCCGGCACCACTTCAAAGTCTGGCGTACCTCCGGCTGGCATCTCCGCGATCGGCTCCGGCAACGTTCCCACTTCGCGCGCCATCGGATGGAGAAAGCGGAGGCTGATCATGACCACCGCGTCCTTCGATTCGTTGCGGATCAGGCATTCGGTCTGCATGACGCTCGGTTCGGCGCCGTGTTGCGCGATACTGTAGTCCTCCGGATAAACGCGGCCGAAGGTGAAGCGCTCGCGATTTTTCTTCGACGAAGCCCGGTAGGGATAAAGAATGTAGCCCTCATAAAGGACCGCGTTCACCACCTTCTCGACGAGCGCGGTGTTCATGGTTGCAAGGCCGGGGCGTCCTCCGCCTCGCCCGGAGTTGGTTCGGCCGCCTCGATTCCAATTTCGTTAGGCGGAGGCAGGAGGCGCTCAAGCGTGGCCTCCCACGTCGCCAATCCCTCACGCCGTCGAAAAGCGTAAAGCCGCTCGAACAAATCGCGCTCGAGCGAGAGCCACGCCGTGTTCGGATAATGGCGATCCATCATCTCTTTCCATTCGCTGATCGGCAGCCGATAGGTGCTTTCTTTGTTCCAGGAAACCTGCTGAATCTGCAACCGCTCATCGGCGTTCTGGTAAAAAATCGTGCCGCTAAAGAGGAAAAGGAGCGGCGCCTCGCCATCTTCGAGCGCGTAGAAATATTTCGTCGCCGAGACGTTCAAATCGAACGTGCACGGCACCGACAAGATAGCCTCGGTCCTCCCGGAGAATTGCGGCACGTTCACGTTGGCGTGCGTCCACAGACGGGCGCGCAACGTTTGGCCCCAGCGATCGGGCGTTCCGAAAAGCTCGCCCAACTTTTCTTTCTCCTCTGGTTGATAGGAGCGCAGCGTCGGATGAATCTGGATCTGCGCCTGCAACATGACGCTCTGGATGACCTCGTGCGCCGGTTGGTTGGTGACCTCGAGCTTGAAATGCAGCAGCGGGGCGATGCCGTAGTTCGCCGCCTCGACACCGAGGATTCTGAAATCGAGGTCAGGCATCGTCAGTTCCCGCATCTTCCGAACCCGGCCGAGGAATCCCGCGACATTGGCGGGAGGTGATGCCACGGGATCGCTCGGCTCGCGCTGCGCTTCGCTCAGGATGACGCTCATGCATCACCCCTCAGCCGCGCGAAAAATCGATCGATCTCCCGCCACACCTCTTCGCCGCCGGAGAAACCTCGCCAGTGAATGCGGATCAATCCGACGAGCTCGAAACAAACATCGATCGGCGCAAGGAAGTATTCGCGCGTCTCGCGCACGCGATTGACGAGCAGCGTTTCCACATCCGGCCGCATGTCACGCAGGACCGGATTCGCCCCGACCAGCGTTTCCCATGCGGTCAGCGGCAGGAGCGATTCAGTCGCGCCGGCCGGGCTCGGATAATACGCGGCCATCTTCTTGTTAGGAGTGTCATAGAAAAAGAAGGCCAGACTGATCGGGAGCGAGAGCTCTTCCCACTCTGCGTCGCTCATCTGGAAATCCGGCAGCGGGCGCGCATCGCGCGGGATGAGTTTGAATTTCCCTTCGATTACATTCTCGAAGCGCAGTGCGCACGGGTCGCAGGAGCAGACGATCCGTCGTGTCGCCATCTCGAGCAGATGCCGATGTGCCGGTGCGAGCCGTATGCTGCAAAGCTCGCAATGCTCCACCTCCGGCGCGGGCGCGGTGCCGTTGCTTCTCGGCGCTCCGGCGAAGCGACGCAGAGTCGCAAAGGAGGAAGATCTCATCGTTTAAAGATTGCGACGGGGCACATGGTCGCCCAGAAACGACACACGCACTGAGAGTCCGCCCGGCGTCGCGACTCCGTCCGGTTCCCTGCAGCCTACGAAGGCTGCAAATTGGGCATGTCGGGATGAATCGGTGCCCGTGCTTCCGGATTGATTCCGGTTGCATCCCGGGCCGTCGTGTAACTTTTCCCGCCTTCGCCACGTCCGGCTTCCTTGTTGTCTAGGGCGAGTTCCTCACCCCTCACGGTGCCCGGTATATGGACTGGTTGCGCTGGTTTGTTCATATGTTTCCTCCTGTCGCTGCTCTTTGCCCGTTCCCATTCGGGAGCGGACAGTCAGTAAATTTCGGAACCGGAGCCGGACCATTGCCGGAGACCTTCGGCTGCTCTTCCGGGAGGCCCTCGACGTCGAGCCCGGTGAGATCCGGAGCCGCGGCATAGAGCGCTTCCTCAATCGAAAAACGCAAAGTGAGACGGGAGGAAGGGCATTCGTGACAATTTCCCTGCAGCTTCAATTGCACTCGACCTTCCGGGCTTACCCCAAGCAATTCCACACTGCCGCCGTGGAGGCCGAGCCGCGGTTGCACTTCGTCGAGCGCATTGCGCACCCGCGTTTCCAGATCGAGCGGATGCAGACCGTGGAGTAACAACAGACCCGAGACCAACTGATCATGGCTCAATTCGTCGATCACCGTCGAGCCCCCGACGCTCGAGTCGTAGACGACGCTCAGGACCCGCTCCAGCCCGGTCCCGTGAAGATCGAGCAGCGTCTGGATCAACTCGCGGACCTGCTCACGCACCGCGACATCGGGCGCAGCCTCGAGCGCCGCAATCAATTCCTCCACTCGGCCGAGCCGTTTTTGGAATTCCTCGGTGCCGGCTTTGTCCATAACTTCCATTATGAGCTCATCGCACTTTGCTGACCGCTTGCGTGCACCAACGAACGCAGAAAGTTATCTACGGCTTTTCTTCCGGGGTGGCAATGTTGGACTAAAATTGTCTGCTGCCCGGACGCTTTTAGCCTAACGATCGTCGACCGAACCCTGATGTTGACGTCCGGAGATTGGCACAAATGGCGCTTCGCAATAGAGTGACTTGACCAAATTGCCCGAAATCGTCGAGCCTGCTTCCATTACCCGGAGAAATAATATCGCTTATGGCACATGTCGTTACGAGTAAGTGTGTGGGGTGCAAGTTCACCGATTGTGTGGAGGTGTGCCCCGTGGCCTGTTTTTACGAGTTGGACGGCCAACTTGTCATTCACCCGGAGGAGTGCATCGATTGCATGGCTTGCGTGGACGAGTGTCCGGTGCACGCCATCTACGCGGGGGAAGAGGTTCCGGCCGAGTTTCAACCCGATATCGAACTCAACGCAACCGAGGCCCATCGCGTTCAAGAGTCGGGCCAGGGTGCGATCGAGAAGAAAAAGGATCCCTTGCCGACCGCCGCCCAAAGGAAAGCAGAATTGGGTTATTGAGCTCGTCGTCCGCTGACGAGTGCCCTTGGCCTAACGAATTCGCTATCTGGTTGACGCGGAACACGACCGGTCATCGCTTCCCAAATTCGTCCAAGGCTGCGCCCAATCTTTCCAGGCCAGCTTGCAACGCCGCCGTCTCGCCGCCGATGCCGAGCCGGAAATGGCGCGGCATTTCAAAGAACTCACCCGGTACGACCGAGGTTTCGTATTTCTCGCGCAACAGCTTGAAGAATGCTTCCGGTTCGCCGTCAGGCAGACGTGGAAAAACCACCGAGCCGGCGGGCGGACGGAAACATGGCAAATCGGTGCGCGAATCAAGAAGGGCATCGACGAGTGCGCGGTTGGTCGTCAGTAAGGCACGCGCGCGTTCGCGGAATTGCCCAAGACGATCAAACGCCATAACCGACATCCGCTCGGCCGGATGAGCGGCGGTGGCGGCGAAAAGATCGTTCAGTCGCCAGATGCGTCGCGCCAGTTTTGGCGCGGCCAGGATCCAGCCGCACCGCAGGCCGCTCAAGCCGTAGGTTTTCGTCAGGCTGCTGGTCACGATGAACGTGTCGCCTAACGAGAAAGCGGACGGCGGCACGGAATCGAACAACATCTCGAGATAAACTTCATCGACCAGCACACGCGCGCCGACACGCTGCGCCATTTCGCCAATCGTCCGCATCGCCTCCAAGGGAATCAAAGCGCCCGAGGGATTGTGCAGGTTGGTCAGGACCACAAGTCGTGTCGCGGGTGTGATCGCCTGCTCCATTTCCGGCAATGAGATGTCGAAGTTGTTTTCGAAGGAGCGCGCAATCTGTCTCACGCGCGCGCCAAGGTAGTGGGCGACGTCGAGCAGCAGTCCATAGGTTGGGTGTTCAATCAGGACCTCATCGCCCGGATTGAGAAGCGCGGCCATTGCGAGGTGATTTGCCATTGACGTTCCCTCGGCGGTCACGATGCATTCGACTGGCGCGCCGGTGTGCCGCGCGATCCGTTCCAGCAACGGCCCGTAGCCGTAGCCGCCGCCGGTGATCTCCAGCTCCTCCACTCGCAACGGAAATTCCGCCATCGGCACACTCGTTAGGCCGCTGGTCGCGAGATTGAAGCGCGCGCTGGAACAGGTCTTTGCCCATTCCATGTAACGCGAGCGTTTTCTCTCTTCCGGCTGGTCCATGGAGCGGGAGCGTAAACCCGTCAGTCGAGGTTTTGTAGGGCTACCGCTTCGGTTGCCGGGTTTCAGCATCGAGGCAGGCAAAGCGCCTGCCCTGCAAAGCTGACCTGCGCCAGAGAAAATAAAACGGCAAACCGGCCAGCGCGATGCCCAGCCCAATGCACGCCCGTTTTGGGTCGTGCGCAAAGGTGCTGACCACGATCATCCACTGCGCCGCGATGAAGAGCAGCGTCGTCACCGGATGCCCCGGCACGCGGTAGCTCGCCGGAGCGCTGTCCTGTCGTCGCAGGACGAAGAGGCAAACCGCCGTTAGGCCAAAGAAAATGCAATCCATCGCCACGACATAATTCACCACCTGCGCATACGTCCCGGCGAGTGCGATCACGATCGCCCAAAAACCTTGCAAGACGATCGCGACCACCGGAACACACGTCCGCGGATGCACCCACGCCACGCCCCGAAAGAAGACGCCGTCTTCCGCCATCGCGAAATAGACTCGTGGCGCGGTCAGGATTGATTGCGCGAGAAATCCGAAGGCCGAGATGGCGATCCCGGCCGCGATCAACTCTGCGCCTCGCGGTCCGAGCAGCCCGCGCATGACCGACGAGGCCGGCGTGGTCGAGTGCGCCAGACCTTCTGCCCCGAGCACGCGCAGGTAAACGAAGTTCACCGAGACATAGATCGCAATCACACCCAGCACGCCGAGGATCAGTCCGCGCGGCAAATTGCGCCGCGCGTCACGCACTTCGCCGCCGAGAAAGCTCGACGTCTGCCAGCCGCCGTAGGCGAAAAGGACCGGGGTCATGGCCGCGCCAAAGGCGAGCGCGAGGTTCATCGAGGCGGGGCGATCGAGCAGCGGGCGCCACGCAATCTGCGATGGGCCGCCGCGCCAAAAGCTGGCCGCCTCCAATAATGCGATCGCCGCGATTGCCGTCAGGGTAAGCAGCGCTTGCAGGCGACTGCCCGCGCGCACGCCAAGGCAGTTGATCGCGGTCAGCAATGCGAGGGCCGCGGCCGCGACCAACGAATCGCTCAGCGGCCATTGCGTCAGCTCGAGAAAATAGCGGGCAAAGGTCACCGCCACTGCCGCCATCCCGCCGGTTTGGATGACAAGCAACAGCACCCAACCGTAAACAAATGCCACCGCCGGATGCAGCGCCTCTCGCAGATAAGCGTATTGTCCACCCACAACCGGCAGCCGCGCCGCCAGCTCGGCGTAAATGAATCCGCCCGCGAGCGCGATCAGCCCGCCCGCGATCCAGGCCCCGAGGATCAGCGTCGCAGTGTGAACCCGCTCCGCGACAATGTAGGGATTGATAAAAATCCCCGCGCCGATTATGCCGCCCATCACCGCCATCGTGGTCCCGAAAAGGCCGAGCTGGCGGGCTAGCTGGCCGCTTTCGTTAGGCGTGACAGCGGGCTCCGCAGGCGAATTCATGCCCGGAGCAGTAACCAGATTCGAATTGCTGATAGGGCGAGACTCCTTCGAGCCCGCCGCGGCCGCGTCTCAGCCTCGCACGGAGTCTCCCCCAATTCGGGCTTCGTCATTTTCCCGTTTCGTCCCACCACTTGGAGAGCCGGGCCGACGGCACCGAGGGGATCGAGCGCTCGGCCGGGGAATAGTGCGAGGTCGAATTAAAAAGCGTCAGTCGCGCACGCACCGCGTCTTTGAAGTCAACGATGTTCAAGGCCGCCGGGCTTTGGTCGAGATTGTCGCGATAGCGGCGTGGATCAAAGCCAAGGAGAGAACTAAGCAGCAGGCGAATCGTCGCTTTGTGCGAAACGATGATCACGTTCTGGTCACGATGCGTCCGGACGATCTCTACCAGCACCGGCAGAGCGCGGGCGGTCACCGCCAGCCCGCTTTCTCCGCCCTCTGGCGCAAAGGTGTAAGGATCCTCCTCCCAGGCGGCGGCTTCCGCGGGAAATTTTTCTTCCACTTGGCGGCGAGTCATCTGCTCCCAGTGCCCGTGCGAAATCTCGCGCAAGCCTTCCCGCCTAACGACCTCCAGGCCGTGTGGTCGCGCGATGATGCTGGCCGTCTCGACCGTCCGGCCTAACGGAGAAGCATAAACCGCGGCCACCTTTTCCGTGCTCAGGCGTTCAGCAAGCCGCCGCGCCTGTTCGCGGCCTTCGTCGGAAAGCTCTACATCCGTCGCCCCGGCAAAACGATCCTCTGCGGTCAAAACCGTTGCCCCATGCCGGATCAGGAAAACGCGTGTGCTCATCGCGGCTACGGTAGCCGGAAGGCCGGGAGGTGGGAACGCAGTATTTTCCAACCGCCGCAGCGCCCCGGCGGGTACCGCGCAAAGATTTTTCATTCGGACATCTCGCGCCATTCCGATCTGCAAACTGCCTGCGGTGGAGTTATGGCGCGGCGGGGGTGGGGGCGGATGCGGGTGGTGGCTCAGCTTGCAGTGGCGAAACTTCGCTTCCCCGGCGCGTGGCGACGATGAGGGTCGATTGCCGTCCACTCCAGCGATAGCCAATGCCGAACTCGAACCGGCGCGGGGTTGCTCTGCTGGTAGATGCCCTGCAATTGCGGCTGGTAATATTGCTTGAAGATGTCAATCGGGCCGACATAGCCGCCGAAAAAACGGAGCAGCCATTTCGCGGGATCAAAGGCGGCAAACGGGATGCCGGAGTCGTCCTGCACGATGGCTTTGCTGTGGGTGAGAAGGAAATCGCGCACCCGGCTGAAGCCGTTCTCGAACATCAAATATGAGGAAGACTTGAGCAGGCTCCCGCCCGTGCCCCGGGCTTCACAGAACTTCAGGAAACCGGGCTGCTGGCGGATGCCATCGTTGGAAAGGTCGGTGGTGAAGTAGTAGAGCGTCTGCGGTGGCGCGTCGGGACCGCCGGTGAAGGTGATGCGCACGCCGGGAGTAAGACTCTTCGACTTGCTCGTTAGGCGCGGCGGAGTGCGGTTGCCCGCTTTTGTCGAGGGTGACAAAAGTGATGTCGGTGATGGTTTTGCCGGCGCGGGCGAGGAAGACGTAGAAGATCGGGAGGGTGCCTTTGAGTTCCTCGCGTTGCAAGTCGGTCTTCATGTCTTTGGTGATGAAGAAGGAAAAGCTGAGAACGCTGTTGAGTGATTTTTGGAGATTTTCCAGAACGGGCACGAGCGCCGGACCGGCGAATCGCAAAACGTCGGGCAGCGAGCCGATCGGTTCCGTACCAGCGAGGATGTAAGTGTTGGCGTTCGGAAAAAACTGATGGGCATAGAGAAAATCCGGACCGCTAAACATATAGAAGACGACCGGGAGCGGCTGCGTCGCGTCGGGCAGATAGTTGATTTCCCAGTTACGGATCCCGACAAACTGGCGCGCGGTGAGTTTGGCCCAGGCCTGGTCGAAGAAGCTGGCGTGTTGTTGCCAGGCCGGATTCTGGGTGAGGGCGGCGAGGGGCGAGCCCTCTGAAACCGGCAGTCCGGCGAGGAAACGCGCCGTGTCGTTCACGGAGGCGGGAACGTTCGGCACGTTCGTCGCAGGAGGGGGGACGCTCGGGGGCGGCGCGGAAATCGCAGGCTGGACAGGAATCCCGGGCGCAACCGGCGGCCGGCGTTGCCGCCACCGAAGGATTAACCGGAATCGCGCGCCGAACTTCCTGTCCCTCCGCGGCGGCGACAACGCAGCAAAAGGCGAGCGTCAGCCTAACGAATTGTTTTGGAAAAGATTTCACCATCTTTGGAGAGCCGTGGTGGGTCGCCCCTTAGCGCGACATTTTCGCAGCTGCGACCTGCTGTCTTCCACGCGCGACCCGCGTGCGCAAGCTCACGACTTCGGCAAACATGCGCAAGCTGTCGCGCACAATATGCACCTTGCTCCCCTCGTTGTGATCCCAGCGGACCGGCACCTCGAGCATGCGCAATCCGAGCACGCCGCGCGAGGAAAAGCAATTCGACGTCGAAGGCAAAGCCATCGATCTGCGCCTGCTCGATGATCGGCCGGGCGGTTTCCATCCGGAAGGCCTTGAAGCCGCACTGGGTGTCGAAAAAGGGAAGACCTGTCGTTAGGCGCACAATCCGGTTGAAGACCTTTCCACCCTGTTCGCGCCGCCACGGTTGGTGGTGGCCGATCAAGCTGCGGTCGAGCGCACGGGAGCCGAGGACAATGTCGTATTTCCCCGCCTCGATCGGTTCGACAATCTTCGGCAGTTCCGTGAAAGGAGTCGAGAGATCGGCGTCGGAGAGGACCGCGATCGGCGCCTGAGCAGCGAGGAGGCCAGCGCGGACGGCATGACCTTTGCCGCGGTTTACGGCGAAACGCAGGACGCGCGCCATCACATCGGGACGCCGCGCGAAAAGTTCTTCGGCGACCTGCGCTGTGCCGTCGGTCGAGCCGTCATCGACCACGATCAACTCCGCTTCCGGCCTGTAGCTCTGCAAATAACCCAGCAGGGTGAGCAAGTTTTCGGTCAGGCGCTGCGCTTCGTTAAACGCCGGGACGACAACAGCGAGTTGAGGAGGAGTCATGACTGCCGAATGCCTAACCAAGCGCGCCGAAGGCCAGTCCAAGGCCATATGTGACCACCGCTTCGATCACGCCCACGACCGTCATTTCCAGCCCAGAGGCCCACCACGAGCGAATGGTGATGAGCGATTTCACCGCGCCAACCGCGAAATGCGCCACGATACTGATGACAAAGGCTGCGATCACCGCCGGGAATCCGCTCAGGAAAAAGAACGGGATGATTGGAATAAACGCGCCAATGGCGGTCGAGAGCGCGGCGGAAAAGGCGGAGGTCCATTGGTTGGGAAAATGATGTTGGGATAGGCCGAGCTCGCTTTGCGCCATCGCCTGAACCATCTGCTCCGGTTGCTCGGCGAGCCGCTCGGCCATGCGTTGCGACTCCTCCGGCGAAAAGCCCTGGAGCTGGTAGAAGAGTGACATCTCCTCGATTTCTTCCGCGGGATTTTCTTCCACCTCGGCTTTCTCGCGCGCGATCTCAGCCTCGTAGATTTCCCGTTCGCTCTTGTTCGCAAGCCAGGCGCCGGCGCCCATCGAAAGGGACGAGGCCATCATTCCGGCGAGACCGGCGATGAGGATGTAATGCTGCTGGTTATCGGTCGCCCCGGCGACGCCGGAGACAATGCCGAAGACCGCGCCGAGTCCATCGTTCACCCCGTATATCGCGTCCGCCACCCAACCGCCGCCGCGTCCGTGCCAGCGCTCGCGTTTCAGGATCGTGTCGAGGAGACCCTTCGGGCCTAACGACGATGGCGGAGCACTCATCGTGTTTAGAACACGGGAGTGAGCTTTTTCCTCGAGGGCGGTCTGGCGCAGGAATTCTTCTTCGTCTTTGTTCGTACCGAGCCCGGCCGCGCGTTGCGCTTCGTAGCGTTCCTTATCGCGATCTTCGGCCGCTTCCATGCGGCGAATTGCGACATCTGCGCCCGCCGCGCGATTCCACCAGCGATTCAGGTGCCGCCGCCAATCATTCTTCAAGACCGGTGATTCGGCGCCAAGTTCGTGCAGTCTATTTTCCCAGCGCAGAGCGTGACGCTCCTCCGCTTCGGCCATGCGAAGCAGGATGCCGCGGCGCTTTTCGTCCGCTTCGTTCGCGGCAAGATCGCGATAGACCAGAGCGGTTTCCCGTTCCGCCCGCCAGTTGGCCTGGAGCGCGGCGACCGCTTTGGCGTTCTCTTCGTCGGATTTCATTTGGTCAGACGTTATTCCCAGCCTGCAAGCCGGAAGCTTGCGGTAGCTTCTAGCTGGTTTCACTTCGATTGTGCAACTGCGGGCGCGAGAGGAGCGGGATTTTTTCCCTGGCCTGCTGCGCCGTGATGACGACTGCGACCGACCCGACGATGATCGCGGCGGCCACGGCGGTGCGAAAAGTCGGCGTTTCGCCGGCGAATAAAGCCCCGAGCAAGACGGCCACGACCGGGTTGACATAGGCATAGGTTGCGACCTTCGAAGGATCGCAGTGACGCAGGAGCCAGATGTAAGCGGTATAACCCACAACCGCGCCGATCAACACCAGATAGGTGAATGCGCCTAACGACAGCGCGGTCACCTGGCTGAGATCGAAAGCTGCGCGCTTCGCCATGGGCGAGTCCGGCGATGATCATGAGCCCTCCGCCGCAGAGCATCGTTTGGGCGGAGGAAAGAAAGGGCGAAGCGTTGTTGCGCGCCCGGCGTGAATAAAGCGACCCGATCGACCAAAGAAGCGATCCGAAAAGAAGGATCAGCATCCCTAAACCGGCGTGCTGCGATCCGCCGACTGGCGGTGCGGAGAGGGCCGGGCCGACCAGAATACCGACGCCGATAAATCCAGCGACGAGCCCGAGCAAAACCAGGGGACGCGGACGAGGCGCGGCGCGAGTGAGCCAGGCAAGGAGCGCGATGTAGATCGGGACCGTCGCGACGAGAAGGGAGGCCAGCCCGGAAGGGACCCATTGCTCGGCAATAGTGACGCCGCCGTTACCGCAGAAAAGCAGGCACGCCCCGACGATGAGCGCAGCGCGCCATTCCGCGAATGAAGATTTTGGGGCGCCCTGCCAGAGAGCGATCGCATACATGATCACGCCAGCGAGAAAAAACCGGACGCCCGCCATGAGGAGCGGTGGAATCGATTCGATCGCAAAGCGGATTCCGAGATAGGTCGAACCCCAGATGAGATAGAGCGCGGCGAAAGCGGCGATGAGGGTAAGCCTGCGCGGCGCCGGCGTCGGCTCGCTCACGAAAAGCGGTCTTCCGTCCAGGGGTCCGCAGTGTTGCTATAACCGCGGACCTCCCAGAAGCCAGGCTTGTCTTCGGCGGCAAACTCGATTGTCTTGACGAATTTGGCGCCCTTCCAGGCATAGAGCTTGGGAATGATGACGCGGGCCGGACCGCCGTGCTCGCGCGTGATCGGTTTGCCGTCGAACTGAGTCGCGATCAGGACATCGTCGTCGAGACAGTCGGAGAGGCGGACATTTGTTGAGTAGCCGTCGTAGCTGGTAAAAAGAACATGTTGCACTTCCGCTTTTGGCCGAACGAGATCGACGAGGGTGAAGAAGGCTACGCCCTGCCAACGGCAATCGAACTTGCTCCAAGTGGTGACGCAGTGAAAATCGCTCACGTCTTCGAACTGCGGGAGCGCATTGAATTGCGCCCAGGTAAAGGTTTGCGGATTCTCGACCAGGCCGCCGATCTCGAGGCGCCATTCGCCTAACGAAATTTCGGGACGAATCCCGAGATCGAGCACGGGAAAGCCGGGCGTGAGATGCTGCCCGGGCGGCAGCCGGCTTTCCGAGCGGACGGACGGCTTCGCTTTCCCGCTCATCTTGCGGGCCCAGCGTTCCTTGCGGGCGGTTAGGCTGGAATCAGACGCCGCCATCGCGGAGGGACGTGCTTCTGCACGTCCGGGATATCAAGCTTGACGACGAAAGAGTCTGGACGTGCGGAAGCACGTCTCTCCGGGAGGTCAACTTTCGACCTCGGGGCGCGTCTTGATCAGGCGGATCGCATCGCGCAATTCCGCGGCGCGCTCGTAGCGCTCGCCTTGGATGGCGCGCTCCATTTCGCGCTCCATCACCTCAAGTTTCGAAAGCGGCCGCTTCGCGCGCACTTCCTCGAGCCATTCGTCAAGAAAAGCGATCTCCGAACTCTTTGCTTCCAGCTCCGGAAAAGCCGATTGCTGGAAAAACTCGCTGATCCGGTCGCGACCCTTTTCGATCTCGCTGATGGCGTCGCCAAACTGGCCGTCGGCGAGGAGGATCGAGACGCGCGCCCGGGTGTTCATCATCAGGACGTAGGGGCGGAATTGTTGGAAACTCCAGACCAGATCCTCCCGCTCACTGTGTTCGTCGACGAAAGTGAAGAGGTCGAGATTGCGTTGCGTATCGCGAATCACGCCTTCGAATTCGTCGATTTGAAAGAGGCTCAAATAACGGTGGTAGTACTGGATGCCTTCCTGTTGCAATTCGCCGCATTGCTCGGCGGTAAGCTCATAATCTTCACCGCGCTCGGCCGCACGGAGAGCGCGGCGCTGATGATAAACGAGATACGACTCGCAGTTGTGGGGCCGCTGGCCATCGGGCCGGCCATCCATCTCCATTTGGAGAAGGCCGAGGTCGATCCGGAGCTGCAGTTTTTCGCGGCCATCGAGACCGGAGACTTTCCGGACCTTGATCGCGCCGGATTCATGCGGCCAGTCTTTCAACAAGCTGTTTAAGTCGAGACTCATCGCAGGAAACAATCCAGTCCGTGTCTGCTTTGTCAACGCGTGCTGAAGGGAGCGCGAGCTTCCAGCTTGCGCAGAGGAGGGAAGAGGCTGGAAGCTTGCGCGACATGGAAAATGAGATCGAGGCGTTCATTCGCTTCCTCGCGGTGGAGCGCGGCTTATCCGAAAATTACCAGCTCTCGACTCAGCGATCGTTAGGCGAATTTGCTGCCTGGTGCCTGCAACGGAAACAGATCACTCGCGCGCGGGAAGTCGGATTACCCTTGATCAGCGAATACCTGGCGGAACGGAAGCGCGGCGGGCTTTCGGCCTCATCGATCAAGTTGATCGTGGTCGCGCTCAAGATTTTTTTTCGTTTCGCGGCCGCGCAAGGCTTCGTTCAGCGCGATCCGACGGATTCCTTATCGCTCCCGCGGATCGATCGTTATCTGCCGGAGACGCTGAATGAACTGCAGGTCGAACAGCTGCTCGAAAGCGTGGATTGCAAGGCGCCACTCGGCTTGAGTGATCGCGCGATGCTGGAACTGCTTTATGCCAGTGGACTGCGCATTTCCGAACTGGCCGGCGCGAAGCTGGAAAATCTCAATCTCGAGGAAGGTGTCGTGCGGGTGACGGGGAAAGGGAACAAGACGCGGCTCGTCCCGGTAGGACGCAAGGCCTGTGCGGCGATCGCCAGCTACCTGGAAGAGGAGCGCCCGCGACTCGTTAAGCGGCGGAGCGGGAGCGAAGTTTTTCTTTCCACGCGCGGCGGCAGACTAACGACGGTGCGCATCTGGCAGATCGTCAAGACCGTGGCGCGACGGTCCGGGCTGGAGGCGAATGTTTATCCGCATTTGCTCCGGCATAGTTTTGCCACGCATTTGTTAGGCAACGGCGCCGATTTGCGCATCATCCAGGAAATGCTTGGGCACGCCGATATTTCAACAACCCAGGTTTATACGCATGTCGATCAGCAGCGTTTGAAAGCGGTGCACCACAAGTTTCATCCCCGGGCGTAACACGGGCATCCTGCCTGTTGCGTCGAGCAGGCATCTTGCGCGCAGAATCTCCGGCTTAGAAGTCCGCTCGACTCGCCAGGCAAGAGGCTTGAGTTACTTGCAGAAGAGTGCGACCGAGGCGGTGTAGCCGTGCAGGTAGCTGGCATTCCCAATCGGGCCGATTTCGCCGCCGCAGAAAAATCCCGCGCTCGGAACAGGTCCGAAAATCTCGGCGAGCGTCGCGGCATCGTGATCGGGCACGCCGAAGAAGCGATGACCGCGGCCGTTGCAGGAAAAGACGAGGGAGGCAAACGGCTTGCAGCCGCGCAGGTCGTTGATCCTGGCCAGCTCGACCAGGTCCGCATGAGCCGTGATTTTGTCCCGGAGTTGATATTGCAAAGTTTGTCCAGTCCGAGCCCGCGCGCCGATCGCGACGGCCCCGGTTTGCGGATCGGCGCCTAACAAATTACGAACGAGAAAGTCGCCGCGCTTCAATTCCGCGACGTATTCGGAAGCGGCCAGCCCGGCGAAGAGATTTCCGCGCGCCCGTTCTTTTTCATCATCCGAGAGGCCATTGAAAGTCTCGCTCAAAACCTGATAAGCGGGACGCGAGCCCAGGGCGTAGATGAGATTCTCGTCCGCCTGCGTGATGGTAAAAGGCTCGCCCACTGGCTTGCAGCCCTGGCTAACGATCGTGCGAATTTTCCCGCCTTTGACGGCGAGAGCGAGGACGGCGGCGTCGATCGCCTTGCCATCAAGCAACAGGGTGTTTTCACCACTTTCGGTGGCGCCGCTGGAGATTCCGCCGATGCTCGGCGCGTCAGGGAAAGCAACGTTCCATTCCGCCAGCCAACGCTCGAGGTGCGGCGTGAAGGGGTTGGCGAGAACAATCCATGAATCGACGTCCTCGGGTCCGATGCCGGTCTCCATTTGCCAATAGGCAGGCCCGGTCGATTCCTCAATTTGTTCGTTGGAGATCAGGACGGGTGTCAGTTTTGTTTCCGGCAGACTAACGAGAAGCAAAGACATCCCGGCGACCCCTTCGGCCTCCTGGCTGCGACCGATGAGACCTGCGCCGATGGAACCGATGAGGAGCGGAATGCGCCCGTGCAGGCGGACGAGGTCGAGGATCTCATGGATCTGGGGCAGCCAACTGGCGGCGAGAAAAAGAAAGCCGCAGGTCGGCTGTCCGCCGCATTCAGCCAGGGATTCTTTGGCGGCGGCAATAACGGCGTCCTCCCGAAACTCGCCCAGGATGAGGCGGGAACCGGCGCATGTTTCCATGCAAGGAGATCGTCGATGCGCGGCCAAAAGTCGAGCGCCGGCGCGGCTCGCGGCGGAGCCAATTGATGCGACACTTCGCCGATGAAGAAGCTTGTTGCAGTGCTCGTCATTGCCCTGGTGGTCGCGGCGGCCGTGTGGGTGGCGATGCGGATCCAGATGGCGAAGCGCGTCGCGGTGGTGCCGGAACTCTTACCGCAGGCGACGCTTCTACTGGTCGAGTTGCCAGATTTCCAACAGACACGGACGCGCTGGCACGAGAGCGATCTTTATCAGATCTGGCGCGAACCGTCGGTACAGGCCTGGCTGCAAAAACCGTTGGCACATCTGCCGAAGAAGGGAAGCGGTCACAAGACAATGGAGGATTTTCTCCAGCTCGGGCCGACGCGCGGTTTCCTCGCGCTGACGTCGATCGAGCGTAACGAACCAAAGTTGATCGGCGGCTTTCATTTCGATCAGTCCCCGGCAGAGGCGCGAAAATTCGTCGAGCAACTTGAGACGGATATCCTGGCGAAAACGGCGGACACGAAACGCGAGACAATCCTTTACGAGCAGCACGAGATCGAGACGGTCAACGTATCGCATTTCGTCTTCGCACGTGTCTACGATAACCAGTGGTTGTTTGCTTCGAACGATGTTGCGACGCTCAAGGCGCTGCTTGATCGCGTCGATCATCGTCGGGAGAAAAGGGACGGTTCGCTGCAGGAAAGCGAGCCCTTCGCCGCGGCCGCGAAACATCTGCCTGCTGAATATGCGGGGATGATCTTTCTCGATCCGCGGCCCTTTGTGGAAAAACTGATGCCACTCGTTGCCATGACCGGGCAATCGCTGCCGATGGACCAATTGCAGCGATTAAAGCAGGTGCAGCAGCGTGGCGGCGGTGGTTGGCTTCGACCATGGAAAAATGCGCGAAACAGATTTTGTTGCGATGCCACAGGTGGGCGCGGAGGAAAAGTTGAAGCGGCCCCTCCTCGGCACTGCGGGAGCGGCCACGTTTCTTTACTCAGCGTCGCGAGTTCATTGGTCCGACAACCTCCTCGCCCCGTCAGCTGCCGGCTGCGGTCGGCTTGCCGGCATTGGTCCGACAATTCATCGCTGCGATGAGCGCTCGCGGGATTTCGCTGGATGAGTTGCGCACGGCGTTTGGTGAGGAGTTCGAAATCGTGGGCGATTGGCCGGCGGACGCGCAGTGGCCGACGCTCGTGGCGGCGTTACCGGTGAATGACGCCGCGCGCGGACGGAAGATCGCGGAGGCTTTGACTTCCGTCGAGATCGCCGGTGCGGCCTGGACGCGCAGCGACAAAAACGGCGCGACCCTCTACAGCCTGCGGCCGTTCGGCGGTTTCGTTCCCGTGTGCCCCACCATTGCCGTTTCCGAAAAGATGATGATAGCCGGGTCGGACACTGGCGCAGTCGAGACCGCGCTGAGCCGAGTCGCGCAGCCGGCAGGCGAGTTGGAGAAGAGCGCTATTTTTCGCGATGCAGCCGGGCAAGTGCCGCCCGCGGAATCCGCCTTCAATTATGTCGATACTCGTCTCTTCTACGAACGGGCGGATGCTGCCGCCCGTCCGCTTCTCCTGATGGGCGCGGCGCTTTATCCCGCGCTCGCGCAGACGATTGATTTCTCCAAGTGGCCGGCTCCGGAGGCGATCGCGAAACATCTTTCACCGATCGTCATGTCGCAAAGATACGATCGACGATGGCTATGTGACGGAATCGGTCGGTCCGGTGACTTTCCGGGAAGCGACGATTGGATTGGCGGTCGCGGTCGGCGGCTTGTTTATTTATCTGCAGGACGGACTAAAGAACCGCGATCTGTTGCCGACCGGCCCGACAAATCCCGCAATGGTCCCTGTGACACCGTCCGCCTCCCCGAGCGCCAGCCCGCTTTAACAACCGCTCGTTCGCGCGCAAGTCGCGCGATCCCATGAGTAAGCCTTAGAAAACGTTCAGCGCTTAGCCTTAAGCAAAAGCACGGGCACATCCACCAAGTGCCTCACTTTGTCCGCAGTGCTGCCGTAGAGCAGATCGCTAATGAAGCGGTGGCCGTGCGTGGACATGGCGATGAGATCGACCCTGTGGGCCTCGGCGGCCTTGATCATTTCATCCGCTGGCTCGCCCAGTGCAAGAATGATGATCGACGGTGAATCCCTCGCCGCGCAATTCGGCGGCGCGCGTTTCCAGATACGCGCGGTCTTCCCGCATTTCCTCGCTCTCGGCCAGATTCGAGCAGGTCATAATTGCGCGCCACCCAGCCGTCCGCGACATGCATGAGCAAGAGACTCGCGCCAGTCATCTTCGCGAGCGGTTTGATGTGATCCAGAATAGCCTGATCGGCCGCGCTGTTTTCAAGCGGAATGAGAATACGTTGATACATCGCGAATTATTCGGCAGGCAGGCCAAGGAAGCCGTAGAAGGCTCGACGCGCCGCTTCGGGCATAAAGGTGTCGAAGAGCAGTTTCACGTTGAGCACGATAATGATCGTCGCCACGGTCCAGCCCAGGACCTTAATCCAGAGCGGATTGGCGAATTCCCCCATCTTCGCCTTCTCCCCGGTAAACCGCATCAGTGGCCAGACCGCAAAACCGAGTTGCATGCTCAGCACCACCTGGCTGGCGACGAGCAATTCGGTCGTCTTGTTCTCGCCGTAGAAACCAATGATGAGCACCGCCGGGATGATGGCGATGCCGCGGGTGATCAGCCGCCGCAGCCAGGGCGTGATGCGAAAATTGAGAAAACCTTCCATCACGATCTGGCCGGCGAGCGTGCCGGTGAGAGTCGAGTTTTGGCCGGAGGCGAGCAACGCCACGGCGAAGAGCGTGCTGGCGATGCCGACGCCGAGGGTTGGGCTGAGCAGTTGATAGGCGTCCTGTATTTCCGCCACGTCCTTGTGTCCGGACCAATGAAAGGCGGAGGCCGCGAGTATGAGAATGGCGGCGTTGATAAAAAGGGCGAACATGAGGGCGAAGCTGGAATCGATGGTGGCGAATTTGATCGCCTCGCGTTTTCCTTCCGGCGACCGCTCGAAATTGCGCGTCTGCACGATGGAGGAGTGCAGGTAGAGGTTATGCGGCATGACGGTTGCGCCCAGGATGCCGATGCTCACGTAGAGCATATTCTGATTTTTTAGAATTTCGGTGCTCGGGACAAAGCCCAGCATCACGCCCGTGAGGCTGGGCTGGGCGAAAAAGAGCTCGAAGGAGAAGCATCCGCCGATGGTCACAATGAGCGTTACGACCACGGCTTCGATATAGCGGAAGCCTTTGTTCTGCAGGAAAAGGACGGCCAGGACATCGAGGCAGGTAATGATACAACCCCAGACGATCGGGATGCCAAAAAGCAGTTGCAGACCGATGGCGGAGCCGACGACTTCAGCGAGATCGCACGCCGCAATGGCCAGTTCGCAGATGACCCAGAGGAACCAGATGGTGGGCGTAGAGTAGTGATCGCGGCAGGCCTGCGCGAGATCGCGCCCCGTCGCGATGCCGAGTTTTACGCACAGATGCTGGAGGAGGATGGCCATGAAGTTCGAGATCAGGACCACCGCGAGCAGCGTGTAGCCAAACTGCGCGCCACCCGACAGGTCGGTGGCCCAGTTGCCGGGGTCCATGTAGCCGACCGCGACGAGGAAGCCTGGGCCGGCGAAGGCGGCCATTTTGCGCCAAAAAGAGCCCTGCCCCGGCACGACAATACTGCGGTGCACTTCCGGAAGAGAGACCATGCCGGCTTTTCGGCGCCAGCCTGTTTGGGCGGCGCGTTCGAGAGTGACGTTGGGTGGAATCGGAGAGTTAGGCATAGGCGGAGTGGGTTAGAAGCGAAGCGAGATGCCAGTGCGGTGCGATTCCGGGAGCGAAACCAGGCCGCCGCTACGCTGCCGACCACCAGACTCTATCGCTCGGTAAATTCTTTCGGACATCAGATCACAATTAGCTGGCTCTACATCTCGCAGCGTGCGCTCAAAGATGTAGCGATGCTACAAATTCATCTTCCAGTTGTCAACGGACACTTCTTTTGCTTTGCTTGGTCGTGCCGCCAGCCGCCAAGCCCGCCAAAGTCCGCAAGCGCCGCCCCGCGCTCCCGTATCGGCATCCGCGCCGGACGCGTGACGAACATTCGCAGGAAATCGCGCAGGACTACGTCGAATTGATCGCCGAGCTGATCGCGGCGACCGGCGAAGCCCGCGCGATCGACCTGGCCCGCCGCCTCGGGGTCACGCACGTGACGGTGGCCGGACGATTCAGCGGTTGCAACGCGAAGGCTTCGTCACAGCTCAGCCTTACCGCTCGATTTTTCTCACCGCGGCGGGACGCAGGTTGTCGCAGGAATCGCGCGACGCGGCATGAGATCGTGGTCGAGTTCTCGAGATCGTTAGGCGTTTCCGAGATCGATGGCGCAATCCGATGCCGAAGGGATCGAGCATCACGTCAGCGCGGAAACTCTGCGCGCTTTCGTGAAACATCTGCGCAGAGGAAGCGGCGTCGGTAAAGGGACGCCGCTATCATCTCTTGAGGCGAACTGTCGCTCATTATCGGCGCTAGCCGAGCCGAAAGCGCAGGTCGCGAATCGCCCGACCACCATAGCGCTGTTTCAACTTGCGCAGGATTTCCGGTTTGTTGACGCGATCCAGCTCGTAATGCAGCGCCGGCTGGAGGACGTGCACGTAGAGAATGCCCTCTCGCAACGCGATCGGGCAGGAATGCGCCGCGATGAATTCGCCAACGAGCGTTTTCCACGCGCCGAGGATTTCGGTTTCCTGCATCCGCTCCTTTAATCCGAGCTTCTGCATCACTTTGGGCAGAAGCTCGGCCGTTGATTGCGTCCGGTCGGGCCGCGGCGAATCGGAGGGCAAACCGCGCCATTCGGCAATGACCGCGCGGCGGAGAGAGGGCGTCATGGATGAGGTGGGACTACTGGCTCAACAGGGGTTGCTGATCGATTGGCCGGTGGCGCGCCGGTCTGATCTTCCGCCGCCAGCCGCGCTTCGGCGGCGGCGATCATGGCTTGGAAGCGGGGATCGTCGCGGAGCGGATCGAGGTCTGGATCGATCTTGGCGTGGTTTAACAGGCCCATCGATATCGTCGCGAAAGCCGGCCCGAGCAATTCGAGCGCAGCCTCTCGTACCTTTCCTATCGTGCGCGAGGCCGCAGGCAAAGTTATAGCGCATGTGAACGTTGTCTGGATCAATCAGCAGGGCACGATTAATCCATTCCTTGGCACGTTCGGTTTCGCCAAGGACTGCAAGAGCACCAACCCCCCAGCCCGTAACCGCTCCATTGTTCGGATCCTGCGCGAGAGTTTTTTCGGCTCTGGCAAGCGTGATTTCTGCCGCGCGCCGGGTAGCTTGGGAATTTCCGAGAGCGGCGTAACACGTCGTCAACATGGAAGGAGATGCGACATCTGTTTCCATCGAGAGCCGTCGCCTTTTCCCAATAGCGAATCGCATCTTCCAACCGGTGCTGTCGGAAGCTCAAAAGTCCCGCCGATCTGTTCACCTCAAAGGATTCGGGGTCGAGACGAAGGCCGTTTGCGATTTCGGCAGACGCCTCATCGTGACGACCGCTTTCGGCAAAAATTCTGGCTTTTACGGCATGGGCCTCGGCCAGATTGGCGTCCAGCGCGAGCGCGCGTTCCGCAGCCGCCAGGCCGTCCTCGCCTTTTTTTCCATGAATGAAGCGCACTATCATTTGGCCAAGAGCCATCAGGGCCCAGGCCTGTGCATAGTTGGGATCGATTTCGGTGACGCGGTGACAGATGCGGATGGCTGCTTCCACTCGCCGAGGATCGCTTTCACCGCCGGTGACGTAGTTCTGGCGCGCCATCAGATAGAGATTGTAGGCCTCGACATTCTCCGTGCCGCGCTGTTCGATCGCCTTCTTCTCCTCGGGAAGGAGTTTCAGCTTTAGAGCCTTGACGATGGCTTCGGAGATTTCGTCCTGGAGGGCGAAGATGTCGTTGAGATCGCGGTCGTAGCGTTCGGCCCAGACGTGATCGTTAGTCGCGCCGTCGATCAGCTGCGCCGTGATCCGCACGCGGCCGCCTGACTTTCGCACGCTGCCTTCCAGCACGTGGCTGACCTTCAACTCGCGCGCGACCTTCGGAAGATCGACATGCTTGCCCTTATACATGAAGGCGCTGTTGCGTGAGATGACCGCGAGCGCGGAAACCTTGCTCAGGTCAGTGATGATGTCCTCGCTGATACCGTCGCTGAAATACTCCTGCTCGGCATCGCCGCTCATGTTGGCGAACGGCAGCACGCAGATCGACAGCTTTCGAGGTTGTTCCGCTTTGTGTTCCCGGGCCTCGCTGCGCCCGACAGCCGGACGGACAGAGAACACATGCACCGGACGCTCGATGTTCTTCACCGTGTGCTCGCCCATATCCTCGAACGCGCAGGGGGCCTTGCCTTCTACCTGATCCCGGACGACGCGGGAGAGGGCTACGCCGCCCACCGGAGCAAGCGCCTGGAGCCGCGCAGCTACGTTGACGCCCTCGCCATAGATGTCGTCGCCCTCGACAATGACTTCGCCAAGATTGATGCCAATGCGATAGCGGATGCGCTTGGCTTCGGCGATCTCAGTCCCGGCCTTTTCTGTCGCATCTTGTATCGCCAGCGCGCAGTTCACGGCGGCGATGACGCTGGAGAACTCCGACCAGTGCGCCGTCGCCCATCAGCTTGAACACGCGGCCGCCATGGGTGGCGACTTGGGGATCGAAAATCGTGCTGCGATTGACCTTCAACCGTTCAAGCGTCCCCGCCTCGTCGGTCTCCATCAGGCCGCTGTAGCCGACCACATCGGCGGACAGGATGGCCGTTAGTTTGCGTTGCATGATTCCGAGCAGGGCGCGCACCTTACCATGGACTCCATCGTGGCTGCAATCTCGAACCAGATTGCGGGCAGGGACCGGGACCGAAGCAGCTCTATTACGCTTCGCCGAGAGTCGCGATGCTCAATACTTCCGCCGCATGTTGCTCGGCAGAATATTCAGCTCGGTCCGGTATTTCGCCACCGTGCGCCGGGCGATCGGGATGCCGCGCTGGCCGAGGATTTCGACGATCTCCTTGTCGCTCAATGGCGCGCTCCCGGCCTCGCCTTTCACCAGGTCCAGGATCGCTTCTTTCACGCTCGTGTTGCTCATCGAGACGCCGCTCGAAGTTTGGTAGCCCGGAGTGAAAAAATATTTCATCTCGAACACTCCTTGCGGCGTCGAGATGTATTTGCCGGAAATCGCGCGGCTCACGGTCGTTTCGTGCACGCCAACGGCGTCGGCGATTTGCACCATCGTCATCGGCTTCAGGTGCGCCGAGCCCTGCTCGAGAAATTCTTTCTGCCGCGAGACGATCTGGTGCGCAATGTTCGAGATCGTCTGCTGGCGTTGGTGGATCGATTTGATGAGGAATTTCCCGCTCCGGATTTTGTCGCGGATGTAATCCTTCACTTCGCCGTTGCTCCCGTCCTGCGACATGATGTCTTTGTAGGTGTTGCTGATCCGCAGGTGCGGGATTTGTTCGCCGTTCAGGATGACCTGGTATTGGCCCTGGATTTTTTCCACGGTCACATCGGGCAGGACGTAATTTTGCGGCGCCTCGGCAAAAATCTGTCCGGGTCGCGGATCGAGCTGCGCGATGTTATTGGCGGCTTTTTGCACCTGCTCAACGGTGATCCCCATCCGGCGGGCGATCTCGGGAAAGCGCCGTTTGCCGAGGTCGGTCATGTGGTCGGAGACGATCCGGTATTCGAGGCTCTTCTCGCGTCCCCCGCGTTTCAGTTGAATCAAAAGGCACTCGCGCAAGTCGCGCGCGCCCACGCCCGGCGGATAAAAGCTCTGAACGAGCGTGAGCATGAGCTCGAAATCTTCCTGCGGAATGCCGGTATTCATCGCCATCTCTTCCGGCGTGGTTTGGAGGAAGCCGTTGTCGTCGATGTTGCCGATGATCAGTTCGGCGGTCTTGCGATCGTCGCCGCTGAGCGCGGTCTGGTTCAATTGGCCGACGAGATGTTGCTGCAGGGTCTCCTGGGTGGCGATGGAATCGAAAAAGAACTGCCGCTTTTCGTCCTCCTCCTTCGAGCGGCCGCTGTAACTGCTCGATTGCGCCATGTAATCGCGCCATTCGTCATCGAGCTTCGCCAGTTGATCGAATTCTTCCTTGAAATTGTCTTCCGCCGGCTCGCTCTCGGAAACCTGGCGTTCCTCTTCGGTCGGCTCGGCCAACTCCTCGAGCACGGGATTGGTCTCCATTTCCTGTTGCACGAGGTTGCGCAGCTCGAGGAGAGGCGCCTGGAGAATGAGCAGGCTCTGTTGCAGCTGCGGCGCCAGAACCTGCTGTAGGGAAAGATTCTGTGATTGAAACATTCCCGGACCTGCCATGCGCAGAGGGTAACAACTGACACTCTTACCGCAAGCAGTTTTCGCGCCGCGGACCGATCCAGCACCGTGCTCCGCTTGCTCCGCTCGCGTCGGGGAACGTGACTTGCTTCGCTATTCTGCCGACACTTTGCTTATGAAAAAACTGACGCTCCTGGGCGCGCTGGCCCTTTTCGCCACTTCCATCGGCGCGCAATCTCCGGTGACGGATGACCAAAAAATGGTGGAGGCCCTGCTCAAGGAAGTGCAGGCTCAACAGCTCGTGATCGCCGACAACCAGGCGAAGATCGACGCGAAGCTGGCCACAGTGGCCGAAGCAATCCGGGTCGCCCGGATCTACGGCAGCCGGGGGGGACGCTAAAATGAGGCTTTACCTGATCGTTTTCTTTGCCGTGATCTTCAGCGCGCTTCCTTTGCTCAGCAGCCGTGGTCAAACTTCTGTGCCAATCATTCTCCAAGCCGCCAGCCCCGCCCCCGCGGTCGTCGCAAAATCTGCCGCGGCGCCGGAGAGTGATTTGAAAGCGACGCTGCAACTTCTGCAGGACATGCAGGCAACCAACGCCGCTACGATCAAGAAACAGGAAGCCGCGCTGGCCGTCCTCGACGAACTCGAGCAGGCCGCAAACGAACTCAAAATCTTCAGCAAACGCGGCTAACGAGCGCGCACGTTGGACACCTGATTTGTTAGGCGATCCCAGCTGCGCGGAACCCTGATTTCACCGCGGCCGACTCGCTTCGCCCGTCATCGGCACGAAGCTCACCGGCAAAACATTGCGCTGCTCGAGTCGGCCATTCTTCTTCTCGAGCAGGTAAAGCGTCTGGTCGCCTGCCGGTCCGACCGGAATGACAATGCGCCCGCCTTCCTTGGTTTGCTCGACCAGCGGTCGCGGCACGTGGTCGGGCGCGCAAGTCACGATGACCGCGTCGAAGGGCGCGTGTTCCGGCCAGCCCTGATAGCCGTCGCCGATTTTCACCTGCACATTTTTGTAGCCGAGTCGCTGCAGGGTTTCGTCGGCTCTTTTTCCCAGCGGCTCGACGATTTCGATCGTGTAAACCTTCGCCGCCAGTTCAGCCAGGATTGCCGCCTGGTAACCAGATCCGGTGCCTATTTCCAGAACGCGATCCGTCGGGCGCAGGCCGAGTTTCTCCGTCATGAAGGCGACGACGAAAGGCTGCGAAATCGTTTGGTCGTAACCGATCGGCAGCGGCCCGTCCGAATAACTTTGGCCGCGTATTTGTTCGGGCACGAATTGTTCGCGCGGCACCTTGCGCATCGCCCTCAAGACCCGTTCGTCCGTCACCCCACGCATCGCGATCTGCTCTTTTACCATCCGCTCGCGCTCGACGGCAAACTCGCGGGCGGAGGTCTGCGCTGGTTTGCAGCTCGCCCCGAGGAGTAGCAGAAGAAACCACGCCCGAGCCTGACGCACTGCCATCGTGCAAATTCGTCCTACCCTGTTAGCTTTGCAGCCGATAATTTGCCGTTTGAAAATGAACGAAGAAAGCTCAGTCGCCGAAGACATCGCCGCCGCCGATGGCCGCCGGCACATGAAGGTCCGCCCATGACGGAACTGGAACGGATCCGCCATTCCTGCGCCCATGTTCTGGCGACCGCCATTCTGCGCCTCTGGCCGGAAGCGCAATTCGCCGCCGGACCGCCGGTCGAGAACGGCTTTTACTACGATGTCGAGTTGCCGCACCGCATCTCGCCCGAGGATTTCGAAAAAATCGAGGCCGAGATGAAAAAGGAGATCAAAGCCAACCATCGCTTCGAGCGGATCGAACTGTCCCGCGCCGACGCCTTGGCGATGGCCGACCGTGGCGAACTTGGCGCCCTCGGTGCGCGCTCCGAACCGAGCAAGTTCAAGCTCGATATCATCCAGAACATTCCGGAGGGCGAAACGATCACGCTCTATCGCAACGGCGATTTCATCGATCTCTGCGCCGGCCCGCACGTCATGCGCACCGGCAACATCGGCGCCTTCCAGCTAACGAATGTGGCCAGCGCCTACTACAAAGGCGACGAAAAGAATCCGCAGCTCCAGCGCATCTACGGCACCGCCTTCAAGAACAAGACCCAGCTCGACGAATACTTCACCATGCTCGAGGAAGCGAAGAAGCGCGACCACCGCAAGCTCGGCAAAGAGCTCGAGCTTTTCACCTTCGACGACGACGTCGGCCCGGGCTTGCCGCTCTGGCTCCCGCGCGGCACGGCGATCATCGAGGAACTGGAGAAGCTGGCGAAGGAAACGGAATTCGCCGCCGGCTATCAGCGCGTCCGCACACCTACACATCGCGCGCGAGAAGCTTGTACCTAACCAGCGGCCACTTGCCCTACTACGCGGATTCGATGTTCCCGCCGATGACCTTGCTAGAAGAGGCGGATAAGGAGCAGCTTGAGACAGCGAAGGCGATGATCGCGCGTCTCGAAAACTATGACGGACAGCTTTTGGATGAAGCTTTTCAGAAGGCCAGATCGGGAAATCTGTCGGATCCAGAAAAGATGAAGGACTGGCTTACTCGCACTGAATTAGTTCGAGGCGCGGAGCAAGCAGACGTGGAAGAATTAGGAAAACTGGAAGCAAATCGCAGCTTCGATCGGCGATCGCTATTACCTCAAGGCGATGAACTGCCCGCATCACCACAAGCTCTTCGCCGCGGTGCCGCGCAGTTATCGCGATCTGCCGCTGCGACTCGCCGAATACGGCACCTGCTATCGCTACGAGCAGAGCGGCGAACTCTTCGGCCTCATGCGCGTGCGCTCGCTGCAGATGAACGACGCCCACATCTACTGCACCGAGGAGCAGTTCGAAGACGAGTTCAACGCCGTCAACCAGATGTATCTGAAGTATTTCAAGATCTTCGGGATCGAGAAATACGTCATGCGCTTCTCGACCCACGATCCAGCCAAGCTCGGCCAGAAATTCGTCGATAACTCCGAGCTCTGGCTCAAGACCGAAGACGATGGTCCGCGGCGTCCTGCAACGCAGCGGGATCAACTACGTCGAAGTGCCTAACGAAGCCGCCTTCTACGGCCCGAAGATCGACGTCCAGGTCTGGAGCGCGATCGGCCGCGAGTTCACGCATCGCGACCAACCAGGTCGACTTCGCCGTCCCGGCCCGCTTCGGCCTCGTCTACAAGACGCGCGACAACACCGAAGCGACGCCGCTCTGCATCCATCGCGCGCCGCTCGGCACGCACGAGCGTTTCATCGGTTTCCTGATCGAGCATTACGCCGGCAACTTCCCGCTCTGGCTCGCGCCCGAACAGGTCCGCATCCTGCCGATCGGCGATGAAGCGCCGCTCCTCGAATACGCCCGCGCCATTCAAGCCGAACTGCGCGCCCACGAAGTCCGCGCCGAGCTCGACGCGAGCAACGACCACATCAAAGCCAAGATCTCCGCCGCCGAGCAAATGAAAGTCCACACCATGCTCGTGATCGGAAACCGCGACATGGAAGCCAACGCCGTCAGCGTGCGCGTCCACGGCAAAGGCAATCTCGGCGCCAAACCGCGGGACGAAGTGATCGCGGACATCCTTTCCGCGATCAAGGAGCGTCGAGCCTAGAATTGGTTAGTGCGCCCGATCGTACGGATTCGGAACTTCTCGGCCCGGAGGGAGCTTCTCAAGTCTTTGTGAAATCCGCGGTTCTTCCTTCTCCTCATCGATCGCGGGTTCAAACGAACCTAGTAAGAGACTGCGGACCTGAACGACGCGCTGCGCGGTCGACAAAAGCGTGGCCTCGGTCTCCCGGCCTCGGCAGGCGCGGGCATTTTCGTCCCGGTAAACGATCCAGGCGCGTTGCGCTTCACGTACTGCCTCCGCGCCCTCCTCGTGCGCCCTGAGAAGTCTTCCGTACCAGGAGTTTAATTCGCGATCGGCCTCGCGCATCTGGTCACGCAGGCCCGCCGCATCCGCCTGAGGCTGCGGTTGCAGTATGGCTTCGAGTTGCTTCTGGCGCGCGACTGTTTCGTCGAGCCTGATCAGCGAGCGCTCCTCGAGATTTGTAAAACTCAAGACCGCCTGGGCGTTTTTGTCGACAAACACAATCCAAGCCCGCTGGGCGCGCCGCAATGACTCGCGGGAGGAAGGAGAAAGCGCGCCCATGACTCGTTGGTAGGTCGCGTTCAAACTCTCATCCGCGGCTGCAAACTCAGCGGCGACTCGCATCTCGTCCGCAGCCGAAAGGCGCGCCGGCGGGCCGACCGCGATTGCCCATCCGAGGGTGGTAAGGATCCACCCAAAGAAAACCTGCGCTCGCATGGCTCCGCTTTAATAACTGCTTTGCATCGGGAAAGCAATCCGAGTTAAGTCTGGGCCACGCCATCGATTGCTTGACCTGATCGACGAAAATTGGCTTCATCGGGCATGGCCATGCATGGTCCCCTTTTCCTGCTTGGGCGCTTGAAGGTTACCCTTATTGGATGTGGAGCGGTCTGCCTAACGAATTCAATTCTTCTCGCGCAATCGCCCGAAGCAACCCGCCGCGCATTGGCCAACCTGCGCTCCGATAAGGTCCCCAAAAATTGCAGCGATTCCACTTTGTGGCTCTTCAACCACAGAGATGCGCTCAAGGCGCAGATGCTGGAAGAACTCTACAAGACGGACGCGCAAGGACGCGACGCGCTCCTGATTGTGCTCTTCCAGACGGACTCGTTT
This sequence comes from uncultured Verrucomicrobiae bacterium, assembly GCA_963821915.1. Taxonomy (GTDB): domain Bacteria; phylum Verrucomicrobiota; class Verrucomicrobiia; order Chthoniobacterales; family UBA10450; genus Palsa-1392. The sequence continues at coordinate 151,984 of CAWGFS010000029.1, forward strand.
GTTCCGGATGAGCGCTTCGCCCGGTTCGTCATTAGCCGCCTGCCGGAGCAGGATTCGAAAGTTGGCAATTCCGATATCAAAGGCGTGGACGAAGGAGCCCACTGGCTGGCCTGGCCTTTTATCGATAAACATTTCGACCTCTTTGAGCCTCTGCTCACAGCGCAGATCGGGAAGACAAAAGACGGCTGGACCCTCTGGTGTATCGCGTGGCTTTTTAAGCAACGCGGGGTGCTGGAAAAGCATGTGGATTCGTTCACCCCTGCCGTGCTCGCCAATGCAGGCTCGGCTCTGCGCGACGACGGGATTCGCTTCACCGCGGGCTGGGCGATCCGGCTCTTCTTTCTTATGGGCGACGCCTCCTTGCCAACGCTGCGCGAAGTGGCCAAGTCGGGCGATACCCAGGCTGGGAGTCTGGCCCGCGCCACCATCGATGCCTACACCAAGGGATCACATGATGCCTTTGGATATCTCTGCTCGAAAGTAAATCTGGATAAGACGCCGTTCGGACCGGAACCGGAAGCGCCGCCTTGGCTCGGCGATATGATTGAGCGGTATGGGTCAAAAGAAACCTATCCCTGACTTCCCGGCCTCGCTGCGGTGTTGAAGCGAGTTGACTAGCGAGAGGAGGCGCGCGCGATCGCCGTCTGTAAAGCTGGCTCTCCCTCAGCCAGCAGAGTCGCTTCGCGAAGCGACTCTGGCGTGCCTTCGGCAATTCGCGCGGCGACATACTGCGGCACATCCGTCGTCGCGAAAGGTGTCAGCGGCCGTTTCGCCACGTCGGCAAACCACCACTTCGTCAGAACGGCGACCGAGCCGACCTCGAATTGATGCGCCTGCGCACGTAATTCCTCAATCGTCCCCAGCGCATGCCACTCGACCCGGCTGGAACTCTGTAGGCGGGCGTTTGACATGGTGAGTGCGAAACCGGCCAGCGCCTGACGCTCGACCGGGGAGCTTGGAGTGGCGATGTCCCAAATCCGAATGGTCTTGTCGGAAGAGACGGAACAGAACACCCGCCCACTGTTTTGGAAAAAGAGTCCGCGAATCGATTCGGTGTGGCTAAGCCATTCGCTGACCGGCTCCCCTGTTTCAACATCCCAGAGGCGAGCTCGGCCATCGTCGGCCCCCGTGGCAATGCGAGATCCGTCCGGACTAAAAAGGAGCGCCGTGATCCGCGATGAATTCTGCCAGATTTCTGAAACCGATTGTCCGGTATCCGGATTCCAGATTACGACCATTCCATCAGCCGAAGCCGTCGCCAATCTTTTACCATCGGGCGAAAAGCTCAGCGCGGAAATTTCATCTTTGTGCCATAGCGGATCGCGAATGCGTTCTCCGCCCAGGGTCCATAACTGCACGGAACCGTCATGCGCGCCGGTCGCGATACAACTGGCGTTTGGCGAAAACGTCCCGCACTCCAACTCGCGTTCGCCCTGCGCCAAGGTCGCGGTGTTCCGCCCCGTTTTCGAATCCCAAAGTTTCGCCGTCTTGTCCCACGACGTGGTCAGGATTCGCGTCCCGTCCGGGCTGAATGCAATGCCAGTGATTTTCTCACCGTGAGTCATCGGTTCGCCTAACGGATGAAGATCCGGCAGCGACCAAATCCGCGCAGACCCCGTCTCCGTCGCCGCAACGAGCGATTGACTGTCCGGACTGAACTGGATTCGGTGAATCATCCCGTCATTCGAAAGGGGCGCGCCGACCGCTTCCCCTGAATCCGTGCGCCAGACACGGACCTGTTCGTTGACTCCTCCCGTCGCGACATACTTTCCGTCCGGGCTGAAGCCGGCACAAAGCACGCCCGCCCCGTGGTCGAGGATCGCGGCCGCCGAGCGCTTCGCCACGTCCCACAGTGTCGCCTTCCCGTCGCCGCCCGCGGTCAAGAGCAGACGGCCGTCCGCGCTGGCCGCCATCGTTTCAATTGCCTCGTGATGTCGGAACATATCACTCGCCGGACACGCGGCCGGCGCGCGCCATACTCGCGCCGCATTGTTTGCGGAGACGACCAGAAGCCGGCGCTCGTCTGAGGCAGGGTCAACCGACACGATCGCGTCTTCGTCCCGCACCGGTTCTCCTATCGGCTCTCCATTGAAGACACTCCAGCTCTGCAATCGGCCGTCCTCGGTGCCCGTGATCAATCGGGCGCTGTCCCGGCTGAACCGAGCGCATTTCACTCTTTTGCCGTGTTGAATCAGGCGTCTCTCAGCGCCTTGGAAAAGATAGACCGCATCGCCAGCGACGGTGGCAATGAGTTGATCGTTTGGACTGAAGATGGCGTCTTCAACCACGCCGTCGTGCTTCAACGGCTCGCCGATCAACTCTCCGGTCGCCGAATTCCAAATCCGGGCGGTGCCGTCGTCGCTGGATGTTATGATTTTTTCGCCGGTCGAGTTGAAGCGCGCCGAATTAATCTGCTCCTGATGTGACAAGGCAAACAGCTTCCGTTGCTCAGGTACGTTCCACAATTGACCTGCCATCCCGCTCCCGCTAAGGAGCAGACGTTCATCGGCTGGATGAAAAGAGACCGTGTGGACGTTCTCCGTTCCGAAGACATTGAAAACGCGCTTACCCGTCGAAACTTCCCAGACGCTCAAGGCGTGGTCTTGCGAACCGGTGGCGATGTAGCTGCCGCCATGACTGAACGCGACCGCGCTGATCGAGTTCTCGTGCTCCCCAGTCCAACGCAAATTGCATTTTCCCTGGTCAATGCTCCAAAGGCGCACCTTCGCGTCGTCGCAGCCGGTAACCACTTGTTTGCCATCTGGGCTGAATGCCGCGCACCGAACCACCGCTGGATGCTTGATCGGCTCTCCGACCGCTCGGCCCGTGGCGGCATCCCAAAGCTGCGCGCTGAAATCCCTCGAGGCAGTAAGCACGCGCTGCTCATCCGGACTGAAGGTGGCGGCGATGATTGCAGCCTTATGTCGCATCGGGGCGGAGAGCGGTAGCGGCCAGGCGCGTTGGGTGAGCGCGAACCAAAGGCGATCCGACGCCACTCCGCTTCCTTTCGGGTAGTTCCCCACCGCACGAGCAAGAAAAGCGAGAGCACTGGGCGCTTCTCCGCTGGCAATTAGTTCCTGCGCCTTGGAGAGGTCGGATAGCGAGAGTACATGCTGCGTCGCGTCCCTTTGGGTGACAGCCTGCTGGCGTTGCGTCCAGGCGAGAATCGTTAGGCCGATTGAGACAATCAATCCCACGCCTATTGCGCCTGTAATCAATCGTTGCAGTTTCGCCGCGGCCTTGCGACTGGCGATGATGTATTCGGTCTGGAGCGCGGTCGGTTGGCGCTCCTTATCTGCGCCGGCCTGGGCTAGCCATTGCTCAGCAGAGCGCAAATCTTCTCCGCGAAGCACGAAGCTGCGGCTCTTCTTATTCGTCTCCCATTCCAGAGCGCGCGTCAGCAGCCGGGTGTGGTCCCGGATCCACTCCAGATCTGTGTCGAGTGCGCTAACGAGTAAAGTGACAGCCGCTTCGAAGTCGTCGCTCTCCCGGCAGAATATCCAGTTTAGTTTCGCGAGCGGATCCGGGACGGCTTTGGCATCGACGTCGCGCGCGACAATCGGGATCATCCGTTTGTTGAGCGCCGCGGCGTGCGCGACCTCGCGTCCGCACACTTCTGAGGCCACCGAATCGGGTGTGAGGACGAAAACGAAGGTATCGGCGCCCTCGATGGCGCGATAAATCGCCTGCATGAATTCCTCCGTCGGCCGAATGCCTTCCCAATCCACCCAGGCTTGCCGTCCGCGAGCAGTCAGCGCTTCGTCGAGGCGACGGACGAATTCCTTGTCCTTGCGCGAATAGGAGATGAAAACGTCGTGCGGTCGCGCAGCGCCGTTTTCCTGCGTCGCGGTCTTCATCCTATTTGTCGTTAGGCAGAATCCGGGCGCTTACGGTGATCAAGTCGAGCCTGGAAGCTTTTTCAGCGGAGAAGCCGCCAGCAGAATCTTTAGTTTGTTCACCTGCTCTTGTGTGGATTCCTTCATCCAGGTTTCGGGGGCCGCGGCAAAAGCTTCCTCTAGTCTCTGCTGACCAGCCGCTTCTTCTTCTAATCCGATGTGCGCTTCGGCGATCGTGGCCAGTACCCAGTAGCGGATTTTCGCCAGCTTCGGCGCGTGTTCCATTTTGGCCGCTGGCGGATTTTCGGCCAGCCATTGCTCGCAGATCGAAATAACCTCGAGCCTCACCCGCCGTGCCTGGATAAAGTCGGCGATGCTTTCCGCGAAATCCGCACCTTGGACAGCTCGCTCGTTCAAAAGAAAAGCGTAGTTGATCCCGTTGTAGTAATCATTGCGCAGGTAGAATCCGCGCTCGTAGCCACGAATCGCTTGATCGAGATAGCTGCGGTTCTTTGTCTTCTCCCACATGCGCTTGTGGACCGAACCCCAAAGGCCAAGCGTCTCAGTATCGTTCGACACTTTTGGGTCGAGCAGGTTAAGGAGATCACGCGCGTCTTGGAAGGCTTGCTCCGGAGTCGGGTGATTACTTTTATAAGTGGCAAGCGCGAGCCGCTGGATGATGTCGGGATCTTCAGCGATTGCACTCGAGGATGCCGCCGCCCCTGCCGTTGTGGCGGCTTCCTTGCGCATGCCGCGGATCTGCTCGAGCAGCACCTTCGCGGTCAGCCAGTCGCCTTTTCGTTGCGCTTGATCAACGCGAGCCATCATTTCGCTGTGTGCCGGCGCGGCCGAGTCCGTCGTCGAGATCGTGCTCGAAACTAATGCTTTACCCTCGGTCGCGCCTCTTATGGCTTCTATGATCTCCGCCCCGAGCGCCGGAGGAGTGAGGCGGGCGATGAATCGATAGACTGGACTGTCGGTCGACGGCTTTGGCTGCGTGACCAGGATCGTCTTAATCGCGCTGCCTAGCTCTTTGGTAAAACGTTGCACTTCGCTATAACCGATGTCCTCGCCGAGATGTCGATACGACCGAATGCTGATGTGATTCACGTCAAAGGGCGCCGCTTTCATCATCTGTTCTTCGGCGATGACCACGGTGGTATAGGGGCGTAACGCATGCCGCACACCCAGCTCGTAGAAGGCGTTCCGGTTCGAAGTAGAAAGATCGGCCACGACGACATCCGCATTCAGCAGCTGCTCATACATGGGAACATCGATCAGTCCGGAATGGACGATCTCGTCGGCTCGGATGCACTTCAGGCCAGCCGCTTCGACGGCCGGTTTGATCAGATTCTTGTAGGATTGGTCCAGGTCGAGGACACGGCCGGTTTCGAAATCGGTTTTCTTCCCGAAGCCCATCACGACAAAACAGGTACCTTGGGCGGCTGTTTCGTTGACGTCTGTCGCGAAAGCTGAGGGGTTGTCGCTCATGGTGTCACCTCGCTGCGCCACTCTAAACAGATCGCGGGCCGCGCCGGCAATACATTTTTCCGCGATCAACAAGTTGGGCTTGGAAAAAAATTCGGGAGTTGTTACACCCAGATCGGTTTGACGAAAGGTTCATTATGAGCTCATGGGGCCATCTGGAGAAACGGTTTGGCACAGAGCAGCCACGAAAATTATTAGCGCTTGATGGCGGCGGAATTCGCGGCGTTCTCTCGCTCGAAATTCTGGCCGAGATCGAAAAGAAGATCGCGGCCAAGACCGGCATCGCGCGGCTGGGCGATTATTTCGACTACATCGGCGGGACGAGCACGGGCGCGATCATCGCCGCCGGGCTTTCGATCGGGATGAGCGCTGCCGAGCTGCTCGATTTTTATCGCGAAGCAGGCGTGTCGATGTTCGAGAAAAGCGCGTTGCTCAATCGGTTGAAGAGCTTCTACACGGACGAACCGCTGGCGGAAAAGTTGCAGGGAATCTTCCGCGAACAGGACGGCCGTCAGGCCGACCTAACGAGCGAACGGCTACGCTGCCTTCTCCTCGTCGTCACCCGCAACATGACGACGGACTCCCCGTGGCCGATCAGCTCCAATCCGTTTGCAAAGTATAACGATTCGAAACGCAAAGATTGCAACCGGCTTATTCCGCTTTGGCAACTCGTCCGCGCGAGCACGGCGGCGCCCGTGTTTTTCCCGCCGGAAGTTTTGAACTGGGACCCTGACGATCCGGGCAAGAGCTTCGTCTTTGTCGACGGCGGCCTTACGCCCTACAACAATCCCGCATTCCTACTCTACCGCATGGCAACGCAACCAGCCTATCGATTGAACTGGAAGACCGGTGAGCAGAACTTGCTCCTCGTCTCCGTCGGCACCGGCGCGGCGGCGGGGGTGACCGACGCGGTCGAGCGCAATCTTTTCGGCAACATGCAAAACCTGCCTTCGGAATTGATGTACGGCATCCAGGTGGAGCAGGACATCAATTGCCGGACCTTTGGCCGCTGCATATATGGTTCTGAGATTGATCGCGAGCTAGGCAATCTCGTCCTACCCGCGGAGAATGAGGATAACGGCCGTTTCTTTCGTTATGTTCGCTACAATGCCAACCTCAGTCAAAAAGGCTTAGGCGACCTTGGCTTGGACGATGTCCCCGCGGCCGCTGTGCAAAAGATGGATGCGGTTGACCAGATCGAAAATCTTTCGCGTGTCGGGAAGGCCGTCGCGCAGAAGGAGGTCTCGATCGAACATTTCGCACGGTTTGTTTAACCAACCTCCGAATACCGCCAGCTCCTTAAGACTCTGCTTCCGAACCGGAACTTCCGTCGCGTTTGTGAGTTTCGATGAACTGTGCGGTCTTGTTGGCGAGTAGGTTTTCCACCCGCTCGACGAGGAGCCTATTGCGCCCGGCTTCGTCGACCGCCGCATAGTCGCCTGCGCCTACCGAGTAAAGCTCTTTCTCTCGCGCGAGCGCCTCAACAAGGGCCCGGTAGTGCAGCCAGTTTTCATGAAACTTGAATAGCTTGCCGATAGCCGCGGCCAACACCACGATGCCGCCCAGAATAGCGGAGAGCACTCCAGCGAGGTAGGCATCTTTCACGACCCAAAGGTTCACGACCGGGATCGCGGCGCCGGCCAGTAACGTGGCCACTTCTGCCGTGTAGAAAAGCCGCTTGTTCAACTTCGCTCGTTCGTCATGCCATCTTTCCTGCGGCTCGAGCCGGCGCTGCAGATATTCGAACTCCGTGCTCATGGCAGCTTGGTCGGGTTGATAATCTCGACCTCCCCGCCAAGATCGCAGATTTTTTGCTGAAAATCCGAGGTGCCACCTGGGCCGTCGCCGGTGGATTTCTCATCCCATACGAGCAGCGCGTAAATCCTCGTCGGGTCAACCGCCTCGGCTCGTGCCGTGTCGATGATCCAAAGGTTAGTCCGGGCATAAATCGAGACATCGTTAGGCGGAGTGTCTGGCTCTTGCGACAGGATTTCGACTTCGGCCTGCTCACACAGGACATGGAAACGACGCACCCAGTCGTCCCCTGCATGCCGCACGGAATTACGCACGAATTCCTCGACCGGTTGAGCGAGGAGCAAACGGAGGCGCGCGCCGCGACGCTGGCATTCTTCGCCGAAAAGTATGTCGGCTCCGCAAGCTCCCCCACAGAGCGCGAGATCGCCTGCGCCGATCTCCCAGTGCGCGAGTCGCTCCGCGATCTTCATTCCCACCGATTCGGCCTTGATCTCCGGAAAACGCGGGGTTTCGCGATCCGGGGCATCGATCATGTGGCCACTGCCGATTGCCACCTTGTTAAAGTTCGAGCCACGGGCTGTCACGGCGCAATTACAGCTTTGCGTCCTTCTCTAAACAAGGAGAATTCATTGCCACGAAACTTCAACCGCGCGCCTTCGCCCGTGCTTAACGAGATTCTCAGCGAGCGAAGACGAGGATCGAATTGGCCGGCAAGACAAGCGACGCCGACTGCCCGAATCCGTGCATGGCCGGCCCGTCTCCAAGAGCCGCGCCGCCATTACCGGTCACGTTTGGATTCACCCACGACTCATAGACGTCGCTGTTAAACACCTCGCGCCAGACACCACCGCCCGGCACGACCGACGCGATAGTTGAAACGATTGAAGGTCGAAAGGTGCGCGATGATAAGAACGTCGTGCCCTTCGCCTTCAACCCAGCGATGAAAGGCCAGCACGCGATTTTCGTCGTGCACGTGCACGACGCGGAATCCCTGCCCACGCAATCCCGGATGATCCCAGCGCAGGGCGATCAGCTCGCTTATAAAACGGACGTGATCGATCATCTCTCTGTCGCCCGCGTCGAGCCCGACCCAATTGAGGAGCAGATCGTGGTGAAAGGCAAAATTGTCCGACCATTGTTTGTCCTCGAGAAATTCCTGACCCATGAAGAGCATTGGAATTCCCGGCGCAGTCAGGCTCAGTCCGGTCGCAACCCGCGCGCGGCTCCGCCCATACCAGGAACGCGGATCTGATGGATCCCCGAGGCGGGCCACGCGTTGCTCACGCCCTTCATAAACAATGTCGTGATTCTCCGGCCCCTGGACGAAACGCCATTGCTCGAAGAATCCATCCGGCCACAGGCTTTGCGCCAGACCGCTCATGTTCAGCGGACGCGTGTCCGGCGCACTGGCATTGCCGATCACGTCGCGAATCGCGACGCGTAATCCGTCAGTCAGCGAGGTGTCGAACCCGGCGCCTGGCGGCGGCGGCTGGACCACGAGCGGATTGACATTCCAGTACTCCGCCTTGCCTAACGACTGAGGTCTGGCGAAACGGACCGTCGCGGTCAGGTCCTGGCAAAAGCTCCAGCCGTGGGGCGCGCCGTCGTGGTCGATCACGCTCACCTGATCGTAGCGAAATCCGTCAACCCGATATTCTTCGAGGAAAAATCGAGCGTTCTGGATGAGGAAATCGCGCACTTCCGGTTTGCCGTAATCGAAGACCAGTCCGCCGGCGTGTCCGCGGTCAGTGAAGTAAAGAGAATTCCCGTTCCCGCTCTGCGGTCGATTGACGGTCGAAAAAGTAAATGCTCTCGTCGCCGAAATCGCCGCCCGCATGGTTGTAAACCACGTCGAGCAGAACGGCGAGTCCGTGCACATGGCAGAGATCAATCAACGCCTTGAGTTGATTCATTTCCCCGCGCAGATCGCCGATCGCATAGGGCGCCAAACCTTTCGCGGCCAGGAGCTGATTTACCCGTGCGAGGTAGGGCGGGAGATCCGCATCCTCGACCGCGTAATCCATTTCCGGCGAAAAATAATCGACCCCGTTATAGCCGAGACTGAACTGAGTGGAAAACTCCTGGATCGGCAGCAGCTGAATGGCCGTCACCCCGAGGGCCGCGAGGTGTGGAATCTTGTCGGCGACATCGAGAAACGTCCCCGCTTTGCGCGGCAGATTCGGCGTCGAAAACACGCCGACGTGCAACTGATAGATCACGAAATCGTGAAATTGCGGTGTCACGAATCCGGTTTCATGCCACGGAAAGTCGGACACACGAATGACGCAATCATCCGGGAACGGTGTCGCCAGCTCCCGCGCAAACGGATCGCGCTTTGAACCCGATCCGCCGTCCCCGACGACAAAAAACATGTAATGATCGCGATCCTGCACGCCGGGCAAAAAGCCGCGCCAATGCCCGGCTTCGTTGGCGGTGAGTAAATTGTTCTCGTCGGCCGGCGCGCCATTTACGCAGGCGTGGACCCGATGTGCGTGCGGTGCCCAGACCCGAAAGGTCGCGCCCGAGGCGGTGAGGTTCGCGCCCATTGGCGTGTTATCGGAAATCTGTTCAAGTGAAGCGGGCATACCGTTGCTGCGACCGTTCCAGACCTAAAGTTCGAGTCACGGGCTGTCACGCCGCAATTACAGCTTCGCGTCCTTCGCTAAACAAGGAGAAGTCACTTGCCGGGAGAGCACGCGACGACGACTACATCCTGCCTTCTGCGCTTGCCTCGCTTTTAACTCACTGATCGTGACGATCGCGGAAATATTGCATTAACGAACATCTGGCCGCCTAGCTCGCCGGCCCGATGGCGCGGACTTCTTCAACTCCGTCACTTGCGTTTCGCGCCAAAGTTTTGGGAAAATCCCTTGCCCAATATCGGGGCGTACATCGTAGAAAACGAGCAACGCCGCATAAAGCGCCGGGAAAACGAAAAAGCCCCTTCGTCCGAAAATGCTCAGCCCGTAGGACAGCGCCACATAGGTCGCGATCAAAGTTACCTGGGCGGCGTAGGCGGCCTTCGAGTGTCGCCGATCCTGCGCCAGGTCGCCTACGACCGAAGCGGCGTGCGCCGAAGTCCCGCGCTCCCCCACCGTGGTCACGGATTCGAAACTATGCTGAGCCCGCGCCCCAGTCGCTAACATCATAAAGACGGCCGAAATCCAGAAGCCCGGACGCAAAACCACCGAGCGCCAATTCGCTCCTGTAGCCGAACCAAAAATGAATGCGGGGATGCCCAGCGGTATCGTGAGGACCGCGGCCACGAGTCCGAGAAAAACGGACAGCACCAAAACCGCGGTGAGGCGCGAGATTAGCCAGGCCGCACGCGGGTCAACCGTCGTCGGATCTCGCGCATCGCGCGTCGTGCCCACGATCAACATGAGACCGAGCGAAAGATCGAAAGCCGTCAGGAGCAGATAACTCGGGATGTTGCCGTGCAGCAGATAAAACGGAACGAGCGGCAGGGCGTGGCGCAAAACGTCGAGCGCGATCGCAGGAAGCCGCGGCGCGTCGGTTGGCGTCATGGCCTCCGCGTTACGTCGCTCGCATCTGAGTTCGTCACAATTATCTTTGGTTTTCGGCTCTCCGCAGGCATAACGAAGTCGTTAGCCGAAGTCGAACCGATTCTCTCCCGATCGCTGGGACGGCTGACGGCCGGCGAAAGATTACATCGATGTATTCTGCCTAACGATTTTCGGTGCGCTCCCTCTTCAAACTCCTGCTCCTCGGCGCAGTCGCGTTGCTCCTGTTTTATTTGTCGCTGGGCAGAAACGGCGGCGCCCGCCATGACCCCCGGGCCGCACCGGCGCGCGCGCCGGTGTCATCGACGGCGCTCCGCGTCGGGCAAACCTGGGGGAACCCCGCGACCCTGCCCGATCATTTCGCGCGGCACGGTTCTGACTTCGGCGCGACGAACGCAGAGGATTACGCGCATCTCGCCTGGCAGTTTCTTCAACGCGCGAAAGCGGAAGGATTACCCGCGAAAGTTGACCCTGCGGGGACGCTGCGCGTCTACGATCCCGCGAGTGGTGCATTCGCAGCTTACAATCGCGACGGCACGACGAAGACATTTTTCAAACCCGGCAGCCCAGGCTATTTCGATCGTCAGCCGGGTCGCCTGGTGAACCTCAAGACGTGGAAATAAGATGAATCACAAGTGCCCGGTCTGCGGTTATCCGAAGCTCGAGGAAACGCCGCGCACCCAGTCCGGCGGCGGTTCCTACGAGATTTGTCCGAGCTGCGGTTTCCAATTCGGCGTGAGCGATGACGATCGCGGGTTCACCTATGCGGAGTGGCGAGAAAAGTGGCGCACCGGCGGAATGCAATGGTCGAGCAAACAACCGCCGCCCGCGGGATGGGACCCAGCGCGCCAACTCGAAAAAGTTCGGAAAAAGAGCTAATCGACACCGATCACATGGCGGAGGCGATGACACCAGTTCAGCGTCCCTCTCTTGGGTCAAACGTTGTCGACGCAGCGCCTCTAGTTAGACTACGTTGGCGGATCCCACTTCAATGAATATGATGCGCGCACCGCGCTCGAATCCGCAGGGTGCCCCCAATGAAAATCACCAGCAAGGGCAGATCACAATTCCGTTTTCGATCCGCAATCGCTTCGGTCTCCAGACCGGCGTGGAGATGGAGACTGACACAGGAAGGATAGGGACATGAATTTTCTCCCCGAACTCAAGAAACATTTCGGCTACACGGCTTTCCGGCCGTTGCAGGAAGAGATTGTGCGTGACGCACTCGCGGGGCGCGACGTTTTCGCCCTCATGCCGACCGGCGGCGGGAAGTCGCTTTGTTTTCAGCTCCCGGCCTTGTTGCGCGATGGCCTAACGATCGTGGTTTCGCCCCTCATCTCGCTCATGAAAGACCAGGTCGACGCCCTCCAGGCGAGCGGCGTGGCGGCGACATTCTTAAATTCCGCGCTCGATGGGACGCAGGCCCGCTCGCGGCTGCGCGGGCTTTATAGCGGGGAGTTCCGGCTGCTTTACGTCGCGCCGGAGCGGCTCATGCTCGATTCGTTCATCGAAAAGGTGAAAGAATGGAACGTCGCGCAGATCGCGATCGACGAAGCGCATTGCATCAGCGAATGGGGCCACGATTTCCGACCAGAATATCGTGGACTGGCCCGGCTCCGAGACTTGCTGCCAGACGTTCCCACTCATGGCCCTGACTGCGACCGCGACCGAGCGAGTGCGGGGCGACATTTTGCAGCAACTCAAACTGCGCGACCCGCGCTGCTACGTTGCCAGTTTCGATCGGCCGAATCTCACTTACCGGGTCGTGCCAAAGTCGTCGCCCTACGATCAATTGCTCGAGTTCCTGCAAAGCCGGCCTAACGACAGCGGGATCGTTTATTGCGCCAGCCGCAAGACTGCCGATTCCGTCGCCGCGAAACTGAACGCGGACGGCATCCCGGCGAAGCCGTATCACGCTGGCTTGGAAGCGAAAGAGCGCGCGCAGAATCAGGAGATGTTCCTGCGCGACGACGTCCGCGTGGTGAGCGCGACGATCGCCTTCGGGATGGGGATCAACAAGCCGAACGTCCGCTTCGTTGTGCACTACGACCTGCCGAAGAACATCGAGAGCTATTATCAGGAAACCGGGCGGGCCGGACGCGACGGGCTGCCGAGCGATTGCGTGCTCCTCTTCAGCGCGGGCGATGTTGTGAAACAGACGCGCTTCATCGAGGAAAAAAGCGAGAGCGAAGCGCGGATCGCACGTGAGCAACTGCGCCAGATGGTGCACTACGCCGAGACCCGAGAATGCCGGCGCACCACGCTCCTGCGCTATTTTGCGGAGGAACGGCCTAACGAACCCTGCAATGGCTGCGACAACTGTCTCAACCCGCGCGAAACGTTCGACGGCACGGTGGCCGCGCAAAAATTTCTCTCCTGCGTTCTGCGGGTGCAGCAAAAGAGCGGTTTCGCTTTCGGACTTAACCACATCGTCGAAGTGCTGACCGGCGCCGATACGGAGGCGATTCGGCAGCGGCGGCATAACGAACTTTCGACCTACGGCATCGGGCGCGAAATCAAACGCGACGCCTGGCAGGCGCTCGGGCGCGAGCTGTTACGGCTAGGCCTGGTCGAGGTCGCGCCCGGGAAATTTGCCACCCTGCAAGTTACCGCGGCCGGTCGCGCGGCGCTTGCGCGAACGAACGCCGATCACCCTCACCAAGCAGGTCGAAAAACCGCCGACGAAAGCTGAAACAGCGCGCCGGCGAAATCGAATGCGACGAAGCACTCTTCGCGCACCTCCGCGGCGTCCGCCGCACGCTGGCCGACGCGCGCAATGTGCCGGCCTACGTGATTTTCTCCGACGTGGCGTTGCGCGAAATGGCGCGCTCCTATCCCACGACACCGGTCGAGTTCCGCCGTATCCCCGGCGTCGGTGAACAGAAGCTCAAGGATTTTGCCGAGCCGTTTCTCGCCGCGACCGTCGATTATTTGCAATCGAATCCCGCCAGTCATTCAACTGCGCCTAACGAAATTGGAGAAACGGTTCGGGGGTCGGATTTCCTTCCTCCCCGGCCGCCACTTTCTCAAAGCGAAACCGTAACGCGCAGGAAGGTCGCAGGAATGGAAGTGGAATCCTGGCTCGGGCTCTTGTTGTGGGTGTTGAACAAGACTTCCAGCTCCTTCTGCAGATCAGCGGCTCGACCGTTCTTTTCCGCCGCTTCGAATGCATTCATGGTCGGCCCGTAATATTTTCGGAATTCATCCACGAGCGCTGAAGGGGGGCTGGGATAGTTGAACGTAAACGTGTCGCGGACGAAGGAGATCTTCTCGGCAGGAACTCCCGCGCCGGCAAATCGTTCGATCACGTTGCTCTCGACTCCCCACGTCATCGGGCTAACGAAACCTTCCGGCGGCGGCGGCGTGTAGGCGGAGCTGATCTTCAAAATTTGGGCGACGAGCGTCGGATCACCAGGAATCCAGTTCCCCATCACGATCCGACCTCCGGGTCGGGTCACCCGCACCATTTCTTTGGCCACCTCAAACGGCTTGGGCGCGAACATGGCGCCAAAGATGGTCACGACGAGGTCAAACGTGTCATCCTTCAGTTCGCGCAAATCGGACGCATCGCCCTCCTGAAACGTGCAGTTCGTCAGTCCCTCTTCCCGGGCGCGTTTGTTTCCGGCCTCCACCAGGTTTCTCGCGATATCGACGCCCAACACATCCGCTCCGAGTCTCGCCGCCGGCAAGGCCGTCGTCCCATCGCCGCATCCGAGATCCAAGACCTTAAGCCCCTTCGTGATTCCGAGTTTCTTGACGAGCGCCTCTCCGCTCTCCCTCATACTCTCGGCAATGCGAGTAAAGTCGCCTTTTTCCCAAAGTGCTTTGTTCGGATTCATTGCAATGCTCCTTTTGCCGATTGTTGTCTAGGTTGTGCGTTTATCAGGAACCGCGCCTGCTGCCAGGATGACGGACGACCTCAGATGTATGGTTAGATCATGGAGTGACGCGGCGGAAAACATCGGTGAAATTGCTTACGGTTGCCAAAAGCCTTTCTCGCGGATGACATACGTACATGTCACCGGCGCCGTCCAAACGTGCAAGCCCCGCGGAATCTCGACCACGATCGTAGCCTTTCGGTCTCCACAATAGTGTGTGCGAGATTGACTATCCCTTCGGGGAATGTGGGAAGAGGGCTTCACGATCTAACGAGACCGATCTGAGCCGCCGCTGGGGGAGCCAGCGTGGCAAACCTTCTGGACTGTTTCATAAATCAAAGGCGGGTGTCACAACGGTCAACGGTTGGCTAGGGGCATTGGTGTGAAGTCCAGGGATCGTTTACCGCTCGCTCATCGATGATAATGCAGTAAAGTCCATTCCAAGAACGCTGCCAACGCCACCCCTTCGCGGTGCCGGGTGCATTCGTCTCGATGTAATCAGCCGCGGGAGGTAGTTAGCGCGAGCTTGAAGCATGCTCGAGAAGCGCCGGCAAAGGCGCGCTCGTCAACCTCAGAGAGTGTCACGGACTTTGGCGTGCCGCCAATGCATCTTCCCCTCGCCTTCAAGTAAGCGTTTCGGGTCATTGAAGGATGCTCCGTTGTGAAAAAAACCAAACTGCACATATCCCGTTGCAGCGTAGACGTAAACCACTGGCCCGTTAGTTCCGATCCAACACCCGTTTCCCCATTTAACGCGCCTCGGTTAGCTTCGGCTCAACGACGTTTCACAAAACGCCGAAGCGCGCTAATAACGCCCGTGTCTTGTGCCGTAAAAATGTCTGTGCGGCCGTCGCCATTCAGGTCGCCAGTCGAGAGGGTGTAGTTAAACCCTCGCGAACGGGGCAGACTTACTTGCCGCACCGCGCGAAAAGTGCCATCACCGTTGCCGAGCGCCACATTAACTGTCCCATATTCGAAGAAGACCAGGTCCGCTGTTCTACTGCCATCGATATCCGCCGTCGCCAAGCTGTTAAAAAGAATACCGGATCCCGGCACCGAAGCGGATTGCGCAAAGTTGCCATTGCCATCTCCCAAGAAAACCGCGATCTGCCCGTTGCTATTAAAAACACCGACCGCAAGGTCCACGTTGTGGTCGTGATTGAAATCCGCCTTTACCAAATTATTAGCGTTGCCGCCAAGCGGATAACTTCCGGCCGTCTGGAAGGTGCCATCACCTACGCCTTTGAAAATCCGGAGGTCCATTGAGCCGTATTCTGCTGCGGTCAAATCGGCCACTCCGTCATGATCGAGATCGGCCACGACGAGACCAGCGGGACTGGTGCCAGCCGCGACAATTATTGGTGAAGCGAAGCCGCCCTTCCCATCTCCGAGAAAAATGGAAATCGAGTTCGCTTGAAAATCGCTCACCGCCAGGTCGAGGTTGCCATCAAGGTTGAAATCAGCCACCGCCAAGCCGGATGGTTCCGCTCCCGTATTGATGAAGGCTGACATCGGAAAGCCACCCGCACCATCATTTAAGAGCACGTTTATGCCTGGGAAATTCGCCACCGCCGCGTCGGGAAAGCCGTCGCCGTTAAAATCCCCGAATGCGAGCACTGTCTGGAATCCGCTTTGGTTGTACGGAGTAGATGATGAAAAATTGCCGCTTCCATCGCCCAACGAGACATAAAGTGCGCCGCTGTTCAGGACAGCCAGATCCATCTTGCCGTCGCCATTGAGGTCGACAACTTGCGAGTCGAAATAAGTTCCCACTGGCAGCGAGAAAAGCTCCTTGTGAAGGTGAAACGGCGAGAGACCGTTCGCCAGGCATATCGGGGCGAGACCCGCCATGCCGACAAGTGACACGAAGAGCGAAACAGAGAAGTGACGATGAATAAAACGGGAGACATTTTTCATGACTGATAATCCTAGGTAGAAGCGCGATGGACCCTTACTTGCTCAAAAGAATAATTGGGTTTTCCATCGCCGTTCAGAATCGACACCTGCTTTTTTCTTCACGATGACGGCATTGAAAAGTGTATGCCTAGGCCCTTTGCCGAGTTGCGAATCGTGTTTGAAAACGGATGGCGGTTTGCGCCCCGTTCAAGGACGCGAAAAGGATGGCCCTGCATGAGAGCCGGGAACGGCGGGTGTGTCACAGTGCGCCGTTGTTTTTCTCAGCTCCAATCAGTGAAAGCAAGCAAAAAAGGAACGGGACGCAGCCTCGGAGCATCTGCTTGGCGTCCTGCGCGACCGGAACGTGTACAAAAAGAGTGGCTGTACAGCGCAGGCCTTCCCGGGAGTGCGCGGGCGCCCGGCAAGGTGCCCCTCGCCTACTGCATCACGTGCCTTGGCGGGACACACTCTACATGCGGGGCTTTTTTGGCGAGGCGTCAAAAGGAGCGGGCGGGGCGCCCGCCCTCCCCGGAACACGACGGCGACCCCGATCCTCAAAAGAGAGGACGCTAAACAATTACCCGCTCGAAGCGCCACGACCGCCTTTTGCGGTTGCCTTTCGCGGCCATTGCCGCTCTGATTTGCGAAATCCGAGCAAAAGGCAGCTGCTGATGTCGAAAATCGATCTGAGAAATCCGCCTAACGCCGTAACGCAGCCGAAGGCGAGGCCGGGCCAGCCAATGCCTCGCGTTGTCGGGGAACGGCTTTCCTCCCCTCGTTTTGCTCGGTCAACATCCTAACGAATATGGGCAAGGAACTTACCGTCCGCGGGCTGATCATCGGAGTCTTCATCACGCTGGTCTTCACCGCGGCCAACGTCTACTTCGGTCTCAAGGCTGGCCTGACTTTTTCGACCTCGATTCCGGCGGCCGTGATTTCGATGGCGATCCTGCGCGGTTTCCGCGACGCGACGGTGCAGGAAAACAACATCGTGCAGACGGTGGCCTCGGCCGCGGGGACGCTCTCGTCGATCATCTTCGTCTTGCCGGGCCTGATCATGATCGGCTGGTGGACCGGTTTTCCGTTCTGGATCTCCTTCGCGATCTGCGCTCTCGGCGGCATTCTCGGCGTGATGTACTCCATCCCCCTGCGGCGGGCGCTGGTGACCAACTCCGATCTCCCCTACCCGGAAGGCGTCGCCTGCGCGGAAGTGCTGAAGGTCGGGAGCGGTGGCGACAAGGCGAACGCCGCCGAGGTTGAACACGGGCGCTCCGGTCTGCTCGCGGTCCTCTGGGGATCGATCGTGGCCGCGGTTTTCGCGATCATCGTCGCGACACAGGTATTCGCTTCTGATGTCGCGCAGACGTTCCGCATCGGCCGGCGCGGCGCGGTGAGCGGTTATGATTTCTCGCTTTCGTTTGCGCTGCTGGCGATCGGTCACCTGTGTGGACTTTCCGTCGGCATCGCCATGCTCATCGGCGCATTCATTGGCTGGGGTTGGCTCGTGCCGCACTTCGCGGCGCTGACCGGCGATCTAACGACGGCGGCCGGCGCACTCGCGCAAAGCACGTGGAGTCACAAGGTGCGCTTCATCGGCGCCGGAACGATTGGCGTTTCTGCAATTTGGACACTGCTCAAGCTGGTGAAACCGGTCGCGAGCGGTCTGGCCGGCGCGATGGCCGCGTCACGCGCGCGCAAGGCCGGGAAAGCGGATACGCTGCCGATCACCGAGCGCGACATTCCGATCGGCATCGTCGGTCTCGTCACGTTGCTTTGCATGCTCCCGATCGGCTGGGTTCTGGGCTATTTCGCAAACACGAGCGGGCTCGGCGCGCACGTGACCACGCTCGTGATCGGCGGCGTCTTCTATGTCTTTTTGATGAGCTTCTTCGTCTCGGCGGTCTGCGGTTACATGGCCGGCCTGATCGGTTCATCCAACAGCCCGCTCTCTGGCATAGGCATCCTGGTCGTGATCGGCGCGGCGCTGTTGCTGGTGGTCGGCGTAAAACCTTATGTGGGGCCGGACGCGACCAAGGCGCTCATGGCCTTCGCGCTTTTCACCACCGCCGTGATTTTCAACGTGGCCGCGATCGCGAACAACAACCTGCAGGACCTCAAGACCGGTCAGTTGGTCGATGCGACGCCGTGGAAACAGCAGGTCGCGCTGATCATCGGTGTTCTCGCCGGCGCCGTCGTCATTCCGCCGGTGCTCAACCTGGTCAATCAGGCCTACGGTTTCGTCGGTGCGCCGGGCGCGGAGTTGCGACCGTCGCCACTGCCGGCGCCGCAGGCCGGCCTGATCTCATCGCTCGCGCAGGGCGTCATCGCCGCGGACATCGATTGGAGCTTGATCCGGATGGGCGCCTATATCGGCATCGGCATCATCGTGCTCGACGCCATCCTCGCTCGCAGCACGAAACACATGCGCGTTCCTCCGCTCGCGGTCGGACTCGGGATTTATCTGCCGACGGCGAGCACGCTCATGATTGTGGTCGGCACGATCGTCGGCTGGTTCTTCGACCGCCGCGCCGATCGCACGCGGAATCCAGAAGGGACGAAGCAACTCGGCGTGTTGCTCGCATCGGGTTTGATCGTCGGCGAAAGCATCATCGGAGTGGTGCTCTCCGCGATTGTCGTCTTCTCGGGAGTCGGGGCGCCGCTCGCGCTCGTCGGCGCCGGATTCGGAACGGCCGGCATTATCATCGGCGGAAGCGCCTTCGCCGTCACCGCGTTCGTCCTCTACCGATGGGTCTTGCGCATGGGGACGCGAACCGCGGAAGCGGGCGCGATCCGTTAGGCCGAAACGCAGCGGCTCGGAAATTCCGAATGTTGAAAATCGATCCACGAAATCCGCCTAACGAAATGCCGGATATCGTGGGTCCGAGACCCGAGAATCCGATCCTCGCCAACTTCCGCCCGTTCATTCCGTCCAATGTGCGGCTGCGCGAGTTTACGCCGCTTCCGCTCATCATCGGCACCCTGCTCGGGATCGTCTTCGGCGCCTCGTCGCTTTATCTCGTCCTCAAGGTCGGCATCACGGTCAGCGCGTCGATTCCGGTGGCAGTCCTCTCGATCACCACCTTCCGCGTGCTCTCGAAGTTCGGCCTGCGCGATTCGACCATTCTCGAGAACAACATCGTCCAGACGGCCGGCTCGGCGGGCGAATCGATCGCTTTCGGTCTCGGCGTGACCATGCCTGCGATCATGATCCTCGGGTTCGATCTCGAAATCGTGCGCGTGATGCTCGTCGCGATTCTCGGCGGATTGTTGGGCATCCTGATGATGATCCCGACCCGGCGCGCGCTCATCGTTCATCAACACGGATATCTGAAATATCCGGAAGGCACCGCCTGCGCAGAGGTCTTGAAAGCTGGGGCGTCGGCTGAATCCCGCGAAGCCGCGCGTTCCGATGAGCGCAACACGATCGCCGCGGATGAAGCAGTCAGTGGCGGCAAGGTGATCATCAGCGGGTTCATCATCGGTTTCATTTATTACGGCGCTCTCGAAATGCTCAAAGCCATGAAGGAAATCCCAGAGAAGATCTTTGGGAAGCCATTCCAAGGTGCTTCGATCTCGCTCGAGAACAATCCGGCTTTGCTCGGCGTCGGTTACATCATCGGACCGCGCATCGCCGGAATGATGATGGGTGGCGGCGTCTTGTCGTATCTCGTTCTGATTCCTGCGATAAAATATTTCGGTTCGTTAGTCGCGGGGCCGGTTCCTCCCGAAACCGGTCACACCATCGCGGAGATGAGCGTCGATCAAATTCAGCACGGTTACATTCTCTACATCGGTGCCGGCGCCGTCGCGGCGGGCGGAATTATCAGTCTCATTCGTTCGCTCCCCCTGATCTGGCACGGATTAAAAGGCGGGCTGGCCGATCTGCGTGAGGCGCGCGCGGAGACGGCCACGGCCGCGCGGACCGATCAGGATCTCTCGATGAAATGGGTGATCGGCGGAATCATTTTGCTGCTCGTGCTCATCATGCTCGCGCCGCAACTCAACCTGCGCTTCAACTTGTTAGGCGCGCTTCTCATCGTCGGGATTGGATTTCTTTTTACCACCGTCTCGTCGCGTCTCACCGGCGAAGTCGGCTCATCGTCCTGTCCAACTTCCGGCATCACGGTCGCGACATTGCTTTTGACATGCCTCGTCTTCCTCATCATTGGCTGGACGGCGCCGCCTTACTTTGTCACAGCTCTCTCGATCGGCGGGATTGTTTGCATCGCCTCCTCGAATGGCGGCACGACCTCGCAGGATCTCAAGACGGGCTTCCTGATCGGCTCGACGCCGAAGTATCAGCAAATCGCGATTCTGATCGGCACCCTGGCGTCGTGTCTCGTGATTGGGCCGATTCTAATGAAGCTGAACGAGTCCGGCACGGTTTACATTCCAGTGGCGGGGAACAAAGACTTCAGCTTCGCCTCGGCGTTTCACGCCAACCCAGCCGACTTCGAAAAGGATTCAAGCGGCCGACCGAAGCGCGAGCATCTCGCGGGTGCGCAGGCCGGCAACGACACCAAGCGAGTATTTCGTTTTCCACAAAACCTCACCCGAGAACGGACCGGCCGGCCGTTACCTCGTGAATGACCAGGGCTCGCCAGTCTATCTGGTCGACCCGGGCATCAACGGCATTTACGACAAGCGGCCCGATGGCTCGAGCGTGCAGAAGTTCACTGCCCCGAAAGCCACGCTGATGTCCTACATCATCAAAGGCATTCTGGGCGGTCAATTGCCGTGGGGTCTTGTGCTGTTGGGCGTTTTCATCTCGATCGTGCTCGAGCTTTCCGGAATTCCTTCGCTCGCTTTTGCCGTCGGCGTTTATCTTCCGATCTCGACTTCCGCGCCGGTCTGGGTCGGCGGTCTGATCCGTGGACTGGTGGACAAATACACGCGGCGCAAGCACGCCGGCGCCAACTTCACCGAAGATCAGCTCGTCGCAGAAGGCGACAAGAGTAACGGTGTGCTCTTGTCCTCCGGTTATATCGCGGGTGGGACACTGGCCGGAGTCGTTTTCGCCTTCCTGAACATTCCGTGGAAAGACAGCTTCGACGCGATCGAAAAATGGGCCACCATCCACAATCCATTTTTCGAAGGCCCGTCGTCCGACCTGCTCGCGATGATTCCGTTCGTGGTTCTTTGCCTTCTCCTTTACCTCGTCGGCCGCGACGTCGCTGCTCGCGTCGCGGAAACGGAAAGTTGTAACGGGGACCTGGGACTGCACGTCGCAGAACGCTTCGCTCACGCGTGGCACGGGCCTCGGCAAGACGAATGTTTACCGGGTGTCGCGTCACGGCCAGCGATTGTCGATCAATCCTTTCTCGCCAATCGCGGCGCGCCTGTTCCAGTTAGGCTGCGCTCCCCATGGAAATCGATCCCCCGAAGAACCGCCGGTCAAAACTGTGCCCGCGCTGCGTCGCTACTCGCCGCCAGTCCTCATTGCCGTCATTGCATTGCACCTCCTGTTCGGCGGCGCCGCCGCGCTTTGGGTCGTCTCGAAATATTCCGCCAGTCGCAAGCTGACTTTCAACGCCGGTCCGAAATCGCCCAATCCAAGCGAACGCGCGCTCGAGCATCGCGTTCAGTTGCAGAAAAAGATGCAATCGGTCAGCGCCCCGCCCGCACGTGCCGAAACGCGTTCTCACTACCGGCCTGGCGAAGGTGACCTTGCCGCCACTGCCAGAAATCAAAACAGCGGAGAGCGCGCCGCGCACCATGATGAGCGCGGGCGGCGCCGGGGCGGCGTTCGGCGCCAGCGGGGCGCCGTCGTTAGGCGGCGGCGGCGGCGGGAATGGCACCGCGATCAACTTCTTCGGCATCCGCGACATCAGCACCAGCGTCGTGATCATGATCGATGTCTCGGATTCGATGTTTACGCGCACCGGCGATGCCTCTGGCCGCAAGCTCGTCAGGCACGGGAAGGATCAGAATTTTCAGGTCATCCGCGAGGAGGCGATCAAGCTCGTGCAAAGTCTCACCCCGCAGACCCGCTTCGGGATCGTGCGCTGGTCCGGCGGGGCTTATTCCTGGAAAGCGGAATTGGTCCCTGCGACCGAGGAAAACAAGCAGGCGGCGATCGCGCACATTCAGGGTGAAGTCGATTACAAGAACGGCAAACCGAAGCCCGGAAAACCTGGCGGCACACGGCACGATTACGCGCTGGCGGAA
This sequence comes from uncultured Verrucomicrobiae bacterium, assembly GCA_963821915.1. Lineage (GTDB taxonomy): Bacteria > Verrucomicrobiota > Verrucomicrobiia > Chthoniobacterales > UBA10450 > Palsa-1392. Next base: position 174,529 of record CAWGFS010000029.1, read on the forward strand.
GCGTTCTCCCTTAAACCGGAAACGATCTACATGCTGACCGATGGCAACGCGACCGAGTCACAAGCTGGCGGCGGGCTGAAACCGATCCCGCCCCAGGAAATCTACCGAGTCGCGGAGGAGGGTCAGAAGGAGCTGACGAAGAAGGCGCATCTCCACGTCATCTATTACCTGAACAGCCAGGAAAAATCCGACGAGGTGAATATGCTGCGTGGGTTGGCGAGCCGGAACAGCGGCAAATTCCAAAAGGTCGAAGCCAAAGGACGGAAGAATGTAACGATTCGCTTTGTACACGGATTCACTGACGCTGGAATCGGCTTGCCTTCCTCCGGCTCGTGGTTCTGTGCGCCATCTGATTTCCATGCGCAAAGTCAATCTCAACGATCTCGCGGAAGACGAACGCAAGTCGCCCAAAGGGAAATTCCACAAATTCGTCAAAGACATCTCGATTGCGCTCGGGCGCGAAAAGGACTCGCTCGATCTCGCCAAACGTCATCCGTTTGATCTCGCACAGGTCCGGATTCCCAAAGGAAAAAGCTATTGTCCTTATCATGGCCACAGCGCGGAGACCGAGCTTTACGTTGTCGTCTCGGGCCGGGGAAAAGTGCGCGACCACCGGGGCACGACGGAAGTGAGCGCGGGCGATTCCTTTTTCTTTGCGCCAGGCCAGGCCCATCAGCTCTCGGCCGCCGAGAACGAGGATTTTGTCTACTACGTGATCGCGGATAATCCGCGCGGCGATTCCTGTTATTACCCCGACAGCGGCAAGTGGGTGGCCTTCAAGGAAGGCGCCGAGGAAGTGATCGCGAAAGGCGTCGGAGGCCGACTATTACGAGGGCGAAGAGTAGATCGGAGGTTGGCTTCGCCGCGCTCAACCGGTAGGAGCGAGGTTGAGACCAAAGACTTGCCATCCGAGGCGCGCAACGGCGAGGGTCTTGCAAAGCTCCGATGCCATCGCGCGTCCTCAGCCGAGCGGCCAGTTGCACTGCGAGGTCCCTCTCCGCGCTGCGCCGGATCGGGATGACAGAGTGGCGGAGGTGCGCTCGGCGACTGCCGGGATAGATCACGCTGCGTTGCCGCTCCCGGCGCAGCGATGGTAATCAATTGGATGGCCTCGTTACGTTCATCTGCTGGCGCGCTGCTTTTGGCGGCCGTGCTTCTTGCTCCGCCGCCGACAGCGCGTGGCCAGAAATTCGGTGGCCGCCAATTAGTCGATGCGAAGCTTCTCGCCGACACGACGGCTGTTGTTCCGGGCCAGCCGTTTACGGCGGGACTCTTCCTGAAAATGGCGCCCGGCTGGCACACCTATTGGCAGTTCCCGGGCGATGCCGGCATCCCGACCGAGACTGAAATGGGACCTGCCACCCGGTTGGAAAACCGGCCCGATCCAATGGCCAATTCCGCTCAAGCTAAGCGAACCGGGAGACATCCAGATTTACGGCTATCACGACGAAGTCCTGCTCATGATGCAGCTCACTCCGCCGTCCAGGATCGAGTCGGCGTCTGTCAAACTCGCCGGCGAAGCGAACTGGCTCGTTTGCGAGAAGATCTGCATCCCCGGCAGCGCCAAGGTGCAGCTGGATCTGCCCGTGGGGGCGCAAAGCACTCCCGCCAATGCGGAGCTCTTCACGAAATTCCGGGACCGCCTCCCCAAGCCGCTCCCGCCGAGTGCGGGCAGCGCATTACACTGGAGTCGTCAGGCGAAGGAGTTTCGCCTAACGATCGCAGACAAGAGCCTCGCCCGGGAGTCCTCGGTTGATTTTTTCCCGTTGCCCGATTCCTCGACCTTGATCGGCCATCCGCGCCGGGAACAGTCGGCGGACGGCTCGATCGTCTTCGTCATTCCGCTCGAGTCTGCGAACCCAAGCGTGCAATCCCTTGATGGATTGATCGTTTCCGGTGATCACGCCTTTTCGTTAGGAAAGAACAACGTTGCCGCCGTGCCCGCAACGACCGCGGCGAAAATCGCCGCCCCGGCGGAGTCGCCCGCTGGTCTGCTGAAGCTCCTCCTTTTCGGCTTCATTGGAGGTTTCATCCTCAATCTCATGCCGTGCGTCCTGCCGGTGATCTCGCTCAAGATTTTCGGTTTCATCCAGCACGCCGGCGACAGCCGGGCGCGCATTTTCGGGAATGGCCTGGCTTTCGCCATCGGCATCTTCGCCTGGTTCATTGGGCTCGCCGCCCTCATGATCGCCCTCAAGTCCGCCGGCCGCGAAATCACCTGGGCCTTCCAGTTTACCAACCCCTATTTCGTCGTCGCGATGAGCGCGGTCGTCCTCGTTTTCGCCCTCAATCTCTTCGGCGTTTTCGAGATCACACTTCCGGCCGCGGCCGCCACCGGACTGGTCGGCTGGAGCGCGCGCGAAGGTTACGCCGGCTCCTTCTTCCAGGGGGTCTTCGCGACCGTGCTCGCCACCCCCTGCACCGCACCCTATCTCGGCACCGCGCTCGGCTTCGCTTTCGCGCAATCGGCCGCGATCATCGTCCTCATGTTCCTCGCCATCGCGGCCGGGATGAGCACGCCCTATCTGCTCCTCAGCGCGCAACCGGCCTGGCTCCGCTTCGTCCCGCGGCCCGGTCCCTGGATGGTGCGGGTGAAACAGTTCATGGGTTTTCTCCTCCTCGCCACCCTGCTCTTTTTGCTCTGGGTGATCGGCGTCGCGCGCGGCATCGACGCCGCCATCTGGGTGAGCGCATTTCTTCTCGCCCTCAGCATCGCCTGCTGGATGCTCGGTTCTTTTTCCACTCCCGTCGTCTCGCGCAGGCAGCGCTCCTTCGTTCTCGTCCTCGTTCTCCTCCTCGTCCTCGGCAGCGGTTTCTATTTCATCGGTCAAAAATTCACCGCCACGAAGATCGCAGTCTCCGGCCTGACGAAAGGCGACTGGATCGCTTTCAGTCCCGAGCGTCTCCAAAGTGAACTGGCCGCCGGCCGCACCGTCTTCATCGATTTCACCGCCGCCTGGTGCATCACCTGCAAATTCAACGAGTCCTCCGTCCTGGAAAGCGCGGCGGTGAAGAGCGCGTTCGAACGCTACGGCGTGGTGAAAATGAAGGCCGACTGGACGAACGCCGACCCGGTGATCACGAAAACTTTGAAACAATTCGGGCGCGTCGGTGTCCCACTATACGTGCTTTATCCGGCTGCGACTCCGAACCAACCGGTCGTCCTGCCGGAACTGCTCACCCAGGCACTCGTCCTGGATCATCTTCAATCCGCCGCGCCGAAAGTCGCGGTCACCAAATAAGAATTATGAAAACAAAACTGCTTCTGCTCACTCTCACCACCATCTGCGCCGGCGCGCTCTGCGCCGCCGAAGCGCCCAAGGTCGGCGCCCCCGCGCCGAACTTCTCGCTCCCTGATTCTCAAGGCAAGACCCGTTCGTTAGGCGATTTCAAGGGGAAATATGTTGTGCTCGAATGGTTCAACCCTGGTTGCCCCTTCGTGCAAAAGCATTACACGAGCGACAACATGCAGCAGTTGCAGAAGCAGTTCACCGGCAAGGATGTCGTCTGGCTGACGATCGATTCCTCGGCTGAGGGAAAAGAGGGCTACCTGACGCCAGAGGAGGCCAACAAACAAGTCGCCGAGTGGAAAATGAAATCGACCGCCCTGCTGCTCGATCCGACCGGCAAGGTCGGCCACGAATATGCCGCCACCAACACGCCCCACATGTATGTCATTGATCCCAGTGGAAAGCTGATTTACTCCGGCGCAATCGACGACAAACCGTCGACCAATCCTGCAGGATGTGGCCGGCGCAACGAATTATGTGAAAGCGGCGCTGACGGAAGCGATGGAGGGAAAGCCTGTGGCGACGCCGACCTCGCGCGCCTACGGTTGCTCAATCAAATACGCGCAATAACGGGGAACGCGCTTCTGCGCGTCCCGACATGCGGAGCATGTCCCTCCGAGCGTGCGCGACGCGAAGCGTTTAACCCGGTTTCTTCGTCAGGCGACTCGCCATGCGAAGCAACGGCATGGGCGTTAGCCTAACGAGAGCCATTCCGATCTTCATTACCATGCCGGGAATGACGATCGGCCGGTTCTGCTCGATTCCATGCAAGGCCGCCCTGACGACCTCCTCGACCGGCACGTAAGCCAGATCCGGTTCACGCGGTGCAGATCCGGTTGGCTGACGCCGCGCCACCTCAGTGAACTCCGTCCGCACCGGTCCGGGACAGAGGGCGGAGAGATGAATCCCAGTTCCGTGCAGCTCGCCTCGCAAAGCTTCGGTAAAGCTCGTCACGTAAGCCTTGGTCGCCGCGTAAACCGCGAAATTCGGGATCGGAAGAAAGCTGGCCGAGGAACTGACATTCAAAATCGCGCCGCGTTTTTGTTTGATCATGGCCGGCAACAAAGCGCGTGTCAGCCGTGTGAGGGCCACCATGTTGACCTGCATCATCTGGTCAACCCGCTCCGGATCGGCGGTCGAAAATGCGCCCATGTCTCCAAGTCCGGCGTTGTTGATCAGCAAATCGATCGCGGCCTCTTGGCTGTCCGCCCAGGCAATCAATTCGTCGACCGGCTCGCGCTGCGACAGATCGGTTGGCCGGATTTCGACCCGCAAAGCACGGATGCCGCCCAATCAGCTCCGCGCGCAATTCCTCCAGCCGCGCTTTGCGCCGGGCGACGAGCACGAGCGTCGCGGCGCGTCCGCCGAGTTGGCGCGCGAACTCGCGTCCGATCCCCGCCGAAGCGCCGGTAATCAGAGCCGTGCAGCCGTCGATCCGCATCACGATCCTGTGTTCGTGAGGAGCGGCTCGAGGACGCGCCAGACATTTTCCGCCACCACCTTATGGCCGGCCGCGGTTGGATGAATATGATCTGCTTGATTCAAATCAATGTGGCCGCCCACACCTTCGAGCAGGAACGGGATGAGCGCGGCCTTGTTCTCTCGGGCGAGGTCGGCGAAAACCTGGCGAAAGGCCGCAGCATAATCGCCGCCGAGATTCGGCGGCATCTGAATGCCCGCGATCACGATTTTCACGGTCGGATTTTTCGCTTTCACGCGATCGATAATGGCCTGGAGATTGGCTTTCATCTGCGCGACCGGCAGTCCGCGGAGTCCATCATTTGCGCCGAGTGCGAGAACGAAAACGTCGATCTTTTTCTGCAACACCCAATCCAGGCGCGCCAGGCCGCCCGCGGTTGTGTCGCCGCTCACCCCGGCGTTGATCACGTCGAAGGGCAGATTCTTCTCCCGGATCTTTTGCTGGATGAGCGCCGGGTAGGCCTGCTCCTGTTGCACGCCAAGCCCGGCGGTCAGGCTGTCGCCGAGAAACAGGATCGTTCCACCAAAAGCCGGCGCCGCAAAACAGAGCGCGAAAAGCGAGAGAACAAGAATCCGACGCGTCAATTTCCTCATGCGCGCCGTATCACCATCGCGTAAGCAAGACGCGCCGCCTTGACCCGTCAATGAACTTCCCGATTCTCAACGTACGCGACCTGACGAAAAGCTACGCGACCGGCGCGGGGCGCCTGACCGTTCTACATAATGTCTCGTTTACCCTGCAACAGGGAGCGACCTGCTCGATTCTCGGCCCGTCCGGCAGCGGCAAAACGACGCTGCTCGGTCTGGCCGCCGGACTTGACCTGCCCACTTCCGGCTCGGTTCTGCTCAACGGCATCGCGCTCGCCGAGATCACGGAGGACGAGCGCGCCCGGGTGCGCAATGCGCATGTCGGTTTTGTTTTTCAGAATTTCCAGCTCATCCCGACCTTGACCGCGCTTGAGAACGTGACCGTGCCCATGGAGCTGCGCGGCGATCGCGGGGCGCGTGTTCTCGCGCTCGATCTTCTAAAACGCGTCGGACTTGGAGAACGCAGCACTCATTATCCGGCGCAGCTCTCCGGCGGCGAGCAACAGCGCGTTGCCCTGGCACGGGCGTTTATTAACCGGCCGAAGGTTTTGTTCGCCGACGAGCCGACTGGCAACCTTGACGCGGAAACGAGCCAGGCGGTGATCGAGATCATGCTCGAGCTGAACCGAACCGCGGGCACCGCGCTCGTTCTTGTCACGCACGATCCCGATGTCGCGCGCCTGACGGAGCGGACGATCCGGCTACGCAACGGAGAGATGATCGAATGAGAATTCGCGCTTGGTCGACTGCCGTAGGACGGCGGGCCCAAACTGCAATCCGCGGCACGAGAGACGCGGATTGCGGAGCCCTCTCCGGCGCCGCTAAGCGGCGACCGACTAATCTTCGCCTTCATTCCGCGCATGGCCTGGCGCGACAGCCGCTCCAGCCGATGGCGGCTGCTACTCTTTTCCGTCTCAATTTCGTTAGGCGTAGCCGCCCTGATCGCAATCGGATTATTTCGCGCCAGCCTTGCCCAGGCGATCGATGACCAGGCGCGGTCGTTGCTGGGCGCCGACCTGGTGGTCGAGAGTTCGCGCCCATTCACCGCGGAGCAGGAGCAAATGTTGCGTTCGTTAGGGGAAACGCAGGCGCGAGAGGTGCGTTTCCGCACCATGGCGCTCTTCCCGAAGAGTGGCGGCACACGGCTTGTCCATGTGCGCGCCTTGGGCGGGAGCTTTCCCTTTTACGGCAAGATGGAAACTGCGCCGCCAGCGGCCGCGCACACTTTTCGCGATGGCGGAGAAGCGGTTCCGGAAGAAAGTCTTCTTTTTCAATTCCGAGCGAAGCCGGGCGACCCGATCAAGATCGGCGAGGCCACTTTCACTATTGCCGGCGCGCTGACCAAAATGCCGGGCGAAGCCTCGCCCGCGGCAAGCTTCGCCCCGCGGGTTTACATTCCCCTGCAAAATCTCGCCGCCACGAACCTGCTCAAGCCCGGCAGCCTCGCCCGCTACCTGAATTTCGTGAAGTTCGCACCGAACGTGGACGTCGAGGCGGAGGTACAAAAGCTCGCGCCGCGGATCGAACAGGCCGGTCTCGAATACGACACGGTCGCGAAACGCAAAAAGGATCTCGGCGAATCGCTCGACAATCTTTACCGCTTTCTCAATCTCGTCGGTTTCATTTCGCTCCTTCTCGGCGCGGTCGGGGTGGCGAGCGCGATCCAGGCACACCTGCAACAAAAAGTGCGGACGGCGGCAGTGTTGCGCTGTCTCGGCGCGGCCGGGCGCACGACGGTTTCCGTTTATCTGCTTCAGGCGATGGCGATGGGCATCGCCGGCGTTCTCGCCGGCGCGACCCTTGGCCTGACAATGCATCGAATCCTGCCCGGCGTGCTGCAGAAGTTCATCCCTTTCGTGCTCCCGAAGGCGATCGCGTGGCCGCCGGTGCTGGGGGGCATGGCCGTGGGCCTTGGCGTTTGCATTCTCTTCGCGCTTCCGCCGCTCTTGCGTTTCCGGCGGGTTTCACCGCTCCTCGCTCTGCGCGCATCGGTCGATGAAAATGCCGCGCCTGTGCGACGCGATTTCGTGACGTGGATTGTCTATCTCGTGATTGCCGCGAGCCTGATCGCTTTCGCGATTTGGCAGGCCGAAACCTGGACCGACGGATTGTTCGTGGCGGGCGGTCTGGGTGTCGCGATCGCGGTCCTGATCGGAGTCGCCAAGCTTCTGATTTTCCTCGTCCGCAAGCTTCTGCCGCAAGGCTGGAGCTTCGTTCTGCGCCAGGGCCTGGCCAATCTTTACCGGCCCAACAATCGCACCCTCCTTCTCACGCTCTCGTTAGGCTTAGGCACATTCCTGCTTCTCAGCATTTACCTGACCCGCGATGTGCTGCTGACGCAGTTCCGTTCGATCGACGCTAACAATCAGCCCAACATATTCCTTTTCGACATCCAGCCGGATCAAACCAAGGCGGTGGCCGATCTCGTGCGGCAGCAACAACTCCCGGTCATCCAGGAGGCGCCGATCGTGACCATGCGCCTGATCGAGGTGAAAGGACGCAAATCATCCGAAATTCTGAGGGACCCCAAGCGCACGGCGCCGGAATGGGAACTGGAGCGCGAGTATCGCTCGACCTACCGCGCGCAACTGAGCGAGACGGAAAAGATTACGGCGGGCGAATGGATCGGCCATTTTGATTATCATCCGGGAGATACGGTGCCGGTCTCGGTCGAGCAGGATATTGCGCGGGATCTTGGCCTGACGATTGGCGACACATTGGTCTTTGACGTGCAGGGCGTAGAGATCAAAGCGCGTGTCGCGAGTTTGCGCGAGGTCGATTGGAAACGTTTTCAGACTAACTTCTTTGTCGTCTTTCCGACCGGTGTGCTGGAAAACGCGCCGACGTTTAACGTCCTCGTGAGTCGGGTCCCGACGCCCGCCGTTTCGGCCCGGCTGCAAAATGCGGTCGTGGCAAAATTTCCGAACGTTTCCGCCCTCGACCTTACGTCGGTCATTGAAACGGTCGACGCGATCCTTGTGAAGGTCGCGCTCGTCATTCGTATCATGTCGCTCTTCGCCGTCGGCACGGGATTGATCGTGCTTGGAAGCACGATCTGGAGCGGACGCTACCAGCGACTGAAAGAGAGCGTGCTTCTACGCACGCTGGGCGCCTCCCGCTGGCAGATCTGGAAAATTCTTTGCGCGGAATATTTGTTTCTCGGCTTGCTCGCCAGCGCGACCGGCATCGTGCTCGCTCTCGTCGCCAGTTGGGCGCTGGCCGTATTCACATTCAAGCTGGCCTACGCGCCGTCGGTCCTGCCGGTCCTTTTCGCGGCGGTGATCGTGAGCACGTTGACGGTCGCGATCGGTTTACTGACGAGCTATGGCGTCGGATCGACCCCGCCTCTCGCCATCCTGCGCGAGGAACTGGATAATGTAACGCCCTCACGGGCGCAAGTTCGCCAGTTCGCTTTTCGTGAGGGGGCGCCAGCTGCCGCGCGGCATTTCGCCAAGACGCAGCTGGCCGATGCGGGTGCGGACGAGGCGCTTCACTTCGTAGCCGAGTTCGTAAAACATCCGGCGGATCTGGCGGTTCAGCCCCTGTTGGAGAACGACCCGCAACCGGGTAGGGCCAAACTGCTGTACCCGGGTTAGTCGGGCGCGTTTGCCGTCGAGAAAGATTCCCTGGCGCAGTTTTTCGGCGAGCTTTGGGTCCCAGAGTCTGTCGAGGGTGACCTCGTATTCTTTTTCCACCTTGTAGCGCGGATGAGTGAGGTGCTGGGCGAGGTCGCCATCGCTCGTGAGGAGAAGCAAACCCTCGGTCTGGGCGTCGAGACGGCCGACGTTGAAAAGGCGGGAAAACTTCGGCGGCAGTAAATCGTAGATCGTATCGGTCGCGTTCGGGTCGCGCCGGGTGGAAACGAAGCCAGCCGGCTTGTGCAACACGATGGTCAGCGTTTCCGCTCGCCGGACAAGTCGGTGACCAACTTTGACGTGATCGCTGTCTTCGATCTGCGTGCTGAAATTCGTGCACGGCTGGCCGTTGACGGTGACGCGGCCTTCCGCGATCAGCTCGTCGCAGTGCCGGCGCGAGCCGAGCCCCGCGGCGGCAAGGAAGCGATTGAGGCGCATGGCGCGTTGAAAGCGGTGAAATGTTGAAGCGTTTGAGCGACGGTATGTCGCGGCAACGCTTTATCGCTTTAACGCTTCAACGACTAGACGTCGGGCTTCGTCTTGGGCAAGCCAATGACTTTGCTCGTCTCTTTCCATTGGCCACGCTTCTTGAGCAGCTCGACCCGTTCAAACCGTTTCAAGACATTGCGCTTTGCTGCGATGGTGCTGGCGCCTTTGAGACTGCGATGCTGCGACATAAATTTTGCTCCGAGCTATAGTCCGAAAAATGAGCCGGCAAGGTAGCTGGCCTCGCGGATTTTTCAAATGGATTACCGTTCATGGCCACAGCACACTTCTCGAAGGCTCGATTTTCCAATGGGCGAACGAGCATCGGCCGCTCGTGCATGGGACGAGCGCGTCACGCGGGTTCATCCCATGATTCGTTCTCGGTCGTTTGCTCGAGCCGGACGTGCGCGCGACGGCGCCGGAGTGACGACTGCTCCAATTAGCGGCTGACACAGCCGCCCCTACACTCTGCGTCGCACAACGCCTAACGACGATTGCTGAGGAGCACGGTGGTGCCGCAGGTGGTCAATTCCTCGGCGGCGGACCCGTGCGTCCGGAAAAGGGCCTGCCAATGCGGCCGGCGGTTTTGCTCGATCAGGAGATACCAGCGATCGGGACCGTTCCAACCCTGCACGACGGTCTTTTCGTCGAGAAAGACGTCCGGGGTTGGCCCAAGCGCGGCACCCGGCTCGGCGGCGGGATCCTGATTCACGAGATAGAATTTGCGCCCGAGATAAAAGAGCAGACTGCTGCCGACGTGCATCGGTCCCTCGTAGATTATCTTGTCGTTAGGCGTGATCCGCTCCTGGATAAAGTCGGCCGCATCGGCGAGCGAGAAATAAGGTGCCATTCGCGCCACCCCATCCATCATGCTGAAGCCGATCGGCACCATCGCGGCGGCGAGGGCGGTGAGAGCCAGCCGCGGCCGTTCCTTCGCGATAAACCAGAGGGCGATGATCGAGAAAAAAATGAGGGCGAGCCCGGTGGCGACGAACATCGAGCGAAAACCCAGCCAGGTGGAAATCGGGATTTCGCGCAAGGTACGCCAGGCCGTGGAACGCGCCGCGGTCGGACCCCACTGCCCGTCGGCGTTGGACAAGAGCTCCGGCAATCGCCAAGCGACAAAGCCGGCGACGAGGCCAACTGCGAGGACGCCGGAGACGCCGACGATCCTGGTCCAGCGCGGCATCCGTTCCCAAGCGGTCGCGGCGAAAATCGCGAAGCCGCCCCACATGCTCATGGAGTAATAATCCTGTCGCTGACCGATGACGAAGAGCGGGATGAAAACGACTGCCATCCAGCAGAGCGGGAGGGCATCAGCAAACTCGATTTCGCGCGGACGAAAAACGCGCCGCCAGGCGAGGAAGACGCCAGGCAGAATTGCGATCGACCAAGGGAACCACCACGCGAGGTGGAGCAAAAGGAAAACCCCGCGCGGCACGTTGTCGTAGGTGTGGCCTGGGTCTGCCTCGCCGCCGAGATGCACGAGCCATTCCCTGGCCGTGAATTGGCCGAGGAAACCAGGATGCCGCCACTCCAGCCAGATATGCCAGGGGGCGGTGAGAAGGAGAAAAATCAGGATTCCATCCCAGCGCAGGAGTTCGCGAAACCGGAGACGCGCTTCCCGGTAAAAACAGGAAAGCAGACCGAGGATTGCGGCGGGATAAAGCAAGCCGTGCAGGCTTTTCGTCATGCAGGCGAGCGCGACGAAAATCCAAAAACCCACAAACCAGCCGCGCCGCCCCTGCCGCCGTTCGTAGCCACGAATCGCGCAGTAAATCGCGCCGGCGATAAAGGCGCTGAAGACCGGCTCCGGCATAACGATGCGGCCAAAGAGAAAAGCACCACAACAACAGAGATGGATCAGCCCGGCGAGAAAACCGCGCCACGGACCGCCGAGGCGATCACCGATGAGAAAAGTGAAGGCAACGGCGGCGAAAATGCCTAGAGCGACCGGGAGGCGGGCCGCCGCGGTCGTTAGGCCAAACGTCTTCAGGGAAACGGCAATCGTCCAGTAGAGGAGCGGCGGTTTTTGCAAGCGCGGAATGCCGTCGTTGGTCGGGGTGAGCCATTGACCCGACTCGAGCATCTCGCGCGCCGCGCCCGCATACTGGCCGTCGGTTTCGTTGTAAAGGTCGCCCCAGCCGATCGTCGCGATGTGGAGCACCGCGGTGAGGCCGAGGAGGAAAAGGAAAAGAGCGCGCCGAACAGGCGGAGGCTCGAGAGCGCGCGGCGTGAGGAACACCTCGTCGAGGCTGAGCGCGGGATTGCCAGAGGACATTTTCGTTAGGCTACTCGTTTCAGCGGAAATGTCTGCCGCCGAATTCAGTGCCGCCCTGAGGCCGGCTCCGGCCCGCGATAGCGCTCCCAAGCGTCCGGCAAGCGAAGCAACTTTGCTCCGGGCATCTGGACGAGCGCGAGCATCTGACGGCTTTCCGCGATGAGTGCATCGTCGCCCAGCCGCCGGATCTCAAAGCCGCACCAAAACCGAGCCCGCTCCAGCCGATCGAGCCAGCCGTCGATGCGCAAACGGTCGCCCAACCTGGCCGCGCGGCGGTAGTCGATCTCGGTCCGCACGACGACGGGATAGCGTTGCGTCTTGGCCATCTCCACCAGCTTCATCCCGAGTTCTTCGGCGAGCAGGGTACGGGCAGTTTCAATAAAACGCAGGTAAGCGATGTTATGCACGACCCCGCCGCAGTCGGTGTCGAAGAACATGACCTGGACCTCGGTTTGGATGCGAGGAGCGAGTTCGGACATCGGAGTGATCTGCGCCTAAAGTTCGAAATCCGACGCGCTCGGAACGACGATCAAACTTCGATCTCTCGGCAATTCGGAATTCGTCCTTCCACACTTCCAGGGCTGTAAAAAGCTGGACGTGTTCGCATCGAGTTTCAGAATTCAAGGACTTTAGAGCCGGACGAGATCGAGCAGGAACTGACACCAGAGATAAATCATTCCGCGCCACGAATACTTGATTTCGCCTCCCGGCGTTTGCATGAGCACGCCAGCTTTAATGTTATGGGCGATCTGATCGCGCAGATCGTTTTCGATCTCCTGCTGAATTTGATCTTCATCGAGGGAGTCGATGATGTTGGTCTCGACGGCGTTGTCGCTCAGGAACGCCTTGTGACTGTGATAGAGCTGCCAGAAAGATTGGTCGGGCCGCTGCCGGTTGATGCGGAATTGCGGGGTCAGTTTTAGACCGTATGAGAGTGGATAGTTCCACGTCGTCCAAATGATGCCATCCTGGGCGCGGGAGGAAATGCGCAGGTAATAAAAGGAAAGGTCGTTCTGTTCGTTGAGGCAGATCGTTGCCTGGGCGCGGTCCTCTTCTTTGTAAAAGAGCCGGAAGAATTGCCGGTAATCTTCCCAATCCCAGCCCGCGTCGCTGATGTGAGTGAAGCCCTCGCTCTCGATCTGGCTGGTGATCTCATCGAGCGTCGGAAAAACCTCTTCCGAGGGCGGGTTCTTGGGGCGAAGCGTCTTCTCACGCGGGAGCCGGAGCGCGCGGATGCGGGTGAGAATTTCCAGCCAGGGCAGAAAGAGCCAGCTTAGGGCGCTGAGCAGACCGAGCACCCAGCTGCCGGTGATGTAATAGATGGCGAGAAACGACGCCGCGAGGATGCCGAAGGCGCCGACCTTCTGCGAGATCGAGGATTGGTAGCTGCGCATGGCAACGCTGAGCACCGCGACGCCAAGGGTGATGAAAAGTCCAAAAAGCATTTAGGGGACGATGTCGTGCTCGCGCAGAAATTTCTCCAATTGGTCCGTATCGAAATTCGCGAGCACTTCATCGCCGGCGACGAGCGTCGGCACGTAGGTTTGGTCAGAGAGCGCCTTCATCTCCTCATACGCTGCGCGGTCAAGGCCAACATCGATCTCGGTGAATTGGTAGCCGCGCTGCGCGAGATAGTCCTTTGCGTCGATGCACCAGGAGCACCATTCGCGGCTGAAAAGTTTGAGGTCGGTCGGCACCGGGGGAATTAACAGTCCCATCGGGAGGCGTCAATCTCCCCCCTTCATCGGACTGAAGAACTCAGTAAACAATCTCCCACGCGCCATCCGGCTTGCGCACGGTCACGAGCTTGCCCGGATAGATCACGGAAAGCGCCATCCCCGCGCACATTTGCGTATCTTCATCCTTGATCGGAGCGAACGTCTTCTCATCTAGCCCGAAGAGAGTTCCTTTTTTCCGCGTCACCACCACCTCCGGGCCACCGGTCGTCGCAAATTCCAGCTCGCCGGCCTGCGGAGCCGTCACCCGCACACCAGCCTTGTAAACGGTCTCTAGGCAGTGTGCTTTGCGCACGTCATCCACCTTGAGCGATTCATTCTCTTCGATTGCCTTGTAGAGCGCAGCGAAATCCGGCTGGAACCATTCCGCTCGGGTCTTCAAAAGTGTGGCAATCTTCTGTTTGTCCTCCTCCGTCAGCGACGCGACCGGCGGATAATGGTGCCACGGCAAATCGATCGCAAAATCCCCCGCAAACTCACGCTCGAAAACGACCTTCCCTTTGACGGACTTGCGATCATCGACACCTTCGTTCGCCTGGTTGGTCGAACGCATGCTGCCCGGTTCCGTTTCTTCTGTCGTCTGATCCGTCACTGACGCCCAGCGCAACTGCGCGCGATAAGCCTTCGCTGAGTCGTCAGGCGTAAACTCGATCCGGATCTTGTTCTTTCCCTTCCGCACCACGGGACCGACGGAACTCATCGGGACCCAAACCGACGGCGCCACTTCGTGTTCATCGAAGAGCACCGGCAATTCATCTTTGCGCACCTCCTGCTCCGCGAATGGCACGTTGTTGATGAAGATGGCGGCCTTACCGGGAACGGTCGTGACTTTGTCGTCCTTCGCCGAATCCCCAACGAATGGTGTGAACTTGAACTCGACGTTGATGACCGCCGCCGGCGCGAGCGACGCCGCGGCCATGAGAAGCGCGAAGGCGAGCTTTTTCATGCCGTCGTTTTGCCTCAGCTGGGCGCGGGACACAATCTTATTTCAGGCAGCAAGCATCCGAGATGCCTTTGGCACTTTCTTTTTCTAGCCCCTGCCGCGACGCATTCGGCTCTTCACAGACCCACGCTACAAGGGCCGGCCGGCGTCAGCCGATCGAGGAACGATAGGCCGGGGCGTCTTTCAACGCTTTGAGCTGGTCCGCGTTTTCGACTTGCAGGACGATAGATCCAGCCTTCGCCGTAAGGATCGGTATTGATCAAGGCCGGGTTGGATTCGAGCGCTTTGTTCACTTCCACGACCGTGCCCTTGGCCGGCGCGTAGATGTCGCTCGCCGCCTTGACCGATTCCACGACTGCGATCGTGCCGCCGGCCTCATAAGACGCCGCCCATTTTCGGCAGCTCGACGTAAACCACGTCGGTCAACTCGGCCTGCGCGTGATCGGTAATCCCGACCCGGATCCTGTCGCCTTCGCGGCGGACCCATTCGTGCGATTCGGTATAGAGGAGGTCGTCTGGAACGTTCATGTTTTTTTGTAGAGCGGTTTCTTTTCGATCACCGCGGGGAATTTCTGGCCGCGGATTTCAATTTCGATTTCTTCGCCTGGCTTCGGCACCGGTGTCGTCAGGTATGCCATTCCGATGCCGTAATTCAAGCTTGGCGAAAGAGTCCCGCTGGTCAGTTCGCCGGCTTCCGCGCCGTCGCGAAAGACGCGGTAATGAGGCCGTGGCGGCGGACCCTTGCCTTTCATACGGAAGGGAACAAGCCGGCGAGTCACTCCTTCTGTTTTCTCGCGCTGCAACCTTTCGCGACCAGTGAAACTCGGTTTCGTCAGATCAACAAAAAAACCGAGCCCGGCCTCAAGCGGATTGTGTTCGGGCGAAAGATCGGAGCCGTTGAGCGGATAACACATCTCGAGACGCAAGGTATCGCGCGCGCCGAGCCCGCAGGGACGAATGCCTAATGAACTTCCCTTCTCGAGAATCTCATTCCAGATGCGCGGCGCGTCCGCGGCCGCGAAGAAAACTTCGATCCCGTCTTCACCCGTGTAGCCGGTCCGCGCGACCCAGAGTTTCGTTGCGCCGAGATCAAACGGCGCGATCCGATTGCGGGCCGGCAATTCCTTCTCTTTCACCAAAAAGATTCCGAAAAAGTTCGTCGACGCGCGGGCCTTGAATGGCCAGACCGGCATACCGATCGCTTTGATCTTCAAACTGTACGTCCGCATGTACCCGGGGTCCGGTGATCCCGGCAGGTGCGATTGCAGCCAGGCGAAATCGTCGTCAATCCGCGACGCGTTCACGACGAGGAGAAACTTCTCGTCCTCGATCCGGTAAGCGATCAGGTCGTCGATGATGCCTGCGTTGTCGTTGAGCAAAAAGGTGTATTGCCCCGCGCCGACTTCGAGCTTCGCGATGTTATTCGTCAGCATCGTGTTGAGCCATGCGCCCGCGCGTGGTCCGGTCGCGACCAGCTGCCCCATGTGCGAAATATCGAAGACACCGACGTTGTTCCGCACTGCCTGGTGTTCCTCCATGATGCTGCTGTATTGCACCGGCATCAGCCAGCCGCCGAAGGGAATTATTTTGGCTCCCAGCCTTACGTGTTCGTCGTAAAGCGGGGTGCGTTTTTCCGCGGCGTCACTCACCGCGCCAGCCTAGATGTTGCGCCCGGAGTGTCAATCTGTCGACGCCACTCGGCATCTTCCCTCGTGCTCTTGCTCGTAATCGTAATCGAACCCGACTCTTGAGATCGATCACGATAATGAGCAGCAGCACCGTTACGAGGGACACAGGAGGAGCGACTGTTACCTCTATTGAACTGCTCCAAGGCCGCCGCTACGGTGACACGACGATGAGTTTGCTTGATTCACTCGAACGCCGCTTCGGCCGGTTCGCCCTCCCCGGCTTGATCCGCATCGTCGTCGCGCTCACCGCGCTGGTTTATCTCCTCACTTTCCTCAATCCCAATTTTCTCTCCGTTTTGACGCTTGAGCCGGCGCGAATTCTTCACGGCGAAGTTTGGCGCCTCGTTACCTACATCTTCATCCCGGGCTCGATCGGTCAGCCCGGTTCGATGATGCAGCCGCTTTGGCTTTTGCTCGTCCTTTGGTTTCTGCTTTTTATCGGAGACCGCCTGGAACAAGCGTGGGGCGCCTTTCGCCTCAATCTCTATTTTCTCATCGGGATGATCGGAACCACGATCGCGGCTTTCTTTTTCGGCGCGCAATTTTCCAACGCGATGCTGGCGTCGTCGCTCTTTTTTGCCTTTGCCAGCTTCTATCCCGAGGAAGTGATCTACATTTTTTTCATTTTGCCGGTGAAGGTGAAGTGGCTTGCCTGGATTTCGGCGGCCTTGTTGCTCCTGAGGTTCGCGGCCGCCTCGACCTCCTACCGGATGGCGCTGGTCGCAGCCTTTGCCAACTACCTCATCTTCTTCGGACCGGAGTTGATCCGCGCAGCGCGCAATCGGCAGCAGATCGCGACGCGGCGCCGGCGCTTTGAAGGAAAAGCGCGCCCCGAAGACGAGGCGCTGCATCGCTGCGCGAACTGCGGCGCAACCGAGCTGACGAATCCGAATCTGGAGTTTCGCGTCTCGCGCGACGGCGAGGAATACTGCCTCGCTCATCTCCCGAGCGCGACGAAGGTGGAAGCCTGATCCAGGGAAAACGTTCAACGTTCTCAACTCCGATGGAAAAGCGCCCGGGATCCCTCTTGACCCTCTCGCGGCGCACGGGGAAGTTCCGTCCATGGATCCGACGCCCGCGCCACTCATCCCGCAGGATGGCTGGCATTGCCTCCATCTCTTTTACCGGATCGAGTATGGCCAATGGCAGTTGCTCAACGCCGCCGAGCAGCGGGCCGCGAAAATCGCGCTCTCCACCCTGGTGCAGGAAACCCGCGCGCTCGAATCCACTCAGTTGCTCACCCTCAGCCAGGTGACACCGAAAGCGGATCTCGGTTTCATGCTCATCACGCCGGACCTGCAGGTCGCGAACCGGATCGAAAAGCAGCTTACCCTGTCGTTAGGCGCGGACGTCCTCGTGCCGGTTTACAGCTATCTTTCGCTCACCGAAGAGAGCGAATACACCACGACCGACGAGCAGTACGCCGAGACTCTCGTGACCGAGCAGAAGCTGAAGCGCGGCACGCCGGAGTTCGAAGCCGCGCTGCAGGCTTTCCGCGAGCGAATGAAAAAGTATCGGCAGGAGCGCGTCTATCCGACGCTGCCGGACTGGCCGATCGTTTGCTTCTACAACATGACGAAGCGTCGGGGCGAACAACGCAACTGGTATTCGCTCCCCTTCGAAGAGCGCCGGACGCTGATGGGCGGGCACGCGCGGGTCGGCCGCCAGTATGCCGGCAAGATGAAACAACTCATTACCGGCTCGACCGGTCTCGACGATGCCGAGTGGGGCGTGACGCTTTTCGCGCACGATACTTTCCAGATCAAAGCGATCGTCTATCAAATGCGCTTCGATGAAGTGAGCGCGGCCTACGCCGACTTCGGCGAATTTTACGTTGGCATTCAACTGCCCCTCGACGAACTGTTTCGCCGCCTGCAATTGTAAGCCTCGGGCTCGTCGCTTCGTCATCGGCTCGTTATCGAATTGCGCCTAACGAGGACAGCGAGCACGAGCACGAAAGTGTCGAAGGGATGGGTGGCAGAGTGGTCGATTGCGCACGCCTGGAAAGCGTGTATGCCGCAAGGCATCCGGGGTTCGAATCCCCGCCCATCCGCCATCTCGCCCGTTTGAATGGGATTACACCGGCAGCCTCAAGACTGCCCGGTTCCACCACACAGCGACGTTGCTCCCCGATGGCAGGGTGCTGGTCGTGGGAGGAGAGCAGGGACACGACGCCTCTCGCCAGCGCCGAACTCTACGATCCGGCGAGCGGCACCTGGTCAGACACCGGCAGTCTTAACACCGCGCGAGACTCTCATACCGCAACTCTCCTGCCCAACGGCATGGTGCTTGTCGCGGGCGGAATGGCAACCGACGGCGGCGTCTCTTTAGCGAGCGCGGAACTCTATGATCCGGCCACCGGTACCTGGTCTCCAACCGGTAGCCTCGACACGGGACGGGTATACCATACCGCAACTCTCCTGCCCAACGGCATGGTGCTCGTCGCGGGCGGAAGACGACACCGGCATCTATTTAGCGAGCGCGGAACTCTATGATCCGGCCACCGGTAGCTGGTCTGACACCGGCAGCTTCGACACGGCGCGGGAATTCCATACCGCAACTCTTCTGCGCAATGGCAAGGTGCTCGTTGCGGCGGGACGTGATTCTCGTAGGGTCGAACTCGCGAGTTCCGAACTTTACGATCCCGCCACGGGGACCTGGTCAGCAACGGGCAGCCTCAACACGGCGCGCTACGACCATACGGCAACTCTCCTGCTCAACGGCATGGTGCTCGTGGCAGGGGGAAACCCGGACGAACTCGACAGTGCCGAACTCTACGATCCGGCGGCCGGCATCTGGTCAACAACCGGCAGCCTAACGACGAGCGAGCGGACCATGTCGAAACTCTTCTGCCCAACGGCATGGTGCTCGTGGCGGGGGGAACCACCCTCGAGATCGACACGTGCCGAACTCTACGATCCGGCGACGGAGCCTGGTCACTAACCGGTAGCCTCAACACCATGCGAAAGGACCACGCCGCAACTCTCCTGCTCGACGGCATGGTGCTCGTCACAGGCGGAGCACTTATCCACAAGATCTGCTCTCGCGAGCGCGGAACTCTATGATCCGGAAGCCTACGCTTCGTTAGGCTGACGCCGACTCAAGATCTGGGTCGTCTGTCGCACTTTGATGATGCTGTTTCCCGGCAGCACACCGCGGAAATTTGTTCCCGGATAAACGATGCAGTCTCGGCCAATGACCGAGCCGGGATTCAAGACCGCATTGCATCCGATTTCGGAACGATCTCCGATGATCGCGCCAAATTTCCGCAAGCCGGTCGCAATCATTCCATCGGTCGCGAGGACGGAAATCTCGGCATGGTCGAGTTTGACATTGGACAGGATCACCCCCGCGCCGAGATGCGTCTTGTAGCCGATGATCGAGTCGCCGACGTAGCTGAAATGCGGGATCTGCGCCTCGTCGAAAATGATGCAGTTTTTGAACTCGCACGAATTTCCCATGACCACGTTGTTTCCGACAATGACGTTTTCGCGCACGTAACAGCCGCTGCGAATGGGGCAATTCTCCCCGATCCAGGCCGGCCCTTTCAGCATTGCGCCCTGTTCCACGATTGTGCCGCTGCCGATGAAAACAGAGCCACTAACGAACGGTTTCCCAACCAGCTCACCGAGCACCGCCGGCTTGAGCCGGAACTGGAGGTAGCTCGGAATCTGCTTGAGCGCTTCCCAGACGTATTTGTCCGTCTCGAACAGTTTCGAATGTGCGGTGTGTTCGAGCTCGAAGAATTCGGCGGCACTGAACATTTCGTTAGGCATGAATCATTGAGTTGATCTTCAGGCGCCGGCGCGGCGGGTGACGACCTGACCGTCCTTCGTGTCGCGCACCTCCCAACCCCGCGCCTGAAGTGCGTCGCGCAATTCATCACTTTTTTGCCAGTCTCTGGCAAGGCGCGCGTGCCTCCGTTCCTCCGCCATCCGCACAATTTCCTCCGGTAGCTTTTCCTGCTCTGCTTCGAGCGCGAGGACCTGGTTGATCCGCTGCCACCAGGTCAACCAGGCAAGCGCGCGGGCGGAGTCGATTCCGCCGTCGAGCTCGCGATTACTTTCGCGGATTTGTTCAAACAAATGTCCGAGCGCCGCCGAGATGTTGAGATCGTCGTCCAGCGCCCCGGCGAACCCGTCGTCCTCGATCGCAACGGCGCGATTCGGTTGCAGCTCTCCCGCGCGCGCCGCCTCCCGCAGCCGGCGGAGCCATTCATCGATCCGAGCGAGCGCCTGGCGCGCTTCTTCCATTCCCTCCCAGGTAAAGTTGAGCGGCGCGCGATAATGCACGCGGCTCAGCGCATAACGAACCTCCCGGCCGCTGTATCCCTTCTCCAGCACGTCGCGCAGGGTATGAAAGTTGCCTAACGATTTCGACATTTTCTGGCCATCGACCAGAAGGTGCGCGCAATGCAGCCAGTAACGAACAAAGGTTTTCCCGCTGCAGCCTTCCGACTGCGCGATCTCCGCTTCGTGATGCGGGAAAATATTGTCCACGCCGCCGCAATGAATGTCGATCTGTTCGCCGAGCAGCGTCGTCGCCATCGCGCTGCACTCGATGTGCCAACCGGGCCGCCCACGTCCCCAGGGACTCTCCCACCAAACATCGCCGTCCTCCTCGTCCCACGCTTTCCAAAGCGCGAAATCGCCGACGTGTTCCTTGTCATACTCGTCGCTCTTCACCCGGCCGGTGGAGCGCAATTCCGAAAGATCGAAGTGCGCGAGGTGACCGTATTCCGGGAAACGATTGATCCGGAAATAGACGGACTTGTCCTCCGCCTGATAGGCGAGCTCGCGCGCGATCAACTTCGCGATCATCGCGATCATCGCCTGCACGAAGCGCTCTTCAGTCGCGGCGGGAAAGGTCGCCGCATGCTTGATCTGGAGCGTGTCCAGGTCCTGGAAAAACGCTTTCTTGAATGGCGCGGTAAATTCGCGCAGCGGAAGATTCGCCGCTCGACTGCCGCGGATCGTCTTGTCATCGACGTCGGTCAGGTTCATCACGCGCTCGACCGCGTAACCGCGCATTTCGAGATGCCGCTGCAGCAGATCTTCGAAAATATAGGCGCGAAAATTCCCGATGTGCGCATGGCTGTAAACGGTTGGCCCGCAGGTGTACATCTTCACCGCGCGACCATCCGGATCGAGCGGATGGAACTCCTCGATCTGGCGCGAGTAGGTATTGAATAAATGAAGCGCCATGCCGCTAGATTCTCATCCGAAGCGCGGCGAGGGACCGCACAAGCGGCTTGCGATCTCGCCTAACGAGAAGTGCTGCACATTGTTTGCGAAGTCCTTCGCCGCGCTGCGCCGGCTCAGGATGACAATGTCTGTCGTTAGGCGAGAGCTTCATTCGCTCTGCTCCACGCTCGCCACCGCGAGCGCGGCCATTCCTTCTCCACGCCCGAGCGCGCCCATCCCTTCATTCGTCGTCGCCTTGATCCCGACCCGCAAAACATCAATCCCGAGCACCGCGGAAATCTTCCCCCGCATGGCCTCGAGATGCGGCCCGATCTTCGGCGCTTCCGCAATCAGCGTCGCATCCACGTTCGCGATCCGGCATTTTTTCTCCGCCAAGATTTCCCCGACCCTCTGCAAAATTTCGAGACTGCTGATCCCTCGAATCGCTTCCTCGGTATTTGGAAAATGATGTCCGATGTCGCGTTCTCCGATTGCGCCTAACAACGCATCGGCGATCGCATGGGTCAGCACGTCGGCGTCGGAATGTCCCTCCAGCCCGCGCGCGTGTGGGATCTCGACGCCGCCGAGCACGAGCTTGCGCCCCTCCGCAAAACGGTGCGTGTCGTAACCAATCCCGGAGCGATACATCTCGTTAGGTTAGCTCAGCTCGAGCAGGCCGTTGAAAGCGATGATGCTGAATTTGTCCGGCTGATCGCCGCGCGGCTTCATCTGCACCTGGCCGCCGGCGGATTCCACGAGGAGCCAACCGGCTGCGATGTCCCAGAGACTGATCCCCTGTTCGATGTAGGCGTCGAGCCGGCCGCAGGCGACGTAAGCCATGTCGAGCGCCGCGCTGCCCAGCATTCGGCACTTGCGGACCCGGTGCACCATCTGCTCGAGAAGCGGCAGCCCGGCGTCGATCGTCGCGCTCGTCTTGGCGAGACCGATCGAGACCACCGCTTCCGCGAGAGTAGCGCGCGGGCTCACCCGAACAGGTTTTCCATTCAGGAGAGGCCTCTGCCCTTTTTCTCCGCTCCAGAGTTCGTTGCGCATCGGATCGTAGATCACGCCGACAATCACTTCGTCGCGAAAACGCAGCGCGATCGACACACAGAAATGCGGAATGCCGTAGAAGAAATTCACCGTGCCATCGAGCGGATCGACGACCCATTGATGATCGCTTGATTGGTCGCCGACGATTCCCTCTTCGCCATAAAGTGCGTGTTCCGGAAAACGCTCGAGCAGGATTTTCGTGATCAAGTCCTGGGCCAGAACATCAACCTCAAGCTTGATGTCGTGCGCGGTCGTGGCGTTGACCGTGAGCGGCTTTTCAAAGTGCGCGCGGAGCAATCCACCGGCCGTCTGCGCCGCTTCTTTCGCCACCTCGAGATAATGCATCACAATCTGAACCTATCCGATTCCGCGCTGCCTCCGCGAAGTTTTTCGCGCGAAAAAAACCGGGAGAAGAAAATGAATTCTCCTCCCGGGTTGAAGTTAACATGCTGAAGAACGGCAACGTCACCGCCCTTCTGTGGATATCCGGCTCTAGCGTTTCTT
Organism: uncultured Verrucomicrobiae bacterium; assembly: GCA_963821915.1. Taxonomy (GTDB): domain Bacteria; phylum Verrucomicrobiota; class Verrucomicrobiia; order Chthoniobacterales; family UBA10450; genus Palsa-1392. Next base: position 197,395 of record CAWGFS010000029.1, read on the forward strand.
CTTAGCCGGTGCTTTTTTCTTAGTCGCCATCTTTTTCTTGGCGGGTGCCTTTTTCTTGGCGGCCTTTTTCTTAGCTGGCATAGGGAATCCCCCCTTTCAATCCGCAGAAGCGGTCTGTGAACAGTTGGTGAATAACTTCACTTTCATCGTGTCACTAATCGTCATGTTTTTTTTGTCAAACATTTTTCGCGCGCTTCCAAAATTATTTTTAGCAAGGCGCGTGCGAGCTCCGTTTTTTTTGCGCGCGAAAGTTTTTCTGGTGCGCCTTTTTTAAAGAATATCAGGAGCTCGTTGTCGTCCGAGTCCATTCCGATGTCCGCGCGACCGACGTCATTCGCCACAATCAGGTCGCAATTCTTCTCCCTCAGCTTGCGTTGCGCGCTCTCCCTCAGCTCCTCTGTCTCCGCGGCGAAGCCAACGACAAGGCAGTCGTGTGGACTATTCGTTAGGCTGGCAAGAATGTCCCGCGTCGGCTCAAGCGCGAGCGAAAATGGCCGGTGCTGCTTTTTTGTTTTCTGCGACGTGTACCGCGCCGGCTTGTAGTCGCAAACCGCGGCGCACATCACGAAGACATCGCAGCGCGCGAAGTGCGCTGCGGCCGCCTCGAACATTTCCTCGCCCGTCGTGACGCGCACCACCTCCGCGCCTGACGGCGCGGAGAGCGCGACCGGTCCCGAGATCAGTATCACCTCGTGCTTCATTTCGAGCGCGGCCGCCGCGATCGCGTAGCCCATCTTCCCGGAGGAGCGGTTGCTCAGGTAACGCACCGGATCGAGCGGTTCGCGCGTCGGTCCGGCGGTGACGACGAACTTCACGCGATCAGATTTTTCCTGGCGCGCGAGCAGGAACTCGGCGCGGAAGGCGATGTCGTCGACTTTCCACAGACGGCCGATGCCTTCATATCCGCAGGCCAGCATGCCGGCTTCCGGACCGATGAACTCGACCCCGCGCGCACCTAACGTCGCCACGTTTTCCTTTGTCGCCGGATGCTCCCACATTTTCCCGTTCATGGCCGGCGCGAGCAGAATCGGCGCGCGGGTCGCGAGGGCGATCGCGGCCAACGGGTGACCGGCGAATCCGTGCGCCAGCTCCGCGATGATGTGCGCCGTCGCGGGCGCGATGACGAGCAGATTCGCGCGGTCAGCGAGCGCGATGTGCCCTGGATGCCAGCTTTGTTTTTCGTCGTAGAAACTGGTCGTGACGGGATTCTTCGAGAGAGTCTGCAAGGTGAGTGGCGTGATGAATTCGGTCGCGTCCCTGGTCATCACGACCGAGACGTCATGGCCCTGCTTGACCAGCAGACTCGCCAGCTCGGCCGCCTTGTAAGCGGCGATCGAACCGGTGATACCGAGGACGACGGATCGTTTCCGTTGTTTCATCGTTAGGCTAAAATCATTCGGTTGCTCAGGTAGCGTTCGGCGCCCATGATGTGACGAAATTTGAGCAGGTCCTCCTCGACCGATCGACTGATGATGGTGTAGCGATAATCGCGCCAGTGCTCCATCTCGCGTGCCGCGGTCTGGAGGCGCGCTTCGATTTGCGCGGCTGTTTCGGTGCCGCGTTTCGTCAGGCGGCGGCGCAGCTCCTCGAGGTCCGGCGGCATAATGAAAACATCGGCCAGCGCCTGGCGCACAAAAGCGTCGTCGAACTGACGGATGGCAGCTGCGCCCTGCGTGTCGATGTCGATCAGGACGTCCACCCCCTTGTGCAGGTTGCTCAGGATCGGCTCACGCAGCGTGCCGTAATACTTTCCATGGACCTCGGCTTGCTCCAAAAACTCTCCGGCTTTGACGCGCGCGAGAAAATCCGGCCTGGAAAGAAAGTGATAATCTTCGCCATCGATCTCGCCGGCGCGCGGCGGGCGAGTTGTGCAGGAAACGGAATAAACGAAATCGGGAGTTTGGCGGAGTGCGTCACAGAGCGTCGATTTCCCCGCGCCGGATGGAGCAGAGACGACGAAAAGAATGCCGTAGCGGCTGAATTCCTTACTCAAGATTTTGAATTTGTTCGCGTATCTTCTCCACTTCGGACTTGCAAGCCACGACGTGGCGGGAGATTTCGGCGTCGCCCGCTTTCGCGCCTAACGTATTCAGCTCACGGGAAATTTCCTGAACAATAAATTCCAGAGTGCGGCCGACCGGTTCGTCCTTGCGCAGGTGATGGGCGAACTGTGCGAGATGACTTTCGAGCCGGGTCAGCTCTTCCGAAACGTCGGAGCGATCGGCGAAGAATGCGACTTCCTTGATGAGCCGCTCGTCGTTAGGCTCGAGGTCGAAGCCGGCTTTCCTGATCCGTTCGAGGAGAGTTTCTCGATATTTCTCGGTCACAACGGGATACATTTTTCTCACTTCCTTGAGAGATTGGCGGACGATCTTGAGACGCTGAATCAGATCTTTCGCGAGGTGTTTTCCCTCCCGCTCCCGCATCTTGATCAGCTCGCCCAGCGCATCCCCGAGCGCTTCCTCGAGGGCCGGCCAGACTTCGTCGGGCTCGATTCCGTTCTCGGAAAAGCGCATCACGCCCGGGGCCTGCAGGATCATCCCGATATTGATTTCCCCGGGCACGCTCAGTTCCGCCTGCAACGCACGCATGTCCTGGTGGTAGGAACGGGCCAAAGCGCGGTCGAGCCCCAGCTTGCGCGGCGCGCTCGCGTCGGGCGCAAACCCGACCACCACGTTGGTCCGCCCGCGGGTCAACCGGTCCGCCACCGTCTGCCGGACACGCGGCTCGAGCACGCTCAGATCTCGCGGGAGATTGATCACGATGTCGCTCTGCCGGCGATTGACCGAATTGATCTCGACGCTGATTTTCGCGCCGCCGCTCTCGCTCTCGCCGCGGCCATATCCGGTCATGCTTCTCATTGGGTTGCAGCTTGGAAAATAGCGCGGGAATAACAAATGGAAACGTGCGGCCGATCAAGGCGACGATGTTCCTTCCCCGTGGGTGGGATCGCGCAGCGGGACGCCTTGCTGATAGAGATCGAGATCACCCTGCAGGAGGCTGGCGCTGGCCGACTGGCCACTGGCTTCCGCACGCTGCTCGGCTTTCTGCACGACCTGGATCGCTTCCGGGAAGCGGCCATTTTCCGCATAGGCGGCGGCCAGGACGCGGGAGATCATCAAGTTACGACCGCCTGAAGTTTGATAGGCGCGCAGCGCGAGATCGAGCGCTCGGGTGCCATCGCGAATCGACGGCTCCGGCGCGGTCGACAGAATCCAGGCCAGAGTGATGGTCACACTGATCTTGTCGGGATGCAGGCGGACCGTTTCCCGCCACTCGGCCACGGCGGCGGCTATCTGGCCGTCGCGGAGCAGGGCAACGGCGAGGTTATTGTGCAGCTCCGGGTTGTCCGGCTGGATCTGCAGTGCTTTCCGTCCGTGGTCGATCGCGCCCTGGACCTCACCTTTTTTCAAAAGAGCGAGGGTGAGATTGTTTTGGGCGCCGGCGTGCTGTGGTTGCAGCTGGATGGTTGTTTCGAACTCGGCAATCGCCTGGTCGAACTGACCTTTCCGGCTGAGCGCGATCCCGAGGTTGTAATGCGCGCCGATGTTTTTCGGATCCGAGGCGATTGCCTTGCGGAAATACGAGATCGCCTCGTCCAGGTTACCCTGTTCGAGCAGCGTGTTGCCCAGGCTGTAGGCGGCATCCGAGCTGCTAGGGCGAATTCGGAGAGCGGCGCGAAACTGCTCGATTGCTTCCTGCGGCGCGCCGTTTTGCGCCAAGGCTTTGGCGAGATTACAGCGCAACTCGCTGTCGTTAGGGCTAAGCCGAACCACTTCCCGATAATGTTCGATCGCCTCGGGCAGCTCCTTGTTTTGCAGCAGCGCGTTGGCCAGGTTGGTCAGGCCGAGAGGGTCGTGAGGATGAATTCGGAGCGCGGCGCGGTCATGGGCGATCGCTTCCTCGATTCGCCCGACCTTGAGCAGGGCGGTGCCGATCCCGCGCTCCGCGACATCGTTGTTCTCTGTAACCGCGAGGGTGTGCGCCCAGAATCGCACCGGACCAGACCAATATCCGGTCTGCCGCCAGGCGACGATCATGAGCATCGCGATAATAGCGGTGGCGAGGCCGCCAAGGATGAGTCGATACGACTTCCGGGCCGCGAATAGCTCCGCCACGCCCCAGGTGACGAGGATGTAGATGCCGATCTGGGGCAAATAGGTGTAGCGGTCGGCATGGGCCTGCAATCCCACCTGAACCAGGCCGATTACGGGGACAAGCATGCCAACATACCAAAACCACCCGGTGAAGAGATAGGGATACTTCTTGCGCCAGAGAAAGACGCCAACCGAGACAGCGAGGAAGAAGAACAGAGCTAGAATAACGATCCAGAGAAGAATGGATCCCTTCGGATGGGGATAGAAAACGGCGAGATGAACCGGCCAAACCATCTCACGCAGATAAATCCAGATCGTGACCAAAGCGTTCTCGACCCGCCAGCGCATCGGCCAGGAACTGGCCGATGCCAGCGCCTGCTCCTGGGAGAGGATGGTGGCGATGGATGTCGCGACAACAAGGGCGAGGAGCGGCAGCTTTTCCAGAATCAGCCAGCTCACGGAAGCGGGCGGGCGAGCCCGCGCATCAACAGCCGTTTCGGCAACCACCGCAAACCGTCGCAGCGGCCAGTAATCCAAAAGCAGAAGCAGAAAAGGCAGCGTCACCAACATCGCCTTCGCGAGCAGACCGAGGGTAAAGCAAGCCGTCAGAACCAGGTAAGCACTAATGCCTGGCTTCCGCACATAACGAACATAGGCGAGCAGAGCGAGAAAAAAGAAAACTCCGCTGAGCACGTCTTTGCGCTCGGAAATCCAGACGACCGACTCTGCCCGCAAAGGATGTATCGCAAAGAGCGCCGCGACAAAGGCGCTCCGCCAGGTCGCGCCCGTCATCTGCCGGAGGGCAAAGAAAAGGAGAAGAACGCCAATCGTGTGCAGGAGCACATTGACGAAATGATAACCGCCGGGGTTAAGACCAAAGATCTGCGCGTCGAGCATGAGCGAGATCGAAGTCAACGGGTGCCAGTTACCGACCAGCGGATGCGTGAGGGCCCGCTTCAGTCCCTCCCATGTGAGGCCGTTACTGATCGAGGGATTTTGGTAAACGTAGGAACTGTCGTCGTAGTTGATGAAGTCAAAGCCGAGGGTTTGACCAAAGACGATCCAGGTAATCGCAACCAGGCCAAGACAGATGACGGCTGTCGTCCAGCTTTTTGTTGGGACCGCGGACGCGGTTGCTTTCGGGGCGGACCGGAGGCGCCGGGGCGCGGAACGGGCGCGCGTCTTTTTTCATGCTCGATTTGGACACAGTGAGGGCGATATAGTCCCAAGCAGCTTCAGGAGTTGAAGGTCACCGCTCGCGTTCACAGACGAGGATATCGAGCGGAATCCCGAGGAGACGAAGCGAATCGTGACTGATGCGATAACTGCGAGGTCGAAGACGACCCACCAAAAGCTCCCACAGTTCTCCCATTTTCCGAGCTCCCCATGTTCTTGCCCGCCGGCTCACGGTTCCTCGAGAGGCAAGGACACGCCGCCCGTGCGCCGCCTTCGCGCCGCGCCGCGATAGCGAAATGCCGTCCTGAGGCAACCGAGCCCATAATGTACGCTGGCGCGGAAGCCAATCGAAGAGGCTTCGGGAAAATACCGGGTTGGGCAGCTGACCTCCCCAACTGGATAACCGAGTCCGATGACTTGTGCGAGTATCTGGTTATCAAAAAGGAAATCATCCGAGTTTTCTTCCAACGGTAGGCGTTCGAGAAGGGAACGGGCGAAAGCGCGGTAGCCGCTGTGATACTCCGACAGTTTGGCGCCGAGCAGAAGATTCTCAATCAGGGTGAGAACTCGGTTCGAGACATATTTCCACCAGGGCATCCCGCCGCGCAGCGCGCTCCCGCCGAGGATGCGCGAGGCAAGGACGCAGGGATAAAGACCGCTCGCGATGAGCGACGCCATCGCGGGGATGAGCGCCGGAGTGTATTGGTAGTCGGGGTGGATCATGATCACGATGTCCGCGCCGGCGGCGAGGGCGAGTCGGTAACAGGTCTTTTGATTGCCGCCGTAGCCGCGGTTGCGAGGGTGGACTTCGACCTGCACTTGCGGCAAGGCGCGCGCCATTGCCGCGGTCGCATCGTTGCTGGCGTCGTCGACCAGAATAATGCGATCGACAATCCCGTGCGCCATGACTTCTTCATAGGTTTGGCGCAAAGTCCGGGCCGCATTGTAGGCGGGCATTACGACTACGATTTTCTGACCTTGCAGCATGCTATTGAGAGAGTCGCAATGAGCCGTTACTCTGCGGAAGCAGTTTTGCGAGCGCGCGACGATGCGGCGAGGGAACCGGCAGGCGGTCGAGCGCGCGGAGCGGGAACCACTGCTGATGGTTCTTAGGCAGCTTTGGTCCCGATTGGGCGAAAACTGCCAGTGTGATGCGATGATGGGTGAAAGGAAAATCGAGCTGGAGGAGTGGCCGGCGCCGTGGCGCCGTGGGCAGGCGGGGCAGAATCCACATGCCGCGCCAACGTTCGCGGGATTGCTCGAGGAGCACGCGGTTGCGCCGCCGCATCAGGGCGTGCGGTTCCGACAGGTGAACTGTAGCCGGTCGCTTTTTCTTGGCCGGCAAAATCGCAGGGCGTTGGGCGCGGCAAAAGGAGCGAACCGGACATTCGGCACAACGCGGCTGACGCGGCAGACAGATCATCGCGCCAAGGTCCATCAACGCGGAGTTGTGTTCGCGCACGCCGGTAGTTGGGAGGAGCGCGGTCGCGGTTTGCCAGAGATGAGCGCGACCGACAGAGGTATCAATCGGGATTTCCCAGTTCGTTAGGCGCGCCAGAACGCGCGCGATGTTGGCATCAACGATCGGCTCCGGAAGATCGAAGGCAAAACTGGCGATCGCGCCGGCGCTGTAGCGACCGATGCCCGGGAGTTGCGCAATTCTTGCGACATCAGCGGGGAGTTCGCCTCCGAAGTTTTCCCTGACGAATTTCCCGGTCGCGTGAAGATGGCGAGCGCGGGCGTAATAGCCGAGCCCCTGCCAGGCGTGGAGGACATCCGATTCCTTTGCCCGCGCGAGCGCGGCAAAATCGGGGAAGCGATCGAGCCAGCGCTGATAGTAGGAAATAACGGTCGCGACTTGGGTTTGCTGGAGCATGAATTCCGAGACCAGAATCGCGTATGGATCGCGGGTGCGACGCCACGGAAGATCCCGACCCCGGAGCCTGAACCAGCGATGCAGGCTGCGTCGAAATTGCCGATGATCTGGCAGCGATCCGGTAGATTCAGCGCTGTCGCGACATGCGTCCGGGAATGATGCCACGAGTAGACGATTCCCCAAGCCGCGAACGAGAGAATCGAGGCGACAAAAAGCCAGCCGAAGATGCGCTCGCTGAGCAAAAAATTGGGCGACGAGAAGGATGAGCGCACCGAAAAACATCAACCGCCCGCCCAGCCGATGCGTCGCCCGCCAGGTTTCGGGATTTTCGAGGGTCCACGGCGTGCGGATGCCGACAAAATAGTTGGGGCGCACATTGCCAAGATAATTTCCCAGGATGATGAAGAAGAGAGCACGCGGTTATCATAATCCGGCCACCGGGGACGTTGCGGCCTAACGCCATCGCGATTTGCGACAAAAAAAATCGTGTCGAGCAGGACCAGGATCGCGACCGAACAATCGGGAGGATGGCGGACATGCGGCTTTCGTCGCCCGAAGTGCGCCGCAGCTTGGGATCGAACCACGGCAGAATGTGCAGGAGCGCGGTCACTCCGAGGCGCGGTGAGCGGGATGATGAAGATCCCGGGCGTTTTCGCTGCTCCAACCGTCGATCTGACCGCGGAAATTCCAGTGCATGGGAACCCGCGCCGGCAGGTCGTTCCAATAGATCGCCAGCACGACAAAGGGCGCGGCGAGCAAGACGGTTTCCAACCAACTGAGTTTTGTTTTCATTTTCGTTTTCCTTTCTTCATTAGGTCCAGAATCCAGCCTAACGAGTCATCAAGCACCGTCGTTTCGAGCGAATAAGTGACGAACTGACCATTCTTGCGGGAGGAGACGAGCTGGGCGTGCTTCAATAAATCGAGATGATAAGAAATGCTCGGTGCGGTCATGGAGAAGGCTTCGGCGATTTGGCCGGCGGTCAGGTCGCGCTCCTTGAGCATTTCGAGGATGCGGCGGCGGGTTGGATCGCGGAGAGCTTTAAAGAGAAGGTTCAATGAATATATAATTAGACAATTATCTAATTTATCCAGAACTTTTTAAGATGTTTCTTTCTCGGTCGGCACGATCGCCCCAAGCTGGTTTGCAAAAATTCTCGCCTCCATCTGCGAGCGATGTTCTCGTTGGACCAAGCCGCAATGCCTGCCCCACCACTAACAACTTACACTGCGCCTCTCACCGGCGAACAGGTCACGGCGTTGCGAAAACTGCTCGAGAGCGCCGGTTTCGAATTTTCACCGAAGCCCTACACGATCTATTACGCGCAGAAGAACAAACTGAGCGCGGCAGTTTACGAAAAAGGCCCGAAGCTTCTCCTGCAAGGAAAAGGGGTAGAGGATTTCGTTAGTTTTGAATTGGAGCCAAAGATTCTGGGCGAGGCGCGCCTTGGTTACGAGGAGGTGCATGTGCCGGAAATGTTCGAGCCGCATTTCGGGATCGACGAAAGCGGCAAGGGCGACTTCTTCGGCCCACTCGTGATCGCCGGCGCTTTTACCGATCGGGTGATCGCGCGGAGTTTCTTGGAGCACGGAATCCAGGACAGCAAGCGGATCGGATCCGACGCAAAGATTCGGTCGCTCGCGAAGATGATTCGGCAAACGCCGGACGTCGCGATCGAGGTCGTGCAGATCGGCCCGGAGCGGTACAACGATCTTTATCAAAAGTTTGGCAATCTCAACAGCCTCCTCGGCTGGGGTCACGCGCGGGTGATCGAAAATCTGCTCGCCAAAAAACCGGACTGCCCGCGCGCGCTGTCGGATAAGTTTGCCGACGCCCGCGTTATTGAGAAGGCGCTCCTGGAACACGGGCGGCACATCCAACTCGAGCAGCGGACCAAAGCGGAATCGGATTTGGCAGTCGCGGCGGCTTCGATCCTGGCGCGTGAGGCCTTCATCGACTGGCTCGAGCGCAATGGAAGACGAGTCGGGTTCACGCTCGGACGAGGTGTTTCCAGCTCGGTGAAGGAGACCGCGCGCAAGGTCGTCGAGAAAGAAGGTCCAGACGGGTTGCGGCGTTTCGCCAAGATCCACTTCCGCACGGCGCACGAGATCGCGCCGGCTCACTATCCTGCGCCCCCGCCACGGCGCGCGTGGCGGAAGTAAGCCACACGAAAAGCCTCCCGAAATAGGCCGAGTTCCGGCGCGACTCGCGGCAAGCTTCCTGCTTCTTAGCGCATCCATCGCTTGTGGAAACAAGACTGCTCATCCTCAACTTCGATCCGGTCTTCCAGGACAGAGCGCTGGCCATGTTTGATGCGATGCGGAAAGTTGAAACCCGCATCGTCCGCACCCTGGCTGAGGCCGTTTACATTCTCATGCGGGAAGACTTCGACCTCTTCATTGTGGAAGGCGACGCGGCGGTCGCGATCGAACAGACGATCCATACCCGGCAGCATTTTCCCTCGCTCAAAATCATCTGCCTGCCGCAGGATGCCGTGAATGAAACGCTGGTCGATCAGGCGAGCGAACAGAATATTGAATTGATCACGACCGACTGCAGCGATCGCCGGCTTCGTCGCCGACTGCGTGCAGTCGTATCCGCCTTTGAACGAACCGCCGGCCCGGCCGCCGAGGGGATTGACCCTTGCCATTCCTTGGTTGGCAACCTCAACGAATTCCCCGCGGCGGAGATTCTGCAGATGAGCTGCCTGAGCCAGCGAAGCGGGCGCTTTACTTTCAAATCGGGACGCGGGAACAGCGAAATTTACCTTCACCACGGGCTGGTGCGACACGCCGTTTACGGTCCGGTCGAAGGGGAGCCTGCGATCGCTGAGGTCTTCCGGTGGCGGCAGGGCCGATTCTATTTTGAAGAAGGAATCATCAGCCAGGTGCAGACCGTCACTCGACCCTGGACGCATCTCTTGATCGATAACTTGCAAAAGCTGGACGAGACTCTGCAACTGGTCAGCGTCGCGGGACAGCGATGAGAGATACAACGCTGGAAACCCAGCTCCGTTTGCTCATTCTGCAGACGGAAAGCTGGAAGAAACTGCACGACTTCATCACCTACGCACTGGACAAGTCGAAGCCGATCATCTCTGCCGAACAGGAACACCAATTCACCGAGATCCGGTCCATCCTTCTGCAGGAAATCGGGCACGCTTTCAAGGAACTGAATCTGGTCGCGGAGTTATCCGGCAAAGCGATGAATGTGCTGCAACGCGCCTCGTCGGTTCGCGGCGTGCGAGAACTTTCCGCCGAGGAAACGCGCCGGCTTGAGTCAGATTGGAACGCGGTTTTCACCAGGGTTGGCGTCGTCCAGGGCCAGCTTAAAGCACGCCGCCGGGAGCTACTTAGACGCAGTGTCCTGAGGCAGATTTTTCTTCGAATATTTGGACGCAAAGCGACCGTCCGTTAAGGCTTCCTCTCTCGAACTCGCTTCCGGAGAAGCACTTCCGAATGCCACTCCTTCACAAAAACGTTGTCGAAAAGTTTGCGCAAATGATCCGATCACCTGATGGTTGGCAGACGATTCCTTTTATACCATGAGTAAGCTCACAAAACGCGACATCGTTGTGTCGATTAGCAATCAGACCGGCATGGTGCAACATCAGGTCTTCGATGTGGTTCAGCGGACGCTGGATCATATTACCGACAGCCTGGCACGCAACGTGGCCGTGGAATTGCGCAATTTCGGTGTCTTTCAACCGCGATTGACCAAACCGCGCGTCGGACGCAACCCAAACCAGCCGGGCAGCAGCTTCGTGATTCCGCCGCGGGCGACTGTGAAATTCAAAGCGGGAAAGATCATGCGTCAGCGCGTCGAGAAGCTCTCGCGCGAGATGAAAGAAGCAGCCCAGCGGCGAGCGCACGGTGGCCCTGAAACAGGATCCGACGCTGTGGCCGTGAACGGCGAACACAACTAGCGGAATCAAAAGGGGTTGCTCCCACGCGAACTTTCCCGGGATGTTCTCGAAGGGAACTGCGGGCGAAAAGCGTCGAATCCGCCGCCAGCGCTCCTTTTAGCTGGAGCGACATATTTTGCGAGGAAGCGAATCCATTCTGTGTTCTCGCGGCGATTGAGCTAAGACTACTCGAACACCATTATGAAAAACTTCCTTTGCCTGACCGCCGTATGCTGCGCTCTCTTCGTCGCTCGTCAAAGTTGGGCTGGAACGGAGGTGAATGGGGAAAGCGCCTCCGTCGCCACCACGGAAAAGACGGAAGAGGCTGTTCCGCTCGATTTTTTCCAGATTAATTCCGGGTACGTCTTCGAGAGCGATTTGAATCATGGCGGCAGTTTCGGCAAGCAGAGCGAACTCCAAAACGAATTCGAGTACGGCCACCGCATTCACCTAACCGGAAATCTTTATCTGCACCTGGGAGTTGCCTATGACCGGTATGATTTCGGCAGCACCGCCGCACCCGTGCCCAACCACCTTCAGTCGATGGCGGGGGTGATTGGTATCGACTTCATGCACGGAACAGATGTCGGCGCCTTTTTCCAAGTGCAGCCCGGCTTTTACACCCAGAGCGACATCGGCATCTCTTCCTTTGACGTGCCGATTACTCTTGGCCGAATTTTTGTTGTCCAAGAGAAGAAATTTTACGTCTTCGGCGGTGCCTACGCTTCCTTTCTCCGCGGCGGTTCACCGGTGCTGCCGCTGGCCGGCATCATTTGGATTCCGTCCGACAACGTCCGTCTGCTGGGTCTCCTTCCGACGCCGAGGCTGATTTATTCCGCGACGAAAAAGATCGATCTCTGGGTTGGTGGCGAGCTCGTCGGCGGAGCGTTCCGGACGGATCGTAACGACAACATCCAGCCGGCAAAACTCAACGGCACAACGGTTAATTTCAGCGATTATCGGGCGGCAGTCGGTTTTGTTTATACCATGTCGGATACTTTTAAGGTCAACTTGGATGCCGGCTGTTCGATCCAGCGTCAGTTCGACTTTGGTCGCGCTGGCGAAACATATCGGACCGACCCCTCGCCTTACGTTCGCCTTCAGTTGTCAGCGCAATTCTAAGTTGAATTCGCCAGGCTTCTCGAAGGCTCTGCTTTGCTCGTCAGGCAAAGCCCTTTTCCTGCACTTGGCGATGGCTACCGCCGGTGCCGCATCCCAAGCCGCGCCTCTCGACGAACTACGTTCGCTTTCGCAACTGCGGAATGTCGATCTGGCGAAGCTTAAAAACGGCGAAATCATTTCCGTGCGCGGCCCGGTCGGCGATTTTCCGCGCGGAATTCATCTTGAGTGCTGCTATTTCATCGACGCCCCAATGGACGTCGTCGGCCACGCGCTCCTTCATTGGGATCCTCTTCCTCACAAGGATTTGAAGGTCCGTCGTTACCGCGAGTATTCGCTTCCGCCTGGACCCAATGCCTTCCAGATGATGCAACTTGATCCGACGGTCGCGGATGACCGGTGGCTCCTTGAGGAAACGGCCAAGATTTCGCAGGGCTCGGCGGTCGGCGGCTTGCACTTGACGACGGAGGAAGCTGCTCTCTTGCGCCAGAAATCGATGGGACCGAGCGAGGCCTGGCGGGAGATCTTGCGCCGCCGCAGCGAAGCATTGGCGCGCGGAGGACTAAACGCGATCGCGCCCTACGGGACCGATAAGTCCATCTCGCCTGGGTCTGAATTTCGTGGACTCCTGACCCTCGCGCCAAAGGCCGCGAGGCATTTCCGGCCGATCACCGGCGCGCAGCCGATGGTCTCTGCCGGCGAGCCCGCCAGCGAGACAGTCGGCTTTTGGGAAGCATTCAAGGCACGAGACCACAACATCCTGCAACTCGGTCTTTTCGCCGGGCGCAAGGAAAGCGATTCCTGGCAGCTGATTAACTGCGTCTATTATCCTTCGGACACATATTTCATGGCGCTCGATCTGTTCCAACTCTGGCCCGTGGACGGCGGCACCCTTGTCTGGCAGGTCGGTTTCGTCTCGGCGCCGTTCCGCGCCTATCTCGGCGGGCTCGATCGCTTCATTGCGGGAAAACTGATGATGCAGGCAACGCTCGACACCATTATCGCGTTCCGTTCTGACATCGAGAAAGGGCGTTGACGGCGCGCGCGCGCGAACATAGTCCGCCCTCGGTCCCGCGCTTTGAGGTGAAAGCATCGCCGGATCATTCCTCGATGCGTTTCAAGAGCAGCGCGGCGCCGACGAAGGTCACGACTACCCCGAGGAGGAGGTAAATGAGATCCATACCATAGTAAGCGGGCCCGGCGCGATAAAGATTCACCAGTCGAAACGCCCGGCAAAAGTGGGTCAGCGGAAAGCATTCCGAGAGATAGCGGATCGCGAGTGGCAGTCGTTCCAGCGGAGCAAACGCTCCGGAAAGCACAAAGACCGGAAGGAGAAAGAAAACCGAAAGCTGGATGGCCTGTGTTTGGGTGCGCGAGAAGGCTGAGATCAGAAGCCCCAGCCCTAACGAGCAGAGCAGAAAGAGCAGGCAAATGAGCGCGAGCACGAGATGGTCGTGAAACTGAACGTGAAAATGCCAGCCCGCGACGACAATGACAACGAGGATGAGCAGAATCGAGATCGCCAGGTATGGAAGGATTTTTCCGATCACGATCTCGCCCCGCCGGAGTGATGTCACCATGAGTTGATAGAGCGTGCCGGATTCGCGTTCGCGCGCAATCGTGCACGCGGTCAGCGTAACGGTGAGCAGTTGCAGAATGACGCCGATGACTCCCGGGACGACGTAGTCGATGAAACGCTTTGCCGGGTTATAGAGCACCTCCGAGGCGAGTCCCCACTGGCTCATCGCAGAGATGAACTGATTCCGCACATCGACCGGCAACTTCTTTGCCAGATCGATCACATTGTCGGGCAATCCCTCGACCATGGCCTCGAGCTGCTTCTTCTGGAATTCGCCGAGCTTTTCCTGGATCCGGCCTTCCAGCTCGCTCACGGTGTTTGTGTTGCTGCCATCGAGATAAAGCGGGAGAGCAATCGGATCCCCATTCTTCAAACTCGCCCCCCAGCCTTCCGGAATAACGAGTGCCGCCTGCACATGCTCACGCAGCAAGTCGGGCTGGCCGCTGATCTTCTTCCCCAATCTCCACTTGAAGGTTGCGCCGTTGATTAGCTCCTGGACGAATTGCTCGCTCTGCGGTGAATGGTCGCGGTCCTCCAGCAACGCCGGCACGTCGCTCGCCTCGGTGCTCTCAAACGCATGCCCGAAAATGAGGGTGAAGACCGGCGGCAGAATCAGGACGAGAACCAGGATGCGCCAGTCGCGGTAAATGTGGATGAATTCCTTCACCGCCACGCTGCTGATCGCCTGCAGGGAAGACCGAATGTTCATCGGATGGCCTCCTGGTCCAGCATTGCGACGTATCCCTGCGAATAGGCGGTGAAAACGTCTTCCATGTCCGGCTCCGCCCAGCGGTGCCCGAGCAGCTTGATCTCGGGAAACGGCCAGTGACGTTGCCACGCCCGCCAGCAAATCCTCCGCATCCGGCGCGTAGATGCGGAGGCTCCCGCTGCGCAACGACACGCCGAGGATGCCCGGCGCCTCGCGTAGCCTAACGAGCGCATCCATCGCCGGCTTGGCGTCGAGTTCGAGCAGCTTCGCCTTGAAGGTGCCTTTCAGCACCCGGGGCGATGCCTTCGCCAGGAGGCGACCATTGTGCAGAAAACCAACCTCCGTGCAGCGCTCGGCTTCATCCATGTAATGCGTCGTGACGAAAATCGTGATGCCGTTATGACTTAGCTCGTAGAGCAGGTCCCACATTTGCTGCCGATGCACCGGATCGAGGCCCGAGGTTGGCTCATCGAGAAAAAGCAGCGGTGGTTGATGGACCAGCGCGCAGCCGAGCGCGAGCAGCTGGCGCATGCCGCCCGACAGGCTGCCCGCCGCCGCATCGCGTTTCGCTTGCAAGTCCATCTGGCCCAGCAGTCGCTCGATCCGTGCCTCCAGTTCGTTAGGCGGGACCCGGTAGGCGCCTGCAAAAAAGCGCAGGTTCTCGAGGACGGTCAAATCCGGATAGAGGCTGAATCTTTGCGCCATGTAGCCAAACTTCGACCGCACCGCGTAGCGTTGTTGCCACGCATCGGCCCCATCAATCGATGCCCGGCCGGAGGTCGGATGAACCAGTCCGCAAAGCATACGCATCGTCGTCGTCTTGCCGGCGCCGTTCGCACCGAGGAATCCGAAAATCTCTCCACGGTCGATCTGGAAGGAGAGATCGCGCACCGCTTGGAGATCGCGGTACGATTTCGTCAGGCCGGTAAGGATTATGATTGGCTCGTTCATCTGAGGAAAACACGCGGGTGCGCATTCATCCGCCCCCTCTCTAGGGAAAACGGGCTCGTTTTCAAGCCACAACCCTCCGGGTGCATTGACAGTCCGCCCATTCGCTTAAGACTAGAGCAATCTACTGCCCTCAACGTTTCGAGCGTTTCCAATAACCATGAGATCCATCCCACTGCTTCGATCCCTCGGCCTTGCTATCCTCTTCCCGGTTGCCGTTCTGGCCGCCGATCCCGTGGCCGAGCTGGCCAAGTTCTCGGTCTTCGGAACAGTCAGTCTCCCTCAGCTCGCGAAAGGCGAGATCAAAACAGGCCAGGGCACGGCGATGAGCACGGGGCGTTTTCTATCGGTCGAAAGTTGTTTCGTTGTTCCGAACCCGCCCGCGAAAGTGATGGCCGCGATGAGGCGATTCGATCCGACGGCGCACCGCGACTTGAAAGTATATATCCATTCCGGTCTGCCGGCGGCGCCTTCCGTTGCGGATTTTTCCAAGCTCAACAATCGCACCGAATAACTCGGCGGTGGAAACGCTGACCGCTGCGACCCGGAAAATGTCGACGGACCTGCAAATCAGTCGCGCGGAAGCGCAGAGATATTCCGCGAGCCAGCCGGTTTTCAGTTTCTGGAGCGATCTCCTGGCGAAGCGCGCACAAGATTTTGTGGCAGGCGGCGCGGCGCGGGAGGCGCCATACGATTATAGCAAGGGATCGATCCAGCCGGGCCGGGAGTTTGCCGAACTCATCCGGCAACAGGGCAACGTCAGCCGGCAGTTCGGCGGCTTCCTCGCTAAAACCGGTCTGTTCGGCGGCAAGGGATCACTCAAACCCGATCTTTATTGGGAATTGCTCCAGGCCGAGGACAGCGGCGTGCTCACTCTCGGCGCAACCTACACCCAGCCGACATCCGGCGGCGGCTTCCAGATCGCCGACGGCCTCTACTACGCGAGCGGCGGATATTATGTCTCGCTTACGCTTTCCCAACTTTGGCCGGTCACGATTGACGGGCGCGCGTCCACACTGATGTGGCGCGGTAATTTCATTTCCGCCAGGTCGGTCGGCGATTTGCATGGCATCGGGCGGCTCGGCGCGGAATCGGCGATGAAGAAGGAGATTCTGCGGGCGGTCACGATTTTTCAGCGCGACGCCAGCCGATGACTTCACGGTTCTCCTTCCTTGCTGGTTTGATTTTTAGCGTCTTCGCCGCCCCGGCTTTGGCCGGGAGCGATCAAGAAATTTCCAGCGCCACAGATGAGGTAGTGGAACAGCCATACAAGTTTTCTGCGGAGTTCACGATCGAGCAGGCCTATCTTGGGGGGGCCGATGTGCAGCGGGGGACACGCTCGGTGAAGGACTTCGACGAATACTATTCCAACCTTGTCTTCGTCTACACCCCGCGGATCAAGTTCGGTATCCTCCGCCTCGGCGCGCAATGGGAACGCTATTCCTTTGGCTTTCCGGATGGCGGCCAACAGTTGCCCAACACGCTTCAGGCGATCAATTCGATCGTCGGGCTCGACACGAAATTTTCCGACTCGATCCTCGTGAGGCTCGAAGCGCAGCCCGGATTCTACGACACCTCGTTCGCTCACCTGGACGGCGACTCCTTTAACATCCCTTTTGTCCTCGGCGGCACCTACATTCATAGCGCGGAGGTGCAGCTCGTCTTTGGCGTCGGCGTCAACGTGCAGGCCCGGTTCCCGGCCTTGCCCGGCGGTGGCGTTCGCTGGAAATTTTCTCCGAACTGGGTGCTCAACGCCGTTCTCCCAGCGCCGCGCCTCGAGTATTTGGTCAACCGCGACTTCACGCTCTTTGCCGGCGCGGATATCAAGGCCAACACCTTTCGGATGGATGATCGTTTCGGCGACAGCCACGGCGACACTGGCCTCAACAGCGCCTGGCTGAGCTACGAAGAAGTGCGCGCGGGAGTTGGCGCGGAATGGAAAATCAATTCCTCGCTTTCGCTCACAATGGGAGGCGGCTACATCCCCTGGCGGCAATTCGATTTCCATCGGACCGACGTCCGCTATCACTACGAAAGTGGCGCGCCGTTCGGAGCCCTCATGCTCCACGGCGCGTTTTGAGATTGCGGCGTTTTCCTATTCGTTATCCTGAGCCATCTAGACAGCACGCTGGATTTGGCTTAACGATCTCGCAGGAAGTTGCCTTATGTTAATGCCGACCAAAATTTACTTCATCGTCTTCGGTCTTCTCACGATCGCGGGCGGCATCATGGGCTATGTCAAAGCGGGCAGTAATGCTTCTCTTATTGCCGGCTCGCTTAGCGGTCTTCTGCTCCTCCTGGCGGCCTTTCTTTTGCCGAGCCATGCGCCGATCGGCCTCGCACTCGGCGGGATCGTCTCGCTTTTGCTCATCGGATATTTTTTGCCCGCGTTCTTTCGCACCGGCAAAATGATGCCAGCCGGAATGATGTCGCTCCTGAGCGTCCTTGGGATGGTTTTTGCGATCGTCGCCTGGATTCGCAAATAGCGGTTTTGTGTGCGCAAGTTTCGCCTGAGCACACTGCGCTGGCTGGCTTTGCTGCTCTTCCTCGCGCTCTTCGCGGCGATCGTGCTGCGTTGGATTTCGCTTGAGCGCCTGCGCCTGACGACGCAAAAGTTCAGCCTTCCGACGCTCGTCACCCCGACCCCTCCGCCTGTGCCCACCGCCACGCCGTGGAGAACGCCGGTCATTGGTGGACGGCTCGACACTGCCAAACTCTGGAGTGGCATTACAGTGCACGCGGAAGTCAATCCGACCCCCGGCGGGACCGCTTCGACGGAGCGCCTCGATCCGGAGAGCTATGTCCTCGATTTGCGACTTAAGGTGCGCGTCCCAACCCCGAACCGGACGTTGGAAGAACTGGCGCAGGTTACCCCGGAGTTGCCGAAATTGCTGCCGAAGCTGGACGCGGCGATCACGGCCGATTCCGTTTCGCCGCTCTTCCAGGAGCTCTACGATCTAAAAGTTCGGACGCTGCGGGAGGATCTCGTGAGGCTGGATCAGCTCCTTTCCCGGCACAATTTTTACGATTGTCAGACGATTCTGCGGCTGCGTTATCCCGAGACGAAAAGAAGCGCCATCCTGTTGCAGGCCGAGATGGACGTGGACGCGGATGGCTCCGACTCCGATCGATTGCCGGATGTGAGCGGCAGCTCGGCCAATTTCAAGCCGTTCACCAGCTATCATTGGAAGAAGCAAACTGCCCGCCCGAATCCGTTTCTCGCTCCGGCGGAGGAAAAATTGCGACGCTACGAAAGCGAATTCGCGCAAAAAGGCCTGACGATGGAACGGAACCGCGATCTGCGGATCGGGATCCAACGGATGAAGGCCGAGGTCGATTCGCTCAAGCGCTTCAGTTTTCTCATCGCAGCGACCGATCCCTACATCGTGCTCCCGGGAATCTTTGCGCGGGCGAAAGATGCCGGACGAGTGGGTGACTACGCGGTGGTCGTGTTTGGCGATCAGATCTATCCGGCGATCGTGGGCGATGTCGGCCCTAGCGATAAGGTGGGCGAGGCCTCATTGCGGATCGCGCAGCAGATCAACGCGCTGGCCACGCCTTACAGTCGGCCGGTAAGCGATCTCAAGGTTACGTACCTGATTTTTCCCGGGACGGCGGACATGCCTTTCGGTCCGCCCGATTTGGAGAAGATTCGGACGCGTTGCGAAAAGCTGATCCAGGAAATCGGCGGCGCGACCGTGCCACTGCATCACTGGGCGGACTTGATTCCCACACCGACGCCGACTCCATCGCCAACGCCCGTCTCGTCGCCCAGCGTAACGCCTTCGCCTAACGAATCGCCGACAGCCTCGCCTTCGCCGACTTTTGCCTTTCCGACTCCGGCAGAGTTGCCCTCGGCGACGGGCAGCCCGTCGCCGACACCTTCGCTGATTCCGACCACTTCCCCGCTCGTGAGTCCGACTCCGAGTTCGTAGGAGGCGCGACGTTTCTTGGGCAAGGATTGTGGCTCGCCGGTGATTAGCCGCCGGGCCGGACGTTTGGCTGCGCATGAACGCCCATGCTTTTCAACTTGTCCGGGCCCCCCTTGGCGCGATCCACCGAGTTTGAAAATGAGCTCACCGTGAGTTGGTCCGCGTTGCGGGTTGTCTGAACCACCGTCGCGATACTCACGCCATTGGCCTTGGCCAATTGCGTCCAGGTGCTGCCCTTGGACCTAAGCGTGGCGATCTGTTGCACTTTGTCGCTGTTGCCACGGGCGATCGCGTTAATTGCACACAGGTCGCCGAAACGGAGCCGAAGGATATCCTGTTGCGCTTGCAATTCCCGCTGGCTCACGCCCGTGCTGCGCGATACCGCTTCGAGGACGAATTGGCGCTCTCTCTTTTCACCACCGGCGGCGTTGAGTTTGGTGATCATGCCGAGCAAGGCCGACTCATCGTTGCCCTGGTTTTCGATCGGGACTCGGACATAGCCGCCGCCAAGGTGGCTGCCGACTGGCGGAGGCACATATACGGTGCGGTAGTTTCCCGCATCCTGCGCGGGGGCAGGCCGCACGCGAGAAGCAAGCAGCCAGGAGAAAACCAAAGGATCAAGTTTCAGACGTGGCGATCACTTCAGCATGCAGTATATTAAACATTCATTCGAACAGCGTCAATCGTTGGCCTTTTTTTGCCGGTATTTCCCCGGCATATCGTTGTCGCAGAAACGTAACAATTGAGCTTTTGCTCGCTCCCTTTGCTTTCGTTACAGAAGGTTCGTGGTGACCAATCGCGCGAACCGCTATCGTGCCGGGTGGATTTCCGACGTCCATCTCGGGACCCGCGGTAGTAATGCCGCGGCGTTTCTCGCCTTCCTCAAGGAGAACGAGTTCGACACGCTCTACATCGTCGGTGATCTGATCGACATCTGGTCGCTCAAACGTGGCATTTACTGGCCGCAGGAGCATAACGACGTTATTCAAAAGATTCTGCGCAAGGCCCGCAAAGGGACGCGGATCATCTACATTCCAGGCAATCACGATGAGTTTCTCGCCAGTCATCTCGGCGCTTACGGCGCGATCACGATCCAGAAACACGCATTTCACGTTACGCCCGACGGACGCCGGATCCTCGTCCTGCACGGGCACGAGCTCGACACCGTGGTGCAAAATATCAAGTGGCTCGCCTTTCTCGGCGATGTTGGCTATCAATTTCTCCTCGCTCTCAATCCGTTCGTAAATGCCGTACGCCGGATTTTTGGATTCGGTTATTGGTCGCTCAGCAAAGCGGTCAAGCAACGGGTGAAAGACGCGGTCAGTTTCATCGGCGCCTACGAAGACGCAATTGTTCGTTATGCCGAGCGCTACCATGTTCAGGGCGTGCTCTGCGGGCACATCCACAGTCCGATCATCCGACAGATCGGCGACACGACTTATTATAATTGCGGCGATTGGGTCGAGAATTGTTCGGCCTTGGTGGAACATGACGACGGCCAGATCGAGTTGCTGACCAACTGGCGGGTCGCGGCCCTTGAGCCGATGCGGCCAATCGCGCGCTTGCCGCGCCGATTCGGATTTGGCCGCAAAGGAATTACATGAAAAAGAACCATACTGCACGCCGGGAGAAGCCGAACCACGAGACTTCTCCCGCAAGATCATTGATTACCGATCTCGTTAGTCTGCGCCGAACTTTGCGCCGCACCGGCCGTGCCTACCTGAGCCGGCTGGAGGCAGAGCTCGACGAAGTCACGGCCTGGGCGAGCGAGCGGGCCAAGGAACGCGATCTGCCGAAGTCGCGGATTCGCGATCTGGGCGACATGATCACCCTCGTGCGCAAGATCGATACGAAACCGCTCAAGGGACGGCGACGTGATCTGAAGAAAATCGACGCGACAGTCGGTGATCTGCGGGAATTGATTGCCACGAAAGCCTCTCGTTAGGCCGGGCGCGTTGGCCATTCGCGCGCATCGCGGGCCGAAGCGATCAGTATGCGTCGCCATTTCCTTTTTGAGCGTCGAGCTGGCCCCGCATCCACCTCCTGCAGATCAACAGAGAGTTTCACGACCCTCTTCAGCACGGCAACTCAAATAGCTCACGGAACAGCTAGCTTAGGCAGGTCGTCGAGCCCCTTTTTTAAGGGCTGCGCGAACCCAGCTCGACCGTCTCTAGCTGAAGTCCGAGATCCTCCTGACCACCAGCAACAAGCACCCTCCCGTCCTGGAGCAGCGTGGCAGTGTGGTATCGGCGACCGACGTTCAACTTTTCACCCTCTGCCCAAGTCCCCTGCTGCGGGTCATAGATTTCCGCTACCAGTGTTGGTATACCGCCGCCAACGATGAGAACTTCGCCACTCGGAAGCAAGGTTGCGGTATGAGAATTGCGGCCTCGGGCAAGGGTGCCTGTCTCTGTCCAGGATCCAGTCGCTGGATCGTAGAGCCCTGCGGTTCTGAGTCGGTCGAGTGGCTACCCCGCATGGATTCGAACCATGAATAACGCCTCCAAAGGGCGCTGTGTTACCGTTACACCACGGGGTATCGTTACCGATCGCCGCCCGGACTGGACCGGTCGCGGCGCAACGAATCTTTAGAACGCAAATCGGAATTCGCAAATCACCTGCCGCTTCGGCGCCGTTTCGCTCATTGGCAAACGCACGTAGTTTCCAACGTCGTGAAAGTGAACTTGGAAGAATTCCGAGTTGTCCCGGGTCTTAGGTGGCGCCTGAGCATGGGCGACTTGGGTAGAACGAGCGTACTGGGACGAGTACATGGTGACCTACAAAGCCTGTCTCCGCGCGACGAGCACAAAAGAGGCGGCTTGGCATGTGGTCCCGGCCGACGACAAGAAGAACGCCCGCTTATCATCGATCGTCGACGACGCTCAAAGGAATGAAGATGAGTTATCCCCGTCCCGATCCGACGCGTCGCAAAGAGCTCGAATCGGTCCGGAGCACGCTGGCCAATGAGAAGTCATAATCGACGTTCGCAAAGCTCGTCATCCCGAGCCGGCGAGGCGCGGAGAAGGTTGAGAAGAAAAGTGGACGCCCTCATATCATGACGTCGCGCTTGAATTTTCGCCTCGACGCGCAGGCGAGCGATTCGCGGGCCCGGGCCGCGACCTTTCGCACTTTGCACAACGAAGTGCAGACGCCGCTCTTCATGCCGGTCGGCACGCAGGCCACGGTGAAGGCGCAGCTGACTCGCACGCTCGAAGAAGCCGGCTCCCAGATTCTGCTCGCGAACACTTATCATCTGCTGCTCCGACCGGGCCCGGAAGTTTTCCGGCGCATCGGCGGCATTCACGGTTTCATGAGTTGGAATCGCTCCGTGCTGACGGACTCGGGCGGATTCCAAATCTTCTCGCTGCCGCATTCGCGCTCGATGAGCGAAGCGGGCGCGGTCTTTCAAAGTTATCTCGACGGACAGACGATTCTGCTCAGCCCGGAGCTCAGCATCGAGACGCAGAAGGCGATCGGCAGCGACATCATGATGGCGCTCGATCAATGCATCGCCTCGACCGCCGATGAAGCGACCGCTCGCGCGGCGCGTCGAGATCACGCATCGTTGGGCGGCGCGCAGTCTCGCCGCGCGCGGCGATTCGCCGCAATCGATGTTTGCGATCGTGCAAGGCGCGCTCTTGCAAGGAGCTGCGCCGCGAAAGCGCCGCCGTTCTGAGCGAGATGCCATTCGATGGTTTCGCCATCGGCGGTCTCGCAGTCGGCGAGAGCAAGAGCGAGCGCGAAGACTTGTGCGAGTTCACCGCGCAACTCCTGCCGCCGGACAAACCGCGCTATCTCATGGGCGTCGGCACGCCGCTCGACATCCTCGAAGCGGTCCATCGCGGCGTCGACATGTTCGACTGCATCATGCCGACGCAGCTGGCGCAGCGCGGCGCCGCCTTCACCTCGCGCGGTTTTCTCCAGATGCGCCGCGGCGTTTACAAATTCTCCAACGAAAAACTCGATCCCGCCTGCGCCTGCCCGACCTGCGCGCGCTACTCGCGCGCCTATCTGCATCACCTCACGAAGACGAGCGAGACGCTGGGCTGGCAACTCCTCGGCAAACACAACATCCATTTCTATCACCAGCTCATGCGCGACATTCGAGCAAGCATTCTGGCTGATCGCTTCGCTGATTTTTATCGCGCACAACGCGCTTCTCTTGCAGGAATCGGATCGGGAAAATCCCGCGCTTCGTCCGAAACCGGCGCGTCAGAAATCGCGTTCGTTAGGCAACTACGAGGTCCATATCGCCCAGGAAGGCTTCGCCAGCATCCGGCAGATTTCTTCGGGCGAGATCATGCATATGCGCACGCCGCCGATGGAAGAGGCGCGCAGTCTCTACATCGAGCAGTCGAACCTCGCGCGGCGCATTTGCCGGTCCGACGCGAACGGTCAGGAGCCGCTCGTCATCTGGGATGTCGGGCTCGGTGCGGCGGCCAACGCCATGGCCGCGATCCAATGCTACGAAGCGCAGGCCGAGCATCGGACCAGTTCGTCCCATGCGCCTCATCAGCTTCGAGAACGATCTCGACTCCCTCCGACTCGCGCTGCGCCATGACGACAAATTCCCTTATCTCCGCCACGGCGGCCCCGTCGGCATTCGTGCGGCGTGGCGTGTGGCATTCGAAAGCAGCATGTCGGTTTGAGCTGGGAACTCGTGGCAGGCGATTTCCTGGAAACGGTTGGACAGGCGCCGGTCCCGCCCGACCTGATTTTCTACGACATGTTCTCGAGCAAGACCCACGGCGAACAGTGGACGATCGAGATCTTTCGCCGCTTGTTCGACGCCTGTGCCGAACGCGCGACCGAGCTTTTCACCTACACACACTCAACTGCCGCCCGCGCGGCACTCCTCGCCGCCGGGTTCTTTGTCGCCAAGGGCCGTCCGGCCGGCGTCAAAGAGGAAACCACGATTGCACTGACGCCTGCGGCGCTCGCCACTCCTTCAGCACGCCGCTATGAGCTCCTCGCCGCGGAATGGATCGGTCGCTGGAATCGTTCGCAAGCCAAATTCCCCTCCGAGATTCCCGCCGACCAGCGGCCGGCATTTGCCGAGCAGATTCGGCGGCATCGGCAATTTCGTTAGGCAGCCTGAATTAGTGCGGTAACTCCACTTTCTCCGCGTACGGCCCCGCTTTCAGCAAATTATCGATCCCGCCCTGGTTTCGCATCAGCGCTTTCATGCTCCAGTGAATCTGCCCCGGCGATGAAGTGCCGCGGCGAGTCAGCTCAATTTGCTCGATGATCTCGCGTGCCGGCCGCTTCGAACCGATCCGCTCTGTTGCCAGCCCGGGCCAAATCGGTATTCCGTGGCTCTGCGCGCGCCACCAATCGAGGAGGACCGGGAAGCTCTGTTCCGCTGGTCGAATGCTCCAATACAGTTGCGGTGCGAGATAATCGACCCAGCCTTGTGCAACCCATTTGCGTGAGTCGGCGAAAAGTTGACCGTAGGCATCGAGCCCCGCTTTAGTGGTTGCCGGCACGCCCGGGCGCCAGATCCCAAACGGGCTGATGCCAACGCGCACTTTCGATCTGGCTGCCTTCACCGCCCGATACATCGAACGCACGAAATCGTTGATGTTCTCCCGCCGCCAATCCGCCCGGCTCAGTCCGCTTTTGCGGCCGTAGCGGTTCCAACTGGAATCGTCCGGAAACGTCGCCTGACTCGATTTGAGCGGATAAGGGTAAAAATAATCGTCGAGATGGATACCATCGACAGCATAGCGACGCACGATGTCGGTAATGACGCTGATGACGTAGTCCCGCGCCGCTGGTTCACCGGGATCGATCCAAAGTTGCTTCCCGAAACGCCGAACCCATTCCGGATGCTCTGTGGCAACATGGTTCGCCGGCAGCTTGGCGCTTGCGCTGATCGCGGCGCGGAATGGATTCACCCAGGCGTGCAACTCGAGCCCGCGGGCGTGCGCTTCGGCGACCGCAAACTCGAGCGGATCGTAGCCCGGCGAAACGCCCGCTTTTCCGCTCAGGAATTCCGACCACGGCTCTTTCGTCGAGGCGTAGAGCGCGTCGCTCGCCGGCCGCACCTGAAGCAGAATCGCGTTCAGCTTCAGCTCGGCCGCTCGATCCAGCAGCGCGCGCAGTTGGGCCTTCTGCGTGGCGGCGGGTAGGCCGGGCCTCGACGGCCAATCGAGGTTGTAAACCGTCGCGACCCAGGCGCCGCGAAATTCCCGCTCCGCCGCTTCGGCCGAAAAAGCAAAAAGCCCGAGCGACAACCAAATCCAGCCTAACGATCTCAGGAAACGCACGCGCTCGAACCTAGCGCAGATCGGCCTTGATGCGCAAAGATACGCGCACGACAAGTGAATCAGAAGTCGCGCGCTCTCCCTCAATTTCCAATTGGCGACAAGGCCGCCGCCACCGCCGGCGGGAAAATGGCGTTTACTTCGCCCTCGAGCCGAAGCGAAACGCACGGCTCGCCATCGTGCTCCGTCGCACCTCGATTGACGATGACGTAGGGAATTCCGCGCCGCGCCGCCAGCAAAGGAAACGAAGCAGCGGGGTAAACCGACAGGGTGGAGCCGAGCGCCACGACCAGGTCCGCTTCCATAGCGCCTTGGTGCGCGCGTCCGAGTTCGTGCGGCTCGAGACTTTGGCCGAAGCTGATCGTCGCCGGTTTCAGGAATCCGCCGCAGGCGCAGAGCGGCGGCGTGCGCTGCGCACGAAAAAAATCGAAATGCGGCTCTGGATCGCTCCGGCTTTTGCAGCTCTGACATTCGACGAGCGAGTTGGTGCCGTGCAGCTCGACCAGGCGCTCCGCGCTCGTGCCCGCCAGGCTATGCAAGCCGTCGATGTTTTGGGTCACGACCATCCTCAGTTTTTCCGCTTGCTCCAGTCTGACGATCGCCCGGTGAACGTCGTTAGGCTGCGCGTTCCGGAACGATTCCCAGGCTTCAAGTTTGTAATCCCAGTGCTCGATCCGGGCCGCTTCCGAGGTCATGAAATCTTCGTAGTAGACCGGCTGGCGCCGCGTCCAGACGCCTTGCGGACCGCGAAAATCCGCGATGCCGCTTCCAGTCGAAATGCCCGCGCCGGTGAAAACCAGAATCCGGCGCGAAGCGCGCAGATATTCGGCGAGATCAACTTGAGGCATCGTTGGGCCAAAATCGCCTACGGGACCTTGATCGGTTCGAGGCCGGCCGCTTCGAGTTGCGCATTCACTGCCGCGACCTTCTCCGGTATCGCTTGCCATCGCTCCAGCACGGACCGCGCCTCACGTTGCAGGTCTCCCAGGGCAATTTCCTGCTGGGGCGTCGGCCCCGCATCCACCTCCTGCAGATCGTCAAAGAGTTTCTCGACTTTCTTCAGCACATCCAACTCAAGCGATTCGCCCGACCGGACAGCAGAGGGATTGGCGAATTCCTCAAGCTTTTTGCGCAGATTTTCAATCGCCTGTTTGACGCTTGCTCCTCCAGCGCGTTCCCTTGCTTTTTCCAGTTCGCCGACCAGCGCTTCGTAGCTTTTGCCGATCGGCTGCAGCTCCGCGCGCAAGTCCTGAAGCCTTTTCGACAGCTCAAACTGCTTGGTCAGCTCCGCTTCGTTCGCCTTTACACGGGGATCCATTTTCAGGGTCAGGGGCTGGGTGAAACTCTTGCCGCCAGCCGTGAGGACGACCGAATAGCTACCGGGTAGGACCCATGGCGCGGTTGGTTGCGGCGCGGTCTCGCGATACACCGCGGTCATCGGATATTCCGGCTCGATCTCCGGCAACGGTTCGCCGTGCATGTCCCAAAAAAAGCGGTGCATTCCCGGCTTGTCCGACAAGCACGCGCGGAGGCCGCACCCAGTAGCGCGGGATTTTCAGCTTTGGATCTTCCGGTGGAACTGGATCGGTGCTCGCGTAACGACGCACCACCTCGCCCTTGCTGTCTTTGATTTCGAGCGTGACCGGCCCGGCGTTATTCTCGCCTAACGAATAGTCAATCATCGCGCCCTCTGGCGGATTTTCGCCCGCCGGTTCATCCGGCGGGAGCGGCGTGTCGGTGTTCGAATTCCAGCGGACGCGCAGCGCGGTCTGTGGTTTGAAGAGGAGCGTTGTCGTTTTCGTTCAGGCTGAAGTTGCCGCAGCGGTGTGATGTTATCCAAAATCCAGAAACCGCGCCCATGAGTCGCGATCGCGAGATCGTCGTCTTTTACGATCAGGTCGCGCACCGAAGTCGCGGGCAGATTCAAACGCAGCGACTGCCAGTTGTCGCCATCGTCGAAGGAGACGTAAACTCCGCGCTCCGTGCCGGCGAACAGCAGTCCGCGGCGCTGCGGGTCTTCGCGCACCACGTTGACGTTTTCGTCGCTCGGAATGCCGCGCACGATTTCCTGCCAGGTCTTGCCGTTGTCGTGTGTCCGGTAAATATGCGGGCGCAGATCGTCGAGCCGGATCGTGTTGACCGCCGCGTAGGCGCTCTTCGCATCGAAATGGCTCGCGTCCATCAGGGAAATTTTCCACCACGGGCCGATCTGTGGCGGCGTCACATCGGTCCAGTTCTTGCCCGCGTCGGTCGTTAGGTGAATCAAGCCATCGTCCGTTCCGGCCCAGATGCGATTTCCATCGAGCGGGGACGGCGCCACCGTGTAGATCACACCACGTTGCCGCGGTTGCGCGGTCGGTTGGTCACGAAATTTGCCGACACTGGCCGGGACTTCGAAGGTCTTGCGGCGTCAGGTCCGGGCTGATCTCCTGCCAGTTCCGCCCGCCAGCGGTCGTCTGCCACAGAGTGTTGGTCGCGAAGAAAAGAAGGCTTGGGTTGGTCGGAGAAAAAACAACCGGCTCCGTTCGCACCATCCGGAATTCGTCGGAACGAAATGGCTTGGGAAGAATGTTTTGCCCTTGATGGGTCCGGCGATCGTAACGCGTCAGCTTGCCTCCATAAACGATGTCGGGATCGTGCGGAGCGGCCGTCACGTAGCCGTATTCCTCCGCTCCGACCGGGTGCCAGTCGCGGAAGGTGATTTCGCCGTTCGGTCCGCGGCTCGCGATTCCGACCGAACCGCTCTCCTGTTGTCCGCTGTAGAGCCGATAGGGAAACGCATTGTCCGCGCTGACATGATAAAGCTGCGCGGTCGATTGGTTATACCAGGAACTCCAGGTCGCGCCGCCGTTCACCGTGATGATCGCGCCCTGGTCGCTGCCGAGCAAAATGATCTGAGGGTTGTTCGGATTGATCCAAACGTTTTGATAATCGTCACCGCCCGGGGCGCCGCGCCAGCCGTCCCAGGTCTTGCCGCCATCGGTCGATTTCCAACAAACCACGCTCGCGGAATAAACGACCTTCGGGTTCTGCGGATCGAACCGCACGACCGGCAAATCGCCGCCGCCGATCCGACCGGCCGGACGAGCATCCTCCGTCGCCAGGCTCCAGTTTTCGCCGGCGTCGTCGGAACGATAAAGCTTGACCGTCTTTGGCGTGGCCACGGCGGCGAAGAGTGTCCGCGGCGCGCTCGGCGCAACCGCGAGATTGGCCTGCACGATGTCGTTAGGCAGGCCTTTGCTTAGCTGCTTCCAGGTCTTGCCGCCATCGGTCGATTTGAAAATGCCGCCGTTGGTTCCGTTCCATTCCGCGTTTTCCCACGGACCTTCGCGCGCTTCCCAGAGCGAAGCGTAAACGATCTGCGGATTGGCCGGATCGATCTGCACATCGTTGCCGCCCGTGTTCTCGTCCTTGTAAAGCGTCTTCGCGAAAGTCTTGCCGCCGTCTGTCGAAAGGAAGACGCCACGTTCCTCGTTAGGCCCGTAGGGATGTCCGGCCACCGCCACGAGCAGATGCTCGGGATTGCGCGGATCGACCGCGATCTGCGCGATTTGCTGGCCATCGCGCAAGCCGAGATGCGTCCAGGTTTTGCCCGCATCGGTCGATTTGTAGATGCCGTTGCCGACGGAAAGATCGGGCCGATGAAGTCCTTCGCCGCTCCCGACGTAGATGATTTTCGGATCCGAAATCGCGACCGCGAGCGCGCCGACTGAAGCGGTCGGTTGATCGTCAAAAATCGGCTGCCAGGTGCGCCCGTAGTCGTCCGTGCGAAATACGCCGCCGTTCACCTGCGCCATGTAGAAAACGTTCGGCTGCGACGGCACGCCGGAGATCGCGCGCGTCCGTCCGCCGCGGAACGGACCGATGTTGCGCCAGCGGAGAAGATCGGAAAAATCCGGCGCCGGAGCGGCGTAGACGCAGTCGGTGATAAAAAGGGCGAAGAAAAGAGAAAAGCAGTCGGACTGAACATGCCGCGCATGGAACGCGCGTCGCATCCTCGAGGGCATGGATACGCTATCGGCCTTCGAAGACGCGGCGGTGTTCTTCTTCGAGCGGGAGCACGGGGCAGCGGCTGGTGCGGCGGCGTCGCACTCGAGCTTCGGCCTCGAGCGGATGAATGCGGTGATAGTAGTCGTTCGATTTCGCAGATCGCTCTTGCGCATGAGGAGCGCGTCGAAGCGTTCGCGCCGGCTCAGCTCATAGACTTTGTCCATCTTGATCGCTTCAAATGGACAGACCTCGACGCAGATTGGCAGCTCAAACTGGCAGTGCGCGAAGCGCCTCCAACGCATGGATCAGCTGCGCGTCGATGCGCGAGATGTTCGCGGCGAGTCACGCCGACAGGCACGGCCGGTGCCCTACATTCGCAGCGCCGCGTCTAGCTTGCCGCGGGCGGGGGCGGACGGACCGGCTTTTTTTTCGCGGCGGCGGCGGCGAGCGCGGCATCGACCGCTTCGGCCTCGAGCGGATGAATGCGGTGATAGTAGTCGTTCGATTTCGCCAGGTCGCTCTTGCGCATGAGGAGCGCGTCGAAACGTTCACGCCGGCTCAGCTCATACACTTTGTCCATCTTGATCGCTTCAAACGGGCAGACCTCGACGCAGATCTGGCAGCTCATGCAGACCGAGATATCGATGTCGAAGATGGCCGGATAAAACTGCGGTTTGCCCATGTAATCGGGCTTCTTGTCTTCGCTTTTGACGATGTAGATGCACTGCGGCGGGCATTCCTTTTCGCAGATCTTGCAGGCCACACAGCGCAAACCCGCGGCCGCGTCGTCCGTGTCGTAAACGAGAAAGGGAAAGTTGCGCGAGTTTTCCGGGAGCGGACTGCGTTCCTCCGGATATTGCACCGTCGTTAGGCGATCTTTTTCAAAATAGCTCCCGACGAAATTCCGTGCCGTTACCGCCATGCCCTTCAGAACCCCGCCGCCAATCATCATCGATCCACTTCTCCCATCACGATATCGATGCTGCCGAGAATCACCATCACGTCCGCCACGGTGTGGCCGAGGCACATGTCTTCCAGAATCGTGAGGTTGATGAAGCTCGGCGGACGCACCCGGTAGCGATAGGGATTTCCGCTGCCGTCGCTGATCAGATAAAAGCCGAGCTCGCCTTTCGGCGCTTCGATCCGACCGTAGGCTTCGCCGACCGGCGGCTTGAAGGCGCGGATTTTTACCTTCGGATTCATGATCGGACCTTCGGGCAAGTCGGTCCATCGCCTGATGGAGAATGCCGAGGCTCTCGCGCAATTCGAGCACGCGCATCATCAGGCGATCGTAACAATCGCCATGGTCGCCTAACGGCACTCGGAATTTGAAGCGCGGATAAATTCCGTAGCCGTCCACTTTGCGGACGTCGTAATTCACGCCGGAGGCGCGCAGACCGGGGCCGGTGATGCCGGCGTTGATCGCCAGTTCGGCGGAAAGTTTCCCAACCTCCTGGGTGCGGGCGATCAGGATTTCATTTCCGGTGATCAGTTTTTCGAACTCATCGAGGAAACCGCGGAAAACCATCCACGATGTCTCGCGCCTGCTCCATCCAGCCGGGCGGCAGATCGACCCGGCAACCGCCGAAACGCATGTAGTCGCACATCATGCGCGAGCCGGAGAGCGACTCGAAAAGATCGAGCATGCTCTCGCGTTCGCGGAAGGCATACATGAGCGGCGTGCCCCACGCGCCCATGTCGCTGAGGAGGAAACCGAGGAGCGAGGTGTGATTCACCAGCCGCGTCAGCTCGGCGAGGATGACGCGCAGATATTCGGCGCGCTCGGGGACTTCGATGCCGGCGAGTTTTTCGACACTGAGCGCGTAGGCCCAGTTGTTCGTCATCGAGCAAAAATAATCGAGCCGATCGGTATACGGCATCGAGCCGAGGTAGCTGGTGTTCTCGCCGATCTTCTCGTGGTTGCGATGGAGATAACCGAAGACCGGCTTGAGTTTGCGCACGATCTCGCCTTCGAGCGCAACGTTCATCCGGAAAACGCCGTGGGTCGATGGATGCTGCGGGCCCATCGAGACTTCGAGCAGCTCGCCGTCGAAACGCGACGTCATCCCGCAGCGCAGCTTGAGCGATCCTGTGAGCGCGGACTGCGAAAGGTTTCCAGTCACGGATCTCCTCGAGCTGTGCTGCGCTCCGCTCGGGATGACATCATGTCTGCGGCGCGATATTTTCCGCGCCGTCCTGCGCCGGGCGCGGGGCGTAGTGTTGCTTCGCTTTTTCCAGCACGTCGTCGTGCGGCGTTGGTTCGTATTCGTAATCGTCCGGTTCGCGATAGTCTTTGCGCATCGGAAAATCGGTGAATTCATCCCACATCAGGATGCGGCGCAGATCGGGATGACCGTCGAAGTGGATGCCGTAGAGATCGTAGATCTCGCGTTCCTGAAATTCCGCGCTACGCCAGACCGGAGTGAGTGAGGGAAGCGGCGCACCTTCTGCGCGATCGTCGGTTCGCAGCCGGACGACAACCGGCCCATGTTTGTGCGTCATCGAGTAAAGGTGATAAACCGCTTCGAGATAACCGGGAAAAAATTCCTCCTGCGTTTCCTCGACTTCCTTTTCTTCGCCTTCGACCATCTTTTTCACCTTCACCTTTTTCTTCACCGTGCGATCGAGCCAATCGACGCCGGTCACGTTGGAGCAGTAATCGAGGCGCAAGGCCGGATCGTCGCGCAGGAAACGCGCGACGCGCGGATGCGTGCGTGTGATCGAGCAGAAGCGACGGCTGATTCGCCGGACCGGGATTGGGAATGATCTCAAGCTGGCGCCCGGAACCGCGTGCTCGACGCGGGCCTTGATTTCTTCGAGCGATTCCATCGTCAGGCGCGCTCGATCGCGGGCGGGTGAAACACATCCGGGTTCGCCGGCGGCTCGAGATCGTGCGCGCCGAACTCGGGCACCGGAAACTCGCTCGGCGTGTTTGCTTTGAGAAACTCCGCTTTCCCTTTTCCAGTCAGTTTTTGCCCGTCGATCTTGCGCTGCAATTCCATGAAAGCGTGGAGCAACGCCTCCGGCCGGGGCGGGCAGCCGGGGATGTAAACGTCGACCGGAATGTAACGATCGATGCCTTTCAGGACATTGTAGCCTTGCTTGAATGGTCCGCCGGAAATGGCGCAGGCGCCCATCGAGATGACGTATTTCGGGTCCGGCATCTGGTTGTAGAGCCTGACGATTTGAGGCGCCATTTTCTTTGTCACCGTGCCGGCCACGATCATGAGATCGGCCTGGCGCGGCGAGGGCCGGAAGACTTCGCCGCCGAAACGCGCGATGTCGTAGCGCGAGGCCGCGGTCGCGATCATTTCGATCGCGCAACAGGCGAGCCCGAACTGGAGCGGCCAGATCGAATTCTTGCGGCCCCAATTGTAAAGCTCCTGCATCGAGGTCACCCAGATGCCCTGCTTTTGCAGCTCGCTCCTGAGACCCTTCGTCCATTTGCCCCTTCCATCACCTCGCCCAAGTTAAACACCCTTTGCCCCAGGCCCAAACCAGCCCTTCCAGCAAAAGGAGGAGGAAAATCAAGATCGCGACGAAGGCGCCGAAGGGCAACCCGGTGAAGGCAACCGCAAACGGGACGAGGAAAATCGCTTCAACGTCAAAGATCAGGAAAATGATGCAGTAAAGATAAAACTGCGACTGAAATTGGATCTGCGCTTCGCCTAACGACTCGATCCCGCATTCATAGGTCGCGTTCTTGGCCGCGCCCGGTTTCGGCGGCTGGAAAAATCGTCTCCAAAGCCAGGCCAGGACGAGCGGCAGCGACCGGAAAAACGAGCGCGACGCCGCAAAAGATGACGAGGAAAAAATAAGGATCAGGCGTCATGCACGAAATTCCGAAGCGGCTCGGAGAACAAGGAGCCACAGATGAACGCAGATTGAAAGGAGCCATGATTGCTTCCGATCTGCGTCGGAAAGCCGACCTTGAATTCTCATTCTGCGTTACGGCATCTGTGTTAACCTGTGGCTCACACAACGCCCTGGTCCATCATCGCGTTCGCGACCTTGAGGAAGCCGGCAATGTTCGCGCCGTTCACGTAGTTCCCCGGCGTGCCGTAATTCTCGGCCGTCTGGTAGCACGCCCGATGGATCGCCTTCATGATCGTCTGCAGCCGGCTGTCCACTTCTTCGCGCGTCCACGAAATGCGCATGCTGTTTTGCGCCATCTCGAGCCCCGAGGTGGCGACGCCACCGGCGTTGGCGGCTTTGCCCGGACCGAAGAGAATCCCGGCGTCGAGAAATTGGTTCACGCCCTCCATCGTGGTCGGCATGTTCGCGCCTTCGGAAACGACGTAGACGCCGTTGCGCAGCAGGTTGGCCGCGTCCTTGCCGTTGATCTCGTTCTGGGTCGCGCTCGGGAAGGCGCATTGCGCCTTGTGATTCCAGAGCGGGTTGTGATCGAGATTCGGATCGAACGGGCGTGTAAACCGCGCTCTTGAATTTATCGGCGTATTCGGAAATCCGGCCGCGCCGCACATTCTTGAGGTCCATGATGAAGGTCGAGCTTCTGATCATTGATCCCGCCTCGTCATAAATGTAACCACCCGAATCGGACATCGTGACCGGCTTCGCTCCCATGTTGATCAATTTCTCAACCGTGTATTGCGCGACGTTGCCGCTGCCGGAGATGAGACAGGTCATGCCTTCGAGTCCTTCCTTGCGCGTCTTGAGCATTTCCGCGGCGAAATAGACCGCGCCGTAGCCGGTCGCTTGCGGGCGAATGAGCGAGCCGCCCCAGCCGAGGCCTTTGCCGGTCAGCACCCCGGTGAATTCGTTGCGGAGCTTCTTGTACATGCCGAAGAGGTAGCCGATCTCCCGGCCGCCGACGCCGATGTCGCCCGCCGGCACGTCGCGTATAGGCGCCGATGTGTCGGAAGAGTTCCGCCATGAAGGCCTGGCAGAAGCGCATGACTTCGTTGTCGCTTTTGCCCTTTGGGATCGAAGTCGGAGCCGCCCTTGCCGCCGCCCATCGGCAAAGTCGTGAGGGCATTCTTGAAGACCTGCTCGAAGGCGAGGAATTTGAGAATGCCGAGATTGACCGAGGGATGAAAACGCAGCCCGCCTTTGTAGGGCCCGATCGCGCTGTTCATTTCGATGCGGAACCCGCGGTTAATGCGGATCTCGCCTTTGTCGTCCTGCCACGGCACGCGGAACATGATGACGCGCTCCGGCTCGATCATGCGCTCGAGGATTTTGGCCTTCACGGTACTCCGGATGTCGCTCGAGGACGAGGGTGAGCGATTCGGCCACTTCCTGCACCGCCTGGTGAAACTCCGGTTCCGCCGGGTTCTTGGTCTTCACCCGCGCCATTAATTCAGTCACGTACTCTGTCATAGATTTCGTCTTGTGCGCCGGCCGGAAGCGGGATTCGCCTAACGATCCCGCAAAATTCGTTTTTCACGCCTGGCCGATTGTCGTCACGGGAGGAGCAATAGCGCGACGCCCCCGGAAGCGAAACAAAATTCGTCGGTCCCGAACCCATTCCTGTCTTGCTTAAGAAATCAGACCTCGCTTTCCTTCCACGCAAGGTGAGCGGTTTTCTCGACCAGATTTTCGTTCTCGCGAAGGAGCGGATCCTCGCGCTCGTTCGCCGGGGCGCCGGACTGGCTCGGCCAGATCGTTTCCAGCCTGCTCAATATCACCGCGCTGCTCGCCGTGTTTCTCTCGCTCTTCGCTCTCATCTCTGTGCTTGGAGAGAAAAATTCTCGCCCGCATTCAAAACCGGCTCGGGCCCAATCGCGTCGGCCCCTTCGGCCTGCTCCAACCGGTGGCGGACGGGATCAAGATGTTGATCAAGGAAGACATCGTGCCGACGCGCGCGGACAAGGTGGTGCACTTCCTCGCGCCGATTCTGATCGCGGCGACGGCGATTCTCGCGCTCGGCGTCATTCCCTACGGACGCAACATGACGCCCTTCACGATCGACGGCGGCATTCTGTTTTTCTTCGCCGTCGGCTCAACCACCGAGCTGAGCGTTTTCATGGCCGGCTGGGGGAGCAACAACAAGTTTTCCATGCTCGGCGCGATGCGCGCGATCGCGCAGATGGTGAGCTACGAGTTGCCGCTCATCATCACCGTCCTGCCGGTGGTGATGGTCGTGGGCTCGCTCACGCCGGATGCGATTGTCGCGGCGCAAGGCGGCTACTCGTTAGGCGTGGTCCCACACTGGTTCGTCTTCACGCCCTGGGGCGCGGTGGCGTTCATTCTCTTTTTCGTCTCGGGACTGGTGGAGTCGAACCGCACGCCTTTCGATGTGCCGGAAGGCGAATCGGAGATCGTCGCCGGCCACATGACGGAATATTCCGGGTTCAAATACGCCATTTTTTTCCTCGGCGAATATCTCGGGATGTTCGCGATCAGCGGCCTGGCGGTGACGCTTTTCCTCGGCGGCTGGCATGCGCCGCTGCGGGTGCTGGAGTTCGTTCCTTCCTACATCTGGTTTTTCGGCAAACTCAGCGTCCTCATCTTTGTCTTCATCTGGGTTCGGGGGACGCTGCCGCGGATGCGGATTGATCAGGTGATGAACTTTGCCTGGAAATTCATGCTCCCGATGGCCTTTGCCTGCATTATCGCGGCGGCGGTCTGGCATTATGAAGGGCGGCGCCTCATGGGATGGCTCTGGTCGTTCGGCGTGCTCGCGGCGGTTTACCTTGCGCTTTCTCGCATTCTCGAGACCGGGAAGAAATTTGCGCCGCGCACCTATCGCTTCGCCGAATGAACAGCGCGGCCTTTTTCATCATCGCCATTCTGACGCTCGCCGCGGCGCTCGCGGCCGCGACGCTCCCGAAGCTGGTTCATGCCGCGCTCAGTTTCGCGCTCGCCTTTGTCGGAGTCGCAGCATTTTACTTCTTGTTAGGCGCGGAATTCGTCGGCCTGGTCCAGGTTTTTGTCTACGTCGGAGCGGTCGCGGTCCTGATCGTCTTTACGATTCTGCTCACCCGGCGCGACGCGGAGAAGGATCGCGGTTTCAACTGGAGCGGCGCGCTCATCGCGCTCGCGGTTTTCGCGGGTTTGATCTGGGCAATTTTGAAAACGCCCGGTTTCTCGGTCGCGGCGCCGCCGATCGGTGCGCTGACCGTCAGGCAAATCGGCGAAGCGCTGATGACGGATTACGTCTGGCCGCTGCAGTGCGTCGGCGTTCTCCTCACCGCCGCCCTGATCGGCGCACTCGTTCTCGTGATGGAGGAAAGCGGTGAGCAGCGGAGCGCAGGCCGCTGGGGAGCGCGGCGATCGCGTGCGTTCGGCGATCGCCGAACGGACTTTTCTTCTGCGATCGTTCGCTCGTGAGGCGCGAGCCGCCTCGAGTCGCGATCCGACTCCGCATGACTCCGACCCTCCAACTCTTCCTCATCGTTTCGGCCGCGCTCTTTTGCATCGGCCTGCTCGCCGCGCTGAGTCGTCGGCACGCGATTTTCATTCTCATCGGCATCGAGATGATGCTCGCGGCGGCGGGATTGAATTTCATCGCCTTCTGGCGTTTTGGCCCGCAACCGGCGCCGCCGACCGGCGTGATGGTCACGATCTTCGCGATCGCGATCGCGGCCGCGGAGGCCGCCGTCGGGCTCGCGCTCGTCCTCGTGGTCTACCGCCACTTTCGCACGACCAACGTCGATCAGGTCGATCAGCTCAAAGGATGAGCAACTCGACTCCTCGCTCACCTCTGGCTGATCCCGGCGGTGCCGCTGGCGGCATCGCTCTTGATTCTGAGCCTGTCGAATACGCGCCGCAGCGGTGCGGCTGGGCTCGCGATCGCCGGGCAGGTGATTGCTCTCATTCTCTCGCTCGTCGCTTTTTGGCCCACACTGCAAACGCCCGGCTATCGTGTCTGGCAAAATTTCACCTGGTTCACCTTTGGCGAACAGGTGCTGCGGATCGGCTTCGTGCTCGATCCGCTCGCGGCCGTCATGCTGGTCATGATCACGCTCGTCAGCCTGTGCATTTTTGTTTTCAGCATCGGTTACATGGCGACGGACCAGAATTTTACCCGCTTCTTCGCCTACCTCTCATTTTTCTCCGCCGCCATGCTCGGCGTGGTCATCGCGAACAGTCTCCTCTTGCTCTTCGTCTGCTGGGAATTGGTCGGGCTCGCCTCCTACCTGCTGATTGGATTTTGGATTCACAAACCAAGCGCCGCCGCCGCGGCGAAGAAGGCTTTCATCACCACCCGGATCGGCGATATCGGATTTTTCCTCGGAATTCTCTGGCTCTATGGCCGGAGCGGCACTCTGCTTTTTTACGACGGCGGGAACGGTGCGCTCGAACACAGTCGGTCTGCTTTCGTTAGGCGCGAGCGCGACCTTTATCGCCCTCCTTATCTTTTGCGGCGCGGTCGGGAAATCCGGCCAATTCCCGCTCCACGTCTGGTTGCCGGACGCGATGGAAGGTCCAACGCCAGTCAGCGCTCTCATCCACGCCGCCACCATGGTCGCGGCCGGTGTTTTCCTGGTCGCGCGCGTCTATCCTCTCTTTTCGTTAGGGGCAATCAATGGCGTCACGCCATCGCTCACCGTGGTCGTCTGGATCGGGGTGATCACGGCGCTGATTTCGGCGCTCATCGCGCTCGCCCAGGCGGACATCAAGCGCATCCTCGCCTACTCGACCGTCTCGCAGCTTGGCTTGATGATGGTTTCGTTAGGCGTGGGCGGAGTTGCGGCCGGCATCATGCATCTGCTCGCGCACGGCTTTTTCAAAGCGCTCCTTTTCCTCGGTTCCGGTTCCGTCATTCACGGCTGTCACGAGGAACAGGACATCCGCAAAATGGGCGGTTTGCGCCGGCTTATGCCAGTAACGTTTCTGACCTACGCGATCGGCATGATGGCGCTCAGCGGGGTGCCGCTCTTCTTCGCCGGCGCCTGGACAAAGGAAGAAATCCTGCACGCCACTTCGCTCTGGTCGGTCTCGCAGCGTGCCGCATTATCTGATGCTGGCCGGGGTCGTGCTGACTGCGCTCTACATGACGCGGCAGATGATTTACGTCTTCTTCGGCCCTCGGCGCGACGGCGGCTGAACACGCGCACGAAAGCCCGGCTGTCATGACGCTGCCGTTGATCGTGCTCGCACTCTGCACGGTCGGATTCAGTGTCGTGCTCACGCCGGCGTGGCCGTGGTTGCATGACTATTTGTCCGGCGAACGGGCGGTTTTCGATTCTTCGCAGCTGATTCAGCCGATGCTTTTCCTTTCCCTCGCGCTGGTTGCGGCGGGGATCGGGCTCGGTGTCTTCCTTTATCGCCGAGCGGGCGCGATCGACCCGTTGGAGCGAGCGCTGCCTGGCCTCTTTCGCTTTCTCGCAAATCGGATGTGGCTCGATGAACTCTACGACTGGACGATCATCGCGTTCGCGCGAACCACGGCGCGAGCATCCGACTTGCTGGATCGCTATTTTTGGGACGGCCTCGTCCGCGCCGTCGGCGCCCTCGGAGGCACGTTAGGCAGTCTGACGAAAGGATTCGACGAGCGCGGGATCAACGCCGGGGTGGATGACGCGACGGACGTCGCCCGCGGGTTCGGGCGGGTGATTGCGGCGCGGCATTCGGGACAAGTCCAAACCTATCTCGGCGCGATCGCCGTCGGCATGCTCGCGTTGCTCATTCTCTACGCATGGCTCACCTGATCACAGGACTGATTTTCATTCCGATTCTCGGCGCGCTCTTTGTCAGCGTGGCGCCCCGGAACTACGTCCGTGCCGTCGCCCTCGGAAGCACGGCGATCACTGCGCTACTCGCATTGACGGTCTGGCGCCACTTCGATCCGACTGCCGTCGGGCTGCAAATGATAGGACGCCATCGATGGATCCCCACGATCGGTGCGGAGGTTCTGCTCGGAATCGACGGCCTCAGTCTGCTCCTTGTCCTCCTGACCTCGCTGGTCTTTCCCTTTGCCCTCCTGGCTCAACGTATGGGTCGCGGATTTTGTGCGCTCATGCTGGTGATGCAGGCTGCGCTCTACGGGACCTTCACGGCCCAGAATTTCATCCTCTGGTTCTTGTTTTA